>NZ_JBEFOC010000008.1:2500-1176507 GCF_045063755.1 Nonlabens sp. Asnod3-A02
TAAGCGTATGGTTTCAGGATCTATTTCACTCCCTTATTCAGGGTTCTTTTCACCTTTCCCTCACGGTACTAGTTCACTATCGGTCTCTCAGGAGTATTTAGCCTTAGCGGATGGTCCCGCTTGATTCATACAGGGTTTCACGTGCCCCGCACTACTCAGGATACCGTTATTAATAATGTAACTTACCAGTACAGGACTATCACCCTCTTTGGTTTTTCTTTCCAGAAAATTCCTATTCATTACACATTAAACATTACGGTCCTACAACCCCAATTATGCCGTAACATAATTGGTTTGGGCTATTCCGCGTTCGCTCGCCACTACTAGCGGAATCACTTTTGTTTTCTCTTCCTCTGGCTACTTAGATGTTTCAGTTCACCAGGTTCGCTTCCTTTCGGATGATATATCTTCAATATAACAGGTTGCCCCATTCGGAAATTTGCGGATCAATTCATATGTGCTGATCCCCGCAACTTATCGCAGCTTATCACGTCCTTCATCGCCTCTGAGAGCCTAGGCATTCCCCATACGCCCTTAATTTGCTTATGATATTCTTTCTTATTCTGCAACGATACAGATATAAGAGCCTAATTATTTTACTATAATAATATAGATACTTACGTATCTATGTTACTCGTTTAATCTTTTCAATATGTCAATGAACGTTTTTGACCGTAGTCAATAGTGGAGAATATCGGAGTCGAACCGATGACCTCCTGCGTGCAAGGCAGGCGCTCTAGCCAGCTGAGCTAATCCCCCATAATTTGAAATTCAGAATGTCAATTCAAAATATCTAATAAGGCGTTTTGAATTCTCAACGTCTAAAATTTCCTATATAATTTAAATGAACAATTATGATAAATCATTATTGTAGTCTCAGGCAGACTCGAACTGCCGACCTCTACATTATCAGTGTAGCGCTCTAACCAGCTGAGCTATGAGACTATAACTCCGAAGAGTAGGTCTTGCGACTTCTTTTATTGACAACTTTATAAATAAACACGCTAATTAAGCAATCTTTCATAAATCACTTTTGTAGTTCTGTTATTTCAAGAACTCCAGAAAGGAGGTGTTCCAGCCGCACCTTCCGGTACGGCTACCTTGTTACGACTTAGCCCCAGTTACCGGTTTTACCCTAG
This sequence comes from Nonlabens sp. Asnod3-A02, assembly GCF_045063755.1. NCBI lineage: Bacteria > Pseudomonadati > Bacteroidota > Flavobacteriia > Flavobacteriales > Flavobacteriaceae > Nonlabens > Nonlabens sp. Asnod3-A02. Next base: position 3,640 of record NZ_JBEFOC010000008.1, read on the forward strand.
GCAGCTCCTTGCGGTCACCGACTTCAGGCACCCCCAGCTTCCATGGCTTGACGGGCGGTGTGTACAAGGCCCGGGAACGTATTCACCGCATCATGGCTGATATGCGATTACTAGCGATTCCAGCTTCACGTAGTCGAGTTGCAGACTACGATCCGAACTGAGATAGGGTTTGAAGATTCGCTCCTTCTCACGAAGTGGCTGCTCTCTGTCCCTACCATTGTAGCACGTGTGTGGCCCAGGACGTAAGGGCCGTGATGATTTGACGTCATCCCCACCTTCCTCACGGTTTGCACCGGCAGTCTCACTAGAGTCCCCGACTTGACTCGCTGGCAACTAGTAATAGGGGTTGCGCTCGTTATAGGACTTAACCTGACACCTCACGGCACGAGCTGACGACAACCATGCAGCACCTTGCAAATTGTCCGAAGAAAAGTCTATTTCTAAACCTGTCAATATGCATTTAAGCCCTGGTAAGGTTCCTCGCGTATCATCGAATTAAACCACATGCTCCACCGCTTGTGCGGGCCCCCGTCAATTCCTTTGAGTTTCATTCTTGCGAACGTACTCCCCAGGTGGGTTACTTATCACTTTCGCTTGGCCACTCAGTACTCAATCGTACCAAACAGCTAGTAACCATCGTTTACGGCGTGGACTACCAGGGTATCTAATCCTGTTCGCTACCCACGCTTTCGTCCATCAGCGTCAATATATTGTTAGTGATCTGCCTTCGCAATTGGTATTCTATGTAATATCTAAGCATTTCACCGCTACACTACATATTCTAACCACTTCACAATAATTCAAGACTAACAGTATCAATGGCAGTGCCGGAGTTAAGCCCCTGCATTTCACCACTGACTTATTAGCCCGCCTACGGACCCTTTAAACCCAATGATTCCGGATAACGCTTGCACCCTCCGTATTACCGCGGCTGCTGGCACGGAGTTAGCCGGTGCTTATTCTTACGGTACCGTCAAATATCTACACGTAGATATATTTCTTCCCGTACAAAAGTAGTTTACAACCCATAGGGCCGTCTTCCTACACGCGGCATGGCTGGATCAGGCTTCCGCCCATTGTCCAATATTCCTCACTGCTGCCTCCCGTAGGAGTCTGGTCCGTGTCTCAGTACCAGTGTGGGGGATCTCCCTCTCAGGACCCCTACCTATCGTAGCCATGGTAAGCCGTTACCTCACCATCTAGCTAATAGGACGCATACTCATCTATTACCGTAACCTTTAATTATCAAACCATGCAGCTTAATAATACTATGAGGTCTTAATCCAAATTTCTTCGGGCTATCCCTCAGTAATAGGTAGATTGTATACGCGTTACGCACCCGTGCGCCGGTCGCCATCTTCTAGCAAGCTAGAAATGCTGCCCCTCGACTTGCATGTGTTAGGCCTGCCGCTAGCGTTCATCCTGAGCCAGGATCAAACTCTTCATCGTCGAATCTTTTAAAGATCATTTAATTATATGACTTTATCGAAACCACTTAGAAATGCTGCCCCTCGACTTGCATGTGTTAGGCCTGCCGCTAGCGTTCATCCTGAGCCAGGATCAAACTCTTCATCGTCGAATCTTTTAAAGATCATTTAATTATATGACTTTATCGAAACCACTCAATTAGCTTTGTGTCTATCTTATTTTTTTTAACCTATTGTTATTAAAACAATAAATCTTTTTTGTGCTGTCAATATCTCAATGAACTCCTTCAAATACCTTAGTTAAAATCTTACTGCAAATCTTCACGACTCACTAACTGATCTTTTAACCTATCTGAAGAACATTTGCCTCGTTAAACATTTAGCTGTTTTCCTAAGCGGCTGCAAATATACAGAGAACTTCTTCTATCAACCTAATCTTTATGTCCAAAATATTAAATAATTGTAAAATAAAAACGCAACTACCTTATAATAAAACATCTAAACATTTATTTATTTAAAATAAAAATTAGATTTATTGATAAATACTTTATTCGGATCAATTTAACTTAAAGCAAAACTAGATTTTAGGTAATACAAAAGTAAATTCACTTCCTTTGTGATGCTTGCTGTATACCTCAATTGTTGAATTATGTAATTCAATTATTTTTTTAACGATAGCCAATCCTAAACCGGCACCATCTTTACTGAAACCTTCACTAGTTTGTTTAAACCTATCAAAAACCGAGCTCTGAAGCTCTGGAGCTATTCCTATACCTGAATCATTTACAGCTACCTTACAACTTCCACTACTATCATCTAGTTTTAATTTAATGACTCCATTCTCAGGCGTAAACTTAAACGCATTATCTAAAAGATTTTGTAACGCTCTTTCTATAAGACTAATATCTGCATAGACCATAATATTTTTATTTTGATCCACATCTAAAGACAACTCTATATTCTTTTCCTTTGCAACTAGCTGATACTTTGATACAAGATCTAAACAAAGGTCTGTAATTGAAAACTGCTCCATTAAAGGCTCAATCTGTTTGGCTTCTAATTTACTGTATTCAAACAATTGCTCTACTAGATTGGTCAATTTATCACTATTAGAACTTATCACACCTAGATATCTTTGCGTTTCTTCTTTACCTAGAACTTCACTTTTTTCTTGCAATGTCTCTGCATAACCTTTCAAAATTGCTAATGGAGTACGTAGATCATGGGAAACATTTGCAATCAATTGTCTTCTTAATTCATCTACATTTTTTATTTCTTCTAGGTTCTCATTAATTGTATCTGCCATTTCATTAAAAGTATGAGCAAAAACAGATATATCAGTATTTTCAGGATTATCAATTCGAGCATCTAGATCACCTTCTTTGAAGCGTCGTGCTACTTGTGTAATCTTTCTCAAGTTCTTAGTTAAAAACCAAATAACCCCTAAACCAAATAACAAGGTGAAAATTGTAGTCAACCCAATTGCCCCTAACCCAAAGCTTTTAATATACTTACTGAATATGTTAGCACTCGCAGTTTGATAAGCTTCACCAGAAAGTATGATATATATGTAACCATTCTTAATTTTGTTTTCAAAATGAGCAACAGAAAATATTTTCCTTTCATCAGGATCTCTAGGGTCATCTCCTAAACAAAATCCTTTACCTCCACTTGCCAAAAGATCTTCGATGGGTTTTACATCTACATATTGAGAAGGCACTCCTGGATCATGTTCTAATACTACAGAATAAAGAACCTCTCCATCTTCTCCAAGCATATACACTTCGATACTGCGATTAACAGCCATCATATCATGCATTAAATCACCGAATACAGCCTTATTAACACTACCGTCCTCTAGAAAAGGCGGAGTATCTTCAGTGAACTTCTCGTTGATCAAGTGTTGAGCTAATGGAGAATTAATCTCTTGTTGAGTCGCTAAGTGATGTTGATTAGAATAATAATTAGTAATTAGAATATAGCAAATCGCCATACCAACTATTAAAACACTAAGTGCAAACCATAGTTTGAATACTAATTTGGGCGTTAAAGTAGATTGCTTATTCATTATTATATCTCTTCATTAAAACGATAACCTATACCCCAAGTAGTCAATATATAAATAGGGTGAGACATATCTGGCTCTATTTTGGCCCTCAATCTATTTACATGAGAATTTACTGTATGCTCATAACCTGAAAAATTATAACCCCAAATAACATCTAACAATTCTGACCTGCTATAACTTCTACCAGGATGACCTGCTAGGAGAACTAAAAGTTCAAATTCTTTTGGAGACAATTCTACCTTATGACCGTCTAGAGTCACACGTCTCATTTCAACATTAATCTTTAAGTCTCCAAAATCCATATCTGATTCTCCTGCAGAATTCACAGCAGATTTCTCACTTCTTCTCATAACCGCTTTTGCTCGAGCCTTTAACTCTCGTATTGAAAAAGGTTTAGTGATATAATCATCTGCACCTATTTCTAGCCCCAAAACTTTATCTATCTCTTCACTTTTTGCAGTTACCATTATAACCGGTGTATCTTTAGTCTTTCTAAGTTCTCTACATACTTCTACACCATTTATTATAGGTATAGAAAGATCTAGCAAAATCAAATCGTAGTCTATTGCAAGAGCTTTTTCAAGTGCTGAGCGTCCATCATTAACACTATCTACTGTAGCGTTAAGATCTTTCATATGTATTTCTAGTAGTCCGACGATTTCTAAATCATCTTCAACAATAAGTATGCGATTTTCCATAATTCAAAACAAGTTAAAGCATATCACAAAACATTCACGAATTATTTTCAAAAGTTGAATCTATCGTTATATAATTGAGATAAGATAAGGGTTAGTTTGTACTGTAAAATTAAAACAATATACATGAAAACTTACTTATCAATAGCAGCTCTTGCTGTTTTAGCACTAACCGGTTGCTCAAACGACGATGATGCAGGCACAACTAATTTAAACAAAGATCTTACATTAAACATCAATGGACTTGAAGATTTAGGCCCTGGATTTGCATATGAAGGATGGGTACTAGTAAATGATGTACCAGTAACAACAGGTGTATTTACGGTAGATAGTTCTGGAAACTTAAGTCAAACTACATTTCCTGTAGCGACTGAAGCACTAGATGCTGCGACAGCATTTATCTTAACCATAGAACCTAGTCCAGACAACGATCCTGCACCAGCAGACTCAAAATATCTAGCTGGAGAATTTAATAATAATGACGCTAGTATATCGACTAACTTCGGTCCAGCACCTGGAGATTTCTCTACAGCGACTGGTTCTTTTTTCTTAAGAACACCTACAGACGAGCCTGCAGGAACTGCAAATAACGGTAATGACACAAATGGTGTATGGCTAGGTCTTCCTGGAATGCCTCCTACTGCAGACGCGACTTTACCTACACTACCAGCAGGATGGGTATATGAAGGATGGGTTATAGGAGACGCAGGACCATTATCTACTGGTACTTTTACAGATTTCTCTGCAGTAGATTCAGGAAACGGATTCTCGGGAACTGAAAACAACGCAGGACCTCCTGTACCTGGAGAAGACTTCTTTAACAATTTACCAGCTGGTGAATCACTTCCTTTTAGTGTAGTAGGCCGTAATGTAGTTATAACAGTAGAGCCAGTTCCAGATAACTCTCCAGCACCATTTACATTAAAACCTCTTGCAAAAATAGCAACAGCAGACACAGCTCCAAGTTCACAAACATTTGATAACATATCTGACACTTTCCCTACAGGGACAGTTACTAGATAAACTTTTTGGTTGGTTAGTTAGTTTGAAAGCGCTCTATGTTAAAGTTCATAGGGCGTTTTCTTTTATAAAATTTTGAGCTTTTCTCGTTCTTTACTAGAAGTCCATCTGCAAGAAACTAAATCAGAACTAATCTATCTTAGTTATCTGACATATGCTCTTCTCTCTTCTTAAACTTATAGGGATGTTTTAGATACGTTTTCGCGAAAGCGTAACCACGAGCATAATTTATTCTAAAATATTCTACTGCAATATGAGCCATCGTTGCACTAGTTGCTAACATAGCAAATAAAGGAAACAAAGAAACCGTGACAAATCGAGATACATACCAACTCGCTATAGAACCAAAAATCATACTTACCGCACCGACAAAAGCGCTAGCACTACCTGCACGTTGTGTAAATGGATTTAAAGCTAGAGCTGTTGCATTAGGATTTTGAAAACCTATCAACAGCATCATAAAAAACAAAGTTGGATAAACCACCCAAAATGTTGGTATAAAATTCCACACATAAATAAATCCAAAACCAGTAACTAAAACGAGCAATGTACTTACTACGTAGGTAATTTGAAATGTTGTATAACGTTTTAAAAACAAACGATTTAACTGACTACCTGTTATTAATCCAGCTGCGTTACTACCGAATATATAACCGAAGCTATCCTGACTCATCCCAAAGTATTCCATAAAAATAAAGGGAGCCGCTGCTACATATCCTAATAATAAACCTACAACGAAACCACGAGTGGTTGAAAATACAAAGAAGTCTCTGTTTTTATAAATCCCTATATACTCTCGTAAAACAGGTACCGGATGTAAACTAGTCGCTTTATTAGGCCTAGTACTTTCAGGTAATATAAAAATAACATTAAACAACATTAAGGTTGCGAAACCAGCTAATCCATAAAATATCATTTCCCAATGATAATGCTGGATTACAAAGCCACCTATGGTAGGCGCAATGATAGGTGCAATACCCATTATTAACATGAGCGTAGAGAGAACGTCTGCCACTTTTTCTTCGTCAAATAGATCTCTAACTATCGCTTTACTAGCCACCATGCCGGCACAAGCTCCTAAAGATGTAAAAAATCTCAACGTAGCAAGAGAAGTTACATCCCATGCATAAGCACTTAAAATACTAGTGAGTATGTATAGTACTAGTCCAAAAATTAATGGTTTTCTCCTTCCATATCTATCCATTAAAGGACCGTATGCCAGCTGCCCCAACCCTATTCCTATAAAATAAGTAGTTAGCGTGATACCTATAGCACTAGTATCTACTTTAAAATCGCCCGCTATTTGTTTAAAAGCAGGCAAGTATGCATCTATAGAAAAAGGTCCTACTGCTATCAACGTCCCTAGAACAAGTATCACACTTGCTCTACGTCCTTTGCTCATTTTATTCTTTTCTACCAGCTTCACTTTCATTTTACAAAATTACGTTTTAGCGTTTTCTTAAGATGGATTATTCACAAAGCTTTACCATTTCATAACGACCGATAATTCGTACTTTTAAACCAAATAAAACATCAAAATGAAAAAAGCTTTTTTACTATTATCTATAATTGCTTTAATAACTAGCTGTAAAAACGATTCTAAATCTCAAAACTCTCTAGATAACGAGATAGAAAAAGAAACCGCAGCACTTACCATTGCTCAACATCTAGCAGAAAACGCAGGGATATCTAACTGGGATAATGTAGAAGAAATCAAATTTTCTTTTAACGTAGGTAAGGATGGACGTACCGTTTTAACTAGAAACTGGAAATGGAATCCTAATACTGATAGCGTACAACTTATCGCATTAGGAGACACCATTAATTACAACCGCAATTCAAAATTAGACAGCATACAAGCCAGTACTGATCGTGGTTTTATAAACGACGTTTACTGGTTAATTCCAGAGTTTAAATTAGTATGGGATGAAGGTACCGAGATAACAGAAAAAAAATCACAAATAGCACCTATATCAAAGGAAAAGCTAGATATGATTACTATTCTTTACAATAATGAAGGCGGTTATACTCCAGGTGACGCTTATGACATTTATTATGATAAAGATCATAAATTTAAAGAATGGGCATACCGCAGTAAGAATGATAGTGTGATCACTATGGCTACCACATTTAAAGAATATAAAACCATTGAGGGAATAACTATCGCAACGGACCATCTCACACCAGACGGTTTTACTCGTATTAACTTTACCGATATAGAAATTATTAAAAAGAAATAATGACTTACAAGACTGACCATAACTTTGCATTACAATTAGATCAAGAAGATTCATTATCTCGCTTTCGCGAAAGCTTCCATATTCCAAAGCATAAAGATGGAACAGACTCTATCTATTTATGTGGTAATTCTCTAGGCTTGCAACCGAGACAGACTAAAGACTTTTTAAATAAAGAGCTAGAAGACTGGGCAAATCTAGGTGTAGAAGGACATTTTCATGCAAAGCATCCATGGATGCCGTATCATGAATTTCTAACAGAAACTACCGCTCAGATAGTAGGTGCAAAACCTCATGAAGTAGTCATTATGAATACACTGACTACTAACTTGCATTTAATGATGGTTAGTTTTTATCAGCCTAAAGGTAATCGCACTAAAATTCTTATAGAAGGAGATGCTTTCCCAAGTGATCGATATGCAGTTGCATCACAAATTAAATTTCATGGTGGCGATCCAGAAACCGATTTAATCACCTGGCAACCTAGACCTGGCGATCATACACCATCATTTGAAGACTTAGAAGTTATTTTAAAGAATCAAGGTGACGAGATTGCACTAGTTATGATAGGTGCGGTAAATTACTATACAGGACAACTTTTTGAACTTAAAAAAATAGCCGATTTATGTCATTCTCACGGCATCATGGTCGGTTATGATTGTGCGCACGGTGCCGGTAATGTAGACTTACAGCTGCACGATTCTGGAGCAGACTTTGCCGTATGGTGTACATACAAATACATGAATGCTGGCCCTGGTAGTTTGGGTGGTTGTTTTGTACATGAGCGCCATGCAGATAATGCCGACTTACCACGTTTTACTGGCTGGTGGGGACATAATAAAGACACACGTTTTAAAATGCGCGACGATTTTGAACCTATACGCGGTGCCGAAGGTTGGCAATTATCAAATCCTCCTATATTGAGTATGGTAGCTATAAGAGCAAGTCTAGATCTTTTTGCCCAAGCAGGTTTTGAAAACCTAAGAGAGAAGTCAATTAAAATGACTAATTATCTAGAATTTTTATTACAAGAACTGGATGGTGATCGCATTTCTATTATTACCCCTAGCGATTCTAAAGATCGCGGTTGTCAATTATCACTAGCTGTTAAAAATGCAGATAAATCTCTCTTTGACGCCATCACAGCAAAAGGCGTTATTGCAGACTGGAGAGAACCAGACGTAATACGCATCGCACCAGTTCCTTTATATAACAATTTTGAGGATTGCTGGAGATTTGTGGATGTGTTGAAGAGTGAGTTATGAAATTAGATTGTCAATTAAAAGTTTGGTTGATTATTTTAGGTTTGACTTCACTAGGAACTTTCAATTACATCTACATTCTTTTCGCCATCGTTTTAGTGCCAACATTCATATTTAATATTTTCACTTTTATAATGTTTAAGAAAAAATATAATCTGACGCTTTTTAAATTCACTAGCCTAATTGTAAATCTTCCGATTTTGCCAATTTTCATTTCTCAAATATTTGTTTATTCTTTCTTACTATATAAAGGATCATTAGACTTAATAGACTTTACACATGTTTTAGTACTGTGTATATCTACGATACTAGTATCGTATTCTTCATATTTGATTTACAAAGTTATTACCATTAAGCCCGAAATTTATACTACATGAAAACCAACAATAAAAAAACCAAAATATTAATCACTGGCGCTGGGCTATGCGGTTCGCTTTTAGGATTACGACTAGCGCAAAAGGGTTATCATGTAGATATACTTGAGAAAAGACCTGATATGCGCAAAGCAGTTGTAGATGGTGGTCGTTCTATTAACCTCGCACTTTCTGATCGTGGTCTAGCTGCATTAAAATTGGTAGGGTTAGAAGAAAAAGTACGCGAGTTATGCATACCTATGAATGGTAGATTAATTCATGATGTAGAAGGTAATACCTTCTCTTCTAATTACAGTGGTCGTGATGGAGAATATATCAATTCCATCTCTAGAGAAGAGCTCAACAAACTACTACTCGACGAGGCCGATAAATATGAAGATGTTCAAATAGACTTTGATGATAAAGTTACAGCAGTTGATTTAAAAAACGCATCGGTTACTTATCATGATTCTGAAACTAGTACTGATAAAGAATGGAAGGCTGATATACTTTTAGGAACAGATGGTGCAGGCTCTGTAGTCCGTAAAGCGATGATGAAACAGCGTGATTTTCTTTTTTCACACAGTATGAATTGGTTGCCTCATGGATATAAAGAATTGAGCATACCACCTACAGCAGGTGGAAAATGGCGCATCGAGAAAAATTTCTTGCACATCTGGCCACGTGGTGGTTTTATGTTAATCGCCTTACCTAATCTAGATGGTAGTTTTACACTAACTCTGTTCATGCAATATGATGGAGATGGACCAGCGTTTAATAATATAAATACAGATCAAGAAATAAAAGACTTTTTCAACACTTACTTTAAAGATATCATAGAATATATTCCAGATCTTGTTGAGCAATATAAAACCAACCCATCACCACCATTAGGCACTGTGCGTTGTTCTCCATGGACTGCAAATGGTACAAGTCTTATTTTAGGAGATGCTGCACACGCGATTGTACCTTTCTATGGACAGGGAATGAATGCTAGTTTTGAAGATGTGGTTGTCCTTGATAAAATGATTGATGCAAATGAAACTTGGGCAGATGCATTCAAATCATTCTCTACCACTAGAAAACCAGATGCAGATGCTATCGCAGATCTTGCTCTAGACAACTTTGTAGAGATGAGAGATAGCGTTGCAAACCCTAACTTTCAATTAAAACGCCAGATTGAGATGCGTTTAGAATCCGCTTTCGCGAAAGCGGAATACCAATCCAAATACTCACTAGTTACTTTCCCTGAAAAAGGAATAGGCTATGAAGAGGCCATGCTTAAAGGACGTGCCCAAGACAAAGGAATTTTGTGGTTACTAGAAAATGGAGACATAACCGTTAATGATGAATTAGATTCATTGTTGAGCAAGATTAAGGTAAAGACGGAAGAAGTTCTTTGGTTGCGTGGATAATTTAAAATAAAGATATTAAACTATACCCCAAAGGTTTTGAAAACCTTTGGGGTGTGAAATAGAAAAAAAATAAACATGGCAGTATTAAAAGACAAAGCGACACCTAGAGGTAAATATCCACACATTAAACGTGTAGGTGATTTTCTTTTCGTATCAGGAACTAGTAGTCGTCGAAAAGACAACACTTTTGCAGGCGTCGAAGTAGATGAAATGGGAACCACTAATCTTGATATAAAAGCCCAAACCGCGGCAGTATTAAAAAATATAGACGCTATTCTCAAAACCGAAGGCGCTTCTATAAAAGATGTGGTAGATGTGACTACCTTCCTAGTAAACATGAATGACTTTGGTGGTTATAATGATACTTATGGTACTTTCTTTGATTATGATGGACCTACTCGAACAACTGTAGCGGTACATCAACTACCACATCCACACTTACTGATAGAGATCAAAGCAATGGCTTATAAAGCTCTTTAAAAAAGAAGATTTAAGCCTCAAGAAGTGATATAAATAATTATAATAATCAATGAAGGTCTAAATAATTCAATTGATTAATAGACACAAAAAAGCCTGATCTTAATAAGATCAGGCTTTTTAATAGAGTTAGGTGAATATTTACTATCCTCCGAAATCATCAAAACGAATATTCTCAGGATCAACTCCAAAGTCTTCGGCCATTTTACCTACCGCGTTATTCATTAATGGTGGTCCACAGAAATAAACTTCTAGATCTTCTGGAGCATCATGTTTAGTTAAATATTGATCAATTACTACCTGGTGAATGAATCCTACAAATCCATCTCCTTCTGCATGAATATCATCTTTTACTTTCCAGTTATCTTCTTCAGCTGGCTCAGAAAGGGCTAGGTAGAATTTAAAGTTAGGGAACTCACGTTCTAGTGAACGGAAGTGCTCGATGTAAAATAATTCTCTTTTAGAACGACCACCATACCAGTAAGTCACTTTACGGTTAGTTTTCAATGTTTTGAAAAGCTCATACAAGTGAGAACGCATAGGTGCCATTCCTGCTCCACCACCTACGTAAAGCATTTCTGCCTCAGAGTGGTTGATAAAGAATTCTCCATAAGGTCCAGAAACTACTACTTTGTCTCCTTTCTTTTGGTTAAAGATATAAGAACTAGCTACACCAGGATTTACATCCATCCATCCATTCTTTGCTCTATCCCATGGCGGCGTAGCAATACGCACGTTAAGCATGATTTCACGACCTTCTGCAGGGAAAGAAGCCATAGAATAAGCTCTTTCTACCGTTTCGTTATTTTTCATTACAAGTGGCCATAAGTTGAACTTATCCCATTCTGCTTGAAATTTATCTGGCGTTTCATGTTCTTCTGGGTGAGCCGTGATGTCCATATCTTCAAAGCGTACTTCACACTTAGGAATTTCGATTTGGATATAACCACCAGCTTCATAATGCATATCTTCTGGAAGAAGAACAACAAATTCCTTAATAAAAGATGCTACGTTATAATTACGTACAACCTCTGCTTCCCACTTCTTGATACCAAAAACTTCTTCTGGAATCTCGATTTTCATGTCTTGCTTTACTTTAACCTGACATCCTAATCTCCATCCTTCGGCAATTTCTTTTCTTGTAAAGTGAGGCACCTCAGTAGGTAGAATAGATCCACCACCGTCAGATACGATACATTTACATTGTACACAGGTACCACCACCACCACAGGCAGATGGTAAGAATAATTTATTATCACCCAAAGTACCTAGTAGTGTCCCACCAGAACCTGTAGTAATATCTTTCTCTCCATTTACATTAATAGTAACCGGTCCAGAAGGAAGTAGCTTAGACTTTGCTCCTAGTAAAAGAGAAACCAGTAATAAGATAAGTGTAAGAAAAATCACTACACTCGCTAAAATCGTTATCATATTAGAATCCATATCTATGTTTCCTTTTTAAATTTCTATTCCCATAAAACTCATGAAGCCTATCGCCATAAGTCCAGTTATAATAAACGTAATACCTAGACCTCTTAAAGGTGCTGGCACGTTAGAGTAAGATATTTTCTCACGTATAGCAGCAATGGCTAATATTGCAAGGAAAAAACCTACACCACTACCTACACCGTAAGTAAGTGATTCTGATATTCCTGAAAAATCTTTTTGTTGCATAAATAAAGAACCACCTAAAATGGCACAGTTTACAGCAATTAAAGGAAGGAAAATACCTAACGCACTATAAAGTGACGGAGCAAAACGCTCTACCACCATTTCTACTAGTTGTACCATACTCGCGATAACAGCGATAAACATGATAAAACTTAAGAATGATAAATCAACATCAGCATACTCAGTACCTAACCATTCTAAAGCACCAGGCTTTAACAAATAAGTATCAAGTAACCAGTTAATAGGTACTGTAATACCTAGTACAAATACAACAGCAGCTCCTAGACCTACCGCAGTCTTAACCGATTTTGAAACGGCTAAGTAAGAACACATACCTAAGAAATAGGCAAATATCATGTTCTCTATAAAAACACTTCTTACGAAAAGATTGATTAAATCCATTTTGTTCTATTTCTTAAATTAATTTTGTTCTATTAAAGATCTATTGCGACTACGCTGTACCCATATAATGATACCTACTGTAATCAATGCCATAGGTGATAATAGCATTAAACCGTTATTAGAATAACCAGCTTCATACCATGAATCTGGAATGATTTGAGCACCAAATAATTTACCTGCTCCTAATAACTCTCTAAAGAAAGCTACTAGAATAAGAATAAATGCATAACCTGCTGCATTACCTATTCCATCTAAGAATGATTTATAAACACCGTTACCTAAAGCAAATGCCTCTAGTCGACCCATTACGATACAGTTAGTAATAATAAGACCTACAAATACCGACAGTTGTTTAGACACATCGTATGCATAAGCTCTTAATACTTGATCAACAAGAATTACTAACGCTGCAACAATTACTAGTTGTACGATAATACGAATACGAGAAGGTATTAAATTACGTAACATCGATATGATCATGTTACTAAAAGCCATTACCGCCATAACCGCAAGAGACATTACAATCGCCGGCTCTAATTGAACTGTAATTGCAAGTGCACTACAAATACCTAATACCTGTACTGTAATTGGGTTATTGTCTGTAAGTGGATCAGAAAGTAACTTTCTATTTTTCTTACCTAGAAGCCCTTCTCTCTCATCAGTATCTGATAAGAAAAGAATAAGATCTTCTTTTTTAGTTAATTCTTTATTTTCAGCCATTGCCGTTGTTTTTTTATATCGCTTTCGCGAAAGCTTAACTAACTACTAGTTAGCTGCCACTTTTACGTTAGTTTTATTTTTAAAGTAAGGAAGGTATCTCTTAAGACGCTCAGAGATCATGTCAGTAACACCATCACCTGTAATAGTAGCACCAGAAATAGCATCTACTGCATTATCATCCTTATTATCTCCACCTTGGTAACCCTTAGCAACAGACACACCTATAAAGTTTCCTGATTCATCAAAGACTTTTTCATCATCAAATCTTTTCTTGAACCATACTTGTGTAATCTCTCCACCTAAACCAGGAGTTTCTCCTTTGTGGTCAAAAACAGCACCTTTAATAGTGTTCACATCGTCTTTAAGAGCGATATAACCCCATATAGCATCCCAAAGACCTTTACCTCTTAATGGTACGATATAGTATTTTGCTCCTTCTACGTTTGCAACGTATAGTGGAAAAGACTGCTCTTCTACATCTTTCTTAAGTTCTTTCTTAAGATCTACTTCAAAGGCATTCACTTCTGTTTTTTCCTGACCTTTACTATCTAGAGCAATACGCTCTACGATGTATTTATCAAAAGGTACAGCTGCGCTATCTCTAGACACCTCGATACCTACGGTACCAAGAATGTTTTGCATTTTTTCGTTCTTTACATTCTCTGCTTGTGCTGGTTGTAATTGTGTTGCTGCAAATGCAAGAGCACTTGCTACAACAGCTACAAGAATCACTGCAAATATGAATGTATAAGCATTTGAATTTCTATCCATTTCTAAGCTGTTTGAAGTTTTGCCTTTGCTTTAGAAAGGCGTTTTTTACGTTTATTCACGTTTGCCTGTACTACATAATGATCAATAGTTGGAGCAAATACGTTCATCAATAAAATAGCAAGCATGATACCTTCTGGATATGCTGGGTTAAATACACGTATCATAACACCAAAGAAACCACAAAGGAATCCATATATCCACTTACCTTTTAAGGTTTGTGCTGCACTTACAGGATCGGTAGCCATAAAGACAATACCAAAAGATAACCCACCTACTACTAAGTGCATGTACCATTTAAAATCCATTAGAGCATTTAATCCAAAAGCATTGAAAATTAATCCCATGATCGCTGCACCAGCAAAACCACTAAGAATAATTCTCCAACTACCCACTTTAGTAAGTATAAGAATTGCTGCACCTATAAGAACGGCTATAGTAGACGTTTCTGAAACTGAACCTGGAATAAATCCAGCAGCAGCATCAAAGAAGCTATATGCAACCGATTTACCTTGTGCAAGAGTACCTAAAATAGTCTCTCCAGAAATACCGTCTGTAGCACCTTCATGTACCCATATCGCATTACCAGACATGTACAATGGATATGCAAAGAATGCAAATGCACGTGCTGTAAGAGCAGGATTTAAGATATTCATTCCTGTACCACCGAAAGCTTCTTTACCTATCAAAACAGCAAAAGCTACAGAGATAGCAAGCATCCATAATGGAATGTCTACAGGGAAAATCATAGGAATTAACATACCAGTTACTAAGTAACCTTCATTAACCTCATGACCTCTATAGATCGCAAAAATAAATTCAATTGTAAGTCCTACTATATAACTCACTAAAATAAGAGGAGTTACTAAAAGCGCTCCTTCTATAAAAGCATCCCAAAAAGGAACGTCAGTTACATTTTCTAATCCCATATCTTGATACAAGTACTGAGCACCTGTATTCCACATTCCAAAAAGAAGTGCTGGTATCAAAGCAAATACAACGGTAATCATTGTACGCTTTAAATCTACAACGTCGCGTATATGCGCTCCTTTTTTAGTCGTGTGATTAGGAGTATATAAAAAAGTATCAAAAGCATTGATCGCTGGAGCAAATTTTTCTAATTTTTGTCCAGGTTCAAATGGCTTTCTAGCTTGGTCTAATTTGTTTCTAACCCATTTCATAGTCTATCCTACTTCTGTTATCATTAAATCTAATCCTAGACGTATCACTTCTTGTGCTTCTAGTTTAGACGTATTTGTAAAATCAATAAGAGCAAAATCTTCTGGCGCTACTTCATAGATACCTAGATTTTCCATTTTTTCAATATCACCACTCATACAGGCTTTGATAAGCTGTAAAGGATAAATATCCATCGGTAAAACTTCTTCCATTTCACCAGTTACTACTAGAGCTCTTTCTTCACCATTTAAGTTAGTATCTACCTTACGTTTTCCTCCTAATAATCTAGAGAAAGATGTACCAGCATTAGACGGTACTTTATTACGTGTAAATGGCAACCAGCCTAGTAATGCATATTCATTACCTTCTGGAATAAGAGTTAATGTATTGTTGTAGAAGTTAAGAAACTGATCATTTGATAACTTATCTCCAGTTAAAACATCACCAGAAATAATACGTGTATCATTAGTATCTACAGTACCTGCTATGCTATTCACATTTGCACCTACTACAGTACGGTAATACTTACGATCAGACTCTTTTGCATCAGTACCTACTAGAGCAATAGTCCTTTCTGGTTTAAACTCACCAGTTAAGAATAGATTACCTATGGTAGCAACATCTTCAGCACCTACAGTCCACACTCTATCTCCCATATTCACAGGATCTAGTTTATGAATTTGCACACCTACATTTCCAGCAGGATGCGGTCCTTTTACCGTATGTACCTCAGCATCTTTAATATTCTTAAGATCCGACCCTTTTCCTACACACAAGTGCACTGCACCTGTAGTAAGTTTACTAAGAGCGGTAACTCCAGCCTGAAAAGCTTCTTTTTTATCTGCTAGAATTACCTCAGCATCACCTGCTAGAGGCGCTGTTGTGTAAGCAGATATAAAGATAGATTTAGGTGTATCTTCAGAATTTGCAACGATACTGTACGGTCGTTGTATAATAAATGGCCAGCAACCGCTTTCTAGAAGTAAGTTACGTACCTGGTCTGCACTAGCAGAAGCAGGATTCACCTTACCACGATTTATAGCGTCGTTAGTTCCATTTGCAGTAATTTTAACCTCAAGAATCCTTCTTTTAGCACCACGTAGAATCTCAGTAATAGTTCCACTCACAGGAGCAGCAAACTTTACTTTTTCATCATACTTGGAATAAAATACGGTTTCCCCAGCCTTTACAGACGCTCCTTCCTTAAGTACTAACTTAGGTACTACAGCGTGAAAATCGGCAGGTTTTATTGCATAAATGGAAGACTGCGGCGCATTGACAATTTTCTTGTCAGCCTCACCTTTGAGCTTTAGATCAAGCCCTTTTCTTACTCTAATGTCCTTTGACATAGGATGTTATATTTAGTCTTTTTTTAAAGTTCGCAAATTTACGCAATAAAGCCTTTAAAACCGGTAGATATAACTATTTAGAAATAATCTAAATAAACAAAATAGCCTGTTTTGGCATCGCTTTCGCGAAAGCGTAACTATAACTAACAATTATATTATATTTATCACTTAGTGTAAACCATTTATGAAGTCGTATATTTTACTTTTTATTACAGTTTTTCTTTTCTTTTTTCAAGGCAATTCTCAAAGTGAAAAAGAACTAGTTATTGACCCTGACTACATTAAGTCGGTAACTTTTAACAAACCGCCTGAAAACATGCTCCCTATTTTCAATCTAGGAGACACTTTTCAGATCAGTTTTGACGATGTGATAGGTGACGAGGCAGATTATTATTATCAATTTGAGCACTACGATTATGACTGGAAACCTAGTAAATTATTTAAAAATGAGTTTCTAGAAGGTATCGATGACATGCGCATTTTTAACTATCGCAACTCTTTTACTACCATACAACCTTATTCTCATTATGACTTAACGGTACCTAATCAGTTTACCAAAGGTTTTAAAGTAAGTGGTAATTACATGATTCATTTCTATAATGACGCTCATGAACTTATTTTTTCTAGAAAATTTATGGTCTTAGATGAAAAAGCGTCTGTAGGTGTAGAAATTAAACGTGCTAGAGATTTAAATTATGTTTTACACCAGCAAAGGGTACAGTTCTTTATCGACTCTCAAGAGATCAATTTTATCAATCCAGACCAGCAATTAAAAACGGTGATTCTACAAAATAGTGATTTAAAGACTGCTATTACTAATGTAAAACCTCAATTTAATCTAGGCAATAAACAGGTATACAAGTATGATGAAGAGACTTCTTTCTGGGCAGGAAATGAGTTTCTTAATTTTGAGAATAAAGATTTTAGATCTCCTAACATCAACATTGATTTTGTGCGTAAGAAAGACCTATACAACGCTTACCTTTTTATAGATGGTGCACGCAGAGATATTGAATACACTTACAATCCTGACATCAATGGTAACTACCTAGTAACAACACTAGATAATGAAGATAACGACATACAAGCAGAATATGTGAATATTCATTTTGCTCTAGACGCTCAAGGTATCGAGGTGCCGCCAGATGCAAAGATTTATATATTAGGTAACTATAACGCTTACCAATTACAACCAGAGAACGAGGCTGTTTTAAATCCAAAAACAGGAAAATACGAGGCTATTATTTTACTTAAACAAGGGTTTTACAATTACCGATACACGATAGTCTACAATGACGGTTCTCAAGACCCAGGATTTATAAGTGGTAACAAATGGCAAACAGAAAATCAATATTCTGTACTTGCTTATTACCGAGAACTAGGTGGTCGCTATGACCGATTAATAGGAATAGGTGAGGCTAACTCGCAGAACATTACGAATTAATTATTATCATAGTAAGTAAATCTATAGTTAAGAAAGTAATTTCCATCTTTACCGTTTTCTCCAAAAACCTGTTTATAATTTAAAGGTTCACTGCTATCTACATTACCATTGGCATTTACTTTAAATGAGGTAATATTGTATTGTTTGGATAGCTTGTCTGATATATCAATTCTTGCAAAAAACAGATCATTACAATCAACAAACTCACCTAAATCATTTACCGCCCCTAAATGTTCTAATTGTAAATAGAAACCATCTTTTGAAAACTTGAGATTAACATCTGAGAGAGAAAAAACTATCAAATCATTTTTACCTGTAATTATATTCTGAGGTTTTGATGTAAACAGCAACTCTCCAAAACCACTATCACTTGATTTATAAATGTTTAACCTAACTAATAATTTCATTTTTTTATATCTATCCTTCAATGTATTTCTCAAACCCCTATGTTTATCAAATGGTATTTCAATTGATGATATTACATTTCCTTCTAAGGATGGATTTGAGGTAACCTTTGAAAAAATATTAAAATGACAAGGCAATATTTGATTACCTAAAATTCTTGAGCTTTTGAGTTTTTTAGTTGACCCAACTGTTCCTTTAAACGCATTTATTGTGATCAAATTCAAAAGTTGCACCTCTTTACTAAGATATATAGTATCTGAAATAATTTTCTTTTGAATTATCAATTTTTTATAACCTATCGAATTAACATTTAGAGAATCAGTGTTTTCAAATTTTGAAAGATCTACCTTACCCATTTCATTACTGTAAGAAAAATTGTTCTTATAATAAATATTAGCAAAAGGTATCACCTCTTGTGAATCAGCATCTATTACAACAACGTTTTGAGCTCCCATCGAACTTAAAAATAATAAGCAAAAAAAAGTAAAGGTAATTTTCATTTTGATTTATATAAAATAGGCGTAATAATGCATATTACGCCTATTTAGTTAAAATTTAATTTACTGACTTATACTGACAATTCTAGGATTTTTCCCAGGTAAATGACCCGCTCCGTATTGATTACATGGTTGAGTGCGTCTCCAGAAAATTCTGTGACAACAAGTTCTAAAATTTCCACCTGGCGATTCTACAACTGGACCACAAGTCCAACCAAAACCTCTTACTCTAGAGTTAATTTGATAAGATTGTTGTTCCTCAGCTTGAGCTAAGGCAATATCAATAAAGTCTTCTCCTTGCGAAAACTCAATTCCTTCAACGCTCAAATCTGAGACTTCTTTTTCTTCCCAATAAACATTTGTTATTTGAGCTTCATTTAAATCCCAATCGATCTCAATAAAGTCAACAATATCTCCGGTATTTACATTACTTGTTGTAAATACTTCTATGTTAGAATTCGTTGGATGTACAAAACTAGTGATAATTAATTCTGAATCACCTTCACTCAAATAACTATCGGATTTAATAATAACTAGTGCTTGTCCATATTCACCCTCTAAATAATCATTTACGGATATACCACTCGACTCTTCAACAGACTTAAAAATAGAAAGATCACTAGATTCTGTTAGATCCCTATCAGTTGAGCAAGAACTAAACGTTAAGATTCCTATGCAGTGTAAATATAATATAATTCAAAAATTTCATAAAATTGGTTTTAAAAATTAATCAAACATCCTTGCAAAGACACTTCGAATTAAAAAAATGCTTAGAAGGATGTTCTAAGTATTTTTGAAATTTACCTTTTTAAAGATAGGTAACTAACATAAAGGTTATCATTAAAATCACAAATGAAAATTGAACTACAAGGACATTTTTATTTAATGATTTGCGGTGATAGATTAACATTGCTATTCCTAAAATCAATAACATCCCATAAAAAATCATCCTATTTAAAAAACTATCTTCAAAATAAGAAAGTTTAAAAAATGATGTTCCTATTGCTAGAATCAAAAAATATGCGATTACATGTTGATTTCTTTTATCTATAACCATAATTAAATATATTTAGGTTGCATTACCTATTACATCTTTGTAATTGTATATCACAATCATCTATTTCTGCTAAATATAGTGCAGTTATAATTCCGTAACAAGCAAGACCACCAACTAAAGTTACATTTAAAGCAGAACAACCTATCGATTCCATAAAATATTCAGTCGAAGCTAACTCGCGAATTAATTACTTTTGCAATAGCTTTAAAACCAATCAATCAAATTTTAATGTTTCAGAAAATCTCTACACTGCTGGTCATCATCATGACCTGTCAACTTTCCATTGCTCAATCGTATCAAAGAAGAACTAGCCGTACTATAAAAAACAGCGATAAAAACCAAGATGCTATTGCAAAAGGCTTAGAAAAGGATGACGATTTCAATAGAATTATGTATGAAAACTTTCAATCTAAGGTAATTAAATATTTATCTGTAGAACAAATTGAACAACTAAGAGAAAAAACAATACGAGACACTGTAGTTGTTGCACTTTCTATTCAAATTAATAAAAAAGGTAATGCTAGAAAAGCATTCTTAACTGACGCATTTTATAAAAATTTATTTTCAACACCTATAGCTGTAGAAGGAATAACTTTAGAAAAGTTTAAACCGAATAAAAGAGTTAAAAGAAAATTTACTGACTATAATTATATCAATTATGATCTCCTCTACGTGTTGAAGGAAAGCGGAAATTTAGAACCTATTCCATTTGAAACAGTATACGATATACCACGAAGAAACTTAATTAAAAATAATATCGATAGAATTAACTTAGTAACCACGAGTTCTAAAAACGATAACAATCCAGAAGTAGCATTTTACAATCATTTACAAGAAGAGTTATCTTCAGCAATTATTGAATTAGGCAACGATCGCCTAAATACCAGTGCTATAAATGATGTTATCAACCTTCAACTTAATCTATACATGCATAAAGTAGACGGATTAGACAAAACATTAACTAGAGCAAGCATTCTTAATTCAAATGATCCTTTGGATTCTATTGAAGACGCATTGCATCTAATGACATTTAAACCATTATTTAAAACAATCCCATCTAATCTAGATTACTACAGTTCTACCATAAATATTTTTTACAAATTAAGTTTTGATGATCAAGAAAAACCTATTCTCACAAATTTACCCATTGAATTTAAGCATGATTATTACAGTTATCAAATAACTACCAAACCAGTGGATAATCATAAAATGAGTCGTTATCCTAAACATCCTCATTGCGATGAATTTTCTGATATCAAAGAAGCTAAAAAGTGCTTGAGCAGAGAATTAAATATATTTATAAGTAAAAATTATATCATTAATAAACAAAACAATCAATCTATTAATGAAAATATGAGTTTTCAATTTTTCATTGATAAAAAAGGTGAAATAACAGTTATATCTGCTCATGGCTTCAAGAATGTAAAATTTGCTGAAGAAGCTATAAGAGTAATTAACGAAGTACCTTCTCTAACTCCTGCTCTAAACTCAGACGGTGAATTAGTGAGAGTACTTTTTGCTCTACCTGTTAAATTAAGAGTAGAGTAAACTGAGCGTTATAAAGGTTAAGTTTCCCTATTTTTACCAGCGACTAACCACCGCCCATGAAACCTACTACAAGATCGCTTATTAGATATAGAGGAGAAGAATGCCTCAATTGCGGTACTCCGTTAGATGCAGAAGATAAGTACTGCCATCAATGTGGACAGCTTAATTCTACTAAGCAACTGGCATTACAAGATTTCTTTGGTGAGTTCTTTTCTAATTTGTTTTCTTATGATAGTAGAATATGGCGCACGATTAAACAATTACTGTTTAAACCTGGTTTTGTAAGTAAGGAGTTTATCAAAGGAAAACGACTGAGCTATGCAAATCCATTTCGTTTCTTCCTTAGTGTCTGTATTGTCTTTTTCTTAATGATACAAGCACAAGAGTTTTTTGAGTTATTTACCGATAGCGTAGTAGAAAATACAAAAGCTAAAAATCAAGAAGCAGATATAGATGTGGGTAATGGCTTATTCTCAGTAAAACTAGATGACACTAATAATAACGAACCCTTAACCGAAGAACAACTTAAAGAGATAGAGAGCCAGCCCTATGTAGGTAAGATGGTTGCTGAGCAAATAAGAGAACAACAAAACATACAAGCACAAACCGACAGCATAGTTTCTGAAGCTACAAAAGATCACAAAGAAACCGAGCTTACACCTGTTACCCAAGCACAACTAGACAGTCTAAGTTCTACTGAGAGATTTTTTAAACAAATTAGTTATTATGAGTCTTATACTGAGAAACATAAAATAGCAGACCCAGAAACAGCCTTAAGAAAAATGGGGCACAATAACACCAAATGGAATCAGTCGTTATATGAGAAAATGGTATTAATGGAAAGTATAAGTCGAGACCCTACTATTCTAGTTGATATTATATTACCTAAACTACCTATATTCTTATTTCTATTTACTCCAGTTTTAACTCTGTTTCTTTGGCTATTATACGCACGTAGAGATTTCACTTACATGGAACATCTGGTATTTGCATTTAACGTGTTTACCTTTGTATTTCTAAGTATGATATTGCTATTCTTAGTAAAATGGATCACCTTTGGGTATATTAATCTTGCTCAATTCTTTTTCTGGTTTATTGGACCTTTCTATTTTTACAAATCCATGCGCAATTTTTATGGGCAGCGACGCATAAAAACTATACTAAAATTTCTTTTAGTAAGTTTTATATTTGTAATCGGACTCATTACAGGAGTAAGTTTACTACTTTTGGTAGGAATAGCGCTTTATTAAATTATGATACAACAGGTTACCAGAGGAATTAAGATCTCGGTTCAAACGAGTTTTGAGGGTACATTTTATAAAAATTATAAGATGCACTTTGCCTTTGCCTATATCATAACTATAGAAAATCAAAGCAAAGACTCTGTGCAATTGCACACACGTCACTGGAGAATTAAAGATAGCCTAAGCCGCACAGAACATGTAGATGGCGAGGGCGTTATTGGGAAAAAGCCTGTATTGAAACCTGGAGAATCTCACACCTATCAAAGTGGCTGCCTTCTTGCATCGCCTTTTGGTAATATGAGTGGATTCTATAATATGGTTAACTTTTCTAACAGTAAACAATTCAGCGTCATTATACCTGCATTTAAACTAAGTGCTCCATTTGCTTTAAATTAGATAGTTGTAGATCTCGCTTTCGCGAAAGCGGAACCCACATCCATCTTCTCAACGACATTAAGACTACTTTACCACCTCACCACTTCCTGATGCGATAGATTCTTCGTAATTTCACGCTCAAATTAATAAACAAAATTATATCATGGGAAAAGGATTTTTCAAAGTCCCAGTTGCTGTAAATGAGCCTATTAAGACTTATGCTCCAGGAACTGTAGAAAGAGATCAAGTGCTAGCAGCTTACAAAGAATTGTGGAATGCTAACACAGAAGTACCGCTATATATTAATGGTAAAGAGGTTAAAACCGGTGATACCGCAGCTATAAGACCGCCACATGATCACCAAAATGTAGTAGGTAACTACCACAGAGGTGGTAAGAAAGAGGTTCAAGAAGCTATAGAAACTGCTATAGAAGCTCGTAAATCATGGTCACAATTACCATGGGAACAAAGAGCTGGTATTTTCTTAAAAGCTGCAGAGCTTATTGCTGGTCCCTATAGAGCACGTATCAATGCGGCTACTATGATTAACCAGTCTAAAACTATTTTCCAAGCAGAAATAGATGCCGCTTGTGAACTTATAGACTTCTTAAGATTTAACGTACAGTATATGACAGAGATCTATGCAGAACAACCAGAATCCACTTCTGGAGCATGGAATAGACTAGAATACAGACCTCTAGAAGGTTTTGTATACTGTATCTCTCCATTTAACTTTACTGCTATTGCTGGTAACCTACCTGCTAGTGCTGCCTTAATGGGTAACGTTTGTGTATGGAAACCTAGTGACCACCAGATGTTAAGTGCTCAAGTAATTGTAGAAGTATTTAGAGAAGCTGGTGTACCTGATGGTGTTATCAACATGGTTAATGCAGATCCTGTTATGATGACTGACGAGGTAATGACACACCCAGATTTTGCTGGTGTTCACTTTACTGGTTCTACAGCTGTATTTAAAAGTCTATGGACTAAAGTAGGTGAGAACATTAATACTTATAAAACCTATCCTAAAATAGTAGGAGAAACTGGTGGTAAAGACTTTATAGTAGCTCACAGTAGCGCTGTACCTGCACAGGTTGCAACTGCTATAGTTAGAGGTGCCTTTGAATTCCAAGGTCAGAAATGTAGTGCTGCTTCTCGTGCTTACATACCTAAAAGTATGTGGACAGAGGTAGAAAAGTTAATTAGAACAGATGTAGAGAGCTTTAAAATGGGATCTCCAGAAGACATGAGCAATTTTATTACTGCTGTGATTCACGAAGGTTCTTTTGATAAACTTGCTAAGTATATAGACGGTGCAAAAAGCGACTCAAATGCAGAGGTGGTTATAGGTGGTAACTATGACAAATCTAAAGGATGGTTTGTAGACCCAACTGTTATCGTTACTACAGACCCTAAGTATGTAACTATGGAGACTGAATTATTCGGTCCTGTGATTACTATTTATGTGTATGAAGATGATCAATATGCTGAAATGTTGAAGTTAGTTGATGAAACTAGTGAATATGCATTAACTGGCGCTATTTTAGGTCAAGATCGCTATGCCGTATCTCAAGCAACTACAGCTTTAGAGAACTGTGCTGGTAACTTCTATATCAACGACAAATGTACAGGTGCTGTGGTTGGTCAACAACCTTTTGGTGGTGCTCGTGCTTCTGGAACTAATGATAAGGCAGGTTCTAAATTGAACTTACTTAGATGGGTTTCTCCACGTATGATTAAAGAAACATTTGTAACTCCAGTAGATTACAGATATCCTTTCTTAGGAGAGTAATTTATCTCTCTATAAAATAATAAAAGCCGTTATCATTAATTTGATAACGGCTTTTCTGTATTCATGGTTGTACTGATTTCACTTACTTTAACGGTAAATGAACCACTTTTTTAGTTTCAAAGAATGGATCTTCAAAAACATCTTCTAGTTCATAGATTTGTGCCTTGGGGAAATCTTTTAATTCTTCTGTAAGATCACCACCTTTAAGATACAAAATTCCATTTTTTAAGTTGTGACAACTTTCTTTTCTGATTTTATTTCTTACCCAACTTACAAAATCTGGCATATTAGTCACTGCTCTAGAGACTACAAAATCAAAACGTCCCTTAACTTTTTCTGCTCTTCCATGCTCTGTAGTTACGTTAGTAAGTCCCAACGCTTCAACTACAGCATCTACTACTTTGATCTTCTTACCTATCGCATCGATAAGATGAAAACTAGTTTTAGGAAACATAATAGCGAGTGGAATTCCAGGAAATCCACCACCAGTCCCTACGTCCAGTACTCTCGTACCACCTGTTTTATTAGGTAAGCTTTCGCGAAAGCGGACTACAGACACAATTCCTAGAGAGTGTAAGACATGTCGAGTATACAGTTGATCAATGTCTTTTCTTGAGATAACATTAATCTGAGCGTTCCATTCTGCATACAAATCACCTAGTCTAGAAAACTGTTCTAATTGATGGTCTGTAATATGCGGAAAATGTTCTTTTATGATTTGATGCACTATTTATAAGTTTGTGCAAAAATAAAATAATAATTCTCGTTCAATGCGATTGTTAATTCAAGTGTTATGATATTTTTGTAATTCAATTATATCGTTATGAAATCGCAATTATCTGATCGCATCAATAATTTACCTGTTAGTGCAACGCTGGCTATGGCCGCAAAAGCTCGTGAATTAAAAGAACAAGGAAAAGACATTATAGGTTTAAGTCTAGGTGAGCCTGATTTTAACACACCAGACTTTGTTAAAGAAGCAGCTATAAATGCTATTAACGAGAACTATAATAGCTACACTCCTGTAGATGGTTATCCAGAATTAAAGGATGCTATTATCAATAAATTTAAAAGAGATAATAACCTTACTTATGACCGCAGTCAGATAGTAGTATCTACTGGAGCAAAGCAATCTATTGCAAATGTAGCCATGGTTCTACTTAACAAAGGTGATGAATGTATTCTTCCTGCTCCTTACTGGGTAAGTTATGCCGCTATAGTAGAACTAGCAGAAGGTGTTCCTGTAGAAGTAAGAGCTGGTGTAGAACAAAACTTTAAAATAACTGCAGAGCAACTGAGAGCTGCCATCACGCCTAAGACTAAGATGATGTTATTCTCTTCTCCTAACAACCCTAGTGGTAGTTTATTTAGTGAAGAAGAGTTACAAGCATTTGCAGACGTACTTGCAGACTATCCAGATATCGTGGTAGTAAGTGATGAAATCTATGAGCACATTAATTATACTGGCAAACATGCGAGTATAGCTGCTATACCTAGTATGTATGACCGTACGGTTACTATTAATGGAGTCAGTAAAGCATTTGCCATGACTGGCTGGAGAGTAGGTTACATAGGCGCACCTACATGGATAGCAAGAGCGTGTAACAAGATGCAAGGACAGATTACTAGTGGTACTAACTGTATTGCACAACGTGCGGTTATTACAGCATTAGAAGCACCGATTTCTAAGATTCAATACATGATCGATGCTTTTGCAAAGCGTCGTGACTTGATACTAGGACTAGCGTCAGAAATAAAAGGTTTTACAACAGACAGTCCAGAAGGTGCTTTCTATATATTCCCAGATGTTTCTGAGTGGTTTGGTAAAACGGTAAAAGGCCATAAAATAGAAACCTCAACAGATTTCTCCCTTATGATTCTAGAAGAAGCAAATGTTGCTACGGTTTCTGGAGATGCCTTTGGTGCACCTAATTGCATACGTATTTCTTATGCAGCAAGTGAAGAACAAATCGTTGAAGCGATGAGAAGAATTAAAGAGGTGCTTTCTTAAGTACATAACACATATATTATTAAAAAAGGAAAGCTTTAATGAGCTTTCCTTTCCTTTTCTATTATAATACTATTCGCATTGCAAATGCAACTCTAAAACTCACGCATTCAAAATGCGCGCGACGTGAAATACTATTCGCATTGCAAATGCGACTCTAGAACACTCGCATCAAAAGATGCGCGCGACGTGGAGAGATAGTGTAAAAGAATAATAATAACAGTCACAATGAATAATTACTACACATTTTTATTTTTCTGTTTATTTTTATCATGTGATGATAAAAATGAAGCAATTGATGTAGACTCAATTACTGTAGAGTCCACAAGCTTGTTTTTTTCTAGAGAGCTTGGCAAAAAGCTAATTATAACGAATAGTGAATATTCAGAAATTGACTCTAATAAATTAAGAGATAATGTAGACGGTGATTGTAATTCATATTTGTTTGATGAAATTGAGTTTTATAATCTTATTGATTGCGATGGAAAAAGTTATTTTATCATAAAGAAAACAGGAGAGATACAGAGAAATGATAATCATAAATGGGGTTCTGATTTACCTGAAAACTATTTAGGAGGATTTTATTATAATAGACTTACTGATGAATATAATTTTAAGTTTGAAAAAAGTGTTGAAAAAAGCAATGTTTATAAATATGGGGGAAATATATAATCTTTCGGTTTGCACCCCTTAAGGTTTGAAAAGGCTAGACTTCAATTTAGATTGTTAAAACAAGAAAATATAATTACAACCCTTTACCTATAGGACTTGTTCCAACTTTGGAACAAGTCGCATGATTAAAGGGATTGTAATCTGATTCTCATATTAAAGAATGTCTTGGTAAATTATACTGCTTATAATTTACCAAGACATTAAAATATGGAGATACTAATTTTCTGTGTTAGGTATGCCTTTATTTTTTTTATATGAAATTGAATTAGTGAAAGTGCTTTTCTTGATTTAAGAGCGCTAGAATGAGTTACATCCTAGGTTTGGTATACAAGCATTGAAATTTTGATTAGTCTTCACTCTAGCTACCTGAGCCTCTTTTATTTTTTGCGTGTATAAATGTTTATCAATTATATCGCCGTTTACAATTTGCATAGGCGTTTTACCATATAGTCGGCAAGGATATCGATGATGATTGTAGTAGCTCATGAACTTATCAAGACTCTTTAAATGTGAGGTTATATCTTCGGATAGTTTTCCTACCATGAATTCCGATTTATAAATATGTAAGCCTACAATAGCTATTTAATAACTACCTCTATTTGAGTTACATCCCATTTATGGGACACCCTATTTTATAATACCCTCGTACGTTGCAATGCAGGTTATTTACGAATAATAGTATCTGATATGAATTCAAATACTTTAATATTCTTTTTATTATCTTTTACCTCTAAAAGAGTATTCTTATCATATAAATAACTCATATCCGCAATAACGTGATTATTTTGACTTTTTATAATTAAAGAATCACCAGTTCCGTCAATTTTTCTATATAATAAATAAGTTACACCTAAATTATTATCATAGCCACTCCATAAATCTACTTTTAAGTCAATAGATTGTTTACTCACTGAAGAAAATTTAATAATCTCATCTCCAAAATTGAAAGATTTTATTGAAGAAATTGGATTGCCAACTTTGCTTATCTCCACCAACTCATTTTTATTATTAAATTTAAAATTAACATTTTGAAAATTAATTAATGCTGTATCTTTTTTTGTAATTTCAAAAATACTATCAATTATAATTTTAGGAAAAAGGGAATTCCTTATTGGAATTTCTTTGCGATTCAATAAGTTAGATAACAACCTTTTTTCTCTAAGTGGGGTATAGTAGTCGTAATTAGAATGTAGATCTACTATATTATCGAATTCATTATGAAAGTCATTTTCAAATAAAACACTCGTTTTTCTATGTATTTTTTTTGATTTAAAAAATGTAATATCATCAATATAGAGTCTATTTTCACTAATACACGAAGTTAATAATCGTAAAGTATCTTTTTTATTATCTATAGAGACATAGCTTTCTGACTTATCCGTATTATGTATGTTGATAAATTTCTCGAAATTATTATTGTACTCAAAATATAGAGAATCTTCAAATTTACTTATGAGAAACAATTTATTTTGGATTAAAAATTTTTCGAGACCAATTTCTATTTGTTTCTGATGATGCGATCTTGATTGATTAGGCTTTTTGCAAGAAGTTAATATTAATACAGCCAGAATTAGGTAAAAAAAAGTCTTATTCATTATTCGTTATTTGGTGGGTTCCATGTTGCCGCAGGCTCTTCTTCAGGTTCCACGGGAGTCCAAAAGATAGAATGTCCAGCAGTAACCGTTGCTTCATAAGTGATATTTCCTTGATTTGGACCAATTAATGCCGGAAATTCAAAATTATCTCTAGAAAAAGGAAAAGATATATTATCTGAACAAAAAGTCCAATTTTCATTATTTTCAAATACGGTGTGTGGCAACCCTAAATTATAAAGATTATATCCGCTATAATTTATCGTGCTTCCATAAGCATCTACGCTGTTATTTTTAAATTCCGTATAAATAGGCTCGGGTATTCTAATGCCATTGTCTCTTAACTTAGCATGAGCATTAGAACCTCCAACTGTAAAAGGAGAACTGTCGTCTCCCCAAGCCAATATATCAACACCATCCCAAAATTGAGCCCCCGAAGTAGGGTCAACTGCATCTGTCAAAGCCCCAATGACTCCAGCTCTTGCTTGATTATTTCTGTTATTGTTAGTGTCGACAAGATTCGTCTTTTGAGCATTTGGAACGGAAGAATAAGTAGTTGCAAGTAATCCTCGCATAGAAGTGTTTAAAGCGTTTGCTCTGTTATGAGCAGTATGAGCGATAAACAAATTTTCATTTGCATTATTAGAACTTTCGTGTCTAATAATGTTTGCTACATAAGTAAAGTCATTATGATTCAAACCTACATCTTGCGAATGATTATTTAAAATTGCTGCTGTCAATTCAACACCTCCATAATCTGGATTGGCAGCATCAGAAATAATCCATTGTAAATCTTCATAAGTGTACTGGTCATTAACAACTCTCACTTGGGTACTTCCATCTATTAAACCAATATATCTTCCGTCAGCTGTGTAATAATACTCTGCTCCTTCTAGCTCTATACCATCTATTACTCTATTTTCACTGAAAACGTAAACACTATTATGAGGATAATCTTTCGCCAAGGGATCTTTTGATAGAAATCGTCCTAATCGAGGATCATGCATCCTAAACTTGTAGTTATAAGAATTCCCTTCACCTTTCACTTCATCATCGCGCTCCTGTCCTTGGAACCCATAGCGATACGCATCAGAATCCACACTTCCATGTCTATTATTTAGGAGCATCCCATACGGATAGTAATCATTATCAACAAACACTTTTAAACGCTGCATTACCTATTCCTCCAAAAGAAAGGCGTCAATAAGATCAATACCGTAAATAATTCTAGCCTACCGATAAGCATCAAGAAACTACACCACCATTTACCCAGTTGTGGCAATCCGGCAAAGTTATCTACTGGAGAGAGGTCTCCAAATGCTGGACCTACATTACCTAGCGTACTTAACGCACCACCTATAGCGGTATCAAAATCTAGTCCGAGAGCAGCAAGCACAATCGCACCGACTATAAAGGAAAGCATATAAAGAATAAAGAATCCTAGTACATTAAAAACAATCCCACTTTGTAATGCTCTACCGTTGTAACGCACAGGTAATATTGCATTAGGATGTAATGTTCTTTTAAATTCCATAATACCATTACGTATTAATATAATGTGTCGCACTACTTTAACACCACCAGACGTAGATCCTGCACTACCACCTAAAAAGAACAAACCAAAAAACATAATGGTAAGAAATGGAGTCCACAAAGTATAGTCTGCCGTAACAAAACCTGTCGTGGTCATTACTGCAAGCACCTGAAATGTACTGTGTCTAAAAGCACTCTCCATCTCACCCAATACCATAGGATGATCTATGGAAGATATGGAAGGGTCTGCATATAAATAGATTAATGTACCTCCTAAAACAGAAAAGCCAACTACAAAACTGGTATACCATTTAAACTCGGTATCTCTCCACACTTTGCTGAATTTACCTTTAAAAGCAAAGTAACTTAGTACAAAGTTAGCTCCAGCTATAAACATAAAGATTATGATAATCCACTGTATGGCTGGATTATCATTCCAGTAAGCTGTACTCGCATTTTTTGTAGAGAAACCTCCTGT
This sequence comes from Nonlabens sp. Asnod3-A02, assembly GCF_045063755.1. Lineage (NCBI taxonomy): Bacteria > Pseudomonadati > Bacteroidota > Flavobacteriia > Flavobacteriales > Flavobacteriaceae > Nonlabens > Nonlabens sp. Asnod3-A02. Next base: position 35,328 of record NZ_JBEFOC010000008.1, read on the forward strand.
AGACAGCGTACTCAATGCATGGTTAACGGCGTCAAACCAGCCCATACCTGCTATTTTAAGAAGTACGGTTTCTATAGCTGTAAAACCTACATAAATAAGCCATAGTCTTTTTGCAGTATCTGTTATACGTGGATGCAATTTATCTGCGCTAGGTCCAGGAGCTTCGGCAGCAAATAGCTGCATACCGCCTATTCCTAATAATGGCAATATGGCAACTGCTAGAACTATAATTCCCATACCACCTATCCAGTGCGTCATACTGCGCCAAAATAATATTCCTTTAGGTAAAATCTCTATATCATTAACCACACTAGCACCAGTCGTTGTAAAACCACTCATGGTTTCAAAAAATGCGTCAGTATAATTAGGTATTGAACCTGTAAACATATAAGGCATCGTACCGGCAAAAGCCATGATCAACCAACCAAGTGTCACAATTAAATACCCTTCTTTTTTACGCAATTCCTTTACATGATTGCGAGTTAAGTACATCAAGATAGCTCCTATAGAAACTGCAACACCAGATGCTGCTAGAATATCAAATCCTTCACTCTCTCTATAAATAGCACTAACTAGAGCAGACACAGACATGAAACCACCGTTAAAAACCAGTAGTAGTCCCATGATAAAGACTATAATTTTATAATTAAGTTTAGTAATTCTAGTCATTATAAAAACAGTTTTTCTACCTTGGTAATAGAACGTGGCAAACAACAAACTACCACTCTATCACCAGCCTCTATCTTAAAACTACCTAAAACTATATTACCTATTCCCTGTCTTATTACACCACCTATAATAGCACTTCTAGGCACACCTGCATTGGCAATAGTTTTACCACAAACAGCACTTTCTGGCTGTACGATAAATTCTAGTAGCTCTGCATTCATGTTGTTGAGCTTAGTCATTGCAACTACCTCACCTTTACGTACGTATCTAAAAATGTTATTTGCTGCAAGTAATTTTTTATTAATCAGTGTATCTATTCCTATACTGTGAGATAATTGAAAATAATCCATGTTCTCTACTAGAGAAATAGTTTTCTTCACACTTTTACTCTTTGCCATAAGACAAGAGATAATATTAGTCTCACTATTTCCTGTCACGGCTATAAATGCATCCATTTCATGAATGTTTTCTTCTTGAAGCAACTCTACGTTACGTCCGTCGCCATTTAAAACAAGAACTTCAGGTAGAGCGTCTGCTAGGTCAAATGCCTTTTTTGCATCGTTCTCTATCAACTTTACGTTAATCCCTGCTTTAGAAAGTTGTTGTGCCGTTTGCTTACCTATATTACTACCGCCTAAAATCATCACATTGCGCATGGCATGTTTAGTCTTACCAGTTAACTTATATAGTTCTTCTACACCACCTGCTGTGGTAATAAAATACACTTGATCTCCTTCTTTAAACTGTGTATCACCTCGAGGTATTAACGTGTATTGGGTACCAAATCTTTGTATAGCAATAGGCATAAAATGAATCTCTGGAAAAATCTCACCAGCTTGTTGCACTGTTTTACCTACAAATTGCGCCGTACGTTGCAGGTTAACACCTACCATAGTTAGAGCGCCGTCTTCAAATTCATAACTATCATTAAACGCACTTTGATTGAGCAGTAATTCTATCTCTTTACTCGCCAGTGCCTCTGGAGATATCAACTCATCAATACCAAAACCAGAAAAACCTATAGCATCTTGATGCTCTAGAAACTCTGTATTTGTAATACGAGCAACGGTGCGTTTTGCACCTAATTGTTTGGCCAGTACACAAATAGTAATATTAGTCGTCTCGCTACTAGTAACAGCTATTACCAGATCTGCCTCGTCTACTCTGGAATCTTGAAGAATTTTTATAGAGGTAGAATCGCCTCGTACCACCCTAATATCTAGGTGAGTATCAGCATAATGTAAATTATCCTGTTCTGGATCTATTAATGTAATATTCTGTGACTCGTAGGATAACAGCTTGGCTAGGTGAAAACCTACCTCACCAGCACCTGCAATAATGATTTTCATACAATCGTTTCTGTAGTGTCCCAAAGATACTGTTATGTGATCTATAATTTAAAAAAAGCTTGATTTTTAACGGTTTTATGGATGTTTATCTCGCTTTCGCGAAAGCGGAATAGCAATAACCTCAACGCGCTGCATTATCTTTGCTATCTAAATTAAAGCTCGTGTCTGAAGAAGTAAAGCCATATAACGGAGAAGATTCTGGAAAAAAAGAACAGGTTACCAAAATGTTTGACACCATTAGTGGTGAATATGATGGACTAAATAGAATGATATCTTTAGGCCTGGATCAAAAATGGAGAGATAACGTTGTTAAAATGATAGCTGCTCATAAGCCACAAGTGATTATGGACATCGCTACCGGCACTGGCGACCTAGTCATTAAAATGGCGCAACAAACCGATGCAAAAAGATTAATAGGACTCGATATTTCTAGCGGTATGTTAGAAGTAGGAAAGGTTAAGGTAAAAGAAGAAAATCTAGATAGCCGCATAGAAATGGTATTAGGAGATTCTGAAAACCTACAGTTTGAAGATAATTCTATAGATGCCGTTACCGTTTCTTATGGAGTACGTAATTTTGAAGACCTGGAAAAAGGACTGGGTGAAATATTAAGAGTTTTAAAACCTGGTGGTATTCTAGTGGTGCTAGAAACTAGTGTCCCTACAAAGTTTCCATTTAAACAAGGGTATTATTTTTACTCAGGCATTATCGTACCTACCTTAGGTAAATTGTTTTCTAAGGATAAAATCGCTTATGGATATTTATCAGAAAGCGCTTCTAAATTTCCATATGGAGAGCGTTTCAACAATATTTTAAAGAAAGTAGGGTTTAAAGAGGTAGAAAACGAGTTACAATTTCATGGTGCATCTACCATTTATAAAGCAGTAAAAGCATAATATGAGACAAGTTATAGTCATCATTATTTTAGCACTAGGTTTTCAAACCGCTAGTGCCCAATTATTTTCAAAAGAAAAAATTAAAAACCTAGAAAACTTTGACAAGCAATTTCTTACTTGGGGTTACTATTTAGGTTTTAACTCTTATGATTATAAATTTGATTATAACGAGATTACCGAAGAGATCGTTACAGAATCTAGTGCCGGTTTTAATGTAGGTCTTATAGGTGACATGCGCATTAATGAATACATCAACTTAAGACTGGAACCAGGTATCGTGTTTGCTACTAGAAATCTAACCTTTCCAGACGCATCACTTACTACTGCTGCACAAATGGAGCGTGAGGTTACTTCTACATACATACACATACCATTATTAGTTAAGTTTTCTACTAAAAGATTAAATAACTGGAAACCCTTTGTTGTTGCTGGAGCATCATGGTCCAATAACTTATCAAGTAATTTTGATAATCCAGATGACAATAGTTCTGGACAGTTTAGACAGACGTCTAGTGTTCTTAACTATGAACTAGGTATAGGATTTGATCTATACTTATATTACTTTAAGTTTTCACCATCGATAAGAGGTGTATTTGCTATTGAAGACGAACTAGTACGCGACGCAGATCCTAACAGTCCGTGGACTGGAAACATAGACAGCATGCAGACTAGAGGTATTTTTATCAACTTTACATTCCAGTAGTACGCAACCACTCGCCTAGTATAAGAGATGTTGCCATGGCTACATTGAGACTTTCAGTTTCTTGAACTTTTCCATATTGTGGTATACTGATAGAGTTTCCTATTTTAAGAATAGCATCACTTACACCAGCAGACTCATTTCCCATGACTATAATACCTTCTTCTGGTAATGTACTGGTATAAATATTTTCCCCATTCATGGCCGTAGGATATATAGGTAGCAAAGACTGTTTTAAATAGTCATGCAAGTCAGTATAATGAACTTGTACTCTAGCAAGAGAAGCCATGCTTGCTTGCACACATTTAGAATTATAAACGTCTACCGTTTCTTTACTGCACACGATATCTGAAATCCCAAACCAGTCTGCTAGTCTAATAATAGTACCTAAATTACCTGGATCTTTAATATCATCTAGCGCTATTATCTTACCTACTTGTGGTAATTCTAACTTCTTATTCATTTTAAAAACGGCCAGATAACCTGGTGGAGTCTTTAAATTAGAGATAGAATTCATATCTTTTTCACTAATAACTGTGGGCTCTAATGCATCTAAATGATTATTTCCTGCAGTTATGAGAATATCTTCTACAATAAGACCAGAATTAACTAGTTCTCTTATAGATTTGTATCCTTCAACAATAAAAAGCTGATGCTCTTCTCGAGTTTTTTTTCTGCTGAGAGATTTGATAAGCTTTAACTTACTTTTGGTAATCATTTATAATCGTATTTTTGAATATTGTACTATGGGAAAATCGGGACTTCATGCAAAAATAGGCTTATTTATATTGCTTATTATTTTATTGGTTTCTTGCAATGCAATTAAACGAGTACCTGATGGTAAGCAACTGCTTACTAAAAACACGATTCTAGTTGATAGTCTGTCACCTAAAGACCCAAGAGTACTTACTCTACCTACACTACAGCCCAATCAAAAACTTCTTAATTATCCATTAAGGCTCCATATTTACAACCTTGCACGACCTCACAGAGATTCTATTTACTTAAAATGGATGCAGGATAATCCTAAAGGCTTAAAAAGACGTAATGCTATTCTTTCTGAAAAGCAAACCATGGAATTAGGTCAAAGTCTTGTTGATTTTAATAACTGGCTTAAAAGAACTGGAGAAGCGCCTAGCTTAATTGATAAAACAGCTATTGAGAAATCAAAAGAAAGATTAAGAGCATGGTACTGGAATCAAGGATGGTTCAATACAGAGGTAGATCATAAAATCATAGATTCTAAAGATGATAAAAAGGCTCGTATTGAATATTATGTAAATAGGCACACCCCTTATCTTATCGATAGTCTCAATACTCAAATCGCAACACCTGTTATTGACTCTTTATACCAACTGGTCGATTCTGAAAGTATTCTTAAAAAAGATGAGCAATATTACACTCCAGATATAAATGCCGAGAAGGACCGATTGAATACATATTTCCGTAATAATGGAGTCTATTATATGGAAAAAGATAATATAAGATTTGAGGGAGATACGGTAAACACTAAAAATAAAGCAAACATCACTCTTATCATCAAAGATAGAGAGATACAAGATGCAGACTCCACGATAAGCGTACCCTATAAAGTGCACAAAATAAGTGAAGTTAACATTATACCAGATTATCAAAACGCGATAAGTAACAAAGAGGCAGATACACTGGCTTATGAAGATTACAACATATTACGTTTTGGAGAGCGCAAGTACAAAAAATCTACTCTGACAGATGCCATATTTATTCACAAAGGCGATCTTTATAAAGACATAGATAGAGATAGAACATATAGGAGAATCACAGAGCTACAAAGTTTTCAATATCCTACCATAAGATATATTGAAGATCCTAGAGACTCAACAGGTACTGATCTTATAGCAAATGTGTTACTTACATCAAAGAAAAAGTTTGAATTCACTTATGGAGTAGAAGCAACACATAGTAATATACAGGCTATAGGTGTAGGTCTTAACACATCTCTTTTAATTAGAAATTTATTTAGAGGTAGTGAGCTTTTAGACATTTCTTTTAGAGGTAATATAGGTGCGAGTACCAATGCTGCAAATGGCGATTCAAGATTTTTTGACTTACAAGAATTAGGAGCAGATGCTAAGCTTAGTTTCCCTAGATTATTTTTACCCTTTAATGTAGATAACTTGATACCTAAGTACATGTCACCATCTACTAATTTTTCTCTAGGATATTTCAGTCAGACTAATATAGGACTCGATAAACAGAGCTTAAATGGAGCACTTACTTATAACTGGAGACAGACTGAGATAAAAAGTACTAGATTAGATTTAATCAATGCTCAGTATGTGCGCAACCTAGATCCTGGTAACTTTTTTAATGTATATCAAAGTAGTTACAGCAGTATTAATGATATAGCTAGCGACCTTAACCTTACCGATCCTATTTATGTTAATGACTCTGGTAATCTTACCATACCAGATGGTACTACGGCCTTCATTAACAATTCCCTAAATGGAAGCCTATCTGTAAGTGATGATCAAAGAGAACAAATAAGAAACGTAAGAGAACGTAGAGACAGGTTATCACAAAATAACCTGATCGTATCTACCAGTTATAGCTGGACTCGTAACAATAGAGAGGGAATTTATGATGACGACTTCTCGAGATTCAACTTTAGAATAGAAGGCGCCGGTAATGTACTTTCTGGTATTTCTAGTCTTGCTGGAATAGATAAAAATGAAAACAATAGAAGGCGTGTTTTTGGTGTAGAATACAGTCAGTATGTAAAGACTGAGATTGACTACATTAAACACTGGCAATATGTAAACAATCATGTTTTTGCCATAAGAGCCTTCGGTGGTATTGCCATTCCATATGGTAATTCTGATAACATACCATTCATAAGATCTTTCTTTGCAGGTGGACCTAATGATAATAGAGCGTGGCAAGCCTATGAATTAGGACCAGGTAAAACAGGCGGATTAAATGATTTTAATGAGGCTAATATGAAAATAGCCCTCAATGCAGAATATCGATTCCCTATTTCTGGAGCCTTTAAAGGTGCCGTATTTGCAGACATAGGTAACATCTATAACGTTCTAGATAGTGAAGAAGATCCTGACGCCATTTTTAATGATATAAGCGACCTAGAATACCTAGCACTAGGTACAGGTGCTGGATTACGATATGACTTCGGTTTTTTTGTGTTGAGATTTGACATGGGCTTTAAAACCTACAACCCTGCACTAGAAGAAGATAGAAGATGGTTTAAAGAATTTAAAATTTCAAAATCTGTTCTTAACGTAGGTATTAATTATCCGTTCTAGAATCTGAAAATAGGCGTTTATTTTTGCTTATTTTTGCTATTCCAAGAATAAAAATTATGAGTCACAATATAAAACCAGGTGTTGCCACTGGCGACCAAGTACAAGAGATTTTTAATCATGCAAAAGCAAATGGATATGCACTTCCTGCTGTTAATGTTGTAGGATCTAACACGGTAAACTCTGTGATGGAGACCGCTGCAGAGTTAAACTCTCCAGTAATTATTCAGTTCTCTAATGGAGGTAGTGTATTTAATGCTGGTAAAGGTTTAAATAATGACAACCATAGAGCTGCTATTTTAGGTGGTATTGCAGGTGCCGAGCATGTTCACAGACTAGCTGAAGCATATGGAGCTAGTGTAATTCTTCATACCGACCACTGTGCAAAGAAATTACTTCCTTGGATAGATGGTTTATTAGATGCTAGTGAGGCACGCTTTCGCGAAAGCGGAAAAAGTTTATACTCTTCACACATGATAGACTTGAGTGAAGAACCTCTAGAAGAAAACATAGAAATATGTAAAAGATATCTAGAAAGAATGTCTAAAATGGACATGACTCTAGAAATAGAATTAGGTATTACTGGTGGTGAAGAAGATGGTGTTGATAATAGCGATGTAGATGAGTCTAAATTATACACACAACCAGAAGAGGTAGCCTATGCTTATGAAGAGCTTATGAAGGTGAGCGATAAATTTACTATCGCCGCAGCATTTGGTAACGTTCATGGTGTATACAAGCCTGGTAATGTAAAACTTACTCCTAAAATTCTTAAGAATTCTCAAGAATTTATCTCTAAGAAATATAACGTAGAGCATAATCACATCGATTTTGTATTCCACGGTGGTTCTGGTTCTACACTAGAGGAAATAAGAGAAGCTATAGGTTACGGTGTTGTAAAAATGAATATTGACACAGATCTTCAATGGGCATTTTCTGACGGTGTAAAGAAATACATGGATGCTAACAACGATTTCCTACTTTCTCAAATAGGAAACCCTAATGGAGCAGACCTTCCTAATAAAAAATATTATGACCCACGTAAATGGTTGCGTCATGGAGAAGAGTCTTTTAAAGCTAGACTAAAACAAGCTTTTGAAGATTTAAATAATATCAATACATTATAATAACTGTTTCAACTTTTTACGATAAGTATTTTGTAATTATACTGGTAGAAACATTAAAAACAATAAGTGATTTAGGTAATATTCCTTACTTCAACACTTAATTTAGAACTAGAATATGGCTTGGTTTAAAAGAGATAAAAAAGGTATTACCACACCTACAGAGGCAAAGAAGGACACTCCTAGAGGTTTGTGGTATAAGTCACCTACTGGTAAAGTAGTAGACACAGATCAACTTAAAAATAATTTTTACGTTAGTCCAGAAGATGGTTACCACGTAAGAATAGGAAGTAATGAATACTTTGAAATTTTATTTGACAACAATGAGTTCAAAGAATTGAACCCTAACATTGTTTCAAAAGATCCATTAAAATTTGAGGACACTAAGAAATACACAGACCGTGTAGAGGCAGCTCAAAAGAAAACAGGTCTTAAAGACGCTGTGCGCACTGCTGTAGGTAAATCAAAAGGAAACGACCTAGTTGTAGCCTGTATGGATTTTGCCTTCATAGGTGGTTCTATGGGTAGTGTAGTAGGAGAAAAAATTGCTCGCGCTGCAGACTACTCTCTTAAGAACAATATTCCATTCATGATTATTTCAAAATCTGGTGGTGCCCGTATGATGGAAGCTGCATTATCATTAATGCAACTTGCAAAAACTAGTGCAAAACTTGCTCAATTAAGTGACGCTGGTATTCCTTATGTTTCTTTATGTACAGATCCAACTACTGGTGGTACAACAGCATCATTTGCTATGTTAGGAGACATTAACATTGGAGAACCAGGTGCATTAATTGCTTTTGCAGGTCCACGTGTAGTAAGAGATACAACAGGAAAAGAATTACCAGAAGGTTTTCAAACCGCAGAGTTTCTTCTTGAAAAAGGTTTCTTAGACTTTATCTGTCCTAGACATGAATTAAAGGACAAAGTAAACCTTTACCTTAATTTGATATTAAATAGAAAAGTAGAGATAAGCGCATAATACAGTGTCTTCTTTTTTAAAAGATAAATCGTCTTGAGAAACTAACTTATTCTCAAGACGATTTTTTTATGCATTAAAAATAAAATTCTCAAGTTGACTCCAACAATTCTGCTGGATTCTATTTCTCATATCCCATTTAAACACAATAATTAACAATCATTAATCTTTTCTTAAGAGCATTATTCTACAGTAAAATTAACTTTGAAGCTTATGAAAAATGGAAAGTTATTTGACGTTATCATCATAGGTGCTGGACCTATAGGTATTAATTGTGCACTAGAAGCAAAGAAGAAAAAATTATCTTATCTAGTCATAGAAAAAGGACCACTAGTAAACTCACTATATAATTATCCTGCAAACATGCAGTTCTTTTCTACAAGTGAAAAACTAGAACTGGACAACATTCCATTTATTTCTAAAGACCCTAAACCTAGTAAGCAAGAAGCTCTAGAATACTATAGACGCATTGCTGTATCTAACGGCTTAAACATTAATTTGTTTGAAAAAGTACTTTCTGTAGATCAAATTAAAAACTTTAAAGTCACAACAGACACATGCTCTTATCACGCAAAGAACATTATCGTCTCTACAGGGTTTTATGACCTACCTAATAAAATGAACGTAAAGGGAGAAGAACTCCCTAAACTAACTCACTATTATAACGACCCACACTTATATGCATTTCAAAATGTAGCTGTTATAGGGGCAAGTAATAGTGCTGTAGATGCTGCTTTAGAAATATATAGAAAAGGAGGTCATGTAACTATGATTATACGCGGAGACTCTATAGGAGACCGAGTTAAATACTGGGTAAAGCCCGATATAGAAAATCGCATTAAAGAAGGCTCTATAAAGGCTTATTACAACAGTGAAGTAAAAGAAATACTAGAAGATAATATTGTTATTAATCACGGAGGTAAAATCATTAAAATCGCCAATAATTTTGTGGTGGCACTCACTGGTTACCGACCTGATTTCAGTTTCTTAAAATCTATGGGAGTAGAACTAGTCGGAGAAAAACAAATCCCTACGTATAATGATACAACTATGGAGACTAATGTAAAGGGACTTTATCTAGCAGGTGTAATTTGCGGTGGCCTAGAAACTCATAAATGGTTTATAGAAAATAGTCGAGTACATGCTTCTCAAATCATGAACACTATCGCGCCATAACAACCGTCCCATTATTATTAAAAGCAAAAACACCTTGTCTAACCATCACGGCTGGATAAGGTGTTTTCAATTGAAAGCAAATCTATTATAGTCTTTTTCTTTATTTGAAAAAGGATATGTGTTCCGCTTTCGCGAAAGCGGAACACACCACTAACTATTATTTTCCTTTATTAAGTAAGTCCATTAAATCAACATCATTACCCAGTAATACTTCTGTAGGATTGATACGTCCATCTTCAGGACCATTTTCTAGTTTCAATACACCACGAGGACATACCGCACTACACACACCACAACCTACACAACTAGCTCTTACAATGTTTTCTCCTTTTTGTGCATAAGCTCTTACATCGATACCTTGCTCACAATAGGTAGAACAGTTACCACATGAGATACACTGACCACCGTTAGTAGTAATTCTAAAACGAGATTTAAAACGTTGTACAAGCCCTAAATAAGCAGCTAGTGGACAACCGAAACGACACCATACACGGTTACCAAAAATAGGATAGAAACCAGTACCGATAACTCCTGCAAACCATGCTCCTATCAATACACTATAAGCATCTTTAATCCAGTCTGCTGGAATACCTAGTAAAGAATTTGCACCTGTAAAATAAGCATAAAGTGTTACTATGGTCATTACTAGAGAGAATACTAAAACCGAGTGAATTAACCAGCGTTCTAGTTTCCATGAAATTAATTTCTTACTAGAATTCTGTCTATATGGATCTCCTAGTGTTTCTGCTAGTCCACCACATCCACATACCCAACTACAGTACCATCTTTTACCAAAGAAGTATACCATAACCGGTACAATAATTACTGTTAGAACGATACCCCATACTAGTATAAATAAACCTATCGCACCACTATCTAGTAAACTATCCAGATTCCATGAGAAGAAGAAATCATAATCTAGCGGAAATGCATTTTTAAAATCATAAGCTGGCATTTGCAAGCTGGTCATTATTTCAGGAATTAAGAATGCTAGCACAATCTGAAAAAACAATACAGATGTCGTCCTTAATACTTGATATTTATTATGACGGTATTTGATATACATTCTCACAGCCATTACAGACATAAGAACACAGTAAAGGAAACCGTAAACAAACCACTGGCTCGCTTCATTACCACTAAGGAATAAACTAATAGGATCTACTATAAAAGTCCAGTTTACCACATAGTCTGCCATGAAGTAGAGTACAATATAAAATGTTACTAGATACACAAGTACCAACCAGGCTATCCAACCACGATTAGTCGCAGCACTGTGATAAATACCGTTATTCTTAATTCCTTTTCTACCTAATAGTTGTAATTGCGGTGCTATAAACATAAGCGCACCTAGAATACCTAACCCAAAAGTTAGGAACCACATTAAACCTTTGTTCTCTACCACAAAGCCTATTGCAGACTTTTTAGCTAGAGAAAAACTCATCGCACGGAAATCCTTCTCGTTTATTCTATACTGATACTGTTTTCCTTTATTATCCCAGTCCTTTGCGGCATCATACTTTGCAATAAGCGCATCATAATGCACATTGTTTTTTTCTAATGCACCTCGCACACTGCTGGAGAATTCAAAAATCCCCATAGGCCCTTTAGAGACCACGTCTTCATTTAATTCTTTAATTATAAACTCATTTGCTATTCCTTTAGACTCCAGAAATGAGTTAAGTTGCTCTTTTTGAAGATCAAAAGAACCTGCAAAAATAGATCCTGTAAAAATGGTTAGTCCTATTAAAAAAATGACTAATCCTATATGGTGTATTGCTTTCATAAAGCTGTGATTATTTGAGATTGTGTTTAATTAAGCAAAAATGCGTTTCCAGCTTTTTTTAACCGGTTTAATTTGTTTTCCCCTTTCTTGATTATAATGTGTGATGATCGCATCTTCATGCTTAGAATAAAATTCAGGATCAAAATTGGCATCTTTAAGATAAGCCATTACATCATCTACTTTACGGTTTTCAGTTAACCAGCGATCAAATATCTCGTGACGCATTCTTATACCAAAGGTGTTGATACCTAAAAACTCGTCTGTATCTTTATGATAAGCTACTGTTACACATATATTCTCTACAGGATGTCTCCAGTGAAATTGATCTTCAAATTCTGGTTTTCTAGAACCACTTACCCATCCATAAGTCTGATACTCTACATCCATAAACTTAGCACTATTAAACCAGTGTCCAGGATTATACTCTGTAGCATTACCACAAATAGTTTGTGCTAGCGCCTCACCCATCATACGGCCTGTATACCATACGGCCTCAATAGGTCTACGTCTACCTATTCCCTCGCGTTGCTCTGCACAATCACCTATGGCATAAACATCTTTAACACTAGTCTCGAGCAATCTATTTACCATGACACCACGACCTAATTCTATATCAGAATTTTTTAAGAAACTTACATTAGGCGACACGCCAGCCGTTAGACCAACTACATCACACTCTATAATTTCACCTGTTTCTTGGATTTTAATTGCTTTACACTTCCCGTTTCCGTCGTCTATAATTTCTTCTAGATTTTGTTCTAATCTTAAATCAATACCATTTGCAAGAATTTCTTCATTAACAAGCGCACTTTCTCCTGCAGGTAAAACACCGTTCCAGAAACTGCTTTCTCTTACTAAAAAGGTGACTGGTATATGACGTGAGTGAAGCATCTCTGCCATCTCTATACCTATTAAACCACCACCTACTATTACAGCACGTTTACACACCTTGTTATTAGGCGCATTTTTTTCTAATTTTTCTAGATCTTGCTTGTGATACATACCTTGCACGCCGTCTAAATCCTGACCTGGCCAGCCAAATTTATTAGGAATACTACCGGTAGCTATAATCAACTTATCAAAGCTCATAGACTGACCATCAGTAAATTGTATACTTTTATTTGCACCAGAAACACTTTCTACCCAAGCGCTTTTTAACTCGATGCGGTTCTTTTTCCAAAACCAACTCTCATACGGTTGTGTATGCTCAAATTTCATATGCCCCATGTAGACATACATTAATGCTGTGCGAGAAAAAAAGTAATCTGTCTCTCCAGAAATGATTGTGATGCGCTTATCAGAATTTTTCCTGATATGCCTTGCTACCGTGACTCCTGCGACACCGTTTCCTATTATAACTATATGTTCCATGGCTTGATTATTAAAAATGACAAATCAACTATTTTCTTTATATTAGAAATAATCACATACCACACTTCGCATAGTACATTATTCCCTAAACATTATATTAAGAAAATATTGACGTTTCTAATTTACACAATAATCCGTAATACATATCACATTTTAATAACAAGGGTATGTTTAAAAGTTCCGCTTTCGCGAAAGCGAGTTAAAAACAATCTTATACACTCTTAAAACAAGCTGGAAAGAAAATTGATATTTCCTACATATTCAAACTCAAAGCTAAAATTGTATTAATTAAATTGTTTTTACCAAAAAAAAGAAGATTATTGTAGCTACAACTATATATTAATTCTTTTACGGTAGCTTCTCAACACTTCTATTTATGAAATTTTATTTGCCCCTATTTCTATTGATCAGCACGTTTTCTTGCCTATCTCAAAACACTAGTAAAACAAAGATTAACGGTATATCATTTGTCGCAACTCGAGACACCGTTAAAGAATCTTCTATAACACCGTTAAAAAAGTATCATGCAAATTATGCTGCGGTAATCCCATATGCCTGGATGAGAAGTCTAGAAGAACCTCTAGTTGTTTTTAATGAAAGAGAAGGCTGGTGGGGTGAAAAATCACATGGTGTTTCTGTAACGTCTAAGCACATGAAAAACCAAGATTTAAAGGTTCTTTTAAAACCTCAATTATGGATAGGTCGCGGACAGTACACAGGTCATATAAATTTAAAGACCGATGCCGAATGGAAGATTCTAGAAGATAGTTACACAGCATATATCATGAGGTTTGCCCAGGTTGCTGCTCAAGAAAATATAAGTATGTTTTGTATAGGTACTGAATTAGACTCTTTTGTAAAAGCAAGACCAGATTACTGGCAAAAACTAATTAAAGAAATACGTAAAATCTACAAGGGTAAACTTACTTATGCTGGTAACTGGGATAGTTATAAATATGTTTCTTTTTGGGATCAGTTAGACTATATAGGAGTAGATGCTTATTTCCCTATGAGTGAAGAAAAAACACCTGACCATAATACCATCACTAACAGTTGGAAAAAATGGAAAAAAGAACTTAAAGATGTTTCAGATAAATACAACAAACAAATTCTTTTTACTGAATACGGTTATATAAGTGCCGATTATGCTGGTAAAGAGCCGTGGGCAAATGCTGGTGAAGACAAAGCTGTGAATCAAGAAGCACAACATATACTACTAGAAGGTCTATATAATAATGTATGGCATGAAAACTGGATGGCTGGCGGCTTTTTATGGAAACACCATCCTGTAAAAGGCAGACGTAGTCTTGAAAAAAGATTTACTACGCAAGATAAAAAAGCACAAAAAACCGTGCATGCCGCTTACAGCAAACAGTATTAATAGTTAGTGCATTTCAACATCTTCTTTATGAGTTTTAACAAGTATCCATTTATAGTATTTCTATTTATTCTGTTCAGTGCAAGTTCTTTGAGTACAGCGCAATTACTACACGACAAAGATCAATTTACAAGACAAGATTCTTTACGTGGTTCTATTACTCCAGAACGTGCCTGGTGGGATATTACCTATTATAATCTAGATGTAACTGTACTACCAGAAGATAAATTCATTTACGGTTCTAATACCATAACTTATAAAGTGCTAGAACCATATCAGGTTATGCAAATAGACCTGCAAGAGCCTATGTACATTACTATGGTGACACAAAATGGTAAAGAACTAGAAGTAAAACATGAAGGAAATGCTCATTTTATCACCCTACAAGAAAACCAAACTACTGGTTCTAAGAATCAAATAAAAATAGATTTTGAAGGGCATCCACGTGAGGCTAGAAATGCGCCATGGGATGGTGGTTTTTCTTGGAGAAAAGATAGCAATGGAAAAGATTTTATTGCTACTTCTAATCAAGGTCTAGGTGCTAGTGTGTGGTGGCCATGTAAAGATCATATGTATCAAGAAGTAGATGGCATGACTATCTCTGTAAACGCTCCAGCCGGATTGATGAATGTATCTAATGGACGTTTAACCGGTACAGAATTAAAACCAGACGGTAGTTCTACCTACACATGGGAAGTAAGAAATCCTATCAACAATTATGGTGTAAATATAAACATAGGTGATTATGTAAACTTTTCTGAAGTATATCAAGGAGAAGCCGGTCCACTGGATATGAATTATTATGTTTTACGTGATAATCTGGAGAAAGCTAAAAAGCAATTCAAGGACGCTCCTAAAATGATGAAAGCCTTTGAACACTGGTTCGGGCCGTACCCATTTTATGAAGACAGCTATAAACTTGTAGAAGTACCCTATTTAGGTATGGAACATCAAAGCTCTGTAACCTATGGTAACAGATATGTAAATGGCTATCTAGGTAGTGATCTTTCTGGTAGCGGTTGGGGAATGAAATTTGACTTTATCATCATACATGAATCTGGTCATGAATGGTTTGCAAATAACATTACAAATAAGGATATTGCAGACATGTGGATTCATGAAAGCTTCACCTCGTATTCAGAAAACCTATTTGTCGACTATTATTATGGTAAAGAAGCAAGCGCAGCTTATGTAATAGGCACGCGTCGCAAAGTGATGAATGACAAGCCTTTGATAGGTAAATATGATGTTAATAATGAAGGCTCTGGAGACATGTATTATAAAGGCGCCAACTTTTTACATACTCTGAGACAGATTACTAATGATGACGAAAAATGGAGACAGATCTTGCGTGGTCTTAATTTTGAATTCTATCATAAAACAGTAACCACCGCACAAATAGAAAATTATATTTCTGATCAAATGGAAATGGATTTAAATCCTGTGTTTAATCAATACTTGCGTGATACTCGCATTCCTAAATTAGAATATTCTATCAAAAAAAGAAACCTGCACTACCGCTGGGTAGATGTAGTAGAAGGTTTTGAAATGCCTATTCAAGTATTGATCGATGGAGAAAAAACTTGGATCACTCCTACTTCAAAGATTCAAAAAATGAAGTTACCGTCTAAAAAATCAGATTTTGAAGTGGTTGAAGATTATTATGTGAAGTATAAGAAAAGGAGTAAATTGAGCTAATATGAATTATGCCAGCCTTTCCGATAGAATCAAAGCTTTTACAATTGATCAAATACTACTCATAGTCACTATGTTTATTACCTCAGAATTACTTTCTAATTTTGAAAATGTACCTACGTCACTAAGGATGCTATTATTTATATCCTTCTTCTTTTTGTATGAACCTATATGTATATCCTTTTTTAAAGGAACCATAGGACAGCAGTATATAAATATTAAAGTAGAAAAGGATAACGATCAAGGAACAGCAGTCAACTTTTTTCTAGCTATTATAAGAACCTTACTAAAATATTCTCTAGGTTGGATCTCTCTATTAACTATAAGTAGTAGCCCAAAGAAACAAGCTATTCATGATTCCATAGTAAAATCTATAGTGCTAAGAAACTAATTCTTTTAAACAATCCTCTACAGTCTCATAATCAAACTTAAAACCAGCGTCTAATAATCGTTGCGGATATACATATCTACTTTTCATCAACAATTCAGATTCTGATCCTATAATCGCGCTGCCCAATTCTACGAGCCATTTAGATTGTGATATGCCAAAAGGAACAGACAACTCTTTCCTTAAAATGCCCATGAATTCTTTATTTGTACTAGGCATTGGAGCAGTGACATTTACAGATCCTGATAATTGAGATGAGATTAAAATGTCGATTGCTTTACAAAAATCATTAATATGAATCCAACTTATAAATTGGTTTCCATTTCCTTGCTTGCCACCCATTCCTAATCTAGTGATGGTTTTCAACTTAGGAAAAGCGCCCCCATCTTTACCCATGACTATAGAACTACGTATGGCTATTTTACGCACATTATCTATGGTCGTTGAGTAGAATTCCTTCTCCCATGATTTGGCAATATTCATCGAGAAATCATCTCCTATCACACCAGTTTCTTCTGTATTTATAGTCGTTTCAGAATGTACATAAATGGTCGCCGTACTAGAATTTATAAACACTTTAGGCTTATTTACTGCTTTCTCCATCGCAAGATTTAATACTCGTGTACTGTCTATACGAGAACTTAAAATCGCCGCTTTATTTTTATCCGTATAACGACAGTCTACCGATTTTCCTGCTAGATTAATGAGCGCCGTTGCACCTTCTAGATGCTCGGTCCACTCTCCTAGATCTCTACCATTCCAGTAAGTTGTTTGTTGATCTCGCTTTCGCGAAAGCGTAACTACAACAAACCCTTTCTCTTCAAAATAATTCTTGAGAGCCATTCCTAAAAAGCCAGTACCACCAGCGATGATTATTTTTTTCATGAGAATAAAAGTATTATAATTCCTAAAACGACATTTCTAAAAGTAAGCCAAGATACAGTTGGAATCCATCCTAAATGCATGTTTCTACATCTTCTTATATGTTCAAATAACATGCCCCCTACTACGAGCATAAAGTAGCCTATATAAAGGAAAGGGTGCAATTCTATAAATTGCTGTAGTAGTAATATGGGCAACAATAAAATTCCACCTAGTGTAGACACGGCACTCATGTTACCAAGATAATCCCAACTGTTCTTGCGTGACCATAAGGTAATCATCACACCTTGCCATACTACCTGACCGAAGCAGATCATATATTCTACATACCAAGGAGTTTGAAATCCGAAATAATCAGTAATTTGATACGTATAAGAGTTGAGCACTAATCCAGTAAATATCGCCGTAAAAAAGATGAATAATGTACGGTAGAAGTAGTTAAAGTCTGGCTCGCAGGTTCTATCTTCTACAGGGCTCTTTTTATTTCCAGCAATGACTTTTCTATTGTAGGTAATGAATTTATACAACTGTTTTAGTGGAAAGTAGATGAAAGGAAACTTCAAAGGTTTCTTGATCCAGCTTTTCCCTTGCGAGAAAAGCTCAATCATAGAATCCAGTCCATAGATGGTTGTGCCCGTAACTGTATCGTGCAGCGCTACTTCATTTTGTGCACGATGCATATCGATGGTTGCGGTAAGATCCTGACCTACTAATTGATAAGGACTTATAGTGTCCTGATCTACCATGTTTAACTTTTTAAACGTACTGCCGTATATATTGCACATAGGACAGTTTTTATCGATGAGTAATTTGTGGTTTGAGATCATTGTAGTTAATTTAAATTGAGCTGAATTACCCTTTAGTAGCCGTAATCAAGTAATATCCAAAGCTTTTCATATGTAAGCCAGATAAAAGTGCATAGAAAGAACCTTTTAGGTTATGTAAACTTTCTTTTTTAAATGTTCTTTTGTTGAATAACTCTTTAATTACAAAACCAGCAATAGCAAATGGCACGTGTAGTACTGATGGTGCTACTCTAAATGATACATCTTCTACTTTTACATTCTTAAAACCTACTTGTTCAAGATTGAATTTATAATTATTGATGTTTTCTAATTGATCTAAATCCCAGTGATTACATAGTTTATTGTATGCAAATCGCCCACCTGAGCATAATTGTTGATGATTTTTCTTTAAAAATGCATCTGCAATAACAAGTCGTCCACCTGGTTTAAGAATTCTATGCGCTTCTCTTAATGAAGTAATAGAATGTCCACCATGACAAAAGCTTTCTATCGCGAGAGCCGCATCAAAACTATTAGAATCAAAAGAGGTGTTATTATAGTTTTGTAATTCAATTGAAGTATTATAAGGCTCTAGTAGTTGATTCCCTAGGTCAACTTGATATTTTGATAAGGTTACACCGGTAGCTTTTAAATCAGAATTGCGAGAAAGTGCATAGCGCATGGAGTTCCCGACACCACATCCTAAATCGATCATCGTTTTGTCACCTTTTAAGACATGTAATCTTTTTAGCACTTGGTTATTCATTTCATTGAGCATGGTATCTCTTTTTAACAAAGAAGTGCTATTAAAGCTATAGTAACCAAAATGCATATTAAAATCCTTACTCCAAAATTCATAATCCTGAGTAGCCTCATCGTATAAATCTACGGTAGTGATTTCCTTTTCATTTGATTCCAACTGAGTTGATAGGTTGATTGATTCCATATTTTTAAATTTTGATAAATTGAAAAAGAATTTTTGGTTCTATTATCTAACCTTGAGTAAGAAAAATTTGTTTACGACCGACACTACTATTGTATGAAATGAATATGAAGTAAAAAGCTGTCAAACCAGATAATATCATACCTATTGAAAAAGCATTCATGTCTTGATGGTGGTTAAATTCAAGCATATCATTAAATAACATAAAAAAGAATGTTACTATAAATAAGGATAGAAGTAAATGAGAAATAGTCATCCAACGTACTGTTTTAGAGATTTTGTTATAACGAGTTAATAAATAGACACTAGATACGACTTGAAATAGTCCAAGAAGCATCATAAATAACATACCAAATGGAGGAATTAGAAATAATACTAGGTTAGTAATTAAAACATACTTATTAATTTTAAACAAAAGTCTCATAATTTATAGTTTTAGAACTTTCAATAAAAACTGAAAGTTTGATTTAAATAAAAAAGTTAAGAGATCGCTTTGATCAGCTTTTTCATGTAGTTATTGTTATTAATTTTAGTCATTAAGTTGGTTAAATTTTCCATCTGGCTTACAAAGTCAGCTAGGTCAGAAAGTAAACTTTGAAAATGTTCAATTTCCTCTTTTTTCCCTTCTAGTTTTGCAGCTTTAAGTTCGTTAAGCAAACGTCTTACTGGCTCTAGCTCTCTTCTTTTGCGCTCTTCCATTATATTTTGTGCAATGGAATGCACATCGTGCAGCGCTACAAAAAACTCTTTGCGCTCTCCTAGAACTGTTTCTTTGCGCACCAGTCTCCAGTTGATTAATTCACGTACATTAGTATTGACATTCCCTCTACTCAACTGTACTTGCTCCATGATCTCGTCTGCACTTAATCCTTCAGGATAAGAAAGCAATAGTGCATGGATTTGTGCCATGGACTTAGATATTCCCCAAGAGCTTCCTAAAGAACCCCATGCCTGAATAAATTTTGATCTTCCTTCTTCTAATTTCATACGCCAAATATACAACTACTTTTTAAACTTTCAATAATTTCTGAAAGTTTAATTTGTGATAAGATTAATCTAATGTTATTAAGAGTAAAAATGTTTGTTCTAATTTTGCTTTCGCGAAAGCGAAATAAAACAACCCAATGACACAACAACAAGTTATAGAGAGTACGGTACAATTTGTAAAAACACAATTACAAGGAGCCGAAGGTGGACATGACTGGTTCCACATAGAACGTGTGTGGAAAAATGCAAAGTTGATTGCTCAAAATGAAGATTGCGATAAAGGCATAGTAGAATTAGGTGCCCTTTTACACGACATAGCCGACTCAAAATTTCACGATGGAGATGAAACCGTTGGGCCGCGCGTTGCAAGAGAGTTTCTTACATCTCTAGAATTACCAGAAGAGGTCATAGTCCATGTAGAAAATATAATCAAATACATATCTTATAAAGGTGGTCACCAGAGTAAAGATTTTACTAGTAAAGAACTAGATATAGTACAAGATGCAGACAGACTGGACGCACTAGGTGCGATAGGAATAGCACGTAGTTTAAATTACGGAGGTTTTAAAAATAGAGCCATTTATGACCCCAATATTGCTCCAGACTTAAACATGACTAAGGAACAGTATAAAAAAAGCACGGCACCTACTATCAATCATTTTTATGAAAAATTACTTCTTTTAAAAGATTTAATGAATACAGATTCTGGTAAAGAAATAGCACAAAAACGTCATGATTACATGCAAGGCTTTTTAGATCAATTTCATGCAGAGTGGAACGGAGAACTATAAATGGTCTTTTAACTTTGTACTTTTACCTTCTTAATCTATTACATGAATCCAGGACCTTTTGCACAACATAGAAGACAGTTTTTTCTGATAAAAATGCAGTATCTGGGATTTAGATTTCACGGCTGGCAGAAACAACCCAACAACATACCTACTGTAGAGCACATGGTAACTAGAACCTTGCGATATGTTCTAGATCATTCTAATTTTAAAATTCTCGCTGCTGGAAGAACAGATGCAAAGGTGTCTGTTAATGAAGCATGGATAGAACTTTTTCTAGATGCTAGTGAAGAACTAGAAATGGAGCAGTTTCTAATAGATTTTAATCAGAATTTACCCAGTGACATAAGAGCGCTAGCGGTTCAAAAAACTGATAAGCATTTTAATGTGATACAGGCTCCTAAAGTAAAGGAGTACATCTACCTTTTCTCTCATGGGCAGAAATTCCATCCGTTTTGTGCTTCTATGATGGTGTACATGAAAGAATCGCTAGACATCGATGTAATGATGCAAGCGGCTAGACTTTTTGAAGGCACTCATGATTTCTGGTCTTACACTTATAAACCTACAGAGACTACCATTACTACTTCTACTATAGAAAGTTGTTTTATAGAAAAGAATGAGCTTTTTACCGCAAATTTCTTTCCCGAGGAGAGCTTTGTTTTTAGAGTAAAAGGAGAAGGTTTTAAGCGTCATCAAGTACGTTTAATGGTAGGAATGCTATTTGACCTAGGTATGCACAAACTCACGCTAGATGAGTTTAAGGAAACTCTAGAGGGCAGTAAAAAAATACATTTATCTCACATAGCACCGCCTAGTGGTTTAATGCTCTATAAAACAGAGCTCAAATAAATCTTAATTCTTATAGAAGTGTTAAAGTGATGTTTTCGTGATAAGTAGTCTCTATTTTTAGAGTTCATAAAAACACAATCATGAAAAAATACATTTTATTACTTGCAGTAGTACTTTCTAGTAGTGCTCTATTTGCACAAGATCTTACAAAATTAAAATTAGACAAGAGTCCTATGGATGCTGCGTTCTTTCCTTCTGGAGCGGCACACCGTGCGTTTGCAAAAACTGACGAAGCTAAAATGGCTGCAGAGCCTAAAATTAGAGTTCTTTATGGACGTCCAGCTCTTAATGGCCGTAACGTTTTTAGAACTACTGAGAACAAAAAAGATGGTATTACTCAATATGGTAAATCATGGAGACTAGGAGCAAATGAAAGTACAGAGCTACTTTTAATGACAGACGCTATGATAGGTGGTAAACTAGTTAAGGCTGGTCGTTACTCTATAGTAGTAACGCCTACTGAAAAAGAATGGACATTCCACATCAATACTGAAAATGATGGATGGGGTAACTATTCTCATAAAGCAAATCTAGATGTAGTAACAGTTTCTGTTCCTGTTACTAACGATGGTAAAAGTCTAGAGCAATTAAGTATCGCACTTTATTCTCCAAAAAAGGATAACACAGTACATTTAAAAGCTGGATGGGGAACTTACAGAGCTGAGCTTCCTATTGTTTTAAAGTAATTAGCGCTCTAATAATTTATAAAAAGCAGTTTAACTTTAAATAGTTAAACTGCTTTTTTAGTTTCCGCTTTCGCGAAAGCGGAATAATTAACAAAAATCTAATCTGCTTCTGGAGCTAGTTCTACAACTAATCCGTCTAGAGCCTCAGTAATAGGTACCTGACAACCTAATCGAGAGTTTTCTTTTACGTTCTCAGCCTCCCAAAGCATGGCTTGCTCGTCATCATTACGTTCTCCTAGATCATGATCGCTTATCACATAACACTGACAGGTCGCACACATGGCCATACCACCACAAACCGCCTGTACTGGCAAGTCATAAGATTTACATACTTCCATGAGATTCATGTTCATGTCTGTAGGTGCAAGAACTTTATGCTCCACGCCTTCTCTATCTATAATGGTAATGTTTACGTCTTGCATTTATTTATTACCTATTTTTTTTACTACCGCTTTTTCTGCCTCTTTACGAGTACCATCAAATCCGTCTACACCACCTACAGTCGTGTATTTCATTACATACCGTTTATCTGGAAAGATGCGCTGGTAGGCACTTTGACACATTAATGTAGCCTCGTGAAAACCACAAAGAATCAGCTTTAATTTTCCTGGATATGTATTTACATCTCCTATGGCATAAATACCAGGTATATTAGTTTGATAATCTAGTGTGTTATCTACTTTGATAGCATTTTTTTCTATCTCTAATCCCCAGTTTGCGATAGGTCCTAATTTAGGTGCAAGACCGAATAATGGTATAAAAGCATCGCACTCGATAACTTCCATACGCTTTGCCTCATCATTATGTTGTAATAAAACAGACTCTACTTTATCCTCACCTTTTACATCAAGAATTTGTGCAGGAGTAATAAGTCTTATTTTTTTAGCATCTACGAGATCTTGAACTTTTTCTACACTATCCAGCGCCCCACGGAATTCTTCTCTTCTATGTACTAAAGTCACTTCAGAGGCTACGTCTGCTAGAAAAATAGACCAGTCTAGTGCTGAGTCTCCTCCACCAGCGATAACAACTTTTTTATCTCTATAAACTTCTGGATCTTTAATCATGTATGCTAGACCGTTGTCTTCATACTTTTCAATTCCATCTATAGCAGGTTTGCGCGGTTCAAAAGAACCTAATCCACCGGCTATGGCAACTACTTTTGTGTGGTGTTTTGTGCCTTTACTAGTAGTGACTATAAATGTGCCGTCTTCTAGTTTTTCTATATCTTCAGCTCTTTCTCCTAGGGTAAAACCAGGTTGAAAAGGCTCTATTTGTTTCATTAAATTATCTACAAGATCGCCAGCGAGAACCTCTGGAAAACCAGGTATGTCGTAGATAGGTTTTTTAGGATACAGCTCTGAACACTGCCCACCTGGTTGTGCTAGTGCATCAATAAGATGGCATTTAAGTTTTAATAAACCTGCTTCAAAAACGGTAAATAAACCTGTAGGCCCTGCACCTATTATTAAAATATCTGTAGTGATCATGTCTTGTTCCATAGCAACTTGTATGCCTATAATGTGGCTATTGCAAAGGTCGTGATCAATAACTTGTTAAGCAAATGATTAAGAAAAATCTAAACATGGAATCGTTTAGATTTTTCTTAATTGGATTATATTAACGGATATTGAATTTATAAGATGAAACCTACGCCCGCTGTGTTATTAGTTTTTTCATCTATAATTATAAATCTACCTAGGTTTTTATCTGTTGCATAAGAGGTTCCTATAATCTCCTTACTAGTTTTTACCGTGACTGTACCTATATCGTTTATTGCTAAAGTATCGGTTTCATTATGGTGATTCTTCATTAATTTTTCACCACTTATCTTTAATTTACATCGTACTCTAGAAGTACCTTGTTGTAGAAGGTAGGTAGATCTTTCTGATAGAGCAGTATGATCCATCCAGCACAATTGTGCTTCTATGTTTTTTTGCTTTACATATTTATCACTTCCTACTATTAAGAAATCACCTCTAGTTACATTAATATCATTTTCTAATTCTACTATCACAGCCGACTCTTCTCTAGCTGTTTGAAAAGATTCTCCTGCTAGATAAATACTTTTTATTGTTGATTTCTGACTGGACGCGACTACTTCTACTGCATCACCTACAGAAAGGTCTCCACCTCGCACTGTAGCGGCATAACCTCTAAAATCATGGTACTGTTCTGTTTTAGGCCTGATAACGTTTTGAATATTTAAAGAAACTGTATTAAAGGTATTATTAACTTCTATACTTTCTAATATATTTAAAACAGACTGCTGTGTATACCAGGAGGTATTTAATGAAGGCTCTATAATATTATCTCCCTTAAGTGCAGATATAGGAACAAAATGTATCGTTCTATTTGCATCAGGGTATTCTATTGCAAGTTCTTCAATGGTTTTCTTTATATCTAGGAATATTTCTTCACTATAATCAACTAGATCCATTTTATTTACCGCAACAATAATATGGTTAGTAAGTAACAAATGATTGATTAAAAAGTGTCTTTCTGTTTGTGGCAACTTACCTTTTCTAGCGTCTACTAATATGATGGCAACATCGCTATTACTAGCTCCTGTAATCATATTTCTAGTGTACTCTTCGTGACCAGGAGTGTCTGCAATAATGTAACTACGCAAATTTGTAGAAAAATAAATATGCGCTACATCTATAGTAATACCTTGTTCTCTTTCGGCTATTAAACCATCTGTTGCCAGAGAAAAGTCCAAGTAATCATAACCTTTATTTCTACTACTGGTCTCTATCGCTTTTAATTTATCTTCTTCTAGGGATTTAGTTTCATACAGCAGTCTACCTATTAAAGTACTTTTACCATCATCGACACTTCCTGCTGTTGCTATTTTAAGCACATTCTTCATAATTCTTTCTTTTAAAAATAGCCTTGTTGCTTGCGTTTTTCCATCGCACCTTCACTACGTTTATCATCTATTCTTGCGCCACGTTCTGAAATTGTACTATCTGTAATTTCATTAATAACCGCATCAATTTCTGTCGCATGACTGAATACCGCTGCGGTACAACTCATGTCTCCTACCGTTCTAAATCGCACCCAACTTTTTTGAGTCTCCTCATCTTCATCTTTATAAACATGTGGAGACACGGACCAGATCATACTATCTCTAATAAAAACCTCGCGTTCATGAGCAAAATAAATACTAGGAATTCCTATTTTTTCAGATCTTATGTAATTCCACACATCTAGTTCTGTCCAGTTAGATAATGGAAATGCGCGTACATTCTGTCCATGATCTATGGTGCCATTAAGTAATTCAAAAACTTCTGGCCTTTGATTTTTCTCGTCCCATTCACCAAATTCATTGCGTACAGAAAACACACGCTCTTTTGCTCTTGCTTTTTCTTCATCTCTACGAGCACCACCTATACATACATCAAACCCATGTTTTTCAATCGCATTAAGTAAAGTAGCCGTTTGTAATAAATTCCTACTGGCATAACGTCCAGATTCTTCTTTTGAAATACCTGCATCTATATCATCTTGTACGTGAGCAACAATTAATTTCAGGCCTAGTTTTTCTACCAACTCATCTCTAAAAGAAATGGTCTCAGGGAAATTATGACCTGTATCAATATGCAATAACGGAAAAGGAATAGGCGCCGGATAAAAAGCTTTATGAGCAAGATGTACTAATGTGATACTATCCTTACCTCCAGAGAATAATAAAACTGGCTTTTCAAACTGACCAACTACTTCTCTTATGATATAGATAGCTTCTGACTCTAAAATATTAGGTTCTAGAAGCTTGTTAATTGTGGATTCCACATTCTCTATTTTCGATAACTTTTGTGGGGTCATAATATTTGAATTCGTTTTTTAAATTATTTTGTTCTAGGTATTCGTCCAGTTGGTTATCATCATAATCATAAAAAGGAGATACCTTAAGAACATCATTTGCACCATAAGAAAGCACATCTATAGAATCTCTAAATGCAGTCTGTCCTTTTCTCAGATTTGTAAACCACACGTCAGGACTCCATTCCTTCATAGCACGTTTAAAAGGTTCTAACTTTACTTGTTCACTAAAAAGAGCATGAGACGGATTATCCAATTCAGGAATACCCATAATTACATTTCTATATGCTACAGATTGCTTAGGTACATATATTTTGAGATTTAAATCAAGTAACTCTCTTACATACTCTACATGCTTATAAGTCTGAATGGTATTATAACCTGTATCGCACCAAATGACTGGTATATCTTTTTTCACTTGTGTTACCAAATGAAGAATAGCCACTTCATAAGGTCTGAAATTAGTTGTTATAATAGGGTTCACCGCTTCTTCTAGTACCTGGCTAACTCTATACAAAGGCTGCTCATTTTTGAGAGCCTCATTATACTTTTGTACGGACTGTTTGTTTATTTTTTTCATTATTTGGATTTGTGATTTTATCCCATAGACGTTCATGAATAAAGTATAAAACCATTTTACTAAAAACCTCTATACCTCCTATAGTAAGTGCTATATCTATTTTAGAAGTAAGTAACCACGATATCATTATGGTATCTAATGTACCTATGACACGCCAACTTATTGTTTTCCATAATGCAATTTTCCAGTTGGGATCACTAGATTTTTCATTATCAAAAAAATCAGGTTTATAAATTCTATCTAAAATCAAAGGAACTTCTATTTAAAATGCAAAATTAAAGAATAAAATATTTACCCTATGGGGTTAGTAGAGTATTTATTTAAATAAATATTTGTAGTGATTTTCAATCTTTTGATATAGTGTAGAAAATTAGAAACTAGTAGAAACAAAAAATCCATCTAAGAAGATGGAGAGTAATTGTTTTTGAACGGCCAGCCGCGAGCAGTTATAATAAGAAAACAGCCCATCTTAATATTGTAAGCTACTCGCGTTGTGTGACCTATCCAAAACTATTGTTAAAACTTAACACTGCAAATATATAACAATTTTTAAACCCTACAAGCCTTATAGGATAATATCGTATTAATATTTTGCTAATTAAATTTTGAGGATATGATAATCCTGTCACACAAAACTGATTATTTCAATGATTATAGGCTATCTAGATCAAATCATTGAGTGTTTGATTTTCTAAAATAGCAAGCGTATTATCTCTTACCTGAATCATTAATTTATTAACTGAACAGGCATCTTCATCCACACAGTCATCACATTTTTCATAAAAATTAAGGCTTACACATGGTAACATAGCAATAGGACCTTCTAAAATGCGATGTACCGTTGACATTCTTATTTTCTCTGGTAATTGCATGAGATAATAACCACCACCTTTTCCTTTGCGACTACCCAGTATACTGTTCTTACGCAGTTCTAAAAGAATAGCCTCAAGAAACTTGTGTGGGATTTTTTCTGACTCTGCAATAGTAGCAATAGAAGTAGGCACCTGATCTTCTTGTCTAGCAAGATAAGTGAGCGCTTTTATACCGTATTTTGTTTTTCTAGATAGCATTCTCAAATTTAATACATTCTTAGATTCTACGTTAACAGATAGAAACGTTTCTTTTATCAAAACCGATCTACATTAATACAATAGTATTATCTAATCATCTAACAACTACATATAGTAGTTCTAACCAGTAATTATATAGTAAGAGGTATTAGATTTTCATTCATCATCATGAAACAAGTAATTAAATCAATATAAAATTCTTTGAAACAATAGATTACACAAGCTCTAACTGTTTCATAGCCAAAATACTTATAGCTCTTATCTTAAATAAAAGATCAAGAATAAGATAAACTCATAGCTATTAACTACCGGTAGATTGTTGCTAATTAAATTAAAACAGCTCAAAAAAGACAAGCAATAAAACCAATAAAAAGAACAAAAGTTAAAGTAACACACTCAAATCAATTAAAATTAATCGATAAACGGCATGAATGATTATTGATCATATGACTAGTTACTCATGTAAAAACAGATGTAATAAATTAGTGTATTGTATATTTTTTCCTACAAATTAAATTTTATAAATTATTGAAAAACCACTGATTCTTAAAACATTGTTTTAGTTAATGACTTAATTAGAACTGAAAATAAAACAAATTATATTTTTTTCTTACAAGAAAAAAATCACCAATACTCATGTAAACAACTGAATATAAATAATTTCCAAAACATCATGTTATCGAAAATACCGATCTACTTAACCTAAACACCAATCTTAACCCTTAACTTTGAATGAGTTTTACATCAAACATAGAACTGCAAAAACCACGAATTTCACTTTATGATTGCAGCACCCTTGCCACTTAATGAAAAAGCTAGAATAAAAGCATTAGAAAGCCTTAACATTTTAGATTCTTTACCAGAACAACAATATGATAACATCACTGAACTAGCGTCCTATATATGTGGCACTCGTAACGCGGTAATTTCTCTGGTAGACGAGAATAGACAGTGGTTTAAATCTAATTTAGGCATGGCTGTTTGTGAAACACCACGAGAGGTCAGTTTTTGTGCACATGCTATCCATAACCCTAGTGAGTTGATGGAAATCCCTAATGCTCTAGAAGACCCTAGATTTAAAAATAATCCACTTGTGCATGATAAGGATAATCCTGTAATATTTTATGCAGGTGTACCTATACTGGACCAGACAGGATTTGCGTTAGGAACTCTTTGTGTACTAGATAACAAGCCTAAAAAACTGAGTAATAAACAAAGAAAAGGCTTACTTAACCTAGCTCAACAGGTTCAAGAACTTCTAAAACTACATGTACTTAACACAGAACTTAAAGTATCTAGATCTCATTTAAAAAAACACAATGATCTTTTAAAAGATTTTGCAGGTACCGTATCGCATGATATGAAAATGCCACTGGCAAATCTTATTGTGACTTCTGATATTTTAAATAAAAAATACTCAAGTATTTTAGATGATTCAGGTAGAGAATACCTTAGTTATCTCAAAAAATCTTCTTTATCACTAAGCGATTATATTACAAATATTCTTGCTCATTACGAGAGCTCTTCTTACAATGTAGATGACCGTAAAAGCTTTGATGTAAATGACTTATTAGAAAACATAATTGAATTAATTAACATCAAACACCATTGCGACATTCACCTGCCAGAAGTGAATCATACTATTCACTGCAATCGTGTGGCACTTGAACAAATATTCCTGAATTTAATAGGTAATAGTATTAAGTATAACGACAAAGAAGAAACCGTTATAGATTTAAGCATCACTCTAGATGATAGTCATTATATTTTCAAAATTAAGGATAACGGTCGTGGCATACCTGAGGATAAATTAGAAACCATTTTTGATTTATTTTCTACTGTAGGAGAATACGATCGTGAGGGACAGAAAGGACATGGAATAGGGCTTTCCACCGTAAAGCAGCTCGTAGAAAAATTAGGAGGAGAAATTTCAGTAGACTCCGTACTAGGTAAAAACACCACCTTTACATTTAGTATTGCTCAATAAATTATGATACATGTTCCGCTTTCGCGAAAGCGGAACATGTATCCAAAAAATCATAAGTACTTATCCAGCCACTAAAACCTCTTTACACGTTTTACTCACCTTTATAATATCTGACAGTAAACCTCTAGCTGTTACTTCTCTTCCAGCACCAGCACCTTTTATCACCAGCGGATGTGACGCATAGCTTTCTGAATAAATTTCAAAGAAACTTATAAATTAATTGAACCATATTCAATTCTCTAAATAAAAAAATCTAATCCCTATCTCTTTAATGCAAAATGACCTTGAAAAACAACGACGTTGTTTTTTACCGTTTTAAACCAGTAATCACTACCAGGCATAGGACTACCATTAAACGTACCATCCCAACCTATCTCATCACTTTCAACTTGGCTTAAAAGTTTACCATACCTATCAAATATCGATGTTATGTAAACCTCATTAGACTTGCTTCCTAAAATATTCCAAGTATCATTAAAACCATCCTGATTAGGAGTAAAAAATCTAGGGTAACCTATTAGGTTAAAAGTCTTAGTAACTGTACCGCAGTCTGGTATTTCATGAACTGAAATCTCATACTCCCCATATTCTAAGTTTTGAAAAACATTTGAAGACTGACTGGCCACGTTAGGTATGGTATAAACAAAATCACCAATAGAAGCCATCTGCACAGTAACAGATTTATTTACTGAATCTATAATAATATCATCTATCACTGGCGGTGAAGTAGGAACTATTTCAAAATTAAAAGTAGAAGAACAAATTGCTCCACTAATTAATTTTTCTACTGTTAGACTGTGCATGCCATAAGAACTAAATTGTGATTGATAAGTTGTTGAACCATTAGACCAAGAATAAGAAAGATAAGAGTCATCTACTTCTAAGTTTAAAGTATCACCACTGCACAACTCGTAAACATCAGATAATTCTTCTACCGTTACTTCTATAGTATTTAATCCTATGAGAGGTACCGCTATTAAATCACAATAAGTATCTGGGTGAATAATAGAGACAATAATGGATTGACTATTAGTAGAATTGAACTCATAAGCCGATGGTAAATTAATTGAATTTCTTTGTAAAATGGCATCTTGTCTATTTTCATAATAATTAAAAATAAAGTTATTTGTATTCGCATAATAATTAGCTACCTCAGACTCGATTACCGTTAAGTCAACAACAGAGCCATTACTTCCTTGATCAACACATACGGTAATGTCTAAAATGAAATCATTAGGAATAGGACTGTATTCTTTTGTTATTAATGATAACTCAATAGTACTACTACATCCATATCGATTATCTACAACTAAAAATAGACTTTGTGAATATGGGGTTTGATTAACAAAAGAAATATTAGTATCAATTTCATTAGTACGGTTCAAAGCATCTGTTTGCGTAGCGTAAAATGAAAGTTTCTCACCTTTATATAATCTAGAGACCAGTGGTGTCAATCTATTTAAATCAAATGATGCTATTCCATTACCATCATAATCACATCCCGTAAAAGGATCTATAGGACTACTAAGTAATGGTGGATCAAATATTCTTATGTAACGTACAAATTCTTTTTGTAATCCATTTACGATAGCTGTTGCCACTACCCTGTACTTTCCAGCAGCTGTAAATTGATGATTAGGTGTTAAGGAAGTACTTGTATTATTTACACCACTTGCTGGGTCATTAAAGTCCCATGACACTTGAGTAACATTTTCAGTAAGACTAAAATTTGTCAGACTCCCTAGACACTGATCACCTACTTCTATATATTCTACTATAGTATTTGTTATAAAATTAGCGCGAATAGGTTGGCCATAATTAAAATCAGAAGTATTATTTTGATAGTTATCAATAAAGTTAGAAGTTAAACCTAATAGATTAGGATTATCAACTCTAGCTAGCCATGTACCACCAGGTACATAAATACGACCATCAACTGCTAGAAATAAACTGTTATAGCGTGCGAAGTAATTATCTGGCCCAACATCATTAGATATTTGAGTTTCACTAGCTATTATCTGACTAATATTAGAAAGTGATAAATCATATTGAAATACTTTACTCCTTAAATTAGAAAATTGTATACCATGTCCTGCGTTATAACCTGGTTGAGACCGATCCTGGGTAAGAACATATAACTTAGAAGAATCTCCAGAAAAAGCAGCATTTGTGTATCGTTCTTCATCAACTAATTCTCTACCTATATTTTGATTATTTGAAATTACACCTGTGGTTGAATCAAAATCATACAGATGCAATATCCCTTTATTAATAGCATTAACAATAGCTATCTTACTTCCATCTGGCGATACAACAGCTTTACCTGTTCCAGAGTTTAAATTAACATTAACAGAATAAACTGTTGAAAAGGAGTTATACGCTACTGAACTGACCACTGGTGTTGGATTAAAACCATTAGAATCAATTTTATAACTTAGAAAATCAGTTGAATCATTACGCTGGATTATTATCCAATAAGAACCATCTTCTTTGTTGAAGTAACCCATCATATTTCTCGGGAAAACTTCTTGTTCAATTCTTCTTATACTACCATTTACTATTCCACCAGCTCCAGAATTTAACCTGAAATCAAATTCACAAATGATCAAATCATATATTGGATAAGTTCCATAATTATTACCGATTAGGTAATACTTATAAATGGACTCAGGATGAGGAACAATTAAAAGACTCTGCGTATTGTGGGTAGGAATAGAAGTAGCAATTCCCTCTGTAAATAAATTTACAATATTACGTTCCTTAAATGGGTCTATCAAATAAGGATTGGAATTAACAGTATAGGTAGAAGTTGTACCAGTAAGCAATGATCTACCATTTGCCATTGCATCAACTGTAGCAATCGCAGGTGGACTAATATGAGGGAGAAACTCTCCCTCACCTCGACTAAAATCCATCGTGCCAACTGATGTTGGCCATTGATCTGGATATCCTTGTGAATAACTCCAAAATGAAATAATACTAATACATAAAAAAAGATATAGTTTCATTTTACCTTATAGTTTTAACTAATAAAGATATAAATATACATGTTAGTTTGTTAATTTTTTGAGATAAAACAACTTTCTTATTCTTACTTATCCAGCCACTAAAACCTCTTTACACGTTTTACTCACCTTTATAATATCTGACAGTAAACCTCTAGCTGTTACCTCTCTACCAGCACCAGCACCTTTTATCACCAGCGGATGTGACGCATAGCTTTCTGAATAAATTTCAAAGAAGCCATCACTACCTTTTAACTGCCCAGCTGGACTACTTTTAGGTACAGCTTTAAGCGATACTTTAAGTACTCCATTAACCACATCTAACTCGCCTAGATGTCGCAATACTTGATCGCTAGCGAGGGCATCTTTCTTCTCCTGCAACACCTCATCTAATAAAGTCACTTGGTCTAGAAACTGATTAAGTGACGCTGTTCTCAAAGAAGGAATAACTAAATTATCGATTTCTATATCGTCAAATTCTAGTTTTAATCCTGCTTCTCGAGCAAGTACTAATAGTTTTCTAGCCACATCATTACCTGATAGATCTTCTCTAGGGTCGGGCTCTGTATAACCATCTTTTAATGCATCGATTACTATTTCAGAAAACGGTTTGTTTTCTTCACTGAAACGGTTAAAAATGTAACTTAATGATCCTGAAAAAACACCATTAATAGCAAACAATTGCTCACCGCTATTATAGAGATCTCTTACCGCATTAATGATAGGTAAACCTGCTCCTACATTAGTCTCGTACTCAAACTGCAATCCCTTATTTTTAAGAGCTGTGCGTATGACATCATAAAAAGACTGCGATAAGGTGTTTGCAATTTTATTTGCTGTTATAATATTAAAATTATGATCTAATAATTCAGGATAATGCTGAGACACCTCTTTACTTGCGGTGGCATCTATTGCTATTTTAGTAACGTCATAAAGGTTTGCAACTTTATAAAAACTATCACTTTCTCTAACTATAGAGATAGAGCTGAAATCTTCTTTCCATTTTTGTGTTATCCCATTTGGGTCAATTAGTACTCTCTTTGAATTTGCAAGACCTATAATTTTAAGGTCTAAATTATGTTTGTTTTTAAAAAAGGAATGTGATTGCAGTACTTGATTAATCAACGTACTGCCTACATTCCCTATTCCGAATATATATAAATGTATTTGTTTCATTTGTGAGTTTTGGATAGATCACTAAATTGTTTCAAGCAATCTGATTTTATTACAAATCGATTTTGATGTTTTAGGTAAACGACTTTCTATAATCTGACATAGAATTTCTTGTACCTGATCATGTTCTATTAAAAAAGCATCGTGCCCATGAATGGAAGTGATCTCGTGATAATTAATATCTCGATCTCGCTTTAATAAATGGTACGTCTTTCTATCTTCATGGGCTATAAATAGTCCATCGCTATCTATTGCAACTAGCTCTATGGCTGTTTGAGAAGCTGCAATCGTAGGCGCTATCTGGTTATCTTTACTGGCTTGTGCACTAGATAATAATCTATTGAGCAGCCTATAGGCCGGTAAGGAAAACCTCTTTTTTAATTCTACTCCATGGTAGTCCAACCATTTTTGAACCTTAAAAGAATTTTCTTCTTTTACATTTCCAAATTTAGAATTTAAACCTATTGGCGTTCTATAGAATGTCATCGCATGTTGTCTTGCTAGCTCTACTGGCTTTGTAGAAGTCGCGAGTATATTTTCTTGTATGTGGCAACATGCTATAATCCAGTCTGTCGCTTTCCAGTCTGCAGCGATAGGTACTATGGTACCGAATAATTCTGGTTGTTGCGCTAGCATTTCCCATAATATTGTACCACCTATACTACCACCTATTCCTAAATCTATAAAGGAAATGTCTAATATGTGTAACGCTTTCGCGAAAGCGGAACCCACATCATACAATGTCCAGTCCTGATAATTAAAAATTAAATGATCGATGTTACCGTCATAACCATTACCAGGTATGTCAAAGGCGATAATGGTAAATTGAGTCGTATCTATGACTCTACCATCACCTACCAGCTCTTTCCACCATTGCGTTACAGAAGAATTTCCTGTAAGTGCATGGTTAATCAGAATGATGGGCGCGGTATGTAAAGCACGCCCAAAAATCTGATAGGAAACACTAATATCTTGCACCTTTCCTGATCTTAATTGAAAATCAGGAAGCTCGATATATTTTAGCTTGTGAGCCATTTATGCAAGAACTTTTTTATCTATAGTAGCAAAGACCTCTTCAAGATCTGCAGTTAAATCAGAGACATCTTCTAGACCTACAGAAAGTCTAATTAGATCTTTAGTAGCACCACTACTTATTTGCTCCTCATCACTTAACTGTTGGTGTGTTGTACTTGCAGGATGAATTATAAGGGATTTACTATCACCTATGTTTGCTAGCAATGAGAAAAGTTTTGTGTTATCCACTACATTCTTAGCGCTTTCATAACCGCCTTTAAGACCGAATGTAACTACACCACTTTGACCTTTTGGTAAATATTCTTTTGCTAGATTATGGTAGTTACTAGTTTCTAGACCTGGATAATTAACCCATTCTACTTCTTCTCTACTTTGTAACCAGGTTGCTAATTCTAGCGCATTTTTAGAGTGCTTTTCTATTCTAAGTGGTAATGTTTCTAGTCCTTGAATAATTTGCCATGCATTAAAAGGTGAGATAGCGCCACCTAGATCTCTTAAACCTTCTATACGTACTTTGGCAATAAAGGCTGCTGCTTCTAGCGCCTCGCTATAAACTAGACCGTGATAACCAGCACTAGGCTCTGTAAATTCTGGAAATTTACCGTTAGTCCAGTCGAAGGTACCTGCGTCTACTATAATACCACCTAGAGCAGTACCATTACCGTTTATGTATTTAGTAAGCGAGTGGATCACAATGTTAGCTCCATGTTCAATAGGGTTGAGTAAATATGGGGTAGCTACCGTATTATCTACGATAAGCGGTACACGAGCCTCTCTTGATTGCGCGCTTATTTTTTTAAGATCTAGTACATCTAATTTAGGATTTCCTAGCGATTCTACAAATATGGCACGAGTATTTTCTTGTACTGAATTAGTAAAAGCATCTTTATCATTAGGGTTCACAAACGTGGTTGTTATGCCTAAACGAGGCAAGGTCACAGAAAGCAAGTTATAAGTACCTCCATAAAGCGAGTTACTAGCTACAATGTGATCTCCTGCTCTCAATAAGGTAAGCAATGTTGTAGAAATAGCGCTAGTTCCAGAAGCCGTTGCAACGGCTGCTATTCCACCTTCTAGTGCTGCTAGACGTTGTTCTAGAACATCTACTGTAGGGTTATTAATTCTAGTGTAAATAAAACCTGGCTCTGCTAGTGAAAAAAGGTTTGCTGCATGATCACTGTTGTTAAAGACATAACTAGTAGATTGATACAAAGGCACTGCTCTTGTACCACCGTTGTTTTTAAAATCATGACCTGCATGAAGTGCGTTTGTTGAAAATTTTTGAGACATAATTGTTTCTTTAAAAATTAAAAATTGAGTTATGCTCAAAACCAATTAGAAATATAGATTTGCTCTTTGAACTGAATCAAAAAGTAAAATCAAAAAAGAAACTTGTGGTAGTATAACCTACTATGTGTTTGATCATCTCGTCTCACAAAGTTGTGAGCAGAATGTAGCACCTTCTCTATTTATTGTCGACATAAATAAAGGGTTGCTAAGGAGTCGATGGGTCTGTTCCCTCGTCCTTTCTTGATAATTTCAGTATGGTTATGAACGTGAGTGTAAAGATTCATAAAACTATCTGTTAATTCCAAATTTTTAACAAATTATTATCCTATTGAACTAGTAGGGTAATGGGTTTAAATATTGTTTTTAGCTAGATATTTACCTCTAACAACCTGATCTATAGGAATATTCAAAACCTTACTTTCTAACCAAGAAATAACATCTAAATATAAAAAGGCACGCCTCTCATAAGGGTGATTTTCATAATTTTTAAGTTTAAGAAGCAAATCCTGGAAGGCTTTTTTCAAATCATGAGGGTAAATATCTTGTAAACCACGTATAAATTTGATCATTTCTTTTTGAACTTCATACAGATCGTTCATCTTAATTAAGAATTTATATACACTTCTTAAATAAGTTTCAAGATGCTCATCTTGTCCTGCTTCATAATGAGCAATAAGACTTAAAATACGAGAAAAACACAATAAGTCTTCTCGCATGGTAAGTGTTTTATTATTGATAATTTTATCTAGGTAAAAAATAGTTTCTGAATAATTTCCAGCCCCAAAATGCATACTAGCAAATTTGTAGTAAAACACCATTTGGTGATGCTCATCGAGACGGTCTTTAAATCCTAATAGGTCTTGTTCTACGTTTGATATTAATGGTAATCCATCTTTAAAACTACCGTCTATGAAGTACTGACTAATTTTATTGAGATTGATATATAAAAAACTGAGCGCTTCTAGATTCTCATTTTTAGGAAAACTCTTGCCTATTAAAGTTTTCTCTAATTGATCTAAAGTAGATTGATATTTTTCTTTTTCTTTTAAGAAAAAAAGTGATTCTAGTAAATAGTGATTTCCTTTAATGAAAAACACAGGATTAAGAACTATCATCTTTTTATCCTGATAGAATAAATCGACCCATTTTGATGAATATTTATAACAATTCAAAAAGTCTTGCATTAAAAAACTATACCACAAATAGGCTTTATACAACCATAGTTTTTCTCTAAATCCTAATTCCTCAAACTCATACGTAGGTAAATGATCGTGAAAATAAGCGGTTACCTTCTCACTTTCTTCTTTGTCCTTTACACAACCTGTTTTGATAAACTCGGTATACATTTGTAAAGAAAGGTTAGAAAGCTGGCTTGCTATTATATTAGAATTACTCAGTTCTCTAGCTTGAGTAGTAAGTTGCGCTGTACGAGTACTTATACTTCTAGTAATGTATTGTGATTCTATAATCTTTTCTAACTCTACTATTTCATAAGCGAGATTCTTCTCTTCGTGAGCAACCGCTAGTTCTTTTGCTTTGTCTAGTATTTTTAAGCTTTGTTTATATAATCCTTTATGGTATAGAATAGAGGCAAAATCTAATTGTTCTCTTATTTGAGACCTTATATTTTGATGGGCAGGATTTGTCTTAAGACTTATTAAAATTTGCTTGTAAAGATGTGTTTTTACATTAGCTAATTGTCTTTTTTGAATGTCAGTAGATTTTAAGATTTGCTTTTCATTGTAACTAGCAGCTTTATCTAGATGCATAAACAGATTCAAAAATTTTGAATCGGCATTTACATCTAGTCTCCCTACATATAATTTAAACTGACGCTTTTCTGACTTAGTTAATGACTTAACCAGTGTAAATAGTCCATCTTTTTGATCCTTTGTCATCAACTAATTTATTAAACTAACTAACTTTAATTCAATGTTTTAAACAACTAAAAAAATTGTTGAACATCGTAAAATATTCAATTAAACGATTAGTTAGAATAGTCCAAAATATAACTTAGTAATACAATAAAGAAATAATATCAGCTTTAAAATAAAAGCAAGTCCTGAAATCAATATTTTAATAGGGGTAATAATCTATTGATTTCATATAAATAAGTAGAGAAAATGAGATTAAATATAGCAGTTATACCCAAGAATGGAATCGGTCCAGAAATAACTACCCAATCGATCAAAGTATTAAAAGCTATTGCATTAGAATTTGATCATCAATTTATAATCAAAATTGCAGACTTAAATAGTAAAAATTCTTCTTCAAATGAAGTCATTGATTTATGTAAAAGTAGTGATGCTATTTTAGCTAGTAATGATTCGTTTTTACAAAGTAACACGCTTAGTGCACAATTAAACGTATACGCAAGCTCCACCATTGTGAAGAGCTACCATTCTTTGACAGTAAATTCTCCTCTTAAGAAGGAAGTTATATCGGGAACAAACATTTTATTTTTTAACGAATTGAATTTAAGCAATCAGTTAAGTGAAAAACATGCTTCTAAGAATAACAACTATGCCTTTGACTCAAATGAAAATACTCGCCAAGAGATAGAACTTGTTGCAGAAAAAGCATTTAAAGCCGCGCAAACTAGAGGTAAAAAAGTAACACTTATAAATAAATCTAGTACATCACAAGTATCTGCTTTATGGAGTGAAGTAGCTGGCAATTTATCTTTACAGTATCCTGAAATAGAATTTAACATCACTAATTTAGAAAACGCTGTTACTCAACTCCTATTAACTCCTAACTTATTTGATGTCGTTTTAACAGAACGTATAATCAGTAATGTATTGATTCAACAGTCTAGTGTTTTGACTGGCTCCACCAGCTTACAATCCACTAGTTACATAGGGCACAAGCAATCTTTTTTTACCCCAACAATTCATAATCATGTAGATGTTGCTGATTATAAGAACCCTAACCCATTAGCTTCTATACTTAGTGCCGCAATGTTATTAGAGCACTTTGGATTATACAGTGAATCAGAAATGATTAAAACTGCTGTAAATCGTTCTCTAGAACTTAACATTACTACTCCAGATTTAAACTCTACTTATAACAACATTACAACTAATAAAGTAGGAGACTTCATTGCAGATTTCATTATGAATCCGCATGATTCTAATGCAAACTTTAAAAATATACATTTAGGCCAAAGCACGATTATATAAAATAAAACAAAGAGGTGTAGAGAAATGCTATACCTCTTTGTCTTTAAGAATTAATCAGGAAATTTATTTCTTATTTGATCTAATCCTAGATTATGAATACTACCTATATGAGTATGGTGTTTTGATGTATCTGGAACATACGTTCCATTCTCCACCTGCTCACCTATCGTTTTATACGCTTCTCTGAAAGATGTTCCATCTACCACTAGGTTATTGATATTATCTACAGTAAATAGATATTGATATTTCTCATCATTAAGGTCAACTTCCTTTACTATAATCTTCTCTATAGAGTAATTAAAGATTTCTAGAATATCATTTAATTCTATAAAAGAAGCGATCACATTCTCTTTGAGCAATTGAAAATCTCTGTGATAACCACTAGGTAAATTGTTTGTTATCAATAGCATTTCTGTTTGTAAAGCTTGTATTTTATTGCACTTACCACGTATCAATTCAAAGACATCTGGATTCTTTTTATGCGGCATGATGCTACTACCTGTCGTTAACTCATCTGGAAAACTTATAAACCCAAAATTCTGACTCATATACAAACAGATGTCCATCGCAAATCTAGAAAGTGTATTAGCCACGTTTGATAAAGAAGCAGCTATACTTCGTTCATTTTTACCTCTAGTGAGTTGTGCAGCAACTACATTATACTTTAACGCTGCAAAACCCATTTCTTGGGTAGT
Organism: Nonlabens sp. Asnod3-A02; assembly: GCF_045063755.1. Classification (NCBI taxonomy): domain Bacteria; kingdom Pseudomonadati; phylum Bacteroidota; class Flavobacteriia; order Flavobacteriales; family Flavobacteriaceae; genus Nonlabens; species Nonlabens sp. Asnod3-A02. The sequence goes on from NZ_JBEFOC010000008.1 coordinate 75,900, forward strand.
GAATTCTCTATCGATAGGAAAAGAACTTCCATAACCTGCAGCACTTCCTAACGGATTTTGATCTACAATACGCATCGTAGCGTCTAGAACATACACATCATCCACTAGCAACTCTGCATAAGAAGAGAACCACAAACCAAATGATGATGGCATCGCCACCTGTAAATGAGTGTAACCTGGCAACAATTGATTTTTATGTGTGTCGGCTAAATCTAATAATGTATCAAACAATGTCTTTATACTAGTTCTCGTTTGTCCCAGTGCCTCTTTATAATACAATTGTAACGCCACTAGAACTTGATCATTTCTAGATCTTGCGGTGTGAATCTTCTTCCCTACTTCTCCCAGTTGTAGGGTCAGTTCGTGCTCAATTTTAGAATGTACATCTTCAAACTGATCATCAATAATAAAAGTACCTTCTTCTATTTGTAGAGCAATGGCATCCAGTCCAGATTCTAATTGTTTTAATTCTTCGCTAGAAATGATATTAATCTTTGCGAGCATTCTAGCATGTGCACGAGATGCTATTACATCATAAGGAGCTATATGTAGATCAATCTCGCGATCATTACCTACTGTAAATTGTTCCATTTTTTTATCTATTGCAATTCCTTTATCCCAAAGTTTCATAATTCTATCTTTAAAAAATACTCGTTAATAAATTGATGTATATATCGATGCCTTCTTCAATCTCTTCTAGATATATAAATTCATCTGCGCTGTGAGATCTCGTACTATCGCCAGGTCCTAATTTTAAAGAAGGACAACTTAAACACGCCTGATCTGATAAAGTAGGTGATCCATAAGTGGCTCTTCCCATCGCTATTCCTGCTTGCACCAACTCATGTTCTACAGGAATAGAAGAAGAATTTAATCGCAAACCTCGTGCAATAATTTCATCACAAGGCGACTGTTCTTTCAGCATTTCTGCGATCTCTTGATTGCTGTATTTATCATTGACTCTTACATCAATGACCAGTTCTACCTCTGACGGCACAGCATTATGTTGCACGCCAGCTTTAATTTGCGTTACCGTCATTTTTACATCACCTAATGCCTCAGATGATTTGTCAAACTTAAAATCTTGAAACCATTTTAAAACCTCTATAGAATTATAAATCGAATTATTATCATTGGGGTGAGCCGCGTGTCCTGGCGTCCCTTTTACTTTGGCATCAAAAACGACCAATCCTTTTTCTGCGACTGCTAGATTCATTAAAGTAGGCTCGCCTACAATAGCAACATCTATATGTGGTATGATATCTAGCATACTATTTAAACCATTTGGGCCGCTACTTTCCTCTTCGGCGCTAGCGACTATGACTAGGTTATATTTTAAATCTTTTTGGTTATAAAAATGAGTAAACGTAGCGATTAAAGAAACCAGACAACCACCTGCGTCATTACTGCCTAGACCGTATAATTTACCATCTTCAACTACTGCCTTAAATGGATCTTTTGTGTAGGCTTTATTAGGTTGTACCGTATCGTGATGTGAGTTTAATAATAACGTAGGTTTCCCTTTTTCAAAATATTTATTAGTCGCCCATATATTATGATGGTCTCTTTTAAATGGAATTTCATGATTATTAAACCATGATTCTATCAGTAGAGCAGTTCCTTCTTCTTCACTAGAAAACGATTGTGTTTCAATCATTTTTTTCAACAATTCTAGAGCCTCTTTTTTTAAATCTTGATGTTTCATTAGTTCGATATTGTAGTGAATAAACTGTTTGAATTTTGAAGCATATCTGGCAATCCTACACATACTTTTTTTACACCATTTTGAATAGCATGAAAACAATTTTGCATTTTAGGCAGCATTCCGTCGGCTATGACTCCTTGAGATTTTAAATCTTGATAATTTTCTAAATTGATATTCTTAATTACAGAATCTTCATCTGTAATATTTTGTAAAACTCCTTTTTTCTCAAAACAGTAATACAGTTCTGTTTCATAGTTTTTGGCTAGTGCAATAGCAAGTTCAGCCGCTAGAGTATCTGCATTTGTATTTAATAATTGACCATGTCCGTCGTGCGTTATGGCGCAAAATACTGGAGTACGCTTTCGCGAAAGCAACACCTCAACAATCTCTGTATCTACTTTTACAACATCTCCTACATAACCAAAATCTACCTCTTCTACATCTCGTTTTTTAGACAAAATAGTATTCCCATCAGCTCCTGTAAATCCTATAGTATTACACTTCTTAGCTTGTAACTTTGCTACAATGGTTTTATTTACTTTACCAGCATAAACCATAGTGGCAATGTCCAGTGTTTCTGAATCGGTGATGCGACGACCATCGATCATTTTTACCTCAAGATTCATTTTATGAGCTAATTCTGTAGCTACTTTTCCACCTCCATGAATAAGAACTTTCAGCCCTTTTATTGCACTAAATGTGGTTAAGAAATCATCTAGTGCTTGCTGGTCATTGATAATGTGTCCACCTATTTTTATAACTTTAAGCTGTTCCATTATTCTATGTTTTCTAAAATATTTTTTAAAACTACTTGAGCTGCATAGGTTCTATTATTAGCCTGGTGGATGACGATAGAATTCTCACTATCTAGCACAGCATCTTCTACCACAACATTTCTTCTTACAGGAAGACAGTGCATAAATTTTGCTTTACCTAGTTTTCCCTGAGTCATCATCCAGCTCGCGTCTTGACTTAAAACCTTACCATAATCAGTATAACTGCTCCAGTTTTTCACATAGACAAAGTCGGCTTCTTTCAAAGCTTTTTCCTGATCATAAATCACCGGTGTATCTTTTACAATCGCATCAGATAATTCATATCCCTGCGGATGCGTAATCGTAAGATCTACGTTTGCCATTTGCATGACTTCAATAAATGAGTTTGTCACCGCTTGCGGCAATGCTTTGGGATGTGGCGCCCAAGAAATAACGACTTTGGGTTTTTTCTTGGTTTTCAATTCTTCCAGAGTAATAACATCTGCAAGGGCCTGTAGAGGATGAGCTGTTGCACTTTCCATATTTACCACAGGTACTGATGCATATTTTATAAAACTATTCAGGACTACTTCTTGAGCGTCCTTTTCTTTATCAACTAAAGAAGGAAAAGCTCTTACCGCAATCACATCTGCATATTGAGAAATGACCTGAGCAGCTTCTTTTACATGTTCAGAAGTGCCTGCATTCATCACCGTTCCATCATCAAATTCTAGTTTCCAAGAATCATTCACATTTAATATTTGCACTTCTAACCCTAGATTCCTTGCTGCTTTTTCTGTGCTTAATCGCGTTCTTAAACTCGCATTAAAAAACAACATCACTAGAGTTTTATTTTTACCTAGATGTTGAAAATCATATGGTGTTTGTTTTATTGCAATTGCCTCATCTACTAGTTGAGAGAGGTCTTTTATATCTTTAAGTTCAGTGTATTTCTTCATAATTCAGCTTTTAAAGCGTCAAAGAATAAATCGATATGAGATTCTTTAATCGTTAATGGCGGCAAAATTCTTATCACGTTAGGATTCTTTGCACTACCAGTAAAAATGTGATGATTAAAAAGAATGTTCTTTCTTATTGTCGCAATAGGAAAATCAAATTCTAGTCCTAACATTAATCCGCGTCCTTTTACATTTTTAACCTGCGGCAATTCTTTAGCTCTTTTTAAAAAGTGAGCAAATACTGCTTTTGCATTATCCATTAATTGCTCCTTTTCTATAACATCTAGCACCGTAGAAACTGCGGTACATGCTAGGTGATTACCGCCAAAAGTCGTACCCAGCAATCCATAAGAAGCCTTAATTTGTGGATGGATCAAAATACCACCTACAGGAAACCCATTTCCCATTCCTTTTGCCATTGAAATAATATCTGGTTCTAGTCCATGTTTTTGAAATGCAAAAAAATCACCAGTTCTACCAAAACCAGATTGCACCTCATCTGCAATAAAAGAAGTATTGTACTGACGACATAAAGCTTGTAAACCTTGATAAAATACAGTAGTATCTTCATCTAGACCACCTACTCCTTGAATACATTCTACAATTACCGCGCAAACATTATTCTTATCTAGTGCTTTTTGTACAGCTTCCAGATCTCCTAATTCAATAATTTCTACTTCTTGTTGTGCATTTAATGGTGCGATAATTTTTGCATTATCTGTAGCCGCCACCGCTGCAGATGTACGACCATGAAAACCATTTTTAAAAGCGATTACTTTATGCTTTCCATTATGAAAAGAAGCTAGTTTTAATGCGTTTTCATTTGCCTCTGCGCCAGAATTACACATGAATAGTTGGTAGTCTTTACAACCAGAAAAGTCAACTAATTTATGAGCAAGCGCTTCTTGCAATGGGTTTTGAACCGCATTACTGTAAAAGCCTATTTCAGAAACCTGTTCACTTATATTATTTACATATTCTGGATGAGAATGACCTATAGAAATAACAGCATGACCACCATATAAATCTAGATACTCGACATCATTATGATCATAAACATAAACATCTTGTGCACGCACTGGCGTCACATCAAAAAGTGGATAAACATCAAATAAACTCATATCTGTTTTTCTTTAATCGTATTAATTTTTTGAAAAGAAGCTATCATTCCTTGAATAAGCGAACTGCTCAATCCTTTATGTTCCATCTCGTTTAAACCTTCTATGGTGCAACCTTTGGGCGTGGTAACTTTATCGATCTCTTGTTCTGGGTGATTGCCTGTTGTTATCAATAAACTTGCTGCACCTTCGGCAGTATGCATTGCTAATAATTGTGCCTCGCTAGCGTCAAAACCTAACTGAATCGCGGCTTGTGTACTCGCTCTTATTAATCGCATCCAGAAAGCTATTCCACTAGCACATACCACGGTTGCAGCTTGCATTTGTGTTTCTGGAATAACTAGTGTGGTTCCCAAACGATTAAAAATAGCCTGAGCTACTTTTATTCTACGAGTCCCTTTTTCATTATGACACAGACAGGTCATCGATTTACCAACCGCGATCGCTGTATTGGGCATTGCTCTAATCACATGCTGATCTGAACCTACAATTGCCTCTATTTTATCAACGGTAAAACCAGTTATCGTCGATATCAACACATGGTTCTCATTAAATAAATCTTTAGTTGTTTCTAGAATATCAGTAAAATGTGCTGGCTGTACCGCAAAAATGATAATGTCAGATTTCTTGATTGCTTCTTCATTATCTGCAGTTAAAAACACGCCAGAATAATCTTGAAAAAACTCTAGATCTTCTAGATTTCTTTTAGTTAAATACAATGTGGTGATTGCATTATTATGAATCAATCCCTTTGCGATGGAGCGGCCTAAATTACCAGTTCCTATAATGGCTATTTTCATGATTTTGAGTTTAAAAAAAGTTGGCTTTAAGTTGTAAACCTTGATCTTCTAGAAAACCGAACATCAAATTCATATTCTGTACTGCCTGTCCAGACGCACCTTTTAATAAGTTATCGATGACACTCGTTATCAATAAAATGTCATTATGCTTATGTAGATGAATAAGACACTTATTAGTATTAACTACTTGCTTTAAATGCACTTCTTTATCGGACACAAATACAAATGGCGAGTCTTTATAGTAGTCCTTATAAAAGTCTTTTATTTTTTCTAGTGATAGGTCTATTTTAGTATAAGCTGTCGCAAAAATTCCTCTGCTGAAATCACCACGATTAGGCACAAATAACACATTAGAATTAAAATCTTGTTGCGACTTTTTTAAAGTCTGATTTATTTCTCCTAGATGCTGATGCGTAAAAGCTTTATAGTGTGAGAAATTATTATCTCGCCAAGTGAAATGTGTCGTAGGTGACAGACTTGTGCCTGCACCAGTTGCACCAGTAACCGCATTTACATGCACATCTTCTTTTATCAATTGTTGTGCTGCTAGTGGTAAAATGGCAAGTTGTATCGCTGTTGCAAAACATCCTGGATTTGCCACATGAGTAGCTTTTTTAATCTCTTCTTTTTGATACTCGCACAGTCCATATGTGAACTCGCTTTCGCGAAAGCGTGCATATTCTATCAACCTAAAATCATTACTTAAATCGATGATTTTTGTGCTTTTTGAAAATTGATGCTTCTCTAAAAAAGATTTTGAATTGCCATGGCCTAGACATAAAAACAAAACATCTACATTGTTATTTAACTGGCTTGTAAACACCAAATCTGTAGTACCTAAAAGGTCTTGATGCACATCACTCACCGCATTACCAGCGTTTGAAGTCGAGTATATAAAATCTATGGCTACCTCATCATGGTGAATTAAAAGTCTTATTAATTCTCCTGCTGTGTAACCTGCACCACCTATTATTCCTGCTTTAATCATGATTCTTGATGTATCTGGTTATAAATCTTATTGCTGTTTCCTATGATCTTGATAAAACCTTTGGCCTCACTTGCTGTCCATGCTTTATTCTCTTCTCCATAAGTACCGAATTTTGCATTCATTAAATCGTTTGCCGATTCTATACCGTCCAGAGTAAAGTGATAAGGTTGTAAAGTGACATAAACATCTCCAGTAACTTTGGCCTGACTACTTTCTAAGAAAGCCTCCATGTCACGCATTACAGGATCGAGGTACTGACCTTCATGCAGGTGCATACCGTAAAAACTAGACAGATAATCTTTGTGCTGTAACTGCCATTTAGTAAGTGTATGCTTTTCTAATAAATGATGTGCTTTGATAGTAATCAACGCTGCTGCCGCTTCAAAACCTACTCTACCTTTCATACCTACTATGGTATCGCCTACATGGATATCTCTACCTATAGCATATGAAGAAGCAAGATCATTGAGTTGTTGTATAGCCAGTTCTGAAGATTGCTCTTTCCCATTTACAGCAATTAACTCTCCTTTTTTAAAGGTCAATTTTACTTGTTCCTTTCCTTCTTTTTGAAGTTGTGATGGATAAGCTTCTTCTGGTAAAGCCTTGAGCGAGGTCAGAGTTTCTGCTCCACCGACACTAGTTCCCCACAGTCCTTTATTCACAGAATATTGAGACTTTTCCCAAGACATGGCTATTCCATTTTCTATGAGATAATCTATCTCTTGTTTACGTGATAGTTTACCATCTCTTATAGGTGTAATAATTTCTATATGTAGTGCTAGAGTTTGAAAAATCATATCAAAACGTACTTGATCATTTCCGGCGCCAGTACTTCCATGAGCAATAAATTGTGCGTCTATGGTTTTTGCATACTCAATAATCTCAATGGCTTGTACAATACGCTCTGCACTTACCGATAGCGGATACGTATTGTTCTTCAACACGTTTCCATAAATCAAATACTTAACGACTTTATCATAAAAAGTACTGACAGCGTCTATGGCTTTAAAAGTGCTCACGCCCATTTTATAAGCATTAGATTCTATAGTTTTAAGGTCTTCTTGAGTAAAACCACCTGTGTTCACACACACAGCATGCACTTCATAACCTAAATCTTGTGAAAGATATACGGCACAATATGATGTATCAAGTCCACCACTATAGGCTATTACTAATTTTTTATTATTGTTCATTTTGATCTTTTTTGAGGATAAGCGTTTGCTTAATTTGTTTTAATCTGTTGAAAACAGACTTTTTAATAGGTTTCTTTTCTTCGGTTGTTTTCTTAGAAGGATCATAGATCATTCCTGTACACAAACACATTTTTTGTTCTGTGCGTTGTAAGATGTCATAGTTCTTACAAGTCTGGCAACCGTTCCAGAATTGCTGGTCGTCTGTTAATTCAGAAAAAGTAACAGGCTTATAACCTAGGTCGCTATTCATTTTCATAACAGCAAGTCCAGTGGTGATGCTGAATATCTTTGCATCAGGAAACTTTTCTTTAGATAGTAAAAAGATGCGTTCTTTAATTTGTTTGGCCAGTCCTAGATTTCTATAATCTGGATGTACAATAAGGCCTGAGTTTGCGACAAACTTGCCGTGTCCCCATTTCTCTATGTAACAAAAACCTGCAAATTTCCCGTTATCCAGTGCGATAACCGCGTTGCCATTTTCCATTTTGGTAGTGACATATTCTGGTGTACGTTTTGCGATTCCTGTACCGCGCACTTTGGCAGCGTCGGCTATGGTATCACAAATGATTTGCGCATATTTTGAATGCGATTTATGAGCAATGACAATTTCCATTGTGATTGATTTTATAAATTAAAAAGTGTAAAGTGTAGTTGTGAAAAGAAGAACCGGACGCACCTAAATTCCCAAAAAGAAAGACCCCTTACGGGCGTCGGCGTCGTAAAGTAGGACGCACAGAAAAACCGTTCCTAGAAGGAGCAGTTAAAAAAGTAGTAAATAATAATGGAAGTGAATTCAATGTAAAAAAATAAAAATTATATCTAAATGCTAAGTGAGATTAAGCACAGCGGCGTCGCAACGTAAAGCGCACCGGTAAGGATATATTTTTATTTCTAGATAAATTCATGCGGTAAATGTAAGTATTTATTTGGACTAGTCATCAATAACCTACACAAACTTCTAAAATTTAGTGTTTTGATAATAATCTGTTATAAGAATTATTAAATACAAACTATAAGTAAACATATATCACGAACTCTTAAAAGGAAACAAATAACAATTTACTATTAAATCGATAAGTGTGTAGATCACACTAGAAACTCAAAAAGTGTAGGATTATCATTTATATAATCTCCATAAAAATTAAGTGACTTCATACGTTGTACTAGAGAATCAAAATCTGATGTGTTTTTCAATTCTATTCCCACTACCGCAGATCCGTTTATTCTATTTGTTTTCTTAGTGTATTCAAAATGAGTAATATCGTCATTAGGTCCTATAACCTTCTCTACAAATTCTTTCAGCGCACCTGCTCGTTGCGGAAACCTAACTATAAAGTAATGTTTTAGTTGCGACTCTAATAAGGCGCGTTCTTTAATCTCTGCTGTTCTAGTAATGTCATTGTTACTACCACTTATGACACATACCACATTCTTTCCCTTTATCTTTTCACTAATAGTTTCTAATGCTGTAATAGACATGGCTCCTGCAGGTTCTACCACTATCGCCTGACTATTATATAAATCTAGAATAGTCTGACATATGGCACCTTCACTTACATTAATAGTTTCTGTAAGATTCTGTTTACATATTTCAAAATTGCGTTCTCCTACTCTTTTAACAGCAGCACCATCTACAAAACTATCTATCTTATCCAGTGTAGTGTTTTCCCTATTAAAAATAGAAGTCGCCATAGAGGTAGCTCCTTTAGGCTCTACTCCTATAATTTTAGTATGAGGAGATAAGTACTTTAACACACTGGAAACACCAGCGCTTAAACCGCCACCACCTACAGGCATGATTACATAATCTATAGGGACTTTAGACTGTTCCATGATCTCTAGTCCTACAGTAGCCTGACCTTCTATCACCTTTTCATCATCAAAAGGATGGATAAATGTTTTCCCTAGTTTTTTATTCTCCTCCATAGCAGCATAGTAAGAGTCATCATAGGTATCACCATGCATGACTATGGTTACATACGTACCACCGAACATTTTCACCTGTTGGATCTTTTGCACCGGTGTAGGTGTAGGCATGTAAATCGTACCATGTATCTTGAGTAACTTACAAGACATCGCAACTCCTTGGGCATGGTTACCTGCGCTGGCACAAACTATTCCGTTTGATAAATCTTCTTTACTCAACGTAGAGATCTTATTATATGCACCACGTATTTTATAAGAACGCACGGGCTGCAAGTCTTCTCTCTTAAAATAGATAGAACTTTGATACCTGTCAGAGTAAAGTGCATTTAACTCTAGAGGTGTTAAACAGGCCACGTCGCGTAAACGATTTGCAGCCTGTTTTACATCTTGTAATCTTGGATAATAAGTCACTGTTTTCATATCTTTTATGGTCCAGCCGTCGCATAACAGCTTTGCTTTTCATTAAAGAGAAGTCCTATAGACTCACACTTTAATCTTTTTTCACTTAGTAATGATTCTCGACTGCGTACTATATAGACAGAATTTTGTTGTTCAAAATTTCTAGCATCACCAGCATCTATCCTAACTTATTATCTAGATGGTTTTCATTGCAATCATAGAATCTCTCAACACTGCTCCTACTTTTTCTATAGGATGATTTCTTATAGCTTTATTGACTGCTATTAGTTCTAGGTTGTCTGTTTTGTATTCCGCTTTCGCGAAAGCGTTACCAATAACAGCCGCATCGAGACCATCTACAAATGAAGAAACTAAAGGCTTACATGCATGGTCAAATAGGTAACAACCATACTCTGCCGTGTCAGAAATAATGCGATTCATTTCAAATAATTTCTTTCTAGCTACCGTGTTTGCAATTAATGGCAACTCGTGAAGAGACTCGTAATAAGCACTTTCTTCTACAATACCTGATGCTACCATAGTCTCAAATGCGAGTTCTACACCAGATTTAATAAAGGCAACCATCGCTACACCATGATCAAAATATTCTTGATCTTCTATCTTTTCTGTAGAGGCTGTAGATTTTTCAAATGCCGTGTTCTCCGTTTCGGCTCTCCATTTTAATAGATTTACATCGTCGTTTGCCCAGTCTTCCATCATGGTTTGTGAGAAATGACCAGACATAATATCGTCCATGTGTTTTTCAAAAAGTGGTTTTAAAATAACTTTTAACTCTTCAGACAGTTGGTGCGCTTTAATCTTTGACGCATTATCTAGCCTGTCCATCATATTAGTAATACCACCATGTTTTAAAGCCTCTGTGGTACGTTCCCAACCGTATTGAATAAGATTAGATGCGTATTCTGAGTCTGCGCCCTGTGCGATCATTTTATCAAACAATAGTATAGAAGCCGTTTGTAAAACACCACATAAAATGGTCTGTTCTCCCATTAAATCACTCTTCACCTCTGCAACAAAAGAAGATTCAAGAACTCCTGCTTTATGTCCACCTGTTGCTACGGCATATGCTTTGGCCTGCTCCCATCCTTTATTCTCAGGATCATTTTCTGGATGTACAGCTATTAAAGTAGGGACTCCAAAACCTCTTTTATATTCTTCTCTTACCTCAGAGCCCGGACATTTAGGAGCCACCATAATCACGGTAATATCTTCTCTTATCTTCTGTCCTTCTTCTACTATATTAAATCCATGAGAGTAAGAAAGTGTTGCCCCTTTTTTCATGTGTGGCATAATCGCCTTTACCACAGCTGCGTGTTGTTTATCTGGTGTTAGGTTTAAAACTAGATCTGAATTAGGAATTAAATCTTCATAAGTCCCAACAGTAAAACCATTTTCACTAGCGTTTTTAAACGACTGCCTTTTTTGATCAATAGCAGCCTGTCTTAATGCATAAGAAATATCTAATCCAGAATCTCTCATGTTAAGACCTTGATTTAATCCTTGTGCACCACAACCTACTATCGTGATTTTCTTTCCTTTTAAAGCGTTAACACCATCTTCAAATTCTGCTTGTTGCATGAATCTGCATTTAGATAATTGTTCTAATTTTTGTGAAAGTGATAGGGTATTAAAATAATTTGACATGGTACTTATTTTATGAGTTTAATGCTTCTAGCATTTTTGAAATTTCCATTGGTTCTTTAGTTACAGCTATACGTCCAGATCTATTGAACTGTAATATGCCGTGGGCACTTAATTCACGGTATAATAAATCGACCTCGCTTCTTCTTCCAGATTTTTCTAAAACAAAAAACTCTTTATTTACCGTTACTATGCGTGCGTTACTTTCTTTAATTATATTTTGAATCTGAGGTTCTTCAAAAAGAAGGTCAGATTTAATTTTAAACAGACAGGACTCTTGATAAATGGTCTCTTCGTCAGAGTGATAGTAGGCTTTTATAACCTCTACTTGTTTCTCTATCTGACCGATGATTTTCTTCATGTTTTCTTCGGTCATGTTTACTAGAATGGTCCATTTTGAAACCTCTTCTATTTCTGATGCAGAACCGTTTATGCTTTCTATATTCACATGACGTCGCTGGAATATTGCCGAAATCCTATTCAGCAACCCTATATTGTTTTCTGTATAAATGGATATGGTAAAAAGTTGTTCTTGGTTTTCCATAATTTTTTATTTCGTTCAGCTGTTAATGAACAGCTTTGCTTTACTTTTCTCGATATCGTCGTCTTCGACAAGTTCCAGACGCATGCGATGCGCATTGTTTTAGACACATGCGATGCGTCACTGCTTGAACGCCTTGTTTTCGGACGCATGCGATGCGTCACTGCAAGAAACGCATGCCGTGCGTCACTGCTTGAACGCATGCGATGCGTTTCTACTGGAGGCGCACCTCTGAAACTGATGCTCCTGTTGGGATCATTGGGAAAACGTTTCCTTCTTTTTGCACTCTCACTTCAAGAAAATATGCTTCGTCACTCTTCATCATTTCTTCTACGGCACCAGCAAGATCTTTACGATCTGTTACTTGTTTTGCTTTGATGTGATATCCTTCGGCTATTTTTATAAAATCAGGATTTGTCATTTCTGTACTGGCATAGCGCTTATCAAAAAACAGCTGTTGCCACTGACGTACCATTCCTAAAAACTCGTTATTAAGCACAACAATTTTTACAGGCACTTTAGTCTGAAAAATGGTTCCCAATTCTTGAATAGTCATCTGGTAGCCACCATCACCTATTACTGCAACAACATCTCTATCTGGCGCACCTACTTGTGCTCCTATAGCTGCCGGAAGTGCAAATCCCATAGTACCTAATCCACCTGATGTTATATTACTACGTGTCTGATTATAACTAGCATAACGACATGCTATCATCTGGTGCTGGCCCACATCACTTACTATAGCTGCTTCACTTTTTGAGTGTACATTAATTTGCTGTATAACCTCAGCCATAGTAAGTCCATCTACAGATGGTTCCATATCTTCTCTTATAACTTTATCTACTTCTACTTCATAAAGTTCCTTAAATCTCGCTAACCATTTAGGGTGCTCTCTTTGTTCTAAATAAGGAAGTAATAGTTCTAAAGTGTTTCTTGCATCACCAAGAACAGCAATATCTGCTTTTACATTCTTATTCACCTCAGATGGGTCTATTTCAAAATGTATCACTTTGGCTTGCTTTGCATATCGAGATAAATCACCAGTAACACGGTCATCAAAACGCATTCCTATCGCTATTAAAACATCACATTCATTAGTTAATAAATTAGGTGCATAATTACCATGCATACCTACCATACCGACATTAAGTGAATGAGAAGTAGGAATAGCACTTGCACCTAGAATGGTCCATGCAGATGGGATTCCTGCTTTTTCAATAACCGATTGCAATTCTTTTTCGGCCTCGCTCAATACGACTCCTTGACCCCAAATAATCATAGGCTTCTGAGCGTTATTAATTAAGAGAGCAGCGTCCTTTACCGTTTGTAAATCTGTATCAGGAACTGGCACATAACTTCTTATCGATTTACATTTTTCATATGCAAAATCAAACTCTTCAAACTGTGCATCTTTTGTTATATCAATTAACACAGGACCTGGACGACCGCTTTGAGCGATGTAAAAAGCTTTGGCTAGAACCTTAGGAATATCTGCTGCTTTAGTTACTTGAGCATTCCACTTAGTTACTGGTGTAGAAATACCTATAATATCTGTTTCTTGAAAAGCATCTGTCCCCAATAAATGAGAAGCTACCTGACCAGTGATACATACCATAGGTGTAGAATCTATCATCGCGTCTGCCAGTCCAGTGATAAGATTTGTTGCTCCAGGACCAGAAGTGGCTATACAAACTCCAACTTTATTTGATATACGTGCATAACCTTGTGCTGCATGTGTTGCTCCTTGCTCATGTCTGGTGAGTACATGTTTCAACTCTTTTTGATAGCCATAAAGTTTATCATATAACGGCATAATCGCACCACCTGGATAACCAAATGCTGTATCTACACCTTCGGCAAGGAAACATTTTATGATAGCCTCTGCACCAGATATCTTTTCAGTTACTATGCTTGAAGTAGGGGAATTTATTAGCGCATGTTCTTTCATAATCATCGATTTTGATTATTGTAATTTTTTATTCTATTTGTTAAGTAGGTATTTACAGGGATAAGCTATTAAAACTCGTCTGTAACACAACCTTTTGAAGCATTAGAAACCGTTCTTGCATATTTATAAAGAACACCTCTTTTAAACTTCAACTCTGGTGCCTGCCATTGTTCTTTACGTTTAATTAATTCTTTATCTGAGATTTCTAATTGTATTGTATTAGCTTCTGCATCGATAGTAATGACATCACCATCTTTAACTAGAGCAATCACACCACCTTCTTGAGCTTCTGGTGTTATATGTCCTACAACAAAGCCATGCGTACCGCCAGAAAAACGACCATCTGTAATAAGCGCCACATCTTTACCTAGTCCTGCACCCATAATAGCCGCTGTAGGTTTCAACATTTCTGGCATTCCTGGTCCTCCTTTAGGTCCTTCATATCTTATGACTACTACATCACCTCTTTCTACCAGTCCATCACGTATGCCATCATTTGCTTCATACTCACCATTAAAAACCTTAGCTTTTCCTGAGAACTGCAACCCTTCTTTACCTGTGATTTTTGCAACACTACCTTCACTAGCAAGATTACCATAAAGCATTCTCAAGTGTCCAGAAATCTTAATAGGGTTCTCTACAGTTCTAATCACATCTTGTTCTTCAGAAAGATCTTTTACGCTTGCTAGATTCTCAGCTACTGTTTTACCAGTTACCGTAAGACAGTCTCCATGAATTAACCCTTTAGAAAGTAAGTACTTCATAACTGCAGGAATGCCACCTATGCGATGAATATCTTCCATAAGATACTTACCACTAGGTTTTAAATCTGCTAGAAAAGGTGTGTTATCACTTATATCTTGAAAATCTTTAAGTGTAAAATCTATTTGTGCTGCTCTTGCTATCGCTAGAAAGTGTAAAACCGCATTTGTAGAACCGCCAAGAATTGTGACTAATCGTACTGCGTTCTCTAACGATTTACGTGTTATAATATCAGACGGTTTGATGTCTTTTTCTAGTAATTCTAACATTACTTGTCCTGCTCTGACAGATTCTTCTTTCTTATCATCACTTAATGCAGGGTTAGAAGAATTAAACGGTAAAGACATTCCTAATGCTTCTATCGCACTTGCCATGGTATTTGCGGTATACATACCACCGCAAGCACCAGCACCAGGACACGCTTTTTCTACTATATTCTGATATTCTTCTTCTTCCATAGTACCTGCAACTTTACTACCCCAAGCTTCAAAAGCAGAAACTACATCTAACTTCTTACCCTTATGGCAGCCAGAATCTATCGTACCTCCATAAACTAGTATAGAAGGACGGTCCAGTCTTATCATTGCCATTAATGCACCTGGCATGTTTTTATCACAACCTACAACTGTTACTAGTGCGTCATAACTCATCGCTTGCACCACAGTCTCCATAGAGTCTGCTATAATATCTCGTGACGGTAGAGAATATCGCATACCAGGTGTTCCCATAGAAATACCATCACTTACTCCTATCGTATTAAAGATTAATCCAACTAGGTTAGCATCTAAAGTTCCTTCTTTAACCAATTTTGCAAGATCATTAAGATGCATGTTACATGGGTTACCTTCATAACCAGTACTCGCAATACCTACAAATGGTTTGAGCAGATCCTCCTTAGAAAGACCTATAGCATGCAACATAGCTTGTGCAGCTGGTTGTGTAGGATCCTGGGTTACTGTTTTACTATATTTAGTGAGCGACATATTTAATTTTTAAATCTTAAGGGCAAGCGTTAACTTACTTCCTTATAATTCTTCTATTATTTTAGATGATAGAATATCGATTCAAAATTAAAGTTTGCAATTAGGTCCCTCACTAGACAATTCATATTGCCATTGTTATCCAAACAGCATTAATTACACTTAACCATCTGTATATCAAAAATTAAACAATGATCGAAATATGATATCCAATGTTATTTATCTCTATTTTAAATTTATCATATATGAACGTATACATTATTTACCCTACTTAATCTGTAGGGAATTAAAAATATCTATAAAGTCTTATTATAGTACATGTTAATAATCTTATAAGTGATGTGCCAATAAATAATTACATTCATTAAATTTGCAATTCAATTAAGGGGAAAGATTTGGCTGCTTGCGACCTCGTTTTCAAAAAAGAAAACATAAACGCTAAAACAGTGTACTGCGCAAAACAATACAGCCACTTTTATTTTCTTATATTATTAATCACGCGAGATTTGTATTTATTACGCTTTCGCGAAAGCGCACATATAAAATGCCCTACTTATTTACATCAGAGTCCGTTAGTGAAGGACATCCAGACAAAGTTGCTGACCAGATCAGTGATGCTTTATTAGATAATTTTCTTGCTTTTGATCCAGAATCAAAGGTTGCTTGTGAAACGCTTGTAACTACTGGACAGGTGGTTCTTGCCGGAGAGGTAAAATCAAACACTTACATCGATGCAGCTCAAATTGCACGTAATGTGATCAATAAAATAGGTTATACGGAAGGTGCTTACCAGTTTTCTGGTGATTCTTGTGGTGTAATATCTTTAATCCATGAGCAGTCGCAAGACATTAACCAAGGTGTAGATCGTGCTACTAAAGAAGAGCAAGGTGCTGGAGACCAAGGTATGATGTTCGGTTATGCAACTAACGAGACAGAGAATTACATGCCTCTTGCCCTAGACATATCACATAAATTACTAGTGGAGCTTGCTGCATTGCGTCGTGAGAATAAGGAAATTACTTATTTAAGACCAGATGCAAAGTCACAAGTAACTATAGAGTATAGTGATGATAACGTGCCACAACGTATCGATGCTATCGTAATCTCTACACAACACGATCCATTTAATGAAGATGATGCTGCAATGCTAGCTCAGATCAAAAAAGATCTTGTTGAAATATTGATTCCTCGTGTTACTGCATTATTACCTGCTTATGCTCAGGATTTATTTAATGATGACATTACCTATCACATTAACCCTACTGGTAAATTTGTTATAGGTGGACCACATGGTGATACTGGATTAACTGGTAGAAAGATTATAGTAGATACTTATGGTGGTAAAGGTGCTCACGGTGGTGGTGCTTTTTCTGGTAAAGACCCTTCTAAGGTGGATAGAAGTGCTGCATATGCTGCACGTCACGTTGCAAAGAATCTAGTAGCTGCAGGTCTTGCTAGCGAGGTTCTTGTACAGGTTTCCTATGCCATAGGTGTGGTAGAACCTACTTCTATTAATGTAGAAACTTATGGTACCTCTACATTAAACTTAACTGACGGTGAGATTTCTAAAAAGGTTGCAGAGATATTTGACATGCGTCCTGCTGCAATAGAATCTAGATTAAAATTAAGAAACCCTATCTATTCTGAAACGGCTGCTTATGGTCACATGGGTAGAACACCACGTATTGAAAAACTTGTTTTTGAATCTCCATACAATGGAAAAGTAGAAAGAGAAGTAGAGTTATTTACTTGGGAAAAATTAGACTTTGTAGAAGAAGTTAAGAAAGCTTTTGAATTGTAAATATTAGAAAGTTTATATATTTTAAAAACCTCCGATTCAACTAGTTGAATCGGAGGTTTTTTTTGTTATTTATTGCAGTATGATTGCTCTGCAGCTTTAAAAGAAGAAAAACCATTTACGATTAAGTAAATGGGTCTAAAATAAAATTATAAGATACAAAATTAAGAATCTGACCGATGCAGCTCTTCAGCAGCATGGCTTAATCATAAATTTTCTAAAAGAAGAAACCAAAACTACCAGTAACAGCTACCTGTCTAGCGTCTGGTAAGTAATTATAACCACCTCTAAAACTTACATCTATACGCAGTACTTTAAAGATGTTACCTACACCAGCACTATATTCCCAGTAAATATCTTCTGGAGCTAGATAATTAAGACCGCTTGCATTTAAGGCTACGTTTTCATCACTAATTCTACCATAAGCAGCTTTTATACCTACTAACTCACGTAGATTCAAATCTCTCAAACCAGGAATGCGAGAAAAAATACGACCGTTAAAATTATGATCAAGATTCACCATCAAATACTCATCACTTACAAATTCATAAAAATCCATCGTATTAAATGATCCTGACACATTGAAATAAGTCTGGTTACCAGGTATCACATCTAGTAATGCTAGTGGCACTTCTCCAAAGGTTTTACCAGCTTCTATACGCGCCGTTAATCTACCAAAAGCACCTATCTGGATAGGATGACTATAATAAAATTGAAACTTATCATAATCAAAATCGCTACTAAAGAGATCTTTAAAACCTTTAGAATAATTTAGGAATAATATAGGATAAGCTCCTTCATTTATAACCGTACGATCTACACCATAATTAGTCGTTTTACGTCCTGGTTTATAAGTCATAGAAAAGTCCACTTCAGCCTGGTTAGTTTCTGACTGTATGCCGCCTGGAGAGTCTGCATCAAAATAATCCAGACTAAAGAATCCAGGATTAGCCGTCGTTATCTTTCTATAACTAGTACCTAATCTAAATTCTAAGTTATATAACGGCTCAAAACTAATGGCAGCAAGACCTAGTTTAATATTAGATAACCTACCATTATTACCTGCACTTACTATCGCACTAGAAGCAAGACTACGCCCCAAAACATCATTAGTTTTAGTAAGACTGGCAGCTAGTTGCTCTACATCTTTTCTATAACCACCACTTAGTATCAAACGGCTTTGTTTATCTAACAACCATTTACCACCTATACCGAATTTAAATTTTTTATCATCAAAACCATAAGCTCCATAACCTTCTATTCTCCATGGGTCATTAGCGCCAAAGTATGTCCTACCACCAGCACGCAATCTCAAACCTTCTACATCGTTAAATCCAAATGTGGAAAATATAGGTCCAAAATCAAAACCATCAAATTCATAATAACCAGACGCTAGTACAGTACCTATATTATAAAGACGTTTAAACTTCTTGTTCTTTTTAAGTGTATCCAGCATGGTGTACACTTGTTTCTCATCTTTATTAAGTTTTTCTAATCGATTTTCATCCCAATAAGCCTCATCGCGATTATAAATTTCTGGATCATAATCATTAACTCTACGTCTATAAAAATCTGGCTCTTTTGCTATATCAAACTTATAGTCATTGAATAAGGTGGTACGTTTTCCATAAATACCTTTGGACTTCTCTTTTTTGTTAAGCGCAAAATCACTTAAGAAATAATCACGTGTAATTAAGAACAGACTATCATTAAGTACGTCATATTCCTGTTCTATATAGATTTCTTTTACCCAGTTTATGTTAGCGCTTTTAGTCGCTTGCATATTGATCTCCTTGATCGCATACGACTCTGTAGCTACCCAAAAATCACCTTTAAAAGTAAGCTCACCTTTACGACGCGGATAGTAAACTATATTATACGCCTCTACCCCATCCACTATAGCCGTATCTCTCAACACATAGTTATAGGTGTCAATACCACTTTTACCCACTGGACTCGTAAAACTTTTATCAAAGAATTTTAAATAACGGTCATAGACATCTATGTCATTATATAAATCTTTTACAAATGCTATTAAAGTCTGGTTGTTTGAGAAACCAGAGTTCTTGTTTGCCTTAACATCATCTAGTTCTTTATTGATCTCGTTATCTCCATAAACAGTAGAAAGCGATTCATTAATAAAAATAGGTAAATAGGTTTTACCTGTTATTCTACTCGTGTCTGCATAGTCAAATACGAACTCCATACCACGGAAAAGCTTTGAGTTGATCAAAGAACTATCTATGGTATTCATGTCAAATTCTAACTTCTCATATTTATCGTACTGGTATTGCTTAAATTGGGAAAGACCATTTTTACGTCTATTTTCCCATACTTTACGTAGTATATCGATAGCAGGGTTATTCTTTTTAGACGTTTTACCAGCATATACTACCACCGCATCTAACTCTGCCGTATCAGTTTCAAGTGTAACCTTCATATTTAGATTCACTCTATTATCTAATTTTATGGTTTGCGTTTTATACCCTACAAAAGAAAACTCAACTTTATCATACGTATTCTCTGATTGTAAATAAAATCGACCATTATCGTTAGTGATTGTTCCTTCACTAGAACCAGGAAATACAACGTTTGCAAAAGGCACCGTATCACCAAAATCATCATAAATCACACCACCAACTTTAGTCTGTGCAACACTTGTTAAGGTGAAAAGTAATATACCTATATACAGGACTGATTCTGTTATCGCTTTCGCGAAAGCGTAACTTTTATAAAGAGTTTTCATAAGCAAAGGGCAAAAGTCAAAAGTAGGGCTACTGACGTAAACGATAGTAACTTAAGACAAAAAAAATTATATCTAGCTATAAATCAAAAAAACCCACCTCTAACGAGATGGGCTTTGATCAAAAATGTTGTCAGAAATTACTTTCTATACATTACTTTTTTAACACCTTCTACCACATCAGTATAATCTGGTAACCACTCTGCAAGTAAACCTGGAGAATATGGCGCTGGTGTATCTTGTGTATTTATTTTATAAACAGGAGCGTCTAGGTAATCAAAAGCTTCAGCCTGTATCATGTGAGAAATCTCTGTAGAGACGTTACCAAATGGCCACGCTTCTTCAAGAATCACTAAACGATTTGTTTTCTTTACCGATTTTAAAATCGCTTCTTTATCATAAGGACGCACAGTTCTTAAGTCGATAATCTCACAAGAGATACCTTCTTTCTCTAACTCGTCTGCAGCTTTATAAGCTTCTTTGATAATTTTACCAAAAGAAACGATGGTCACATCATTACCTTCTCTTTTTAACTCTGCAACACCTATAGGTAAAACATACTCACCTTCTGGCACCTCACCTTTATCACCATACATTTGCTCAGACTCCATAAAAATTACTGGATCGTCATCACGTATCGCTGCCTTGAGAAGACCTTTTGCATCATAAGGGTTAGATGGTACGATTACTTTAAGACCTGGTGTGTTTGCAAACCAGTTTTCAAAAGCTTGTGAGTGAGTAGCTGCTAGCTGTCCTGCACTTGCAGTAGGACCTCTAAAAACGATAGGACACTTAAACTGTCCACCAGACATCTGGCGTATTTTTGCCGCATTGTTAATTATCTGATCGATACCAACAAGAGAAAAGTTAAACGTCATATACTCCACGATAGGTCTATTACCAGTCATGGTAGAACCTATGGCTATACCAGCAAAACCTAACTCGGCAATAGGTGTATCAATCACACGCTTTGCACCAAACTCGTCCAGCATACCTTTAGAAGCCTTATAAGCTCCATTATATTCTGCAACTTCTTCACCCATAAGGTAAATAGACTCGTCGCGTCTCATTTCTTCACTCATCGCTTCGCAAATTGCCTCGCGGAATTGTATTGTCTTCATATATTAGGATATGATGTTATTCAGTTTTTCAAGAAAACAAAAATAACTTACATGAACTTAGTATGCTAGATTTTTAGGCTAAAAAATATCTCTTTTACATACTATTATCATACAAAACATTCCGAAACCGTCTAAACATCAAGACAGACAAGAGTTACACCCTAGAATGAAAAATATTGAAAATCAATACTTGAGGAAATATTAAACAAAAATTTATTATGCATGCATAGTTTATTACTTGTTTTTTTCCTAACTTCGCAAACGATTGAAAAAGACTTTAAAGACTATAAAATATGAAGATATTAGTATGTATCAGCCACGTGCCAGATACCACTTCCAAAATCAATTTTACAGATAACGATACTCAATTTGACACTAACGGTGTACAATTTGTCATCAACCCAAATGATGAATTTGGTCTTACACGAGCTATGTGGTTTAAAGAAAAACAAGGCGCTAGTGTAGATGTAGTTACTGTAGGTGGTGCAGAAGTTGAACCGACTTTAAGAAAAGCTCTAGCAATAGGCGCAGACACAGCAATAAGAGTAGACACGCCAGCAACTGACGGTTACCAGGTGTCAAAACAACTAACTGCAGTTATAAAAGACGGTGGTTATGATCTAGTTATCGCAGGTCGTGAATCTATCGATTATAATGGTGGTATGGTACCAGGTATGGTAGCCGCTATGACTGGAGCTAGTTTTGTAAATACATGTATATCTCTAGAAATAGAAGGAACTAACGCAACTGCTGTACGTGAAATCGATGGTGGTAAAGAAACTGTTACCGCTAGCCTACCCCTAGTAATAGGTGGACAAAAGGGTCTCGTAGAGGAAAGTGACCTAAGAATTCCTAACATGCGTGGAATTATGATGGCTCGTAAAAAACCTCTTAATGTTGTACCAGCAACAGACGCTAGTACAGAGACTAATAGCGTTTCTTTTGAAAAGCCAGAGCCTAAAGGCCAGGTAACTCTTGTAGACGCTGGAGATCTTGATAAATTAATCGACTTACTTCACAACGAGGCAAAAGCGATTTAATCTTTAAAGGTTAAAAGTTCAAGGTTCTAAATCTTGTAGGTTAAAATTATTAAGAGTTTCGCTTTCGCGAAAGCGAGACCCACAACAAATCAAGTAATCGTCCTTATAACTAGGATGTTTATATAAAAATAAAATATATGTCAGTACTCGTATATACAGAATCAGAAAACGGTGGTTTTAAAAAGACTGCTTATGAAGTAGCTAGTTATGCAAAAGGTGTTGCAGATATGATGGGAACAACTGTTACCGCTATATCTTTTAATGCAAATGACGCTGGAGAACTAGGTACATATGGTGTAAATAAATTACACAACGTAGCAAATTCAAAACTAGAAAAATTTAATGCTGCTGCCTATGCTAGCGCTATTGCACAAGCTGCCAAAGCTGAAGGAGCAACAA
Organism: Nonlabens sp. Asnod3-A02; assembly: GCF_045063755.1. Lineage (NCBI taxonomy): Bacteria > Pseudomonadati > Bacteroidota > Flavobacteriia > Flavobacteriales > Flavobacteriaceae > Nonlabens > Nonlabens sp. Asnod3-A02. The sequence goes on from NZ_JBEFOC010000008.1 coordinate 98,737, forward strand.
TAGTCGTTATCAGTTCTAGTGCAGACTCTAAGTATTTAGGCTCTCTAGTAAGCGTACAACTAGAAGCAGGTTATGTATCTAACGTTACAGCGCTACCTTCTTCTACAGAGCCATTTACAGTTAAGAGAACTGTGTTTACTAACAAAGCTTTTTCTAACACTGCTATTACTACTAATGTAAAACTAGTAGGACTTTCTAAAAATGCTTACGGTCTTAAAGAGAACGCAACCGATTGTGCCGTACAAGAATTTGCACCTACTTTAAACGATGCAGATTTTAATGTAACTGTACAATCTGTGGATAAAGCTACCGACAAAGTAACTATCGCAGATGCTGAAATAGTAGTAAGCGCAGGTCGTGGATTAAAAGGTCCAGAAAACTGGGGTATGGTAGAAGAACTAGCAGACGTTCTAGGCGCTGCAACAGCATGTTCTAAACCGGTAAGTGATCTTGGATGGAGACCACACAGTGAACACGTAGGGCAAACTGGTAAGCCAGTTGCATCTAACTTATATATCGCTATCGGTATATCTGGAGCGATACAACACCTTGCAGGAATTAACTCTTCAAAGGTTAAAGTTGTTATTAATACAGACCCAGAAGCACCTTTCTTTAAGGCTGCAGACTATGGTGTTGTAGGTGATGCTTTTGAGGTAGTACCTGCTCTAATCGAGAAATTAAAGGCTTTTAAAGCTGCAAATGCTTAAGATTCTTAATAATTAGTTAAGAATTTATTAGATTTAAGGCTGTGCAATAGGAGAAAAACCTCATTTTTGCACAGCTTTTTTTTTATTTCTAGCAATTAAACATAATGAGTCTAAAACGACTTAACATACGAGGCATCTCTTACAGCCAAACACAAAATGGCGCATACGCCCTTGTGCTTAAAGAAGTAGACGGATCAAGACAACTACCTATTGTAATAGGAGCTTTTGAAGCTCAAAGTATAGCTATTGCACTAGAGAAAGAATTGAGTCCGCCGCGACCTCTCACCCATGATTTGTTTAAAACATTTGCCCAACGATTTTCTATTGTGGTGAAACAAGTAATCATTCACAAACTAGTAGATGGTGTTTTTTACAGCAGTCTTATTTGTGAAAGAGATAAAATTGAAGAAATTATAGATGCTCGCACTAGCGATGCCATAGCACTAGCTGTAAGATTTAAAGCCCCTGTTTTTACTTATGAAAACATTCTTGAAGAAGCAGGTATACAACAGCACATTAAACCAGACAAAGAACTGGAAATGGAAGAGCTAGACGGAGAAGAAATGATAGAAGAATTAATCAACGCTGCAGCGCAAGAAGTGGATGACTACAGCAAATTCTCCATATCAGAACTTAACAAAATGCTCGACGAAGCAGTTTCTAACGAAGACTACGAACTGGCAGCGCAAATTAGAGACGAAATATCTAAACGATAATCATTACCATTCTATGAAATCCTTTATAGCCAGATTTTTTACTGCTTTAGCATTACTTTGCTTTTCATTTATAGGAAATGCACAAGAGAACACACCAATAGAAGGAACTTGGATATTTGATACTGCAACAATAGTTGATAACACACAAGGAAACGCTCAAGATCTAGACAGTATCTCCTTTTCACAACAAAATTACAAATTTTACACAGGAGTAGACAGCCTTAATTCTACCGGTAGATTTATAATCCAAAATGATTTTATCGCCCTATACCCTAACTCAAATAATACACAATTAAAGCAGTTTGATTTAAAAAAGGTAAATAACGATAGCTTATCAATTAAAAATAAAGATATTACTTATCATTTCTTAATTAAAAAAGAAGAAACAACTGTCGCAACAACCTCTAATAATGTTCAAATATCAAATGACCTTGGCTTTAGCTTTGAAAGTTTCTATCGTGGTTTAATAGGTATGTTTTTTATCCTTGGATTTTGTTATCTATTAAGTAATAACAGGAAGAAAATAGACTGGAGACTAGTAATAGTAGGTGTAACATTACAAGTGGTGTTTGCTATATCTGTACTTAAATTTGAAAGTGTCGCATACATCTTTGATGGAATATCTACAGGAGTAGTAAAATTCCTAGCTGTTAGTGAGGCTGGTGCTGAGTTTGTATTCGGTAACTTCATTGACGCTAGTGGTAACTGGGGCTATGTATTTGCATTTAAGGTTCTTCCTACGATTGTATTTTTCTCTGCATTTACATCTTTACTTTATTATCTAGGCATACTTCAAAAAGTCGTTTATGTACTCGCATGGGTTATGAGCAAAACAATGAGATTAAGTGGTGCTGAATCTCTTGCAGCAGCAGCAAATATTTTTATAGGGCAGACTGAAGCGCCATTAGTAGTAAAGCCTTACTTAGAAAAAATGACCAAATCAGAAATGCTTTGTCTTATGGTAGGTGGTATGGCCACCATAGCCGGTGGTGTACTAGCGGCATTTATCGGTTTCTTAGGTGGAGAAAGTGAAGCGCAACAAATATTATTTACAAAACACCTGCTTACCGCATCTATAATGAGTGCTCCTGCAGCTATTGTAATTGCAAAAATGATTTACCCAGAAGATCAAAATAACAAGATAGACCGCTCCCTCAAAGTATCAAAGGATAAAATAGGTACAAACATACTAGATGCCATTTCTAGAGGTACGACAGATGGTTTAAAACTAGCTGTTAACGTAGGTGCTATGTTACTAGTATTTACAGCCTTAATAGCAGTAGTGAACTTTGGACTTAAAGACCTTATAGGAGAATATTCTGGACTTAATTCCATTATCGCATCTTCTAGCGATGGTAGGTACGATGGCCTTTCTATGCAATATATACTAGGTAATCTATTTGCACCTATTGCATGGATTATAGGTGTACATTCTGAAGATATAATTCTAGTAGGACAGTTGCTAGGTGAAAAAACAATTCTTAATGAATTCATAGCCTATGGATCTCTAAAAGAATTAAAAGAAGCAGGTAAAATACTCCATCCTAAATCTATCATTATCGCAACCTACGCACTTTGCGGTTTTGCAAACTTTGCCTCTATCGGTATTCAAATAGGAGGTATAGGCGTACTAGCACCTGGTCAGCGTAAAACCCTAGCGGCCTTTGGTGTAAAAGCATTAATAGGCGGTACATGTGCCGCGTTACTTACTGCAACTATAGCTGGAATGCTTTTTGGATAAATTTAATTGCTTTTTCTTTAACCTAATTTTATGTTAAAGAAATGTTGTAAATTTGTTATAAATTATAACAACTGATAAGCATTGGACTTTAAAGACTACAAAAACCTTTTCAATTATAGCTTTGGCAAAATCTATTGCTATGATAACTATGTAGTTGGTCAACTACATACAGATGTTGTCGTAAATAATGAGATAGCCACTAAGATTCTCAATGATATTAATGAATTTTACGGTAAAAATAAAATCGTTTTTATATCAAATCGTGAGTTCGGACATGCTGTAGATCCTAAGGTGTACAAATTAGTTGATTCCAAAATGATCGTAGGGATTGCCATAATAGGCACTTCTAAAGAACAAAAAATGCAAGCCGCAAGTGAACAGTCGTTATACAGTGGCTCATTTGGATACTTTAATAACGTAGAAAGCGCTGTAGAGTGGGCAAGTTCATTTGTTTCAGAAAACCCAGACTCTCTTTTAAATTAATAAATCTGTAATCTTAGTTTGTTTTATTATCATTTGAACTAAAATTTCAAGTTCTTTGTATATTGTATTCGCTTTCGCGAAAGCGGAATCATCATTTACTAGACTCTTATGAAACAATACTTAGACCTATTACAAGATATAATTGATAACGGAACTGATAAAGGTGACCGTACCGGCACTGGTACACGCAGCCTTTTTGGTCATCAAATGCGTTTTGATTTACAAAAAGGTTTCCCTCTAGTAACTACTAAAAAAGTACACCTTAAGTCTATCATACATGAACTGCTATGGCTTTTATCAGGCGATACTAACATTCAATATTTAAAAGATAATAATGTCAGAATATGGAATGAATGGGCCGACGAAAATGGAGATCTAGGACCTGTTTATGGTCACCAATGGCGCAACTGGGATAGTCAGGGAATAGACCAAATCAAAGAGGTTATTGACACACTTAAGACTAATCCTAACAGCCGCAGGATGATGGTAACCGCATGGAATCCAAGTGTAATGCCAGATACTAGCAAGAGTTTTTCTGAAAACGTTGCTAATGGAAAAGCAGCCTTACCACCATGTCACGCCTTTTTTCAATTCTATGTGTCTAACAATAAATTAAGTTGCCAATTATATCAGCGCAGTGCAGACGTATTTCTGGGCGTACCTTTTAACATAGCGAGCTATGCACTATTAACTATGATGGTTGCACAAGTATGCGATCTAGAGTATGGAGATTTCATACACAGTTTTGGAGATGTTCACATATACAATAACTTAAGAGAACAGGTAGATTTACAATTAACTAGAGAACCTAGAGAATTACCCCAAATGAAATTAAATCCAGATGTGAAAAACATATTTGACTTTAAATATGAAGATTTTACACTAGAGAACTACGACCCACATCCTGCAATCAAGGGAATAGTAGCGGTTTAAATTACACTTATGAGATTAATTATTGCATTTTTATTCATAATCTCTTGCGGTGTTTCCACTGCCATTGAAGATCCATATGCAAACTATCACGCTATAGACACCACGCAGTATAAACCTACTGATGCATTATACCTATACGACCTTACCATAAAAGAATCTCATAACACTGGCAAAGTAATTTTAGAATGGAAAAACCAAAAGAACATTACCTATCACATGATAGAGATGCGCGATCCAGATACTCATAAAATTATTTATAGACAGAAACACTATACTAACATAGCAGAGTTTCCTGAAAACGGATTATTCACTATATACCCATTATACTATAAACAAAAAGGAGAACCCATTTCAATAAACCTGGCAGATGCCAAAGCTAGAAACTACGCTCCTGTAAGTCCTAAAAGTTACTATCGCGCAGTTGAGAAAGAAGAACAGGCAAAACAACGCGATAAAAAACGAATAGAACAAGAATATCGTTATGAACAGTTACGTCTACAGGCAGCAGATGAACGCGCAAACCGCATCACTCCTAAAGTAGTTATTCTAGTTATCATAGTACTATTTCTAGCCGTGTTAATAGTATTGATCATATGGCTGGTAGGCTATCTTACTAAAGACAAAACCCCTCAAATTAATTACCGCAAGAATAACCAAGGCTGGAATTAAAGTATTTGCGACTGCCCTTATTAACACGATGTCTTTTTATAAAATGTATGTCATAAACTCAAATGATATCTAAAATTGATCTTTACGTTTTCTTTTTGTGATATCTTATTTTTTAATTAGCGATAAGCGATAGGACCACACACCTATACTATTATCTCACTATAAAAAAAATAGACTATGCATAAATATCCATCTCAAGTTTACCGCACACAAAAAGAACTTCTTTACTTAGTAAAATTTGACACTGCAGATGTCTTAGAAGATAAAAATGAACAGAAATTAAGATTTCATGAGCTTTATCGCGGCATGCAATTAGGCAACTTGTACAAAAACAAGGTATTCATCACGTTCAAAGACTCTTTAAACAATCTTTTAATGATCAACACAACCATATGGGGACTTACCCAAAAATCAATTATTCTTAAAAAAGGAGTCACTATACCCATCAACAGTATACTTAAGGTAGAATAGAAAACCTGCTAGTTGTTTAACTTTTGTTAACGCTTTCGCGAAAGCGAACAATAAAAAAACACAACAATTTCATAAAAGTCTATGAGAACAATAGACTTAAAGAAAAAACACCATAAATTTGAGAAGATGATTCCTAAAAACAAAATTCTTTCTCTTTTTAAAGAAACGAGATCAGATTCTGAACACATATGTGAACCGTTACAAACGGAAGATTATGTTGTGCAACCTATTGTTGATGTATCGCCACCTAAATGGCACCTAGGTCATACTACCTGGTTTTTTGAAGAATTTTTATTAGATCCTTACTTACCTAATTACAAAAGGTATCACGATAGCTATGCCTATGTGTTTAACAGCTATTATGAGAGTATAGGAAAAAGAGTCGTACGTACGGATCGCGGTAATCTTTCTAGACCTAGTGTCAGAGAAATTTATGAGTACAGACATCATGTGACGTCTAACATGATAGAGCTAATTGAAAATCATTTTAATGAAGAGTTTGCTCCTATTCTCGAGATAGGTATACATCATGAAAAACAGCATCAAGAACTACTACTTACAGATATTAAATATATACTAGGTAACAATCCATTACAACCTAAATATAAAGATTTCTCAAATGAGCAATTAATTGAGACTGAGAAGAAAGAATTTATCAAAATCGAATCAGGTATTTACAACATAGGACACGACTCTGAGGAGTTTTGCTATGACAATGAATTACCTAGACACCGAGTGTTTTTAGAGCCGTTTTCAATTTGCACTACTTTGGTAACAAATAGAGAATGGATAGAATTTATTAATAGCGGCGGCTATTCTGAAGTTATGCTTTGGCATACTGAAGGATGGGATTGGGTAAAGAAAAACTCAATTACAGCACCTATGTACTGGCATAACAATAATGGACAATGGAATAATTATTTATTAGAAGGTAACACTACTATAAATCCAGACGCAGCTGTAACTCACATTTCTTATTACGAAGCATTTGCCTTTGCTCAATGGAAAGGCATGAGACTACCGACAGAATTTGAATGGGAAGCTGCACAATCACACTTTAATCATGGTAATAGATGGGAATGGACAGAAAGTGCCTACCTACCCTACCCTAATTATAAAAAACCAGATGGCGCTCTAGGAGAGTACAATGGTAAATTTATGGTCAACCAAAAGGTATTGCGAGGTAGCTCTATCGCTACACCAGCAAACCATGCTAGACCTACTTATAGAAACTTTTTTCACGCGCCACTTAGATGGCAATTTACAAGCTTGCGTCTTGCAAAATCATTATGACAAAAAAAGAATCATTCCAACTGGAATTTGAACAACACGTAACAGAAGGACTAAAAACTTTCCCTAAGTTTTTGAGTTCAAAATATATTTATGACGATCGAGGAGATGAGCTGTTTCAGCAAATCATGGCCTTACCAGAATATTATTTAACTAATGCAGAGTACAATATAGTTGATCAGTATAAAGCAGACTTAAGAATGCTTTTTGAAAACAACAAAGGATTTGACCTCATAGAATTAGGTGCTGGAGACGGTAAAAAAACCAAAGTACTCCTTAAAGAGCTGCATGAAAACGGCACTAACTTCACTTACATACCGATAGACATAAGCCAACATGCTATAGACGATCTAGCAAGTAGTATTAAAGGCACATGGCCTAATATGGACGTGCAAGGAGAACAAGGAACTTACTTCAACGTTCTTAAAGAGTTAGCAAAATACAATCAGAGACCTAAAGCCATTATAGTTTTAGGATCCAACATAGGTAACCTATCTCATGACGAGGCAATCAATTTCTTAAAACAAATTCAGGAAATAATGTCTCCAGAAGATGTTTTATTTATGGGGTTTGATCAGAAAAAAGATCCGCTAACCATTCAAAATGCCTATGCTGATACTACTGGCGTTACACAAGAATTTAATCGCAATTTATTACACCGATTAAATAAAGAAATGCAAGCAGATTTTAACGTAGACCAATTCGAACATTGGGAAGCGTATGACCCAGAAACAGGAACAGCTAAGAGCTATCTTTTAGCCACCGAAGCATGTGACGTTCATATTAAAAAATTAGATCTAAAAGTAAGTTTCAATAAATGGGAAACCATTCATACTGAAATTTCTCAAAAATATGACGACCAAATAGTAGAATGGTTAGCAAATCAATCTGGACTTAAAATAACTCAGATATTTGAAGACAATAAAAAACTGTTCAAAAACTACTTATTTAAAAAAAACTAATATGAAAGCCATTTGGAACAATCAAATCATTGCAGAAAGTAATGAAACAAAAGTAATTGAGAACAACCATTACTTTCCTGCAAACAGTATAAAGAAAGAATTCTTTAAACCTAGTAATACACAATCTAATTGCCCATGGAAAGGTATAGCAAGTTATCACACCTTAGAAGTAAATGGCAGTGAGAACAAAGATGCCGCATGGTATTATCCTGAAGCAAAACATGCAGCAAAAGAAATAGAAGGTTACGTAGCTTTCTGGAAAGGCGTGACAGTACAAGAATAGTTCACACTATATACCAACATTTAAAAAGCCACAATTTCATATAAACTTGAAATTGTGGCTTTTAAAATATACTGTTATCACTATTAATTCTTTGTATAAACCGCCACTAAACTAGTAACACCAGCAGCAGGTGTAGAATTACGACCACTGATATAACGATCCATTTCAGCACCAGTAACTGTAAATTCAAAAGTAGTAGGCGTAAAAATCACTTGTTTACTGTCTGTAATAGTACCACCATTTACATTTGCTATTACAGTAAGGACACTATTTGTATCTAACGAGTAATTACCAGACTGTAAACTTAGTGGACAACTCAAATTATTATTACTATCAAAAGACGGCTCAGCAACAGTACTTGTAAAGTCACCATTTATTAAGAATGACACATCCATAGAAGAAAAACAAGACGCCTCTAGTAACAGCTCTACATTACTGACACCATCTCCATTAAAATCTACAGGGATATTAGAAATAAGGGAAGTAAGAATGTAATCACCAGCGACAGTAGAGTTTAAAGAAGACCTAGCAGCGTCATCACTTTCACAACCACTTAACGATAAGATAAGTATACATAAAAAGAAAACATTTTTCATAATATCAAAATTTATCTAAATATAAAGCAAAGTTACCTAATAACTATGAATCAAGTAGTTATTAGATACAATCACAAATCAAGCATAAATCAACATCTTTGTTAAAAAGTAAAAAATTAAAAAAGAATCGAATTAAAAACGACGCATAACTAAAACAAAGTCATATTATTGCAAAAAATATTCTTAGTTTAGAATTTTATAATAAAATTAAAAAAAGGCGCTTGGTAATCGGAATTAAAAGATTACATTTGCAGCCCGATTTTAGTTAGTAAAATCATACACAGAATTAAAACTATTTCAAGGTGAATACTTTAAGTTACAAAACGGTTTCAGCAAACAGCGCAACAGTAAACAAAGAATGGGTACTGATAGACGCTGCTGAACAGCCACTAGGTCGTATGTCTTCAATAGCTGCAAAGTTTTTGAGAGGAAAATACAAGACTAATTTTACTCCACACGTAGACTGTGGTGATAACGTAATCATAATAAACGCCGACAAGGTATCGCTAAGCGGTAACAAGTGGAGCGAGAAAACATATATCAGACACACTGGCTACCCAGGTGGACAGCGTAGTCTTACTGCAACTGAGCTTTTTGAAAAAGATCCAGCACGTGTTGTAGAGCACGCAGTAAAAGGTATGTTACCTAAAAACAAATTAGGAAGCGCTATTTATCGCAACCTAAAAGTGTATTCTGGTTCTGAGCATGGACATGAAGCACAACAACCTAAAACCATTAATCTTAACGAGGTAAAGTAATATGGAAACATTACACAAAATTGGTAGAAGAAAAACTGCCGTTGCTCGTGTTTACCTTTCAGAAGGTAAAGGTGACGTAACAATTAACAGAAAAGAACTTTCTGACTATTTCACAACAGGAATGTTACAATACAAAGTAAAACAACCTTTTACTTTAACTGAAACAACTGACACATACGATGTAAAAGCTACTGTAACAGGTGGTGGTATCACTGGACAAGCTGAGGCAATTCGTCTTGCAATTTCAAGAGCTCTTGTAGAGATAGATGAAGAAAATCGTCTAGCATTGAAACCAGAAGGTCTTATGACACGTGATCCTAGAATGGTTGAACGTAAGAAATTCGGTCAAAAGAAAGCGAGAAAGAAATTCCAATTCTCAAAGCGTTAATACATTATTATTACTCCCGTTTAATTTCACAATTAAACGGGATTTGTTCTTTTTTTATTTATATTAATTTGCTGTCACGCCTGGTTGCCGCCAGAGCTCAGTTTAGCATCTAAATAATGAAGGCGATTAAGCATTGCTTATGACCACTTTTTTATTGCTATCGACAGAACGTAAACTATTTATTATGGCAAATACTTCAGATGTCAAGTCATTACTTGACGCAGGTGTCCACTTCGGTCACCTTACTCGTAAATGGGACCCTAACATGGCTCCATACATTTATATGGAACGTAACGGGATCCATATTATCAATCTTTATAAAACTACTGCAAAGTTAAACGAAGCTACAGAAGCGCTACGTAAGATAGCTGCATCTGGTCGTAAGGTTCTTTTTGTTGCTACTAAGAAGCAAGCAAAAGATATCGTTGCACAATATGCTGGTGAAGCTAACATGCCGTACATCACTGAAAGATGGCCTGGTGGAATGCTTACAAACTTTGTAACTATCCGTAAAGCTGTTAAGAAAATGGCTCTTGTAGACCGTATGAAGAAAGATGGTCGTTATGAAACTCTTTCTAAAAAAGAACGTCTTCAAGTAGACCGTATGCGTGCAAAGCTAGAAAAGAACTTAGGTTCTATTACTGACATGACTCGTATGCCAGCTGCACTTTTTGTTGTAGATACTGTACGTGAGCACATCGCAGTTAAAGAAGCTTTAAAATTAGGTATTCCTATTTTTGCAATGGTTGATACTAACGCAAACCCACGTGATATCGATTACGTAATTCCTTCTAACGATGATGCTTCAAAATCTATTGACATTATCATTAAAGAAGTTACTGGTGCTATCAAAGCTGGTCTTGAAGATCGCAAGTCTGAAAAGAACGCTGAAGATAAAGCTAAAGAAGCTGCAAAAGCAGAAAAGAAAGCTCCAAAAGCTGAAGAAGCTAAAGTTGCTGCTCCTGCAAAAGACGAAGAAGAATAAACTTATAACGCTAGTTAACTAGTATAAAACTTATCAAAATGGCTAAAATATCTGCTGCTGAAGTAGGAAAACTAAGAAAAACAACCGGAGCTGGAATGATGGACTGTAAAAAGGCCCTTGTTGAAGCTGAAGGTGATTTTGATCAAGCAATTGAGATCCTTAGAAAAAAAGGTCAAAAAGTAGCTGCAAAGCGTGCTGACCGTGATTCTTCTGAAGGAGTTGTTGTTGCAAATATTAATGAAGGTAACACTAGAGGTATTCTTTTATCTCTTAACTGTGAGACTGACTTTGTTGCAAAAAACGACACTTACGTAGAGTTAGCAAATAAGATTGCTGCTGTAGCTCATAACTGTAACTCAAAAGAAGAAGTTCTTGCTTCTAAATTTGATGACAGCATGACTGTAGAAGAAAAACTTATTGAGCAAACTGGTGTTATCGGTGAGAAAATTGAAATAGGTGGTTTTGAAGCTTTTGAAGCTCCATTTGTAGGTGGTTATGTACATGGTAATAAAATCGGTGCTTTAACTGGTCTTTCTACTGGTAGTGATCACGCAGCAGAGGTTGCAAAATCTGTTTCTATGCAAGTAGCTTCTATGGGTGCTACTACTTTATCTTACAAAGATTTTGACGCAGAATATGTACAAGCAGAAACTGCTTCTCGTATCGCTGCTATCGAAAAAGATAATATCGAGCGTGGACGTTTAGGTAAAAACCTTTTAAACATTCCATTATTTATCTCTAGATCTCAGTTAACCGACGAAGCTCTTGCAACTGCAAAAGCTACTTATGAAGCTGAACTTAAAGCTGAAGGAAAGCCAGAAGCTATATGGGATAGAATCATACCTGGAAAATTAGAGCGTTTTGTTGCTGACAACACTTCTCTTGATAAAGAGCAAGCGTTATTAGACCAAGACTTCATCATGGACGATAAGCAAACTGTTGCTAAGTTTGTAGAGTCTAAAGGTGCTGATGTTGTAGGTTTCAAAAGAGTATCTATCGCTTAATTAAGCTTTATTACTATAATAATTAATCCGATTTGGTTTTAAACTGAATCGGATTTTTTTTGTTTTAAATTCCGCTTTCGCGAAAGCGAAACAGTTAAAATACTTTTATTAATCGTTGCTTCAATTAACTTTTACGAACTTTATAGAATGAAACAACTGGTCCTGATTATTTTAATAGCACTATCAATACACTCTTGCAAAACAGTACAACAAGAGTCAAACCCACACGATAAGCCTCAAAGAATAACCACCAACCATGTAACAGACTTAGCGCAAATAATCACAGAAACATCTGGTCTAGAATATTATCAAAATCAGATCATTACTCATAACGATAGCGGTGACACGCCCACATTATACTTTTTAGACACTCTAGGAAACCTTCTCTATCATAAAACATACAAGCACATGACAGCTATCGATTGGGAAGATGTAACAAAGGATGACGAGTACCTCTACATAGCAGATTTAGGAAATAACTATGGCGACCGCAAAGACTTAACGATATTTAAAATTGCATTAACTGATTTACAAAATGAAAACGCTACAGTAACTCGGTTAAACATCAATTACCCTGATCAAAAATCATTTGAGAGAGGCGAGCAAAATCACCCTTATGACGCTGAATCAATAGTCGCGGTAGAAGAAAATCTTTATGTGTTCTCCAAAGACTGGAAGGATCAAACGACAATTATCTATAAAATAGATAAAAATAAACAACGTCAAACTGCTCAAAACATTACATCCTACAATATTAAAGGTCTAGTTACTGGAGCTACTTATAATGGATCTAATACCGTAACCGTATGCGGCTATAATAGCAACTTAATTCCATTTGTGTACAGAATAAATTATCAAAACGGCAAATTTGAGTTCGCAAAAAAAGAAGAGCTTTTAATAGAAGGTGGCGCACAGATAGAAGGAATTATATCAATCCACAGTGATAGTAATAAAGAAACGTACTACCTATCTTCTGAAGCAACTAACATAAAACTAGGAGAAGACGAAGCGCTTACTACTAGTCAACTATACAAAGTAAAGTGGCTGAAATAATGATCAAAAAACCTTAACTCCTGATTTTAAAAATCTACCCCACACTTTGCTATATACATGTACATTATCTGTAGGAGTATTATTTAAATCTAGAACTTCATAACCGGCGTCTTTCCACGAGAATATACTGCCGTAAAGATTATTAACATCTGTATAACCATCTTTAAGCATCTTCTCTCCAAAGCCTTCAGAGCGTATTCCCACGCTACAATAAACTACTATTTTCACATCTTTGGCTAACTCTGGCATCCTTTTACTGGAGTACTTCTCACCTACCCATATGGCTCCTGGCAGGTGACTGACCTCATACTCTTTCTTTTTACGAGTATCTAAAATTACATACTGATCATAATCTGTTTTCAGATTTTGCACACTTAAATATGGGACAGTCATTTTATTATAAGTCTCTAATAATTCAGGAATATCTTTTTGCACAACTTCCTTTTCTTGCCCAGTAGCAATAGTAGAATAGGTAACGAAAAAGGTGAATATCACTAAACTTAAAACACGTCTCATAACTTATTTTTTAATTCTCTTTTCATTTTGTTTTACAAACGATGCCCAACCGCTGTAGTTCTTACCTACTTCGATACGGCCACTGTTATAAAAATGACATACAGCAGCAGCAAGTCCGTCGGTCATATCGAGATTTTTAGGCAATTCTTTAATCCCTAAAAGACTCTGCAACATCTTTGCCACTTGTTCTTTACTAGCGCTTCCTTTTCCAGTAATCGCTTGTTTAATTTTAAGTGGCGCATACTCAAAAACTGGTATATCTCTAGATAATCCTGCTGCCATCGCCACACCTTGAGCGCGACCTAACTTGAGCATAGACTGTACATTTTTACCAAAAAACGGTGCCTCTAGAGCCATTTCATCTGGATTATAAGTGTCTATTAACTCAATAGTACGCTCAAATATACGACGCAACTTCACGTACGGATCTTTTATTTTCCTCATATCCAGTTCATTCATCTGGATAAAACTCATGGAATTGCCTTTTACCTTTATGATACCAAAACCCATGATTGCAGTACCAGGATCTACACCTAGAATAATTTTTTCTGTTGCCAATTGTTGTATTTTTCGCACATGTTTCTCGCGCTTCACAAATCTAAGCAATTCCTCGCTCCATTGATCAAATTCATCATTGTTGTAATTTGCACATATGCACTTTATTCACAATGGCAAGATCGCTCTATAAACACAGACATTATTTGGTCTACCATTAAAAATTTACCGTTTTACACATTACCATTAATGATCGCAATAAGCATACTTAGCTGGATGGTAGAAAGTAAAAAATGGCAATACTTAATAAATGACCTTTATTTGTTACGCTTTCGCGAAAGCGTAACTCAAAACCTCACCGCGCAAGCAGCCAGCTTTATAACTCCTTTTAGAACAGGAGAGTTTGCTGTCAAGTCCTTATATTTCAACAAGTCTCTACGCAAAAGCATATTATCAAGAATACTAGCTGGCAACACGTCGCAAATGATAATCACTACCATTTTAGGGATTACAGGGATACTATTCTATCTGCAAAAAAACCTAATCATAGAATCGGTATTCTTACTTTTATTTACAGTTACACTACTTTGCTTGCTTGCAGTTATACTAACTCTATGGATACTTAAAAAATGGGATTCAGGATCTATGGATAACACAAAGTGGTGGTCTATATTATCTTATTCTTTATTAAGATATCTTATTTTTTCAAGCAATTGGTTAATAATACTAGCGCTTCTAGATAACGACTCTTCCCTTTTAATAATAATTAGAAACATTACTATCTTTTACCTAGCCGTTTCTATCATTCCCGTATTTCAATTGTTTGATATAGCTGTAAAATGGACCGTCGCCGCATACGTTTTTACCGAAACTTTCCATAACTCAGAAACTACAATTATAATTACAACCCTTATCTGGTTTACTAACTCCATCGTACCTACAGTTCTAGGCTGCTTGTTATTACCTTTTCAAAAACTAAAAACTGTTGAAGAATGATCTGGCTATTCTCTACAGTCATGATAGGCTACGTTCTGATTATTCTATTGCTTTCTAAAGAAGGCTTAACCTACCCAGAAACAAAAGCTATTACAGACGGTACCCCACTACCATTCACCGTGATCATTAATTACCGCAATGAAGAAAACAACCTACCAGCATTACTTGAATCAATACGAAATCAAGAATATGACTACAGTCTATTACAGTGGATTTTTATTAACGATAGCTCTACAGATCAAAGCATTCATATTTTAAACTCTTTTAAAAACAACCATCCTAAACTAACTATTTTATTACTAGAAAGAATACCAAAGTCTGCCAGCGCAAAAAAAGATGGAATTACTCAAGCCATAAAACAAGCTAAAAACAAACATATTATTACAACTGACGCTGATTGTATTTTACGTTCTAGATGGATTTCTAGCTATAACGCAAAATATCAACAGCATAAAAACGCTCATTTTATCGCAGCACCGGTTCAAATACAAGAAGGGCACAACTTACTTTCTAGCCTCCAACATCAAGAAATGATAGCCTTGCAATTAGTCACTATAGGTGGTTTTGCTTTTGATAAACCCTTTATGTGCAACGGCGCAAATATGAGTTTTACTAAAAAGGCCTTTAATGACGTAAATGGATATCACGGCAATGATCATATATCTAGTGGTGACGATATTTTCTTATTAGAAAAACTAGCTAGTAAAGATGTTACAAAATGCCATTACCTTAAATCTAAAAACGCAACTGTAAATACACAACCTAAAAACAACATAGCAGACATGATAGCCCAACGTGCACGCTGGGCTCAAAAGGGCAGTGAAACTAAAAGCCTGCTCAATAAACTAGTAAGCTTTCAGGTTTTAACCATGAGCTTATTATTTATTTCTAGCCCTATATTATGGCATTTTTCATTAATTTCAAGCAAGACATTTCTAGCTCTAGTTCTTACAAAGGCGTTTACGGATTTCATTACTCTATCGATAGGAGATCAAATATTTAAAAATGTAAAATGGAAAGTTGCCATAATTAACTTTACCATATATCCATTTATAGTAATTTTAATTGCGTTAAAAAGCCTATTAAAACCAAAATGGCAAGGCAGGAAAGTTAATTCCCTAGAGAATCCACAGGAATAAAAACAATAGGTAATCTATAAGTAGTAGATACTGGTATCGATCGTTTTACAGCGCTCTTTATAATTGGAAAATCAGTTAATCGATCTTTTAGTATAGAATCGAGTCGCTCCTTATTAATAGACCGAGCGCATTTAAAAATACTATCATACTCTATCACACCCTTATTATCAACGCTTATAGAGGCATAGACACTATCTCTTTGTTCCAGTTGTATAGCGATGTAATCTTCTCTCAATTTTTGATCTATAACATTACATAATGTCTCATAAAAACAATCTGACGTAGTAAGCATCTCATCACAATCATCAAATACAGGGTAACGATCTACATAATCCATATCGATATTTTGCATTTCTTTTCTAGCCATATCCAGCGCTCGCTCCTCTTTGTCCTCCTCAGATAAACAAGAAACACCAACACTTAAGAAAAGTATCATTAAAACAAAACACCCTTTATTCATAGAGCTAATTTACAACCTTTCTATTTTTTGGCAGCTAGAAAGATCTCTTTACGTAAATCCTTACTACGCGCCTCTACATATTCCATAAAAGAACTATTAGGATACTGACTTATAAATTCCTCATAAAACTCTAACTTCTTAGCTTTATCTGCATAGAATTGATCAGCAGCTAGAACATATTGATAACCTATAAAATCATTTTCAGGCTTCTCTTTCTTAGCTGTTTTAGTAGCATAAAACGCATTTTTATAATCTCCTTTCTTCACATAAATAGTTGCAAGTTGCAAGAATTCTTGATGTAATTCTGGTGTTTTAAAAGCAATAGAACTTTCTATACATTGCTGTGCTAGATCTAATTCACCTAGTTTTAAATAAGCTCTAGACATATTAAAGTATATAAGAGAATTACCATCTTCATAAACCTCGTTATATATTTTATAATTATCCACAGCTCTCTGCCACTGACTGTCATTAAGATAAGACCACGCAAGATTCTTACGGTTATAATCGGTATCATATCCTAATTTAAAAAGCAACTCAAAATGCTTAATCGCCATATCATATCTTTTTGCACCTAGATAAGCTTGAGCAATAAGACTATTTAGTTTCAAATCGTTCTCATATAAAGCAAGACCCTTTTTTGCATTAAGAATAGCATTATTAAACATCCTTTTTTTAATAAGAATTTTTACTAACTCTATTCTAGCCGCTCTGTAAGAAATATTTAATGATACCGCTTTCGCGAAAGAAGACACAGCATCATCTTCCCTGCCCAAACCTACATAAGTCTTACCCATATAATAACGGTATGTAGCATTCTCAGGAAATTCAACTATTAATTTATCTAGAACATCAAAAGCAGTAGCAGGATCATTATTTCCTAAAGCAAGACGAGCGTACTCAAATCTAGGCTGTACACTTAAACTATCCTTCTTAAAACCTTCTTGATAACTAGATAGAGCGCTATGCACGTCACCTAACTGGCTGTAAGCTCTCGCAAGTTTAAAATAACTATCATCGGTAGTTTTATAAATCTCGATAGCATTCTTATAATCTCCTATCGATAGTAAGCTATCTGCAGCAGCAAGCTGTCCATGCATTTTAACAAAGATTAATAATAACAAAATAAGTAAATAGTTTTTCATGTTCTAAATTTAGGCACACTTATTGAAAACTAAAAATATAAACTACTTATTATGAAATACATCACTATTCTTTTTGCTCTCGCTATTACATTAACATCGTGCAACAGTAACGACGATTTTATTGACACAGACACTGATACTATCGCACAGTCTTTTGAAACACGACCAGTTAACTTTACTGCTCCTGATTATGAAGTAGTGATCCAAACACCTAATAATATTGACCAGTTTGAAAACGATATGACATTAGTATATAGGCTTTTTGAAGTAGATGAAAACGCTGGAGATGTATGGGAATTATTACCACAAGTACTTTATACTGACTTTGGTGAATTTCAATATAATTACGATGCTACAACTACTGATACAAGAATTTTTATTAATTCTCCAGCCTCAACAGATTTAAACCAACTAAGTACTGAACACCTCTCTAATCAAATATTTAGAATCGTCAGAATTCCTGTCGGACTTTTTAGCTCAGACTTAGATATAAACAACTATGACGCAGTTATGAACGCTGTAGGATTAGATACACAAGACATTATGGTTATAGAATAATAACCTAATCACTCATAAAGAAGGCAGTTCCTAATTATTAGGGCTGCCTTTTTTTTATGCGTTTTGTTCTAACCAAAGAGCAACACCATCCTCTGCATGATGTACTGTAGAATATTTTGCCGCCTTTTTAACCACATCTCTTGCATTCTCTACTGCTACACCATAACCTACAGCACCTAGCATATCTTCGTCGTTGTAATTATCACCAAAAGCAACAACATTTTCCATTCCTATATCAGAAAATCTAAAATCCAACAGCTTTCTTAGAGCTACTTCTTTAGATGTTCCACTAGGCGTGATTTCGATATAAGTACTTTTAGATCTATAAAGTCGTACACTAGGACCTATTTTCTGTTCCGCTTTCGCGAAAGCGGAATCAATAGCATCTCTATCACCCATAAACATAATCTTGTGCGCACCACCTTTATCTTGGGTCTTTTCTAAATAATCCAAAGTAACAGAAACATCCTGCACAGTAGGCTGCACTCTAGTATTATGAATTTCTCTCTCAGACCATTTATCCATAGAAGGCACAAACCACTCCTCTTTTCTATAAAGAGATACATGAAGTCCGTTCTCTTGAGCTATTTCAGACAACGCTTTTATTTCATTAAAAGGAATACTCAACTCATATAACACCTCTTCTTCATGTAACACAAGGGCACCGTTATAACATATCATAGGAGATTTCACTATACCCAAAGCCTCTTGAAGGTAAACCATAGCCTGTGGCATTCTTGCCGAAATAAGGATTTTGGGCATGTCTAGTTTCTCAAGAGAAGCAATTGTTCTATCTGATAGATATCTTTTATCATTTAATAAAGTACCATCTATGTCTGTTGCAAAAAGTTTTATCATAATTCAAAGATAATTATTTACATCATTCTTTAATATCAATACAGCGATCAATATATATTTTTTTAGAATAATTAAATTATTTTTTTCTTTATGGCTACATACTTTTTAAACACTGAATACAAGACAGTTAAACTAATATAAACCTAATTAACCTCTCAAAACTATCGCTACAATTAAATTAATTTGAAATTATTTTTAAAAAAGTGTTGCCAGTTTACAAAACAGTCGTATATTTGCAACCGCTAACGCAGGAAACGAGTTAGCAACGTTCTTTAGAACACGGTCTGGTAGTTCAGCTGGTTAGAATACATGCCTGTCACGCATGGGGTCGCGGGTTCGAATCCCGTCCAGACCGCAATACTTTTTTAGTATGCAATTCAAGTTGTGTGTCCTCAGATACAATTGAGGACTTTGAAGGTAATCATAGATTACTTTTTGAGAAGCTTTTCCAAACGGAGAGGCTTTTTTGTTTTATAGAAGTTTAAGATTTTAAGCATTCTATTCAATATTTAAATCCTTTCCTTTTTCCTACAAACACCTCCAATCGAAATAATACCGTAGTTTTGTAATACCAATCAACCTCCCTTGAAAGCCAATCGTTTATTTTTCATTGATGCCGTTAGAGCCTTTGCTATCATAATGATGCTACAAGGTCACTTTGTAGATACATTACTTGCTGTAGAATACAGAGACGAGGATAATCTAGCTTTTCAAATCTGGAAATATTTCAGAGGCATTACAGCACCTACTTTTTTCACCATCTCTGGAATCATCTTTACATACTTATTGATGAAGTCAAAGAAGAATGGAACCAGTAACATCCGTATTAAAAAAGGCGCTATAAGAGGCGCGATGCTTATAGCAATAGGCTACGCATTAAGAGCTCCTGTTTTTGACTGGATACAAGGTGTGTTTAAAGATTACTTTTTAATTGTAGACGTACTACAATGTATAGGACTTTCTATACTACTCACCATACTTATATATCTAGCTACTTTTAAAAAGTCTGCAGTATTCTCACTAGTCATGATTAGTATCGGGACAACGGTATTTCTTTGCGAGCCCTTGTACAGATCTCTAGACACCTCACACCTACCATTATTTATTGCAAATTATTTTACTAAAACAAATGGCTCTGTATTCACAATCATTCCATGGTTTGGCTATATGACATATGGCGCTTTCATTGCTACTTTATTCTACGGCTTTTTAGAAAAAAATAAATTTAAAACCATATTAGTCACAAGCTTATTAATAATAGGAACAACTCTTATATGGTATTCTTCTAAATTTTTTAATTGGATCTACCTTCAGTCCGATATAAATCTATTTGAAAAAGTCGCTTATTATAACTATCTCTTCACTAGGCTAGGTAACGTACTTATTCTATTGGGAATATTTTACTGTTTTGAAAAATACATCAAACAATCGTTGATACTTAAAATAGGTCAAAAAACACTATCCATATACGTCATACACTTTGTAATTATTTATGGAAGCCTAACAGGTGTAGGCCTACATCAAATCATAGGTAAAAACCTCAATCCATACCAGGCTGGCGCCGGTGCAATCATATTTGTTGCCACTGTTTGCGCACTATCTCTTTATAGAGTTAAGACCAACCAGTTTATCTATATACGATTAAGAAAACTGCTAGGACGTAATTAACCGACCATAAACAAGTAATTATAACGCATTTAAACTGTTAAAACAGCTTTTAAACGACTATTTGTATAATTATAAAAACAAAATTTTAGAAGTTCTATAAATATGTAAATTTGCGTACAATTAAAACAACATAACCATGAAAAAAGTATTTTTAGGAGCAGTAGCTTTAGGATTAATCTTCACAGTAAGCTGTAGAGAAGTAGAAAAAGGAATGGATGACGCAAAAGCTGGAATGGAAGAAGCTGGTGATTCTATGAAAGACGCTGCAGGAGACATGAAAGATGCTGCCGCTGACGGATTAGATTCAGTAAAAGAAGGCGTAAACGAAGCTGGAGAATCTGTAAAAGGAGCTGCAAATGACGGTATCGATGCTGTTAAAGAAGGAGCTAACAACGGAATGGAAGCAGTAAAAGAAGGTGTTAATGAAGCTGGAGAAACTGTAAAAGGAGCTGCACAAGAAGGTATGGACAAAGCTGGAAAAGCGGTAGACGATGCTGCTGCTAAGGCTAAAGACGCAACTGACAAAGCTACTAACAGCTTAAAAGATAAAATGAACGGTAACTAAAAACTGGTCATTCATATTTTAAAAACCGCTTTATAGCGGTTTTTTTTATGCCCAATTTTTAAATCAAAGTAAAACACACGCTACCGATAAATTATTGAAATTCAAAACACAACAACACTAATTAAATATTTTACAAATAACTATAAATCAAAAAAGCTCTTCATAAATGAAGAGCTTTTCCTTTGTGCGGATGACAGGAATCGAACCTGCACGCCGTGAAGCACTAGATCCTAAGTCTAGCATGTCTACCAGTTCCATCACATCCGCTTACTGGTGTCCCTATTTGGGACGGCAAATATACACTCTTTTCGACAATTACAAATTCTTTATTAGAAAAATTTTCAACCTTTCTTATCTTTACATCAAACACAATTGAAATGAACACTAAATCATACGTTGAGAAAAACAAAGATCGTTTTATAAACGAGCTTGTAGAATTACTCAAAATCCCATCTATCAGTGCAGACCCAGCTTATAAAGATGATGTAATTAAGACTAGTGAGGTTATAAAAAACTCTCTTCTAGAAGCAGGTTGTGACAAAGTAGAAATTTGTGAAACCCCTGGTTACCCTATCGTTTATGGAGAAAAAATCATAGATCCTAACCTTCCTACGGTATTAGTCTACGGTCATTACGACGTGCAACCGCCAGATCCTATCAATCTATGGGACAGCCCACCATTTGAGCCTATAATTAAAAAAACAGACCTACACCCAGAAGGTGCTATTTTTGCTCGTGGAGCATGCGATGATAAAGGACAAATGTACATGCACGTTAAGGCCATGGAATACATGACCGCAAATAACGACTTACCTTGTAATGTGAAATTCATGATAGAAGGTGAAGAAGAAGTAGGTAGTGAGTCACTAGGATGGTTCTTAGAACGCAATCGTGAAAAACTAGCTAACGATGTAATCCTTATATCTGATACTGGTATGATAGCAAAAGACGTACCTAGTATAACCACTGGACTTCGTGGTTTAAGTTATGTAGAAGTAGAGGTTACAGGTCCCAATCGCGATCTACACTCTGGACTTTATGGAGGTGCCGTTGCAAACCCTATCAACATTCTTTGTGATATGATCTCACAATTACAAGATGAGGATAACCACATCACCATTCCTGGATTCTATGACAAAGTAGAAGAATTAAGCGCCGAAGAGCGTGCTGAAATGGCTAAAGCTCCATTCTCTCAAGAAGCTTACAATAAAGCCTTAGACATCGCACAAGAACATGGTGAGAAAGGATATACCACTAATGAGCGCAACAGCATACGACCTACACTAGATGTAAACGGTATTTGGGGTGGATATACTGGTGAAGGAGCAAAAACTGTTATTGCTAGCAAAGCCTATGCAAAAATCTCTATGCGTTTAGTACCAGATCAAGACTGGCATGAAATTACTGACCTTTTCAAAAAACATTTTGAGAGCATTGCACCAGCTGGTGTAAAGGTTAAAGTAAACCCACATCACGGTGGTACTGCTTATGTAACACCTATTGACTCTTTAGGATATAAAGCAGCAAGTGCAGCATATGAAGATACATTCGGTAAAACACCTATACCACAACGTAGTGGTGGCTCTATACCAATTGTTGCCTTATTTGAGAAAGAGCTAAACTCTAAATCTATTTTAATGGGCTTTGGACTAGACAGCGATGCAATTCACTCACCTAATGAGCATTTTGGTGTATGGAACTATCTTAAAGGTATAGAAACCATACCTCATTTCTATAAACACTTTACTGAGATGAGTAAATAGATATAGTTACTTACTGGTAAACAAAAAATCCCATTCTCTATAGAATGGGATTTTTTCATTTTACGCTTTCGCGAAAGCGATATATAATTTAATTGATTGCTAGATTTAACGCCACGGTAAATATTTGCCCAGTACCACTAAAACGCTCTACCCATACCTCAATATAATCGTTAGGCTCGAGATCAAATACACCCACAATAGGGACGGCACTAATATCGCGCACCGTTGTAGAAGGAGGCACAGAAGCAGCATTATTTACTACTTTCCACACACCTGTAGCGTCTATAACCGTAGGTGTTGGATCTCCAGCACGTCCACGAGCTATATAAAAGATATAACGATCTCCTGGCGTACTTCCTTCAAAGGAGACACTAGAAGAAACATTAAAAAAACGTTTTTTCTTCCCTTCATAAACTACCCTATTATTACCAGAACTAGAGAATCTAAATAAATTATTAGATGTCGTTGCACCGGCTAATTTTATAGGAGTACCATTACTCACACTACCAAAGGTGGTCCCAGCACCACCACCAGCAGTAAAATTAAAATTAATATCGGCTACAGAAACTTGATCTGTTTCTACAGGAAGTCCAGAACAATTAACATTCCAGTGTTTTGTAAAATTAAAACCTGTATAAGTACCAACTGTATAAGGATTCACGTGCATACCTGTGCCAACAAAACTTAATTGAGACAGTGTTGCATCGTTATTAATAGTAGGATTTGCACTTACATCCACACCTATCTCACCAGCATCTGACTCTATTCTACCACTACTCATTTGTAAATTATTGAACGTACCAGAAAAAGTAATAAACGTCCCTGTATTTGATGCTGTCCAAAATACATTACTCATTAAAAAAGTTGTCATATTAGAAACTACAAGACCATCTGTATTACCTACAAATTGCGCAATACTAAAAAACACAGTACCTAAAGAATCTAGGGTACCTATAGAACTCGCTCCTACGTAAATGGTATTGTTACTAACTAATAGCTCTGACCCTGAACCAGTAAGATCAAAAACAGGATTCCCATTACCAGAAACAGTTAAATTCCTTAAACTACCACCAGACGTTCCCTGAAAAAAAGCCGCACCACTAGCGTTTATAATAACATCTTCTCCAGAATCTACACCTTCCACATACGCACCGTTTAAATTAATCGGAAAGTCAAATGTCACACTTCCATTAATTTCATATAAGAAATCTGTATTTAATAAATACTGAGAGCCAGACCCTGCGATCAACTCGTCAGATAAATCTGAAATATCTTTTACTAGTTTATAGTTTTCTCTTATTTGCGACCTGCCTATATAATTCCACTCGCCACTACGATAGTATTTAAAATCCTGTAAGTCTGTATCGTACACCATTAAACCATCTGCCGGCGCGGTTATTAATAATCTTTCGGCCGTGGTCATTCTAGGCACTAAAAGTCCTTTATCGTCAGATGAGATATCTAACATAGCACTAGGGTCTGGTAAATTAGTATTAATCCCTACCTGTGAGAAAACTATTCCGGTAGCAAATAATATGATAAATGTAATAGCTGATTTCATATAGTCGTCTTTGTGTTACAAAATTAGAGAGATAATAAAAAACAACTCTTCAAATAAATTAACAGTAGTTAATATTCACCTTTATTTTAAAATAAATTTTAGAATTTTAACGTTTTTACTCATGTTTTTAACTCACTTTGTCGATTTAATACACAAATAATACGGCTAAAAGCTGTTTTAATAATTCCGCTTTCGCGAAAGCGGAACTTTTTAATTCACATATGTGATCATAAATAGGTACAAGATTCTAACAAACACCCTACATCTATGGCTCTCAGACCGATTAAAAAGAAATACATTTAATAAAAAGCTAAGCCATTTTTACCATACTAAAACTGCAATCAATATAAAATTAAATACTCTACACTTGTAGAATTAAAATATTGTTCTACATTTGTAGAGTTGGATTCTAATAAATTATTGAGAAAATGAAATTATCAAAAACCGAAGAAGATCTTATGAGTCATTTATGGAAGCTAGAAAAAGCTTTTATGAAAGAACTGTTAGAAGAATATGAAGAGCCTAAACCAGCAACCACAACTATTGCTACTCTTTTAAAACGTATGACAGACAAAGGCTTTGTAGGCTATGAACTATTTGGTAAAAGCCGTCAGTATAAACCACTGGTTAAGAAAAGTGACTATTTCTCTAAACATGTAAATGGGTTGATCAAGAATTTCTTTAATGATAGCGCTTCACAATTTGCCTCGTTCTTTACTAAGGAAACTGACTTGACTAAAAACGAGTTAGAAGAACTTAGAAAAATTATCGATCAACAAATAAAAGATAAGTAGTTATGGAACATTTCTTAATCAACTCTACAGCTTGCTTGTTTACTTTATGGTTAGCTTACAAGCTTTTAATAGAAAATACTTCATGGAATACTTTTAAAAGGTTCTATTTGATAGGTGCACTTATCATATCGTTGATCATACCTTTTATAGTTGTCAAAACTGTAATTATACCTATGGAAGAAATTCCATTTGTAAATTATAGTCCTCTAGTACTAACAGAAACTATGGTAGATCAGCCTAGTTTTGAGATCAATTGGTTTTATGTATTCAGTGGTATTTACATTATAGGTGTTGCAATTATGCTGTGGCGTTTTGGCAAGAATTTGAGCTCTTTTAGAATCCAACAAGAAGATGAGATCAGTTCTTACAAAGCCTATCAGCTAATTTTGCGCAATCAACTGACTATACCGCATTCATTTCTCAAGCGCATTTTTATTTCAAAGAAAGACCATGAATCCAACAACTTACCCACGGTTATTCTAGAACATGAAAAAGCGCATTTAGATCAAAAGCACTCACTAGACATACTATTTATTGAGTTGCTTTTAGTCGTTCTATGGTTCAACCCATTGTTATACATCATCAGGTATTCCATAAAGCTGAATCATGAATTCCTTGCAGACAGCGCTGTTTTAAACCAAGGAATCTCTACGGTATCCTATCAAGAGGTTTTATTAAAACATGCTACCACTAGCTACCAACAGGCGATGGCAAACACGTTTACATTTCCTATCATCAAAAAAAGATTTAACATCATGAAAACACATACATCAAATACGAGTCTAGTCTTAAGAGGTCTAGCGCTTATACCTATTCTTGCCTTACTTATTATAAGTTGTGGTAAGGAAGAAACCGAATTTCAAGAAATCGAAGAAATTGTAATCGTAGAAGACGATTCAAACAAAAAGTACATTATAGTAGATCCTAACGATCCTGAAGGTAAAATCGTCATAAACGGAGAACCTCATTACTATAAGATCAATGGTGATCAAATAGATATTTATAACTCCTTGGATGAGCTTCAAGATTTTGAAAGTCAAGGTTATGAAATAAGAAGAACAGATGAAGAGATAGAGATCATTGAAGTTCTTGAAAATGTAACTTCTAAAGATATTGAGGAATATAATTTTCAAGCAAAAAAGCATCAAAAATTTATAGAAGAAAAAGGCCACGTAGTAGTGTTTAAAGAAGACACAAAACGCATGCAACTTATTTTTAATTCTATGAGTGACCAGCAAAAAGCAGAAAATGAACCATGGCCTTATTTATATTGGGATAATGATATGACTCCAGGAGATATTCCTCCACCGCCGCCGCCAGCTTCTCCGTCTGAAGATCACGGATATATAAAAGTAGATGGTAGAATTCATTATTACACCATTAAAGATAATGACAAGGCTTTTTATGATCGCTGGGGAAATAAGATAGATGTGAAGGATAAAACCGTAGAATATCTAGATCAAAAAGATTTACCGCCGCCACCGCCACCTGCAAATCCTATGGATTATATAAAAAACTCTGGTGATAATATGAACTATTACATAGACGATCAAAAGGTTACAGCAGAAAAAGCCAAAGAGTTTATCAAAAAAAATGGTAATAAAGGCGTGCAAATCATGCCAGTCAATGGAGTGAATAGTTTGAAGATGTTTTCTAAGGATCAAAGAGTTGGTGCAAAGAGTAATTCTTGGAAAGACGTAGAGAAGCATTTGAAAGCAGGGATTGTAGATAGTCCAGAAAAACCAGCACAGCTATCAAAAGATTATTCTACAAGAAAGACTTTTCTATTGTCTGCATCACGTCAACAAGAGCCTGTGAAATTTGAAATAGATGGTAAAAAAGCAGATTTACAAGAAGTAAAATCGTTAATTAAGAAATATAACAACGTTCCTTTTAGTATCTCTACCCAAAACGGTAATGAGCATACATTTAGTTATTCAACTAATAATCATATTGAAATGTCAGAAGAGACTTTGAATAATATGTATTCGTTATTATTTGAAACCATTGATCCTGATAAAAATTCTAAGCAGTTTATCATTTCCCAACCTAGCGAATAAACTTAATTTCAGTTAAAGTTTTCGTTTCTAAACTGTAACAATCCACAATTTCAAGCGTTTATAAAAGACAACCCTTTTATAAACGTTTTTTTATGCAATCTTTTTTCATCTTTTGTAGTGGTGCTGATGCTGAGTTACTGGACCAGTGCAGCGCTGGCGAGCGTAATAAGTATGCCGGTATAGGCGCAACGGTTTTCTTTACCGCACTTATGGCATTTTTTGCAGCCAGTTATGCGCTATTTACCGTTTTTGATAGTTACTGGATAGCCGGTGCTTTTGGATTGGTTTGGGGCTTATTGATCTTTAATCTGGATCGTTACATTGTTTCTACACTTAAGAAAAGTGATCGCAAAATCAATGAATTATGGCAGGCGGCACCTCGTATTGTTTTAGCACTTATTATTGCTGTTGTGATTTCAAAACCTCTTGAATTAAAAATATTTGAGAAAGAAATCGATCAGGTTCTTCTGGAAGAGAAAAACGCGATGACCTTAAATAATCAAGAGCAGGTTGCTAGTTTATTTGCTGTTGAGGAGTCCGCTTTCGCGAAAGCGATACAAGAATTAAAATCTGAAATCACCACAAAAGAAGCCGAAGTAGAAGCCTTGTACTCCACGTATATTACAGAAGCCGAAGGAACATCTGGAACTAACAAACTAGGAAAAGGACCAGTTTACAAGGAGAAACGAGAAAAACACGACGCCGCACTAGCAGAACTTAAAGAACTAAAAGCTTTAAATGCCGATAAAATAGCGGCCATAGAATTACAACTAGCCGACTTAAACACTAAAGAAACTTTACAGCTGGCCGCATCGCAACCCATTATAGAAAATTTTGACGGACTTATGGCGCGTATTGAAGCCTTAAATAAATTGCCTTTTATCACATCATTTTTCATCTTCTTACTGTTTCTAGCCATAGAAACATCTCCAATAATTGCTAAGTTATTATCGCCTAGAGGAGAATATGATTACAAATATGCAGAGCGAGAAGATCTCGTTATATCATGGGTAACACAACAAAAGCAACAGCAAACCGTACTTACACAAACTGATAAAGAATTAAATAACAGAGTCTATAAAGACATCGCAAATGAAGACGAACTCTATGCTTACAAAAAGAAAATAGCAAGAGAACTCATGCAAAAACAAGCCGATGCTTTCTATAAAAAACAGAATGGGATTTTAGGGTAAAATATTGGAGATTAACGATATCTGATTTTTGATTTGTCATTCCGATGCAGAGCAGAATCGCTATAAATAAATCTCGATTCCTGAATCTAATTTCTTGAATCTTCTTTGGAATTCAGCTTCTTACACAATCCATCCATTCTCACGAGCATGAGTAACGGCTTCTTTAGATTCTTTTACTAATAACATAGGACATATGGTAAAACCGTCGGCAATGGATTTTACTCTCAACATTTTCTTTTTGTGATCTACAGATCTTAAATAAATAGCCATTATACGATCAGGAAATTGCTGTGCGACGTCTTTATAATAATCTGCATCGTGCTCTCCACTATCACCTATAAGAATAAACTTCATATGTGGATAGTGTTTTAAGATATTGATAAGTTCGTGCTCTTTATGAGGTCGTTTTAATTTAGGCGTTCTATCCCATGGAGTCGGAAAATCTCGCAATAAAATAGGTCCTTTAGGAAACCCATGAAAGTCAAGAAATTTCTCTAGATATTTGTATAAATTCCATGGGCTATTACTCAAATAGAACATTGGGTTTTGATCGTTACTTGACGAGCCTCTATGTAATAATTGATAAAAACTAGCAGCACCTTTTAAGGGTAAACGACGGTCATAATTCTTAAAAAAGGTATTAAAAGCCACACGTATTTTAAGAAAACTAGTCACACCAGTATGCATTATAGTGTCGTCTATATCACTTATAACTCCATAAGCCGCAGTTTCTAGAGGTATTAATGACTCTCCAGAGAATTTATTTATTTTGAGACGTTTTTGTCGTTTCGCTTTCGCGAAAGCGGAATTATCTTCATCAAAACTAACCGTAAAGGATAAGTATCCTTCTTTATCTGTTAATGCATCAAGGTCTATATCAGTTTTTATATTAAAGAGAAAATAGCCTTCATGGTCTGCTTTTACTTCAAAAAACTTACCGTTAGGCAAAGTTAATTTTACCTGAGCATTTCTTATCTCGTCTGTAGCAAAAGTACGCCAGGTATTACGCAGCGTCTGATACAAGGTCTGTTGCTCATAATGTTTTAATGGCTGGTCTTCTAGCGCGCGACCACGTATATACAAATGGTTTGCACCACTATACGTACGATAAATGTCGAGAATCCAAGGATCACGTTTAAAAATTGCCATGTTGTGAAAATAATCGTTTTATACCAACTGTCTTATAGAATGCTGGTTAATAAAAGTTTAAAAGCTTATTTATTACTTCTTAATTGCCTTAATGCATACCAGATAGCCATTAAGAATAAAAAGCCGAACCAGATAAAACTTCGGTTTTGTTCACCGTCGGCGATTTTATAACCTAAGATGCACAAACTTATGACACACATGACGATAAGTAATTTGTAAAACCAGTCTGGAATCATATTTTGATTTTAAGAGAAATGACAAAATTAAGAAATAAAGCCTAGTAAGGAAAACTAGCTTATCTTATTACTTATGATAAATAGCACTCTATATGAAAATTTAAAAGCAAGGTAATAACATATCTAACACCTTGCTTTTAAAGTTTTTATTACATTATTGTGTTATTCAACAACGTCTGCCATGACGCCATCTTTATTGAAAATTTTATCTTTATTACATTTTAAGAAATGATCACAGTATAGACAGATATTTTTAAGTTCTTCATTCTTAATTTTTGCATCTGCTTCAGAGACACCTAGTTTTAATCCCATTTTAAGTGGGTCACCTTCATTAAGCATTTTAAAAACAAAGTTCTTACTTGCTCTATCCAGTACCTCACTCACCTTTTGTTTACGTGCGTCTCCCATAGGGAAATGTGTACCTGGACAACATGGATTAATGCGCCATAACTGTATGCTTATCTCGTTAGGTATATCTTCATGACCACCTAAGAAGTTTCTTGCACCACTTAAAATGGTACAAAAGTTATGCTCAGGATCCTTCATCCATATATCGTGCTTCATCGCTTTACCTCTGGCCCAGTTACCACCTAACCACATTTCTTCACTTGCACCCCAATAACCCCAACTTAAAGGATTTTCGGCTAGATAATGACCACCTTCTATAAGCGGATCTTTTTCTGTACCGACCACACCACAAGTATCAAAAATATCTGCTAGCTCCATTAATCTACCACCAGCTTTTTTATGGTATCTATCTATAGATGCGATGTCAAATCTAGAAACACCCTTATCTATAAGGACTTGTAACTTTGCAGGGTTTAATAAATCACCGTTAGTCTGGATCATTACTTGAGTCTTACCTTTATACTTGTCTTGGATTTTATCAAGAATAGCATGTAGCAGTTTAATATCGGCTAGAGGCTCACCACCACTTAAGATAATACGCTCTATATGGTCTGGCATATTATCGATTATCGCCATACAGTCTTCTTGAGATATACGTTTCCCAAATGGACTTGAATCATTGTAACAGTGGTCACAATCGTCATTACACAGCTGTGTAAACACCCAGTATAAGGATTGCAAGTGGTTAAAATCTTTTTTAATTTCTGTCATCATTTTATCTTTTTATAGACTGTTGCTAGCAATCCATTTTCCTCATGTCGAGGTACTCTATCTATAAGAAAGAAGTGCCACGGTCTTTCTTTATTTTAATTATTTAAATCACGATCAATTAAACTGTTTCCAGAAAGCAGCTTCTTGTTGCGCACCGCTATCTACGTCATCATAAAAATCTTGCTTAGATTCATACCTTTTAAAATGACCTAATTCTATTTTACCTATGTGATCTCCCATAGTCAGTGCTTCTTTTAAATCATGAGTAATGAATATAGAAGTAAGCTTCATTTTCTTAGAGAGCTTTTTAAATAGTTCTTGCATTTGCACACGAGTCTCAGCATCTAGCGCTCCAAATGGCTCGTCTAACAACAACACTTTGGGCTCAATGATTAATGCTCTTGCAAATGACACACGCTGTCTTTGTCCACCAGAAAGCTGGTGAGGCATTTTCTCTGCATGTTCTTCTAGACCTATTTCTGCAAGCATGTGCTCCACCTTAGTTTTAATCACATCTGGTGATTGCTTACGTATCTTTAAACCAAATGCTATGTTCTCTGAAACATTAAGGTGAGGAAATAGCAAGGGTTCTTGGTATAGATAAACTATGTTTCTTTTATTAGGTGGCGTGTCGTTCATCCGCTTTCGCGAAAGCGAAATAGTACCATCATCTTCTTTTTCTAATCCAGCTAATATTTTTAATAAAGTCGTTTTACCACTACCTGATTTTCCTAAAACACTGAGCACCTCATGTTCTTGCAGCGTAAAACTAACGTTGTGTAAAACGGTCTCACTGCCGAAGCTTTTGGTAATATTATCTATGTGTAAAAGTGGTTCCAATGGTCTTAAATTACGGTTTCTGTGGCAAATATGTATCTCTTATTGATCCATATAAGAATCATGGGCGGTAGTATTAATAAACAACTCGCTAGTGCTGCATAAAATATATTTGCCTCATTTACAAAGCTGAAAACGCGCACCGTTAAGGTTTGCACACTTCCTACTCCTATTAAGTTAGTGAGCCCAAATTCAAACCACGATACTAGAAATGTTTGAAAAAAACATAGTAACAATGCGTTTTTTGAAATGGGTAATAAAACATTTTTAAACGTTTGCCAGCTGCTGCTGCCTAATGTTTTAGATAGCTCTTCTATCGCTCTAGTTTTATGATTCCAAAAGTTATTGAGAATAATAACTCCAAAGGGATATGCTATAAAAAACTGCGCTAGCAACACACCACTCACGTTACCTGATATACCAGCGTATATAAAAAAGAAATGTAGTGTCGCTGCCAGTATAACTGGCGATAACACATAAGGAATGTATGCCAGCAGCATTAATTTATTGCGGTATTTACTCAATGCGATATGTTTACTCGTTATAAAAGCAAGCGCAGTAGTTACCGTTGCCACTAGAATAGAAATACCTAGAGACAAGAAA
Organism: Nonlabens sp. Asnod3-A02; assembly: GCF_045063755.1. Taxonomy (NCBI): domain Bacteria; kingdom Pseudomonadati; phylum Bacteroidota; class Flavobacteriia; order Flavobacteriales; family Flavobacteriaceae; genus Nonlabens; species Nonlabens sp. Asnod3-A02. Next base: position 131,491 of record NZ_JBEFOC010000008.1, read on the forward strand.
AATGTTTGCAATAGTTTACTATCTGACTTTTGTAAAAACTCCCAGTTTTCTAGGGACAGTGATTGCGGTAACAATTCTGGATACGGCCAGTTGCGTCCTAGACTAAGTAATAGTAAGAATGCGATCGGGAAAAAGATCGATAGAATAAATAATATTTGGAGGGCTTTCTTCATCAGTTTTTTTCTGGATTAAAGAATGCTGGTCTCGTTTTATAAACTACCGCTATTAAGGTTGCTATTAAAAGTATATAAATAACTGACACCGCATATGCCTGTGGTATGTCTGCCAGATTAAATTTTTGAAGTTTTTGAATTATAAAAACCGATAACATAGATGGATCTTGTCTACCTAACAATAGCGGTATTTCATAAGTTCCCATCACAAATATGAGAAACAACATAATTGTAAAAGCACTCTTTTTTAATAAGATAGGTACTATTATTCTGGTAGTGATTTGATTTTTCTTTGCTCCTAAGGTTTGAGCAAGTGCTTTAAGTTCTGGAATGCGCTCGTTTTGATATAAATTAGAATATAAAATGATAAAAAACGGCGTGATCAGTAGGCACAAGCTGAATATAATTGCAACTCCATAAGCATCATTAGTCCAGTCTGGAAACTGACTTAGGTCATCTATCCATCCTAAATTAAAAATGACACGACTTATAAAACCACTTTTAGAAAGCAACTGAAAGCTAAAAAATGCCATTACAATAGCAGGAAATGCTAGTGGCAAATAGGTCACATAAGACAGCAGTCCTTTATATAAATTCTTAGTCCACGAGATTACTATCCATAAAGAAAAGAACAACGAAATAGTCATTACTACTGCAGCTATAAAAAGACTGAAACCTAAGGACTTCCAGAACTCTGTAGCTAGTAGTGTTTTCTCCCAATACTCTGTTGTAAAACCTTCACTTAAAATACCTGTAAGCCCAAAACTATACAACAAAGCATATCCAAACCCTAAGAGAACAGGCACTGCTGCAAATAGGATAAAAATCGTAATGGAGATATGTTTTGACTTAAATTTCAATATTTTATGTTGCGTTATTATTGTTTAATATGATAAATAAAAAATGCTATTAATTTTGAACAAGAATAAATGAACTGGTAAATAATATACACCTATTTAACTTATTCTTAAATTGTATTCTTCTATCTAACTATTTATAATTTCTGTTCTAAAATCTTCGGCTAGTCTTATCATGTACTCAGGTGCTAACTCTTGAAGTGCTTTTTCTTGAATATCTTTTCTGTTAGGAGCTTGTTTTCTAGAAGGTATGTTTTGAAATTTCTCTTGGAATTCTTGTGATAATCTATCCAATTTTAAAACCGTACCGTCACCCCACACATCTGGATTTTGCTTTTCTAATTGTGCCTCTGGCGAGATCATAAAATTAATCATGACCATAGCCGCAGCTTTATCTACTGCGTCACTTGCTATACCTAAATAATGACTATTCTGTATCGTACCGAATTCTGGGACATAAGCTCTAGAAGACGCTGCAAAAACACCTTCATTAATTTTGTTATCTACCTCAGCATCATTATTACTCATGGTAAACAGCAACTCTCCGCTAGCAAATAGCTGGTGCATTTGCGCCACGTTTTGTGGGAATGCCTCGCCATTTTTCCATAGATAAGGTTGTAATTCTTTAACATAACTCCATAATTGAGCGCTGTACTTATTATACTTTTCTTCATTAAAATCTCCTGCTAGTGCATCTTTACCACCAGCGATATCGATTAATAAAGCCTTTAAAAAAGTCAGTCCTGTAAAGTGATTATCAAAGGTGAATTTACCTGGGTTTGCTTTTACAAAATCAAGTAAATCCTCACGTGATTGAGGTAAATCAGTCACCTTATCACTGTTGTAAATAAGGGTCATTTGCACATTTCCCCAAGGTGTTTCCATGCCATTAATAGGTTCTTGAAAATCTGTTCCTATAAATGGGTTATCTAGATCTATGTATTGCGCATTAGGTAATTGATCTACAAATGGACCGTATAGACCTTTAACCTGTCTTAACTGGTAGAATGTCTCTCCATTAATCCACATCATGTCTATGTTACTCTTTTTACCAGCTTGTTTTTCTGTCATGATTAATTGCACAACTGCATTTCCCTGACCGTTAGATAATTCTACATCTATATTATAACGTTCTTTCATAGCTGGTGCGACATAGTTTTTCATGTAAGAATTAATCTTAGGGTCACCGCTCCACATCATCATGTTTACAGTTTTACCATGCGCTTCTTTTTCTATTTCTTCCCAGCTAGCACTAGTTAGATCTATAGAATTTTCTTCCTTTTCCTTACCACCACAAGCGGTTATTAAAACCGCTGTGATTAGGATAAGGTAAATATGTACTTTTTTCATAGATTCTTTACATCTTATATTAAGCTTGATAAAAGTTCCCCTTTCGCGAAAGCGGAACTTTTCAAATATCTAAAACAAATATCTAACACCAAATTGAAACTGTCTAGGTGGACCTGCGTTGCGCTGGACAAAACGGCCACTAGAAGCAGGACCTGCCTGAATTTGATTAGACTGTGTTGCGTTGTTACTATATCCACTCAAATTCTCTACGTTAAAAACATTAAAGATATCTGCTCTTAGTTCTAGTTTTTTATCCCCATTAATTTTAAACTGGTGCTGTATACCTAAGTCAAAGTTAACCGACCATGGAAGTCGGTCACTATTACGTGCTTCTCCTGGAGAACGATCACTGTTACCCTGGTATGCGTCTCCAAAACCGCTACCATCACCATTTAAATCTGTTGTTCCATATAGCAAAGCATCTGGAATACGGTTAATAGGCTGTCCACTTTGCAGGATGTTTGCAACTGTAATAGTCGTTCCTTCTAGTGGATAATAATTGAAGATACTGTTTATGTTATGTCTTCTATCATTGATAGATGCTCCATATTCATCTCCATAGTTATTACCATCTTGTGCACGGAAGTTAATATCTTCTGTATCGTTTTTTAAACTAGCTAGTGTATAGTTAACACGGTAAGAATAATTATCGTCACCTCTAGATTTTTGAAGATTAAAACTAGCAGCATAATAGCGAGATTTACCACCATTTTCTGTAATAACAACACTTCTAGCAACACCAGTTCTAGTCTGCCCGTCTATTACGGCACTGTTATTAGAAATAGGAATAGGTCGTGTAGCATCAGCCTCTGCTTGTGTTCTTACTACTACGTTATCAGGATCCACCGTATATTCTGCAGCGGCATTTAAGTTTCTTAATCTTAAAAGATCTTCACCTCTATTGTGAATTAAATCTACAAAGAACAGTTTATCTTCTTCTACCTGTACTTGATATCCAATAGCAAACTGGTGTGAGTATGGATTATCATACCCATTAGGATTAAGAATACGTCTCTCATTTGAGAAAACACCTTCACGTTGATCTTGTAAAGATGCTGCAGTAGGTCCATTAAGGTAAGATACTCCTGCTACATTTGCAGTAAGGTTACCATCAAAGGTTACTCTATCAATGTTAGTGTCTGAAGGAAGTATTCCTAAATCTACAAATTCCTGAATTTGCGCTTGATAATCTTCACTAGTTGTGTTTTGTTGTAAAGCATCACTATATACTGCATATGGTATTTTACCATAAGAAACAGCATATCCACCACGTAGACTACTTTTCTCTGTCAGTTTATAGTTTAAATTTAATCGAGGTGCAAAGTTGTTTTTATCACCTTCGTCACTACCACCTTTAGAAAGGTTATCATAATCATAACGCAAACCTAGTGTCACGTTTAAACGATCTGAAACTGACCAAAGATCTTCTGCATAAACAGAATAAATAGACTGGTCGGTACCGTACTGTGCTGGTCTTAATTCTACACCATAGTTAGTCACTTCTACGTCAGATGGTAGGTCGTTAATATTAAGAGCGCCACCTAGATTTCTTGCTCTTAATGCATCTAATTGAGCTTGAGTTAAATCTACCGTATAATTACCTGATGGATTACCACCACCTAATAATTCATGATCTCCACGTATGTAGTTTAATCCTGCTTTAAGAGAGTGGTTATCTAAGTAGTATTTAAATTTCTGTTGAAATTGAACTGTGTTTTCTAAAGCGTCAAAAATATAACCTGGGTTACCAATAATAGCTATGGTTTCATCTGCTGGATTTCTTACCGTTACTTGAGGACTACCAAAGTTATTTGCTTGAGAATAATTCCATCTAAAACGAGAGTACTGAATGTTAGATTCGGCAAATACATCTCCTATATTATAACTGTTCTTTAAAGCGATGTTGATAGAGTTTCTTTCTTGCGTATCTCCTGCACTAGGAAATAACGCACCACCATCTAGTCCACCACCCTGACGTTCTATATCCACAAAACCTACATTTGCTCTCAATGAACTACGGAAGTTATCTGACCATTTATGATCAATTTTTGCAGATAGATAATTAAAGGTATTTGTTCCTTCAACAGTTTCTGCAACACCTAATTGTGGAGACGTTAATAAATTATCTTTTACATCTGTAGTATGTTCTATGTTCAAATAATAAAAGGTTTTATCTTTTACTAAAGCACCACCTACTCCTACACCTGCTTGATATCTAGCAAATCCATCTTTAACCTGATTACCAGATAAATCTCTTTGTGCAAACTGACTAGTACCATCTATACTAGGACCTGGTCGTGTGATAAAAAAGGCTTCTCCTGTTAATTTATTGGTACCTGACTTTGTAGTAACGTCTATAACACCATTTTCTGTTAGACCTTGCTCTGCACTATAATTATTAGTAAAAACAGTAATGTCATTTACAAAACCAGAAGGAATCGCAAATCTCTGTCCTCCTAAAAATCGTTCATTATTATCCATACCATCAATAGTATATGATGTGAATAATGGGTTTGCTCCATTTACACTTACATTAGGCGCTTCTGGAAAGAAACCTGTTGCTTGTGTAACGTTAGGTAGACGGTATAGAACTCTAGTGATATCACGACCTTCTACAGGTATTTCTTGAATTTCGGCAGCTTCTAGTTCAAAGGAAACCTCAGCATCACGACGGTTAATACGGTTACTAGTCTGCGAGTTAATAACAACAATATCTAGAGTATTATCATCGTTTTTTGAGAGAATGCTTAATACAACAGATGGGTTCTCATTAGAACGTATGTTAATAACAGAACTTTCTGCAGATTCATACTGGTCGTTACCTTCAAATTTTACCACATAACCATTGATGGTAGGTAAAGATTTAAAAGTTATTTTTCCTGAGGCATCAGTCGTTTGCTCCATAGAAATATTTCTAGAGCTATTAATTAAAGTAACCTTAATTTCAGGTAAACCTTGAAAAGTAGAGAAATCAGTTACGGTAACTGTTAGATCTTGAGAGAATGCGGTAATGCACATAAGTAGCATTACCCAAAAGGATAATTGTTTCATTTAATAAAAGTAAAGTGATAAAAATGCACGCAAATTTATTTTCTAAATCACGCGCTTATAAATACATATAGACATTAACAACAAGGAGATCCCTTGTTATAATAAACATCAGCATCCTTAATTAAGTAAAGGACACTACTATTAGACGCTATACTTTTATCGCTCTCAACTAATAATAAAATGAGTTGAAGTATTATTTCATTTAAAGATAATGAGTAATCTAAAATCGCCCTTAAATCTACACTTGCATCCAGATCTATTAACTTATCTAGCATTTTATATAAAACTAGACCGTTACTAAAACTATCTGTAAGAGAATTAGTTAATCGAGACGTTTTCCAAGGTAACTTAGAAAAGCTAGATTCTTTATTTTCTTTATTTTCTACCTTTAAAAAAGTAGCTTTATTAATTCCTAGAAGATAAAAACCACCATCTTGGGAAGGACCTATTGTAGCAACCCCTTGTTCTAGGTTACCAATAGCCTGTTTAAAATGTGATAATTTTAAATGCGGCGTGTCATTACCTATGGCTATTACATTATCATATCCTTGCTCAAAAACTGCCTGAATAGAATTACTTAGCCTAGAACCAAAATCAGATCCCTTTTGTTGCTTTTCTGTATGTACAAAATATGGTAAACCAGTTTTACTCGCTAGAGCAACCGTTTGATCTGTAAGTGTATCAAAAAGCACATCACCGCCTTTAATACCTTTACGCCACGCATCTTTCTTACCAGAAGCGGCAAAGACTAGAATAGCAGTATGAGAAGATTTCTTAAAAATCAATTTTTAATTTTAACCGTTACATTTTTATCATTCAAAATAAGCTCGCATTCATGGAATAGAAACTACGGCATTACATACGTAAAGCTTCCCTCTTCAGGTTTTACAAAATGACAATTACTCTATGATATTTGCATAATTACAATAAAATTGTCACGAAAGTTTCACTTTTTACTTTTTGATACATATTAGCATACATGAATTCTAAAAATTCAGATAAAAAGCAAAGTGAATAATCACATAAGTAACTTCATGGCATACTACTCTTAATTCTATAACTGACACCAGATATCATAAAAAAAGGCTTCCCTAATGAGAAGCCTTTTTTACATTTTTGTTGAAAACCGTATTATTTTTCTACAGTAAAAATACGATATCCATACGGTGGAAAATCAAGAAAGTCACCTTCATTAAAATCAACACTACCACCACGTATCGCATCAGTTATTCTACCTGACAAGCCTTTTACTTTTACTTTTTCTCTCTCTGTAGATAAATTTACAATGTAATAAATAACATCTCCATTTTTTTCTCTCTTAATAGCATAAATACTATTATCATTACTTGTTTCTAGTCTGGTATAACTAGCAGGGTTTTTACCACCATTAAGTGCGGCATTGTTGTTTTTTAACTCACCTAGTTTTTTCATAAGATCCCAAGTCTCCCCTTTAGTTTTAGGGATAGTATCTTTTTCAAAAAACTTTAATCTGTAATCCATACCATACTCCTGACCAGAATAAATTAATGGCATACCAGGTATCATGTAACTAAATGTAAGCATGGTATTTGCCTTTGATCCCATTCTTTCTTTTACAGATCCATTCCATGAATTCTCATCATGATTTGTTATGAAATTCATTAAGATATCATCCTTCTCATAATTTTTCTCATTACGTTCCATGTAATTATCCCATTCCTTAACATCAAAGTCACCCTTAGTCAGTTCATTCATTAAATGATGCCCTTCCCAATTATACCCCATATCAAATGCTTCTTTAAAAAGATCTTTCTTTTCACTTTCTGCTAGCATAAATAAGGGTTTGCGGTCTTCTAATTCTTTAGTCGCATAATTCCAAAATTCAGTAGGCACTTCATGAGCCACATCACATCTAAAACCATCTACGTCATATCTTTCTATCCATGACTCCATAGCTTGTGTCATATACGTCCACATATCTTTATTACTATAATTAAGATCTGCAGTGTCTGTCCAGTCGGTACCTTCTGGATGCATCATTTTACCATTTTTATCCTTGGTGAAAAAGTCTGGATATTCTTTAATCCATCTATTATCCCATCCTGTATGGTTTGCAACCCAGTCCAGGATCACATACATACCATTATCATGTGCTGTTTTTATAAGATTCTTTAAATCATCAGGCGTTCCTAAATCTGGATTTACTTCTTCATAGTCTGCTACCGCATAGTAACTACCTAAATACTTCTCTCTTTCTTTAGGGTCCTTAATATCCTCTACCATTAAGTCAGCTTTTGCTTTTCTATTCTTTTCTGAAATAGGAAAAACAGGCATCAACCAGATTACCTTAACACCTAGTTCCTTAAGTTCTGGAATATCTTTAGTAAATTCATTAAAAGTCCCTTCTGGAGAATACTGTCTTATGTTTGCTTCATATATCACTGCATTTTCTAAGTCTTTATCCTGTATAGGTGAGTATTTTTTAACCTCAACTTCTTCTACAACTGTTTCTTCTTTCACTTCTTCCTTACAGGCAAATAATGCCGTGATGGCAAGTAATCCTAAAATATATTTTTTCATTAAGCTAGTACTTTATTAATAGTTGGTTTTCCTAATATTATGCTCAGGTATCAAATGTAGGAGTTCTATATCTTATTTAAAATCTTTATTTTGATCATTTTTCATTTGTAAAATCACAAAGTTACCTGGTGGTATCTGAATATTCTTATCTGTTACAATGGCATTTATTGCTGTTCCGCTTTCGCGAAAGCGTGCATTATTTAAACCCACATTAAGTATCAAAGAATTCTCATTAAAAAACACCTTTGTACTCTCGTTAAAGTAATGACGTTCTATACCCAACAGGCCATTTTCTTCCATAACAACCTGTGTAGTACCATAAAGTAACGACATAGAGTTGCGACGTAGATGAACTAATTCCTGAACTAATTTACGTAAGTTTTGCTCCCTACTAGAAAGGCCATTAAACTTCATCATCCTGCGATTATCAGGGTCGTTTGCCCCTATAGAACCGTACTCATCACCATAGTATATAACCGGCACACCTGGCATGGTCATGTTAAACGCCTGCAACATACCTAGTCTATCAAATGCGGTAGAATCACTCATAACTATTTCACGAGTCCAACCGGCTTTCTTTGCGTCTTCATCAAATTTCACATCGCCACTTGCATAGCTTATAAATCTTGCACGATCTTGGTTTCCTGATATATTACCCATTAAGTGATGGTGACCGTAGTATTCTAGACCTTTTTTAAGGGTTTCGGTGAGGTTTGAGTAGCTTCCATCCGCTACTGCAAAAGCGGAAACAGCAGCATCATACTGATTAAAATCAAACTGTGCGTCTAACATTCCTGTACTCACATAGCTTCTTATCAGGTCATAAGAACCATAAGTTTCTCCTATCTGGTAAATAGGTCTGTCCGTATTATTGCGTACTTTTTGAGTCAGTGTCCTCCAGTATTCTTCTGGCACATGCTTAGTCGCGTCATGACGGAAACCGTCTAGTTTGTACTCGGTAACCCAATACAATGCGCTATCGGTCATTTTTTCTACTACTTCTGGCTTTGAAAAATCTAGAGTAGGCAAAAATGTGTCAAACCAAGTGGTTAACCTGTGGTCGTCCCATCGCTCTGTATTTAAACTACCGTCTTCTAGATACAAATCTGTTGTCCATTCTGGATGTTCTTTATATAAAGGGTGCTCTTCATGAACGTGGTTTGCTACATAATCTAGAATCACGTTCATATCGCGATTATGAGCCTCTTCAATGATTTCTTTTAAGACCTTCTCATCGCCAAATCTGTAATCTACTTTAGTATTAGAAATAGGCCAGTAACCATGATAACCGCTAAATTTAGTTTTAGGCTCTGGCCACAAGCCATAAGCACCTTCTGGATTTTGAGTAATAGGCGACAACCATACCGTGTTGATTCCTAATTCTTCAAAATAACCGTCTTTTAACTTTGCCAAAACACCTGCTAGATCACCACCCATATAATTGGCTTTAGGTAAAATTTCTGGATCGTTCACAGGTTTTGTATTGCTTTTATCTCCATCAAGAAAACGATCTACCATCATAAAGTACAACACCTGATTATGAAAATCATTTCTAGCAAGTTGCGATGGGTCTTCTACCACCTGACCATTTTGTACCGGAATCAATAAATCGTTAGTACGACCATTTTTATCACTAGCAAAAACTCTAACGAGTTGTGTTTTTGAAATGCGATTTGAAAAATCTTTTTCTGGTAGGTTTACCGTGTAGGTATTATCATTTTTGCTTTTTACAGCTTCTACAAGTTGGTTTTCATAAAGAACAACTACGTTTTCTAAACTTCCCGATGTTTTAAAGGTGAATCCTTTGTCGAGGATTTTATCGTAGGATAGCTTTGTATTTGTTGACAAAGAATTATCAATATAACGATTAAAGCCTCCTTGATTATTACTAATGAACATCTCGTCGTTTTCAGTCAACTTTTCTTCGACACCATCCAAAACAAAAATATATTGATGTTTCCCAGCTGGAAGTGCAGCCGTATGTATCCAGACACCATTGTTATCTTCTAAATCTATGGTTGCCCAATTTGTAAAGCTTCCTTTAATTTGAACTTTCTTAGGTTTATTCTTAGTTCTATTAACGTAAGGCAATGAAAACTGACCTTGTGGAGTTTTATAAACTGGAATATCGTTCCTAATCCCATCGATCCATAAAGTAATATTAGTAACGAAAGGAGCTTTGTCATTCAGTCCAAAATAATAGGAGTCGTCTAGTTTTCCAGGAATTTTAATATCATTGTTACTACCTAAATCTTTTTTATAACATCCTTTTCCTAAAGTGATACTATCAATAGATTCAACATCTAAAACGTAATCGGAAATTAAAAATTTATTACTTCCTACATTTTTATAAATAGGCGTTGTCATCACCTCAATAACACTAGTTCTAGTATCTAGAGTAGTATTTTCTTTATCGTTATTATCGCAACTTATAATAAGAATTGCGATGAGTAGGATTAGTAGTTTTTTCATTTCACTTTATTTATTATTTATTGCATCGCTAGCCCCATTGCCTGCGGCATTTCCCCAAAGGGGAAAGTTTTCATGGAATCGCTTTGCTCGAGATTATTATCTTATTCAAATCCTAAAGGTTTGGCGGTAATTTATCAATATGTTTTCACTCATGCGCAAACACCCTTTGTCCTGCGATCATTTCCCTCAAGGGGAAACTTAAAACTAATAACTCGATATAACTTACCTCACAGGTTTTGAAAACCTGTGAGATTTGATGGTTTTTTTATTAGCATACGAGCTTCATAGCCTAGGCATTTACCATTTGAGGCTGTAAAGTAATGTGCTCGCCATTAAGTATAATATCTTGGGCATGTTTGCCTTCTAGAGTTACTTGTGCACCAGTTTTAGTTACTTGTACGTCGAGAATCTGATTTCTAAAGTTGATTTTAAAACTGAAACCATTCCATTGTTCGGGAAGTTTGGTTGTAAAACTAGGCTTGTTTGCAATGATTTGAAGACCACCGAAACCTTCTACAATACTCATCCATGTTCCTGCCATACTCGTAATGTGGCAACCTTCTTCAACTTCTTTATTATAGTCGTCTAGATCTAGTCTTGATGTTCTTAAATAAAACTCATAAGCCTGATCCATGCGATCTAACTTTGCTGCCTGTATACTGTGAACACATGGAGAAAGTGAGCTTTCATGAACCGTTAACGGCTCGTAAAAGTCAAAATGCTTTTCTAATTGTTCTTTTGTAAAATGATCTTCAAAAAAATAGAAACCTTGAAGTACGTCTGCTTGTTTAATGTAACAACTTCTTAGAATACGGTCCCAAGACCATTTCTGGTTGATAGGTCTGTGAATTGGAGAGAGATCATTTACTGGAATGATTTCCTTATCTAAGAATCCATCTTGTTGTAAATAAATGCCTAGTTCTTCATCAAATGGCTCGTACATATTATTTGCAACGTCCAGCCATGCGGTGATCTCGCTATCTGTAAGATTAGTTTTTGCAATAATTCTATCGTAATCTGACTTATGACCATCTTTTACTTTATTGATATTATCAACAGTATAGTTGATACACCATTTTGCTAGGTAGTTCGTATACCAATTGTTATTAACGTTATTCTCATACTCGTTAGGACCAGTTACACCTAGAATCATGTATTTATTTGCTCGATGAGAATAAGTTGCACGTTGATGCCAGAATTTTGCGATAGCAATCATCACTTCAAGTCCCATTTCTGGAATGTAGCTGTAATCTCCTGTATATCTAACGTAGTTATAAATGGCAAAAACCATCGCACCGTTGCGGTGTATTTCTTCAAAGGTGATTTCCCACTCGTTGTGAGATTCTTCTCCATTCATGGTAACCATAGGATATAGAGCAGCTCCAGAAGAAAATCCGAGTTTCCCAGCATTTTCAACGGCCTTGTCTAGCTGCTCATATCTATATCTTAATAAATTACGTGCTACCTGTTGATCTTTGGTAGCCATGTAGAATGGAATACAATAAGCTTCTGTATCCCAATAGGTAGAACCTCCATATTTCTCTCCTGTAAATCCTTTAGGACCTATGTTAAGACGAGAATCCTTACCTAAGTATGTTTGATTCAACTGGAAGATATTAAAACGTATCCCTTGCTGTGCTTTGAGATCACCGTCTATAGTAATATCTGCCATGGCCCAAATTTGCGCCCATGAATCTGCCTGCAATTTAAGCAAACTTTCATAACCTAGCTCTGTTGCTTTCTGTAAAACTGATTTTGCAGCAGGAAAAAGTTCAAAATGCTCATGATTAAGGCTAGAAGTATAACCGGCATACTTTCTTAGAGTTACGCTTTCGCCTTGAGCGATATCACAAGCTGCCTTATGACGTATGATGGTATCATTTTTATCAAAATGCTCTGCATACTGGACATGCTCTCCATTCTTAATCAACTCTGACTGCATGAAGGTACCTACATAGAAATTAGTCTTATTAGTACGACTTAACACGAGTGCCTGATGCTCTTCTGAAACTAGTTCTTCTACTTCCCAGAATGCGTCGTCCCAATTAGTATCTTCATTAGTTATTCCCGCATCTATATAAGGCTGGAAAGAGATTCTAATAGCTCCTTTTACAGCAGTTACTTGATAGTTAATAACGGCTAGCTCATCTATTTCTAGACTCATGAACCTTCTTGCAACTACATTTATCGCTTTTTCTTGAGACAGGTGTGCTGTAAAGGAACGTTCGTACCATCCTTCTTTCATGTTCAATTCGCGACGGTAATCTGTCACTTCTTGAACTGTAGCTAGGTCTAATTCTTCTCCATCTATAAAGACATCAATCCCTATAAAATTAGGAGCGTTAAGTACTTTTGCAAAATATTCTGGATAGCCATTTTTCCACCAACCTACTCTGGTTTTATCTGGATAATAAACTCCTGCGACATAACTACCTTGAAAAGTAGCGCCTGTATATTTTTCTTCAAAATTTGCTCGTTGCCCCATTGCACCGTTACCGATGGAAAAAAGGCTTTCACTAGATTCTACTTGAGACGGCTTCCATCCTTCTTCAATTATAGACCACGCATTTGGTATGATATATTCTTGATTCATTTTTTCTTACTTAATAATGTGTTGATATAATCTTGTGGCATGTCGGTAAAGTGTGCAAAGACTTCGTCTGCCTCGTTTAATATGGATGGCTCTCCTAATCCTATAGAAATCATTCCTGCTGTATTTGCTGCCTGTACTCCTGCAACACTGTCCTCAAAAACGATACTTTCTTGTGCTGCATAGCCTAATTGATTGCAAGCGCTTAAAAAGACCTCTGGATCTGGTTTTGCCTTAGTAACATTTGTTCCGTCTACTATTACCTCAAATAGGTCATGGATACCTAGTTTCTTTAAGATAGGTCGGGCATTTTTACTCGCACTACCTAAAGCTATGGGCTGATCTTGTTTCTTTAATTCTAAAAGAAAATCATGCACACCAGGCATTATGTCTGAAGTATCTAAGGTTCTTATAAGGTCTAGATATTCCGTGTTTTTCTGATCCATTTTTGCTTGAAAAACATCTGGAGAGATTTCTTTATTTCCCCATTCTAGAATTTTCTTTAAGGAGTTTACTCTAGAAACCCCTTTGAGTTGTTCGTTTTCTTCTTCTGTAAAATTGATATCTAGAGATGCCGCAAGACGTTGCCATGCGATAAAGTGAAACTTTGCAGTGTCTACAATTACACCATCTAGGTCAAATATGAATGCTTTTTTAATCATCTGATTCTTGAATTTGGTAGGTGATAGCTTTTTTATCGGTTATTAAGAAATTACTAAGACCTGCTAGAACTAGTGCTATACCAGCAACTGTCATAGCATGTATGGCGCCATCTCCTAATAAACTAGAGGTCCAATTAACACCTCCTAAAGCGGCTATGATTTGAGGAATTACAATAAACATATTAAAGATACCCATCATTAATCCCATCTGTTTAGGATTAACACTACTAGACAACATCGCATAGGGCATGGATAAAATACTACCCCATGCGACACCTATTAATGTGAACGATAAAATTAACATTGCAGGGTCTGTGATATAATTCATCATTAAAAATCCTAATCCACCAGCGATAAGACATGTCATGTGAACGTATTTTCTATTAATTCTTCTACGAGAAGTATATAAGGTAAGTAGTAAAGCAAATACCATAGAAGAAAGTCCATAAACCCCCATATAACCACCCACGCTATTTGCCGCTTTTTGATATGCGGTATTTTGTGTGTCAAATGCAGCCGACTGCATGGCGTCTGACATATCAAACATACTAGCAATAGGTGCTGGCGCTTCAAAAACGGACTCTGTTAATGCTGGTGTTGCTAGGCTCCACATAGTAAAAAAGGCAAACCATGAGAAGAACTGTACCACACCTAGTTTAATCATGGTAGGTGGTATGAGAGAATAAGATTTTGAAATACTTTCCATCATCCCTGTGTCATCATCTTCTATCTCACCATTGTACTTTTCCATCTCTTGTGGCGAGTATTCTTTTGTTTTAAAAACCGTCCATAAAATCGTTATTAAAAAAACAAAAGCTCCTATTGCAAATGCAACTTTAACAGATGGCGGTATTACTCCAGCAGGAGCCTCGTCAGAGACACCTAACATCGATACTAATGCAGGTAGTGAACTAGCGATAAATGTACCGATACCTATTATAAGAGTTTGCATTACAAAACCATAGGATCGTTGAGAATCTGGCAACTTATCTGCAACCAGCGCTCTAAATGGTTCCATAGAAATATTAATGGACGCATCTAGTATCCATAAAAAACCTGCTGCCATCCATAATGCAGATGAGTATGGGACAAAAAATAAAGCAATAGAGCTAAGAATAGCACCTACTAGAAAATAAGGTCTTCTTCTACCTAATCTAGAAGACCAGGTTTTATCACTCAAGAAACCTATAATGGGTTGTACTAGCAGCCCTGTTAATGGTGCGGCTATCCACAGTAGTGGGATTTCATCCTTTACTGCTCCTAGTGTTTGAAAAATACGTGACATGAATCCGCCTTGAAGGGCGAAACCAAACTGAATACCGAGAAATCCAAAACTCATGTTCCAAATATCCCAGAAACCTAACTTAGGTTTTTGCATATCGTTATCTTTTTTTTAATGACGACAAGCCTTATGACTTATCAAAACTTATTGTGTGTGAAGAAGATAAGTTTCGATTCTATGTTAAAAGTCTACCTCTCAACATGGTTGTAAATTTATATAATTAAGGTGTAGATTCTCTCTCTACCAGAGAAGTTTTTACGATAACGGTTTCGTAACTTTCGTTCTCATGATGCTTTGATTCTAATTTTTCTATCAATTTTGCAGCAGCAATACCTCCCATTTCTTCACCTTTTTGTCCAATAGTAGTTAATGTAGGACTGGCATATTTAGACAACATACCATCTGTAAATGCTACAATAGCAACATCTTCAGGGATTTTCTTACCTGCTTTTTGTAACGCTTTACTAGCTGTAACTGCAAACAATTCATTTACCGCGACTAGCGAGTCAAAATCATTTTTTAATATAAAATCTTCTATCGCACCCTCGCATTTATCAATATCTTCTATCTTTAAAAACTGATGGTCTTCTACTTCAAAACCGCGCTGTTGCAACGCTTCTTTAAAACCTTGAGAACGTAATCTACCTACATTTACATAGTCTACCGTACTTATAATACCTAGCTTATTTCTTCCTTTTCTAAGTAAAAACTCAGTAGCTTCATGTCCTGCAGCAACGTCGTCTATAATTACCTTATCACATGGTATATCATTACACACACGGTCGAACATAACAATAGGCATACCCTGATTAGTCACTTCTCGTAAATGGTGAAAATCTTGTTTCTCCATCGTTTCTTTAGAAAGGCTCATAATAAAGCCGTCTATACTGCCATTAGCGAGCATTTCCATATTCACTACTTCTTTATCAAAGCTCTCACCAGATAAGGTAATGATGACCTGATAACCTTTTTGATTTGCCACACGCTCTACTCCCGAAATGACAGTTGCAAAGAAATGATGCACTATTTCTGGAATGATAATTCCTATTTTTTTAGTTTTTTGATTCTTTAGGCTTAGCGCGATACTGTTAGGTTTGTAGTTAAATTTCTTAGCATAATCTTTAATCCTATCCCTAGTCTCTGCACTTATCTCATGGGAATCTCTTAGAGCTTTTGAAACTGTTGATACAGATACATTTAAGTCTTTAGAAATTTTTTTTAATGTGATTTTTTGAGCCATTATAACTTAGATTAGGAGTTATTATCCGTTTCGCTTTCGCGAAAGTGAAGATACTATAAATATATAATAACGATTACCGAAAACGTTTTCGTAGAATGTTGTTACGAAAACGTTTTCATAACATTTAGTTTACATAATTTAGCCGTCGTGTGAGAAGAAGACATCATTAATTTTTAACTAAATCAGAAAAATGAATCAGAAATTACAAACAGTTTTACTGTTAATTTTACTACCATTTTTTGCATTTGCGCAAAGTGTCATTACTGGTACAGTACTGGAATCTAACGGCCTACCAGCCTTAGGAGCAACTGTATCTGTAAAAGGCACATCAAATGGTACATCGACAGACTTTGATGGAAAGTACACTTTAAATAATGTACCTAGTGATGCCGTAATCGTATTTTCTTTTATAGGTTATATGACACAAGAGATTCCTTTAAATGGACAGACTTCTATCAACATAACGCTAGCAGAGAACCCATCAGAATTAGACACCATCGTTCTTATAGGATATGGTAGCACTAAAAAAGCAAACGTTACCGCAGCACAAACTACTGTAAAAGCAGAAGAATTTAACAAAGGTGCGATCACCTCACCAGGTCAGTTAATATCTGGTAAAGTAGCCGGTGTACAAGTTACAGCAGCTTCTGGTCGTCCAGGTGATGGACCTGTTATTAGAGTACGTCCAGGTTCTACACTAGGTGGTAATCAAGATGCTCTTTATGTAGTAGATGGTGTACCCCTAGATCAACGCAACGCTAGTCTAAATACTATTAACCCAGCAGACATTGAATCCTTTACTATTCTTAAAGATGCCAGTGCTACTGCTATTTATGGTAACCGTGCATCTAACGGTGTTGTTTTAATTACGACTAAAAAAGCTAAACTTAATAGTGATCTCAAAATAGGGTATGATGTACAGTTTGCTGTAAATCAAGTTCAAGATTATGCTCATGTATTAAATGCAGATGAATTTAGACAACTAGTTGTTGATCAAGGTAGAGACCCTGCAGTATTAGGAGATGCTAATACAGACTGGCAAAATGAAATTTATCAAAACGGAACAAGAGCTATTCACAATCTTACCGTAGAAAAAGGATATGAAGCAACTTCTATTAGAGCATCTCTAGGGTACACTAACGAGAATGGTACCTTATTAAGATCTGGTTATGAAAGAGCTACTTTAGGTCTTAACGTAAGACAAAACTTCTTAAAAGGAGATTTAAAATTAAACTTTACTTCTCAACTAGCTCAAGAAGAATTAAGAAGAGCAGATGAAGGTGCTGTAGGGGCAGCAGTTGTTTTTGATCCTACACAATCTATATTTAATAATACAGGAGAATTCGGCGGTTTCTTCGAGTACACTAACTCGACTGGACCAGAAGGTAATGCACCTCGCAACCCACTAGGATTGTTAAATAGTTTAGATTCTCAACTCGATAACAAGCAAGCGAGATTAAATCTTAACGCTGCCTATAATATAAGACAAGTGCCTGGTTTAAAATTTACTGGTAACGCTGGTATCGATTATAATGAGTTTGATGAGTACACGATTAGAGATTTTAACTCTGGTGCTGGGGCTCGTGGAAACAACAGAAGCTTTGGTGAAGGATTCAGAAGAAACCAACTATTAGATGGTCGTTTTGAATACAAAAGAACTTTAGAATCTCTAGACACTGACATGGATCTTACTCTAGGAGGTAGTTTTCAAGATTTCACACGTCAAAGCACAAGTCGTTCTACAGTAAACAACGAACTTCAAGAAAATCCTATTGCTATAGATGACTCTGCATTAGTAACTGCATTTGCAAGAGCTTCTTTTGATATTAAAGATTTAGTGGTTTTATCTGCTAGTGCATCTCGTAATGGTAGTTCAAGATTTTCTGAAGAAAATAGATGGGCTAACTTCTATGGAGCAAGTGCTGCTTTAAAACTTACCAACACTGACTTTGTACAAAACAGTGGATTCTTATCACAGTTAAAACTACGTGGTGGTTTCGGTCAGACAGGACAGCAAGATATAGACGCATCATTTGCATACTTATCTGTTTTCACTCCTGGACAGCCACAAGCTGCTGTACAATTCGGTGATCAATTTGTAACCACTATACGTCCAGAAGGATCCATAGATCTTAAATGGGAAACTACAGACCAATGGAATGCTGGTATCGACATAGGATTCTTTGATGACCGTATTACTGGTAGTGTAGATGGTTTTTATAGAGAGACTAAAGATTTATTATTATTCGGTCCACTTCCAGCAGGTGGATTAGAAAATGGTAGTTTTCAAAATGCAGGTTCTACTTTGAGTAGAGGTATTGAAACTAGTATTTCAGGAAAAATAATTCAAACAGAAAATATGAACTGGACACTGTCTGCAAATGCGACTGTTCAAGAAATAGAAATTACAGACCTAGCTGGTGCAGATAACGCACCTGTTCCTGTAGGAGGAATATCTGGTGGTACAGGAAATACGATTCAAGAATGGGCTGTAGGATCTGACCCTACCTCTTTTCATGTTTTCCGTCAGGTATATGATCAGGATGGTAATCCATTAGATGGTGTGTACGTAGATACTAATGGTGATAACATTATTAATGACGCAGATAGAGTAAGGTACAAAAAAGCAAATCACGATGTTTACTTCGGTTTAACTTCTAATTTTAATTATAAGAATCTTGATTTTAGCTTCACATTTAGAGGTGCTGCTGGTGGTTACAACTATAATAACGTAGACTCTAATTCTGCTAGTTATGGAAGTATCTTCCCTACTAACACGCAAACTCCTATATATGTAAATTCAACTGTAGATATTTTAAATACTAATTTTTCTCAACAAAGACTACAGTCTGACTATTATATACAAAAAGCTGACTTTGTCAAATTAGATAACGTCTCCTTAGGATATAATTTCCCAGGTGAAAACGTAGATATAAGAGCTTCTATTACAGGAACTAACTTATTAACTATCACTGATTATGATGGTACTGATCCAGAAGTATTTGGTGGTATCGATAATAACCTATTCCCTCGTAATAGAGGTCTAATCTTTGGATTAGGATTTAAATTTTAAAAAGCAACACTATGAAAATGTACAAATCAATTATCTTTTTGTTCCTTGGAATGCTTGTTTTTACTGCATGTGAGGATGCCCTTACTGTAGAACCAAGAGATAACCGAGTTACAGAAGCTGAGTTATTTCAAGACCCTGCGACCTATCGTGGTATTATTGCAAAGGCATATGCTGGTCTTGCTCTAGGTGGACAGTCTGGTGGAGATGGAGATGCAGACATCTCTGGTATAGACGGTGGTTTTTCTAACTACCTGAGATTATACTGGAACATGCAAGAACTTACCACTGACGAGGCTATTATAGCCTGGAATGACGGTACTATAAAAGATTTACACGGTCATGTATGGACAGACGGTAATGAATTTATAAATGCCATGTTCTCTCGTGTTAATTATCAAATAGCAGTATGTAATGAATTCTTATCTTTAAGTACTGATGCAAAACTAGACGAATACAACATCCCTGCAGATGTAAGAGCTGATGTTGCAGAGTATCGTGCGGAAGCTAGATTCTTAAGAGCTTATTCTTATTATCACGGTATGGACCTTTTTGGTAAAATGCCTTTTACCGATGAGAATTCAGATCCAGCAGTTTTACCACTTGCAAAATCTAGAACAGAGCTATTTGAATTTATAGAATCTGAATTACTAGCTATCGAGGACGATATGGTAGAAGCTCGTATGAATGAATACGGTCGTGCTGATAAAGGAGCACTATGGATGGTACTTTCAAAAATTTATATGAACGCTGAGGTTTACACAGGAACATCTAGATATACAGATGCTATCACTCAATTAAACAAAGTAATCAGTGCTGGTTATACCATTCCTAATGTACCATATGCATACAGTTTTCAGGCAGATAACGATCGCAATGGAGCTGAAGATGGTTTTATATGGACGATTAACTTTGATGGTTTAAATACGCAAACATTTGGTGGTACTACTTACTTAACTCATGCTCCAGTAGGTGGTAACATGGATCCATCAGAATTCGGTATCAACGGTGGTTGGGGTGGAATAAGAACTACAGGACAGTTTGTAGAGCTTTTCCCAGGAGAAGAAAACTCTGCAGATTCAAGAGAAACATTCTTTACTGACGAGCAAACAAAAGAAATCAATGATGTAGGTCAGTTTAAAGATGGTTTTGCCATTCAAAAATTCAAGAATGTAAATGTTGATGGTAGTGCAGGTAGTGATACAGTAGGTGACTTTGTAGATATAGATTTCCCTATTTTCCGTATATCAGATGCTTATCTTATGTATGCAGAAGCTGTAGTAAGAGGTGGATCTGGTGGTGATTTAACAACAGCTCAAGGTTATTTGAATCAAATAAGAGAAAGAGCTTATGGAAACACTAGCGGAAACATTACTGTTGGTGAAATAGATCTTGATTACTTACTAGACGAGAGAGCTAGAGAATTACACTGGGAAGCACATAGACGTCAGGATCTAGTAAGATTCGGACAGTTCACTACTTCAAAAGTTTGGGCATGGAAAGGAAATGTAAGAGCTGGTACGACCACACCTGCATTTAGAAATATACTTCCTATTCCTGCACAAGAATTAAATTTAAATCCTAACCTACAACCACAAAACACTGGTTACTAATCTTATAAATAATTTAAAAATGAAAAAGTTTTCTATATTAATGCTGTCGTTTTTAGCTATTGCAGGTTTTAATTCTTGTGATGATACAGACAGTGAAGAATTTTCACTTAATACCAATACATCTGGAGAGATTACCTTATCACCAGACGTAAATACTTTTGAAGTTACCGAAACTAATGGACCAGATCTTGCAGAACGCTTTTCTTGGAACAGAGTTTCATTAGAAACACCTGTACAGATAGATTACCAATTAGAAATGGATCTAGACACTGGCGATTATAGTGCACCAGCAGTATTAGGATCTAATAATGGAACTAATACGGCAGTAACTTATAATGCACTTAACGATGCCGCTCTTTCTTTAGGCGCAGAACCTGGTGTAGCAACTAACTTTAAATTAAGAGTAAAAGCAACTACAGCAGCAACTGCGGTAGATCCTATTTTTTCTAATGAAGTAACTGCAGTAATCACTGCTTTTGAAGCTTACCCTTTTAGCCCCTTATATTTTGTAGGTGCTGCGACAGAGCCTGGATGGAATAATGGAGATGGTAATGGAGCGACTAATCCTGCTCTTTTTGTAGATGTAACAGATGTAAACAAGCATTATTACACAGGTTTCTTTAATGCTGATGAATTTAAAATTCTTTCTACTCTAGGAATGTGGCAACCACAATATGGTGAGAGAAATGGTGCTGTAGGTGTTAATGATGGCGCTGGTAGCGATCCTGCTTCATTTGTTGCTCCTACTGCAGGATATTACGACTTTACCATAGACATTACTGGTGTTACTAATGCTTCAGAAGGTACTTCTAGTTTCAGTATGGTAGCTAATACTACTGCTGCAACAGCAACTATATACACAAGTATAGGTCTTATAGGCCCGTCTACTCCTAATGGATGGAATGGACCAGATCTAGATTTAACACAATCTTCTTTTGATCCACACCAGTGGGTAGGTCGCGATATTGTATTAATCGCTGGAGAATTAAAGATAAGAGCAAACGATGACTGGACAGATAGTTGGGGTGATAATGTATCTCCATATGCTGGACAAGGTACTAACAATAACGATCCTAATATCGTTGCAAAAGGTGGTACTTATGACATTTTCTTTAATGATCTAGACGGTAGTTTCCTTCTTATCCCACAAGAATAAATAAAACTCATCTTAAATTAAAAGGCTGTTCGCAGCCTTTTTTTTGCTTAAAACTCAAGCTATGAAAAACTATACTCTGGCTTTGATGGCCTTTATTTGTTTCGCTTTCGCGAAAGCGCAAGTAACAACAACTCCATCAACACCTACTCAAACAGATCAAGTCATATTAACCTTTGATGCTACTGGTACAGCATTAGAAAACGAAACCGGAACTCTATATGCCTATACAGGTGTAACTATAAATGGACAACGATGGCAAAATATTATAGTACCTACTTTTAACGATAATAATGGTGCACCACAGTTTACCTACAGCGGTACTGGTGATATCTACACACTAGATTTAGGTACGAGTATAAATCAGTTTTATAGTGTAGCGCCAGGAGATGTCGTTTCAGAAATATCGCTAGTCGTTAGAAATGCAGCGGCAACAGCACAAACCTCTCCAGATATATATCTAAATGTTTTTCCTCCAGGATTAAATACATCGATCACCTTTCCACAAGATGGTGCTGTATTTAACCTCAACCAGACCATCACCATAACAGGTGATAGCTCTCAAAATGCAACTTTAGATTTAAGTGTCAACTCAACTAGTATAGCAACTACTACAGCTAGTACTATAAGTAATCCATTCACATTTAGCGCCTCTGGTTCTTATGACATTACTATAACTGCATCTAGCGGTACAGACTCTTCTAGTGATACTGTTAGTGTTTTTGTACCTGGTACGACACAAAATCTAACACGTCCAGCTGGTTTAAAAAATGGAGTTAATGAAAATGCCGATGGTAGCGTTACCTTCTTACTTGCCGCACCACTTAAAGACGATGTGATACTATTAGGTAGTTTCAGCAACTGGAATCTAGATACGACATACCAAATGAATAAGGATGGTGATTATTTTTGGGTTACCATACCAGCTACAGCTTTTACCGCAAACACAGCGTTTATGTATCAATATCTGGTAGATTTTGATATTAAAATAGCAGACCCATACAGCCAGCTTATTCTAGACCCTGGAAGCGATCAATTTATCGTGGCAGGAAATTATCCTAACCTACCAGCTTATCCTACTAACCACACTACAGGAGATATTACTCTTTACACCTATCAAAAAACACCTTATAATTGGAATGTAACTAACTTCTCAAAACCAGATAAAAAGAATTTAGTTATCTATGAGTTACTAGTAAGAGATTTTTCTGAGCAGGACAGTTACCAGCAAGTAATTGATCGTATAGATTATCTAGAAACACTGGGAATTAATGCTATAGAATTAATGCCTATCAATGAGTTTGAAGGAGCAGACAGCTGGGGTTATAATCCTAAATTTCATGGTGCTCTAGATAAAACATATGGTACTACAGATAAGTTTAAAGAACTGGTAGATTTATGTCATTCAAAAGGAATTGCTATCATAATAGATGTAGTGTATAACCATGCTTTTAGTCAAAGTCCGTTATGTCAAATGTGGTGGGATGATGCTAACTTTAGACCAGCGGTAAATAATCCTTACATGAATCCTACGGCGCGTCATGATTTTAATGTAGGTTATGACATGAATCACGAGAGTACTTTTACTCGTGATTATGTAAAGCAAACTCTTCAGTTTCTTATAGACGAGTATAAAATAGATGGTTTCAGATTTGACTTATCAAAAGGTTTTACTCAAAATAATACTTTAGGAAATGTAGGTGCATGGAACGCTTATGATCAGTCTAGGGTAGACATTCTCAATGATTACCGCAATACCATATGGAATGCAAACGGTAACGATGTTTACATGATACTAGAACACCTAGCAGATAATAGTGAAGAAACTGCTCTTGCAAATGCTGGATTCATGCTATGGGGAAAAATGACAGATCAGTACAACCAGAATTCTATGGGTTATGGTAGTAATGCAGATATTAGTGGTTCTTATTTTGGCTCTCGTAATTTCAATGATCAGCATCTAGTTGCTTATGCAGAAAGTCATGACGAACAGCGCTTAATGTACAAAAACCTACAATTCGGTAATAATGCAAACTCATCCCACGACGTAAGAACATTACCTATTGCTCTAGAAAGACAAGAAGCTATCGCAGCCATGTTATATAGTATCCCAGGCCCTAAGATGTTATGGCAATTTGGAGAACTAGGTTATGAACAAGACATAGACCTTAATGGGCGTACAGGACGTAAGCCTATTCCATGGACACTAGGTTATGATACAGACGCAAACCGTATGGCTCTTTATAATGTAACCGCCACTATGATTAACTTTAAGACACTTTATCCAGATACATTTAACTCTGTTAATAACGATCTGGATGTATCTGGAGTAGTAAAGAGAATCAATCTTAACGGCACTCAATTTGATGCTGTTGTTGTAGCTAACTTTGGTATAACAGCTCAAAACGTAAATCCTAATTTCTCTCAAACTGGCACATGGTACGATTACTTCAGTAATAATACAGCAGTAAACATTACTAATACTACAGCGATGATTAATTTACAACCTGGAGAATACAAACTTTTTACAACACAGCTATTACAAGATCCATTAAGTAATGAAGATTCATTTCTTTCTCAAGATCTTATAAGGTTATACCCTAACCCAGCAGCAAGTACTTTTAAACTGTCTCAAGAAGCGCAATTAGTACAAGTCTATAATACCTCTGGTCAGCTTACTACTACTTTTAAAGGTGCTGGAAACATCTATAATGTCAGTGATTTAAAGCAAGGTATTTACTTTATAAAAATTACAACCGCAGATCAAACACAAGTAGAAAAATTAATAAAAATGTAATTCAACCTGTTTTTCTACTTTTTAAAGATTAATGGTATTTGTAAAAAGAGGTTTAAGTTATTATTAAAGTGAAGTTTAAATTTGCGTTACCAAAGAGAGATGTTTATTAGATTCCCTAAATCTTTTAAATAATTACTTTGCAGTAACCCTTTACTCTTTTCATAATTCAATTGGTTACGTAAAGCCTGTCCCTGACAGGCTTTTATTTTATAAGGATTTTATGATGTGGACCTTAAGATTATAGTATCTTAACTAGAAATAATTCATCATGAAAAACATCCTTAAAATATCAGCGCTTTTATTAATGACTACAGTGGCACTTACCAGCTGTAGAGAAGAAAAAACTATGGAAGAAACCGCTAACGAGATGATCGAAAACGGTGATAAGGTAGAAGTAAAAGATGATAAAGTAAAAATCGAAAATGAAGACGGTTCTGAAGCTAAAATCAAATATGATGAGAACGGTGAAATAGAAAAAGTAAAGACAGATGATAACTAGTATTCATTATTAAAATAAGCATAAATAATAACGCCTGATTTTAAAAAAAGTCAGGCGTTAATTTTATTTAAAAAGTTGTCGTTCTAATAAAAAGGTAGTCATAACCACATCAAAGTTTTGTTGAATATCTACCGGCATGTATTTGATTCTATTTTGTCCACAACGTACTCTTAGTTTTTCAAAATATTCTTTTATCGCTTTTTGATAATCTTCTCTAACATTATCTGCATACAGGTTGATATGCTCTCCTGTTTCTACATCTGTATATCGTGTAGGCTTGTTAGAAAAATCAAAGTTGACCTCTGTAGCACTATCATAGGTATGAAAAAGTACCACATCATGTTTGTTATATTTTAAATGCCTAAGCGCTTCAAAGAGTTCGTTTTCATGTCTATCGCTTTGAAACATGTCAGTAAAGAGAAAAATAAGCGATCTGCGTTTTATATTCTCTGCTATCTCGTGCAGATATTTGTAAGTATCTGTAGTTTGCCCGCTAGGTTTCTCACTACTTATTCTAGTCAGTTGATCTAGAAGCATATTGTGATGTCTCTCGCTACCTTTTTCTGGCGCATAATATTCATACTCATTTGCATAAATACTCATTCCTACCGCATCTCTTTGCTTCTTAAGCAGGTTCATAACACTTGCTGCTGCCAGCGCCGTAAAACCTATTTTATTAAGCGAGCCTATCTCTTGTTTTTTAGTCGGCGGATAATGCATGGAAGGGCTGTTATCGACGATAAGATGACAGCGCAAATTAGTCTCTTCGTCATAACGTTTTGTGTAAAGCTTATCTGTTTTTGCAAACAACTTCCAGTCTATATGACGTGTACTCTCACCAGGATTGTAAATTTTATGTTCTGCAAACTCTGCACTAAAACCATGAAAAGGAGATTTATGCATACCACTTATATAACCTTCTACTACCTGACTAGCCAGTAATTGCAGGTTTTTAAAGCCAGTAGTTTTATTGAGTTCCTTTTGTACATCCATAGTGTGAAGATAAGAAAAGCATGACCATCTTAATTGACGATCATGCTTGTTTTATTTATGGGGTTTAAATTTGTTCCGCTTTCGCGAAAGCGAATCTTAAAAAAGTATCGTGCTAAAAACGTTATTAATAGATTTTAACCACCATTTTACCTTTATTCTTCCCTTCAAATAAATCAATAAATGCCTGTGGAATGGAGTCAAAACCTTCTACAACGGTCTCTTCCTTTACCAGTTTCCCATCATTTAACCATTGCGATAATTGCTTTACACCTTCTGGAAAATGCTCTTGATAATTACTAACTATAAAACCTTGCATTTTCACGCTTTGTTTTACAATAGTAGTTTCTAATCTAGGCCCAGTAGGCTTTTCAGTCTCATTATATAACGAGATCGCACCACAGTTTATAACACGACCTAGGCGGTTTATGTTTTTCATAGCTGCATCTAGCGTGTAGCTACCCACGTTATCAAAATAAATATCTATACCATCTGGCGCGTGCTCTTTAATCGCAGCAGCTAGGTCTTCTGTTTTATTATAATTAATAGCTGCATCAAAACCGAATTTACTCTTAAGTAACTCCACTTTTTCATCAGACCCAGCGATACCTATGACTTTAAGTCCTTTTATTTTACCTATTTGCCCTACTACAGATCCTACGGCACCTGCTGCACCAGAGACTAGTAAAGTCTCTCCTTCTTTAGGCTCTCCTATTCTATCTAGTCCAAAGTATGCGGTAAGTCCTGTCATACCTAAAATACCTAGGTTTGCACTTAACGAACTTTCATCATTGCTTACTTTACGTAAATTCTCTGCAGTACTAGTTTGATATTCTTTCCATTCTAATGATCCTGTTAGAAAATCTCCTTTTTCAAATCGGTCATTGTTACTTTCTACAACCTCAGCCACAATTGCAGATGCTATGGGAGCACCTATTTCAAAAGGCTCTATATAAGATTTTTCATCTCGCATACGTCCACGTAGATAAGGATCTACCGACACGTATTTAGTTCTCAATAATACCTCACCATCTTTAGGCGATGGCTTTTCTTCTTCTATGAATTCAAAATTACTGTTTTGTGGTGTTCCTTGCGGTCTGTTTTTCAACAATATAGTCTTGCTCATAATAATTAATTTTATTTTCAAGTTAGCCGAAATACTCTAGAAAAGTATTAGGGTTATATTAAAATTGAACCTAAAATGGTTAAACTTTAAACAAGATCATGATCATCTATTTTATTAAGAAAAGAGCAAAAAAAAGCCTGCTCAAAATGAGCAGGCTTATCTATTTTATATTTTGAATACTAGTTCAAAAGAGAGTCTAAAGCGTCTGTATAAGCATCTTTAGGAGCAACTCCTACCTGACGACCTACTACTTCACCGTTTTGAAAAACTAATACTGTAGGGATGTTACGTACACCATATTTAGCAGCAAATTCTTGATTTGCATCTACGTCCATTTTACCTACTACAGCTTTATCAGCATACTCAGTAGAAACCTCGTCGATGATAGGTCCTACCATACGACATGGTCCACACCACGCTGCCCAAAAGTCAACCAATACTGGCTTTTCACTTTTTAATACTGTTTCTTCAAAATTTGCATCTGTTATTTCTAGTGCCATGATATTTTTCTTTAATAATTATATACAAATTTAAACAAAACTAACGCCATACACACTAGTCTGGTATTGTAGTTACTTATATTGATATTTCACTTATTAATGCTGACTATATAATAGGTGAAATATCATATCAGGAATAAATCAATTCACCCCATAGGTTATGTCGTTATCATCTAGCAGTTGCAACAGCTCTGCACTGACGTTTACCTTTTGTAATCTAGCAGACATATCTATAGAGATCTTTTCTTCATGATCTTTTAAATTAAAGAGCAGTCTATGATCTCCTTGATGTTTATCTAGTGCGTCTTTTAATAGAGCAATGCGTTCTTCTAGTATTTCACTTACATGAAATTCTATAGTAAGTTTCTTTGCAGCTTGCGCCATGACATCTTGTAACTGTGCCATCTGAACAAATAAAATACGTGGATCTCGCGGCTTACCAGTATTCTTATCTATCCAGCCTTGTTGTATTTTAACCTTGGCATGTAAGAAACTATTAGGCACTAAAAAGTGTCTGAATTTTAAATAATCCTCACCGAACATTCTGAATTCAAAGGACTCGTCATAATCCTCCATGGTAAAAATACCCCAAGGTTTATTTGCTTTACTCATCATGTGTCGTGCCTCAGATATCACCCCACAAAATGTAAGCTCTCTATTTACCAGAGGTGTGAGATCTTTCATAGCAGCGAGGTTTGCATTACAAAAGAATTTCATCTCTCGTTTATAATCGTCTAGTGGATGACCAGATATGTAAATACCTACTACTTCTCGTTCTCTTTTCAATTTCTCCATCGTTCCCCAATCTTCACAAACAGGTAATTGTGGCTCTGGAATTTGCACATCGCTGGCCTCACCAAAAAGGCTTACTTGAGCACTGTTCTC
Organism: Nonlabens sp. Asnod3-A02; assembly: GCF_045063755.1. NCBI lineage: Bacteria > Pseudomonadati > Bacteroidota > Flavobacteriia > Flavobacteriales > Flavobacteriaceae > Nonlabens > Nonlabens sp. Asnod3-A02. The sequence continues at coordinate 160,360 of NZ_JBEFOC010000008.1, forward strand.
ATTTTCTTGAAACTTCTGTGCATACTTAACTACTTGTTCTAAGAATATCTGTCCGTTATCAAATTCATGGAAAAATTGCGCACGATTTTCTCCTCCTAATCCGTCAAAACCACCGCTTAAAGCTAATGCTTCAAAAGATTTTTTATTTGCAGCACGCAAGTCTATGCGCTTTGCCATATCAAAGATGCTCTTATAATGACCATCTTTTCTATTTTCAATAATAGTCATTACCGCACCATGGCCTAAACCTTTTACAGCTCCCATACCAAAACGTATAGCACCTTTAGGGTTTACCGTAAATTTATAGTTAGATTCATTTACATCTGGACCTAATACATCGAGTCCCATGCGGCGACACTCATCCATAAATTTAGTCACATCCTTGATCTGGTTCATATTGTTAGACAAGGTTGCTGCCATAAACTCTGCTCCATAGTTTGCTTTTAAATAAGCTGTTTGATAGGCTATCCATGCATAACAAGTAGAGTGAGATTTATTGAAGGCATAAGATGCAAAGGCTTCCCAGTCTTTCCATACTTTTTCTAATACCGTACGGTCGTGCCCATTTCCTTCTCCAGCATCTAGAAATTTAGGCTTCATTTTTTGTAGCGTTGCCATTTGCTTTTTACCCATAGCTTTTCTCAAAACATCGGCATCACCTTTTGAGAAGTTTGCCAGCTTTTGAGAGAGTAGCATTACTTGCTCTTGGTAAACAGTAATACCATACGTTTCCTTTAGGTATTCTTCCATCGCATCTAGATCATAAACGATCTCTTTACGACCGTGTTTACGATCAATAAATTCTGGAATATATTCTAGTGGACCAGGTCTGTACAAGGCATTCATGGCAATAAGATCGGCAAACTGGGTAGGTTTGAGTTCTCTCATGTATTTTTGCATCCCCAAACTTTCATACTGAAAAATGGCAGTAGTCTCTCCACGCTGGAAAAGCTCATAGGTCTTCTCGTCGTCTAGCGGTATAGATTCTATATCCAGCTCTATTCCATGACGTTCTTTTATAATCGCAACAGTATCCTTAATCTGGCTCAAGGTTTTTAATCCCAAGAAATCCATCTTAAGCAGTCCAGCACTTTCTACGACCTCGTTATCAAACTGAGTCACATAAAGATCTGAATTTTTTGCTGTTGCTACAGGTACAAAATTAGTAAGGTCATCTGGTGTAATTATCACACCACAGGCGTGTACACCGGTATTTCTCACACATCCTTCTAGAATTCTAGCTTTCTGTATAGTTTCTGCGATAAGATCATTTCCCTCAGCTAGGCTTCTTAATTCTCGCACCATGTCTGCATCATCACCACGGAATTTTCCTGCGATTTCATTATCTTCTAGAGCAAACATTTTCTTCAACTTAGCAAAATCAGGAATTAATTTTGCCACACGGTCTGCGTCTTGTAATGGTAAATCTAGTGCTCGAGCCGTATCTCTAATAGACGACTTTGCCGCCATCGTACCATACGTAATAATTTGTGCTACTTGTGACGCTCCATATTTCTCAATAACGTAGTCCATTACTTTGTAACGGTTCTCATCATCAAAATCTATATCAATATCGGGCATGGATACACGATCTGGATTTAGGAAACGCTCAAAAAGCAGGTCGTAATGTATAGGATCTACATTTGTAATCCATAAACAATAGGCTACCACACTACCTGCGGCACTACCACGACCAGGTCCTACAGCCACATCCATGTCTCTGGCTGCTTTTATAAAATCCCAAGTAATCAAGAAATAACCAGGATAACCGGTCTTTTTAATTGTCTCTAATTCAAATTCTAGTCGTTCTTCTATTTCTGGAGTGATCTCACCATAACGTATTTTTGCACCTTCATAAGTAAGGTGTCTCAAATAGCTATTCTCACCATTCTTAGTATTATTAACTGCGTCATTTTCATCTACAAACTCTGTTGGAATGTCAAAGGCAGGTAACAGTACATCTCTCGCAAGCTCATATGCCTCTACTTTATCTACTACTTCTTGTACATTAAGTATCGCCTCGGGCAGGTCTTTAAAGAGTTCTTTCATCTCTGGAGCAGACTTGTAATAATACTCCTGATTAGGCAATCCATAACGATAACCACGACCACGACCTATAGGCGTTGCTTGCTTCTCATTATCTTTTACACAAAGTAAAATATCATGTGCATTTGCATCTTCTTTATGTATGTAATACGTATTATTAGTCGCTACTATTTTTACATCGTGTTTGCGAGCAAAGCTGACTAACACCTCATTTGCGCGATTTTCATCTTCTTGACCATGGCGCATTACCTCAACATAAAGATCGTCACCAAAGTGCTTTTTCCACCACAATAGTGCTTCTTCGGCCTGATTTTCTCCTAAGTTCAAAATCTTAGAAGGCACCTCACCATACATGTTTCCTGTTAGGACAATTAGGTCTTCCTTATATTCTTCTACCAGTTTTTTATCTATACGCGGCATGTAGTAAAACCCATCTGTGTAGGCTTTACTTGCCATTTTTGCTAGATTATGATATCCATTCTTGTTTTTGGCTAGAATCACTATCTGGTATCCGTTATCCTTGTGTGTACGATCGTACATGTCTTCACACACCTGGAATTCACAACCTATAATAGGTTTTATAGGTTCTTTTTCTTCTCCTTCTTCTGCATCTGCCAGACTCGCATTATGTGCTTTTACCGCACGTACAAAATGGAATGCTCCCATCATGTTTGCATGGTCTGTCATGGTAACGGCATTCATATTATTTGCCGCAGCAGCTGTAACTAGATCTTTTACACTAGCTGTACATTGTAATATGGAAAACTGACTATGACTGTGTAAGTGTGCAAAACTCGCATCTCTTAATTCATTTAAGTTCTCTTTAATTTCTGCCTTAGAAATCTCTGGACTATCGTTGGACTTTAATCTTTCTGATGCTTTTTTAAGATTGACATGCTTTATTCCTACCGGTGCGATGGTTGTAGGGTTGCTTTCGCGAAAGCGTAAAAAATATCCATCTTCAAAACCTAGTTGTTCTAGCGAGTACTGCTCTTTTCTAAGTAATTCTAAGAAACAACGCGTGGTTGCCTCCACATCTGCAGTCGCGTTGTGCGCTTCTCCAAAGGGCTGATTAAACAGAAACTGGTGCAGCTCTGTAAGTGTCGGTAATTTAAATTTACCATATCGTCCACCGGGAATCTGACATAAATTTGCCGTGTGCTCTGTACAGGTATCTAGAACAGGTAGCTCTTGTAAATCGTTACCTATTTGGGTACGTTCAAATTCTGCTCCAGTAACATTAAGGTCAAATTTTAAATTCTGACCTACAATAAATTTTGTTTTACTAAGTGCTATGTTAAATTTCTCTAACATCTCCACTAGAGGAATACCGTCTTTTTGAGCAAGTGCTGTAGAGATACCATGTATACGCTCTGCATCATAAGGGATGTCAAAACCGTCTGGTTGTATCAAATAATCTTGAGCCTCTATAAGGTTACCCATCTCGTCATGTAACTGCCACGCTATCTGTATAACCCTAGGCCAGTTATCTACATCTGTAAAAGGTGCATCCCAGCGTTTAGGTAATCCAGTAGTTTCTGTGTCAAAAATTAAGTACATAAGCGCGTGTTCTAAAAGATGAAATTACTTCTATAAAAGGAATTGAAAAATATTTACATAAATCTGATTATCAATAGCATGAAATCTGTAATCTAATTATTTTTCGGATTTTAAATATAGGTCTTTGAGTTGCTTTTTGAAAGTAGAGTTATGAACAATCTTAGTTAAAATTACAGCTCTTGTAAAGACTAAAGACAATTGAAAAACAAAATATTTCTTACTTATCCCGACACAATTATCACAATCTTGCAATAACATGTGATATAAATGAAATGAAATCGAGAGGCAATCGTGAATTAAAAAATCGCTATTTGTTGTGTTCAAAAACAGTAAGCCTCTATAGGATTAAAAACTCTTACTGTTTCATATAACAACTCGAACTTAATATTCAATTTTAAAATTTTATCATGAAAACAAATTTTTTATTCACCCTATTACTATCAGTAGTATTTACATCTACTGTATTTTCTCAAGGACTAGTAGATGGTTTTTTTAATCCTAAAGGCGATTTATCTGTTACGGCTAGTTATACACGCAGCACCTTTGACGCATTTTATATAGGAAAAGATAAAGTAGACCCTATACCTGCTCACAATGAAATAGATCAAGACATATATAATCTCTATGCAAAATATTCTATAACAGATAACTTTACTGTTATCGCAAACGCACCTTATATAAGTGCTCAAGGAAATGGCGCTGCAGACCCAGTAAATGGGACGACAGAGCAATCTGATTTTCAAGATATTAGTTTATATGGTAAATACAGAGCCTTCAGTACAAAACTAGGTAAAGCAAGACTAGACGGTCTAGGTGCTGTAGGTGTAACACTACCTGGCGGTTATGAGCCTAATGGGATATTATCTCTAGGTTCTGGAGCGGTAACGACTAACTTACATCTAGGTGCTCACTTACAAGCAGACTCTGGTTTATTTGCTACTGCAGTTGCTGGATACAGTCTGCGTGGTGATGCTGACGACAACATAGGTGCGAATGGTGGTAACGATCTAGATGTACCAGATGCCTTATTATTCATGGGTAAAATAGGATATTCTAACGCACTTTTTTATGTAGAAGCATGGATGGATTACCAGTCTTCTTCAGACGGTAGAGATATTTCTGACGCAGATTTTGGCGGTAGATTTCCAGAGACAGAAGTAGATTACACACGTATAGGTGTTACTGCTTATGTACCTGTACTTCCATCATTAGGATTAAGTGCTGGATATGGAACACTAGTCGACGGACGCAATGTAGGAGATTCTAATTATTTTAATCTAGGAGTGACCTATTCGCTTTCAGTCGGTTCTAAGAAAGCAAAATAATTAGTTAGTTCTATTTTATAGAAGAGAACTCTTACATGAAAATCGCTTCTATAAACTCTAAAAGATAGGACATAAAAAAGCTCGATCTTAACAAATCGAGCTTTTACTATTATACACCTATTCTATTAGGCTATTTCTTCCATGGCATTTACTCTAGTTAATGCATTTTGAATAGTATCTCTATGCTTTATCAACACGTTTTTTGTTGATGGCGGCAAGGTAGTTTCTTCAATAATCTCATTGTATTCTTCTACTGCGCTTTTTTCACCTCTTACGGCCTCTTCTAGAATTGCTTCTTCATTATCTGAGGTAAAAGTAGACTTTATGTTCATCCAGGTGCGATGCGCATCTCCTTTTAAACTTGTCCCTTTTTCTGGACTCTCTCCATAACTTTTAATCTCTTCCTTTAATTCATGTCCAAAATTATAACGTTCTTCTTGCTGTTTTGAGAAAAAATCTTTTAATCTACTGCTATTCACTTGCTCTGTTGCTAGTTTATATCCAGCCTCTGCATCATAGTTTTTAGTTAGTAAATCATTTAATTTTTGGGATACTTCTTTTGTGTAGTTCATAATATTTGTTTGTATGGTTAATAATTAATTACACCACAAACATATAACAATGAAGTAGTTACAAACGACCGATTAAGACAGGTTTAAAAAAAGCTTAGTAGAGATTTAAGATTAGCTTACTTTATCCCGCTTTTATGTTAAGAGATTTAAGGTTTTTATGTCTTTCAAAACAACTTCTTAAAGTAGTTTATCATTCCGCTTTCGCGAAAGCGAAACTATAGAACATAAAAAAGCCCAATCACAGGATTGGGCTTTGATACGTTTTAGTAATAAATGTAATAAAAATTATGAACCACACATCTCACAGTCGTCACCATTACTGGCAGCGTCTTTTGCACGTTGCAAGATTAATTTATATTCTTCGGCAGTCATTTCTTCGTTTTCTGTGATCACGTTAGTATTCACAACTGGCTGCGTTTGATTCATAACGTTTGCCGCTGCTGGTGCACTATCTTCTACAAATAGAGACTGAGACTGTACTGGAGCTGCTGCTTGAGCCTGAACAGGAGCAGGCTGTGACACATGCTGTTGTGCTCTTAATGTACTTGCTGCTTGTGCTGGCGCTGTAGTATTAAGAACAGGAACTTCTACTGCTGCAGGTGCTGCGATAGGTGCTGCTTTCTTTTCCTTTGTTACTGTAAATTTAATTGCATCTACTGCTGCCTTTGTTCTTAGGTAATACATTCCAGTTTTTAAACCACTTTTCCACGCATAGAAGTGCATAGAGGTAAGCTTAGAAGTAGTCACGTTTTCCATGAATAGGTTTAAGGATTGCGACTGGTCGATAAAGAAACCTCTCTCGCGAGACATATCGATAATGTCCTTCATCTTTAATTCCCACACTGTTTTATAAAGCTCTTTAATATCTGCTGGAATTCCTTCTATCGCTTGTATAGAACCGTTATTTCTCATAATAGCGTTCTTCAAACTATCATCCCAAAGTCCTAAATCTACAAGATCTTTTAATAAATGCTTGTTTACTACGATAAATTCTCCAGAGAGTGTTCTACGTGTATAGATGTTAGAAGTATACGGCTCAAACGCCTCATTGTTACCAAGGATTTGAGAAGTACTGGCTGTAGGCATAGGCGCAACTAATAGTGAGTTTCTCACACCGTGTTCCATTACCTTAGTTCTTAGGTCTGCCCAGTTCCAGCGACCGCTTAAATCTGTATCATTTACATTCCACATGTTGTACTGGAATTCTCCTTTTGACATAGGTGAACCTGCAAATGTAGAATAAGGTCCTTCTTCAATAGCCATTTCCATAGAAGCCTCACATGCTGCAAAGTATAAGGTCTCAAAAATCTCTGAGTTTAATTTCTTTGCCTCATCACTTGTAAATGGAAGACGTAACATGATAAAAGCATCTGCTAGACCTTGAATACCTAATCCTACTGGTCTGTGACGCATGTTAGAATTTCTCGCCTCAATTACTGGGTAATAGTTGCGATCGATAACTTTGTTAAGGTTGCGAGTTACTCTTTTTGTTACTTTATATAATGCTTTGTGATCAAATGCACCATCTTTAATAAACATAGGTAATGCAATAGAGGCTAGGTTACATACTGCAACCTCGTCTGGAGATGTATACTCCATGATCTCTGTACATAGGTTTGAAGACCTGATGGTACCTAAATTCTTCTGGTTAGACTTATTATTTGCTGCATCTTTATATAACATGTATGGTGTACCTGTCTCGATTTGAGATTCTAGTATCTTATCCCATAACTCACGAGCCTGGATAGTCTTGCGACCTTTTCCTTCTTGCTCATATTTAGTATACAATGCTTCAAACTCATCTCCATGAAGGTTATAAAGATCTGGACACTCGTGTGGACACATTAATGTCCATGTAGAGTTAGTCTCTACTCTTTTCATGAAAAGGTCTGAGATCCACATCGCATAGAATAAATCGCGTGCACGCATTTCTTCTTTACCGTGATTCTTTTTAAGATCGAGGAAATCAAATATATCTGCATGCCATGGTTCCATATAAATAGCAAAGGAACCTTTACGTTTTCCTCCACCTTGATCTACATAACGTGCGGTGTCGTTATATACTTTAAGCATAGGCACAATACCGTTAGAAGTACCGTTAGTACCACCTATGTAAGAACCTCTCGCACGTATATTGTGAATAGATAGTCCTATACCACCAGCGCTTTGTGAGATTTTTGCTGTTTGTTTTAATGTATCGTAAATACCTTCTATACTATCATCTTGCATCGTTAATAAGAAACAAGAAGACATTTGAGGCTTAGGTGTACCTGCATTAAATAATGTAGGTGTTGCATGAGTGAAGAACTTTTTAGACATCAACTCATAGGTCTCTATAGCTGCGTCTAAATCGTCTATATGAATACCTACAGACACACGCATTAACATGTGTTGTGGACGCTCTGCAATCTGACCGTTAATTTTTAATAAATAACTACGTTCTAATGTTTTAAACCCAAAGTAATCGTACCCAAAATCACGATTATAGATAATGGCCGAGTTCAAGCGGTCTGCATTATCCTGTATTACTTTATACACCTCGTCAGAGATCATAGGTGCAGCTTTCTCCGTACGCGGATTTACGTATTGATAAAGATCTGTTACTACGTCAGTGAAGGTCTTTTTTGTGTTCTTATGCAGGTTAGAAACCGAGATACGTGCCGCAAGACGTGCATAATCTGGATGTGCAGTAGTCATGGTTGCAGCAGTCTCTGCAGCTAGGTTATCAAGTTCACTAGTAGTAACACCGTCATATAACCCATCGATTACACGCATAGCTACTTTTACTGGGTCTACATGATTACTTAAACCGTAACATAATTTACGTACTCTCGCTGTGATTTTATCAAACATCACTGGCTCCTTGTGGCCGTCTCTTTTTACTACAAACATATTGAACTGTTTTATTTGGGTTAAGAGATAAGGATTCTACTCCCTTTCTCTTGTAATTGGGTTAACATAAGTGAAAATATCTTGACATATTCTCGGCAATCTATAATGGAACAACTGTTGCAGTTGTAAGGTCTAAATAAGCTTTGCTCTAGAAATCAGCATCTAAAGAAAAAGAATCCATAGAATCTTTATCTTCTTTAGTACTGTTCATAACACCAGCTTTCTGGTACTCACCTACTCTTTTTTCAAAGAAGTTGGTCTTACCTTCCATACCTATTAAATCCATAAAATCAAACGGATTAGTCACGTTATAAACAGGCTCGCATTCTAATTCTACTAGTAAACGGTCTGTTACAAACTCTAGGTATTGAGTCATTAATTTTGCATTCATACCTATTAAACTAGCAGGTAATGACTCTGTAATGAACTCGCGCTCTATATTTAAGGCGTCCACAATAATTTCTGTGATACGTTCTTTAGGCACTTTATTAACTAGGTGGTGATTATGTAGGTGTACTGCAAAATCACAGTGCATACCCTCATCGCGAGAAATCAATTCATTAGAAAAAGTAAGTCCTGGCATTAAACCACGCTTCTTTAACCAGTAAATAGAACAAAAAGCACCTGAGAAGAAAATACCTTCTACTGCTGCAAATGCAATAAGACGCTCTGCAAATGATGGACTATCGATCCATTTCATTGCCCAGTCTGCCTTTAATTTAATCGCAGGGAAATTTTCTATAGCTCTAAAAAGTTGATCTTTTTCTTTATCATCTTTTACATAAGTATCAATAAGAAGAGAGTAAGTCTCTGAGTGTATGTTTTCCATCATGATCTGGAAACCATAGAAGAACTTAGCTTCAGAATATTGAACTTCATTTACAAAGTTCTCTGCTAGATTCTCATTTACAATACCATCACTCGCTGCAAAAAATGCAAGAATGTGTTTTATGAAATAACGCTCGTCAGAATTAAGAGATTGTTCCCAGTCTGTAATATCAACTTGCAAATCGATTTCTTCTGCCGTCCATATACATGCCTGTTGCTTCTTATACCATTCCCATAAATCATCATGTTGAATAGGAAAAATAACAAATCTATCTGGATTCTCTTGTAAAATAGGTTCTGGAGTCGTCTGCATGTGGCCTTTAATTATCTCGTTAATTTCTTAAAACTTAAGAGTAACAAAGATGGCTAAAGTTTGAGGCGATATGGAGGTTTTAACATTTGCCTTTTTCACAAGTTTTCAACATAGAACTTTTGTGAATTATTTACCACAAAAAACTAACTGACAGCCATTTAACATATTGTTTCGATGAATGGTTTTTTACTCAATTTCGAAATGTTAAATCACTTATTTCATCACTACTGAGCCACGATTTGAAGACTTTTCCTACGTCTAGTTAGCATATTTTTTACAAGAAGTTATTCACGGTTTCACAAAAGGAGAACTATAAAAAACGCTCTTTGAAAACGCAGATTTTGAATTAACGCTCTAAAAATCCTTTGCAATTTCTTCTAATTCTGAATACCATTCCTGACCAAATTTTCTGGTCAGTGGTTCTTTCAAAAATTTATAAACTGGCACGCCTAATTCTTCACCTAGCGCACAGGCGTCGTCACAAATTTGCCATTTGTGATAATTCACCGCTTTAAAATCGGTATATTCTTGAATACGTACTGGGTATAAATGACAAGATATAGGTTTATAAAAAGTCGTTTTACCATCTCTATAAGCAGACTCTATACCACACAACGCTGTACCATCTTCTTTAAAAGTAGCATAAACACACTCTTCATTATTAACGAGTGGAGTTTCTAACTCTCCATTCTCACGTTCTACCCATGTACCTTGCTCCTCTATAACCGCAATACCTTCTGGACGTAAATAAGGTTTTATCTTCTCATACTCACGATCTAGTATATCTAATTCTTTTTGCTCTAGAGGCGCGCCTGCCTCTCCTGCTACACAACAAATTCCTTTACATGCAGTAAGATTACATACAAAGTCTTTTTCAAGAAGATCGTCTGACACAATGGTTTTTCCCAGCTGGAACATAAGGTAAATAGTTAGATTGCAAAGATAGCTTTTGAACCTGAATTTGAGATTTAATCTCAGACTCTAAATACCAAGCATTTAAATAAATCGCAGATACATATGAAACGACTGCTATTATTTAGGACTGTTTCTTTAATATGTAGAGATGATTGTTCTTATATCGCTTTCGCGAAAGCGATACCTAAATAAATATTTAATAGGATTTCTAATTCATTTATATTTGCAGCACACACATCTATGTTATGAAATACAATCGCATTTTATTAAAACTATCTGGAGAAGCCTTAATGGGTGAACGACAGTACGGTATCGACCCTAAACGCCTGGCAGAATATGCTCAGGAAATAAAAGAAGTTACCGATCTAGGTATAGAGGTAGCCATAGTTATAGGTGGTGGTAACATTTTTAGAGGTGTTGCTGGAGCTAGTAATGGTATGGATCGCGTACAAGGTGACCACATGGGAATGCTAGCAACTGTAATTAATGGTCTTGCTTTACAGAGCGCTCTAGAAGATGCTGATGTACCGACTAGATTACAGACTGCGATTAAAATTAATGAAGTAGCAGAGCCTTTTATACGTCGCAAGGCGATGAGACACCTACAGAAGGGACGCGTAGTAATTTTCGGTGGTGGAACAGGTAACCCATACTTTACTACAGACAGCGCCGCTGTTCTTAGAGCTATAGAAATAGAGGCAGATGTTATTCTTAAAGGTACTCGTGTAGATGGTATTTACACTGCAGACCCAGAGAAAGATGCGTCGGCAACTAAATTTGATTTTATATCCTTTGACGATGTATTGAGCAAAGGCCTTAAAGTAATGGACACTACAGCATTTACTTTAAGTCAAGAAAATGAATTACCTATTATTGTTTTTGACATGAACACAAATGGCAACTTAATTAAGCTATTGAGTGGTGAAAACATAGGTACTAAAGTACAAATGTAAAAACGGCAATATATTTGCATAGCATATTATAAAAATACTAGTGATGACTGAAGAAATTAATTTTATACTAGATAGCGCCAAGGAAAACATGGATAACGCTATCACACACTTAGAAAAAGAACTTTTAAGTATACGTGCAGGAAAAGCATCTCCTGCCATGTTAAGCACTGTAATGGTAGACTACTACGGTAGCCAGACACCATTATCACAAGTAGCAAACGTTTCTACTCCAGACGCTCGTACGTTAACTATACAGCCGTGGGAAAAAGGTATGATTACGGAAATTGAGAAGGGAATCATGTATGCTAACCTAGGTTTAAACCCTATGAATAACGGCGAGAGCGTTATCATAAACGTACCTGCTCTTACAGAAGAAAGACGTAAGGATCTTGCAAAACAAGCAAAAGCTGAAGGTGAGGAAGCAAAAATAGGTGTCCGTAACGACCGTAAGGTGGCTATGAATGATCTTAAGAAACTTGATATTTCTGAAGATTTACTTAAAAATGCTGAAGACGATGTGCAAAACTTAACTAACAAATATGTTGCTAAAATAGACGAGCATCTAGTTGTTAAGGAACAAGAGATTATGAAAGTATAATAGATTGCTATCTATTTAACAAAACGCCAGTGTCACCACTGGCGTTTTTTTACGCTCACAATATTCTCCTAAGTACCGTAGTTTTATAACTGTGCTTATTCTATTTTTAACCTTTCTAAGCAAATCATTTTATGAAGTTAGTTTTTGGTATTTTTATTTTGCTTTTATCTATAGGTATGTTTGCACAACAGCAAAGTACCAGAGAGGCCGAGATGTTAATGACCAAGGTACTTATCTCTTCAAAAAAAAATGACCCTACTCATAAACTGAATTCCTATAAGTACGATGCTTACGAGAATCTTAAGGTTTCTGGAGATCCAGAAGCACTTACCGGACCAGGATATAAAAAAACAGAATTAAGGAAAACGCTTAAGAAAACCGGAGTCTTCTTTGCCGAAAAAACATCACAACACATTTATGATGACATAGAAGGCTACAAAGAGGTTATCACTGGGGCAAACATGCCTGGATTTGAAAAACCAGTCTACCCTATTTACAATATAGATTTTCAATCAGAAAATATATATGACAACACCTACATAATATTTGACCAAGAGTTTATAAGCCCACTTAATGAAAAGGCTCCTTCTTTATATGATTTTAAAATAGAGAAAGACACGATAATTAATGACAGGCCTGTTTCTAAAATCATCTTTACTCCTAGATATAAAAAAGAAGCACAATTATTCTACGGCTCCTTATATATAGATCATCAAACTAATGGCGTAGCAAAGGCTGTTTTTAAAAAAACAGGCGATCTTAACATTATCGCATATCATGATTTTATTTATGACCCTACCACATCACTATGGTTCAACAGCTCTAGAAAACTCTATGTAAGAAAAGAGAAAACTAGAAAAGAATTAGAAATACTAGGTGCAAGACTAGAAGTAGGTATAGAAAAAAAAGTAGGTGATGATCAAAATGCTTCTGAAGAACTCTACCTTATAATAGAAGCCTTAAACTCCAATTTTAAAACCAATAAAGAAATTAATTACGGTAGAAAAGGTCTTAAAATAGAAGTACAGGACAGCGCTATAACACAACAAGAACAGTACTGGGATAAATACCGTGGAGATGACGCCTTTTCTACCACAGAGCTTGCTCGATTTATGGATCTAGACAGTATAGTCGCAGCGTCCAAAATCACTCGCAAGCTAGAAACTCTAGATAAATTTAAGGTAGGTTATTTTCCTGTCAGCTTCTTTGATGTAGATTTAAAATACTTAGTTAAATTCAATGATTATGAAGCTTTTAGAATAGGTATAGGCGGGCAAACTAATGAGAAGTTAAGTGAAAACTTTAGGATTAATGGATACCTGGCCTACGGTACTAACGATGCTGTTTTTAAACATAAAATAGGAATAGGCTACCGTATTAATAAAGAAAAAAACACCTGGTTAAACATTTATAAACAAGATGATATCAACGAGTTTGCTGCAGAAAGTTTTCTAACCGACGCAAGAGTCTACTCTCTATTTGAACCTAGATTAATTAACATACCTACTTTTTATTTGTATAAACAGTATGGTATGTCTTTACAACAGCGATTATTTCCATCTGTGATTAGTGAGGTCTCGCTTTCGCGAAAGCGAGTTACCCAAACAACAAATTACCAGTTTAACCCAACTGGAGATCCTTTTTCTGAATATGTATTATCAGAAATTTCTCTAGGCGCGAGATGGAGTCCTGTCAGTGAGTTTATGCGCACACCACAAGGTTATCAAGAAATAACAAGAGGTTACCCTATTTTAAGTGGGCAAATCACACAAGGAATAAAAGGCCTCGCAGAGAGTAACTTTAATTATCTTAAAGTTTCTGGAAAAGCAGAATACACCATAAATAGACCCAATAAAACTAGTACCGATTTTATGATAGAAGGTCATTACAGCGCTGGAGAAGTACCTTTAACACATTTGTATCACGCCTACCCTAACGCGCCTAATAAAGATGAGATCCTACAACGTTTTTCTGTAGCTGGTAGACGCAGTTTTGAAACCATGTATTTTAATGAGTTTTTCTCTGATAAACTTTTAATAGGACAGGTAAAACATAGGTTTGCTCCATTTAAGATCTTCTCGTTTTTGCAACCAGAACTGGTATTGATATCAAAAGCCGCATGGGGCGATCTAGATAACGAGCAACGTCATGAAAACATAAGCTTTAACACCTTAGAAAAAGGTTATTTAGAGAGCGGTTTTGAATTAAATAAACTCATCTTTGGATTCGGTTTAAGTGCTAGTTACCGCTATGGAGCCTATCATTTACCTGATTTTGCAGACAACCTCGCCCTCAAGTTTACATTCTACCTAGAGCTATAACAGTGTTTTAAGCATAATTAAGTCTTCATTCCTTATTTAATTACGTCTTTTAAAAGTACCTTTGCGCGCCTTAAATTGAGCCATGCAAAAGTTATTTAGTTTTAGATTTTGGAATAGTATCGCTAGACTTATACTGCGCAATAGAGAAGTGATTCTAGCCTTAATAGTTATCGCAACTATTGCACTAGCCTCACAATGGAAATACATGCAGTTTACTCATACAGAGGCTAACTTACTGCCTGATGACCATCCTGTTAATGAAGAATACAATAAGTTTCTAAACAAATTTGGTGAAGAAGGAAATCTAATTATTCTAGGGGTAGAAAATAATAATCTTGACAACTACCAAAGGTTCAATGCCTGGAACGCACTAGCAGACTCTCTCGCAACATTTGAAGAAGTAGAGCTGGTATTATCCACCTCTAACCTTCCTAATCTTACTAAAAACAGCGATAACACAAAATTTATAGTAGAACCTGTTCTTCAAGAACCTCTTAAAAACGATCAAGAATTAGATGCATTTAAAAAGAAACTTTTTAACGAGTTACCTTTTTATAAAAACCTAATCTATTCAGAAAATGATAGCGTTATACGTACCGCTGTTTATATAAAAAAGGATATCGTAAATACTATCCTGCGCAAGGATTTTATAATCGATAAATTTCAACCTGTTCTAGATCAATATGTTAGCGATAATCAGCTGGACATTAAAGTGTCTGGTATGCCGTACATAAGAACTCTTAACTCTCAAAACATAGTAGACGAGATAGGAATGTTTTTACTGGCCGCTCTAGCTATTACTTCTGGTATTTTCTTCTTTTTCTTTAGATCCTGGCGCGCTACTTTTATCTCCATAGTAACCGTGGTTATAGGTGTAATGTGGGCTTTTGGTATCTTAGGCTGGATAGGTTATGAAATTACCGTGCTTACCGCATTAATACCACCGCTTATTATCGTAATCGGGATTCCTAACTGTATATTCTTAATTAATAAGTACCAGCAAGAAATCAAGAAACACGGTAACCAGGCAAAATCTTTACAGCGCGTAATTACTAAAGTCGGTAACGCCACTTTAATGACCAACCTAACCACTGCCAGTGGATTTGCTACATTCATCTTTACACAAAGTAAATTGTTAGTAGAATTCGGTGTAGTAGCAAGTATATGTATTATCGCCATATTCTTACTTAGTTTAATGATCATACCCATCATTTATAGTTACCTCTCTATTCCTAAAGAGCGTCACTTAAAACACTTAGGTAAAACATGGATCAACAAATTTGTAGACTGGAATGAACGCATGGTAAAAAAACAGCGCATTCCTATTTACATTACTAGCGTAGTAGTTCTTATTTTAAGCTTTATAGGTATATATCAGATCAAAGTTTCTGGTAGTCTCATTGAAGACATGCCTAAAAGCATGCAATTCTATAAAGACATTAAGTTTTTTGAAGAAAGCTTTGACGGTATCATGCCATTAGAAATACTAGTCGAGAGTAAAAATGAAAAAGTAACTTCCCTAAAGACACTTAAAAGACTTAATAAACTAGAAGAACACATTATTGAGACTCCAGAACTGTCTAGACCTATGTCCATCGTATCTGCTGTAAAATTTAGTAAACAGGCACATTATGGTGGCGATCCAGAGTACTTTGACCTACCATCTACTTATGATGCAGTCACTATGTCTAAGCTGGTAAAGAAAAGTTCTAACGACATTTCTTTAATGAAAAGCTTTGTAGACAGCACCGGACAAAATGCTCGCATCACCACATTCATGAAAGATATGGGAACCGATCGCATGGAACGTGTAGAAGAAAACCTAAGAGAAAAAATAAAAACCATATTTCCAGAAGAACGTTATGAAGTAACCCTAACCGGTAAAGCCCTCGTTTTCCAAAAAGGGACCAACTACCTTATCAACAATCTTATCCTATCCCTATCACTTGCTATCGTACTTATAGCCGTATTCATGGCATGGATGTTCAAGTCTCTACGCATGATTTTTGTGTCACTCGTTCCTAATTTACTGCCGTTATTAATAACCGCAGGACTTATGGGCTACCTAGGCGTACCTATTAAACCATCTACTATACTTGTATTCTCCATCGCATTTGGAATATCAGTGGACGACACGATACACTTTCTGGCAAAATACCGTCAGGAACTCATCGCAAACGACTGGAAGATTAAAAAGTCAGTTTATGGCGCCTTAAAAGAAACCGGTGTGAGTATGTTTTACACATCTATCGTTTTGTTCTTTGGCTTCTTGACCTTTACCGCATCCAGCTTTGGTGGTACCGTAGCGTTAGGCGCTTTGGTTAGTGCTACCTTACTTTTTGCTATGGCAGCAAACTTGTTATTATTACCTAGTATGTTGCTTTCATTAGAAAAAAGTATTGCAAATGAGCGCACCTTTAAAAAACCAGCGATTCCATTAATCGCACAAGATACAGATGGTATAGAAGAGTAGGATTTTAGTTCCGCTTTCGCGAAAGCGAGATAAACACCAACACCATCACATTTACAATCATTATTAATTGTGCTTACGGCCCATAAAAATTATATTTGCCGTACTGAATTCATCAAGTAAACCAATGAAAAGAATAGCAGCAATACTCCAGTCTGATCCTAGTATGATCGAGATAACCGTAAAAGGATGGGTACGTAGTTTTAGAAACGATAGATTTATAGCATTAAACGATGGATCTACCATACATAACTTACAGGCAGTAATAGAGCCAGAAAATTATGATCGCGATCTTTTAGATCAAATTAATGTTGCCGCAGCAGTTGCTGTAACAGGTACACTTACAGAGAGTGCAGGTTCTGGACAGCGCATAGAATTACAGGCTACTAAAATAGAAATACTTGCCACTGCAGACCCTGAAGAGGTGAAGAAAACTATATTATCGCCTAAGAAGCATAATCTAGAAACCTTAAGAGAACAAGCGCATTTACGTGTGCGTACTAACACCTTCGGCGCAGTGATGCGTGTGAGAGCAGCACTATCTTTTGCGGTACACAAATATTTTCAAGAACAAGGATTTTATCAGGCGCATACACCTATAATTACAGGTAGTGACGCAGAAGGTGCTGGAGAAATGTTCCGCATTTCTACGTTAGACCCTAAGAATCCGCCGCTGGATGAAGAAGGAAATATAGATTACAAACAAGACTTCTTTGAGAAGGAATCAAACCTTACTGTTTCTGGTCAGTTAGAAGCCGAAACGTATGCTATGGGATTAGGTCAGGTATACACCTTTGGCCCGACTTTTAGAGCAGAAAATTCTAATACATCTCGTCACCTTGCAGAATTCTGGATGATAGAGCCTGAGGTTGCATTTAACGATCTAGATGCTAACATGGACCTAGCAGAAGGTTTCTTAAAATCTGTTATTGATTATGCATTAGAAAATTGTGCAGATGATATTGCATTTTTAGAAAAAAGACAAGCCGACGAAGACAAACAAAAACCAGCTGCAGAACGTAGTCCAATGCCACTACGTGAAAAATTAGAATTTATAGGTAAGAATAACTTTAAACGTGTTTCTTATACAGAAGCTATTGATATTCTTAGAAATTCTAAGCCTAACAAAAAGAAGAAATTCAAATATCCTATTAATGAATGGGGTGCAGACTTACAGTCAGAACACGAGCGTTACTTAGTAGAAAAGCACTTTGAATGCCCTGTAATTCTTTTTGATTATCCTGCAAAAATTAAAGCATTCTACATGCGCCTTAATGATAAGGATGCAAACGGAAATGAAACGGTAAGAGCCATGGACATCCTTTTCCCTGGAATAGGTGAGATGGTAGGTGGATCACAACGTGAAGAGCGTTATGATGTCTTAAAACAGAAAATGACCGACATGGAAATCTCTGAAGAAGAACTAGGATGGTATCTAGAGATGCGCAAATTCGGTAGCGTGGTGCATAGTGGTTTCGGACTAGGATTTGAACGTCTAGTTATGTTTGTAACCGGTATGGGTAACATAAGAGATGTAATTCCTTATCCACGTACTCCTGGAAATGCTGAATTTTAAAGAGCATAAAGATTAATAAAAGTCCCGATTTCTAAATTAGAAATCGGGACTTTTTAATTAAAGCGAGTATTTAAAAGCAACATGATCTATGATTACTTATAATTTTAACAACTTTAGCACTTATCAAATAGGCTTTTAGTATTTTTACATAGTTAGAAAACAAACATGCTTAAACAGTCTTTAAATTTTAAATTATCTCAGAAGTTATCTCCTCAACAAATACAGTTGATGAAGTTGATACAATTGCCTACACAGGCTTTTGAACAACGTGTAAAATCTGAACTAGAAGAAAACCCTGCTCTAGACAGCGGAAAGGAAAAGTCTGAAGACGAGTACGACGAGTATTCTAATCAAGATGACTATGACGACGGTAATGAAACTATAGAAACCGACATCAATGTTGATGATTATTTAAGTGATGACGATGTTCCCGAATACCGTACAAAAGTAAATAACTACAGTGCTGACGACGACGATAAAAGCGTTCCATATGCAGCTGGTAAGTCCTTTACACAAACCCTAGTAGAGCAATTAAACACTAGAAGACTAAGTGAACAACATCGAGCAATAGCGGAGTTTCTAGTAGGTAGTATAGACGGTAGTGGTTACATAAGAAGATCTATTGAAGACATTGCAGACGATCTTGCTTTTACTATGAACATATATACCGATGTTGAAGAGGTAGAAAAAGTTCTAGAAGTAGTTCATGATCTAGATCCTGCAGGTGTAGGAGCTAGAAGCCTGCAAGAATGTTTACTACTGCAATTAAAACGCAAAACAAAATCAGAGAGTAATGAACTAGCCATAAAGTTGATTAGAGATTACTTTGACGCATTTAGTAAAAAGCATTATTCTAAAATAATGACTAAATACGATATCAATGAAGAAGAATTACGTGACGCTATCGATGACATTGAGCATTTAAATCCAAAACCAGGAGGATCTTACACTGGTGGAAGTACAAGAATAGTAGAACAAGTAGTACCAGATTTTAATATTAGAATTAAAGATGGCGTCCTAGAATTAACTCTTAATGGTCGTAATGCTCCAGAATTACATGTTTCTAGAGATTACTCTAACATGTTACGAGGTTATAAAGAAGCCAAAGAAAAGACCAAATCTCAAAAAGATGCGGTTATGTTTATTAAACAGAAATTAGATGGTGCAAAGTGGTTTATAGACGCGATAAAACAACGTCAGGAAACACTTTTTGTAACCATGTCTACGATTATGCATTATCAAGAGGAATATTTCCTTACAGGTGATGAACGTAATTTAAAACCAATGATCTTAAAAGATATCGCAGATAAGATCAACATGGATGTATCTACAGTTTCAAGAGTTGCAAATTCTAAATATGTAGACACACCATATGGTACTAAATTGATTAAAGAATTTTTCTCAGAATCAATGACTAATTCTGATGGTGAAGAGGTTTCTACAAGAGAGATAAAGAAAATTCTAGAAACGGTTATAGGAGAAGAAAGTAAGAAAAAACCCCTTACTGATCAAAAACTAGCTGAATTGCTAAAAGAAAAAGGGTACCCTATTGCACGTAGAACTGTTGCAAAATACAGAGAACAATTAGACATACCAGTAGCAAGGTTAAGAAAAGAGATCTAGAATCTTATGAAGTGGTTTCTCACACTATGGAGCTATATAGTAAATCCTATATTCATTCCTTCCTTAGTATCGTTATGGTATTTTAACTTCAGTTATTACAGTGATGCTGATAGTGTAAAATTACAATTGTATTTAATTGTAATTCTTACCGCTGCTATACCGTTATTTATCTATAGCATATTGAAGGTCTTAGGAATTGTAAAAAGTGTACATCTATCTACTACTGGTGAGAGAATAACACCTTTAATTGTGTATGCCATTTTACTGATCATGCTACTGAGAACCACTTTTGTCAACGGTTTACACCTATCTTTATACAACTTCTTTTTAGGCACTTTAATTGCCACAATAGTAGCCACAATACTCACATCTATTAGGTACAAAATAAGCCTTCATTTAATGGCTACAGGTGGCACATTAGGCTTTTTAATAATGCTATCTTATACTTTAGGTATTAATCTACTCTTAGAAATTGCAGCGCTAGGCATTATTTCTGGTCTTACAGCTACATCTCGATTAAGCATGAAGGCACACAATAGCCATCAACTTATATTTGGGTTTCTATTAGGACTTTTAAGTCAGGTATTAGCATTTAGTTATATGACGACGACATAACCAAAGAATACTAAAGCTATAATAAGTAGAATTCTATTCCGAATTTTATCGGCTGTAGATTAACACGCTCTGTCCCTATTACTGCGTTATCGTCAAATAAAGTATTTAGATCGTATTGAACAAATGCGTTAAAACTACCATGACCTAAGGTCAATGTCGCAGCATATCTAAATCTATTCAACTCTGGAATAGAAGTTTTCTTAACCGAAGAAACGTCATCTTTAAAGCTTGCTCTATGAGTGAACATGTAAGATAATTTCACACCGCTATATATACGCCAAAATGTAGTATTGGTAGCTGTAGAAGTACGCCATCTAAATTGTATAGGCACCTCTATTAAATTCGTGTAAAAACGATTTCTATCTACACTGTCCTCATCTTCAACAATACTAAAAACTGTTGCTCCTGAGGCATCTTCTCCTATGAACAAATTAGAGTTATAGGAATTTGTAGAAAAACCAAGACCAACACCTATAGCCATATTACGACGTTTATTTACCGGCATATCTCTAATAAAACCGAGACTTAAACCACCAGAAAATCCATTTTGAGAAAAAGAATCAGGCTCGTTATTAATAAGGTTAAAAGATAAAGCTACATAAAATTGATCTTCTCTATAAAGCGAATCAACTACCGTAGGAATAGCATTTTCAGAACGTTTAACATCTTGAGCTTTTACAACTGTAAAAGCGGTTAAAAACAATAAAACAAGCAAAAATAATCTCATAATGAAAAGATAAGGCCGTAAAGTTAAAGCAAAAAAATAGCCGCTCTAAAAAAGAACGGCTATTAATATTAAATTAAAGAACTTATTATTAATTCTTTAAGTTTTTTAAAGGATCACCTTCTACTGAAGTATAACTAATTTTAAGAGCATATGCATCTCTTAATTCTTGTTTAACATCAGTTAGAATACCAACCTGTGAATTCTGATCTACTTTTAAAGAAACAGTCATCGCATCCTTATCATCTTCGTCCATAAGATTTCTCTTAGTATTAACGAAGGTTTGAACATCACTGACTGGGGCAATTTTATCTCCTAATTGAACAACTTCAGTAAGACCATAAGTCTTTTGGAAGTTAGGACTAGGCTTACCTATGTAAATAGTAACTACCTTCTTCTTTTCCGCTAGCTTTTCAACTTGATTAGCTTGTGGTAATTTGTTTTCAATTTGTAGTTCATCATCTCTCATTACAGTCGCAACCATAAAGAAGAATAGTAACATGAAAACAATATCTGGAAGAGATGCTGTAGAAACAGCTGGCAATTCACCACTCTTTTTTTTCTTAAACTTAGACATAATTATTCTCTGTTTTGAGGTTCAGCTTCAGAAAGGTTTCTAGGAAACAATTCTCTCACTTTATCAATTTTACCCTTTAGCTCTTCATATTCTGGAGACTCAACTTCTGTTGCAGGCCAATCCGACAATCTTTTTGTCATAGAACCATAAGTCTCATTATAAAGACGCTGCCCTTCTCTATCTCTAAGAGTAGCATAAGCTCTTACCAGCTCATTAGTCACCGCTAGATACATCTTATAAGATGCTTGTCTATCATTAACTAAAGAAATAATTGCTTTCTTAGGATTATCAGAAGATTCTGGATCCTTAGCACCTCTACAGTACGTACAAGCATTTCTTGCTTCTGTACCTCCACCGTTATCTAAAAACTTAACAGCAGCTGCAGTCAAATCCTTGATATCCATGTCAGCATCTTCTACAAGTAGACGATTCTCAGCGTTCACAATTACTTGGAAAATATTCTTCTCCTTAATTAATGGC
Source organism: Nonlabens sp. Asnod3-A02 (assembly GCF_045063755.1). Lineage (NCBI taxonomy): Bacteria > Pseudomonadati > Bacteroidota > Flavobacteriia > Flavobacteriales > Flavobacteriaceae > Nonlabens > Nonlabens sp. Asnod3-A02. The sequence goes on from NZ_JBEFOC010000008.1 coordinate 182,748, forward strand.
GGCTGAACCTCATCAGGAAGAGGTGGTGGCAATTTACTTGCGATACCACTATCCACTTCAATCGTGGTAGTAACCAGGAAGAAGATCAATAGTAGGAATGCGATGTCTGCCATCGATCCCGCGTTTACTTCTGGTGCAGATCTTCTAGCCATAATTTATTTTTTTATAAGTTTACTTACTCCTGCCCATACTATTGTTCCAACAGCAACTACTCCTAATATGTAGAACATATATAAAGAAGCACCTATCCATTTAGAAGTTCCAGCAGTTAACAGCTCTCCATCTTCTAACTCAATAACCTTGCCAGACGCATCTAAAACGCTATCATCTGCAAGAACGAAATAAGACACCAATGCAACAACTGCAAGAAGTCCAACAGAAATCAAAGATTTCTTTAAAACCTCAGCACTAGAAAAAAGTCCTTTGAAAACAAAGATTATCACTATAACAGCGATAAGAGCTAACGAAATATAAGCCAAATAGATTAATGGCGATACGGTAACAGCCTGGCTGCCTTCCGTATTTAGTTCAATTGCTTCATCACCTAAAGCTAGCGTATAGAAAAAGAATCCCATCGCTATAAGGCTCAAAAGAAGAACTAGGTATTTTAATACTTTATGTAAAACCATGATTTGTTTTTGTAATGGTTAATTACTTACCGTTCTTATAGTCTACAAGAATATCGATAAGAGTAATAGAAGCGTCTTCCATATCGTTTACAATACTATCGATTTTAGAAACGATATAATTATAAAAGATTTGAAGGATAATCGCTACGATAAGACCAAATACCGTTGTAAGAAGTGCTACTTTAATACCACCAGCTACAAGAGAAGGCTCCATAGTACCTGCTTCTTCAATACTGTTAAATGATCCAATCATACCTATTACCGTACCCATGAAACCTAACATAGGTGCAAGAGCGATAAATAAAGATACCCAAGATACATTCTTTTCTAATTGACCCATTTGAACACCACCATAAGCTACGACAGCTTTTTCAGCAGCTTCAATGCTCTCATCTGCTCTATCAAGTCCTTGATAGTAGATAGATGCTACAGGTCCTTTTGTGTTACGACACACATCTTTAGCAGCTTCTATACCACCACTTTTTAGAGCTTGCTCTACATCAGCAGCAAGTTTCTTAGAATTTGTTGTAGAAAGATTTAAATAAATAATTCTTTCTATAGCAACTGCAAGTCCTAATATAAGACATACTAATACGATGGCCATGAATCCAGGTCCTCCATCAATAAAGTTTTTCTTTAAAACTTGGTGGAAAGACTCTGTCTTAATTACCTCTGGAGCTTCTTGAATTAATGCAGATGCTGAAGCAACACCAGTAACACCTAATGTCATGGCTGCCGTGAATAAAATTGAAAGTGATCGTTTCATTTGACTTATTTGATTTATTTGAATTTTCAGATTAAAGGAGGTAAATATATAATTTCTTGAGCTAAAATAGCACAACTAATGTTAATCTATAATTAAATATTCTAGTAAACGTATAGGAATAGCCATTTCAACGGTAAGAAAAACTGCTAGAAACCGTAAGACTTTCAGAAGTTTAGACCTAATCAACAGATGTGATGTTATGTAAATGTTAATATTTAAAAATCTGCTTTTAAATAAAAAAAGGAGCATCCTTATTATAAAGAATACCCCTTTTGTACCTCAGGCCGGAATCGAACCGGCACGCCGTGAAGCATTGGATTTTGAATCCAACGTGTCTACCAATTCCACCACTGAGGCATTAATCAATTGGAGCGGCAAAAGTAATACATTAAAATTATTTTTAAATACAATTTGACTCTTATTTAGAGAGCCTTCTCTAAAATTATAAGTACATTTGCAGCCTTAAAATCAAGACCTAAAGGATTTTAATATGAACTACCCTTTAAACAACGCTAAGTTATTCGGCTGTCGCCAAAGTATGGACCTTGCTATTGCTATAGCAGACAAGTACGGCGCAACTTTAGGTAAGGTAAATTTTTCTACATTTAGTGATGGAGAATTCCAACCTTCTTTTGAAGAATCTATAAGAGGCCGCCGTGTCTTTATTATAGGGTCTACACAACCTAGTAGTGACCATTTAATGGAAATGCTATTAATGATGGATGCTGCAAAACGCGCAAGCGCGAGACACATCACAGCAGTAATACCATATTTCGGTTGGGCTAGACAAGATCGCAAAGACAAGCCTCGTGTACCAATAGGTGCAAAGATGATCGCAAAAATTCTAGAATCTGCTGGAGCAACTCGTATTATAACGATGGACCTACATGCAGACCAGATACAAGGCTTCTTTGAAAAGCCTGTAGATCATCTTTTTGCAAGTTCTTTATTCATACCTTATTTAAAGAGTCTTAATTTAAGCGACCTTACTATAGCATCTCCAGACATGGGTGGATCAAAACGTGCTTATGCATATGCTAAAGTATTAGAAAGTGATGTAGTAGTATGCTACAAACAACGTCAGAAAGCAAATGTGATATCTCACATGGAGCTTATAGGTGATGTAACTGGTAAAAACGTAGTCTTAGTAGATGACATGGTAGATACAGCAGGCACACTTACTAAAGCGGCAGATGTGATGATGGAAAGAGGCGCAAAAAGTGTAAGAGCAATTTGTACACACGCTATTCTATCTGGCAAAGCATATGAACGCATAGAAGACTCACAATTATTAGAATTAATCGTTACAGACTCGATTCCTTTAAAGCAGCAAAGTAATAAGATAAGAGTGTTATCTTGCGCCGAATTATTTGCAGGCGTTATGCAAAGCGTGCAAAACAATGAATCTATCAGTGACAACTTTATAATGTAATTTCATTAACTAAATATATATAACATGAAATCAATCACGATCTTAGGATCTAAAAGAGAAAGCGTGGGCAAAAAGGCAACTAAAGCCCTACGTAATGCTGGATTGGTACCTTGCGTAATTTACGGAGGAGACGAAGCAATACATTTCTCAGCAGAAGAAAAAGCGTTCAAAAAACTTATCTACACTCCAGATGCACACACTGTAGTTATCGATTTAGGAAAAGACGGACAGTTCAACGCAATCGCTCAAGATATGCAATGGCACCCAGTAAAAGAATTACTTTTACACGCAGATTTTTATCAAATATTTGATGATAAAGCTGTAACTATGGAAGTACCTGTTATTCTTGAAGGTTCTGCAAGAGGTGTACTTAATGGTGGTGTTTTACGTCGTAACAACCGTAAATTAAAAGTAAAAGCTTTACCAGCTAACTTACCAGATTATATCACAATCGACATCTCTCCAATGAAAATTGGTGCTAAGAAGTACGTACGTGACTTAAGAGTAGATGAATATGAAATCATGCACCAAGACTCTGTAGTAGTTTGTATGATCAAAACGTCTCGTACTGCTGTTGCAGATGAGGATGAAGATGAAGAAGGAGATGTTCCTTCTACTGAAACAAGTGACGAAGCTGCGGTTAAACAAGATTAATCGCTTTTCCATACTTTTACAAGCTGCAAGATTTATTTCTTGCAGCTTTTTTATTTTCACAGCATGTTTAAATGGTTAAAAAACATATGGAATAGTGAACCTCAAACCACTATTATCTTAAAGGAAGAAGACCCCATGAAGAAATTCTTGATCATAGGCTTGGGTAATCCAGGCGCAAAATACACAGAGACCAGACACAATATAGGCTTTAAAGTACTAGACGAGATCGCCTCATTAAAAGAGGCTAGTTTTGAAACCCTAAAACTAGGCGACGTTGCATCTATTAAACACAAGGGTAAAAGCGTTATCCTGCTTAAACCTAATACTTTCATGAATTTAAGCGGTAAAGCGATTAAATACTACATGAAACAAGAAGGTATCGATATAGAGAATATACTTGTTATCACCGATGACTTGAACCTACCATTCGGTACGCTACGCATGAAGGCAAAAGGAACCGATGGCGGCCACAATGGTTTAAAAGACACTCAAATCACACTTAACACACCTAAATATCCACGTTTACGTTTCGGTATTTCCAATACTTTTTCCAGCGGCAGACAGGTAGATTATGTACTTGGAGAATGGAATAAAGAAGAACAAAAAGACCTTCCAGAACGCCTCAGCACTACTGCAGACATGGCGCTATCCTTCACTCACGCAGGACTAGCTAACACCATGAATCAATACAATGGCAAGTAGCTGGACATTTAATAATGGGTGTATATAGATCTCGCTTTCGCGAAAGCGAAACAGCAACCACCATCACACTCATTAAAAGGCTCTTAAAAACATAAAAATATGCGCAGATTATTTTAATTTGCAAGTTCTCAAAAGAAAACTCTGAATTGAATACCTACGATAATATTGATAAATATAAAGCTGTAAAAGGCGCAGTGGTAACTATAGGAACCTTTGATGGCGTGCATCAAGGACATCAGAAAATCTTGCAACGTGTAGTTAAGAAAGCTGATGAAGACAATCTAACGAGCCTTCTTCTAACCTTTTTCCCACACCCTAGAATGGTATTACAGCCAGATCATGATCTGAAATTAATCAATTCTATTGCAGAGCGTGTCGATCTAGTTGCAAATCAAGGTATCGAGAATATCGTCATACACCCCTTTTCTAAAGAATTTTCTAGAACAACTGCGATAGATTATGTTAAGGACATTCTAGTAGATAAACTGAAAGCCAAGGTAATAGTTATAGGTTATGACCACCGTTTTGGAATCAATAGATCTGCTAGTATTGAACAACTAATAGAATATTCTAAAGAATATGACTTTGAGGTTATAGAAATTTCAAAAAAAGAAGTAGAAGAAGTTGCTGTAAGCAGTACCAAGGTTAGACATGCCTTAGAAAAAGGGGCAATAGAAATAACCAATAAATATTTAAACTGCAATTTCAGTATACACGGCACTGTAGTTACTGGAAAACAAGTGGGCCGAACTATAGGCTATCCTACTGCAAATTTAATGATTAAAGAATCTTATAAACTTATTCCTGCGCCAGGTGTCTACATCACGAGTTCTATTATCAACGACACACGTGTGTATGGAATGACTAATATAGGTGTAAATCCTACCGTCTCTAACGAAGCTATTCAAACTATAGAGACCTATTACCTAGACTTTAATGAAGATCTTTATGGTAAGAATTTAGAATTATTCTTTCATAAAAGATTGAGACAAGAAGAAAAATTTAATCATCTCGAAGATCTAGTAAAAGCTATGCAACTAGACGAGCATAAAACAAGAGCCTATGTACAGCAAGTGGGATAAATGGCTTTTTACACAGGTAGATAATACTGCTCTAGTCCTTTTCAGGATGATTTTTGGATTACTTATAGCCTGCGAAGCATTTGGTTCCATTGCCTTAGGTGCCGTGAGAAGATTATTTATAGAGCCAGATTTCACATTTACTTTTATAGGTTTTGAATTTCTAGAACCATTGCCTGGTAACTGGATGTATGTACTGTACTCGATTATGGGAATCGCTGGTATACTAGTTATGGTAGGCTACAAATACCGCATGGCGATAATATTTTATGCTATAAGCTGGGCTTATGTTTATTTATTGCAAAAGAGTAGTTATAACAACCATTGTTACCTACTTATGTTGCTTAACTTTATCATGATCTTTTTACCTGCAAACCGATCGGCATCCATAGATGCGAGGCTAGACGCTAGCTATAGAAAAGAGCATATGTCCCGATGGATTTATGCATTTATTATCGCTTTTATATGGATCGTTTATGCCTATGCAAGTATCGCAAAGTTCTACCCAGACTGGTTAGACGGTAGTTTTGCAAAATACTTGATGAGCACAAGAGGTAAGTCGTTTGATATTTTACAACACGACTGGTCACATCAGGCGATATTATATTTTGGTTTATTTTTTGATTTGTTGATTGTACCATTCCTATTATGGAAAAAAACAAGATGGATAGCCATTATCGCTTCTATCTTCTTCCATATATTTAATAGTATCGTATTTCAAATAGGTATTTTCCCTTATCTCGCACTATCCTTTTTACTGTTCTTTTTCTCCACCGAGGTATTACACAAAAGATTGATTTGGAAAAAAGCCTATTATGCAGCAGCAGAGGTTATTGTACCTAAAACAAAACCTGTTATTCTATTTTGTACCATCACGTTTTTAATCACCATGTTTTTACTACCCTTAAGACACTGGGTTATAGAAGACGATGTATTATGGACAGAAGAAGGACATAGATTAAGCTGGCGCATGATGTTGCGCAGCAGGTCTGGATATGGCATTTTCTATGTAGTAGATAAAGAAACTGGTAAAAAAATGCCTGTACATTTAAACCAGTATTTGAGTAAAAAACAACAACGCTCTGTACAGTCTAAACCTGACTTCATCTGGCAATTTGCACAAAAGCTAGAAGAAATCTATGCCGAAGAAGGTAAAGAAATAGAGGTCTATGCTGACATAAAGGTTTCTATAAATGGAAGACCTAGAAAACAACTTACTGATCCCACGGTAGATCTTACACAAGAAGAATGGAGCCACTTTAAACACCATTCTTGGATTATGCCTTCTTCACTTTATGAAGAAATTCCCACGCTTAAAAACTAAGCAGCTGTTCCTATCGTTATGTTAACGATTATCCCTAATTTTACCATCATACTTTAAATCAGATCACATGCTACAAATAGCAGAAATACGTGAAAACAAAGACGCGTTTGCAATCGCATTGCAAAAGAGAAACATCGATGCACTTCCTTTATTAGAGAGCGCTATTGCTGTAGATGAAAATCGACGTAACCTACAAGGTCAACTAGATGAAATTCTTGCAAAAAGCAATAAACTATCTAAAGAAATAGGAGATTTATTTAAATCTGGAAAAGGTGCTGAAGCAAATGAACTAAAGTCACAAACTTCTGGTTTAAAAGAATCTTCAAAAGAAATAGGTGAGCAATTAAACGCTGCCGTAGAAGAGTTACAAAACATTTTATACACGATTCCTAACATACCACAAGACAGCGTTCCAGCTGGGAACAGTGATGAAGATAACGAGGTAATATCTCAACATGGAGAAATACCTACTTTACATGACGGTGCAAAACCACACTGGGAACTGGTAAAAGATTATGATATCATAGACTTTGAACTAGGTAATAAAATTACTGGTGCTGGATTCCCTGTTTATAAGAAGAAAGGTGCTCGTTTACAACGTGCGTTAATCAATTACTTTCTAGATAAAAACACCGCTGCTGGATATGAAGAAATGCAAGTACCGCATCTTGTAAATGAAGCTAGTGGTTATGGAACTGGACAGTTACCAGATAAAGAAGGACAGATGTACCACGTAGGTGTGGACGACCTTTATTTAATCCCAACTGGAGAAGTACCTATAACTAACATTTATAGAGACAGTATTTTAGATAATAAAGATTTCCCTATTAAAATGACTGGTTACACACCATGTTTCCGTCGTGAGGCTGGTAGTTATGGTAGCGATGTAAGAGGTCTTAATCGTTTACACCAGTTTGATAAAGTAGAGATTTTACGTATCGAGCATCCAGAAAATAGTGATGCAGCACTAGATAACATGGTATCACATGTACAGGAAATTCTAGAAGAACTAGAATTACCTTACCGTATTTTACGCCTTTGTGGTGGTGACCTAGGTTTTACCTCTACTCTAACTTATGATTTTGAAGTGTACAGTACGGCACAAGAGAAATGGCTAGAAGTAAGTAGTGTTTCTAACTTTAAAGCTTTTCAGGCAAATCGTTTAAAATTGCGTTATAGAAGTGGAGAAAAAGGAACAGAACTGGCACATACTTTGAATGGTAGCTCACTAGCATTACCACGTATTCTTGCTAGTATTCTAGAAAACTTTCAAGTAGAGAGTGGTATTAAAATTCCTAAAGTATTGATTCCTTATTGTGGTTTTGATACTATAGATTAACTTTAAAACCTTATGCGTTACCTTTTTGTAGTTTTTACGGCACTTTTTTGCACCTTTAGTTTTGCTCAAGATTCTAAACTTGCTGAAAATTACATGGATCAAGGTGAGTACAATAAGGCATTAAAAATCTATCAAAAAATATACGATAAAAATAAGCGCAATCCCAGAGCGGTGTTTGCGCTTATTGAAGTATATCAACAGTTAGAACGTTATTCTAGTGTAGATTCTATTATCGATATTGCACAAAAAAGCACCCCTCGCAAAGAGCAATTTTACATTGAGAGTGGTTATAACGCAACGCTACAAGGTAAAGACAGTATCGCAACTAACTATTATCAAAAAGCGATTAATGTTATAGATTCCTTACCACAACTTACCTATCAAATAGCCTATAGATTTGAAAAGCGTAATGAGCTAGAAGAAGCTATACTGTCCTATGAAAAAGGAATGGCTCTCAACGATAAACTTAACTACAATTATCAACTAGCTAAATTATACGGTGAGCAAGGAGATCTGGAAAAGATGTTCGACACTAACGTGACCTTGATAGAGCAAAATGCTGTTTACCGCTCTCGAGCACAAGCTATATTTGCACAATACGTCACTGACGATGCAGATAATGAGGGAAATAAATTATTAAGAAAGGTACTTTTATTGCGCTTGCGTGAAAATCCAGACCCTATTTACAATCAATTGCTATCTTGGTTATTTGTGCAACAAAAGGATTTTAAAAAAGCATTTATACAAGAAAAAGCGATCTATAAACGTGAGGAATCTAATATGGATAACCTTAGAGACCTTGTAATAACTGCTATAGATGAAAATGATCTAGAAGCTGCAAAGGACATTCTTGATTACATGATTGAAGAAACACAATCTTTAAGTACTAAATACATCGCACAAAGTTTAAAAATTAAATTGCGTGCAAACGCAGCTACTGCTCAAGAGTTTGAATCTATTAAATTAGATTATGAAAATCTACTTACTACTTATGGTAGGGACAAAGAAACTTTTAGACTGCAACTGGACTATGCAGATTTTCTAGCTTTTAAAACTAACGAACCTCAAACGGCTAGCGATTTATTGATAGCTCTAGAAAAAACTAATTTAAGTAAATTTCAAAAAGCAGATGTAAAAATACTTCTTGCCGACATACTCGTTCTACAGGAGCAATTTAACAGAGCACTTATATTTTACAGTCAGGTACAAAACGACTTACCTAACGACCTGCGTGCTCAAGAATCTCAATTTAAAGTAGCACGTACCAGCTATTATCAGGGTGATTTCCCTTGGAGTCTGACTCAATTAAAAGTATTGCGCAGCGCTGCCAGTAAGTTAATCGCAAATGATGCCATGGAGTTAAGCCTGACTATTGCAGACCACTCTGTAGAAGACACGACGTTTGTTGCGTTAAAAGCTTTCGCGAAAGCGGAATTAAAACAATACCAGAATAAAAGATCTGAGGCCATAACTCTTTACGATCAATTACTGTTAGATCACAAAGGAGACCCTATCGAAGATGAAGCCTTATTAAAACAAGCACAGCTTTATGAAATAGATGGCAAATTTGAAAAAGCTAGAGATAATTACCAGCTTATTATTGATAATTACAGCGATGGTATTCTTGCAGATGACGCTATTTACAGACTAGGCCTATTGTATCAAGAACACCTAGAAAACCCATTAAAAGCCAAGGAGCTTTTTGAAAAAATAATATTTTCACACGCAGACAGTATTCACTTTGTAGATGCTCGCAGGCGCTATCGCAGGTTGCGTGGTGATGAAAACGACAAAGCTTTTTAAGTATAAAATCAACAGATTTATGATCATATATAATGTCACTTGTAACATGCATTCTTCATTAGAACCAGAATGGGTACCATGGATTAGAGAACATATTGCCAAAGTACTAGGAACAGGACTTTTTATGGACGCTAGATTTACAAGAGTTCTTGTAGAGGATAAAGACGGACACAGTACTTTTTCTATCCAGTATAAGGCAAACAGTAAAGAAGCATTATTGGATTACTATGAAAATCATGCTGCAGAATTGAGAAAAGAAGGCATCAGTAAATTTGGAGAACAGGTTCTCTCCTTTAGAACAGAGCTAGAATTAATCGACGAATATAACGTGCGTAGAGGTTAGATATAATCATTGATTTCCATTAAAAACATATTCAAACAGAAGAAAATTGGCAAAATATAAACCTAAATACACATCGCAAGACAAAGGTGTTACTGCAAAGAAACACTTAGGACAGCACTTCCTTAAGGATGACACTGTTGCTGTGCGCATTGCCGACTGTTTAACTTATAAAGGCTATGATCAAGTTCTAGAAATAGGTCCAGGAACAGGTGTCCTTACTAAACATGTTTTGAGAAAAGATATTAAAGTAACTGCACTAGAACTAGACAGCGAGTCTGTAGAATATTTAACCACCAGTTTCCCGATAGAACATGCTGGCCTGGTAAACGATAAAACATTTGCCGTAATAGAAGCAGATTTCCTTAAGAAAGATCTGTCAGATATTTATGGAGATCGCTCATTTGCCATTATAGGTAACTTCCCTTACAACATTAGTACACAAATTGTATTTAAGACTATAGAGAACAGAGACCAGATTCCAGAATTCGGTGGTATGTTTCAAAAAGAGGTAGCACAGCGCATTTGCGCACCACACGGTTCAAAAACCTATGGTATTCTATCTGTTCTTGCACAGGCCTACTATCATGCAGAGTATATTTTCACTGTTGGTCCAGAGGTTTTTAATCCGCCACCTAGAGTGGACAGTGGTGTATTGCTTTTAACACGTAAAGAAGATTATGATCAACTGCCTTGTTCTTATGCAAAATTGCGCCAGGTAGTAAAACTAGCTTTTCAACAACGTCGCAAGACTTTAAGAAATTCATTAAAAACAATGAATTTACCTGACGAGATGCGAGAAAAAGAACTCTTTAATCTACGTCCAGAACAAATAAGTGTCGCCATGTTTGTAGAATTAGTTCAAGAAATTGAGGCACTAGAGTCATAATTCCTACAAATTTGTAAAAAACCACACCTACTCCTATTCAAAAAATTATCTTTGCTAGCTTAAGTAAGAATCATGCAATTTAATATCACCAAAGACTTTCTTGAAGAAGTAAAATCACTTATTGAAGTCAGTGATACTAAAAAGCTAGAACATATTCTAGAAGAACTACACTTTGCAGACATTGCAGAGATTATAGACGAACTTAATCTAGAAGATGCCGTCTTTATAGTAAAGTTACTAGATTCTGAAAAAACGTCTGAAGCTCTCATGGAGCTAGACGAGGCACAAAGAGACCGCATTCTTAACGCATTATCTCCTAAAGAAATAGCTGGAGAGCTAGAAGAAATGGATACCGATGATGCGGCAGATATTCTTAATGAATTATCTGAAGACGTAGCACAATCTGTAATCAATGAGCTCGTAGATGAGCAACATGCTGAGGACATAGTAGATCTATTGCGCTATGAAGAAAACAGTGCCGGTGGACTTATGGCCAAAGAACTCGTGAGAGTTAACGAGAACTGGAGCGTTACCGGTTGCGTGAGCGAGATGCGTGCACAAGCAGAAAATGTAACACGTGTACACTCTATCTATGTAGTAGATAACAATAATAAACTGAAAGGAAGACTCTCCTTAAAAGATCTACTAACTAGTAAGGAAGACACACCTATAAAAGACGTTTATATTCCCAAAGTAGATTTTGTAACCGTAAACACACCAGGTGAAGAAGTATCTCGTATCATGCGTAAGTATGACCTAGAAGCCATACCTGTAGTTGATGAGTTAGACCGACTAGTAGGTCGCATTACCATAGATGACATTGTAGATTTTATTACAGAAGAGGCAGAAAAAGATTACCAACTAGCCAGTGGTATATCACAAGACGTAGAGGCTAACGATAGCATCTGGGAACTGACTAAAGCACGACTACCATGGCTCGTTCTAGGACTTCTAGGTGGTATAGGTGCTGCAGCTATTATGGGCGGTTTTGAAGAAATATTTGAAAAACACGCCGTACTCTTTTTCTTTACACCACTTATAGCCGCTATGGCTGGTAACGTAGGTGTCCAATCTAGCGCTATTATAGTACAAGGTATTGCAAACGACGACCTCAAAGGAAGTATAGGAAATCGATTAATTAAAGAAATACTTCTCGCGATGTTAAACGGTGTCATACTCGCTATACTTTTATTTGCTTATACATTTGCTACCAAAGGCGAGATATTCACATCTATCGCGATCTCTACATCACTTTTTGTTGTGATCATAGTTGCTGGACTCGTAGGTACATTTGTACCGCTTGCATTGCATAAAAGAGGGATAGACCCAGCGCTAGCAACTGGCCCATTTATTACCACCAGTAACGATATATTTGGGATCCTCATCTATTTCATGATTGCAAAGGCTATAATAGGTATCTAGATTATAGATTTTTATTCCGCTTTCGCGAAAGCGAGATCAAAAAGATCACAAAGTATTTCTAGCATAAGATTAAGTAAAAAGTAGCATCCATTACTTATCTTCACTTTATGAAAACGGCAACCGTAAAAGAACTAAAGGAAGAACTTAAATTCAGGTCTGAAGAGGACTTGATGAAGATAATCTTGCGCCTTTCTAGATTTAAAAAAGAAAACAAAGAACTACTTACCTACTTGCTTTTTGAGTCTAATGATGAAGATGATTATGTAGTAAATGTAAAGACCTTAATGGATACTATGTTTCTAGCACTTAACACTTCTAATAATTATCGTTTACAAAAAGGAGTGCGCAAAATACTGCGTGAGGCAAAAAAATATGTGCGCTACTCTGGAAGTAAAGAGACAGAGGTGGCTGTGCTTATTCATTTCTGTCGTTTAATGCGCGAGACACATCCACAGGTGATGCGCAGTAAAACTATGAGAGATTTAATGGCAAGACAAATTATATTGATAAGAACTCGTATCTCTACCTTGCATGAAGATCTTCAATATGATTTTGAAACTGAACTGAACATGGTGGAAGTTTGATGAACTGTTATTGCGCAATTGATGCCAAATCTAATTTTATCTCTCTCCATCTTAATTAATGACTCTTTATGAAAATACTCCACCTAGATAGCAACCATGATATTCTAGCAAAAAAGCTAGAAGAGGCTGGTTTTGAAAATTACTTTGACTTTACTTCTTCAAAGGAAGAAATCATGAAAGTTATCGATACCTATGATGGCATTGTAGTACGCAGTCGCTTTCCTATAGATCGTGAATTTTTAAGTGCAGCAACTCATTTAAAATGCATAGGTCGTGTAGGTGCTGGACTAGAAAACATAGATCTAGATTACACAGCTGCTAATAACATCGCTTGTTATAACGCACCAGAGGGAAATAGAAATGCCGTAGGAGAACACGCTCTAGGTATGCTACTCTCTTTATTTAATCACTTAAACAAAGGAGATAAAGAAGTACGCTCTGGTTTATGGCATAGAGAAGAAAATCGCGGTGTAGAGTTAGATGGTAAAACGGTAGGTCTTATAGGTTATGGTAATATGGGAAAAGCATTTGCAAAAAAGCTCTCTGGCTTTGACTGTAAGGTAATTTGCTATGACATTAAGCAAAATGTAGGAGATAAGAATTGCAAGCAGGTTTCTCTCAAAGAACTACAAGAACAGTCTGACGTGTTAAGTTTACATACACCTCAAACACCGCTAACTGTAAAGATGATAGACGCAGCTTTTATTGCTGCTTTCAAAAAGCCTTTTTATTTAATTAATACCGCTAGAGGTAAATCTGTGGTTACGGAAGATCTAGTAGCTGGATTAAAAACAAGTAAAATTCTAGCTGCAGGGTTAGATGTGTTAGAGTATGAGAAGGGTTCTTTTGAATCTCTTTTTCGCGACAGTGAAATACCTCAAGCATTTAAAGAACTGCTAGAAATGGAAAATGTTCTTTTAAGTCCTCATGTAGCTGGATGGACCGTAGAATCTAAGTATAAACTAGCAGAAGTTATAGCAGATAAAATAATTGCAAATCACAAGACGGCATGAAAAAAGTAACAGGAATAGGCGGTATATTTTTTAAATGTAAAGATACCGCAGTGACTAAGGCGTGGTATGAAAAGCACTTAGGCCTACCGGTAGATGATTATGGCTGCACCTTCTGGCAAGCAGATAGTGTGACGCTAGATAAAAAAGCGAGCCAGCAATGGAGTCCTTTTAAGAAAGATAGTAATTACTTTGAGCCAGGAGAACAAGAATTCATGATCAATTACAGAGTACATGATCTACATGGATTAATAAACGAACTGAGAGAAAACGATGTTGAAATAGCAGGAGACATTCAAGAGTTTGATTACGGTAAATTTGGCTGGATTATAGACTGTGATGGCCGTAAAGTAGAACTTTGGGAACCGATCAATGAGCATCTATTTGAAAAATAACATACATTTACAAAAAACTAATCAAAAATAACAAACATGAGTACAGAGGGATACGATAGTTCAAAAAACAGTTTTGATAACGCAGCAGAGTCTGCAAAGGAAACTTTTAATCAAGCATCTCAAGGAGCAAAAGAAAGTGCAAAGGACTTTCAACAAGGTTTTAACCAAACAATGAACAATCAGGAGAACAAGAAAATGCTTGCTGGAATATTAGCAATCGTTGCTGGTGCATTTGGTGTTCATAAATTTATTTTAGGTTACACTAATGAAGGTATCATACTAGCTGCTATCACACTGGTAGGTATCATAACTTCATGTTTTGCTGTAGGTATGTTATTTGTTTGGATTCCAGGAGTTATAGGACTTATAGAAGGTATCATTTACCTTACAAAATCAGATGAAGAATTTTATCAAACGTATCAAGTAGGTAAGAAAGCATGGTTTTAGCACTTGCTGATTAACAGATAAATAAGGTCTTAAATGTTAAGTTTAAGGCCTTTTTTTGTATGCACGAATTAATGGTCTTAACTTTGCCTTAACATTACAACTACCAGAGGTTAGAATGTTCAACACATGGCTTTAAAAATATTAGTTCTCAGTACCACTAACTCTACATTAGGGCCTATGGCTCAAGGGTTTTTAGACTATTACAGTTCCAAGAAAACGAAGGTAATTAGTGCCGGTTTAAAACCTTTACCTATAAACGAGATGACTCTTAAGGTTATGGACTCTTTAGGTATACCAGTAGAACAATCAAGAAAGAGTTTTGAAGATATAGAAGAAATCACCTTTGACTATATATTTACTTTTTCTAGAAAAGCAAATGACCTAGCTGTTAAAACTGCTAAAAGAGCTCAAATATTCCATCTGGACATGGATAACCTTGATGAAGTAAACGGTACTAACAAAGAAGTTAAACAAGCATTTAAAGCGAGTCGTAAGGAATTACAAAATTACTGTATTGAATTCGCAGAAAATCACTTGCAAAAGAAAATAAAGAAAGACTAGATTACTTTAATTCATAATCTAGAGGCAGCATACCAGACACTTTTAAATAAGATACAAAACCACCTGTTTTGAGTACATGGTAATTAATCACATTACCAGATCCAGAAACTATTAATGTAGGGTCTTCTAAATATATCGCAGACTGGAAATTCTTAGAATCCATAATATCATATTGAGTCTCTCTAAAATCTAATAGATACTTATCACCTCGCTTTCTACTCCTCACATGTTTATCAAAAGAGACCTTTTTTCTTTTGAAGAACAACTTATAACCCTCTTTTTCAAACTCTCCTAAAGCCATTAATTTAAATAAACGCACCTCTGACACTTTATAAGCTCGCTTGCGGTGGCGTTTTACCCAACCTTTATTAGCTTTACTCTCATCTAACTCTTTAAAAAAAGCTCTACCTACAAAGAAAGAAGACACCATTCTATGAGTAGGAGTTTCAAAATCACCAGTAATACGCATATTATCTAAGCTTATACTTTCAAACGTAATCTCAAAATCGGTTAAATCATAAGTTACAAGGTAATTTAAATCTCTGTTTTCTATCAATACTGGTTCTTGAGCAAAGGCTATCATCTTACCGGTAGATGGATTAAACCTCATCTTAATTTTATCTAGATTAAGAATGGTACACTGCTTTGCAATTAAAGTAGTTCCTAAGAACTGTTTGATAAAATATTGTTCTTTCTTCTCTCTACTCCATGGATCTGGATTAAGAAATACAGCTGGCAATTCTCCTACTTTAGGTTGTAATCTTATGTTAGAAAAATCTGTATGTAAAGGGTCATTAAAAGATTGAGAGACATAACCTAATAAGCTAATTGTAAAAACACTTTGACTATTATCATAATAAGGAACTTCAAAATTCCCATCAAAATCAGTGATAGTACCTTTTGATGTTCCAGAAAAATAGACATTTACAGATGCAAGTGTTTCATTAGTCACAGCGTCGTAAACGGTTCCTTTTATTTGCTGTGCACTTAGAGAAAGTGGGAGAATTAAGAGTAATAAAAATTTAAAATTCAAAGTATAATTCT
The DNA here is from genome assembly GCF_045063755.1 of Nonlabens sp. Asnod3-A02. Classification (NCBI taxonomy): domain Bacteria; kingdom Pseudomonadati; phylum Bacteroidota; class Flavobacteriia; order Flavobacteriales; family Flavobacteriaceae; genus Nonlabens; species Nonlabens sp. Asnod3-A02. The sequence goes on from NZ_JBEFOC010000008.1 coordinate 199,168, forward strand.
GTTTAAGATTTATCTTCTACTTTATCATCATCCTGCTTAGAAAAATATTTAGATTCCATCTCTGCCTGAAATTCTTCTAAGACTGGCTTTACAGTACTTTCTGGTAAATCTGCTATACGTATATACATCAATCCATCTACTGCATTATTAAATAAAGGATCTACATTAAAAGCTACCACTTTTGCGTTTTGCTTTACGTACTTCTTTATTAATACCGGTAATCTTAACTCGTTAGGCTCTAACTCGTCAATGATTTTGTCAAATTTATTAAGATCTGCCTCGCTCTCGTCAAATATAAAATCCTTGTCGGCATCTTCTAGCTTTACTTTAAACTCTTGTTTTGGTGTAATGTACTGCGCCACATAAGGATCGTAGTAATTACTCTTCATAAACTCTATCATCAATGACTTAGAGAAATTAGAAAACTTATTACTGATACTCACACCACCTATTAGATATTTATGCTCGGGAAATCTAAGAGTACAATGCACGATACCTTTCCATAAAAGGAATAAAGGCATAGGCTTTAACTGGTATTCTTTTATAATAAAAGCGCGCCCCATTTCTATGGACTCGCTCATCATTTTATGCAGCTCTGGCTCAAATTTAAATAACTCATTAAGATAGAAACCTTCTAACCCATAAGCTTTACTTATCTCACTACCCATACCCATACGGTATGCTCCTGCAATACGGTTTGCATCGCGATCCCATAAAAACATTTGATGGTAGTACTCGTCATAATGATCTAGATCTGTAGCGTTATTAGTCCCTTCTCCTATCGCTCTAAAGGTAATCTCTCTTAACCTACCTAATTCCTTAAGAATATTAGGGATATCATTTTTTCTAGCTAAGAAAACCTCGTAGTTCTTAGATTCTAATAATCGTTTATCACCTTTTTTACGAAGCTTTTCCACCTCTTTAATCATCGCGTTTTGATCTACTGTATCGATAATTTTTTTAGGCGTTTTAGGTAATTTAATAGTTTTAGGAATGTCGCTTAACTTCTTAGCTTCCTTATCATATGCCTTAGAGAGCATATACGTTTTCTTGCGTAAGAAGTCTGTAAAGTCTTCTAGCCTGTTGTGTTCTTTTTGTGCTTTAACAGAAATAGGGTTTCCTATCCTCACTTTAATCACACGTCGTTTTTGTGATAAAACTTCTGACGGTAATTTTGCAGTTCTAAAAACGGACGATAATTTTGCAAGTCTGTAAAATAACTGACTATTTTTTGCATGAAAGTAAATAGGAATAACAGGCACCTCAGCTCTTTGAACTAATTTCATAGCGCTTTCTTCCCATTTTTTATCTACCATAAGTGTACCGTCCTTATAGGTTGACACCTCTCCAGCAGGAAAGATACCTAGAGGCAAATCACTTTTTAAATGCCTAATAGCCTGCATAAAACCAGCCGTACTAGACTTTGCATCTTTATGATCTTCAAATGGATTTACAGGCATTATATAAGGCTTTAACGGCTCTATACGGTGCAGTAAAAAATTTGCTATTATCTTATAATCAGGCCTGCGTTCTAAAAGAAGTTTTAAAAGAAGAATACCATCTACTCCACCTAGTGGATGATTAGAAATAGTTATAAACGCACCTGTTTTAGGAATACGTCTTAAATCTTCTTCAGGAATTTCAAACTCAATTTTTAAATCTTCTAGAAGTGCATTTAAAAATACTGTAGAACTTTTATCCTTGTGTCTATTGTATAACTTATTAAGAGTAGAGATGCGCAATAACTTCATAAGTGACCAGCCTCCTAGGGTACCTAGAAAACCGTACTTATCTATATTGATAGCTTTGGCTACCTCTTTTGCATTAACAATTCCCATAAAAGTTGGTTAGTAATAAGTTTACAAATATAAGATAATTGTAAACCGACTATTCCTTAACGATCAACTGAAGTGTTTCTTGTGCACGTTGCTTCAATAAAACTTTTTTATCTGACTCTATCATTTCTACAGAATCTCCATCATAATGTCTTACTGTATAGAGTGATACATCTTCTACATAACTCACTTTATAACGCGATTCTAGATCGTTAACTAGCTCATTAATTTTATGATATTTATCTTCTACACAAATTGAAAAACTAATTGCACTGTTTTGCAACAGCCCTACTTGCATTTTATGAACGCTTAGTTCTTGAAAAATATCAGATATATTATTCTCTCCTATAAAACTAAAATCCCTAGAAGAAATCTTGAGAAAAACCATTTCTTTTCTCACAATATAACAAGGTATCAAAGGCTCTATAGTCTCTACAGACGTAATGACCGTACCCTCTTTTGTAGGATTAATAAAAGATTTTACATAAAGAGGTATCTTCTTACCTTGTAATGGTTGTAATGTTTTAGGATGTATCACAGACGCACCGTAAAATGCTAATTCTATCGCCTCGTTATAAGGCATTTTATTAAGTAAAACGGTGTTTTTAAAAACTCTAGGATCTGCATTGAGAACACCAGGAACATCTTTCCATATAGTCACGTTTTTTGCATTAAGACAGTAGGCAAGAATAGCTGCAGTGTAATCACTACCTTCTCTACCTAGTGTTGTGGTAAAACCATTATCATCAGACCCTATAAAACCTTGTGTAATGAACAATTGTCCCTGACAGGATTGAGATATGAGTTTTCCGCTTTTTTTCCAGTCCACACCAGCATCACGATATTTATGATCTGTTTTTATCAATTGTCTGGCGTCTTTCCACACCGTAGGAATACCACAAGCATTCATAAAAGCAGCAACTATCTTTGTAGAAAGCAACTCTCCATGACACACGACTTGATCGTATAGAAAACTATAATTTTTACTCTGATTGCGCAGCATTTCACCTTTGAGAGACTCTATTATTGCTTTTATGTCTTTTTTAATTCCGCTTTCGCGAAAGCGAGACAACCATAAATCTTCCATACCAGGTACTGGCACCTCTAGATCTTCAATAATTTTTAAATGTTGGTTATACAAATCGTCAATAAGCGAGAGATAACTGGCATTATTATCTTGATAGGTAGCGATAATAACTTCTAGAGCATTAGTAGTTTTTCCCATTGCAGAAACCACTATACCTAAATCTTCTATACCTGTAGTTTGCAATACATTTAAAACGTTGCGCACTGCTGAGGCATCTTTTACTGACGCACCACCAAATTTAAATATCCTCATCTATTTGTTAATGTAAGCTTTTAATGATTTTTTATCCATTTGAGCTAGGTACCATTCTTTATCAATAGTAGCTCCAGACTTTTTATAAAATTCTATAGCGTTAGTATTCCAGTCTAAAACTACCCATTCTACACGACCCACATTTTGATCATAAGCATAGTGCATTACCTTATCATAAAGCGCTTTACCTAGGCCTTTACCTCTCATTTTTTCTGTAACTATTAGATCTTCTAGATGAATGGTTTTACCTTTCCATGTAGAAAAACGTGGATAACACAAACTTATTCCTTCTATCTGACCTTCATGTAAACCTACAAAACATTTAAATAAACTGGACTCACCTAGCCCGTGTTCTTCTAGATCTTTTACAGTAATATCTACAGCATCGGGCTCGTTTTCAAAAACAGCAAGCTCTGTAATAAGCTCAATAACTCTAGGGAAATCTTCTTTAACGGCCTCTCTAACTTCTATCATAAGGTGAATTTTGATGTAAATATAATTGACCAATTTTAAAGAAATCTAAAAACTATCCTATACAACGTTGTAGGGGCAGCGTTTTTATTAAGATATTTGCACAACTTATCAAATTATGGCTACAAAGAATCAATCCTTAGGAGAATTTATTATTGAAAACCAAAATGACTTTCAATACAGTAGTGGAGAACTCTCTAGACTGATCAACTCTATCAGGCTTGCTGCAAAGATGGTCAACCACGAAGTTAACAAAGCTGGCCTAGTAGATATAACTGGTAGTGCTGGTGAAATTAACACTCAAGGTGAAGACCAGCAGAAGCTAGATGTATTTGCAAACGACACATTTATAAGAACACTAACTAACAGGCAAATAGTTTGTGGTATCGCTAGTGAAGAAAATGATGATTTTATCACCATAGAAGGGCAGCGCAATGATCACGGTAACAAATACGTGGTTGCTATGGACCCACTGGATGGTAGTTCTAACATCGATGTAAACGTATCTGTAGGTACTATTTTTTCTATTTATAGAAGAATTACACCGGTAGGAACACCTGTACAACTAGAGGATTTTTTACAACCTGGTAATATGCAGGTTGCGGCTGGTTACATAATTTACGGTACTTCTACCATGTTAGTATATACTACTGGTAACGGTGTTAATGGTTTTACACTTAACCCATCGCTAGGTACTTATTACTTATCTCACCCTAACATGACTTTTCCAGATGATGGAAATATCTATAGTGTAAATGAAGGTAACTACAGTCATTTCCCTCAAGGCGTTAAAGATTACATCAAATACTGTCAGACCGAAGAAGGCGACAGACCTTATACAAGCAGGTATATAGGTAGTCTAGTTAGTGACATACACCGTAATATGATCAAGGGTGGTATTTATATGTACCCTAGGAGTTCCAAAGCAAAGGAAGGAAAACTGAGATTGCTTTATGAATGTAATCCTATGGCTTTTATAGCAGAGCAAGCTGGCGGTAGTGCTAGTGATGGACATGAAAGAATTCTAGACCTTAAACCTACTGAATTACACCAGAGAGTACCTTTCTTTTGTGGTAGTAAAAACATGGTTTCAAAAGCAGAGGAATTCATGACTAAATATCCTCGATAATTTTACTTAAATTAGCCTATTAATATTAACCTTATGGCCCATAACAAATCACAGGCAGAAGAACCAGCAATATCTATAGATAGCAGTTCTAAACTTGAAGCGATAAAGAACCTCATCTTTGGAGAAAACATACAACAGTATGACTCTGAATTTGATCTTTTAAAGAAAGACCTTTTAGCTAAACGTCAGGAGCTGAACGAGATGATCGATGATACTCGTGAAGAATTGAATAAAAGCATAGATAGCCTATCTACAGATTTAAACATCCGTATTACAGATTTAGAATCTAAAATGGAAGATAGACTAGAGAGCATAGAAGACGATAAAACTAGTCGCTCTATGTTAGGTGAAGCATTAATTGAGTTAGGTAAAAAGATAAAAGCCTAAAAGTGAATGATTAATCAGGATGATAAGCTAGACTTATTACGCACTCTTTTACTTACTGATGACAGACAGCTTACTGAGAGTATCTCTAATAAAATTTCTATTCTAGAAGAAACTATTAGAGAGAGAGAAAAACTTTCTGCAAAAGTGACACCCATCATACAAGAAGAGCTGGAAAAGTACACCCTGAACATTCCGAAAACACTAGGTCCCGTAATCACAAAGAGTCTTAAAGTTCAAATAGAAGAGTCAAAAGACGAAGTGGTAGAAGCTTTATACCCTATACTGGGTAAAATGATAAAAAAATACATCTCTAATGAGATCAAGATGCTATCAGAAAGCATAGATAAGTCTACCAAAGAAGCTTTTTCTAGTAAAGGAATCAAAAGAAAATTCATGGCGCTATTTAGTGGCGTTAAAGAAAATGACATGATCATAAGTGCCCTGGCCAAAGCACATGTAGAACAAATATTTGTTATAGAAAAAGGTTCTGGAATACTCTTAGGCAGCTACCAGACTAAAGAAACTGTAGATGAGGACATGATAAGCGGTATGCTTACAGCCATAAAAGCATTTGTAGAAGATGCTTTTAAAGAAACCCATCACGATCTTCAGTCTATTGAATACGATCTCTATGAAATACACCTACATAGTTTTCACAAATACTACATTGCATCTGCAGTAAGTGGGACATTTACAGAAAGATTAGAAAACGAATTAGAAAATTTTAATTTTGAAATTAGTGAAGATATAAGCAAAAAAAGTATCTTACACGATAGAGATGCTCTAGAAGCTTTATTACTAGACAGATTTAAAACATACAAATTCACAGAGGAATAAATAAGATGACATCAAAAAAAATAGTTATAGTAGGAAGTTTTGGAGTAGGTAAAACGTCGCTTATACGTCGTTTTGTGGACGAGACTTTTTCTGAAGATTACAAAGTTACTATAGGTGTACATATACTAAAGAAGACTGTAGAAATACAGGAAAACATAGTAAACCTTATCATCTGGGATACAGAAGGTACTGACGATATAGAAGAAATAAGAAAAGCCTATTTACTAGGAACTCATGGTTTTATCTACGTTACAGATATTACTAGACCTAAAACATATGAGAATCTAGCGGCTCATAAAACATACCTGAACGAACAATTCGGCAATGTGCCTATAATAGCAGTAGGAAACAAAACAGATTTACTTGCCAAAGGTAGCATAGCGCAAATGAAAGAAGAAATGGACTTCTTAGACTTACTTATAAGTGCAAAAGAAGGAAACAACGTGCAACGCTTATTTGAAAGAATGGCAAAAATGCTTATCGCATGATACCAGATAAAAGCAACAAAGACTTTATAGTAAAAGTACAATTTATAGCAATTGATGATCAAGGTAGGATCAAAAAGTCAGACCAAAATTTAATAAAGTTTACTGAAGGAACACAAATAGTAGATGTTCATCCTTTTTTTGAATCTCTTATTACTTATTTCGATCACAAATCTGATCACATAAAATTAGATTGTGTCAACATGTTCGACCATTCTTATGATATAGAGGTAATCACTCATAAGGATAATACAGGAGTAATTATTTTAAGAGATCGCACAGACTTTTATGATCGTATTCAAAAGATCGCACAAAAGCGTAACGAGTCCCTTATATTTAATGAAGTTCTTGAATTAAAGAACAACATGCTTCATGAAAAAGAAGCGTTTAAAACTAAATTTATACAGAATTTTGCACACGAGGTGAGAAGTCCACTCACTTTAATAAGTGCCTTTTCCTCTCTATTACTTAAAGGAGAATTAAATCTAGATCAAACTAAATTAGTCGAGGCTGTTAATGAACAAAGCGATAAGCTTAGAAAATTAATGGACGATATTATAGAGCTTTCTCAACTTAAAAAAGGAAAACCAGAGATTATAAACACTCCTTTTTCTTTTCTAGAATTAATAGAAAGCATTCACCTTAATTTCAGTTCAAAAATAAGTATCTCCAGTAATATTTTTGAGATGAGTGTCTCACAAGATGTTCCTGAATTTTTAATAGGAGATAAAAGGAGAATAGAACAAATTATAAGTAATCTTATTGAAAACGCTTTATTGTACAATAGCGGTAATAAGATTAAATTAGAAATTTCAGAAAACAACAGAAGAGCTGGTAAATCTAGTTTAAGATTTGTCGTACACCATCAAGGACTTGTTCCAGAAGATCTAGAAAACCGACACCTAGTTAAAGATATAGAAAAAATAGAACCAGAAGGACTATCTTTTTCTATAGTTAGAGAGTTAGTAGATCTAATGGACGGTAGTATTTCTATTAAAAAAATAGACAACAATAGTACTGAGCAAATTATAAACATAAGAGTCTCTTTTCCATTACACAACGTAGAAATACCGGTTAAAGAAACTAAAACAGCACAACAATATAACTTTACAGATAAAGTAAGAGTTCTTATTGCAGACCAAAATAGCACTACACAATTTACCGCCTTAAAGGTACTTGTGAGTACAGGTAACTTTGACACCGTAGTATATAAAGACCCTAGAGAATTATTAGAAGCTGTAGAAAAGCATGAATATGACCTTATTCTAATATCTTCTAGCATCTCTCAGATAGATGCCGTAGAATTAATAGGTATTATTAAAGAGTTTGCAAACGATAAGAATAAGAGTATTCCTATTATCGCATTAACCGTGCGCACAAGTAAAGAAGACATTGCAACTTACCGCAAGGCAGGATTTAAAGATGTAGTAAAAAAGCCTTATACAGATGACGAGTTATTAAACACCATCTATAAAAGGCTCAATCTTAAAAAATTCCTTTAAGAACAGGAATTTATCTGTCTTTGTTTAATAAGTGTCTATAATCCTCAAGATTAAGATGTCCATTAAATATTTGAATAGAACGCTCTACTAGGTATTCAGCATCTTCATCATTATAACCTAATGCAGTAGCATATTTTTTCAACAGAATATGCTCTGCCTCTTCCATATGGTGGTCTGCAAATACTACTTTGAAAAGATCATGCAACCACTGGATGCGTTCTTCTGATGTATTAGGAGGCGTTACAGGATAAGCTTTAGGATTTTCTACTATCTTATCATAGTCAGCATCAGAGATATCTAAGATCGCTTTAAAACGACTCAACACTACTTTTTCTTCTTCATGCATTCCAGACACTTGGGCTAGATTTACCAAAGTTGCAAAATGACTTTTATTTCTGGCACTTTCTCCAGATTCAAATAAACTTGAAAACGACATAATCTTTATTTAATTATTGCAAATATAAGGATAGCTCTTGTAGAACTTTCTAATTATTTAAGGTGAGATAGCATTTCTGTAACCATATTATCAAGGTCATACTCATGTTTCCAGTTCCAGTCCTCTCTTGCTGCGCTGTCATCAATAGAACTAGGCCAGCTGTCTGCAATTTCTTGTCTAAAATCTGGATTATATTCTATAGTAAATTCTGGAATATGCTTTTTAATCTCCTCAGCAATAGCAGTAGGAGTAAAACTCATACCAGATAAATTATAAGAAGAACGCTCCTTAATCTCTTTTAAAGGCGCACGCATAATTTCTATAGTTGCTCTTACCGCATCTTCCATATACATCATAGGTAAAGCAGTGTCTTCTTTAAGAAAACAATCATAAGAACCCTCTGCAACAGCTTTATGAAAAATATCTACCGCATAGTCTGTAGTACCACCACCAGGTAATGTTTTCCAAGAAATAAGACCAGGGTATCTAATAGACCTAACGTCCACTCCATACTTATTAGAATAGTACTCACACCATCTTTCACCAGTTTGCTTACTTATACCATAAACCGTGGTAGGTTCCATAACCGTATGTTGTCCTGTATTTTCTCTAGGTGTAGTAGGTCCAAAAACAGCTATACTAGACGGCCAGAAAACCTTATCTACCTTACCTTCTTTTGCTATATCCAGCACGTGCATTAAAGAATCCATGTTAAGACTCCATGCTTTTTTAGGGAATTTTTCTCCAGTAGCACTTAACATGGCAGCCATTAAATACACTTCATTAATTTCATAATGAAGACATATATCTTCTATCTGGCTTTTATTCATAGCATCTAGCGTCTCAAAAGGACCAGAAGACATTAACTCTTCATTTCCCTCACGTATATCACTAGCAACCACCTGCTCACCTCCATAAATCTCTCTCAATCGCATGGTAAGCTCTGTACCTATTTGCCCGCAGGCACCTATTACTAATACTTTAGTCGGCATTTGTATATTTTTTCACAAAGATAAGAAGACATTAAACATGCAATTCTTAGATTTATTCTAATTGTTATAAATATCTCGCTTTCGCGAAAGCGGAATACACATAAATCAATCATTTTAATAAAATTTACACATAAAATATGTTTATTGTTAAATAAATTATGAATACCACTGATTAATTAACAATCAATTACCTATAAAACTGATTCTAGAGCTGGTAAGGCATTGTAATTTTGTACCAACAAATCAAACAATTATGAAAAAGACGATAATAGCCGCTGTATTTGCAGCAGCATCAGTATTAACTGCATGTAAAGAGAGTGAAAAAGAAAAAATGGCCGACATTTCTGATGACGTGATGAACGAAGTAGAAAATTCTACAGAAGACATGATGAACAATACCGAAAATGCAATGGACAAAACTGTTTCTTATACAGAAGAGCAAGCTACACAAATGGCAAACGATTTTGAGAGCAATGTAGAGGTAAAAGATGGCAAAATAGTATCTATTAAAGGATACGATGCTTATAATAATTTAAGAACAAGCTTTACAGACCTTAAAGAATCTAGTGCTGATAACGTAAAAATGAAAAGTGAGTCATTAAGAGCTTCTTTCAACAGTTTTAAGACTAGCATCCCTGAATATTTACATGTAGATGATGTGAATGACGCTATAGAAGACGTAGAAAAAGAGATCAAAGAATATGAAGAAGAGATGGTAGGTAAAAAAGCATCTGAAAAGAATAACAAAAAGAACATAGAGAAAATTCAAGAAGCCTTTGACGATCTAGAAAAAGAAATGGTACAAGCACGTGAAAAATTTATAGATAATAAAAAAGACGCGATGGAAGAATACATGGAAGAAATAAACAGCAGTAGAAATCAAACTACTACAGAGAGGTATCTAGACGCTACTGAAGAGTACAATGAAGAAATGAAAGACAAATAATACTTCCCTGAACTATTATTTATTAAAAGTGCTGTACGCGTTACAGCACTTTTTTTTTGTTTATATTATAATCATATTTGCATTTCATCGTTATCTATCTATGCGTTTATCAATTTTATTTCTTTTTTTAATAGTAGCCTGTAGACCTGCACCGGCAGATGTATCTACAAAATCAAATCAAATTGATTATTCAACTATGAATTTAAGTGTGACTAAAATGGCACTAGTAGGTGAAGCACAAAAAGAAGCTCTTAAATGGGTGGACTACCAGAATTTAATCACTGGATTAGAAAATTACGATCATTCTATAGGTATGACTAACGAACTTATAGATCACGTAGATAAAATGTTAAAGCTAGAGGACAGTGCGTTTAATGACCAGACTATATTATCTCGCATGCTGGTTTTAAAAACGAGGTTAAGTATTTATAAATCTTACCTAGGTTACCGCATTAAAACTCCTGAAGATTCACAAAGAAAATACAACGATATCATAACGGCACTAGACCAGCTTACCGATCAAATGAATTGGTTTAAAAACGAATTTGAATCAAGCAATAGAGAAACTTTAGAAGATTTAAAAGCAGATTTAGATCCTGATAAGGTTTAATTATAAACTTCTCTTAATCCATCGATATTAAGGCTTATGTCATTTAACTTTATGACATGAGTAAAGCATTATTACAGTTTACCAATAAAGGTATCTATTGCAAACCTGCAGGAATTTATCTAGACCCATGGCAGCCGGTAGAAAAGGCGCTAATCACACACGGCCATGCAGACCATTCTAGATGGGGTCATAAAAAGTACATTACTCAAAATGATAATGTTCCTATAATAAGTCACCGACTGGGCGACATAGATGTGTCAGGAGTAAATTACAACGATAGTTTTTCAATTAATAATGTAAAGTTCTCTTTTCATCCTGCCGGCCATATTCCAGGATCTTCTCAAATAAGAGTAGAACATAAAGGAGAAGTCTGGTTATTTACTGGAGATTATAAAACAGAAGACGACGGTATTTCTACCGTTTATGAACCTATAAAGTGTGATACATTTATAACAGAATGCACCTTTGGTTTACCTGCTTTTAAATGGAGACCACAGCAACAGGTTATGGAAGATATAAATCTATGGTGTGCACAAAATCATGCAGAAAAGAAGACTTCTATTCTCTTTGCCTACTCACTAGGTAAAGCACAACGCATAATTAAACATCTAGACACTTCACAAATGAAAATCTACTGTCATGGTGCGGTTTTTAAAATGACTGAGGTACTAAGAGAGCAAATTAATTTTCCTCCTACGCATTTAATAACTAGAGAAACTACAAAAGAAGAAATTGCAGGTAACATAGTTATCGCACCACCTAGTGCTCATGGAAGTGCATGGATGAGAAAAATGGTCCCTTATGTTACCGCAAGTGCTAGTGGATGGATGACCTTTAGAGGTGCACGCCGTAGAAAAGCTATAGATAAAGGTTTTGTTCTTTCTGATCACTGTGATTGGGATGGTTTACTCAATAGCATAGAAGCAACTGGTTGTGAAAACGTAATAACAACACATGGATATCAAGATATTTTTGCTCGTTTCTTAAGAGAAGAAAAAGGATTAAATGCAATTAGTGAGCGCACTCAATATGAAGGAGAAAACGGTGAATCAAATGCAAGTGAAGAAGACACATCTACAGATGCTAAACTGGATCTAGTTGAAAAAGAAATTACAGACTCTACATTATCTTCTAATTCAAATACAGAGTCATGAAGCAATTTGCAGAACTTATAAGAACCATAGATGGTACTAATAAAACTAATCTTAAAGTCGCAGCGCTTACCGAGTATTTTAAAATAGCCAGCGACGAGGATAAATTATGGACTATTGCCATTCTATCACATAGAAGACCTAAACGACCTGTGAACACTACCTTAATGAGAGAATGGGCTACTCAAATAAGCGGTGTACCTATGTGGTTATTTGAAGAAAGCTACCATATAGTAGGCGATCTAGCAGAAACTATTGCGCTTATACTGCCTACCACAAACGAGTCTAGCGATAAAAGTCTATCACAAATAATTAAGGAGATCATAGACTTAAAATCTAAGGACGAACAAGAGAAAAGAGAATACCTTCAAAGCAACTGGCTACAACTTAATTATTATGAGCGTTTTGTGTTCAATAAAATTCTCACTGGTGGTTTTAGAATTGGCGTTTCTCAAAAATTAATGACTAGAGCGCTGGCTAGTGCTACTGGTATAGACAAAGACATTCTTGCCCATAAACTTATGGGTAGCTGGACAGGAGAAAACACAACATTTCAAGAGCTTGTTTTTGAAGATAATGAAGTTGCTATGCGTGGTAAACCTTATCCGTTTTATCTTGCTTATGCTATTGAAGGTGAAGTAAACGATCTAGGCGATGTTCATGAATGGAGCGCAGAGCATAAATGGGATGGAATAAGATCGCAAACTATTATACGTGCAAATGAGCTATTTGTATGGTCGCGAGGTGAAGAATTAGTAACCGACAAATACCCAGAGTTTCAAAGATTTCTAGATGTAATTCCCAATGGTACTGTGATCGATGGAGAGATACTACCGTTTAAAGATGGTGTTATTATGAATTTTAACGATCTACAAACAAGAATAGGTCGTAAAACCGTTGGTAAAAAACTATTAAAAGATGTTCCTGTAGTAATCGTAGCTTATGATTTACTAGAGTGGAAAGGAAAAGATTTAAGAGAAATGCCTTTCATAGAAAGAAGAGCAATACTCGACAAGCTAGTTTTGGACCTCAACAAAAAAGAAGAAACATTGCCACAAGAAGATAAGACACCTTTACTTCTATCAGAAACTATGAATTTTACTTCTTGGAAAGACATGGCTGCAGAGCGCCATCTCGCAAGAGAAAAAAGATCTGAAGGGTTAATGATTAAAAGAAAAGACAGTCCTTATCTAGTAGGTCGTAAAAAAGGCGACTGGTGGAAATGGAAAACAGATCCCTTTTCTATAGACGCAGTGCTTACTTATGCTATGCGAGGTCATGGTAGAAGAGCAAATTTATTTACAGATTACACCTTTGGTTTATGGCAGGATGGAGAGCTAGTCACGTTTGCAAAAGCATACAGCGGTTTAACTGATGCCGAGTTTAGAAAAATAGATGCCTGGATTAAGAAAAATACGTTAGAACGTTTTGGCCCAGTAAGATCTGTAACACCGCATCATGTTTTTGAAATAGCTTTTGAAGGTATTGCACCTAGTAAAAGGCATAAATCCGGTGTTGCAACACGTTTCCCTAGAATAGTAAGATGGCGTACAGATAAACCCATGGAAGAGGCAAATACATTAGATGATTTAAAAGCTTTGATACCCTAAAATGAATAAACTGACATTAAAAAAGGGTGGAATAAATCCACCCTTTTTTGATATAAAACTCTCCATATAGAGCAAAATTTTTTTTCTAACTCACACGACTCATCAAATCCAGTGAAAATTTCTTTAATTCATTTTTACTGTCATCACTTATAGAAAGAGTTTCTATAATAGAAAGCGCCTCGTCCGTATAAAATTTAATAGCATCTAGGGTTGCTGCTGCCCCACCACTTGCTTCAAAAAAGATTTTTACTATTTCTTTCTTTTCTTCAATTTGATCTTCATTTAATTTTTCTTGATCGATAGCAAACCATTCTTTTAATTCTGTTGCGCAATCTTCATTTTCTATACTTCTTAGGTATAAGTATGTCTTTTTATTCTCTCGTATATCACCACCTACCTCTTTACCAAAGGTTGCTGGATCACCAAATGCGTCTAGATAATCATCCATTAACTGGAACGCAAGACCTAAATGAATACCGTAATTATAAATAAGCTGTTGCTCTTCTTCTTTAACACCAGCTATAATAGCACCCATTTGTAATGCACAACCTACAAGAACAGATGTCTTTAATTTAATCATGTTCAAATATTCTGGAACTGTAACATCGTCACGAGTTTCAAAATCTACATCATACTGTTGTCCTTCACACACCTCTAGTGCTGTTTTAGAAAACACTTTATGCAGTTGAAAAAATTGCTCCTTATTATACCCTTCAAATAAACGATAAGCCATTATTAACATCGCGTCACCAGAAAGAATACCTGTATTAAGATCCCATTTTTTATGTACCGTTTCTTGACCTCTTCTCAGGTCTGCAGCATCCATAATATCATCATGTAAAAGAGTGAAGTTATGAAACACCTCTACCGCTACTGCAGCGTCAAGACTGTCATTAACTGGTGCGCCATACATTTTTGCACTCATCATAGTTAATAAAGGTCTTATTCTTTTACCTCCTAAACTAAGTATGTAATGAACTGGATCATAAAGACCTGCGGGCTCATTTTCTGTGATTCTATTTTTAAGATGATCCAAAAACGTAATTCGTAAGTGTTCTAATGCATTCATGCGGTAAAAATAATCCATGAACAGTTCTATTTTATAAGAAATATGAACTGTCTTGTTAAAAAATTGTAAAACTTAGGAAACTTCTAGAGTTTCGTTAGTTTCCTAGACGTATCTTTGCGCCCTTTAATAAATAAATGAGCGAAGCAAAAATAAACATATTAGAAACCTCTCTGGATCTATTCCTGACCTTAGGCTTTAAAAGTGTGACTATGGATGAGATCGCATCTAGATTAGGGATGAGTAAGAAAACCCTGTATGCGCATTTTAAAAATAAAGGGCAGCTAGTAGAAGAGTCTTCTGTACACTTGTGCAATCATATATGTAGTGGTGTGGATCATATCATAGAAGGTGAGACAGAAAATGCTATTGAAGAACTGTACACCATTAAGCGTTATGTCATGGAACATTTAAAGGGTGACGAGAGTTCTCCTATCTATCAACTCCACAAATACTATCCAGAGGTACATAAAAAAATTACCGCGGTGCAATTTGACCACATGGAAAACTGTATCAAAAAGAACGTTACCAGAGGTATAGAAAAAGGATTATATCGAGACAATATAGATGTAGATTTCATTGCCCGTATTTACTATGTAGGTATTCAAGGAATCAAAAACTTAAACCTTTTCCCACCTAGTAAACACCCTACTGCTGCATTACACGACCAGTACTTAGAATACCATCTTAGAGGAATTGTAACTCCTTTGGGACGTAAAATTTTAAATAAAATAACCAATACAAACCACGATTAAATGAATTATAAATCATTATACATTTGGGTTTTTTGTGTTCTCGCTTTCGCGAAAGCGTACTCACAACAAGCTACAAATCAAGATTCATACAGCTTTACACTAGAAGAGGCTGTAACCTATGGTCTAGAGAATAATTACCAAGCGATAAATGCAAAAAGAGATATCGCAAAAGCACTGAAACAAAAATGGGAAACTACTGCTACAGGATTGCCACAAATAGATGGTAGTGCAAATTATAATTACCAGATAAAACAACCTATCACACCATTACCTGCAGAGTTAGTAGGCGGTGCGCCAGGGACGTTTGTACCGGTAACATTTTCACCTAAACAGAGTGCAACTTTAACAGCGACGTTAAGGCAATTAATCTTTGACGGTTCTTATATAGTTGCGTTAGAAGCTTCAAAAACCTTTTTGGACTTTTCAGAAAACGCCAATAATAAGACAAAGCTTGAAGTAAGAAAAGGGATTATAAATGCTTATGGTGGTGTGCTTCTTACGCAAGAAAACATATCTATTATTGAGCGCAATCTAGAGACACTGACTAAAAATCTAAATGAAACTACAAAGATTTATGAAAATGGTCTCGCCGAAGAAGAAGATGTAGAGCAATTAAAAATCACAAAATCTCAACTAGAAAATCAATTGAACAGCGCTAGACGTCAGGAAGATATTGCCACAGACATGTTGAAACTAGCTCTAGGTATCGATTTACAAAAGTCTGTTAGTCTTAAAGAAAATCTAGCATCTCTGGCTCTTAAGAATATGGACCCAAGTATGACCACAAATACCTTAGAATTAGAAAAAAATGCAGATTATAATATCGCATCTAATTTTACAGAACAAAGACGTCTAGAATACAAACTAGAAAGAGCAAAGGCTCTTCCTACTCTATCTGGATTTGTTAACTATGGAGTGAATTCATTTAATGATGATTTTACATTTTTAGATGGAGATAATAAATGGTTCGGGCAGTCTGTTGCTGGGATTAGTTTATCAGTTCCTATTTTTAGTTCACTAGGTAGACAGGCTAGAACAGATCGTGCAAAAATAGCTTGGGATCAATCGATTACAGACCTAGACCGTACAAAGGAAGAAATAAGATTAAATTATCAAACCGCTCTTAATAATTATCAAATTGCTATAGATAATTATAGTACGAGTAGGGATAATTTACAACTGGCAGAGCGCATTGAGAATAAGAACCAAATCAAATTTAGAGAAGGTCTTGCCACTAGCTTTGACTTAAGGCAGGCGCAAACACAACTGTACAGTACACAATCTACTTACTTGCAAAGTATGTATGACGTGATCAATGAAAAAGCAAATCTTGAGACTATTCTCAATACCCCAGAATTTACTACACAAAAATAAAACCACCACAGAATTATATATCATGAAAAAATTAAGCATACTATTTATAGGCCTTTTTATTCTCACCTCATGTGGTGATAAAGAACCAACCATAGACGAGTTAATCGCTACTGGAGACACAAAGGTTATCTCTCAAAAGAAAACAGAGTTACTTAATGAAAAGAAAGAACTGGAAACAGAGATAAAAGCCATTGAAAAATATCTAGATAAGAACACAATTAAAAAAGATGGTGCTCTAGTTAGTATAGAAACTGTTAACGACACCGTGTACAACCACTATATAGAGTTACAAGGTAACGTAGACACTAAACAGAATATCACTTTAATGCCAGAAATGGGTGGTATATTAACTAACGTTTATGTTAAGGAAGGACAGCGTGTTTCTAAAGGACAGCGTCTTGCAAGAATAGACGATGGTGGTATCGCTCAAAATATTGAGCAAATGAAAGTACAAGCACAACTTGCTAAAACTACTTATGAACGTCAGGAAAGACTATGGAATCAAAAAATAGGTTCTGAAATTCAGTATTTACAAGCAAAGGCTGGATATGAATCTCAACAAAATGCTATTAGATCCATGCAACAACAACTGGCTAAAACAATAGTAACAGCTCCGTTCTCTGGTGTAATTGACGATGTGATTACAGAACAAGGTAACACAGTATCTCCAGGAATGACACCGCTTATTAGAATTGTGAACCTTAAAGACATGTATATCGATGTAGAAGTACCAGAAAACTATATCTCTTCTATTCAAAAAGGAACTGAAGTAATGGTAGAGTTCCCTATGTTAGGTAAGTCTGTTAATAGCAAAGTACGTCAGACTAGTTCTTTTATCAACCCTGCAAACCGATCTTTTAAAATTGAAATTCCTGTAGATAATAAAGAAGGAAATATCAAACCTAATCTAACTGCTAGATTAAAGATTAACGACTACACAAGTGAAGAGGCTATCTTAATACCTCTTGCGGTTATAAGTGAAAATCAAAATGGTGATCAATACATCATGATAGCTGCAGACTTAAAAGATGGTGACCAATACAAAACGGCTGTCGCAAAAAGAAGACTTATTACAACTGGTAAACCTAGTGCAAATATGATAGAAATTACTAGCGGTCTGGAAAAAGGAGATAACATTATAATTGAAGGTGCTCGTAGTGTAAAAGAAGACCAACAAATTAGAATAAAAAAAGCCTAAGTCATGGGAAAGAAAAGTGAAAAAGAGTTTGGATTTTCCTCATGGGCGATCAATAACCCCACGGTAATATGGATTCTTATAGGTCTTGTACTTGTTCTAGGAGTTCAGGGTTATTTTTCTATGCCTCGAGAGGATTTTCCAGAGGTTAAAGAAACAAAAATTTATATCTCTAGTGTTTACCCTGGTAACACTGCCGAGGATATTGAAAGATTAATAACAGATCCACTAGAGGATAGATTAAAGAACATATCTGGTGTTGCAGAGGTTCTTTCTACATCTCAAGAAGACTATTCTATCATAACAGTAGAATTTGAAGAAGGATCTCTATTAGGTAGCAGTATTACTGTAGAGGCGGCAAAACAGAAAGTTAAGGATGAGTTAGATGTAGAAACATCTAATGAGGACTGGCCTACTTTTAACGGTGCTAAAATTGAACCTAACGTCTTTGACCTCAAAATGAGTGAAGAGGTACCTATCATGAATATTAACCTGCGTGGTGATTATACGGTTAGAGAACTTAAAGTATTTGCTGAATATCTAGAAGACGAGATAGAAAGTCTACAAGAAATTAAGGAAGCAAGTATAAGAGGTGCACAAGAGCTAGAGGTAGAAGTAGCAGTAGACATTTATAAAATGACTGCTGCAAAGGTGAGTTTTGATAACGTTATTAATGCAGTACGTGGTGGAAATGCTACAATGAGTGCTGGTAACATTAAAACAGAAAATCAAAGACGTACTATTAGAATTTTAGGTGAAATTACACAACCTAATCAATTAGAACGTTTTGTAGTTAAAAATGAAAACGGTCCTATATATTTAAAAGATATTGCTGAGGTAAGCTTTAAAGAAGAAGATAAAACTACCTATGCTAGAGAATCTGGAGATGCTGTCGTGATGATAGATATCAAGAAGTCATCTGGTAAGAACATGATTACTGCTTCAGAAAGTATTAGAGAGATAGTAAAAGCATCTCAAGAAGACGGAAGAATTCCTGAAAATATAGAAATTACTATCACAAATGATGGTGCAAATCGCACCCTTAATAAGGTAGATGATCTGGTAAATAACATCATTTTTGGTGTGATTCTAGTGGTAACTGTATTGATGTTTTTCTTAGGTTTTAGAAACGCCCTTTTTGTTGGGTTTGCTATTCCTATGTCTATGTTAATGAGTTTTATAATCCTTAATTTATTAGGTTATACATTAAACACGATGATTCTTTTTGCCATGATTATGGGACTGGGAATGCTCGTTGACAACGGTATTGTGGTGGTAGAAAATGTCTATCGTTTAATGGACGAAGAAGGTATGTCACGCATTAAAGCGGCAAAAATAGGAATCGGTGAGATCGCTGTACCTATTATCATTTCTACTCTTACCACTGTAGCAGCCTTTGTACCTATAGGTTTATGGCCTGGTGTAATGGGAGAATTTATGAAGTACTTCCCTATCACGCTATCTGTGGTATTAGGTAGTTCACTAGTAGTTGCTATTCTCTTTAACTCTATGTTAGTTTCAAAATATATGAGTATAGACGAGAAGGTGATACCGGTAAAGAAACTGTTACTTATCACAGCTGTAATGGGTGGAATAGGTTTACTGATTTTACTTTTTGGTGGTGCCATAAGAGGACTAGGGTCTGTAATGGTAGTAACCGTTATTCTACTGTGGTTATATAAATATTTCATTAAAAAATCGACACTATTCTTTCAACGTAGAATACTGAGATGGTTAGATAATATTTATGAACGTTTCTTAAAATTTGCCTTAAGAGGTAAGAAACCATATTTCTTTACTGCTGGAATGGTAGTTATGTTTTTTGGCGTTCTATTCATGTATTTCGGTTGGTCTGTAGGTACTGGTCGTACTAAAGTAGAGTTCTTCCCAGAGAACAAACCTAACCAGATCATGGTTTACATAGAGTACCCACAAGGAACATCTATTGCCAAAACCAATAGAACAACCCAAGATATTGAGAACATCGTTTATGATGTGATTAATGAAGAGATGTATATAGAAGATGGTGAGAACTTCTTAGTAGAAAGTGCTGTATCGCAAGTAGGTGAAGGTGCTGGAAACCCTCAAACTGATGGTGGTAGTAGTGCAGAGATGCCTAACAAAGGTAAAATCACTGCATCCATGCGAGAATACAAGTACCGTAATGGTGCCGATAGTGAGATTTTACGTAAAAAGATACAAGAAGCTATACAAGGTAAATTCCCTGGTATTGCCATAAGTGTAGAAAAAGATGCTGCTGGGCCACCAGCAGGATATCCTATAAACGTAGAATTACAAGGTGATGATTATGAAGAACTAATTGTTACTGCAGAGCGTATGGTGAAATTCTTAAATGAAAAAAACATCGCCCCTGTAGACGAACTTAAGATAGATGTAAATAAAAGCAAGCCTGCAGTACAAGTAAAAGTAGATCGTGAAAAAGCCGGAGAATTAGGCATAAGCGCTAGTCAGGTAGGTATGCAACTACGTAGATCTATTTTTGGAGAGAAAGCAGGTGTTTATAAAAAGGACGGTGAGGATTATGACATCTACGTGCGTTTTAATGAAGAGAATCGTTATGACCGCAGTTCATTATTTAATCAGCGCATTACCTATAGAGACATGGCTACTGGTCAGGTTCTAGAAATACCGGTAAATGCTGTTACTACTCAAGAAAATGTATCTGGATTTAGTGCCATTAAACATAAAAATAACAAGCGAGTTGTTACCGTTTACAGTGCTTTAAAACCAGGATTCAGTGATGCAGGTGCTGCAGTTGCTCAAATTCAAAACGAGATGTTAGATTTTGAAGGTTTATCAGATACTATTAAAATAGATTACACAGGACAATTAGAAGAACAAAATAAGCAACAAGCGTTCTTGATGACCGCGCTTATGGTAGGTCTAGCATTGATCTTCTTTATTTTGATATTCCAATTCGGTGGTATTTCAAAACCTACTATTATCATGGTTTCTATATTCTTGAGTTTCATAGGTGTATTCTTAGGACTTATGGTAACAGGATGGCCATTTGTCATTATGATGACCATGATGGGGATTATATCTCTAGCAGGTATTGTGGTAAATAACAGTGTGGTACTTATTGATTATGTAGACATCTTAAAACTACGTAGAAGAGAAGAACTAGGTATCGATGACGATAAGCACCTTATAAGCAAAGAAGACTCTTATAAAGCGATTGTACAAGCAGGTAAAGCACGTTTACGTCCTGTACTACTTACAGCTATCACTACCGTACTAGGTCTTATACCACTAGCGATAGGTTTCAACATAGATTTCTTCAGTCTTTTTAGCGAGGCAGACGCAAAAATCTATATGGGTGGAGATAATGTAATCTTCTGGGGACCACTTGCATGGACCGTAATCTTCGGATTATTATTTGCTACATTCTTAACCTTAATTATTGTCCCTATCTTATTGTACTTAGTACATAGATTAAAATTAAGAATTTTAAGATACAAGAATCCTGAACTTGTTGAAATGGACAAATCTGAGTCTTCTAGCACAACTAACGAAGAAGAATAAACAACAGAGATAACTCTTATTATTTACAAATGAAAAGGTGTTTACTACAAAGTAAGCACCTTTTTTAATGCTCAAATCTTACCTTTATTAAGCATATATAGACGACGCTACAACTAGGTAACTACATTATAGGTTTCATGTAAGGACAGGACTTTATTTAAAGGATAAGGCCATATGTCTATTCCGCTTTCGCGAAAGCGGGACAACAACAACAACAACAACAACAACAACAACAACAACAACAACAACAACAACAACAACCCTATTAAATATGCTCCAAAAGAGTCTAAGTATCGGACATAAAAAAACCGACTGATTAGAGTCGGTTTTTTATACTTGGAAAATTGTGTTATTAATTCTCAGGTTCAAATTTAGAAGCATCATACTCTAGATAATACTGCTCTGCTATTTGAATAGTTTCATTCATTAGATCTCTAGTTTCTAACAACAGACTGAAGTAAAGCGTGGTGTTCTTAGGAGATTCTTCGTCATCCTTAGTACGTTTTACCTGCTTGTTTATTTTTTCATCTACTAGAGTAATCAGCTCTCTTTGCTCTACGATAATAGCCCCTAGATTACTGAAATCCTTTGTAGTAAAGGTCTCTTGTGCATCATTAAATATTTCGTGAATACGCAATATAATTTCCTTTAAGTCTTTTATCTGATTAAATTTAAGACTCTTGTGATTATTGCTTATGTGCGTGTTACTCGCCTTAGAAATGTAATCGAGTGATTGAGATACATCTTGAAGATTACCTAAAACATCAATGTAAAATTTACTTGCTCCTAGGTTGTGTTCATCAAGGTTTTTGATAAAAAAGAAAATGTTATTACGTAGATCATCTATCTCACCGCTTAATTTCTTACTCTCTTTCTTAGACGTTTTTAAAATAGCTAGATCTTGTGCAATAAGTCCATCTAGTGTGTTTTTATAAATACGCTTAGAACGTTTAAACACAGTAGCAACATTATCAGAGCTCTCATCAATAATACCCTGTATCGTTTTGCTTTCAGCTTTTTGTAATTGATCTGTTACCTTTTGTTCTTGTTGGGATTTTTTATGCCCTATAAAACTACGTATAATTAACAAAACTGCAATTGTTACTAGAGCAACCACTGCATACATGCCACCTAAATAAATAAGGTAAGCAAATACAGCCGCAGCCGTAAATGCACTGAAGGCTGTAAAGAACCATCCACCTATTACATTAAGTACACCAGCTATTCTATACACAGCACTTTCTGTACCCCAAGCTCTATCTGCTAGAGATGTTCCCATCGCTACCATAAAAGTTACATAAGTAGTAGAAAGTGGTAATTTATAAGATGTCGCAATCGAGATCAATACACTAGCTACCATTAAATTTACAGATGCTCGCACATAATCAAACGCTGGTTTATCTGCATGTTTAGGCACCACCGTAGGCACCGGTAGTTTTTCAAATCTAGAAGATATAAAATTAGATGCAGTGTCTGGTAAAATACGTTGTACACCGTCTGCAGCCACGATAGAATATCTTACTAAAATTCTAGATAAAAAATTAGATTGAAAACGCTCTGTACCAGAATCTTGTCTCGCTAGGTCTACAGATGTTTTTACAACCGCTTGCGCCTTTGAAGAAAACCATAGTGTTGCCACCATTATTAAACCTGCTGCTACTAGTAACAATTTATTAGAAGGTAGCTTACCACTCAAAAAGCTCATGTTAATCTCACTAGCTTTAAGACCAGTTCCCTCAGCAAATTCCCATGCCTGATATGCACCGATAGGCACACCTATAAAGTTTACTAGATCATTACCTGCAAATGCCATTGCTAGACCAAATGTTCCCAGGATAATAATCAGTTTATAAACATCCCATTTAATTAAGAATACATAAACAAAACTAAATGCCGTCCAGAATAAAAAGGTAACTCCTATAAAAGTATAGACATCTGTACTGCCTATAAACTCAGTCACCACTCCTAGATCTGCTCCTTTAAGTCCTTTAAAAATGATAAAGTAAAACAAGCTAGTAAGTGACACACCACCAAAAAGTGCGGCAAGAAAAGGAGGTCTTCCTTCATAATCAAAAGTAAGTAGCAATCTAGAAAAGAACTGTACCAGTCCACCTATAATAAAGGCTACTACTACAGATAGTAATATCCCTAATATAATCTCTATAGCAGTATCTGTAGCGATATATTTACCTAGATCAAGAAGTGATTCTGCCTCATTTCCATTGATTTTTATTACAGACATACATACGGCTGCACCTAGTAATTCAAATACGATAGAAACCGTAGTAGAGGTAGGCAAACCTATACTATTAAAGAAATCGAGCAGTAGAATATCGGTAATCATCACAGCCATAAAGATGATCATGACCTCATCAAAAAAGAATTCTCCAGGGACAAAGATACCTTTGCGAGCAACCTCCATCATACCACTAGAAGACATCGCCCCAAAGGCTATACCTATACTTGCGATAATCATAATGGTTTTAAAGTTAATCGCTTTAGAACCTATCGCACTATTTAAAAAGTTAACAGCATCGTTGCTTACTCCTACTACCAGGTCGGTAATAGCCAGTCCAGCAAGGATGATAAGCATGTATATATAAATATCAGACATTACGTTGTTTTATTCAACTTGCAAAAGTCGGCTATATAAGTATTTCAAATGTTATGCTACTGTTATTAATATTCCCCTAGTTTATCAACACCGCTTTCGCGAAAGCGAAACAAACACTATCTTATAAACGCAAAAAAGGCTACTCGATAGAGCAGCCTTTTAAAAAAATATTTCTAATTATAGTTTAGAATTTAATTCCATAATTAAGAGAGAATGATGTCTCTGGACTACGTAAAGAGAACGTACGATTATCAGATCCAAAGAAATCGTATTCACTTTCCTTATCATCTCCTAATATGTTTTCTATTTTAAAGCCTATCGTTTGCTTTATTTTATCTCCAAAAGTTTTACTAGCAGTAATATTAAGAGAATTAAATGGTAAAGTATAAACATCTGGAATATCACCAGATCCTACAATCTCAAGTGTTCTACCTTGAACGTTAAAGAAAGCACCTACTCTAAGACTATTTTCAGTTTCATAAACTAAACCTGCATTTACTAAATAAGGAGACTGACCTTGTAAAGGCCTTGTATCATCTAAGGTCTGTCCATCACGCAATGTAGCTGTTCTATTTGCCTCTTCATCTTCACTATAATTTTGTCTAGACTCAATGATAGAAACATTCACAGAAGCATTAAAATTATTTAAAACACTTGTCAAGAAACCTAAGTTCTTTCTCACCTCAAATTCTGCACCAAAAACAGTTGCGTTACCTAAATTCAATGGTGTAAATTGACCTTCTGCCTCACGGATAAAACTCAACTCGATAGGATCAGTAAAGTCTTTGTAGAAACCACTTATTGCGTAGAAGTCACTCCCATTACCATACTTTTCAATTCTTAAATCCATGTTATCAATATAAGTAGGTTGAATATCCCTGTTACCTATAAAGAAAAAGTTAGAAACAGGATCAAAAATTTCAGCATCTGACGCTTCTTTAAACGATGGTCTTGCAGTAGTTCTAGAATAAGAACCCCTTAATTTAAAGCTCCTAGTATCATCTAGATCATAAATAAGGTTTAAACTAGGGAAGAAATCTGCTTTATCAATAAACTTAGTATCTACTGACACGACTCCTTGTTGATTTTGACCAGAATAACTTAGATCAAATTTCTCAAATCTAACACCGATGATGGATTTAAGACGATCGGTTAATTGAAATTCATCTGACACATAAGCACTTGCTATAGATATTTTAGAATCAAAGTTGTTTGTAATGTTAAAATCTGATCTAACCGCAACTCCTGAACCAGTAGAAGGATTGTAAATATTATCAGGATTTAAAATTTCATTTGGATCACCATTAAATTCAGAACTTTGGAAGTTTTGTAAGATAAAAGAATATTGATCTACGGCAAAATCTCTGTTCTTGTAAGTGTACCCACCACCAAAAGTAAGTTTTGCTGGTTCTCCAAATAAAGTATGCCTTTTTGTAACATCAATTCTAGAAGCTAAATTTATCTCTTCTAATTCTCTAAACAATCTTGTTGGATCACCTGCTTCAGATGGTTCTATTGTAGGCACTCCTCCATCGATTCTAAACGGTGTAGTTCTAAAGTCTTTATCGTCTACACGAGACAAAGTAGGAGATAGTTTCCATTCAGTTTTCCAAGACCCATCCTTATTATTATGCTCTCCAGAGAACAACACATTTGTTAAAGACCTTTCTGTATAAGTAAGTACATCTTTCTTTATTTGATTAGATGAACGTTCTGAGTTTTCCTGAAATATTAATGCTGCATTAGACTCACCATTCTGAATATGGAGTACATTAAATCTATATTTAGACAATTCCGTTTTATAAGTTAAACCTAATAACCCATTAAGCAACACATTATTTGTTCCTAGTGCACCTTGCTGTGTCCTACCTACTACAGGATTATTATTACTTGAGTCTGCGCTCTTTCTAAAAATCTGACCGTCGATATAGTTGTCATAAAATTCTGTATCATTTTTGTAAGCTAAGGATGCTGTAAATCCTAAGGCATTACCGTTTTCAAACTTAAATTTATTACCTGCAGCAAAACTAAAACCGTAATCCATAAAACTTTTCTCTTTCATCGCAGCAAGCTCTGGATTGAAACTTTGAGTTAAAGCTCTAACAAATGTTCCATCTTGTTGTAATAAAGGAATAGGTGTTCCAATAGCGATAGGTGAGTCTCTATCTCCATTATCAAAACCTAAAAAATCAGTACTACTTCCATTGTAACTTAAATAGTCATCATTAAAGTGCATGTCTGGATTATAACCCAAACTTAAACTTATGGCATACTCCTCACTAGAAGGGATATCTTTAGTTAAAATATCAACTATTCCACCTGTGAAATCTGCCGTTAGATCTGCCGTTGCAGATTTTTTCACTTGCAAGTTTTCAATAACACCTGTAGGAAAAATATCTAATTGCAATGCATTTCTATCAGGATCAAGACCTGGTACCTCCATACCATTTAAAAGTGTTTTAGTATAACGATCTCCCAGACCTCTTACATAAACAAATTTCCCATCTTGAACTGATACACCAGGAACAGCTTTTACAGCACTAGCTACAGAAGAAGATCCAGATTTCTTAATAGACTCAGAGGATAAACCATCTAATACTACAGTTGCATTTTTCTGAACATCTAAAACTGCTTTTTCAGAATTTTGTCTTTTTGTTACAGTAATTACCACGCTGTCTAAAGCATCTGCAGCAGATGTTAATGTTACCTCTAAATTTGTCACCTGACCTGACTTAATTATTACATCAGTTATCTCCTTAGTACTATACCCAACAAAAGTAAAAACAACTGTATACGTACCTGGAGCCATTTCCATTGAATACTTTCCGTCAAAGTCTGTCGCAGTCCCGTAATTACTATTTTTTACCGCAACGTTTGCAAAGGCCAGCACATCATTAAAATCTCCATCGATAATTTTACCAGACAAAGTACCATTTTGACCAAATGAGAATAATGAACCTAAAAGGAACATGGCAAGCACTAAAATTTTAGAATTTTGCATTATTGAAAATTTATTTCTTTAAATTGAAAAAATGCTCATCATGATTTTATATCATGATGAGCATTAATAATTGGTTTTTTATTTAACTAGAAACCTAAGTTAGCTTTAGTATTTGCATATGTCCAAGAGAATGCAGATAAGTTAGCTCCTCCTGTTGTTCCTGAAGTTGCCCACGCAGCAGCATCACTAGTAAAAGAAGTTAAAGTTAATTCAGCTATATCGTTAGAATCATCCTCATCATCACAGTTTTGTGCACAACCTACTTTTTCAACAAATACTTCGTTTGCAGCTGCAACACCAGTTGGTAGATCAATCACCCAGTTAGAAAAAGTTAAGTTACCATCTAGGTAGTTTTGAGCTACAGCATTGTTATCTAATTCAACATCACTTGATGCTTTAAAACCAGTTGCATATACATTATTAGTAGCACCTTGCGCTCTACTTCTATAGTCAGCATACTCACCATTAGGTGTGTTTGTATTTCCAAAAATAGTTGCATCATTTATAGTAAAAGAACCTGTTGCAGATCCTTCAGGACCATCTATTTCAAATGCGTGGTCAGATATATCTCCTAATACGATACCTGTATTAGTAATAGTACCAGAATAAGCTTGATCAATATCTATTGAATCATCACCTACAGCCCATACAAAGATATTACTTGCATTAACAGTTCCACCAAAGAACTCAACACCATCATCAACATTTGCTACAACTTCAATATTAGAGATTACAGTTCCAGAACCTACACCACCTAATGTTAAACCGTTGATTTCATTTCCTTCACCGATATTTGTACCACCGTGACGTATAGAAACATAATTTAAAACACCAGAATTATCAGTCGCATTAGTACCACCGTATAAACCGTTAGTATCACTAGCAGGTATACCTTCTATTTGTACAGCATCTACATCACCTCTTAATGAACTAGGTGCATTACCTAAAACTATAAGACCACCCCATAATCCTCTATCATTTTCTGTAAGATTAGAACCTGCAGTTTGACCTAAAGTAATATCATCTGCAACACTAGTAAAAACAATAGGGCTAGCAGCCGTACCATTTGCTTGTATAGACGCTCCTCTAGCTATAATAAGAACAGATGCATTTGCACCCTGCCCTTGCAAACCTTTAATTATTGTACCTGGCTCAATAGTAAGAACTGCACCACTTTCAACAGTAGTTCTACCTTGTAATTCCCACATACGATCGTTTGTTAATGTCTTATCACTAGAAATAACTCCAGTAATCACATTATCGCTTAGATCTGGACCTGACACTACTGTATCATCATCACTATCACAACTAGTAATAGTAAATGCCGCTATAGCTAACATTGAAATAAATAATTTTTTCATCTTTTGTTTTTTTGTTTGAGTTTGCTGGTGCAAAGAAAACGAGATTACTAGTTAAAGAAGTTAATAACAGATTATCAAAAATCCAATAGTGTTTAAGTTATTGTTAAGTGTGTTATCCAAAGGTTAAATCGAGTTTTAATTATTGATTTATCTTGCACAAAATTTCCTTTTAAATGAACTGGCAGCAATTATTATCATTAAAGAGATATGGCGATTCACATCCTAGACCTCGAGCAAAACAAGATGAGTTAAGACTAGGCTTTGAAGTAGATTATGACCGTGTTATATTCTCACAGCATTTCAGGTCGCTACAGGATAAAACCCAGGTCATCCCTTTAAGCCAGACTGGTTTTGTACACACTAGACTCACACACAGCTTAGAAGTAAGCGTTGTAGGCCGCTCTCTAGGTAGAATGGCAGGAAAACTTATTCTAGAAAAGCATCCAGACTTAGTAGCGTCCGGTTATAAACAACAAGATTTTGGAGCGATAGTAGCCGCAGCCGCCCTAGCTCACGATATAGGTAACCCACCTTTCGGACATAGTGGTGAGAAGGCTATAGGCAGTTATTTTAAAACTGAGCGAGGAGCAAAGATGATAAGTACGCTTTCGCGAAAGCAACAACAAGACCTACTTTCCTACGAGGGAAATGCAAATGGATATCGTTTATTAAATCTCGATAGTCCTGGAACTTCTGGCGGATTGAGATTATCATATGCAACCTTAGGTGCTTTTATTAAATACCCTAAAGAGTCCTTACCACACAGGCCTACTAAGCATATTTCTCAGAAAAAATACGGCATCTTTCAGGCAGATGTAGATCATTTTAATGATGTAGTTAACGAGCTAGGCCTCCTTAACAATACCGATAGTGAAGAGTCTCATTACCGCCACCCACTTACTTACCTAGTAGAAGCTGCAGATGATATTTGTTATACGATAATCGATTTTGAAGACGGTATCAATCTGGGCTGGATAAGTGAAGACCATGCGCTAGAGCAATTAATAAAACTAGTAAGAGATACTATAAGAACAGATATTTACACTCAGCTCTCTACGACTTCAGAAAGACTTTCTTATCTAAGATCTCTAGCTATTAACAACTTAATTACTGACTGCATTTCTATATTTATGGAAAATGAAGAAGCGATACTCAGTGGTACTTTTCCACATGCGCTTACTGATAAATCCACATACAAAGCACAAATAGACGACATACTAGCTATTACTATTGATAAGGTTTATAACAACGAAGAGGTCATTCAAAAAGAAGTCGCTGGTTATAAAATTTTACAAGACATACTAGATGCTGCCGTAAATGCTAGTATAAATAGCCTTAATAACACAGAAGACTCTTATGACAAACTTATTTTAAAATCTTGTAAAGGGCTAAGGTTAAGTGGTACCACAAATTATGAACGTATACTAGATGTTTGCGGTTATGTAGCATCATTAACTGACAGTAAGTCCATCGCTCTTTTCAACATTATCAATGGTAAGATCTAGAAGCAACCACTTTTAATTATCTTACCTTTAAATCTTTAATTGCTTTACCATGAATAAAAAAATACTTTTAACTAGTATACTTCTATGCTTTATAGCAGCTAGTTCATATTACTTTTTAAGTAAAACAGAGCATATCACTTCTATTCAAAAAGCGAGGGATTTACACAAACAATATGTAGAAAACAGTCCTTATAAAGAGACTATAAAACTTTCTAGAAGTGAGCGCAAAGCACTTTCTCTGCCTCCTAATGCATATAATGAGCGTGTATGGGAATTAAGTATGAATCCTACCATTGGGATTCCTACACCTTATAAGGTAGAGACTATTGCTACTAATTTTACTAAAAGCGCACCTGGATCTTCAGGTAGAGCATGGGAAGAAAGAGGACCATCTAATATAGGCGGTAGAACTCGAGTAGTATTTTATGACCCTAACGATGTAGGTGTTAATAATGGTGATGGCATAGATTACAACCGTGTTTTTGCCGGTGGTGTAGGTGGTGGTTTATGGGTTAATGATGATATTACCTCTCCTACCTCCACATGGAACATCATGCCTGGACTGGCTGCCAACTTAAACGTGAGCGCACACGCTATAGACCCTAACGATTCTATGACATTCTACATAGGTACCGGTGAGCAATATGCTGCAGGTGCTGCGGTAGGGAATGGACTGTATAAAACTACAGACGGTGGTGCCACATGGACTAATGTAAACATCACACCTGCAGGACAAGGAACTCTAGGTAGTGGACAGGCAGATTTATTTACAGCTGGGATATTCTTTATTAATGATATAATCGTTAGAAACAACAATGGTATTAGTGAAGTGTATGTAGGCGTAGGATCTACCAACTACGTATCGCCTAACTTCAATATTTCAAATCCAGTAAATGTTTTAGGAGCACAAAACGCTGGACTTTATCGCAGTATTGATAGCGGTGCAAACTGGTCGAGAATTGAGAATCCGTCTATGGGCTATTTCTTTGGCGGGCAAACTTTTTATGTGGCTCCTAATGATTTTGAAATAGGCGCAGACAACAGTCTTTACATGGGTACCATCTCGGTACCTGGCACAAATGCTGGTGGCGGTAGATTTTATAAATCTACAGATGGAATCAACTGGACTGTACAAAGCACGATTAGAGGTGGTGATCGTGTAGAAATCGCAGCCTCAAAAACTAATCCTAATTTATTATACGTAGCCTTGCAACAAGGCAGCGCTGTAGACCTATTAGTTAGTAATGACGGTTTATTAACTACCGTTGCGATTAATGAACCTGATGACGCTGACAACTCTATATCTGCTACTGATTTTGCTAGAGGACAAGCATTTTATAATCTTGTTATAGAAGTAGATCCTACTAACGATCAAATCGTTTATGCGGCAGGAATAGACAGTTTTAGATCTACAGATGGAGGAAATTCTTGGTCTCAAATATCAAAATGGATCAACGCAAACGGACTGCAATCAATTAACACACCATTTGTACATGCAGACATTCACACATTGAGTTTTCATCCTACAGATTCTAACCAGGCACTTATAGGTAGCGATGGCGGTGTCTCATGGGCATCCAGCCTTAATACTGCTTCTTTCAACAATGGATCTATATCAACTAGAAATAATGGTTATAACGTGACTCAGTTTTACTACGGTAGTATAGATTCTGATTTTTCTAATGGAGATAATCTAGTAGGTGGCGCACAAGATAATGGAACACTAGCTATTAATAATGCCACTCCAGGAGCAAATGATTTTACAGAAGCTCTAGGTGGCGATGGTGCTCATGTAGCAATAGATAGTGACGATAACTATGCTGTTATCACATCTCAATTTAATAACCATAGACTAGTCAGCTATCCTAGTTATAATTTTGCTTATTGCATCGCTACCGCAAGTTGTGCAGATGGTGGCGCAAACGCAGATGGTGATTTTATTAACGTAGCAGAGCTAGATCGCAATCTTAATTACTTATTCTCCAACTCAAGAAACTTTAATGGTACTAATGGTATCGATACTTGTGAGTTATTAAATAACACATCTGTTTGTACGACTATTACTAATAGTTTAATTTCTACTAATAGACCTACCGCTATGAAGGTCTCACCTTACACATCAGGTTCTTCTACTTTAATGGTAGGAACAGAATTTTCATTATTATTAAAAGTTACAGGCGCAAATACTGCAAATCCTATATGGACTAGTATAACCGGACCTAACTTTTTAGGTAGTGTGTCTGATATAGAATTCGGTGCAACAGAGTCAGAAATTTATGTAACCATGCACAATTATGGTGTGGAGAATATATGGTACACAAATGATGCTGGTGCAACATGGACTGCCAAAGAAGGTAACCTACCTGATATGCCTGTAAAAACTATTTTACCTAATCCATTATTACCAGGAGAGGTTATTATAGGTACTGAGGTGGGAATCTATGCCACCAGTAATTTTAACAGCGCTAGCCCTACATGGCAACCGCTTATAAACGGTATGACTAACGTAAAAGTAGTAGACCTAGATTTAAGAACTAGCGATAACACCATACTAGCAACTACTCATGGACGCGGTATGTTTACAGGAAAATTTGACACTCTTAGTATAAGCGGAGTTGATAAAACAGATTTAGGTATTAACATCTACCCTACCGTTTCTAATGGTAACATTTACATCACTTCAAGTGAAGATCTTGTAAACACAAATATTGAGATCTATAACTTAAGCGGGCAAAAAGTTTTTATTAGTAAAAGCAATTTAAGCACTACAGAAACTGCGTTACAACTCGATTTAAAAAGCGGCTTTTACCTGGTAAAAATTAGCTCAAACGGCAAAACGCAAACAGAGAAAATTATAATTGAATAATTAAAGAAGTTCTTTAATCAATTTCAACACGGTCCCTTTATCGATTCCTGCAATTTTATGCAAATCGGCAGTGGGGCCGTGTTCCATGAATGAATCTGGAATACCTAGTTTATGAACTTTTCCTTGGTACGCTTTCGCGAAAGCGAGATCACCAACAACACTTCCTAATCCACCGACTACCGTACCGTCCTCAATGGTAATAATGTGATCGTGATTTTTAAAAATTAATTCTAAAGCTCTAGTATCTATAGGCTTTAAAAATCTAATATCTAAATGAGTAATATTTAACTGCTCTTCCTTTATTACATCCTGAATTATAGTCCCTATAGGTCCTATGCTTATTACCGCAATTTTTTTTCCTTCATGGAGTAATCTAGAAGAACCTACTTCCATAAGTGTAAAAGGCTGCTGCCAGTCCACAATATTACCACGACCACGAGGGTATCTGATTGCGATAGGTAACTCTAGTCCTTGAGAAGCGGTAAACATCATATTTCTCATTTCTACAGCATCCATAGGTGCTGCGATAATCATGTCTGGTATACAGTTTAAATAAGCCAGGTCAAAAACACCGTGATGTGTCGCACCATCTTTACCTACTATACCTGCTCTATCTAGACAGAAAACCACCGGCAGTTTTTGCAACGCTACATCATGAATCACCTGATCATAAGCTCGCTGTAAAAAGGTGGAATACACATTACAAAAAGGTACTAATCCTTGTGTTGCCATTCCTGCGGCTAGCGTTACCGCATGCTGCTCTGCAATACCTACGTCAAAGGCACGATCTGGCAATTCTTCCATCATAATTTTCATGGAACTACCGGTAGGCATCGCTGGAGTAATACCTACAATGCGATCATTTTGCTTTGCAAGTTCTACTATGGTAAGTCCAAAAACGTCTTGAAATTTAGGAGGCAATTTACTGGTATCACTAGGTGTAATTTCGCCTGTGATTTTATCAAACTTCCCTGGCGCGTGGTAACGCACTTGGTCTATTTCTGCCTGTTTAAGTCCTTTACCTTTTACCGTTCTCACATGTAAAAGTCTAGGTCCTTTTAAGCTTTTTTGTCTTTTTAGCTCTTTAATTAACAGCGGTAAATCATGTCCATCTATAGGTCCAGAATAATCTAGGTGTAGTGATTCAAAGATATTATCACTACCAGTTTCTTTACCAGATTTAGTTTTGGTCAGGTATTCTTTAAGCGCACCTACACTAGGGTCTATTCCTATTGCGTTGTCATTGAGAATAACTAGGACATCAGCTCCACTAACGCCAGCATGGTTTAAAGCTTCAAAAGCCATACCGCTAGCAATACTCGCATCACCTACTATAGCAATGTGTTTTCTATCTTCTTTCTTTAAAGCACTAGCCATAGCCATTCCTAGAGCGGCACTTATAGAAGTAGAACTATGTCCTGTCCCAAAGGTATCGTAAACACTCTCCGATCTTTTAGGAAAACCAGATATACCACCTAGATCTCTATTGGTATGAAAAACATCTCTCCGACCAGTTAAAATCTTGTGTCCATAAGCCTGGTGCCCAACATCCCAAACCAGTTGATCGTCTGGAGTATTAAATACATAATGCAACGCTATAGTCAGTTCTACCACACCTAGACTTGCACCTAGATGTCCTTCTTTAGCAGCTACTACATCTATAATAAAAGCTCTTAATTCTTGTGCGACTCTAGCCAGATCCTCTTCAGGAAGTTGCTTTAAATGAGCAGGAGAATTAATATTAGAAAGTAGTTTTTGAGCCATGTTTCAAAGGTAAGACGTATGAACTTGAATCTGAACTCGAAAATGAATTTTGAAAAACAAAATCAACTGAGCTAACACTAATTTTAAACAATATTAACTATGATTCCACTTCAACATTTATCTATTGATCACAAATCAACTCTTACCGCATACAGAACTCTAACTTTACAACCATTATGCTTACCAGGAACAAACCTAGGCAACATATTTAAGACACGAATGAATTCTTTTTCTAATGCTAAATTCTCTGCAACTATAAGAATCTCTGTGATTTCCCCTGATTCATCTATAATAAATTGAGCTTTTACCTTATCTCTTATTAATAAGTCCCGATCAGTAACATCTTTATTAAAGTTACTCTTTAAATGTTCCTTTACTTTTTCTTGAAAATATTTTCTATTATCTCTTTCTGAAATACTTTCTGGAACATCATTAAATCGAGGTGTTTTGTTTACAAAAAGAAAAGGAATATCTGCAATTAATTCAGGGAATACGTTCTGCTTATAACCTTGAGACTGATCAACACTATCTAATTTTTTTGCGATTGTATTGTGATCATTATTTTGATCAAAATCATTAGTTCTTACTGAAGAACAGCTAGATAACATTATTACAATTACAAAAAATAAAGAATTACTAAAAAGTGATATCATTAAAACAATTTAATTTTAAAATTAAATGAAATTATTCGATCCGTTCTACCTATTCTCAAAAATGATAGGTAACACATAAATCACAGTAGTTTTTTCACCTCTATGTTCACCTGGTATAATCTGGGGTAACATATTCAATACACGAACTGTTTCTTTTTCCAATTCTTTATATCTCGCTTTAGCTTTAATATCAACCACTGTTCCTGTAGTGTCTATTTTAAATTGAACCGCAATTTTATGGCGATCTTTTAATGTAGAATCAATAACTTTAGTATTAAAATTCCTTCGTATCTCTTGGGTCAACCTTTTTGTAAAATACGATTTCAACTCCTTTTCAGATAGTTGTCCTGGTGTATCTTTATATTTTGGAACTTTATCCACTATCGCAAATGGCACTTCGTTTAAATCATCATTTGTAATCATTATACCTTGAACCACAGGAATTTCTTCATTCTCTACTGGACTGACTGGTGGCGGTCCAAGCATCCCTATAATAGGCACAATATCTTCTGAATAATCATCTTCTTGATCGATAACTTCAACGGCATCTATTTTTTGTTTATTTCCGTTACTATTATTACAACTTATTAAGGTAGTTCCCATGACTAGTAATAATGCGCAGGTAAAAGAGCGATAAAATGTAGTCTTCTTATTTAAAGCACTTAATGGTATTTTTATGATAATCTTGTCTTGTCTGTGCTGTTGCATTCTACCACAAACTCGATTACCATTTTGCAATTTCATGTAATCACTGATTTCTTGTGGAGTTTTATCAGTAAAATCTACAACAGTTGTTGAACAAGAAGAACAAAATCTACCTTTTGCAGAAGGTGTCATTTGATTCCATTCCTCGTGACAAGGCTCTGGTATTTTGAAGGAATAATATTCTTTCATGATTAGTGTATTAAGTTAGATTCTTAACCTTATCAAAAGCCTTGCCTTTTTTTGCTAGCTTTTTAGAACTAACCATTCCTTTACTTTTATTTTTAGCTTTATTTTTACTCGATGATAGAACCATACGACCATGAATATTTTATGAGAAAAGCGCTACAGGAGGCTGAGGCTGCTTTTGACCGTAATGAAATTCCTGTAGGCGCAGTTATTGTAGCGCAAAATAGAATCATAGCCAAAGGTCACAACCTCACAGAAACACTTACAGACGTGACTGCTCATGCAGAGATGCAAGCCATAACCGCAGCATCTAGCTTTATAGGTGGTAAATATTTAAAAGATTGTACGCTCTATGTAACCTTAGAACCTTGCCAGATGTGTGCCGGTGCTTTATACTGGTCACAAATAGGAACTGTAGTTTTTGCTGCAAGTGATGTGCAACGTGGTTACCTAGCTATGGGAACACAGTTACATCCTAAGACTAAAGTGATTTCTGGAATTCTAGAAGAACCTTGTGCTACGTTGATGAAAGAGTTTTTTGTGAGGAAAAGAGGGCTTAAATAAAGACAGTTCTTATTGTATTTCTAAAAGGCAGATTAACGAATCCCTTTTCTGAAGTAAAAATCACCTGTTATGGATCACTCACGCGCTACACCCTTTGTCCTGCGGACATTTCCCTCAGAGGGAAAACCCAAATTTTGAGCTGTGACAATAAGGTTACGAAATAGAGAAACTACCGTCTTTCTTTGGAGGCGATGCGCTGAGTTATGTCGAAGTGGAAGATTAGAGTTGGTTGTTGACATTGTTGTTTTAGACAAGGATTCAAATTGCAATTTGAACTATGATATTGTCATGTTGGAAAATGGGCGTGAGTATAATGTATGCGAAATGAAAAGCCTGATCACAAATGTGGTATTCATAGGTGCCGACTTCAGTCCGCACCTATGAATACCACATTATCAATACAATTATGAATCAAAACGCGCTTTAACACGAGTCGCGATATCCTGCATTTCTTCTTTACTTAGGCTCACTTTGTTACTAAAACGCATATCTTCCATATCACGTAATGGTATTAAATGCACGTGTACATGCGGCACTTCTAGTCCTATTACCGACATGCCTATACGCTCGCAAGTAACCTCTTCTCTTAATGCAAGAGCTACCTCTCTAGAAAAATCCATAAGATCAAAATAAGTCTCGCTATCTAGATCAAAGATTTTATTCACTTCTTTTTTAGGAACACATAAGGTATGCCCTGGTGCATTAGGGTTGATGTCTAAAAAAGCGATAAAATCTTCATTCTCTGCTACTTTATAGCTAGGTATTTCTCCAGTAATAATTTTTGTAAAAACACTCATAATTAGTCTCTTGTAATTTCCATGATTTCTAACTTAATCGTGCCTACTGGTACAACAGCCTCTGCCACCTCACCTACTTCTTTACCTAATAATGCCTTACCTATAGGAGACTCTACAGATATGTGACCTTTAGTTACGTCTGCCTCACTCTGTGCGACTAGCTTGTAATTCATAGTCATTTTATTATTTAAGTTTTTAATTTTAACCGTACTATGAATTAAAACCTTAGAAAGATCTAGCGTGTCCTCATCAATAATACGCGCATTACTAACTATAGCATCTAATTGTGAGATGCGCATTTCTAGCATTCCTTGAGCTTCCTTTGCTGCGTCATACTCTGCATTTTCACTTAAATCACCTTTATCACGAGCCTCTGCAATGGCTTGGGATGCCGCAGGACGTTCCACATCTTTAAGTTGCTTTAACTCGTCCTTTAATTTTTTTAATCCTTCTTCTGTATAATATGATACGTTACTCATGTCTTTTCAATTTTAAGTGTTGTTGTTTGTGTTCCGCTTTCGCGAAAGCGATATAACCACCAGTCTCACTGCTTACATCATGACTAAGAGGCTATAAATAACAAAATCCCATCATTGCTGCGGGATTATCAAACAAATATAATAAATATCAATCAGTTCGTTATACTTTTGAAGCCAATTGATTTCTTATGAAAATACGTAACGCTTATATACTCGCTTTATTGCTTACCGTTTTTGCTTGCACAAGCGATGACAGCCGTAATAACAACCCATTTCTAGTAGATCTAGGATTCCAGATGGACCTTAATACTAATTTACCACAATATAGCAATCTTAATTTCCCTGGTAATTTTGTGATCGTACCTAACGTAGGTTTGCGCGGTGCGGTGGTTTATAATTTTAATAACTCGCAATATGTGGCTTATGAATTAAGCGATCCTAATCACTCGCCTAACAGTTGCTCTACACTCGAAATAAGCGGTATAGAAGCGACCTGCCCTTGTACTGATGACATTAATAAATATAATATCCTAACCGGACAGCCTATA
Source organism: Nonlabens sp. Asnod3-A02 (assembly GCF_045063755.1). Lineage (NCBI taxonomy): Bacteria > Pseudomonadati > Bacteroidota > Flavobacteriia > Flavobacteriales > Flavobacteriaceae > Nonlabens > Nonlabens sp. Asnod3-A02. The sequence goes on from NZ_JBEFOC010000008.1 coordinate 237,877, forward strand.
GAAGGTGACGGACAGTATGGTTTAAAAGCCTACCGTGTAGAAAGAAACGGCGCCACAATTAGAATATCTAATTAGTGTATTAATAAAGTATAATTTACCAAGCCAAACCATTAAGAATAAATATAAACAGTTATTTATTCTTAATGGTGCTGGTTGATTTTATGTTTTAAAAAATAAGCGTTGCGCCTAATAAGAAATTAGTCCCTGCTTGTGGATAGAATCCATTACCTTCTACCGTAGAGATGGTTCCTGGATTAGAAAAATCGTCGTCATAAGTAAAGTAGTACCCATTATTTTCATATTTTTCATTGAATATATTATTCACTAAACCGGTAAACACAACAGTCTTAAATATAGACTTCGGCTTTATAGTGTAGACTAGGTTGATATCGTTAGTAAAAAAACTATCTAGCTTAGAAGCATCGGCCTCTGTATTACTCATAAATTGATCACCTACAAATTTACTCAATAGAGAAACCTGAAAGTTTTTTATAGGTTGATACACGATAGCATTTGCAGCCACTACACTAGGTGAAAAAGCAATGTCTGTAGAACCTAGATTCTGTAATTCTCCATCAAAAGAGCGCACCGTCTCGTCATTCTTATTACTACTCAATGCTATATTAGGCTGTAGAGTAAGTTGCTCAGTAACTGGCACAATTGCCTCTAGCTCTATTCCTAAACGGTAACTTTTACCACTATTAGTTCTCAATGGCGCTCCTACATCATTAAGTTCTCCGCTTAAAACTAGTTGCTCATTATAAAGCATGAAGTATGTATTTGCATTAAAAGTAAAGTTACCTTTTTTATGTCTCCACCCTAATTCAAAGTCATTAAGTTGTTCTGGCTTCACATCTGGATTGCTTTCAAAATCATTTCTATTAGGCTCTCTATTTGCTCTGGCATAAGAAAAGTACAAATCATTAGTATCATCATACTTATAAGTAACACCAGCTTTAGGATTAAAGAAAGTAAAGTTCTCATCTACTAGAAATTCACTTAAATCAGAATTTATCCCAGATGTTTTATAGTTTACATTTCTTACCTGCACATCACCGTACAATTGAAAACGATCGTTTAATTTATAGGTAGCTTTTGAAAACACAGATAGATCATTTTTTAAAGCATTACCGTCATAATAACGATCTCTAATATTACTCTGACTAGCAAAACGCGCCCAAATCACTTCACCGAAGTGATCTCCATCATAATGACTAGCAGATATTCCAGAGGTAACATCTATCTCATTATTCTTATAATTTACACTTGCGTTAAGCACATAAAAATCATTATCCAGCCATCTACGACGTATAAGATCTGTTTCTTCTAGTGGCTGTCCATCTACTACTAGTGGATCTAGACCATAAGTAGCAAAATCTTCGTCTTCTTTAAATTGCTCAAAGAAACCACGACCATAAGTATAGTTTAAACCTATGTTAGTAGACCAGTTGTTATTAAAACGCTGGTTCCAGTGCAGTTGATAATGATCTTGCTTATAATCATCTACTTCATTATCATAGAACTGCACATTTCCATTTTCATCTTCATACTCTCCAGCCGTGTTATACGTTCTATCATCTCTTAGCATGTCTTCGTCAATACCATTCCACGACTGGTATGTTACCTCACTACCACCAAAGGTGATCGCTTTAATAAGCGTGTTATCGTCCACATAAGTACCTTGTAAGAAATAAGATTTTAAATCTGTAGAGGCGCGATCTACATAACCGTCAGACGCGATATTTGATAATCTACCTGCGATTTCAAAATGCTCATTCATCAATCCGGTAGAGAACTTTACCGTATGTTTTCTACTATTAAAACTACCGAAAGAGTTAGAAATCTCACCGCTCGCTTCTTGAGATGCAGCATCTGTTAAGATATTTATACTCGCACCGAATGCTCCACTACCGTTTGTACTCGTACCAACACCACGTTGCACCTGTAGATTTTCTATAGAAGAAGAAAAATCACCTAGGTTTACCCAGAATGCACCCAGTGATTCTGCATCAGTATATGGAATACCGTTAATAGTCACGTTAGTAGATTGTGAGCTCACACCACGTACTCTTAAAGCCGTATAACCTATACCAGCACCAGCGTCAGAGCTAGTTACTACAGATGGCAAAAAGTTAAGCAACATAGGTAAATCCTGTCCTATATTACGTTTTGCGATCTCTTCCTTTGATAAATTGCTGTGTGTAATAGGTGATTTTGCATTTACACGCACGGCTTTTACCAGTACTTCGTCCAGTTTTTTTGCTTTAGTAGAATCTTGTTCTTGTGAATTTTGCGCTGTTGCTAGGCCTGTTACAGTTAATGCCATAGCAATTACAACGCGAGATAAATGTTTCATATGAACTTTGTTTAAGTTCAAATAAAAGGGGCATTTATTCGGTTTGAATTAAAATTAAATGTTTGAAGGATTCTCTTGAAATAAATAATTGAGATGCACGCTTTCGCGAAAGCGATATAACAACACACATCAAAACTAATCTAAATCTATTCCCTTAGCGACATTACTCGCCCAGGTTCCTTGGGTATTATCTCAGCCTTTGTTTCCATTAGCACCCCTTGAGACAGGCGGCAAAAGTACGACTGAAATTCAAAACCAAAATCAAAATCAAAAATAATTTTAACCCTTGTTCAAAATTATTTTAATCTACTTTATTTCAATGACTTACTATTTATAAGAAAGCTTTTTGTTTTCTTGTTGTAAGAAATGTATCTAAATGTAGTTGTAGTAAAAACGGTAGACGAGTGTTTCAATTTCTTGTTATTATCTATATCATCGATGTAAGATTTCTTATCTATGTTTTTATGAATAGTAGTCACATCGCTAGCCGGCATGATAGATCCATTAGTATTAAGGCCTATTTCAAAAAATGAATCTTCCTTTTCTTTTACCGTATAAATAGGGTATGCGTCAGACACATCTGGTCCGAAACGTGGTAGGCTGTTTTGTAACATCATTCTGTTTTGCTGTTGTTGCATCATCCACATTTGCTGTTGCATCATCCAGTGATGGTGCCACCACCAGTTATAATTGTAACTATATAACTTCTTATTTACATAATCTATCCTCAGTTTTAACGCTCCATCTTGCGCCTCATTAACCGTAACGGTAGGTTGGTTCTTACCTTTGGTAGCATTTTTAAGAAAGCTATTTGCAGCTGTTTTACTAGAAGCTGCACTTACCACATCACTACTCAATAGGTTAAGTTGCTTGTTACTTTTATCATCTAGATTATGAACATCTAGAGTAGCAGCATCTTTTTTAAGATTCATCTGGAACAACTTATTATCTGAAACGTAAGAAGTACTTTTCTTCAACTTACCTTCTCCACTGTCATTACTTTTAAAGTTAGCCACCTTTAATTCTGTATTTGAAGAATCACTGGTGTCTATTTGCGCCACATTTGTAGTACCTCCTTTAGTGTCTTCTTGTGTAATGGTAATCGTGCCTTGATCACTATAGATTCTAAAATCGTTTATGGAACCATTTTCTACAAAATCTTGACTACTTATTGCATCAAGATTATTTTTAGAAAGCGCTTTTAAAAAATCTTTATTAGCAGCCGTAGCTTCTATAGTGATATCTTTTACATCGCTAGCATTTTTTACAGCCACTATTTTAAGCGACTCTTTATCTGAAAAGACCAAGAAATTTTGATCTTTTTCTCTAACCGTGGTTTTATAATTCTCCCCATCTAGAGCCTCAGATTTTTTAACAGTGTGATCTTTAAGGTTTACATCTACCACCTGAAACTTTCTAGACTTACCTTCATTATAAGAAGTAATTACAGATAATTGATCTCCATTATTATGAAATGACAACACATTAGGCTGCTCTTCAAAAGTAATAGGATCCATTTTCACAACCTCTTCATTCTTAAATTGAAAAGGTAAGATATCGTAGTTTTTCTCTTTTTTATTTTTTGCTATTATAAAATGAAAGCTGTCCTCACCTTGAGTATTTCCAGAAAAAGTTCCTTGTACTTTATATTTCTGGTCTATTTTAAAACCATTTGCCGTATTGCGATCTGGCTTTATAAAACTGGTTAAAATGACAAAAGCTAACAATAGTTGGATGGTTGTTTTCATTGGACAGTAGGTTTGGTTAGGCTAAATATATAAAGATTAATGATATGTAGAAATTATTCCTATTAATAATGATAAGTGCTCTTACGAAAAGTAGATTTGTGATGTAATAGCCGTTAAAAATAATTAATCAAATATTAAATCGTTATATTTAATTAGAAATCCAATTTTTAAACACCTGATTTAAAATGAATTATTTAATAAAACCGTTCTCAATTATTTGCGCGCTCATAATTCTTAGCAGCTGTGAAGAAGATGAAGTTGTAGAAAAATGTCAATTCACTGATCCCACTTATCAATTTACAACAGAGCAAGAGCAAAAAAGAATCTCATTTGAATATTTTGAAGGACAGATTATTAAATATCGTAGTAACGATAATGAAGTATTAAATTTTGAGGTTTACGAGGTGAGAAATTGTCCTAGAGGTTCTTATGAATCAGGATTTTTTGGAACTTCTTTAAAACACACTTATGACAGTCAAATTATAAGGCTACAAATTATCGAAAATGACACTGCCAAATACAGTTATAGAACTAAAGTTCAATATTTTCTAACTTCCCAAGGAAATAGATTTAGAAATGCTTTCAATTTTCCACTTTGGAATGTTAGAAATGCTGGCTACGCTAATCTAGAAGAACAAGACCCTGCAAACATTTTTATAACCAACAATGACGAAATCAATTCTATTGGTACAATGAACATTCTTAACCATACCTTTAACAAAGTAATAAAAATAGAATCTAACTCAACAGATGTTGTTTCAAGTAGAGAATTTGGCTTGTTGGATCAAAATGTTAATATCCTTTACTATGATCAAGACTTTGGAATAATTCGATTTGACGAAGTTGATGGAACTATTTGGGAAGTAGAATACCCTGAGTAACCATTTCAAATCTTAGATATCAAAAAAGGGGCAGAATTAATTCTGCCCCTTTTTTGATATAATGTATTTTAATTTCTAAGCTATCACCGCACCATTCACACTCGCATCATCTGGATTTACAAAAACTAATTTCCCATCAGGATCTTCAGCAAGTAAAATCATTCCTTGAGATTCTACACCTCTAAGTTTTCTTGGTGCAAGGTTTACTAAAACGGTTACTTTGCGACCTACTAATTCTTCGGCAGTATAGTGTTGTGCGATTCCAGAAACGATGGTTCTTTTATCGATTCCTGTATCTACTGTCATGACCATAAGCTTGTCTGCTTTAGGCATTTTTTCTGCAGTAAGAATCTCTCCTACTCGCAGGTCCATTTTCATGAAGTCGTCGTAATTAGTTTCGTCTTTTTGTGGCATGAGAGTTAATTTTTCTGCAGCATTTGCTGTTTTTGTAGCTTCTAGTTTGTCTAGTTGCGCTTGTATTTGCTCGTCTTCTATTTTAGAAAAGAGCAATTCCGACTTGTTGATTTTATGCCCTGATGGGAGAAGAGCTTCGTCTCCAGCAACTCGACTCCATCCAGCAGTTTCCGCATCAAGTGCGGAAAAACATAAAATGTTTTTTAATTTCTCAGATGTATGTGGTAAAAACGGCTCGCTTAATACAGCAAGCGCCGTCGTTATTTGTATACATACATACATGATGTTCTTTACCTGTTCTGGATCTGTCTTTGCTAGTTTCCATGGCTCAAGACCTTCTTCGGCAATGTATTTATTACCTATACTAGATAAGTTCATCAATTCTTGTAATGCCTCTCTAAAACGGTAACGATCTAGACTATCACCTATAGATTTAGGGAATGTCTTAATCTGATCTAGAACTTTTTGATCACGCTCTGTAAGATTTGCCGTTTCTGGAACTATACCATCGTAATACTTATTAGTAAGTACAATAACACGGTTTACAAAGTTTCCTAAGTTAGCTACCAGTTCATTATTATTTCTAGCTTGAAAATCTTTCCAAGTAAAATTATTATCCTTTGTTTCTGGAGCATTGGCCGTTAATACATAACGCAACACATCTTGTTGCCCAGGGAAATCTGCTAAGTATTCATGCAACCATACCGCCCAGTTTCTAGAAGTAGATATTTTATCGTCTTCTAGATTTAGGAATTCGTTTGCTGGCACATTTTCTGGCAATATAAAATCACCATGTGCTTTTAACATCGCAGGAAAAATAATACAGTGAAAAACAATGTTATCCTTACCTATAAAGTGAAGTAAAGAAGTATCATCATTTTTCCAATAATCTTCCCAATTCTTACCTTCTCTAGCAGCCCATTCTTTAGTTGCAGAGATATATCCTATCGGTGCGTCGAACCATACATAAAGTACCTTTCCATCTGCACCATTTACTGGAACTGGGATACCCCAATCCAGATCACGAGTCACTGCACGTGGGTGCAGCCCGTCTGTAATCCAGCTTTTAACCTGACCTAATACGTTTGCTTTCCAGTCCTTAGAATGTCCCTCTACGATCCACTCATTTAACCAGTCACTGTATTCATCTAGTGGTAAAAACCAGTGTTTAGTCTCTTTTAATTCTGGTGTATTTCCTGTTATGGCACTTTTAGGATCTATTAAATCTGTACCATTATGCGACGTACCACATTTCTCACATTGATCTCCGTAAGATTCTGTATTCCCACATTTAGGACAGGTACCTACTACAAAACGATCTGCTAGAAACTGGTCTGCTTCTGGATCGTATAATTGTTCTGTAACTTGCTCAATAAATTTACCGTCATTGTATAATTTGGTAAAAAATGCGCTAGCCGTTTCATGATGAACTGGCGCACTGGTACGACTATAATTATCAAAAGAAATACCGAATTCCTTAAAAGAATCTCCTATGATCTTGTGATAACGATTTACCAACTCTTGAGGTGTAATACCTTCTTTCTTTGCCTTAATGGTAATAGGTACACCATGCTCATCACTACCACAAATAAATGCTACGTCGCTACCCTTCATACGCTGGTAACGTGCATAAATATCTGCCGGTACATATACACCAGCTAGGTGACCTATGTGTACTGGTCCATTAGTATAAGGCAATGCTGCCGTAATCGTAAAACGTTTTTGATCGCTCATGAAATTCTTTTGAAAGCTGCAAATTTACGACATTGCACGCTTTTAAAAGATGCTTTTAGTATTCTATAAATTGGTGTTGATCTCGCTTTCGCGAAAGCGGAATTCCAACAAACCGCAAACATATTTAATCGATTGCCGTATTTTTAAACCAAATCTCTTGAAAAATTGAACTACCACTCCATTCCCAAACTTAAAGAAGCCGACCACGTAAGGATTTTATGCACCGCAAGAAGTGCTCAAAAAAGCCAACTAGCACCTGCTAAAAACCTATTAGAATCATGGGGACTTAGGGTAAGTTATGGAAATACGATAGGGAAAATAGAGCACCAATTAGGTGGTACAAAAGAAGAACGCCTAGCCGATTTACAAGACAGCATAAACAATACTGATGTGGACGCCGTATGGATAGCACGTGGTGGTTATGGAACGGTACAATTAATAGATGCGATTGATTTTTCTGACAGTATGAAAGTAAAATCTACTGTCATTATAGGCTACTCTGACGTGACACTGCTTCATGGGAAATTACAGTCTCAAGGTTTTGCCAGTTTGCATAGTTTTATGCCGCTAGAACTATCTAAAAAACCAGATTCTAGTATAGAAAGTCTGAGGAGAGCTCTCTTCGGCGAAAGCCAAACTATAACTATCAAAAATAATTTTTCTCTATCTAGTCAGGTGATAAAAGCTCCTGTAACAGGTGGAAACCTTTCCATTTTATACAGTATGTTAGGTAGTGACACCTTTCCAGAAACAGACGATCATATTTTATTTATCGAGGATATTGATGAATACCTATACCATATAGAACGTATGATGTATTCTTTAAAACGAGCAGGCAAACTTAAAAATATAAAGGCGTTACTAGTAGGCGGCATGACAGATATGAATGATCATGAAATCCCTTTTGGCAAAAATGCCCAAGAGATTATTCTATCCCTTACAGAGAGTTATGATTTTCCGGTTATTTTTAATTTTCCTGCAGGGCATATTACAGATAATCGCTCTTTAATTTTAGGCAGAGAAATAACAATAAGTATTACACCAGCGTCTATTAACTTTAATCAATAATCATGGCAGAGCATAATGAATTAGGTAATGAAGGTGAAGATCTTGCTGCCACACATTTGATTAAAAACGGATACGATATTCTAGTAAGAAACTACACTTATTTGAAGGGCGAGATCGATATTATAGCCCGCAAAAAAGATGTAATAGTTGTCGTGGAGGTTAAAACGAGGTCTACTCCTGATTTTGGCGATCCACAAGATTTTTTAAAACCTGGACAAATTCAAAGACTGGTTGCTACGGCAAATCATTTTGTAGAAAATCTAATAGATGAGGATGTAGAAGTGCGTTTTGACATAGTTGCCATTATTAAGAATAAAGCAGGCACAAAACTAGAGCATATAGAAGATGCTTTTTATCATTTTTGAGCTAAAAAAAGCGCCTCAATAGAGGCGCTTTTTTTAATATCATTATACTAGAGTATAGATATCTTATTATTTTTCTTGTGCTTTACCGCTGTCCTCGATTTCTTTTACTAAGTACACAAACACTGGAAAGTGATCACTGAAACCACCTGTAAATGTACCGTCAGAAAAACTACGCATAGGGTATCCTTTATACCTACCTGTTTTATTAGTCATAAAACTTGGGTTATAGATATTAGCCTGGTAATAACGGTAGCCACCTTGATTTGCTTCATTTAACAATGGATAGGTAAACATGATCTGGTCAAAAATATTTCCAGAATCACGATATGCTAGTGTATTAAAACCATCCTTTAACATCTGTATATATGGATTATATATCATTTGTGGCTTTACGTCTTGTCTATCTTTTTGCGCATTAAGAGTTACTAGTACACTCTTATTTGTAGGATCGTCATTTAAATCTCCCATTACAAAAATCTTAGACATCGCGTCTATACTATGTAAAGAGTCTATCGCTTTTTGATTTAAAGCTGCTGCTGACACACGAGACGCGCGACTTTTTTGTTCTCCACCACTACGTGATGGCCAGTGATTAACGATAAAACTCATTTTATCACCATCTAATTCTCCTGTAACGACTAATTGGTCACGTGTATATCTACGTTTTCCAGAGCTTTTATCATAAATAACTAGCTCATTGCTCTGACTATTTAATACTCTAAAATCACTCTTTTTATAAAGTAATCCTGTATCGATACCACGACGGTCTGGAGAATCGTAATGCTCAATTCCATAATCAAATTCTATAAGCAAAGGGTGATTTACTAAGTCTTCTAAAACCTTTCTATTTTCCACTTCACAAATTCCTAAAATCGATGGAGCAGATTGTGATTTTTCAGCACCTATTTTGCGAATTACACGCGCCATAGAAGTAAGTTTTTTCTTATAAACTTCAGCTCTTACACCTTCAGACATTTCCATGATCGGACTAGCCTCATCATTGATCGTTATATCGTCTTCTGTGTCAAATAAATTCTCTAAGTTGTAGAACCCTACTGTTCTAACTTTATACTTTTTTGCTTTTACAGTGTTTTGTGCCGTTACCGCTTCCGCGAAAGCGAAAACACATAAAGCACTCAATATTAGATTTTTAAACATTTTATTAAAGATATGTTAAGATATGTTAAGTTATGTTATTGTAAACTTCATTACAAACTATGGGCCAAAGGTACGCAACTGATTATAAAATTGTAATTTTGCCCGCATTTCATAACGTATAATTAATATTAATAAATGACAAATCAACATTTTAAGAAGCTTTTTCTAGGTGTTTTTATGCTGGTATCTAGTCTAGGTATGGCACAAGAATTACTTAAAGGTCGTGTAATAGATGACGCAACTGAAGAAGCTATCCCTGGCGTAAACATTTCTGTAATCGGTACCAGCTTTAAAGCTACTACTGATGCAAATGGTTACTTTATCGTTACAGGAGCTATTCCTGTAGGTGATCAAAAAATTCTTGTTAGTTTTAACAGTTATTATTCAAAAACGATTCCTGTTGTTATAGACTTAACTAACATAGTAAACATCGATCCTCTTTATTTACAGTTAGATAATTCTGACATTACTCAATCTCAAGGTATTATTTCTTTAACAGAAAATGAACTTGCCGAAGATGAGAATGCTGCAAATAACTTCTCTGGATTACTACAATCTTCTAAAGATCAATTCTTAAGAGCTGCTGCATTTGATTTTAGTGCTACATTCTTCAGACCTAGAGGTTTAAATAGTGAAGATGGTAAGGTGCTTATTAATGGTATCGAGATGAACAAACAATTTTCTGGTAGACCACAATGGAGCAACTGGGGTGGAGTAAATGATTTACAACGTAACCAGACATTTACCATGGGATTAACTGCTGCCGACCAAAGTTTTGGTGGTTATGCAGGTGTACAGAATATAGACATGAGAGCTTCACAACAACGTGCAGGAACTCAAATTTCTTATGCAAGTTCTAACAGAAGTTATAGAGGTCGTTTTATGGTCTCTCACCGTTCTGGACTTCTTAACAATGGATGGTCTTATGCTATCAACGCTTCTAGAAGAGCTGGAGACGAAGGTTATATAGATGGTACCTTATATGATGCAAATGCTTTAGGTCTTTCTGTAGAGAAAAAGATAAACGATGCGCACTCTATTAACTTTACTGGTCTTTACACACCTAATAGACGCGGACGCCAGACGGCACTTACTCAAGAGATAAGAGATTTAAAGGGTAGAAAATACAATCCTTTCTGGGGACTACAGGACAATGTACAACGCAACAGTAGAATAAGAGAGATAGAAGAACCTATCTTTATGTTGAATCACTACTGGACGATCAATGATAAAGTTAAATTGAATACTAACGTAGGGTATCAATTTGGAAAAATAGGAAACACTCGTATCGATAACGGTGGTACTAGACTCGTTGAAACAGATGGTCAAAGCTCATACATAGGTGGAGCGAGAAACCCAAACCCTGATTATTATCAAAACTTACCTAGTTATTTCTTAAGAAATGGTCAAGATGCTATCGATTTTCAATATGCATATGAAGCACAACAAGCTTTTATCAATGATGGACAGTTAAACTGGGATGCGCTATATGAAGGTAACCGCATCGTGAGAGAAAACGGTGGTAATTCAATTTATGCTATCCAAGAAGACCGTATCGATGATAAGCAATTATCTGTAAACACTATCCTTACTGCAGACCTTACTGACAACATCCTTTTTAACGGTGGTGTTAGATATAGAAGATTAAATAGTGAAAACTACGCTCAAATTAATGATCTATTAGGTGGTACTGGTTTCTTAGATGTAGATTTCTTTGCAGAAGAAACAAGTGATATTAACCTAGACCAAGCTGCACAATCTAACGTGCGCACTCCTAACAGAATAGTAGGTGTAGGTGACCGTTATAAATACAACTATGACATTAATGCAGAAGTTGCTGCTGCATTTGCTCAGACGCAGTTCAAGACTAAAAACGTAGACTTCTTTGTAGCCGGTAATGTCTCTAGAACTACATATCAAAGAGATGGTAAATTTGAGAACGGTAACTACTTAGGGAATCTTTCTTTTGGTGAAAGTGAAGAGCTAGACTTTACAGATTACGGTTTTAAAGGTGGTGTTACTTATAAAATTTCTGGACAGAAATTCATTACTGCAAATGCAGCTTATATAACACAAGCGCCAACTATCAGAAACTCTTTCAGTAATGCGAGACAAAATAATGAAACTGTAGTAGGGCTAGAATCTCAAAAATCTTACAGTGGTGACATAAGTTATGTTTATACTACTCCTATAGTAAAGGCTAGAATAACTGGTTATTACACACAATTCACTAATGGAACTGACTTAGGTTTCTATTTTACAGAAGATCTTACAGGACTTCCACTTGATGATGGTAGTGCTTTTGTGCAAGAGGTATTAACTAACGTAGAAAGACGTAATGCTGGTATAGAATTAGGTCTAGAAGTACAAGTTACTCCTACTATTAAACTTAAAGGTGCTGCAGCGGTAGGACAAAACGTTTACACTAACAACCCTAATCTTTATCTTACAAGTGATGACTTTGATGGTCAACTTACATTTGGTGACGGTACAACTAGTTTAAAAGATTACCACGTTGCTGGTGGACCAGAAACTGCTTTACAAGTAGGTTTTGAATACAGAGATCCTGAGTACTGGAATGTAGGTGTAACTGCAAACTATTTTGCAAACGGTTATGCTGACATTAGTAACTTAAGAAGATCTGCTAACTTTAGTCAAGACTTTGATGGTATTGAGTACAATGACTATGATGAAGAAGTTGCTAATGAACTTTTAAAACAAGAGCAATTTGACAACTACATGTTATGGAATGTAATAGGTGGTAAATCATGGAGAATTGATGATAAGTATGTAGGCTTCTTTGCAACTATTAACAACGTATTTGATCAAGAATACAAAACTGGTGGTTTTGAACAATCTCGTAATTCTAACTATAGATCTACAAGAGATGATCAAAATAACCCACAAGAAGTATTTGCACCACGTTACTTCTTTGGTAACGGAACTACCTATTACCTAAACGTATATTTAAGATTTTAATAAGCAATAATGAATTTATTTAATAATAAGAATATGAGAAATTTCAATAAAATTTTTGCAATTGCTGTGCTATCAGTAATTACTTTCTCTTGTGTCGAGGACGACGACTTTAACATTCCAGAAACTGCACCACAAGATGTGCAGATAGAAGGAACATTCATTACCCTTAACGCTCTTTATAGCGGTATGGTACAGGATGATTACATTACAACTTTTGATTCTACATCTGATGCTTATACAGTAGGATATGTAGTATCTAGTGATGAAGGTGGTAACTTCTTTGAAGAACTACTAGTTCAAGATAGTCCTGAAAACCCTACAAGAGGTGCTCGTGTAAGTATAGACGCAAGTCCTTTATTCACTAAATATAATGTAGGTAGAAAAGTATATATCAAACTAGCTGGTCTTTCTGTTACTACAAACACAGAGCCTGAGTTTGATAACTTTGGAAACATACAAAATAGTGGTCTTTTAGGAATGAATATCGGTAAAGGTACTACGGTAGGTAGAATAGACCAGATAGGTGCTTTTCAAGAAGAAAACGTATTTGTTCGCGCTGATGAAGTTGCAACAATAGTTTACAATGAATTAGAATTTACTGACTTGACTGCAGCAAATATCTATACTGCTGTAAAACTAGCAGATGTACAATTTGACCGTAGACAATTAGATTTAACTTTTGCAGGAGAAGCTTCTGATAGTTTTGATGGAGATAGAACACTAATAAGCTGTTCTTCTAACGCAACTGGTTTATTCCAGACTTCTACTTTTGCAGATTTTAAATCACTTAACATTCCTGATGGTCGTGGTTTCATAAATGCAGTAGTTGCAACAGATTTCTTTGGTGAGAACTATACACTTTCTGTAAATACTCCAGATAACATTGTTTTAACTGACTCTAATAGATGTGACCCAAGTTTCTTAGAGTGTACCACTCCAGGTGCAGGTGGGTCTACTGTCGTTTTTGACGTTGATTTTGATACTACTGTAACTAATCAAAGTGATCTAGATGCGCAAGGCTTTGTTAATGAAAATGTTTCAGGTGGTTCTGAGCGTTATGAATTCGGAAGCTTCAGCAACAACAGTTATTTAAGTGTAAATGCATTCGGACAGTCAGATGACCCAATGATTGCATGGTTAGTACTTCCAGGAATGGATCTAGATGCTACAACAGACGAGGCTTTAGAGTTCGATATACAAGCTAATTTTGATGCTGGTGGTCTATTAGAAGTATTCATAAGTAATAACTTTACTGGTGACGTGACTACAACTACATGGTCTCAATTAGACGCATCAATACCTGCAGGTCCTGCAAATGGATTTGCATCAAGCTTTTCAAGTGTACCTGCTATCAACATCTCATGTGTAGATGGAACAGATGTACGTATTGCATTCAAATACACTGCATCTGACCCACAAGGAACTACTACACGTTACCACATCGATAATATATCAGTTACTGGTAACTAAGATAAGAGTACATCTTATTCATAAAAGTTATAAGTATATAGCTTTCGCGAAAGCGCAATTTTAAAAAAGCCCCTAGGATCAAATGATTCTAGGGGCTTTTTTAAATAATAAATTGAAAACTATCTAACACACGTAAATACTTTTTACCTGATAGTATTCATAAAACAACACTAAGTTGATTGAGAAGGCTAATTTGAGGCTCAATAAGCGCTAAGACAACATTTTGTGGCAACTCACTTATTAAATTAATACGAAAAACAATCATAACGACTTTATTAATAAAATTATATCAAGTAGATATGACATCATCGTTTGCTCATTTACTGTACATGAATTAAAACTGCCTTCTTCTTCTTCTTCTTCTTCTTCTTCTTCTTCTTCTTCTTCTTCTTCTTCTTCTTCTTCTTCTTCTTCTTCTTCTTCTTCTTCTTCTTCTTCTTCTTATACTTATACTTATACTTATACTTAAAATACTAATAAGGGTAACACATTCAGACACCTAATTCGATCTTAGTTAAATCCAAAATATTTTTTTTTGGAACAACACGGTCACGTTACAAGAATGAAAGAAGTACATTCAACTTGTGTTAAAACATTTAAATAGTATAGGAAATAGCATTAAACAAAATCTAATTCATTAAGTACACTTTCAGTTTAAGGCATAAAAAAAGCCACTCTTTTCAGAGTGGCTTTCTATTATTTTGAAATGTTAGTAATAACTTATTTTACTAAGTTAATCTCTACACGTCTGTTTTGAGCTCTACCAGCTTTAGTACTGTTACTAGTTACAGGATTAGCTTCACCATATCCTTTAGAACTTAAACGGAATTCATCGATACCATTCTTTACTAAGTATTCCTTTACAGAAAGTGCACGATCGTCAGAAAGTCTTTCGTTGTATTTAGCACTACCTACACTATCAGTATGACCTTCAATTGTAAATTTAGCTTCTGGGTATTTCTTTAAGATAGCAGTAATGTCAGCTAACGTTGCAGCAGACTGCGCTTTGATAGAAGCTTTAGCTGTATCAAATAAGATAGTTTTAGCATACTCGTTTAATTGAGCTTGAACTTCTTTAGTAGGCATAACTGGTCTTGGACAACCTTGTAATTCTGCGATACCCTTAACGTCTGGACATTTATCCATAGCGTCTTCAACACCATCATTATCTCTATCTTTTACAGGACAACCTTGTCTTGCAACAGGACCTGCCTCATTAGGACACTTATCATCAGCATCAGCAACACCATCGCCATCAGCATCTGGACAACCCATAAGAGCTACAACACCAGGAGTATCAGGACATTTATCGTCTTTATCAAGAACTTTATCACCATCTCTATCTGGACAACCGTTAGTTTCAGCAGGACCGAAATCGTTAGGACAACCATCTTTAGAGTCTTCTATACCATCATTATCAGAATCTGGACAACCCATAAACTTCTCTAATCCAGCTACTGTAGGACACGCATCTTTAGAATCAACGATACCATCACCGTCAGTATCTACTGCACCCCAAGTAAACTTAAGACCAGCAGTGTGCTGCCAGTGCTTAGGTAAGTTATCTTCAAAAGCATGCTTGTAAGAAGTTTGAACGTTTGCATAAACGTTATCCACTATCTTAACGTCAAAACCAAAAGTACCGTTAAAAGTACCAAAACCTTCATCATCTAACAATTGGTAAGAACCACCAGCTCCTAAATAAGGGTTGAAAATTTCTCCACCACTCCATAATTCTGCAAGATTATATCTTAATCCACCACCTAAAGAATAGTAAGCAATATCATCAATTGTACTATCACCTACAGTATCTATTGAATTCACAGAAAAAGCACCAGTTGCAACGATACCATCACCTACGTAGTATCCTACTTCGACACGACTAGGTGCAGTAAGTATGTTATAATGATCTACATTAAAGAATTCATCAAAGTAATCACCTAGGCCAGCATCTTTCTCTCCTACAGGATAAAGATCGATAGCATTAATTCCTATTGCGATACTCCAGCGATTGCTTTCATCTTGCGCGTAACTCATGCTGGCAGAAAGTAAAATTGCTCCAGCAACTAATAATTTGTAAATATTTTTCATGTTGGGGTTTTTATTAATCAACATTGCAAAATTAAACCGTTCCGCCTCTATTACAAGACTTAAACTAATAAATTTGTCTAAAAATGCGTTTTTTATTGCTTTTAACTTGTTAATTTTAGATAACACCTAGCTTTTTCCCAATTTTTTCAAATGCTGAGATCGCTTTTTCTAGATGAATTTGCTCATGCGCAGCACTTAATTGCACTCTAATTCTTGCTTTTTCCTTAGGAACAACCGGATAAAAGAACCCAATTACATAAATCCCTTCTTCTAAAAGCATATCTGCCATTTGTTGAGACAGCTTTGCATCGTATAACATAACTGGCACAATTGCACTGTCACCATCTACGATATCAAATCCTAAATCCTGCATTCCTTTTTTGAAAAATGCTGTATTAGATTGTACCTTATCAATAAGCTCTGTACTTCTATCTATTAAGTCTAACGCTTTTAAAGATGCTCCTACTATAGAAGGTGCTAGTGAATTACTAAAAAGGTATGGTCTAGAACGCTGTCTTAAGATTTCTATTACTTCTTTATTTGCACAAGTATAACCACCCATTGCTCCACCTAATGCTTTCCCTAGGGTACCAGTAATAATATCTACTCTACCTAAAACACCTTTTGCCTCTAGAGTACCACGTCCTGTGTCACCTAAGAAACCTGCTGCGTGACATTCATCTACCATTACTAGCGCGTCATACTTATCTGCTAGATCACAAATCTCATCTAGAGGCGCGAGTAATCCATCCATAGAGAATACACCATCTGTTACTATCAACTTGTACCTAGCACCATCTTCACTTGCTTGTTGCAGTTGTTTTTCTAGATCTGCCATGTTTCCAGTAGCATAACGATAACGCCCAGCTTTACACAAGCGCACACCATCTATTATAGACGCATGGTTCAAAGAATCTGAAATAATTGCATCTTCTTTAGTAAGCAATGGTTCAAAAACACCACCATTTGCATCAAAACATGCTGCATATAAGATAGTATCCTCGCAACCATAAAAGTCAGCTAGTTTTTGTTCTAGCTCTTTATGAATATCTTGAGTACCGCAAATAAACCTTACAGAACTCATACCAAAACCATGAGAATCCAAAGTATCCTTTGCAGCCTGTATTACTTCTGGATGAGAAGACAACCCTAAATAATTATTGGCACAAAAATTAATTACCTCAGATCCGTCGTCTAATGTAATAACCGCATCTTGTGGTGATGTAATGATTCTTTCTTTCTTATATAGTCCAGCTTCCTTAATTTCAGCTAGCTCTTTTTGTAGGTGTTCCTTAATTGATCCGTACATATTTATTTATTTTTAAGTTTTACAAAGATAATAAGTCTAACGAGGCTTATCCTTGCCATTTCACTATTTCTAGAGAATCTGTATACACCAGTATTTTTTCTAAAACCTCCATATCCATAGAAATTAACAAGGCCTCATAATCATTAAGTTGAGATCGGTGTTTATCCATAACCGCTCCAGATTTATAATCCATGATTACAACACCTTCCTTTTTAATCACTAATCTATCTGGTATTAATCGCGTTCCTATAGGAAGTAAAATAGGCTGCTCATTGCGCACCTCTAACCCTTCCTTATAATAAGAGATAAGATCTGGATGATGTATCACATTTGTAATCATCACTTTCATCTCTTCTTGTTCCTTTTTTGACAAAGAAAAATCACGATCTATTTTCTTCTTCACTTTGACTAGATCATCAGCAAACACTATTTGAGAAAGGTACTCATGCAGTACATTACCCTTTTGAATAGCATCACTCACACCACTAGCCCATAGCAATCCTTTTCTAGTAGAAATACTTAATCTATCTGCATCTAGGTTTACCTTATATTCTTCGAGCATCTCGCTCTCTTCTGTTTTGACTTTATCTGACCTGCGTTGAACATCGCCTATTTGAGCACTTTTAAAACCTTCTTCTGCATTTAAATCAAGCCCCTTCTTATCGACAAAATCTTTTAATAAAAAAGAATAATTAGTCGTTTTACTATCTATACCACTTATGTACAATTGCTCTCTAGCTCTTGTAAATGCAACATAGAGCGTATTTATTTGATCCATCTGCGCTTTGGCAAGATTATTTTGATATACTTCTGGAGCGAGACCAGGATAGAATTCATTCTCTTTTTTCAGATTGATATAAACTTGATCAAAACCATCGTATTCTTTTTCATCTACAGCAACCCAACCAGTCGGATTTCTAGCATCATCTAGTTTCTTATCGCAATGCGGCACTATCACCACAGGAAACTCTAATCCCTTAGATTTATGAATAGTCATTATTTGAACCGCATCAGCATCTGCAGCAGCTGGTACGCTTAATTTTTCTTTTTTCAATTCCCAGTGCTCAATAAAACCAGAAAGTGAGACTTCATAACCTGTGGAGTATTCAAATAAGAATTCCATAAAGGATTGCAACCTGGTATCTTGTTCCTTAAATAATCCTAGAGACTCTGCTACGTGTTCTGTTGCTTGAAATAATGCCGCTTTCGCGAAAGCGGAACCTAAATCATCTTCTTCTACACCTACTAACTTTTTACCTAAATCTAGCAAACTCTCCTGTAAATGGGATGTCACAAAAGAATGAATATCTTCAATATTAAAAACTCTTGTATAGGCAATCAAAAACTCAAAACGTGGCTGTTGCTGGTCTGGAACCTGAATCATCTTCATTAACGAAACTAACAACTGGACTTTATGCGATGCAAAAACCAGCAAACTATCTCCAGAAACCACACGCATCTCTTGAGACACGAGATATTTTGCAATCTCATGACCTTCTTTATTTGCGCGAACTAAAACGCATATCTCACCTAAGGCAAAACCATTTTCATGGGCCTTTAAAACCTGTTGATGTACTTGATAAGGATACGGTGTTTTAAAGTCGTCTTCATTTTCATAGGGCGCTTCAAAATCTTTATCTATAAAATCAATTTGTATGTAACCACCTTCTTTTGCCCTAGTTTTTTGTTCTAAATACTCTTTGTACAAGGTCTGATAGACGTCGCTATTTAAATGATCTCCATAAGAGTCAAAGAAATCATTATTGAATTTAATTACCTCATCAAAGCTGCGCCAGTTAAACTCTAGCGTCTCGTCTTTTTTAGGTAACATAAAAAGGTCTGGTGTAGCGAGTAGTCTCAAAAACTGGTCTGCATCGCCACCACGGAATCTATATATGGACTGCTTTGCATCTCCCACGAGCATGAGACTACCTCTTTCTTCATTTTCTCGTTCTTGTTGCAATTCATTTTCTATAAGTGGCGAGAGGTTTTCCCACTGCATGCGGCTGGTGTCTTGAAACTCGTCTATAAAATAATGACGGTAGCGCTCACCTAGTCTTTCATAAATAAACGGTGCTGGCTGGTCTTTTATCTGCTCTGCAAGAAGTGCGTTAAATTCATAAATAGGTACGATTTGTTCTGTATCCTTAATTTTATCGATCTCATGAAGCAACTCATTAAGTAATGACAATGGTGTGAGGCTGCTTGCTATGTTTTTATAAAAAAGTACAGTCCCCATGTTTTCTTTATACAACTCTGCAAATACTCTAAGATCTACAGCCATAGTATCGATAGCATCTTTAATTTCTTGCGCTTTATTTTTAGGATACAGGTCGCCAGCAATTAAATCTCTTATAGAGGCTGCATCTAGTTTTACAGTAAAATCTTCTTGAGATACTTTAACAACTACATTGAAAATGCTTCTAGAACCACCTTTAAAATCTTTGGGAGCAATATGTGCGCTTTCTGAAACTGCAACAAGAGCTTTTGCTTTTTCGGTTAAATCTTTTTGAGAGAGGTTAATTTTCTTATATAAGCTTTCGCGAAAGCGTAAAAAATCTTCTACCTCTTTACCTTTTAATTGCTTTAAATAAGGGTAATGATTTTCATTAAGTATTAATTTTGCAATATCTAAAAGATCGTATTCTACATCCCAACTTTTACCTTCTTCTATCTTCAAAAGAGAAAAATCTACCAGAAGCTGTGTAAGCTTTTTATCTTTTCCTGCGCGGGCAATAAGGTTATGAATGGCTTTTGAAATAAGTCTATTGCTATCTAACTCTACTTCAAAATTATCTGGCAGGTCAATATCCTTTGCAAATGTTCTTAAAATACGATGGTTAAAAGAATCTATAGTCACAATATCAAAAGCCGAGTAATCGTGTAGCAATTGATTAAAAATAGCACGTGCTTTCTTTTTAAACTGCTCATTATCTAGACCAGTCTCTGTCATTATATGGTTAGCGATACCGGTAACACTGTCCTCTAGTTCTTCTAGAGTAAATTTGTGCAAGTAATCGAGAATACGTTCTTTCATCTCGCCTACCGCTTTATTTGTAAAAGTAACGGCGAGTATGCGACGATAACCATTTGAATATGGATTTTTAAACAGCAATGTGAGGTAATCCTTAGCTAGTGTAAAGGTCTTACCAGAACCTGCGCTGGCGCTATAAAAAGTAGTAGATGATTGGGACATAGTCAAATATAAGCATAGAAAACAGCATCAATTTGAAATTAATCTTAAAGAAGTCTTTATTCTTTTAACTATTTTACTCATCATTTTAAGGTTGAACACTTTAAGTATAATATAACGCAGATTATTTTAACAGTAACTTTTAAGTACTTAATTTTATAGCTCAAGAATTAACAAATTAAAAACTATATACAATGGCTTTTGAATTACCAAAATTAAATTACGCAACAGACGCGCTAGAACCACATATCGATGCAAAAACTATGGAAATACACCATGGTAAGCACCACCAAGGATACACAACTAAATTAAACAACGCTGTAGAAGGAACTGATCTAGAAGGTAAAACTATCGAGAACATTCTTTTAAACTTAGACCTAGAAAACAAAGCTGTAAGAAATAATGGTGGTGGTTTTTATAACCACAGATTATTCTGGGAAGTAATGACACCTAATGGCGGTGGTCTTCCTACTGGTGACCTTGCAGATGCTATCAATGCTTCTTTTGGTTCTTTTGAATCTTTCAAAGACAAATTTAGCGCTGCTGCAAAGGGACAATTCGGTTCTGGATGGGCATGGCTATGTGTTCACGAAGGTGGAAAACTAGATGTATGCGGTACTCCTAATCAAGATAACCCATTAATGCCTGGTGTAGGTTGTGGTGGTACTCCTATTTTAGGTCTTGATGTATGGGAACATGCTTATTACTTAAACTATCAAAACAGACGTCCTGATTATGTTGAAGCTTTCTTTAATGTAATTAACTGGGAAGAAGTTTCTAAAAGATATGCTGAAGGGAAATAATCCTAACTAGCTAAAATTTAAAATCCCCAAATCAACTAGTTGATTTGGGGATTTTTTTATTTAATAAAATCTAGCTCTTAATAAGCACGCTCATCATTTCCTTCAAAGAAATTGATATATGCACGGTTCACAACACGGTTACCACCAGCAGTTGGGTAGTCACCTGTAAAGTACCAGTCTCCTAAGTTTTTAGGACAGGCTTTATGAAGATTTTCTACTGTTTGATAAATCACCTTCACTTCTGCGTTAATATCTTCATCAGATAACAACTCTCCTATTTTATCAGAAATCTCCTGGTCTTCAAATGGTGCATATAAATCTACTACGTGATTTACTACATCTACATCTTCTAACTCTGTTTGTAATTTACATTTCTTATAGATATCTTCTATAACATGGTAAGTACCACGATCTTTATGTAAAGCTAGTGCCGCTCTAAAAGCAACAAGACCTTCTAATCTCGCCATATCTATACCATAGCAATCTGGGTAACGTATTTGTGGCGCACTAGATACTACTACTATTTTCTTAGGGTTTAATCTATCCATCATTTTAAGGATAGACTTTTTTAATGTCGTTCCTCTTACGATAGAATCATCTATGATTACTAGATTATCTTCTGGCTTAACTACACCATAAGTCACATCATAAACGTGAGCTACAAGATCATCACGAGAAGAATCTTCTGTAATGAAGGTACGTAGCTTTGCATCTTTAATAGCTATTTTCTCAGTTCTCAGCTTACGTGACAGCGTTTCTTCTACCTGCTCTGCTGTTAACTGTCCATTACCTGCGATAATAAAATCTCTTTTTTGCTGGTTAAGAACCGCATGACCCTCTTCTACCATACCGTAGAATGATGTTTCGGCAGTGTTAGGGATGTAAGAGAATACGGTGTTATCAATATCGTTATCGATACTTTCCATAATCTTAGGGAACAATAATTTCCCTAACATTTTACGCTCTTTGTAGATCTCTGCATCACTACCACGAGAAAAGTATATACGTTCAAAAGAACACGCTTTGCGTTCTAATGGTGCTGTAATCTGGTCTAGAGTAACTGTACCGTCTTTCTTTATGATAATTGCTTTACCAGGATCCAGCTCTTTCACCTCATCAAACGGTGCGTTAAAGGCCGTCTGTATAACAGGTCGCTCACTCGCTACTACTACTACCTCATCATTTTGAAAATAATAAGCTGGTCGTATTCCTGCAGGATCACGTAATAAGAATGCATCTCCATGTCCCATAAGTCCACCCATAGCATAACCACCATCCCAGTCTCTTGCACTTTTACGCAAGATCTTTGCAACGTCTAGCTCTTCTGCTATTTTAGGACTAGCATCTCTTTTAGAGAGCCCTTTAGCTTTAAATTTCTTGTATAACTTACTTACCTGTCTATCTTGAAAATGACCTACTTTTTCCATGACAGTTACCGTGTCTGCCATATCTTTAGGATGTTGCCCTAATGATACTAACTTATTAAAAAGCTTGTGCACGTTAGTCATATTAAAGTTACCTGCCATAATCAGGTTACGGTGCATCCAATTGTTTTGTCTTAAGAAAGGGTGTACCGATTCTATGCTATTTTTTCCAAAAGTTCCATAACGCACATGCCCCATTAACAACTCTCCTACATATGGAAGCTGTTCTTTCTGTGCAGCAACATCATCTTTAATCTCTGGATTTTCAGTAAGCCCAGTATTAATACGGTCATTGATTTGCGCAAAAATATCTTGAATAGGTTGCGCAGCATTACTACGTACTCTAGAAATATAACGTTGCCCTGGATCTAAATCTAGTTTTACACTTGCAAACCCAGCACCATCCTGACCACGGTTATGTTGTTTTTCCATCATTAGGTACATTTTATTGATACCATAAAAGGCAGTACCGTATTTCTCCTTGTAAAATTCTAATGGTTTAAGAAGACGGATAAGTGCTATACCACACTCGTGTTTTAATTGATCGCTCATGATGGGGATTATAAGGATATAAAAATAAAAAAAGCCCCAAGAATTACTTGAGGCTTTTTGATAGAATTATTAATTTTTTATTTCAAATTTTGTTAACGCCTTAAATTGCTCTAGACGCGTTTTGATCTCTTCATTTGTAATAGTTTGCATGCGCTCTGTACCAAATTTCTCTACTGCAAAGGATGCAAAGTTAGATCCATAGATAATAGCACGCTTCATATTTTCAAAACTATAGTCGCCACTAGCTGCAAGGAATCCTGCAAATCCACCTGCAAATGTATCTCCTGCTCCAGTAGGATCAAACACTTCTTCTAGTGGTAATGCTGGTGCAAAGAAAATCTCTTCATTATGGAATAATAAAGCTCCATGCTCCCCTTTTTTAATTACTACATACTTAGGACCCATAGCATGAATCTTTCTTGCTGCAGCAACTAGAGAGTATTCTCCAGACAGTTGTCTAGCCTCTTCATCATTAATAGTGATTACATCTACCTTAGCAATTACCTCGTGCAACATATCTAGCGCACTGTCCATCCAGAAATTCATCGTATCAAGTACGATTAATTTTGCTGCTGGAGTTTGTTCTATAACACCTAATTGTACAGCTGGATGTAAGTTTCCTAACATCACAACCTCAGCATCTTTAAATGATTCTGGTACAACTGGATTAAAATCTGCTAACACATTAAGCTCTGTTGCTAGTGTATCACGCGTATTCATATCATTATGGTATTTTCCTGACCAGAAAAAAGTCTTCCCGTCTTTTACCACTTCTACACCTTCGACATTCATGCCGCGGTTAGTAAGCATGTCTAAATATTCTTGAGGAAAATCACCTCCTACAACACTTACTAGACCTACTTCTGTATTAAAGTGAGATGCACTAAGTCCTATAAAGGTAGCTGCACCACCTAAAATCTTATCTGTTTTACCAAACGGAGTTTCAATTGCATCAAATGCTACTGTACCTACCACAACTAATTTGCTCATGTAAAAAATTTTTGCAAAAATACGGTTTCGTTTTGAGTTATAACTTGCTCGCTATAGATTTTAAGTATAGTTATTTTAAAGATTAATTATAAAGACGTAGAACCTCTATCTATCTCCAGCAATTGATCCATGTATTCTCTAGAATTACTTAATCTAGGTATCTTATGTTGCCCACCTAATTTATCTTTTTTCTTTAACCATTTGTAAAAGACATCTGGCTTTGCATTGTGTATGATCAACTGTTTTAGAGTTATATCATTAGCACGTTTTGCCTCATAATCACTATTTACTCGTTGTAGATTGTGGTCTAACGCTTTCGCGAAAGCGGAAACATTATCTGGCTGCGTTGCAAATTCTATCATCCACTCATGCGCACCTTTTTCTTTACCTTCCATAAAAATGGGAGCAACGGTATAGTCTTTAATAGCACACGGAATTTCTTTAATGGTTTTCTTAAGCGCTTCTTCGGCATTTTCTATAATAAGCTCTTCACCGAATACATTAATATGATGTTTAGTACGACCGCTTACTTTAATGCGATAAGGGCTTTTACTAGTAAAACGTACCGTATCACCTATTTTATAACGCCATAAACCGGCATTAGTCGTGATGATGATAGCATAATTCTCACCTAACTCTACCTCACTAATAGGTATCACCTTTTCTTGCGGCCTTCCATAAGTTTTCATGGAAATAAACTCATAAAAGATTCCATAATCTAACATAAGCAATAGTTCCTTGCTGTCGTTAGTATCCTGTATCGCAAAGAAACCTTCGCTCGCATTATAAGTCTCGTAATACTTTATATGTCCTGCTGGCAATAATTTTTTAAACTGCTCTACATAAGGGTCAAAACTCACACCACCGTGAAAGAAGACCTCCATCTGTGGCCACACCTCTAGAATATCATCTTTTCCTGTAGTCTCTAGAACATTATTAAGCAACACCATCATCCAGGAAGGTA
The DNA here is from genome assembly GCF_045063755.1 of Nonlabens sp. Asnod3-A02. Classification (NCBI taxonomy): domain Bacteria; kingdom Pseudomonadati; phylum Bacteroidota; class Flavobacteriia; order Flavobacteriales; family Flavobacteriaceae; genus Nonlabens; species Nonlabens sp. Asnod3-A02. The sequence continues at coordinate 263,376 of NZ_JBEFOC010000008.1, forward strand.
CTCCTGCAAGACTGGTCACATCTTCTTTTATTGTTTCTTGTACTATCGCAGGCATTTTAGTTTCCCAATTTGCCATAAGAGCTACATCATTACCTGGTGTAGAACTATAGTCTGCCCAGAAAGGCATGTTATCTATTAATATACTACTCAAATCTCCAGCTACAGTTCCCGACTTTTTATCTAGGGTATTGCTACCACCTAGTCGCAATCCTTTTCCCTTAAAAATTTTAGATTCAGGATTGTTATTTAAATACATGCACAACAAATCCTTAGTTGCTGCATAATGGCAATCTTCTAACGATTGCTGGCTTACAGGAATATATTTACTACGCGCACTAGTCGTACCACTACTCTTTGCAAACCATTTAATATCACTAGGCCAGAAGATATTGCCTTCTCCATTCATCGATCTCGTTATAGAATCCTGCATTTCTGTATAACCAGACATTGGGACACGGTTTGCAAACTCTGTATAGGATTTAATAGTATCAAAACCATATTTTTTACCAACCTCGGTATGTCGGGCATAATAAATAAGATCTTGCAATATATTATCCTGCAATTCTTGTGGATGCTTCATAAAAAGCTCCATATCATGAATGCGCTTCTTAAGAAACCACGATACTACAGAATTGACTAGTGCGTTTGCCATTATTAATTAGAGATCATCTTATTTTTACAGATTCAAAGATACTTCGATAATTTTTAAAGTTACTAAAATGATCCTAACCGGCACTATAAGAAAAATGCAAACTGAACTGAAGGAAACAGTTCAATACTATCTGGTATTCCCAGATAACTTTGTACACATGAATCAGCTGCTGGATAAAAACATTTCTTTAAAGCATGTAGGTAATGAATGCCTTAACTGTAGTCTTGATAAAAAGATATGGCGCCAGGGTTTTTGTTATGATTGTTTTACCGCATCACCACAAGCTGGCGACTGGATCATGCGTCCAGAATTAAGTCGCGCTCACCTAGACGAAGAAGATAGAGATCTAGAATACGAGAAAAAAGTACAACTTAAACCACATATAGTTTACCTAGCAAATAGCAGCAATATTAAAGTAGGTGTGACTCGTAAAACGCAGGTTCCTACGCGATGGATTGATCAAGGTGCACATGAAGCCGTTGCCATTCTTGAAACACCTAACCGTTACCTAGCCGGCATTGCAGAAGTCGCACTTAAAGATCACGTAGCCGATAAAACCAACTGGCGCAAGATGCTTACGAACAGCATAGAAGATGTTGATTTGTTACGCTTTCGCGAAAGCTTACTACAATACATACCACAAGAAGCCCAAGAATATATTCTCGATAACGAGAAAGAATGGGAAATCAATTTTCCTGTACTTCAATATCCTGAAAAAGTGACTAGTGTCAATCTTGCAAAAACTAACGAGTACGCAGGAAAACTGAAAGGTATTAAAGGACAATACTTAATCTTTGAAGATGGTAAAGTAATGAACTTGAGGAGTCATGAAGGTCTCGTGCTAGAAATTAAGGTAGATTAAGTAAATCAACTCATCTAGTTTCCCTTTAAAAACGCCACATAAACACGCTTTTAAAAGCCTGATAACTTGCTTCTAAAAGCCAAAAAAATAATGCGCAAAATTCCGTACTTTTGCCAGCTTTAAAACACCAGTGTAATGAGTAAGAAATTCAACGAATACAAAGGATTGAACCTACCTGAAGTAGATGAACGCATCAAAAACTTCTGGAAGGAAAACGACATTTTTAACAAGTCCATGACGACTCGTGAAGGAAATGAACCTTTTATTTTCTTTGAAGGACCACCATCTGCAAATGGTTTACCTGGTATTCACCACGTTATGGGACGTACGATCAAGGATTTATTCTGTCGTTTTAAGACCCAACAAGGGTATCAAGTTAACCGTAAAGCAGGATGGGATACTCATGGACTACCTGTAGAACTAGGTGTAGAAAAAGCACTAGGCATAACTAAAGAAGACATAGGCACTAAAATATCTGTAGAAGAATATAATCAAGCCTGTAAAGATGCGGTATTAAAATACACCGACATCTGGAGCAAGCTTACTGATGACATGGGTTATTGGGTAGATATGGAAGATCCATATATTACTTATAAATCTAAATACATGGAATCTGTATGGTGGTTATTAAAAGAAATCTATTCTAAAGATTTACTTTATAAAGGATACACAATACAACCCTATTCTCCAGCTGCAGGAACTGGACTGAGCTCGCACGAGTTGAACCAGCCTGGAACTTATCAAGATGTTACAGACACAACAGTTACGGCACAGTTTAAAGTTGAGGACCCATCAAAATTACCATTTGAAAACAATGGAAATGTATTTTTCCTTGCTTGGACTACTACTCCATGGACACTGCCATCTAACACTGCGCTTACCGTTGGTCCTAAAATCGATTATGTACTAGCTGAGACTTTTAACCAATATACTGGAGAACCTATGCAGGTGATTCTTGCTGAAAAATTAGTGAGCTACCAGTTTGGTAAGAAGTATGAGCTTTTAGAAGGTGACGCTTTCGCGAAAGCGAAACTAGAATACAAATTAGGAGATAAAAAAACCCCTTATCAGTTATTAGGTTCTTGTAAAGGAACTGATCTGGTAAATTTAAGATACGAGCAGTTGTTGCCATATGCACAACCATATGAAAACGCACAAGATGCTTACAGAGTAATTGCAGGAGACTTTGTAACTACTGAGGACGGTACAGGAATCGTGCACACAGCACCTACATTTGGTGCAGACGATGCGCTGGTTTCTAAACAAGCAAATCCGCCTATTCCACCGATGTTGGTTCTAGATGAAAATCAAAATCCAGTACCGCTAGTAACGCTTCAAGGAAAATTTAGAGATGAACTGCCAGAGGTAGGTGGTAAATATGTAAAGAACGAATATTTTGCAGATGGAGAAGCACCAGAACGCTCTGTAGATGTAGATATCGCGATTGCTTTAAAAGAACAGAATCGTGCTTTTAAAGTAGAAAAATATGTCCACAGTTATCCACATTGCTGGAGAACTGACAAGCCTGTTTTATACTATCCACTAGACAGTTGGTTCATAAAAGTGACGGAATTTAAAGACCGCATGCACGAACTGAACAAATCTATCAACTGGAAACCTAAATCTACCGGAGAAGGAAGATTTGGTAACTGGCTAGCAAATGCAAACGACTGGAATTTATCTCGTTCTCGTTTCTGGGGAATCCCATTACCTATATGGAGAAATGAAACTGGGACTGAAGAAATGATTATAGGTTCTATAGAAGAACTTACAGCAGAGATAGAGAAATCTGTAGCAGCTGGATTTATGACTTCTAATCCTTTTGCTGGTTTTAAAACTGGCGATATGAGTGAAGAGAATTACAACCTTGTAGATCTTCATAAAAACGTGGTAGACGACATTTATCTAGTAGGTAAAAATGGAGAGAAACTAACACGTGAATCAGACCTTATTGATGTATGGTTCGATTCTGGTTCTATGCCATATTCTCAATGGCACTATCCTTTTGAAAATAAAGAAGAAGTAGAAAACCAACTTAGAAAAGCAGATTTCATTGCCGAAGGTGTGGATCAAACTCGTGGATGGTTCTACACACTACACGCTATCGCTACCATGATAAGTGATGACGTGGCTTATAAAAATGTAGTTTCTAATGGACTCGTACTAGATAAAAATGGACAGAAAATGTCTAAACGTCTAGGTAACGCAGCAGATCCTTTTGAGACTTTAGGTAAATATGGAGCAGATGCTACTCGCTGGTACATGGTGAGTAATGCTAATCCATGGGACAACCTTAAATTTGACTTAGACGGTATCACAGAAGTGCAACGTAAGTTTTTCGGTACACTTTATAACACGTATTCTTTCTTTAGTCTGTATGCAAACGTAGATGGGTTTACGTATAGTGAAGCTAACATTCCATTAGAAGAACGTCCAGAAATAGACCGCTGGGTTTTATCTGAGTTAAATACTTTGATAAAAGATACCACAGCATTCTATGAAGATTATGAACCTACAAAGGCTGCTAGAGCTATCACCACTTTTGTGACTGAGAATTTAAGTAACTGGTACGTACGTTTATGTAGAAGACGTTTCTGGAAAGGAACTTATGAGCAAGATAAAATTGCTGCCTACCAGACGCTTTATACTTGTCTTAAAACGGTTGCACAATTAGGCGCACCTATTGCTCCATTCTTTATGGATCAACTATACCGCGATTTAACTAGTGTTTGTGAAAACGACGCAAGTGAAAGTGTACACCTTGCATTATTCCCTAAAGCAGATGAGTCTCTAATAGACGCAGCTTTAGAAGAAAAAATGCACAAAGCACAAGTGATATCTAGTCTTACTTTATCATTACGTAAAAAGGAAAGCATCAAAGTACGCCAGCCTTTACAGCGTATTATGATACCGGTTCTAGATGTAAAAGACAAAGCACAAATAGAAGCAATTGCAGATCTTGTAAAGAGCGAAGTAAACGTAAAAGAGATAGAGTTAATAGACGATGCTAGCGGAATATTAGTAAAAGAAATCAAACCTAACTTTAAAGCTTTAGGCCCGCGTTTTGGTAAAGCGATGGGACAAATAGCCGGTAAGATCAAAAGTTTTCAACAAGAAGATATCGCTTTGTTAGAAAAAACTGGTCAGAAAGAGGTGGAAGTAAATGGAAATGCAATTATCTTGACCCTTGAAGATGTAGAGATTACATCTTCAGACATAGAAGGATGGCTAGTAGCAAATCAATCTGGAATTACCGTTGCACTAGATGTAACAATATCGCCCGAGCTTAAAAAGGAAGGGATTTCACGTGAACTGGTGAATCGTATTCAAAACATAAGAAAAGACTCTGGACTAGAGGTAACAGATCGTATTAAAATAGCTATTCAATCACATAGTGAAATTGACGAAGCGGTTGCGTCTAATGAACAGTATATTAAAGATGAAACCCTTGCAGATGATTTAACATTAATACAAACTGTAGATAATGGTACGATTGTTGAATTTGACGACATTGTGACCTCAATACAGGTTATAAAATTATAGGATATGGGAACAAGTGCAGATGAAAAATTAAGATACAGCGATGCTGACCTAGCTTACTTTAAAGACTTGCTTAATGCAAAAATTAAAGAAGCACAGGAACAGTATGAGTTGATCAAGAGTGCATATATGAATGATGCTAATAATGGAACTGATGACACTGCGCCACAGTTTAAAGCATTTGACGAAGGTAGCGCTGTAATGAGCAAAGAAACCAGCTCTCAACTAGCGATACGTCAAGAAAAATTTATACGCGATCTTAAAAACGGATTGATACGCATCGAGAATAAATCTTATGGTGTTTGTAGAGTAACTGGAAAACTAATCAACAAGAAACGTCTTGAATTAGTACCACATGCTACATTAAGTATCGAGGCAAAAAACATGCAATAATTGCATTATTCAGCTCATTACGAGCATTTATTTAAACCTTTGTAAATATGGATCACAGTTATACTTGTTCTAGTTTACAAAGGTTTTTATGTTTTATGAGTCTTGTTGTTTTTCTCGCTTTCGCGAAAGCGGATGCTCAAACAACTTCTTCTAATAGAAATGAGACCAGCCATAGTCTAGCTACTTTTAAGACTATAGATATACATTTACAACAACATATACAGTTGGAGATAAAAACCAACAATTCACAGGATGTAAAATTAATTACATCTGTAAATGGAGAATATAAAAACGCAGTAATTCTATCTAGTATTATAAGGAATGACTCTTTAATAATTACAGACCCCATTCATCCTACGTTCTCTTTTCCTGGAGACAAACTAAGTGCGCATAAAGTAATAGACAGTAAGGCGACTATTGTACTACCTGAGAATAAGAAACTAGTCATTAACGTACAAAGTGCCGACTTAAAAATAAGTGGAAATTACGACAGCGTATACATAAATCAACTATCTGGCAGTTGTAAAATAGATCAACTGAAGGGTGATTTACATTTTATATCTGTTTATGCCAGTATATATGCTAACCTGAAAAACTATGATGTAACTAGTGCATCACGATCGGGAAAAGTACATGAATTTAAAAAACCTGTACAAATCAAGTATTTTGCTAGGCTAGAAACGGTATCTGGCAATATAAGCACGTTAAACAAGCGTTTTAATTAGTATTTTAGCACTTCTGAAAAAGATTAAATGAAATTAACAAAAGCTATACTCATTATACTATTGATCATTATAATTGATCAAGCTAGTAAAATTTATATAAAATTAAATTACACGTTAACGGATAGTACGAGTCCAGCCATAGTAGATTGGGGTAAATTTAAACTTCTTTTTTATGAAAACGCAGGTGCAGCTTGGGGAATGGAGATACCTGGTGATTATGGTAAGTTAATCTTAGTTATTTTTAGAATTTTTGCGGTTTTTGGGATAGGTTATTGGTTGGTGAGCAGTATTAAAAAGCACGGACACAAGATCTTAATCTTATGTATTTCGTTAATTTTTGCAGGTGCATTTGGTAATATTATAGACTCTGTGTTTTATGGTGTTATCTTCTCTGGTAGTTATCACGGCGCAATAGCTACAGCATTTCCAGAAGCTGGTGGTTATGCAGGTCTAGGATATGGTCATGTAGTAGATATGTTATATTTTCCATTATTTGAAGGAGACTGGCCACAATGGATGCCATTTGTAGGAGGAGAGCACTTCAAATTCTTTAACGCGATTTTCAACGTTGCCGATAGCGCCATTACTGTAGGAGTGATTTTATTAGTAATTTTCAGTAAGAAAGCATTTCCCGATACCGATAAGAAAAGTGTAGCCTAATTAAACAGAAAACGCTTCTATCATAGCCTGCTTGTTGATAGGCTTTGTAATGAAGCTATTCACGATATCGTGACTATTTGCCTTAGCTACTTCTACAGGGTTAATAGTAGAACTAACTACATTTATTTTTAAACCTTCTTCTTTTAATTTACCTGCATAAGTTTCCATCTCATCTAGAAACTCCCAACCGTCCATAACAGGCATATTAAGATCTAGCAAGACTACTTCTGGCAGCTCTGGATCTTGTTTACCTAACTGTTCTTCAAAAAATTTAAGAGCCAGTTTACCGTTCTCAAAAATAACTAACTCTTGTGCGAGTTTATTTTTTTTGATGAGCATTTTGATCAAACTGACATACAGTTTATCATCGTCTATTATACAAGCTTTCTTTACCAATTCTATTCTATCTTAAAATTTTACAGTAAACAAACTGCCTTTCCCTACTTCACTTACCACTGAGATATTACCACCCAGCGATTCTACTTGATTCTTTGTTAAAAATAAGCCTATTCCACGAGCATCTTCATTATCATGGAACGTTTTATACATATTAAAAATCTTAGTTCCATTTCTATCTAGATCTATACCGATACCATTATCTTGAAACGTAAGCAATTTATTATTTCTTTTGGCTTTAGTTTTTACATTAATTTTCAATGTCTTAGAACTATCTCGATACTTAATAGCGTTAGATAATAAGTTAGAAAAAATACTGCTCAAAAATGTTGGAACATAATCAATATGACTAAGATTTGAAAAATCATATTTTAAAGATACATCAATCTCTTCTAATAATGACCTATGATCTTCTAAAACACTTTTAAAAACACTTTCTATATCCACAGGCTCTTTACTCTTCTCATGAGTATTAATAGTTACTACTTCATTTAAATGCTCTAGTGTCTCACTTAAGTTGTTAGATATATCTGAGAGGTAGCTTTTAAAAACCTTTTCATCCGTACCTACCAGTGGAGAGTTAAAAGTCTCTAAAGTCAGTTCAAGATTGCTAGAATGTACTCTTAAATTATGAGAAACTATATGAGCAAAATGGACTAACCTCTCGTTTTGAACCTCTATTATTTTTGCCGTTTCCTCTAGCTCTTTACCTTGCCTTACATATCGATCTATACTAGTAAAAACACCTCTTATACCGACTACCTTACCAGAAACGTCATCATATAATGGCTTACCAGTGGCACGCATCCATATCTTTTGATCATTGTGATCGATCATTTCTAGATCTTCTACAAATTCACGTCCTTTAACACAGTTTTGAAAATGTATCCATATGGATTTAAAATCGACAAATAAATTTAAACCAGTTTCAAAATCTACTCTATAATCATTAGGTAAACTCAACACTCTTTTACCCATATCGTCTATAAAACAACAACCTGTTTCTAGGTTTGCACTATAAGAACCAGTTGCAGTAAGAAGAGCTGCTTCTTTTAAAAAGTAATCTTTGTCTTGCAGTTTTTGTTGCAAGTTTTTTTCGGGAGTGATTTTCATCGTTTAAGGGGAAACGTTATCATAAAATCACCAATTAGTAAAAGACTAAAATGGTAACATTTGTGAAAATAATAAATAAATGTTAACATTTTGTATTTAATTTATGTGACTTTAATCAATTAAATATGACTTTCAACTGTTTTAAACGCATTTTGACCTGTTAAAATGTAATCCAGCTTAATATCGTCTTCATTCACATCTATTTTATTATCCAAAGGTTTAAAGAAAGATAAGCCTATTTTTAAAATACCTGGCTTACATTTCCTTAAAAACCTGTCATAAAACCCTTTTCCGTAACCTACTCTATTACCAAATTTGTCTACTGCTAGCAATGGGATGAATACAACATCTAGTTGTTGCTCATTTATAGGTATCCCATTTTCATCTGGTTCTGGAATACCATATTCATTATTTATAATCTTGGTCTGATCTGTTAATAAGTAATGAGACATTGAAAAATCATCAAAATTTGATTTAGAAATAACGATGTTTTTATCCTTTCCCTGGAGTATGTGTAATAAATACTCTGTATTTACCTCGTTATGACGTTTTATAGGGAGAAAAATATGATAATTAGAACACTCCCAAATATCAAGTTTCAATGCTTGATTTGCTATTTGTAAACTGTACTCTTCTACTTGATCTGAAGTAAGTGTTTTCCTGAGTTGAGCATACTTCTTTCTAAGTTCTTTTTTACTCTCCATCTTTGGATATATGAAATATCGCATCTCCCTGGTATACTAGCGGACTATAATTCACATTAATTACATAACCAGCATGAGGTGCTTTTACCTTGTATCTTAATTCTCCATAAGGATCTGTTATAACAGCAATAAACTCATCCTTTTCTACTCTTTTACCACAATCTACCTTTGGGTGCAATAGACCAGAATATCTTGCTCTTATCCATTTTGAGTTAGTAATAATTACAGACTCCTTTTCTGCCACTGGAACTTCAACACTTGGGTCTAACATTTTTAAATGATCCAACACTCGTATTGCGCCATTTACTGCTGTAGAAACCACTTTTTTATCACTATGACTAGACATTCCTCCTTCAAAAAGCAGGTATTTCTTATCCAGACCAGAGCACGTCGCTCTAAATGTCTTTTTAATATTGCTACCATGCATCAAAAACGGCGCATTAAACACTTTGGCTAGATCCCATGACTGCACTTCTAGCTGGGACACTCGTAAATGAGGCGCATTAAAACGTTGTGCACCACCAGTGTGAAAATCCATTACTAAATCCACAAGGGGTAAAATCTCTTTAGTAATTTGATAGGCAAACCTACTGGCTAGCGCACCTGATTTAGTTCCTGGAAAAACTCTATTTAAATCTCTACCGTCAGGAAATTCTCTCTGACCATTTAAAAAGCCAAAAACATTTAAAACCGGTATGGCGATTATAGTACCTATTGCTGGCTTATTTAAATTCTTAGAAATAATCTGGCGTACCGTCTCGATACCGTTAATTTCGTCACCGTGAATACCACCAGTAATTAGTACCACAGGACCTGCTTTCTTACTACGATTAATAATAACAGGCACTTCTATACTAGTAGACGTATAAAGTTTTGCCATATTAAAATTGAGCTTATAACTTTTGCCTGGCTCAATAACCGTATCAAAAATCTTAATTTCTTTAAGCATTTACACCTTTTTCAATATATTTAATAATCTCACCTGCTATATTCTTATTTGTAGCTGCTTCTATCCCTTCTAGCCCAGGAGAACTATTCACTTCTAGTACTAATGGCCCACGACTACTCTGTAATAAATCAACACCACACACACCGAGACCTAAGGATTTTGCTGCATTTATAGCAGTCTCTTCTTCTTGCTTAGATAACGTGATACTCTTTGCGGTACCACCTCTATGTAGGTTAGACCTAAACTCACCTTCTTGCGCCTGTCTTTTCATCGCACCTACTACCTTGTCTCCAACTACAAAGGCGCGCAAATCTGCACCACCAGCCTCTTTAATAAACTCCTGTATAATGACACGAGTTTTCAATTCATTATTAGCATCAATAATAGCATCTGCTGCCTCAATTGTTTCTGCTAGATTAACTCCTATACCTTGTGTTCCCTCAAGAACCTTAATAACTACAGGCGGTCCGTCTACACGTTTACAAATATCATCAGTATGCTCGCCAAAGTTGGTAAATACCGTCTTAGGCATGTCCACACCACTTCTAGAAAGCAATTGCAGGCTTTGCAATTTATCCCTACTTCTTACCAGTGCCATAGAACTAACAGTTGTAAAACAGCCCATCATTTCAAACTGTCTTACGATTGCAGTACCATAAAAGGTAATACTAGCACCTACACGAGGTATGATAGCATCTGGTGTAACGAGACGTTCTCCATGATAATAAACCGTAGGTTTTTGCTTTTCAAGTTTTATATCACAATGGAGCACATTAATTGCTTTTGCGATATGCCCAGCTTTTCTAGCTTCTTCTATGAGTCTTTTGGTACTGTAGAGACTTGTACTACGAGATAAGATATTAATCTTCATGTTGTGATTGTAAATATGAAACGTCCTGTAATTCAGGATCTACTATAAATCTAGGGGAAAGAAATTTACGGCCTATTAAAACTGGATATCTCATTTCTTCACGATTGCTTAAAGTTAAAGAAATTTTATAGAGTTTCTCAAAAAGTCTGATATTTCCTTGAACTTCATATCGCAAGTCTACACTACCATTACTACTGCGCACACTAGTAATTTTATATTCTTCAAAACTTAATCGCTTACCATGATACTGTTCATGCTCCACATCTAGAAGTGTGGCGTGTAAAACACCATCTATCTCTTCTATATCCTTGCAGTGAATACTACTGGTATATGCGCCTGTATCAATTTTAATGTCAATCCCTTCTATCTGTAATCTAGGGAAATCTGCTCGATCTGTGCGACCTATGATTATTTTTTTTGTTGTCAATTTTGCGTTTAATTATTAAAACAAAGATGCATTATTATTGCACGATACAATACGTGCATATCATAAATTATAAGAAACCTTGTGAGATGTGTTCCGCTTTCGCGAAAGCGAGAAAACATCAAACTTTATTTATTAAAAAAGCAAATACATTACAACTAAAAACAGCGCGATTAACACAGCACATATTCTTTATGAAGTCAGTGCTTGATCAAGATCTTCTAATAAATCATCTACATCTTCTATTCCCACGCTTAGTCGTATCAATGAATCTACGATACCTGTTTTCTCGCGATCTTCTTTAGGTATACTAGCATGAGTCATGCTCGCAGGATGCCCAGCGAGAGACTCTACACCACCTAATGATTCTCCTAAAGTAAACACCTTTAAATTCTCCACAACCTTAACTGCACTTTCTAATGTACCAGCTTTTGTACTAAAAGAAACCATACCGCCGTAATCCTTCATTTGCTTTTTAGCAATTTCATGATTAGGATGATCTTCAAAACCTGGCCAGTACACTTTATCTACATTAGGATTTGATTTTAATGCATGAGCAACAGCTTTACCATTTTCACAATGACGTTGCATTCTTACATGAAGTGTTTTTATACCTCGCAATACTAAAAAGCAGTCTTGTGGACCAGGAACAGCACCACTTGCATTTTGTATAAAGTACAATCTCTTAGCCAGCGCTTCATCATTTACGACCAGAGAACCCATTACAACATCACTATGACCACCTAAATATTTAGTAGCGCTATGCATAATAATATCTGCACCTAAATCTAAGGGCTGTTGTAAATATGGTGTTGCAAATGTGTTATCTACTGCTAGAATTAATTGGTGCTTTTTAGATATTCTTGAAACAGCTTCTATGTCTATAATATTCATCATAGGGTTAGTAGGCGTTTCTACCCAAATAAGTTTTGTGTTACCATTGATGTGCTTCTCAATGTCAGCAGCGTTCTCCATTCCTACAAAATGAAACTTGATACCGAAATTTTGAAAAATCTGTGTGAATAATCGGTAAGAACCACCATATAAATCGCTAGTAGAAATTACCTCATCACCAGATTTTAATAATTTAAGCACCGCATCAATAGCGGCAAGACCAGAACCGAAAGCAATTCCATAAACGCCATTCTCTAGACTAGCCATAGATTTTTCTAACGCATTACGAGTAGGATTACCACTACGTGAGTATTCAAAACCTTTATGTCCATGTGGTGTACTTTGTTTAAAAGTAGTGGTTTGATAAATGGGTGGCATTACAGAATTATAGGCTGGATCTATATTCTCCTGACCGCCGTGAATGGTTTTGGTATTAAATTTCATATCCTTCTTTTCTTCGGTATAAAAGTAAAAGCTAGTTTTAAAACCGGCTTGCTTTTTAAAATTTATTTAATTGTTCTTAATCGCCTTCCTAATAGCAAGAGCATAACCTAGGTGTATACCTTCATGAATATTATTCATACTTAGCGCCTCTTCTACATTGCGCATTTTATAGCCAGTACCAGTGGTGTACTCCTTAAATTCTTTAAAAACTCCACTTTCATAGTCTGTTTTAGTTTTTTCTATAAGATCTAATAGCATGACTTTATACTCTTCTATCTGTTCTTTGCTTACCTCACCATCTGGCATGGTACCGTTACCATATTTATCTGCTAATTCTTTGGTTACAGATTTTTCTAGACCTGAAAGCCCATAAACCAGACCTTGTTGTGCTGTGATACTGTGCACAATATTCCAAATGATATTGTTTCTAAAACCTTCTGGAATCAGATTTAATTCATCCACGGTAAGCTGATCTATAAGGCTTAAAAATATTTTTCTAGTGGTTAGATTATGTTCAAATAAGTGATTCATGTAACGTTGTATTTAATTTATGATTGATTTTATTCCGCTTTCGCGAAAGCGAAACCAGCATATTAATTAATATTAAGGCTAAAGATATTCCTTATCAAAAAAGCTATCGTAATTTTGCTATATGAAAAATCTATTCATTTATCTAGATAGCTGTAATACTTGTCAACGCATTAAAGGTGAGTTAGAACTTACTGATGACATCGCTTTACAAAATACTAAAGAAGAACCTGTAACTATGGATCAGGTTGAATTTTTAAAAGAACAAGCTGGCTCTTATGAGGCACTTTTTAATAGAAGAGCGCAATTATATAGAGGTCGCGGTCTTCATGAAAAAGACCTGACAGAAGAGGATTATAAAAACCTTTTATTGGATCATTATACGTTCATAAAAAGACCTATTCTTATATATAATAACCAAGCTTATATAGGTAACTCTAAGAAAGTAGTTGCTGCTGCGCAAGAGGCTCTATCTTAAATGAGTAAAAGAACGGTTGCTATTATTTGTGGCTTTTTAGTAGCATTATTTTATGCTTATAACTTTACAGCTGCAAAAGAAGTTACTCCAGAGCATGTAGGACCTTTCGGTCTGGCATGGTATAGAGTTGTAGCTACTTGTGTAATATTCTGGGGTATTTCCCTATTTACTAAGTCCAAAGAAAAAATACCTTATCGAGAATTACCACTTATTGCTCTAGCAGCTTTTTGTGGTGTAGGTTTTAATATGGTTACCTTTATGTGGGGCCTGTCATTAACGTCTCCCATAAGCGCATCTGTTTTAATGGTGAGCACACCTATAATTGTACTGGTATTGAGCGCTCTTTTTTTAAAAGAACGGCTGCATTCTTTACGTATAGTAGGTATTCTAATTGGATTTTCTGGCGCAGCTCTTTTAACGTTACTTTCTACTGGAGAAAGTGCAGAGGCAAAAGACCCATTTTTAGGTAATATACTGGTTCTAGTGAACGCTATTTCTTATGGCATCTATATTTTACTGGCTAAAAGGTTAACTGCAAAGTATGATGTCTTCATGCTTATGAAGTGGTTGTATTTTTTTGGTGTATTAATTATCACACCTTTTGGCATCTCTCAGGGATTAGAATTTGAAATCACAACCGCTAGCACGGAGACTTTACTGAATATAGGTTATGTGGTGATTTTTGCTACGTTTGGGACCTATATGCTCAATATTATAGCTATAAGAACATTAAAGCCCAGCGTAGTTGCTGTTTTTATTTATTTACAACCTTTACTAGCAACATTTATAGCAGTAGGACTGGATAAAGATGTGATTACCTGGCAAAAACTTGTTGCTGGGTTATTGATATTTACTGGTGTATTTTTAACAGGAATAAAGAGAAAATAATTATTTCTTTTTTTTAACCTCGTCTACCTCATTAATCTGAGCAGCCCACTGTATACCATCTAGCGTACTGGTAAAAGTTTTAAAACGAGTGGGTATAAAAATCGATTCAAATAAAGCATTTTTACGTCCTACATTTGAATTAACCACTATACCATATCCCTTTAACTTAAAGGCGTGCATCGTATATTTGAGCCAGTCCACTGGTTTAACATTATAGTTATGGATACGGTTAGATAAGTATACGATTTCTTTACCCTTAGTATTATAATATTGCGATACTTCGTGGATGACAATTTTTGCATAATCCCAAGAAAAATTCACACCTTCTTTTATTTCTGACACTACAAATCCTTCAAAGAAATAGAAGTCACCAAAATGGTAATTTAATTCCTTTAAAACTTCACTATAGAATATAGTATTTTTTATAGATATCATAGGATAAATATAAAAGTAACTGAATTTTAATGGAAAAGCGCCGACATTTTGAATTATTTAATAGATGTAATACTTATTTATCGCTTTAAAAGTATTTTATAACAACCTGATTTAACGTTGGTCAAGTACTTAACTAAGGTCTTTAGCAAACTGTCCATGCGATCTAGTATCTGATTTTTGTAATATTTTAAAATCTGCAGATCTAGGAAAGTTTTTGATTTTATCGTGTAATTCTGGATGTAAAGCTGTGATTTTACGTTCTCGTAAATTCATCCATGCACCAGTCATTAAACCTCGTGCAACATTACGACCTTTATAGTCATAAAAATTATGTACAAAACTGAATAGGCTACCGTCTTCACTCATGCCAGTTACTTCACAACTTACTGTAATAGGTTTACCTTGATGTATTTCTTTAAAATAGAATATGTTTTCATTAAAAATGACCGGTCCAGTTTCATATTGAGCCATCTCTCTATGACCAAAGTCGTTCTCGATTAAAAATGCCATACGTGTATGACTCATAAAATTTTGATAGGCACTGTTTGCCATGTGTCTATTTGCATCTAGGTCACTCCATCTTACATCAAATCCTTTGGTATACATAAAATCTTATTTTTAAGTAAAGATATTATATGCGTGCATAGTAAAGAAAAGGTTTAGAGAAAATTTAATTATTTCGCTTTCGCGAAAGCGGAAACCAAAACCATCTCTTACTCTTATAATTTAATTTTAAGGTCATTTCCTACTCTATAGATATCACCTACTTGCAGAGATGCATTTGCAGTCGCGTCGGCATCACTAGCAAAATCTGGAATACCAGTAAAGTTAATACTGGTAGCTTTAATGGTACCGTTTACTTCTAACTTCTCTGTGAGCCCAGTAAGTCTTCCTATTCCCACATTTCCATTGTCATCTATAATCATTCTGTCACTCAATGTACTGGTACCGTCGGTAGTCGTAGCAAAAACTATTCTACCAGGCATATCATTTACACCAGTATTAGTTGTTGTTGTAACCCCTAATTTTATCGCACTTGCTGTGATATAATTAGTACCGTCATACCCTTGAGCTTCCATATTAAAGATATTGGCATTTGTTTTTAAACCGATACTTCTAGGGGCTGTTCTTGTACCAGTGGAACTTCTTATATGAAAAGAGGTAATATTACTGCCGTGGCTATACACATCTACATCGCCATCCCATCCATTTCCGTTATTACCATGGATTTCTAAAGCTTCGGTAGGTGAAGGAGTATTGATACCTATTTTACCCTCAGACGTTATCCTCATTTTTTCACCTGCGATAGTGTTATTAACCGTTGTGGTATTAAATCTAAAATCACCAGGGATTACAGAACTTGTTCCATCCCAAGATGGATCTACACCTTGCATAAAGAATGAAGACAGCACATAACCTGTACCATTGTGAGGTAAAGAATAATAAGCCGTTACATGATCATCAGGCTGTACACTTAATGGTGTAGCAATATCTCCACGTGATTTGTGCCCTAAAAAACCAAAAGCCGCTCCATTAGGTATATTAGAGTAGTTTGCTATATCACCGTTATAAACCTGGATTTTACGAGAGCCACCGTTATCATTATTGGTCGTTACTTGGTCAATAATTAATTGGCTTTCATCTGTAATGTACACATTGTTATTGGGTCTATCAGTAACTCCATCACTTAATTTATCAATCTCTACACGATTATTAGTAGGATTTGCTTTCCATATATCTTCATTATCATCTGCCACTAATATTCTAAGCCATTTATCAACGCCATTCCAATAATAAAAAGCAGGTACCACATCATTTCTAGTAGCGGTATTATAAACCATAGTAGATTTAACTAAAGGAGTCCCATTTGGATTAACAACTGTAACAACATCAGAAGTGTCCACTAATTCTACTCTAGGAATTAGTATCCCTTGATTAGTAGAGGCAACATCTAAAGAAGCTTGTGGTAAATCTGTATTTAATCCTACTTGAGCAAAGCCAATTGTAGAAATCATTAAAAAACAAAGTATTAACTTGAGCATTTGTTAAATTTTGCTGCAAAAAAGAGAAGAATAAATGGAATAACATTTTATTTCATCAAAATATTATTTAACGGTATAAAATAACCGATTAACAACCTATTTTACTCTTTTCGAGTGCTTTTCAACCTTTTCATTGCAAGCCATAAATACCAAGCTGTGATTATAGTAGAAAGGAAATCTGCTATAGGGAAACTAATCCATACTCCAAATTCACCATATAAATTAGGGAGAATTAATAGCAATGGAATAAGAATAATAGCCATTCTTAAAAGTGTTAATAATAAAGCAGGAATCGCTTTACCGATAGCCTGATAATATGCAGAACCTATTAATTGAATAGAAATAATAGGAACCGATAGAAATACCAGTTTCATAGCAAAAGATGCTTGCTCTATCACTTTAGGATTATCTGTAAAAACATCGGCAATTTGATATGTAAAAAAGAAGAGCCCTAAAAATATAAGAACACCTAATCCACAAGATATTTTAATAGAAGTATAGGTAACCTCACGCACTCTATCCCACAATTTTGCACCATAATTATATCCTGCAATAGGTAAAAACCCTTGTGTAACACCCATAACTGGGAATAAAGCAAACACCATCATACTACCTATAATACGGAATACCGCGACACCGTCTGCACCACTTAATTCAAATAAAATATTATTCATAATTAGGAAGATAAAGCTAGAGGTTGCTTGCCTAGCAAGTGTTACAAACCCTAAACTCCCCACTTCTTTGAGAATTATCCAATCTGGAAGTAAATCTTTAAAAGTGCAAATCAACTCACTTTTTCCTGATACAAAAAACTGTAATACATAAGCAAAACATAAAAAATAACTAACGGTAGTCGCCCAAGCAGCACCAGCCATTCCCATATTTAATCTATTGATGAAAATATAATCCAGTATCAAATTACCTACAGAAGGTATAAGCATTGCTATCATGGCATGCTTAGGAGCACCTTCTGCACGTATCACATTATTACCCATCATGCACAAAGCAAGAATAGGTATTCCATAAAAAACGATTTGGTAATAGACTTTAGCTGGTTCAAAAAGAGCACCTCTACCACCGAATGCTGGCACTAAAGAATCTACAAATAGCAATCCGAAAACGGTCATTAACAAAGTAATGACCACAGTAAGCGATAACATATTTCCAAAGGTGCGTCGTGCTTTATCCATACGGTCTGCACCTAGAGCTCTAGATATGATACTAGATCCACCTATACCTATAGCCATCCCTAATGCTGCTACAAAAAAAGAGATAGGTAATACAACACCTATTGCTGCGAGAGCATCAGAGTTTATCCAGTTACCGACAAAAATACTATCTACCAGTATATTAAGAGACATTACTAGAATACCTATCGATGCAGGAACTGCTTGCTTAATTAACAGACTGGTTATGGTCTCTGTTCCTAAAAGTTGAGATTTACTGGCTGGCTTTGTAGACATAAGATGTAAAAATACTCTACTCTAACTATTTTACCTATTTAACGATAAAAAGGCTTTTCAAATTAATGAAAAGCCTTTTTGTAATTCTATTGAAAGTTATGATTAAGCAGTGACATCGCTCATAGCCCATTCATCTATCCAGCGGGATAACACTTTTACCCAATCTTCACGATCGTTAAGACATGGTATTACATGAAATTCTTTACCTCCTACTTCATGAAAAATTTCTTCTCCTTCCATCGCTATTTCTTCTAGAGTTTCTAGACAGTCACTAACAAATGCTGGTGTAGCAATAGCCATTTTTTTAGTCCCACCTAATCCCATTTTTTCAATGGTACGATCTGTATACGGTGTTAACCATGGGTCAAAACCTAGACGTGATTGAAAGCTAGTAGAAAATGTCCCATCTTCCATACCTAAGTATTCACCTACTAATCTAGTCACCTCTTTACATTGATGGCTATAACAAAATTCATGAGCAGGTGATGGTGTAGAACAACATTTACCATCCATTCTACAATGTGACTTTGTGATATCACTTTTTCTTATATGTCTTTTTGGTACTCCGTGATATGAGAATAATAAATGCTCATAATCTTTACCTTCTAACGACTCTTTAATAGATTCTGAAAGCACACGTATATAATCAGGGTGATTATAAAAAGGAGGCATTTGAGTAAATGACATGTGTGGAAACTTCTCCTGACGCAATTCTTCGGCAAGAACCTGAATAGTCTCTGTCGTTGCCATAGCAAACTGTGGATATAATGGAAGTAACAAAACCTCATCTACACCTTGATCATTTAATTCCTTAAGACCGTCTTCTATGGTCATAGCTCCATAACGCATCGCTAGAGCAATAGGCACACTAGTAAAAGAATCTATCTTATCTTGTAACCTCTCTGAAAGAACTATTAACGGACTTCCCTCTTCCCACCATATTTTGCCATAAGCTTCGGCACTTTTTTTAGGCCTGGTATTTAAAATAATTCCTTTAACCAGAATAGCTCTTAAAATGTAAGGCAAGTCTATTACTCGCTCATCCATTAAAAACTCATCTAGATATTTCTTTACATCTTTGGGTGTTGGACTATCTGGAGATCCCAGATTCACCATTAATACGCCTTTTTTCATAGTTATCTTATACTGACACAAAAGTCGGCAATATGGTTAATTAATTACTAGAATCTTATTTAAAAGATTTGATACCAAGATTGATGTTCTTTATAATTGTTAAATTCACTGCATGTCTTTCAAAATACAAAATTATATTACTATAAATTTTAACTGGAAAAGTAGTATCTATTTTTTACTGGCATTTGTACTTTTCACACCACTAGGCACAGTATCTCATGAAGCTGGACATTATCTTGTTGCTCAACGATATTTCAAAAAACCGACCTTACATTACGGTTATGTGAATTATGGAGAATGGAAACAACAACCAGAAATGGATAAATGGTACTCACAACATAGCGATAGTGATGGTCAAGTTTATGAAGAGGATATACAAACTTTAGAAATTTACAGAAAGAAAGCTCAAAGACATGGACTATATTCCACGCTAGCAGGACCTTCACAAACCATATTATTTGGAACCATAGGTTTTCTATTACTTTTTTTTAATAATAGCGATAAATTCAAGTTTAAAAACTGGATCGCAGTCTATCTAGCATATTTTTGGTCTAGAGAAGTATTTATTTTTTTATCCTTAGTAATAACACGTCTATTAACTGAACAAATCCCTTTACAATCAGATGAAGTCGTCATTGCTTATTATTTAAAAATACCATTGTTATTACCTGCTGCTATTTTTGGCCTGTTAGGTATTATAGTTTTGACTTATACAACTTTCAATAAAATACCTATTGAACACCGGTTTACCTTTATAATATCAGGTATAGTAGGTAGTTTTATCGGTTTTATTTTATGGTTGCGTTTTCTAGGACCTATTATAATGCCTTAATTCAATCTACTTTTATCTTCTATATCCCAGTCTTCATCTTCATCATTTTTATCCTGATTAAAGTTGAATTTACTCAAATCTTTATTTTTATAACGCGTCCATATAAATAGAGGCATCACAATAAAGAATATAAATAAGGTAGATAGACCTATCACTTTATGCCCTAGAGCTACCTGATCATGGTCTAAAAAATAAAACCCTACTCCTATGGCCAGTAAAGCACATAGTAGTAGGATTCCAAGAAATTTTAAAAAATTCATATTTTATATATAACATCGTCTTCGACAGGCTCAGACTGACATTTTATTTATACTCCAGGTTAAACGGTTACCTTCAGATTCAATTCTGTCAGTTGTTCATTATCAATGGCACTTGGCGCGTCTATCATCACATCGCGACCACTGTTGTTTTTAGGGAACGCGATAAAGTCACGTATAGTTTCCTGACCACCTAAAATAGAAACTAATCTATCAAAACCAAAAGCAAGTCCTGCATGTGGTGGCGCTCCATATTCAAAAGCGTCCATTAAGAAACCGAATTGTGCACGAGCTTCTTCTGGAGTAAATCCTAAATGGTCGAACATAAGAGCCTGTAATTCTTTATCAAATATTCTTACCGATCCACCACCTATTTCATTTCCATTCATAACAAGGTCATAAGCATTTGCACGCACATTACCTGGATCTGTTTTTAATTTCTCTATATCCTCTGGTTTAGGAGAAGTAAATGGGTGGTGCATTGCGTGGTAACGCTCTGTATCTTCATCCCATTCAAGAAGTGGAAAATCTACTACCCATAGAGGAGCAAAATTATTTGGATCACGCAATCCTAGACGCTCTGCCATTTCCATTCTCAAA
This sequence comes from Nonlabens sp. Asnod3-A02, assembly GCF_045063755.1. Taxonomy (NCBI): domain Bacteria; kingdom Pseudomonadati; phylum Bacteroidota; class Flavobacteriia; order Flavobacteriales; family Flavobacteriaceae; genus Nonlabens; species Nonlabens sp. Asnod3-A02. The sequence continues at coordinate 284,660 of NZ_JBEFOC010000008.1, forward strand.
GCACTTAATTGTGCACGAGTTTTATTTGCAGGTCCTGACATCACACAGATTAAATCACCTGGCTCTGCACCAGTTGCTTTTGCCCAGTTTGCAAGATCTTCTTGAGAGTAAAATTTATCTACACTAGATTTATAAGTCCCATCTAGATTGCATTTTGCATACACCATTCCAGTGGCTCCTACTTGTGGACGTCGCACCCAATCAATTAATTTATCGATTTCTTTACGTGTCATGCTTTCGCCACCAGGTACTGCTATTCCTACTACTAGCTCTGCCTCGTTAAAGATTTTAAATTCTCCCGCTTTCGCGAAAGCGTTCAAATCAGCAAACTCCATCCCAAAGCGAATGTCTGGTTTATCGTTACCATATTTCTCCATTGCCTCGTTGTAAGTCATTCTAGGAAACTCAGCAACGTCTACGTTTTTCACTTTCTTTAATAAGTGACGTGTCATCTCTTCAAAGATATTCAACACATCTTCTTGCTCTACAAATGACATCTCGCAGTCTATTTGTGTAAACTCTGGCTGGCGGTCTGCACGCAAGTCCTCATCACGGAAACATTTTACAATCTGGAAATATTTATCCATACCACCTACCATAAGCAATTGCTTAAAAGTTTGTGGCGATTGTGGCAATGCATAGAACTGCCCTTCATTCATGCGCGATGGCACAACAAAGTCACGCGCACCTTCTGGTGTAGATTTAATAAGTACAGGCGTTTCTACCTCGATAAATTCTTTGTTTGCTAAGAAATTACGCACTTCCATCGCGACCTTAGAACGGAAAATCAAGTTCTCACGTACTGGATTACGACGTATATCTAGGTAACGATATTTCATACGCAACTCTTCTCCACCATCAGTTTTATCTTCTATGGTAAAAGGAGGTGTCTTAGAAGCACTTAAAATTTCTAGTTCTTTTACTAGGATCTCAATTTCTCCTGTAGGTATATTTTTGTTTTTAGACTCACGCTCAATTACAGTTCCTTTAACTTGGATTACAAACTCGCGTCCTAGTTTTTGAGCTTTTTCAATAAGAGCTTTTTCTGTACGCTCTTCATCAAAGATAAGTTGAGTAATACCATAACGGTCTCTCAAATCTACCCAAACCATAAAACCTTTGTCACGGCTTTTTTGAACCCAACCGGCAAGTGTTACTTCTTTATTTATATCGCTAGCACGCAGGCTACCACAATCGTGTGATCTATACATATTTAAAACTTCTAATAAGCATGCAAAAATAAACCGATTTCACACATAAATACATAACCATAAGGTAAAGATTTGATTAAAAGTAGAAGATCAACATAGGTAAATGGTATTTTTTAATTAACACAATTAACTGAAATACAGGTTTTTAAAAGTTTAATGTAAACTTAATGTTACTTAAATGTTGTTTTAATATGTTTTTAATGTTAACTTTGGATGTAATAAAAAGAACGAACGATGAAGAAATTAATGATTTTTGCGGCAATGATGCTTGGTGTGGTTGCAATGGCACAAGAGGTAAAACCTACTTTTGAAAACACTGAAGATGGAACAGTAAAAGCAACCTATTTTCATGAAAATGGAACAGTTGCACAAACAGGAACTTTTCTAGATAATAAAAGACACGGTGAGTGGATCAGTTATAATGCTGATGGTCAAAAGACTGCTAAGGCAGAATATAAAAACGATAGAAAAGCAGGTAAATGGTTTTTCTGGAAAGGTGACCAGCTTACTGAAGTAGATTATAATGAAAACGCTATCGTTTCAGTAAACACATGGGTAAGTAAAGAGCCTGTTGCTACTAACAAACCATAGTTCAAGATTATTTTATAATCTTAAAAATCCCTTTCTAAAATTTTAGAAAGGGATTTTTTTATGCTTATCCATTATTTAAGTTAATAGGTATGGTGTTTGATAGTAATCAAAAACCAAATCAACCAACATGAAACACACTATTCTCACCCTTACCTTGCTTTTTTCTATAATTTCCTACTCTCAAAGTGACGAGTTAGAAACCCTCCTATCTATTAAAGTAGGGGCCATTGGCGGTTGGGCTTCTTTTGAGCAACCGATTAATGATAAACTATTGATTCATCTAGAATTTGGTCAAGAATTTGGGCTCTATAAAAATCTTTTTAGTTCCAAAACTGAATTCATCGCAACGAATACTTTAAGCTTAGAACCTAGATATTATTATAATAGACAGAAGAGAAAAGAAAACGGCAAATCCATAACTACGAATACAGGTAACTATTTAGCCCTAGAATTGCAACGTGTACCAGACTGGATGACCTATTCCAGCGATGATAATGTCCGTATAAGTAAAGCTACAAGCATTTTTCCTAAAATAGGTATGAAAAGAAGAATAACAAATTTCTTCACCTTTGAACTAGCAGGCGGTATAGGCTATCAATGGGATGATAATGGAAGAAACGGTATAGCTGCAGCTCTGGATATTAAGCTTTCTTTCGTTCTATTCAATTTCACACAATTAAGAAGAAATATAAACGGTCTATAACAACGTGATCTTTTAAAAAAATTTAATCCCTTTCTAAAATTTTAGAAAGGGATTTTTTTATCTTTAAAGTATAAGTTTTATACAAAACGCACGACTAAATCTTAACATACTTTTGTTTAAACATTATGTGTGATAAGTTAAACAGATTGTATCTTTACATCAAATCATTGAGATTATGGCAACTACTAAAAAAGCACCTGCAAAAAAGACCGCAAAGAAGAAGGAAATCACTAAGCACGATATCCTTACCGCATATATGGACTATGTTCTAGAACATGAAAAAACTCCTAAATCGGTTTACAAATTTGCTAAGGATAACAACATGGCCGAGCAAGATTTTTATAATCACTTCGGTAGTTTAGATAGTTTGCGCAAAGATATCTGGAATACATTCTTTACCATGACTATGGATGTCTCTCATAAAAATGAAGACTATGCACATTTCTCAAATAGAGAAAAGATGCTTACTTTTTTCTATACATTTTTTGAAATCCTGACTCTTAATAGAAGTTATGTGCTGTATACTCTTAAGGAAAATCCGCACATGATGAGCAAGATGGAACAGTTAAAAGACCTGCGCAAGCACGTAAAAAACTTTTCTAAAGACTTAATCATGCAACGCAATGAGAATAAAACTAACATTTTACTAGAACGATCTGAAACTATTTATAGTGAAGGTGCCTGGATACAAATGTTGTTCTTACTTAAATTCTGGATGGATGACGACAGTGCTGGTTTTGAAAAAACTGATATGGCTATAGAAAAGTCCGTAAACACCATTTTTGACGTTTTTGATAACACACCACTAGACGCTGTTCTTGACTTTGGTAAATTCCTTTGGAAAGAGCGCATGTCGTAAATAAACTTAAGTTGAAATCTAAACTTACATTTAAAAAATACCGTAAGCTCAAAACTTTTGACGCTTTCTAACAAGTTTCTATTATTTCCGCTTTCGCGAAAGCGTAGTCACTGAACAATTTATCATTAATAACATTCAAAAGTGTCACACTGAGCTTATCGATGTGGATTACCTAACTAGATTGCTATGAAAACACTAGACAAAATACCTACCAGTAAAATAGGCCGTACTACAGAGCTAGTAAAGACTGGCGCAAAAATCGGTGCTAATTACATCAAGTACTATTCAAAAAAAGCAGTAAATCCTTCTATGGATCGCTCTTCTCTTGATGAAGATAATGCGACAGATATTTATGATGGTTTAAAGAGTCTTAAAGGTAGTGCACTCAAGGTAGCGCAAATGCTATCTATGGATAAGAGCCTATTACCAGGTGCTTATGTAGAGAAGTTCAGTCTAGCGCAATTCAGCGTGCCACCACTTTCGGCTCCGTTAGTTAGAAAAACATTTAAGAAATATCAAGGTGCTTTTCCAGAAGAGATTTATGATACTTTCTCAAAGGATTCTGTGAACGCAGCAAGTATAGGCCAGGTACACAAAGCTACTAAAGACGGTAAGGAACTAGCGGTTAAAATTCAATATCCTGGTGTGGCAGAGTCTATAGGTAGTGACCTCGCGATGGTAAAACCTATCGCGATTAAGATGTTTAATTTAAAAGGTGAAGACTCAAAAAGATACTTTGCAGAGGTAGAAGATAAATTAACTGAAGAAACAGATTACACACTTGAGGTAAAGCAAAGCATAGAAATTACAGAAGCCTGTTCTCACATCCCTAATCTTAAATTCCCTACCTATTATCCAGAATTATCTAGTAAACGCATCATCACGATGGACTGGATGACAGGGCAGCATTTAAGCGAGTTTGCTGCAACAGACTTCTCACAAAAAACTGGTAATAAACTAGGACAATCACTTTGGGACTTTTACATGTTCCAAATGCACGGTCTAAAAGCCGTTCATGCAGACCCACATCCTGGTAATTTCTTAATTTCTAAGGATGAGGAATTGATTGCCATCGACTTCGGTTGTATTAAAGAAATCGTGGACGAATTTTACCAGCCGTATTTTGAGCTGGCGGTACCTGCAAGCATTAATAATCCAGAAATTTTTAGAGAAAAATTATTTGAATTAGAGATTCTACGCAAAGATGATAGCGAGAAAGAAATTGTTTATTTCAGCGCGTTATTTCACGAGATGTTGAGTTTATTCACAAAGCCTTTTCAAGAAAAGACATTTAATTTTGCAGATTCTGGATTTTGGGATGAGATTTCTTCTCTAAGTGAGAAATATAGCAATGATAAAGAATTGCGTAAGATGAATGGTAACCGTGGTAGCAAGCACTTCTTATACATTAACCGTACGTTCTTTGGTCTTTATAATCTTTTACATGATTTAAAAGCCACTGTTAACACCCATGAATATGTAAAATATCTAGAAGAGAAAGGTTTTAAGAATCATAGTGCTTTGTAATCTTTTGAAAGAGTAACTAAAGAAAAATGAAAAATGGCTTGAAACTTTGCTTCAAGCCATTTTTCATTTAATATTATCGAAGAAGTAGAAATCTCACCCTTTAGGGCTGGGGAAAAGGTTTCTAAATCCTTTTTCTTATGTAACCTTTTAGATTCCATTCCAAAACTTAATTCCTATTTGAAAATTGCCAGAATCGACATCAAAACTTCTTTCCCCAGCCCTAAAGGGTGGAAGTTTTTAGCCTGTCTTTTATTATAGATTCTATTTCATTTTGAACCTTTTCAAAGTCTTGAATTACTTCAAGATCAGTGAATCGGATAATATCTACTTTATATTTTGAAATTTCTAAGGTTCTGTCTCGGTCTTTTTCTTGTTGTTGTCTAGTAAAATGATAACCTCCATCAACCTCTATAGCTAGTCGTAATTTATGACAATAAAAGTCCAAAACATAAAGATTAAACGGATGCTGTCTTCTGAATTTGAAATTTTTAGGTTTAGTCTTTAAATATCCCCATAATTTATCTTCAGATTCAGTAGTATTAGCACGCAATTGAATCGCAAATCTTCTTACATCAGCGGTTGCTCCTGCAAACATCCCTTCGATTTTTAGATAATCCAACTCTTGCATTTTCATTATTTTAACTTAAGGATAGAAACCTACCCTTTAGGGTTAGGGAAAAGGTTTCTCTTCTACTAACCAAAACTTCTTTCCCCAAGCCTAAAGGGTGGAATTTTTTAGTCTGTCTTTTATTACAAAGTCAACTTTAAAACAGCCCTCATTAAAAGACTATCATTTATTAATCTTTTTATTTAGAAACCTACCCTTTAGGGCTAGGGAAAAGGTTTCGGCATTTAAACTACAATATTACCACCTTCAGACATTACCAATTAAGCTCTATCGATTTATTTAAGTCTATTCCTTCAATGGTATTATAAACCGTAAGACGGTAAGTGTTCCGCTTTCGCGAAAGCGGGAAATAGAAAAACCCCTATAAAAACTAAATACATCTTGTTTTCATAGGGGTTCTTTTATCAATTATTAGATCTTAATCTATCTGTTCAAAAACTCTTTTACATGATCTGTAATGAATTTAATTTGCTCGTCGTCCAGCTCTGTGTGCATAGGTAAAGAAATACATTCCTTTACTAACTGATTAGTCACCGTAAAGTTTTCTTCTTTATATCTATCGTCTACATATGCTTTTTGTTTATGTAAAGGAATTGGATAATAGACTCCGCAAGGAATGTTATTTGCTTGTAAATGTTTTACGAGTCCATCACGGTCTGCATTTTTAATAACCAGCGTGTATTGATGGAAAACGTGGCAATCACAGTTATCGCAAACTATAGGTGTTATTATTTTTTCTTCTCCGTCAAATGCTGCTGTATATTTTCTCGCTGCATCTCTACGTGCATTATTATAATCATTTAAAAATGGCAATTTTGCTCTTAAAACTACCGCTTGCATCGCGTCTAGTCTAGAGTTAACACCTACTACGTCGTGGTGATAACGCTCGTACATACCATGATTTACAACACCTCTTATGATATGAGCCAGCTCATCATCATTTGTAAAAATAGCACCACCATCTCCATAAGCACCTAAATTTTTAGATGGAAAAAAAGATGTTGTACCTACATTACCTATGGTTCCTGTCTTAGATTTAGAACCGTCTGCATGCATGTAATTAGAACCTATTCCTTGGGCATTATCCTCTATTACAAAAAGATCGTGCTCTTTGGCAATAGCCATGATCTCGTCCATATTTGCCGTCTGGCCGAATAAGTGAACCGGTACAATTGCTTTAGTTTTAGGCGTTATAGCTTTTCTTATCGCGTCTGTATCGATATTAAAGTTATAAGGATTTACATCTACTAGAACCGGTGTTAGGTTTAAAAGAGCAATTACTTCTACGGTAGCTGCAAATGTAAAATCGGCAGTGATGACTTCGTCCCCAGGTTTTAAACCCAGTCCCATCATTGCGATTTGTAAAGCATCAGTACCATTTGCACATGGTATTACATGTTTTACATCTAGATAGTCTTCTAGCTCTTTTTGAAAAGCATGAACTTCTGGTCCATTGATAAAAGCCGCCGACTCGATGACTTCTTTCAACCCATTATTCACTCTATCTTTTATTCCTTCGTACTGACCTTGAAGGTCAACCATCTGTATTTTACGCATTTGCAAATTTTATTAAGCCAGCGCGTTTAACCACGCTAGTCCATGTAAAAATAAGCAATATTGAGAGGAATGCCTAAACCTAATTTCACGTTACTACACTAAGTGTTTTGATAGATAATGATTTGTATTAGCACACACTGAGATTCTATTAAATCGAACTACTTTATTATAAACCATTACGTTTTAGCCTAGTAAATTTAACTAGTAACTGCTATTGTGCTACATTTGAAAAAAGACTGATTTTTGAAGACGTTGTATGATATTTTTTCCGCTTTCGCGAAAGCGTGCCTACCACTAGCCGGTGCCTTTAATAAAAAACTCCAATTAGGTGTTAAAGGACGTGCGAGAACATGGGATATTCTAGACCAGAAAGTAAAATCTTCTCTACCTAAAATATGGGTACACTCAGCGAGTTTAGGAGAATTTGAACAAGTGGTACCAGTACTCGAGAATATTAACCGTGATAAATTTCAAGTGATTCTTACTTTTTTCTCACCTAGCGGCTATGAGAATAAAAAGAACACACACCTAGCAGATGTTGTTTGTTATCTACCTATAGATGCGGTAAGCAATGTGAATAAATTTATGGCAACGGTAAATCCTACGGTTGCGATTATGGTTAAGTATGAATTCTGGCCTAATTATTTAAATGCGCTTAAAAAAATAGACTGTACGACTATATTAGTTAGTGGCGTTTTTAGAGATAAAATGTCATTTAATAGCTGGTATGGAAAATGGATGACTAGATCTCTAGAGAGTTTTGATTATTTCTTTTTACAGAACAATTCTTCTCTTAAAAATCTAGAAAAGCTAGGTTTTACTAATGCAAGTGTAAGTGGTGATACCAGATTTGACCGTGCAAGCCAATTGATAGAACGTGACAGTACTGTAAAGCAACTACAAGAATTTGTAGGAGATAAAAAATGCATAGTTATAGGCAGTTCCTGGCCAGAAGATATTGAGATCATGAAAAACTGGCTCCATGAAAATGAAAAGACTGGAGCTTATAAAGTCATTATCGCGCCGCATGAAGTAGGAGTTTCTCACATAAATGAATTGGAAAAAACACTGAGTTATTATCCAGCCAAATGGAGCAGTCTACAAGGTTGTGTTATTCATGATTTGAAAAATCCATCTACCCTAATCATAGACACCATAGGATTACTGACTAAAGCATACAGCTATGCAGATGTTGCTTATGTAGGTGGAGCCATGGGAACAAAGGGATTGCATAATATTCTAGAAGCAGCTACCTATGGTGTACCAGTAATTATAGGTAAGAATTATGAAAAATTTCCTGAAGCTGGTAAGCTAGAAGACCTAGGTGGTTTATTTTCTGTTGCTACTTCAACAGATTTTGAATCTATCGCAACCAAATTATTTGAAGACGATCATTTTAGAGATAAAACTGGAATGATTTGTGGACACTGGATCAATAGCAATACTGGCGCAACTCGCGAGATAGTCGCTTATTTAAAAAATATCAATGAAAAACTTATTCTGGATTAGTCTCGTAATACTCAACTTAAACCTAGTACAAAGTCAGGACATCGTTATAAAGGATGGATCTACTCAAGAGGCGATTGCTTTTGCTACCATCAGTTTTGGTAATGGTAAAGGAACATTTGCAGACGATGAAGGTAGTTTTAGGTTTACCAAAGAACTATATAAAGATGTAGATTCCTTATTCTTTTCCAGCATCGGTTATGCAGACTTAGGTATAGCTGTAGTCAATTTAAAATCTGAAGTTTTTTTAACTTTAGAAGCAAACGAGCTGGAGACCGTAATTATAAGCGCAGCACTCACTGGTAAACATAAAGACCGCAAGCAGAAGGAAATAGGACATGATAATTATTTTGACTGCTGGTTACCTACGGTAGAAAGTGAAATAGCCGTAAAATTCGATCGATACGATGGTGAACCTACTCAAATTACTCAGTTAAAATTACCAGTAGTTCTAGAAGAAAGTCAGCGAAGTAAGAAAGGGAAACTACGTAAATTTTCTACTATGTTTAGAGTTAGCTTTTATGACGTGCAAGAAGATGGAAGTCCATCGAGAAAATCTTTATATCCTTCAAAAACATTTGTAATCAATCAAACTACTGAAGAGACATACGAACTGGACATTACAGAACTTAAAATAAACATTCCTAATAATGGGATTTTTGCTTCTATACAAGTATTAGGTTACACAAAGCCTGATGGTAAATTAATCAAAGCAAAAAAATACCGAGAGATTAAAACAAGATCTGGCTTTGAGAAAGTATCAACTACTTACAGGCCACTTTTACCTTTTACTAAAGAAATAGAAGGTAAAAACACTTGGGTACGACGCATTTTTTTTAATGATAAAACCTGGCAATTATTTGACCTTACTTACAACCCAAACAGTAAATTAGTACGATCTGGTAATGATGACTATGGAATGGGCGCTGAGTTTAAAGTGTTTTATAGGGATAAGTAATAATAATCACTATTGATTAATGTTATTTTGCTTTTGAAACACTACAAGACTTTTCCCAACAGAATCGGTCTTTTTAATAGCTCCGATTAGATGCTCTTTTTCTATCTGAAATTTTAGAAAGCCTTTTACATTGAAACTATGAATATAATCTTCCTCAGATATATTTTTTGGTTTGGATTTTATATGATGGGTTAATGGTTGCAATAAAAGAACTGAATCTCTTACTTGCCATGTCCCTTCTGCATTTAAACCACATGTACTATATAGAAAGGTACTATCTTTTAATAGTTCCATTTTCAATCCTGATGAAACTCTAGAATTGGTGTGAAGCTTTGACTTGTACTGTCGATGGTGGGACTTATTAATGACAGCAAGTTCATATTTACCACATAAATTATTTATATCTATAAAGTCACTTGAACTATGACAGGAATAGAAAAATGGTAAAAGCATCATCAAGAAAAAATATCTTCTAGTAATCATCACACCGTAACCGCTTCACTCAAATAAGCTCTAAAAGGCTTCATTTCTTTATACAACTCTATATATAATTCTTCAAAGTTTGAAGATAGAATTTGTTTTCTCGTTAATGGGTATTCTACTGCAAATGTCTTTTTTCGTAGTAAATCAATATGTTCATGATCTTTAGGAAAACCCTTTGGTGCTGATTTTAAAGAATTACCATCTTCATATAATTTTCCATAGATCCTTTTAAAGGAGGGTTTTTCAATTATTGCTATCAATTCTTCTCCGTTATAATCTATCGCTTCTCTTATGGATTTGAGCACTTTGGCTTCTGGTTTATAAAAACCACCAGCTATAAAAGATTGCTCCACGCCTACTTGTAGATAAAAATCATTTTGTTTTTCATGATAAGAAAGGTCCAGTCCTGCTCCAAAATGATCTTTATAAATAGGTTTGTTAGGCTGAAACATCAAGTTATTATTGATGCGGTTGATAGATCTTTTTACATCAGTATCAGTATAATCTGGATCGATTTCTACTAGACGCTCTTGCATTTCTGTAAGCCAGTCTATAAACCATAAACGCACCGTTTGGTATTCTTTGCGGTTCACTTCCATCCACTCTTTATTGTTATTGACTTGCAATCGTTCTAGAAAGTCATAAAGATGCTCAAAACCCATATCATGTCACTTAAATAATTAGAATATCCGCTTTCGCGAAAGCGGAACAAACAACCTATTACTTCCCTTTTTTAATGCTCTGTATTTCTTCACGTAAACTATCCAAACCTTGTTTTAAAGAAATCATAGCCTCTTCTCCTTCATGCACATCGAGGTCAAAGCTGAGCTTAGAATTCACTTCCCAAAGCTCTTTAATCTCTACTACTGGTTGCTCGATAACTGGATATTCCCTATTTAAAGAAATTAAATTTACCGCTTCTGGAGATTCTGATTTGCGTAGTTTCTTCACAAGAACGCTATCTGCTGTAATAATTACATGAATGCGATTATCATTTGCCATGCGCACGCTTTCTACCGCTTTACCCATGACCCATTCATGAGGCTGTAAAACAGGTAACATACTATCTCCTTTTACTTGAAAGGCACGATAACTACCTTCTCTATACTGTGGCAAGGGTATATTAAAGGCAGGCAAATCGTTATACCAGTCTGTATCTTGTACATTGCTTGCATATCCAGCACTTGCTTTTATAGGTACCATGATCATGTTTTCACGATCGTTAGTGTCCATAGTAATAATTTTGGGCGCTGTACTCGTACTTGTTTCTAGGTACTTATTATAACTGTTACCATATAACCACAAAGGATTAACATTAAACTGTCGTAAAAGTTCTGTCACTATCTTACCAGTAATTTTCTTTTTACCACGTTCAATATCTGCTGTTGTACTACCTGCATCTAGCAAGTCTGCAAACTCACTTTGTGTCTTTCCTAGGTCTTCACGAACTTGTTTAAACCTTTTTGCTTCTGTTGAAATCTCTTGTGCCATAGAACAAATATAGGGTATTTAGGAATATTTCCAATTTTAACAGTGGAATTATTCCATAATATTGGAATTATTCCATATATTTGAATCGTTAATAGGAATTATTCTAGGAATATTTCCAAAATACTACAATTATGTGTGGAAGAGCAACGATAATTACACCAGCGGCAGATTTAGAAAAGCGTTTTAATGCTGCTTTTATAAAAGGTGCTGTACTTAATGAAAATGTGAACATAAGCGCAGGTAATAAAATACCTGTAATTACAAACGAGCAACCCAACCACATACAGATGTTTACCTTAGGATATACTCCTAAATGGGCACATAAACAGACGTATATGATTAATGCGCGTAGTGAAGGCGATTTGAATCCAGAGAATAATCCTCAGTATAAAGGAGCGATGGGTATTTTTAATAAGCCTATGTTTAAACATGCTGTAAAATCACAACGTTGTCTTGTTCTAGTAGATGCTTTTATAGAAGGACCTAAACAAGAGAAACTTAACAAACCTTATCTAGTTTACCCTAATCGCGACAGAGGCCCATTTGCTCTAGCAGGTATATATGATACATGGCAACATCCATTAACAGGAGAATTGCACCATACAGTAGCTATATTAACAAGTGCTGCAAATAGAATTACACAAAGAATAGAACACCATAGAGCACCAGTTATATTAAGTAGAGAAGATGAAGAAAAATGGCTTAATCCAGATATGTCAGTTGCAGAGCTTTCTAGAATGATGGAGCCTTTTGATTCTAAAGGATTTAATGCTTATCCTATATCTTCAAAAATAAAAAGTCCTGATGCAAACGGACTTGAATTATTAAAACCTACAGGAGATAAACTTTTCAAAGATTACGATCGCTGTTTATATGAACGTCTTAAATATGCCGAAGAAGATGATTATGTTATAAGAGAAGAACGTCTAGTAGAAGGAGACCAATTTGTTTTATTTTAAAATGATTACCGACATGAATATTGAACTTATTAAAACAGAGTTAGCACAAAGGGTAGAACAACTCGTAATCACAAGAAAGACAGGAAAAAAAGCTACTATGAAAGTAGTTCATAAAGTAAAAACCTGGTCTGATAAAGTTGCTGAAACCGAAGATCTTATCCATAAGGTATATCATACACTACATGAAGTACTACAACAAAATGGCATTCATTTTAAAAACGAAATTGAAAAAGAGACTTTTGTGGATTTTATGGAGCCTACCGTAAATGATCTAGTTATTAAAAACATGATCGATTAATTAAGTAGCAACGCATAAATAATAAACTGATTAACATACACCTCACAAGAAAAATCTTGTGAGGTTTTTTGACCCCTTGTTTTAAAAAATATAAGCACGATCAAAAAACCTATTCCTAACACAAAGGGATAACACCTTATGAGCGATAAACAAATCATGCATTTAGATCTGGATACTTTTTACGTTTCGGTAGAGAGAAAAATGGATTCACGACTAGAAAACCGACCATTACTAGTAGGTGGCACGAGTGATCGTGGTGTGGTAGCCGCATGCAGTTATGAGACTAGAGGTTATGGAGTGCATAGTGGTATGTCTATGAAACTTGCTAGACAACTATGTCCAGAAGCAGTAGTTATAAGAGGTAATGCAGGTACTTACTCAAAACACTCTGATGAAGTGACAGAAATTATCAAACAAGAAACTCCATTATTTGAAAAATCGAGCATCGACGAGTTCTATGCAGATCTCTCTGGAATGGATCGTTTTTATGGATGTTATAAACTAGCTACAGAATTGCGTAAGAAAGTAATAAAAGAAACAGGATTACCTATCTCCTTTGGTCTATCTACTAATAAAGTCGTTTCTAAAATAGCAACCGGCGAGGCAAAACCTAATAATCAATTAATGATTAATCATGGAGAAGAAAAAGGTTTCATGGCACCACTATCTGTAAAGAAAATACCACAAGTAGGTGATAAAACTTATCAAACATTGAGACATCTAGGTGTAAAACGCATACACACTATTCAAGAAATGCCAGAAGAGATGTTAACTAATGTACTGGGTAAAAACGGCAGCATAATATGGCGTCGTGCACAAGGTCTAGATAACCGACCTGTTGTTGCTTTTAACGAGCGTAAATCTATAAGTACAGAGCGCACATTTGATAGAGATACCATAGATATAAAGAAACTTAATTCTATCCTTATTGCTATGACAGAAAATTTGGCTTTCCAACTTAGACGTGGTGATAAATTAACTGGTTGTATAAATGTGAAGATTAAATATTCGGACTTTAATACTTATACAAAACAAATGCGCATTCCTTATTGCAGTGCAGACCATATACTTATACCACACATATTAGAACTCTTTGAAAAGCTTTACAACCGTAGACTCTTAATACGATTAATAGGAATTAGATTTTCACATATCGTAAATGGGCATTACCAAATCAACCTCTTTGATGATAATGAAACTGCAATAAACTTGTATACGGCTCTAGATAAAATAAGAGAAAAATATGGCGATAGAACTGTCATGAGAGCCGCCGGCATGGAAGCAAAAACCATAGGCAGAATGTTAAACCCTTTTAATGGACTACCGCCAGTTGTTCTTGCCCATCGCAAACAGTAGTATTAATTCTAATTGAAAAAAGCATCATTTGTACCTTAACAATCACACATATTATTCACTACGGTACGGCACATTTAATGAAGAAAACCTCATTGAACTTGCCTTAGAAAACGGCTTGAAAAAAATTGTGCTTACCGATATTAATAACACCAGTGCTTGTCTTAATTTCATCAGGTTATGTGCAAAACATAAACTAGAGGGAATAGTAGGGATCGATTTTAGAAACGATCACCAACAACTATACGTAGGTATAGCACGCAACAATGAAGGGTTTCAAGAATTAAACGAATTCCTATCTCTACATCTAGAAAATAAAACACCTTTTCCTGAACTAGCACCAGCATTTAATAATGCTTTTATTATTTACCCTTTTAACAAAGTGGTAGAAATGAATGGATCTCGCTTTCGCGAAAGCGAATACATAGGAATCTCCATCGCCGCATTACGCAAACTGCCATTTACCAAATATGTAAAAATGAAGGATAAACTGGTCGTAATGCAAACAGTTAGTTTTAGAAACAAAAGAGATTTTAATGCACATAGATTGCTGCGTTGTATAGATTTAAATATTTTATTGAGTCAGCTACCAGAATCGCAACAAGGTGATTTTGAAAATCAAATGATCCCTATACAGGAGATCAAAAAGACATTTGAAGACTATCCGTTTATTATTGAAAACACGACACTGTTATTAGATCAATGTCGTATTAGTTTTGAATTTGAAAATGCACAACTTAATGGAAATCAGCATATTTATTCTACTAGTAAACAAGCTGACTATAAGAAATTAAAACAACTGGCCTATAACGGAATTGAAAACAGGTACGGCGATAAAGAAGATAAAAGCGATGTAATTGAACGCATAGAAAAGGAAATAGGAATCGTAAAAAAGAAAGGCTTTGTCGCTTATTTTTTAATCAACTGGCGTATTTGTGAATATGCACGTAGCAAAGGTTATTTCTATGTAGGACGTGGTAGTGGAGCTAATAGTATTCTTGCTTATTTGCTACAAATAACTGAGGTAGACCCTATAGAATTAGACCTGTATTTTGAACGTTTTATCAATGATTATAGAACGAGTCCACCAGATTTTGACATTGATTTTTCCTGGGATGATCGAGAAGATATAACCAAATTTATTTTTGACGAATTTAAAAATGTCTCTTTACTAGCGACATACAACACCTTTCAATACCGAGCGGTTATTAGAGAACTAGGTAAAGTTTTTGGTCTACCACGAGCAGATATTGATATGCTTACTACAGGTAATTTTAAACCAGAGCGTCTAGATCAAATGCATGAGCTGGTCCTTAAGTACAGTCATTTAATAAAAGGCATGCCTAACTATACCAGCATACATGCCGGTGGTATTCTAATTACTGAAAAACCTGTTCATTATTACAGTGCGACCAGTTTACCGCCTAAGGGTTACCGCACCGTACAATTTGACATGCACATTGCAGAGGATGCTGGAATACACAAATTTGATATTCTCGCGCAACGTGGTCTAGGTAAAATACGTGACGCGATAGAAATAGTAAAGTACAATCAGCCAGGTGCGCAAATAGCAAACGTACATACCGACGTAAAAAAATTCATGAAAGATCCTGAGATCAACAACATGATCTCGCAAGCAAAATGTATAGGTTGTTTTTATATAGAATCTCCTGCTATGAGAATGCTATTGAGCAAACTAGCAACTAATGATTATATAGGACTAGTTGCAGCCAGTTCTGTGATACGACCTGGTGTTGCTCAAAGTGGTATGATGCGTGAGTTTATTTTACGCACGCGATATCCAGAAAAACGTAAAGAAGCACATCCTATCATGCAGGGAATCATGCCTGAAACTTATGGGATAATGGTTTATCAAGAAGATGTTATTAAAGTCGCGCATTATTATGCAAAACTAGACCTAGCCGAAGCTGATGTACTGCGTCGTGGGATGAGCGGTAAATACAGGTCACGAGAAGAGTTTCAAAAAGTAGAGAATAAGTATTTTAAAAACTGTTTTGATCTAGGGCATGATCCTGTACAGACTAAAGAAATATGGAATCAGATCAAGAGTTTTGCTGGATACGCTTTCGCGAAAGGTCACTCTGCATCCTACGCTGTAGAAAGTTATCAAAGCCTTTATTTAAAACGTTATTTCCCGCTAGAATACATGGTAGCAACATTAAATAATGGTGGTGGCTTTTACAGTCCAGAACTTTATGTACATGAAGCCAGAATGTGCGGTGCGGTTATAGAAGCACCATGTATTAACCATAGCAACATAGCAAATATTATTAAAGGTAAAAGTATCTATCTAGGTTACAGCTATCTTAAAGAACTAGAAAAGAAAACGATGATACGTCTTATAGAGGCGCGTCATTTAGATGGCTTATTTGTTTCTCTAGAAGATTTTATAAATCGTGTTCTCATAAGTATAGAGCAGCTATCTATTTTAATACGTATCGATGCTTTTAGATTTACCGGTATGGATCGATATGAGTTGTTATGGCAGGCGCATTATAAACTAGATAAATCACCTCAAAAATATATTCAGAATAAATTATTTGTTCCTGAACATAGAGCAGCTACCATACCGCAATTACACACCACTAGATTAGAACTAGCTTATGAACAGATTGAACTATTGGGTTTTCCCTTGTGCTCTCATTTTGATTTGTTAGTAGAAGAACCTACAAATAATTATGGTCTAGAAGACATGAAAAGCCACCATAACAAAATGATACTCATTTATGGTTATGTAGTTAACATTAAAACGACTCATACAGCAAAGGGCAAACGCATGCAGTTTGGTACATTTTTAGACTGTAACGGTAGGTTTTTTGATACAGTTATGTTTCCGCCAGTGGCTGCAAAAATCACCTTTCGCGGAAGCGGTATTTATAAAATATATGGTAAGGTCGTAGAAGAATTTGATTTCTATTCTATCGAAGTCCATGATATGCAAAAAGCAGACTACATTCAAGATCCACGATATGCAGAAGAAAACCCACAGACCATACAACGACTAGATAAACAATCTAGTCTACGTGACCGAAGAATGGGAAATAGCAATGGCTACCGCAAACAGGAATTACCACAAGAGAAAATGGAGATTCATCAACCTGGTGGGTCTAGAAAATCGAGAAAGTCTGGATAACAAACAAGATGTCAATCTGAGCTTGTCGAAGATGGTGTTAAAATAAGATCGAGAAAGTTATAAGCAGATTCCACTTCAAGTGCGGAATGACAAAAAAACATCCACCTGCGTGGACAATTAATATGAACTACGAGAGAATAAAAGAGAAACTAGAAATACTCGCCGATGCTGCAAAATATGACGTAAGCTGTAGCAGTAGTGGTAGTAAACGACAAAATAAGAACAAAGGATTAGGTGATTCTAGCGGTATGGGAATATGTCATACTTATACAGAAGATGGCCGCTGTGTATCGTTACTTAAAATTTTACTGACTAATGTATGCATTTTTGATTGCGCTTATTGTGTGACCAGAAAGTCTAATGATATAAAACGTGCTGCTTTTACTGTACAAGAAGTTGTTGACCTGACCATTAATTTTTACCGCCGCAACTATATAGAAGGATTGTTC
This sequence comes from Nonlabens sp. Asnod3-A02, assembly GCF_045063755.1. Classification (NCBI taxonomy): domain Bacteria; kingdom Pseudomonadati; phylum Bacteroidota; class Flavobacteriia; order Flavobacteriales; family Flavobacteriaceae; genus Nonlabens; species Nonlabens sp. Asnod3-A02. Next base: position 302,387 of record NZ_JBEFOC010000008.1, read on the forward strand.
TTGAGCTCTGGTATTTTTAAAAGTCCAGATGCCACTATGGAAAGACTCATACGTGTAGCTAAGAAACTAAGGGAAGAAGAAAACTTTAATGGCTACATACATTTAAAATCTATTCCTGGAGCTAGTGATGAGTTAATGCAAGAAGCAGGATTGTATGCAGACAGATTATCTGTAAACATTGAAATCCCAACTAAGGCTGGATTAAAATTACTCGCACCAGACAAAGACCACAAGGATTTTATCAAACCGATGAAGGCGGTTCAAAATTCTATTCAAATCTATAAATCAGAAAAGAAACTTATTAAAAGCACTCCTATTTATGCGCCTGCCGGTCAGAGCACACAAATGATAGTAGGTGCTACCGGAGAGAGTGATCGAGATATCATGTATAGCGCAAATTTTTTCTATGATAAATTCAAGATGAAACGTGTCTATTACTCTGGTTATATACCTGTGGCAAATGATTCTAGACTACCTGCCATAGGTACCGAAGTCCCTATGATGCGAGAGAACAGACTTTATCAAACGGACTGGCTACTACGCTTTTATGGTTTTAATGTAAAAGAGATTTTAAACGACACACATCAAAATCTAGATATGGATATAGACCCTAAATTATCGTGGGCATTGCGCAACCTAGATCAGTTTCCTGTAGATATTAATAAGGCAGATAAAAGAATGCTGGCGCGTGTACCAGGTATAGGAATGCGATCTGTAGGGAAGATTTTAAGTGCTAGACGTTTCAGGAAATTAAACTGGGAACATTTAAAAGCGATAGGTATTTCTATGAATAGGTCTAAGTATTTTATGACCTGTGACTCTCGTGAGTTTGAATCTAGAGATCTAACAAGTGCAAAGATTAAGAACCTAATCATGCTAGATTCTAGCAGCAAGTACCACAAGAACTTCAGTAATCAATTAAACTTATTCTCATGACCACAACCTTATTATATGATGGTAGTTTAAATGGTTTAATGACTGCCATTTTTACGATTTATGATCGTAAGATAAAACTACCTATTATAGCTCTAGATTCTCGAACACAGAACGACCTTTTTGAAGGGACAGAGCTGGTAATTACAGACCCTGATAAAGCACAACGTGTATGGAATCGGTTTAAATCTTTATGTAATTCTCGTGATTCTCATCAAGTGTACTGTGCTTTTTTAAGCGAAATTATAGGTATAGAAAATACTATTTATGAGTATTTAAAAATGACTTTTATCGATCAAAAAGCGCCTAGTGGTGATTATGCAAACACGACTGTTCTTAAACTATCACAAGCTGCAAAAATGGTAGGTCGTGAAAAGCACCGCATGGAGGCCTTTGTACGTTTTCACCTTATCGATGAAGAAACTTATTATGCTAATATAGAACCAGATTTTAATGTTTTACCCCTTATAATGAAGCATTTTAAAAATCGCTATGCCGACCAGAAATGGATCATATATGACCTAAAACGCAATTACGGAATTAGTTATGATCTTAAAACCGTTCAAGAAGTGCAAATTGATTTTAATAAAGCGCGAGGGCAACGTGGTATTTTAAACACGACTGTCTCTGGAAAAGATGATGAAATGACTGTAAAAGGTAGCTTTCGCGAAAGCGAGAACAACTACAAAGATCTCTGGAATCAATATTTTAAGAGTACCAATATAGAGTCTAGAAAAAATTTAAAACTACACCTACAACATGTTCCAAAAAGATACTGGAAGTATTTAAGTGAGAAAGTATAATTATATTAAAAAGAAGATTCCCTAAGAATAGAATTAACTCTATTCTTGGGGAATCTAAGTATTTGTACAGAATCTACTTGGTCTTAGTAGTGTCTGTTTCTGTTTTCTTTTTACCGAACAAGTTCTTAATTAAACCACCAGCGGCCTCTTTTACTTTGTCTTCAGTACTAGTAGAAACTGGCTTAGTTGTTCCGGTAGAATCTTTAGGCGTAGTGACTTTAGTAGAGTCGCTAGCCTTAGTACCGTTACCATTTATTAAATCTTTAATACCGGTTAAAGGATTGTTACCACTTATAATGTCGTTGACAGCGTTATTAACCGCATCTTCACCTTTGTCTTTTAGTTTTGCCTTTTGAATTTCTATAATCTGATTAGTTAAGTTTTTAACTGCAAGGTCTAGATTCAAATCAATTTTAGGACTTAAAAATGATCCAGAAAACTTAACCGGAATAGGCACATTTATCTTTTCTACATCTTCAGCTTGTAATTTAGAAAGTAGGCTCGCTCCTTCTTTACCTAAATACTTTGCTGGTACATCTAGCGCTAGTGTGTAATCCATCTCGTTAGTAAGGCTGTGTTTACCACTAGCGGTTGCTTTAATACCCTTAATGTTAAAGTCAAATGGAGACACTTGTACAGCACCGTCTTTAAAATTTAATTTTGTAGTAATATCAGATATATCAAATTTATCTAAATCAATAAAACTTATTTTATCGTCTAGTTTACCCAACAAAGGATTATTAGCCGCGTTGATATCCTTAGTCAATAACTGTGCAAAAGCATCTCCAGCGAGTGTGCTTAAAATAGGTGACAACTCATTATCTAACGATCCAGATAGAGTTATATCTGTATTGATTTTACCTTGTAATGATTTGAGAATAGGCACAAAAGACTTGAACATATCAAAGCCTTCAAAAGATTTTGCGATATCTAGATCTTTCATATCTAGTGCCATATTAAATACAGGTGTATCTCCCTTTGTACTTACCGAACCATTTACATCTATATTACCATCAAAAATATCGGTCTTTACATCGTTAAGAGTTAGCGTCTCATCACGCACTAATGCTATACCGCTTACATTTTTCAATTCTAGACCATCATACAAAACACGATTAGCCTGAAAGTCTAGATTTGCATCTAGAAAAGCTGGTATTTCAATAGCCTCTGTAGTAGTGGACGATGTAGAAGTTTGTGTTTGCTCAGTTGCTTTTTGTGCTGGCGCCACCTCTGTAGTAGTCATAAAATCTGACGCATCGAGTGTGTTAGATCGTACATTAAATGTTCCTTTAAGGTCTTGATCCTGCAACAAGAATCCTACTAGGTTATTAATAGTACCACTAGCTTTTAAATCTGTATTACCAGTTTGCGCGTCAAAATCTTCTAGTTTAATTCTAGAAGTGGTCATATCTATATTTGCCTTATTAATAATAAGAGGCTTAGTCATAGCGTCACCTTCGTACTTAAATTCTGTAAGACCGGCAGTACCCTTTGTACTGATGCGCTCATATCGTTCTTTCTCGATGCTTTCCATGTCAAACTTTGCTGCCATATCCAGCGCCAGTTTACCATCTAGTTTAATACCATCTGGAAGAGGAAATGCTTGTGCAAGGTTTTGAAAATCTAGATTTCCTTTTGCATTAACATCTACATTCATATTAGTAGTTAGATTTTTAATCATCGCGCTACCACTTATTCTATCACTACCTATATTAAATGAAGTTTGCGCCACATTAAAATAGGTATCATCTACATTACCTGTATCGTTTTTAAGCTGTGCATCTATATTTATATTAGTTACCGTTTTAGGTAAATCTGGATATTTAAAAGAAGCATTATTAGAACTGATCTTAATATCCATTTTAGGAATACGTGTATCATCTACCTCACCTTTTATAATACCGTTTACTGTAAAATCTCCAGTAGTTGTTATTCCATCTAGATTTTTACGATACGTTTCAGGAATTACTGCAAAGAAGTTTTTAAAGTCAGAAGATGGTGTGTCAAAACTTAAATCTACCATAGTATAAGCATCTTCTAGCTCTACAAAACCATCAAGTTTTAATTCTAGATCGTTTATAAATGCTTTGTTTTCTTGGAAAGAATACTTTTGATTTTCTAAATCCATAAGAATCTCTGCATCGAGTTTTACCTGCTGTCCAGATAAATAATCAACACCATCCATGGTATAGAAAACAAGTGCTTCTGTATAGGTATCTAATGTACTCTGTCCCAAAGAAAAATCTCCATTACCAGAATGATTCATTTGAGACATCGCAAACTTCATTTGCGTGCTCTTATCTTCATAAGTTAGTTCTGTATCTGTAAGCTCGTAATGTTTCAGATCAAAAGAGAATCCAGTACCTTCTTCTGTTGTTTGAGCCTCAGTAGTGACTGCAGCTGTGTCTTCCTTTGCAATATCCCAACTGGAATTACCTTCTTCATCTACCGTAAGACGACTCACTGCACCATTAACTATCAATTCATTAACATGAATAGGCTCACTAGCGTCATTAAATAAATCACCTATAGGCAAGTCTAGTTTCACCTCTCTACCATAGAATAAAGTATCTCCAGCAAATGGAGCTTTATTGATAATGGAAACACCTTCTATGTTTAATCGTGCATCGGGAAAAGCACTAAAAAGGCTCAAATCTACCTCGGCAAAATCAATTTGTGCATCCATAGATGCATTGAGTTTATCTTTAATAATTTGGGCTATTTGATCCTTAAAGAAAAATGGTGCTGCAACGATCAAAACGATAACTGCTAGCAACGTGACTCCTAATATTTTAAATAACTTCTTCATGATTTCTTTTTAATCAATTTTAATTTCTTCTCCTATTTCCAGTTTAAATAAACGTCTGAAAATGTAAACTCCACCATATAACAATGGTGTATCTATTAATGCAACCAGCATTTTAAACAAGAAACCAGCCGTTAATAATGGCCAGAATTGTTCCCATAACAATACCTCGTAGTAACATAACAATAATAACACGCTTAAAGTGTCAACAAACTGTGAAAATATGGTACTGAAGTTATTACGTAACCAGAGCATCTTACCACCAGTAAGTTTTTTCCAAAAATGATAAATCTGTATATCTACAAATTGAGCAAATAAATAAGCGGTCATACTCGCTATTACAGCAATAGTCGTAGCACCAAATACTTTATTAAAAACGGCATCTTGAATAGGGCTACCTTCTATAGCCGGTGCAACGTCTGCTACAGCAACTATTCCTAAACTAAATACAGATGCAAATATACCTGCTAGAACTAGATCATTTGCTTTACGACGTCCATAAATCTCACTAACTAAATCAGTTACCAGAAACGTAATAGGATATGGCAACAACCCTACTGAAATTTCAAAATTATAGAGCCCCATGGGATTCCAATGGAAGAATTTTTGAAAAATAAGATTAGAAACTACTAGCGAGCAAATAAATAATGCACCGAGCACTAAATAAATGCGATGAGCGAGTCGTAGTTTTTTACCAGTAAGTGTCTTCATAATTATGGTAAAAGTACTTCAACAGTGTGCTATTATTCCTTAATTTGCTGCAAAATTTAACGGTATCTCAACAAATCATAACCATAAGATATTCATTGCATTAGGTAGTAATCTAGGTAACAGAGCGCAGCACCTTATAAACGCTGTACGCCGTATAGAAATGCAATTAGGCCTTATCATTAAAGTCGCTAGCGTGTATGAAGTGCCTGCAGCAGGATTTACTGGTGGTGATTTTTTAAATACTTGTATACTGGTCCACAGTAATAAAACGGCCACACAGACCATAGAGGTTTTACAACAAATAGAGCGTGACATGGGCCGTGTACCACGTACTGGAGATGTTTATGAAGATCGAGTAATTGATCTAGATATAGCACTTTATGACGATCAGGTTATTGACACTCCACATTTACAGATACCGCACAGTAAAATGCAAGATCGCAATTTTGTAATGCAACCACTGGTAGATATTGCTGCAAAAATGGAACATCCTGTCTTGGGTAAAACCATGAAAGAAATTTCTAATGGTCTAGAGCAATTAGAAAATAAGGTGGTTGTTGAAATTCCGCTTTCGCGAAAGCGGTATCCTATCCAAGACCTTAACTTTATAGCCATCGAGGGAAATATAGGTAGTGGAAAAACCAGTCTCACACATAAAATATCAGAAGATTTTAATGCAAAACAAGTTCTAGAACGTTTTGCAGACAATCCTTTTTTACCTCTTTTCTATGAAGATAAAGAGCGTTATTCTTTCCCACTAGAAATGTCTTTTCTAGCCGATAGGTACCAGCAATTAAGCGATGATGTTGCGCAACAAGATCTTTTCAAAGAATTTACCGTTGCAGATTACTATGTAATTAAGTCACTTATTTTTAGTAAAATAACACTAGAAAAAGAAGAATACTCTTTATATAAACGCCTTTTTAATATGATGTATAAAGAACTGGTTAAGCCAGATTTATACATCTATCTCTATCAGACAGAGGATAGATTACTAGAGAATATTAAAAAACGCGGTCGTGACTACGAGAAGAATATAGAAGCCAGCTACCTCTCTCAAATACAGCAAGGCTATGCCGATTTTATAAGATCGCAGCAAGAGTTAAAAGTAAAGGTGATCGATGTAAGTGACCTAGATTTTGTAAATAATCAGGAGGATTATTTAAAGGTGCTGGAGTTGATTCTGGAGAGTTAGCGTTTACTAAATGATTGTTTCTTTAAAGACATTCACTTTCTAGTTGGTCATTTTGCTGCAGGTACGGAATAGCTTTAAAATTTTATCAATTTACTTAAAATTGATTTCTTACGGTTAGTTAGCATCGAGAACTGATTTAGACAATGCCCACACAAATAGTTGACATGTCAAATCTAAAAAAAGTCATAGGTATTAATTATATATTGAAAAAAAAAACCACCCTATTTCTAGAGCGGTTCAAGGAATTTTAGAACTTAATAAACTTTAAAGGAGTTTCACTCTCTTGAATCCATTCTTCATTTTGCTTTATGAAAATATGTAACACCGCACCTCTAGGATCTCTGGTAACTCTCAATGCCTTCAAGCCATCATACCTTATCAAATACTGAGGTACTAATGATAACCTTTCTATCTTATCACCCATAACTTTTCCTTGATTTATCAAAGCTTGATAATATTTGTAAACATTTTTAATGCTAGACGCGTCACTTCTTATTTCACCATTACTTTTGATAATACTATCTCTCCTTTCCTCGTCTTCTTTTATAGATGGATATTTTAACAAAACACTATTGTAATCTATAACTTCAATACCACAAATAGTACCTGAATAAGAATTTTTCTTCAACTTTTGTGATTGCATTTCATAAAACTCTTTATGTTTTATGAATTCAAAGTCAAATAAATCTTCAGGAGCGGTAGAGCTTTTTTTAAATTCAGGGTTAACTTGATCTATGAACAAATCAATCCAAAAAAAATAATCATCTCCAAAGTTCATGTATTTAGTATAACTCTTACTTTCTAGAGAACACTCATAATCTTCTCTAATTTGATTTGAAATAGAGTTTGCGTCGAATTGATAAGATTTCTTAGAGCTACACGACGTGATTAAGATAAATGTAATTAAATAAAAATATTTTTTTGTTATGATCATCACTATGGTAAGTTTCCTTTAATTAAATTTAAGTTAGTAAATACTGAAGCTGGTTCAAATTCTGCTAACATAACATTTAGGATATTTTGTGCTCTAACTTGATCTCTATTTACTAAATCTTGCCAAGCTGGAGTTAACGCTATACCAGAAACATTACTATGAGGAGTTAAGAAATCCCCTTGACTTAAACCTGCCCAAGCTAATTTGTCTAAATGGGGTTTTAAAGTTGTATCCGTAGAATCATAACCACCACCAGATGTGGTTGGGGTGATCGCCCAGTTGTAAACTGCAGTACTTAATAAGTTAAGGTAATTATCTGCCATAAATTCATATTGTAACTTTTAAAAATAATATTTTGATTAAATATATAATAGATACAATCACTCATCTCCTAACGGTGGATAACTAGTCATTGTTACAAAATCATATTTTTCACCTTCTTTTTTGAATAGTGTACCAATTGGAATGGTTCCACCATGATTGGTTGCAATGAATGCAAAATTTCCATAAAATAAAATACCCTCAATATGAAACATGATAATACCGTCATGATCTTCTTTTGAATCTATAAATTGTAGATTAGGTATAACAATTTTGTTTTGATCAAATTTTTTGGTTAACGTATGTACTTTTAACTCCTTCCAGTTTTTATAATTTAATACACTATCAGGAATATGAAACCGATAATATTGTTTAGCTCTAGATAATACTGTTTTCAATAAGTCTTCACTTATATTTTCTATAGAATTATCAAGATTATTCATATTATCGATGTACCCTACCTTACTTGTATTACTACTTTTTTTTGGCTTATAAACTTCATTTAAAAACTGATAGACTCTATCTTCATAAGCACTTGTTTCCTGACTTTGACACGAATTCAAATTAGCTAATAAAATTAGTATAAATATATATTTCATCATAAACAGGTTTTAGTTCCCAATAAAGGAAATTCAACATTAGGCCTAGATTCGCCTTCTTCAACAAAGTTTCTTGATATTATATTAGGCTGTTCTAAAGGGTCCAATTGAGCAAATGCATCACTAGCAAACATCGCACCAGACCATGCTAATCTTTGATATTCAATAGGTGGATGTTGAAACCCATCAGAATTTGCTAAAGATAATGCCATGGAATTAACAAACTGTTTTAGAATGATCTATCACTCATCTGCACTAGGTGGGTAAGAGGCAGATCCAGAATCTTTATATTTTCCATCTTTTAAAACGTATAGACGTGCAAAAAATAGAGAGTCGCCTAGTTTGTTAACTATTATAGCAAATTCTTCATAAAATAAAATAGTATTGATTTTGCTAAAAAAAGTATGCTGACTAACATCTTCTTTTTCAGGGTTTTTAAAATGAATATTACCGATTATTATTTTATCTGGATCAAATTTATTATTTGAAACCAAAGGTTGTTCTCTTTTCCAATTCTTTTTATCAAATAAAAGGGAAGGTTCTTTTTTAAAATGATATCTCTCGTTTGCATCATCCATTAACTCAATAAACAAATCTGATTCTAAAAATAATTCTGAACTACCCAAAGAGTGATTTATATCAAAATAAGCATCTTCGCTTACGTAAGGCGCTTTAGGGTTTCTAGCATACACATCGTTTAAGAGAACATAAACTTTTTCCTCGTAAGCAGTTATCTGTGTTTTGCATGAGTTACAAGCTAATAACAATATTATTAGATAAAAAAACTTCATTGTTAATTGCATGATTTAATTCCTAAAGGTGATACTGGTAAAGTATTTCTTGGATCTACCGATTCTATTTGATTCCTAGTTTCTATTGCAAATTGTTCATTTGGGTCGATCTGATCATAAGCATCACTTTCCCTTATAGCACCAGACTAAGCTAGTCATTGATAATCAGTACTAGTATGTTGAAATCCATCAGAGTTTGCTTATGATATTGCCATGGCATTAACAAATTGTTCTGCCATTAAAACATGTTGAGGATCGCTATAAATCATATCTAATCTAGACTTTGTAAATAATCAAAAACATTATTGAAGATATCGGAGAATTAAAATTATTCATCTCCTAATACTGGTTTACGATATGAAGTTACAAATTTCCAGCCATTATCAGTATTTCGATACATCGTGACAGAACCATAATCCTTGTTACCGTTAAATATGAGTCCGTAAGACTCATAATACATGATACCATTTGGAAAAATATAATTCATCGTTATATCAATTTGATCAGGGTTTTTGGGTTCTAAATTATTATGAATTTTAAACTCTTTTGATTCACAGTTACTAATTAAAATTGGTTTCCAGCAACTCTTTTGAAGAATTGAACAACATTCATTTTGAAAAATGAAATTTTCTTTCAACAGTTTTTCTAAATGCAGTAAAAATTCTTGGAATAAAATAGAATTTTGATCATGTACAAATTCTATCATTACAGGAATGTCATATTTTTTTTGTTTACGCTTTTCCGAAAGCGGTTCCAGATGATAATTAGTTCTAATTAGTGATTTAACCATATCAGCTTCAACGTTAGAAAGACAACAATCTTGTGCGATCATTAAAAACGGGATGCTACTAACTATAAATATTATATATTTCAACATGTTAATTACAATTATTTGTTCCTATTTTTGATAAAGTTGGAAATGGAGAGTTCAAACCAGCAACAATACCGCTTTCAGCTTGATCTCTTCTTTCCGAATCTGATTTAAAAACTGGATCTAAAAATATGTAAGCCTCACTATCTCTCATCCCACCAGACCAAGCCATTTTTTGATATTCAATACTAGGATGTTGAAATCCATCAGAGTTTGCTAAAGATAGTGCCATGGCATTAACAAACTGTTCTGCCATTAAAACATGTTGAGGATCACCATTTAAAACACCTAAATTAGATTGTAAAATTAAAGTATCTAATGACTCACCTAATTCACTATTGGGTACGTGTTGGATTACATACTGTAAATAGGCATGTACTAACTCATGAATTGCCGTTCTAGCTATAGCAAGATCGGTTGCACGATTAAGATAGTCAGCATTAAAAGTAATTATAGACATTTCTCCTGAAGTAGCTCTTCCTGTTTGAGCGTTTATTGGATTACCATTATCATTTACTAGATTTGGCTCGACATTTATTTTAACAGCATATCCTTCCTCATTATCAAATAAAGATAAAATATCTCCGGGCAAATTTAAAGCATTTAACAATGATTGATCAAGATTTGTAAAATCTAACGTATATCCATTTTGAGAAGGTTTAAAGTCATTAATTATATCTTTCAAACATTCTGGAACAGTTTCATCATAAATCGATTTATTTTCAAAATCCACCTCAGCACCTTCTTCACTTGCAATGGTTGCCTCTACAGCAAACCCTTGAGCTTCCAAAGAATTACGTTCTGATCTAATATAATTATTAATATCATTCCTTAATTCATTTTGTTCAAAGCTTTGAATAAACTCATAAACATCTGGATTATAATTACCTGAGCTGGGATCATTAAAGGAATCAAATAGAGACTGTGTATTATCAGAAACCTCATTTAAAGAAATAGGTAGTACAGGATTAGTTACTATTCTACAATCTCCGTTTGATAAACTTATACATGTGGTATCAAAATCTCCTACAAGATTATCATCTTCTGGGCTAGGAGTAACGATAGGTATGTTTTGATCACTACCTGGAGTACCAGATCCTCCTGGATTACCTCCTGGAAAACCTATTACCGGATCATTACCTGGTGGGCCAGTAACTGGTGTCCCTATACTTCCTCCACCACCAGAACTTGAACAAGGTTCATATATGATAATTATGACAGCTTCTTCTGCAGCACGAGGACCGTCAGCTAATGGGCAAGAAGAATCGCCGGGCACATGATGATCATTTCCTCCACAATTCCTTGCCTCTTGTAGTGTTACAGACGACACACAGCCACCATAACCACCTATCACAATACCTGTCTTAAGTTGAAAACTAGTAGTTATTTCTTGATAATTTATATATTCTGAAAAATCAAATGGTATTGAACCCATTCTTATATCTTGCTTCGATATATAATTAAGATCATAAGTAATTAGAAACGAAGTATAAGTTGAGTTCGTTTTTTTTGAAAACAACAAGTTTTTAAGCTTTGTAGTATCACTATCTAAGATTCCAAAAGTATAACTCTCATAATCTCCACTAGACACATAACTTATATGATCTTCGTCTATCCAGATATTATTCAAACTATCATAAACAGCTGACTTCAATTGTACAGATGGTATAAGTTGTTCTTTTGCCTTAGATAGAGCATCTTGAAGACCAATACGGTTTATAATATCTCTTTTATTAAGCTGAGCGGTTTCAAAAATCGCTTTTTGTGTTACTTCCTGTTGTTCTACATTAACAGAGTCTTCTTCACAGCTTATCAATGACAGACTTAGTGATAATAGCAAAAAACAGACAAATTCAGTCCATTTTGGTGTTTTGGTGTTTTGGTGTTTTGGTGTTCATATTAAAAAAACAGGTTAGTTATTTCAAAACTAAAGCAAATAGAATCAACAAACAATACCCCTTAATGGGTATAAAATGTTAATTTATCTAACAATCTAAAAGTAAAAACCGCCTTATTTCTAAGGCGGTTTTTATAAAAGCATGATACTTTTAAAATTTATAGATTGCGATAACATCAAGAGATTCCAGATAAATTTGGAACAACCATTCTCTTTAAATTAATTATTATCTCGCCAAATTTTCTGGAAAGACAATTACTAATCCATCTCTTTGCTACTTAATCTAGATCAAATTTAATCCCTTGAGCAAGAGGTAATTCTGTAGTATAATTGATCGTGTTGGTCTGTCTTCTCATGTAGACTTTCCATGCGTCAGATCCTGACTCACGTCCACCACCGGTATCTTTTTCACCACCGAAGGCTCCACCTATCTCAGCACCACTAGTACCTATGTTTACGTTTGCGATACCACAGTCAGATCCTCTTTGAGAAAGGAAGTGTTCTGCTTCTCTTAAATTATTAGTCATGATCGCACTTGATAATCCTTGTGCAACACCATTTTGTAAATCTAGTGCGTTTTCTACATCACCAGAATATTTTAATAAGTATAACACTGGAGCAAATGTCTCGTGTTGTACGATTTGCATGTCGTTAGTAGCCTCTGCAATAGCAGGTTTTACATAACAACCGCTTTCATAACCAGCACCAGAAAGCACACCACCTTCTACTAGTATTTTACCACCTTGTTTTACAACTTGCTCTAGAGCGTTATTATAACCAGCAACAGCATCTTTATCAATAATAGGCCCTACGTGATTATTCTCATCTAGTGGATTACCTATTTTAAGCTGTCCATAAGCAGCAACTACTGCGTCTTTTACTTTATCATACATAGATTCATGAATGATTAAACGACGTGTAGAAGTACAACGCTGTCCTGCAGTACCTACAGCACCAAAAACAGCACCTATAACAGTCATCTTAACATCTGCATCTGGAGTAACTATTATTGCATTGTTACCACCTAATTCTAATAATGATTTACCTAGACGCTCACCTACTTTACTAGCTACTATTCTACCCATGCGAGTAGAACCAGTTGCGCTAATAAGTGGCACACGCTTATCTGTAGTCATCATTTCTCCTACTTTGTAATCTCCATTTACTAGACAAGAGATTCCTTCTGGCAGGTTATTATTTTTAAGAACTGTCGCAATTATATTCTGACAGGCAACACCGCAAAGAGGTGTTTTCTCACTCGGTTTCCAGATACAAACATCTCCACTTATCCATGCAAGAGCTGTATTCCATGCCCAAACTGCCACTGGAAAGTTAAATGCACTTATAATACCTACTATCCCTAGTGGATGGTACTGCTCGTACATTCTATGTCCTGGACGCTCAGAATGCATCGTTAAACCGTGCAACTGACGAGAAAGACCTACTGCAAAATCACAGATGTCTATCATTTCTTGTACTTCTCCAAGACCTTCTTGATAAGATTTACCCATTTCATAAGAAACAAGTTTACCTAGAGGTTCTTTTAATCTTCTTAATTCTTCACCGAACTGACGTACGATCTCACCACGTAATGGTGCAGGCTTCATTCTCCAGTCTTTAAAAGCGGCTTGGGCACTAGCCACTACTTTCTCATAATCTTCTTGAGTTGTAGTAGTTACCTTACCTATTACCGCACCATCTACAGGAGATGAAGAAGTGATAGTAGCTCCATTACCGAAATGATGGTTACCAGTAGACGTACCGTGATTTGTTTCTTTGAGACCCAATTGCTCTAGAGCAACATCCATCCCAAAATCTTTTGCAAGTGTTGACATTGTATAGTTTTGGTTTAGTCCAGCTTATCAGCCAGTTTTTTAAATACCTTTTTAGGGTTTTTATTGTCGTATAAGATGCTGTAAACGGCATCTAGGATAGGAGTTTTAGCTCCTTTTTCTTCATTAATTTTAAAAGCACTTTTAGTGGCGTAATAACCTTCGGCCACCATGCTCATTTCCATTTGTGCACTTCTAACTGTATATCCTTTACCTAGCATATTACCGAATAAGCGATTGCGCGAAAAACCAGAATAACCTGTCACAAGTAAATCACCTAGGTAGGCACTATCGTTAATATTACGTTTCATCTTATGTACTTTTTTGATAAAACGTTTCATCTCACGTATGGCATTACTCATCAATACGCTTTGGAAATTATCTCCATAACCTAGACCGTGAGCAATTCCTGCTGCGATAGCATAGATATTTTTAAGCATTGCAGCATATTCCGTACCTATAATATCATCGCTTATTTTACATTTAATGTAGTCACTTTCTATTCTCTCAGCAAGAAATTTTGCCTTTACCTCGTCAGCACATGCGATAGTTAAATAAGAAAGTCTTTCTAGGGCAACTTCTTCTGCATGACATGGTCCTGTAAGAACACCTATGTTCTCAAATTCTATATCATAATGCTCATGAAAATGTTCTCCTACTATAAGTCCAGTTTCTGGAACAATTCCTTTAATAGCACTAAAGATGATTTTATCTTTAAGAGATACCGTTAGATTTTCTAATTCTTTATATACAAAAGCACTAGGCACTGCAAAGATGCAAAGGTCTGCCAGGCTTATAATTTCATTAATATCGCTAGAAAGATGCAATTGATCTACCTTAAACTCTACAGAGCTTAAATAGTTAGGGTTGTGATCATTGCGTTTTATGTGCTCGATAGCATAATCACTACGCATGTACCAGTAAACGGTATCGAGGTTTTCGCAAAGCATTTTTACTATGGCTGTCGCCCAGCTACCACCACCTATTACAGCAATTTTTTTGGTCTGATCCATATAATTTATTTGGAGATCAAAGATACCATTTTTTTAAAGCAATAAATTTATCAATATCGCATGCAAACAGCGCGATAACAAAGAATTTATTAATCTCTAAGACTTTGTGCTTCTTATTAAATAAAGACTTGCACAGTGACTTTTGATTTCTTTAATCTTATTATTTACAATTCATATTTATGACGTTTCCGCTTTCGCGAAAGCGAGAACAATTTCTATCTACTCTTCTATAGCTGGCACCGTGTCTTCTACATGCTCCACTATCCATTTGAGACAGTCCTCATAATCTTCAAAAACATGTTCCTTTCCTATTAAATCAGGAATTATATCTATAGTTTCTAATCTATATAAAGGCTGCTCTTGCACGGATACTAGCAACGGCTGGATTCCTTTTTGAATAAGATTTTGCAATACGTCTTCAAAAGCAAAAAGTCCTGATTGATCTATGAATGGTACTTTTTTCATACGTATAATAGCATGAGTAGCATATTTTGGAACATCTCTAGACATGGATTGAAAATCACTAGTATATCCAAAAAACATAGGTCCAAAAAGTTCTTTAATGAAAATCTCTTCTCTTAGTTTAATCGGTATGCGAGAATAGTCTGCATGATCTAGATTTTCAACATCAGACAGTTTCTTAATAGCAGACTTATGGTTATTAGAATCTCCCATTTTTTTCATGAAAATTAAACTAGCTATGACTAGCCCTATTCCCACTGCATAAACTAAGTCCCAAAAAACGGTGAGAATCAAGACAACAAACATGACGACAATATCACTTTTAGGAATAGATTTTAATACTTTAAGACCCTTATAATCCATAACACCTATACCTACGGTTATTAATATACCTGCAAGTACAGCGCTAGGAATATTCTCAGCAAAACCACCTAGAGCAACAACTATAATAAGTAACATCACAGCGGCTATCATACCTGACAGTCTAGTCTTACCGCCAGAATTAATGTTTACTACCGTACGTATGGTTGCTCCTGCGCCAGGAATACCACCAAAGAAAGCCGCTATACTATTACCTATTCCCTGACCTATGAGTTCTTTATTAGGGTTGTGTCTGGTTTTAGTCATATTATCTGCCACTACACTGGTAAGTAGAGAATCAATAGCGCCTAGAAAAGCTAGTGTGAGAGCAGTGAAAATGTATGGAGCGACGGTACCGAGATTAAAATCTGTTATTATAGCAAAATTAGGCATAGGTAAATCTGTCGGTATTTCTCCTATCTTACGCACATCTAGACCTATAAAATATACTGCGATAGAGACACCTAGAAGGGCTACTAATGTAGAAGGTATAGTAGTAGTTATACGTTTAAAGCCAAAAATTATAAATATGGTTAACAAGGTAAGCCCTAATTCTAACCAGTTGATTTTTTGAATGGCGGTAGGTAATGTTTTCAATGTTCCTAGAACTCCACTACTATCTTTTTTGGCCTGTGTTTTAGATTCTGCGAGAATTTGATCTGGCGTGATTTCTTTTGCTTTTTCAACTGTGGCTTCTAGGTTTTCTATTACGAGTAGTTTACCGTCTACTTGATCTTTAATTATATTTTGTAATACTACTTCTCTTGCGATTGGGTTGTACTTTTCTATAAACTGATCATCCTCGGCAGGGTAGTAACCTATAGCTGGTAAAATTTGTGTGATAAGAATAATCGCACCTATTCCTGTCATGAATCCAGAAACTACTGGATAAGGTATGTATTTGATGTATTTACCCAGTTTTAAAATCCCTAAAGAGACTTGCATGATACCGGCCATAATAAATACTGCTAGAATAGCTGGTAAAGCATTTGCTAGTTCACCTTCATAAACTTGTACTATTCCTGCGATGACTACCATACTAACAGCAGTCATAGGTGCGGTAGGTCCAGAAATTTGTGTGCTAGTACCACCGAATAATGATGCAAAAAAACCAATAAAAATAGCACCGTACAGGCCTGCAACTGCTCCCATACCGGACTGTACACCAAATGCAAGTGCCAGTGGTAATGCTACTACTCCTGCGGTTAAACCACCGAATAAATCTCCTTTAAGATGTTTAAACATATCTCTACTTTATTAAAATATACATATCAAATTGCTACAAGCAATAGATTAAAGTTACTGCAATAAATGTAAGATAGGAAAAGGTGTTTAAAGATTAGTAAAAGATTAAATTTTATAATTTTTTAATCTTATCGAGAGGCATCCATGCTTTATTACCATTAGACAAAGAAACTAATGCCCAGTCATTAAATTCTTCTTGCACTTCCACCTTAGTACCTTCATGAAGAATGAAACTCTCTTTGGCAGTTTCTTTAGGTTCTTCTCTCGTAATAAACTCTGCCGTGTACACTATGGCATATTGTTCTTTGTTCAAATGATCTTTAGAATAAAAAGCCGCATAAATAGCTAATGCAGAAAATAGAATACCTACAAACGTAAAAATAAAAAACAGTCTTTTTTTACCTGCTGTATGTGCATAGAAATAAAATACCGCCATCAAAACGGTAAACAAAACTAGTAGAATACTAAAGTAAGCCCACTCATCTACACTTAAAGAGGTAACATATTTTTCTAAGTTAGATCCTATACTTTCCACTCGAGTATCTTCTACCGCATCAATTTTCATCTGATTAGCAAAATTGAGATTGTTCTGTATATCTGCATTTTCTGGATCTAACTGAAGTGCTTTTTCAAAGTTATAAACCGCTGGTCCTACAGCATTAATTTTATAATAAGCATTTGCTAGATTAAAATAAACCTCAGCACTGTGCTTTCCTGTTTTAAGTATTTGCTCATAACCAGCAATAGCAAGGTCAAAGTTTTCTGCTGTGTACGCCTCGTTTGCTTTTGTGAACGCAGCTGCCTCAAAAGACTCTTGTGAATTACCTATAAACACAAAAAGCAGCAACAATATGGATAACATCTTCTTCATCTTACTTCTTTAATTGTTTATCTATATCATTTAATACTCTACCAGCTTTTTCATAATCTTCTTTCATACTAGCCTCAGACGATGGAGTGTAACGAGCAAATTCACAACTAGCTAGCAACTCACTAAATTCTTTTCTAGTCGTCGGACTAGCATTTCTTTGATCTAACAACTCATCTACCTTATCCTTAGACATGTCTGCCGTTTGAATATGAAGTTTAGATTTCAAATAATTATGTAAAGATTTTTCTAGTGAAATGTAAAATAACTCGTGATTACCCAAGTTTTTCTTTGCCGTACTAAGATATTTCTTGCTCAACTTATTTGCGGTTCTTATGCGATTACCATCCACATCTGCACTGCGTTTTTCTACTTGCCCACGGTACAATAGCACGACAGGTAAGATTAATAATAAGCCTCCTAGAATAGCCCAATAGGTAGTTGTATTAAAGAAGTAGCTTTTTGTCTTATCTATTAATTGTGTATCTGTTTTAATGAATGCAAATGGCACATTGCTTTTAATCAAATTTTTAGATTCACTCTCACTAGCAACGGCAGTATCATTACTTGCAGTGGTAGGAGCATCACCTTCTACCATTAATAATATCTCGCCACTAGACTTAGTAATATACTGTTCTTTTTTAGGATCAAAATAAGAAAACTCCACTGGTGGTATAACATATTTACCACCGTATTGAGGTACTACGATATAAGAATCTTTAATACTACCGCGCATACCATAAATATTTGTAGTCACCTTATTAATGCGCTCAGGATCATAAACCTCTAGGCTTTGTGGTGCTTTCAACTTAGGCAGTTCCATTAATTTTAAATTTCCAGAACCAGAAACACCTACCGTAGCAGTAAGACTTTCTCCTGCGTCTAATTGTGCTTTATCTGTTTCTACCTTAAAATCAAACTCTCCTACTGCTCCTGTAAAACTTGCTGGCCTACCTATAGCAGGTAAGTTTTTAACTGTAATAGCTCTTTTACCTGCGCTTACCGTTCTACTTACTGTTGTTGTATAAGGTCTACCAAAAAAGTCTCTTCTACTAGTCGGTATTTGTACTTGAACATCTAGTGTTAATGGCTCTATCTCTAATTTACCTGTTTTTTGAGGATACAAAACAGCTTCTCGTAATACTAGGTATCTATAAGGCTGTCCCTGATAGGTTCCATTTTTCACCTGTCTATTACGGTTATCAATATTTTGCGACCAGAAATCTCTATACTTAGGACTGTCCAGCTCATTCCATCCAGTAACACCAGTTTCATTAGAAACATAAAGCTTGTACACTACTCTTATAGCTTCATTAAGGTAAGGGTTAGCATCTGACACTTCGGCAACTAGGTGTATACTATCTTCTACACTTATAGATTGATCATCTGGACCTTTAGGTTGTGCCACGGCGCCAGTAACATTAATAACTTGAGGTATAGTCTTATACTCATTACCGTTATAAGTCATCACACTTTGTTGTATGGTTAACTTACCTGTTTTAGTAGGTTTTAAAACATATGTATATGACTTTGTCATACTGCTTTTACCATTTACCCAACTTTGAGAAACTGCCTGACTAGGACCAGCAACTACCTGAAATCCAACAAAATTAGGTGGTGTAAAATTATCACCATCTACATTCATTTTAAATTCAATGCGCAACCTTTCATTAACCGCAATTCTAGTACGACTTGCATTTGCAGTAAATTCTACCTGACTAAAGGTCAAATAGCTGCTCAAAAGAAATAGTATATAAATCAAATGTTTCATTACCAATCTTTTTCTGATTTCTTAGCTGGCCCTTGAGCCTTCTTAGCATTTACTTTATCTCTTATTTTTTGCTCCTCATTATTCATCGCCTCCAGTATTTGACTAATTTGTTGTGGCGTCATTTTACCTTCTACACGTTGTGGTGCTTTTTGATCTTGTTTTTTAGGCTCACCGTCTCCATCTTTTCCGTCTTTAGGTTTACCGTCTTTATCCTTATCTCCTTCTCCATCACCTTTCTTATCGTCACCTTCTTTCTCGTTTTCCTTGCCGTCGTTTTTACCGTCAGAGTTTTTATCCTTATCTCCTTCTTTATTATCCTGGTCGTCACTCTCGCTGTCGTCCTTCTTATCATTCTCATCGTCGCCACCGCCACCGCCGCCGCCTTGCTTCTCTTCCTCTTTTTTGGCTAGCGCAAGATTGTAACGTGTCTCTTCATCAGTAGGGTCATTTCTCAAAGCTTTTTTATAAACCTCAACTGCTTTTTTATACTCCTTATTTTCTAGTAATAAATTCCCCTGATTGTGGTAAATTCTATGCTTCTCTTCTTTAGTGGTAGCAGCCTCGGCAGCAGCTATATAATTATTAGACGCATTATATTTTTTTGTGTGATCGTAATAAAGATTCCCTAGATTATAAGCAGCATCTGCCGCTTTAGGATTTACGGCCTTAGCCTTTTTATAGGCTGCTTCGGCTAGGTTAAAATTTCCTTCCTTTGCGTATGCTTGAGCTTTGGCAATCTCATTTTCATAAACTGGATCTATAGATGGTTTTTCTTGCGCTTTCGCGAAAGCGTAACCACCCAAAAACACTAAAACTACTATTATCTGTTTCATCATCATCTTACTCATTGAACAAGTTTAATTTTTTGAGCCATCCTGTTTTCTTCTCTAAATAAAATATATCTAAAAATAAGAAGAACAATCCAAAGCCTAAAAACCACTGGAATTGGGATTCAAAATCTGAATATTGTTGGGAATCAAAGGCAACCTTATCTATACCTGATAGCTGCTCCTTTAATTCTTCTATTACTGTTGCAGTAACCGTACCGTCTATATAAGCACCGTTACCAGCGCTAGCTATTTCTTTAAGGGTTTCTGCATTTAACTTAGTAATTACAGTTTTACCGTCTCTGTCTTTTTTAAATTCTCTAACAACGCCATTAACTTTAATAGGTATGGTACCACCTTTTTCTGTACCTACACCTATGGTTATGATGCGTATTCCTTTTTCTGCAGCAGCCTCAGCAACTGAAGCGCTATCACCTTCATGATCTTCTCCATCACTTATGATTACCAATATTTTTGCTGCTTCTGTCTGGTCGCTATAATAACTCTCAGCCAGTTGAATTGCTTCATTAATTGCTGTTCCTTGACTGGATATTAAATCGGTATTGAGAGATTGAAGAAATAATCGTGCACTACCGTAGTCTGTGGTTATAGGTAGTTGGGGCACGGCACTACCAGCATAGGCTATTAGTCCTATACGGTCACTAGCTAGGTTATTAATAATTTCGGTAACGAGTCTTTGTGATTTTTCTAATCTACTAGGCGCGATATCCTCGGCCAACATAGATTTAGAAACATCTACTGCAAAAACTATATCTACACCTTCTCGGTTTACTGTTTCTAGTTTTTCGCCTGCTTTGAGGTTTACTAGTGCAAGTATTAAAAAGGTTATACCCATACACACAGTTACTAATTTTAATACAGGTTTAAACCAAGATCTATCTGGGATTAAATGGCCCAGCATCTTTTTTGTGGCATATTTTTTTTGTGCGCGATACCTCCAGAAAGAAAGTCCTATAAATAGAACCACTAATACTGGGATAAGACACAAAAGCCAGAAATATATTTTTTCTTCTAGTATATACACTTGTTCGTATTTATTAGTCGCCGTTATTCTCTTTTTTAATGAGTGGCAGCATTTTTATTTTAAAGTTTCAATTGATTAAACGGATGCTTATTTTTAAATCAACCTAAAGTTGCAATCAATTAAGCCGCCGTTTTAAAAATGGTATATCTCAATAACATCTCTACACCTATTAACATCAATGCTAGTAAAACTAGGTCGCGGTATTTTTCTTCTACATTGTAGAATTCAAATTGTTCGATTTCTGTTTTTTCTAGCTTATCAATTTCGGCATAGATTTCTTTTAGTTTCTTATTATTATCTGCCCTAAAGTATTTACCACCTGTATCTGCAGCAATTTGTTTCATTAATTCTTCATCGATTTCTACTGGCGCCATCTTAAATTGAAATCTGCCGTTAGGTAATTGTGCATATGGAGATGGCGCATTACCATTAGTACCTATCCCTACAGTATAAACCTTAATACCAAATTCTACAGCCAGCTCACTTGCTATTTTAGGATCTAAAAAACCGCTATTATTGACCCCATCGGTCATTAAAATAATCACTTTACTTAGCGCCTCACTTTCTTTAAGTCGGTTCACTGCTGTGGCGAGCCCCATTCCTATTGCTGTACCATTTTCTAGAACACCGTCAAATTTAATATCCTTAATTGCCTTAAGTGATATGGTTTTATCTGTAGTAATAGGTGTTTTAGTGTAGCTTTCTCCTGCATAAACCACGACTCCTATCCTATCGCTAGGCCTACCGTTTATAAAATCTGCAGCGACTTCCTTAGTTGCTTCTAATCTATTAGGTTCAAAATCTCGAGCCAGCATACTTGCACTTACATCTACCGCAAGAACTATATCGATTCCATTTGTAGTTTTAGTCTTTGTGGTAACGTCTGTAGTTTGTGGTCTTGCTAGCGCCACAATAATTAAGGCTAATGCAAGTAAACGCAATAAAAACAATACAGGTCTTAATTTACCTAATAAAGATCTGCCTGGTTGAAAACCTTTAATAGTAGACACCTTAACCTGTGCATTTTGCCTTCTAAAAGTCCAGATGTAAAAACCTATCGCTAGCGGTAAAAGCAGCAACAACCAAAACATCTCTGGTGAAGCAAATTTGATATTTGTAAACCAGTCCATCATTCCTTTTCTTTCTTTTTACCATCGTCAAAGGATGGGAACGTAATTGAACTTCTAACTCTTTCTCTCAATATTCTACCGTACTCACGATCGCGATTCTCCTCATCATCTTTTAAGTTACTAATGATAATTTGATCTATACCTATTTTATTTGCCATCATAAGAATCTCGTATTCATAATCCTTATCATCTAGTTTATAAGTACCATCTAGAGAGACACCTTTTACACCATTTATCTCTACCTCATCTTCTAGCATAAGAATATCTGTAGCACCTAGTCCATCAAGAACTTTGGTCATGTTATCTCGTACTACGGCAGGTGGCAACTGGTCATCTTCTTTAAAACCGTCTCCTTTTAATGTGAAAGTGATAACACCTACGTAAAAGTCATCAGATATATCACCTGTTGCAAACTGATCTATAGATGTAGACATCAATTTAAATTGATCTCCTAATGAAGTCGTGTCCTGACGTACTAAAATATCTGGCGAGTTTAATTGAACAGGCGGCATACCGTAGTCACTAGTTAACCAGGTTTGCTCTGTAAGATCGCGTTGTGCGTTACCGAACACTTTATCTTTTACATTATCAAAACCTATGACATAGCTCCATATTCCCATGGCAATAGCAAGTGCAACGATTCCTATACCGACACCTATCAATATATTGCGAGTACGTTTTTTTATTTCTTGTTTACGTCTATAACGCGCATCTTGCATCAGCTCTTCTTCAGTAGGCGGTGGCAATACTTGATGGATATTATTGATAATTTCCATGGTGCGCTGTCTATCTTCTTTGGCACTTATTGCGTCACCACTAGCGGTTGCAAATTTTACCAAATCGGCTTTTTGAAGAATTTCTTCTAATCGAGATTGCGTTTTATCTGTAATATGCATGCCTTTTTCTGACATGGCTATTTTCAATTCTTTTATTAGCTGTCCTGTTGTACTTTCTAGTGTATGACCATAAACCTTAGAGTCTATATACCTTCTTATAATATAGGTAAGCTCTGTATAATATTCTTTCCACTGGCGGTTATCTAAGTAAGAGCCTTCGTCTAGTAATTTTAAACGATACTTAGTCCACTCATAAGGTTGTAACGTCTCTTCATAGGTTTTTTCTTCTCGTTTTCGCGTAAGCAAAACAACAGCAATAATAACTGGTATTAAAAGTAACAACCACCACATCCATCCATAAGATGCTGTAGATTTATCTTCTATATCTACATAACCCTTGATAGGGAACATACCTTGTTTAGTAGTATCTACTTCTACCTCACGCACACTTATAAGTATAGAGTCTGATTTTAAACGACGGTCATTTTTAAGAATTTCTAATCTAGGCACCCAGTAATCACCAGAATCGAATTGTGTTACGCCATACTGTTTAAAGAGTCTAATTTTATCTGCTATTCTTAGACTGTCTACAGGATAACTTTGTAACACCTCTAGTGCGCCCATGGTTTGCTGCTCTGGAAAGATGATCAAATCTCCCAGATCTGCATCGACACTTATGCCCAGTTTTACTTCTTCACCTATTTTAATAAGGTCCCGATCTACAGTTGTAGACACCTCAGTTTTATCCTGAGTCTGGGCTGTAGTTATGGCAACGCATAATAAAAATAATATGTATACTAGTTTTTTAATCATCGTGCTTTGAAGTATCCTAATAATTTCTTTGTGTAATTCTCTCTAGTTTCTAGATCTATAGCGCCTGCGTCAGATCTAGTAAATGCTTCTTTAAAATAGGCAGCGCTCTCTTTATGATAAGCTGCATATTTATTACGTACAGATTTAGAACTGGTATTAATCAATTGTGATTGCCCTGTTTCTTGATCTTTAAACTGGACTAGACCCATTTTAGGCATGACCGTCTCACGCTCATCATAAACTCTAATTCCTGTGACGTCGTGTTTGCGACCTGCTATTTGTAATGTCTTTTTATAATCGGTGCTCATAAAATCTGACATCACAAAAACGATGGCTTTTTTCTTAAGCACACCAGCTAGAAACTTTAAAGCTCCTGCTATATCTGTAGCCTTACCTTTAGGTTGAAATTCTAGCAATTCTCGTATAATTCTAAGAATATGAAATTTCCCTTTCTTAGGCGGAATGAACAATTCTACCTGATCAGAAAATAGAAGCAAACCTACCTTATCATTATTCTGCATCGCACTAAAAGCTAGTGTTGCACACAATTCTGTAATGATCTCTTTTTTAATTTGCTCTTGTGTACCAAAAAGTGTCGACCCACTTATGTCTGCAACCAGCATGAGGGTAAGCTCGCGCTCTTCTTCAAATACCTTTATATATGGCTCACTATAACGAGCAGTTACATTCCAGTCTATATTACGTACGTCATCACCGAACTGGTACTGTCGCACCTCACTAAAAGTCATTCCACGACCTTTAAAAGCACTATGATACTCGCCACCAAATACTGCGTCGCTTAAACGACGAGTCTTGATCTCGATTTTACGTACTTTTTTAAGAAGTTCTTGTGTATTCATACAGCGTGTACTCTATATCAGTTAATTGAAATTGATTTTTTATCAGCATCAATAGATTATGAACGACTCTATTTTTTCAAGAATCAACACCTATTGATTTTATTTCAATAGAACTATGGTACCTCGATCGTGTTTACGATCTTGTTTACTATATCTTCAGTTGTGTAGTTCTCAGCTTCGGCCTCATAAGTAATACCTATTCTGTGACGCAATACGTCTAGTACTACTGCACGCACATCTTCTGGCACAACATAACCACGTCGCTTAATAAATGCATAACATTTTGCAGCTTTGGCAAGGTTAATAGATCCACGAGGTGATGCTCCAAATGAGATCAACGGCTTCAAGTCTGCCAGATTATATTTTTCCGGATAACGAGTCGCAAATATGATATCTAGAATATACTTCTCGATCTTCTCGTCCATATATACGATTTCTACCGCATCTTGAGCGCGTAAAATTTGCTCTACAGACACTACAGCGTTAGGCTCTGTAAAGTCTTTTTTTAGATTTGCTCGCATGATGTATTGCTCGTCTGCAATAGTTGGGTAATCTATTACCGTTTTTAACATAAAACGGTCCATTTGCGCTTCTGGTAATGGATAAGTACCTTCTTGATCTACTGGGTTTTGAGTTGCCATTACTAAGAACGGTTTCTGTAATTTAAAAGTCTCATCACCTATAGTAACCTGCTTCTCTTGCATGGCTTCTAGTAGAGCACTTTGCACCTTTGCTGGCGCACGGTTTATCTCATCTGCAAGGACAAAGTTTGCAAAAATAGGTCCTTTCTTGATGTTGAATTCACCATCCTTCATGTTATAGATTAATGTCCCCACAACATCTGCCGGTAATAAATCTGGTGTAAACTGTATTCTTGAAAAAGAACCACTTACCGCCTTAGAAAGTGTCGTAATAGCAAGTGTCTTTGCTAGTCCAGGTACACCTTCTAATAGAATGTGCCCGCGACCTAAAAGACCTATAAGCAATCGTTCTATCATGTATTGTTGACCTACAATTACCTTGTTCATTTCATTAACAAGTAATTCTACGAACTGGCTTTCTTGTGCTACCTTTTCATTGATACTCGCAATATCTACCTGCGTGCTTTGTTGATCCATAATAGTATTTTCTTTAATCTTATTAATTGCAAAAATGTCCAAACATTAAATTTTGAACTGTTTAAAAGCTGTTAAAATTAGCCCTACCTCTGTGACTACCAAATTTAAAGAAGGTCTAATTGATAAACTTCACAGAAGTATACTTTTATGTTATCGATTGTTAACGTTACCGCTTTCGCGAAAGCGAGGTTAAAATAAACATCTTGCTAACACCTTTTCCCTACTTTTGTACAAAGAACCTGATATGAAAACTGCTTTAATTACTGGCGCAACTAGTGGAATAGGACTGGCAACCGCACAAACTCTAGCCGATAACAATTATGCCCTTGTACTTTGTGGACGTAACGAAGAGAAGCTGGCCGAATTAAAAGAAGAGCTTTCTGAACTCGTTCCTGTGGAGACTTTATGCTTTGATGTACGTGATAAAGAAAAAGTAGAAGAACAAATTAACAGTCTTACAGAATTCCCTTTTAATGAGATCAATATCCTAATAAATAATGCAGGTAACGCTCATGGACTGGACCCTATAGATAAAGGTAACCTAGAAGATTGGGACGCTATGATGGATATAAATGTAAAAGGATTGCTTTATGTAAGTCATGCGATTATACCTAAAATGAGAGAACGTAAAAACGGACATATCATCAACATAGGTTCTACCGCTGGTAAAGAGGTCTATCCTAACGGTAACGTATATTGCGGTTCTAAGCACGCTGTAGATGCTATCACTACAGGTATGCGACTGGATTTAAACCCATATAATATAAGAGTAGGTGCTGTAAATCCAGGACTGGTACAGACTAACTTTAGTGAGGTGCGATTTAAAGGAGATACAGAACGAGCAGACAAAGTGTATCAAGGTTACATGGCGTTACAACCACAAGACGTTGCAGAGGTTATTCTATTTGCCGTAACGCGACCACCGCATGTTAACATTGCAGACTTAACTGTGATGTGTACCGCACAGGCAAGTAGCGTAGTGTTGAAGAAAGACTAGAAACACCTTTCTTATCAAAGCTTTTAAAAGAAGATAAAATAAACAAATCATGAAAAAATTAATCCTCTTACTGAGCATTATACTTCTTGCGTCATGCACACAAGAAGTAGAACCTACTATCGAAAACATGAATTCTATTTTTGAAAGCAAAGATTTTACTATCGAGTATCATCTGACAGATGCAAGGGTAGAATCAATGAGTTTTATTGAAGACATTTTAGTTTACAAAGCAAATGATAGTGTGGTAAGAAAAACAATCTCCTTTGATGAGGCATTACTGATTAACCAACTTATCCAAGAAAAATTTAAACAACACGACAGTAACAATAACGAAACCCCTTCTATAATTGTATTAAATACGGCAAAGAAGGTAACTTTGAAAATTCCTAACTATGAGGTGGACTACCTCAATTTAATTAACAAATTAGACCTATAGATATGTTCCCATTAAGAAGAAACAGAAGATTAAGAACTAGCCCAGCAGTAAGATCTTTAGTACAACAAACGTTGATCTCACCTAATGATTTTATAGTACCATTATTTGTAGTAGAAGGAAATGGCATCAAGGAAGAAATAGCCTCTATGCCGGACTATTACCGATACAGTCTAGATCTTTTAAAGAAAGAAGTACAATTATTATGGGACATGGGATTAAAAAGCGTCTTACTCTTTGTTAAAGTACCAGACCATTTAAAAGACAACAAAGGGACCGAGGCTATTAATAAAGATGGACTGATGCAACGAGCTATTAAAACCGTTAAGGATGTTGCACCAGGAATGTATGTAATGACAGATGTGGCTCTAGATCCTTTTTCTAGTTTTGGTCATGATGGAATAGTAGAGAATAACAAAATTCTTAATGACGCTACTTGCGAGGTACTTGCACAAATGAGTATTTCTCATGCACAAGCTGGTGCAGATATGCTCGCACCTAGCGACATGATGGACGGTCGTATTCTTTACATAAGAGAAGCACTGGAGGAAGAAGGGTTTACAGATACTGGAATTATGAGTTATTCTGCAAAGTATGCTAGTGCTTTTTACGGCCCCTTTAGAGACGCACTGGATAGCGCACCAGGGTTTGGAGATAAAAAAACCTATCAAATGGATCCTGCAAATCGTAATGAAGCCATAAAAGAAACTTTAATGGATATTGATGAAGGAGCAGATATCGTTATGGTAAAACCAGGATTATGCTACCTAGACATAGTTAGAGATATTAAAAACGAAGTAGATGTTCCTGTAAGCGTGTATCAAGTAAGTGGAGAATATTCCATGCTTAAAGCTGCTGCAGAAAAAGGATGGTTAAATCATGATGCCGTAATGATGGAACAAACTATCGCTATTAAAAGAGCTGGAGCAGATTTAATAGCTAGTTATTTTGCAAAAGATGTAGTGAAGTTGATTTCATAATATTCATTTATGAGGATATTCAATTGCTTTATAATATGCGCCAGTTTTCTTATTTTAAATTCTTGCAATAAGAATCTTTCAGAATCAGAACTCATAGAAAAATATCAAACAGCTCTTGATGATGAAGACTGGGTTGATGCACTTAAGTATGTTAACGAAGGATTAAGAAGAAAACCTGAAGACACAGCCTTACATTTTTCTAAGGCTCTGTGTTTAAAAAGACAAGACCCTATAAAAAACAGTAAAGAGATCACGAGTCATTTAAACATATACTTAACCAGTTTTAAAACCTCCAGTGCAGGTAGATTATTAAAATATTTAAATTATCTAGACAATAACGAATTCCACAAAGCTATTGAAGAGGTAAACAAACTAGAAAATATTTATGGAATATCATCTGCCACTCTTGAATTACGAGCAAACGCACAATTCTTAAATAAAAACTACCCTCAAGCAGCCTTTAACTACGAGGAGTTGCTAAGTTATAACCACACTTCAAAGAAATTTAAACAATTTTATTATTATAAAATTTATCCAAAATATTTTGCTGACAACAAGGAAGGTGCTGCTTGGGACACTGCATTCTTACCCAATTACGGACTAGAAGAAAACAAAAAACTTCTAGAACGGATAATGAATAGTAAGCTAGACATTAATGATTACAACGAGATAGTTGTAAATTATAATTTTGATTCCTTTAATCAAGAAATTCGTACAAAGATTGGCTTGCAGTATGATAACTTAATGAGACCATTATATGGAAAACAGCTAGCTTTAACAAAAAGATCTAATGTTATTGAGTTGGAATCTTTAAACAAGGATATTGAAATTTTAAACTTAAGCTTTTCTCAAGTGGACAAAATCCCAGACGCAATATCAAAATTTAAAAAGTTAAAAGCATTATCTCTCTCTAAAAATAAAATTAAGGATTTTGATAAATTATTCCAACAACTAGCACAACTACCACAATTAGAATTTTTATCAATCAATTATTCTAATTTAAAAGAATTCCCTCCTTCCATAAAAGAACTTAAAAATTTAAAAGGGTTATCCATTGAAGCCTCAAATATAAGAGCACTGCCCAAAGAAATAGGTCAACTCAAAAACATAAGCTATCTAAGCGTTAGTAATAATAGCAAACTCCAAGATTTGCCTATCGAAATAAAATACTTAAAAAAACTAAATGCTCTCGATATATCTGGAAGCGGAATCAAACGTATCAGGGACGAAGTAAGCTTATGTTATAATTTGATCTCTATTAAAGCTAACGCTTCAAAAATTGAAACTATCCCTAACAATATTAAAAACTTAAAGTTACTGAAAGAATTAAATTTAGGTTCTAACAGAATAAAGGAACTACCTGAAGGAATAGGATATCTCAATAGGCTTGATTTCCTTTTACTAGGAGATAATGATTTAAAAACTTTACCTGATAGTTTTTCTAAATTAGATAACTTAACATTTCTAAGCCTCGCTTTTAATAGGTTTAAAGAGTTTCCTAATGAAGTATTACATCTAGAAAAATTACAAACATTATGGGTACACAACAACAATATCCCATCAATTCCAAAAGAAATAGGTAACCGTAAAACACTTACTCATCTTCTAGTAGATCATGAAATTACATCTCAATTAAATATTGAGAAAATAAAAAGTATTAACCCTAATTTATATGTAGTTCCAGAGGACTCTAGAAAATATGTAAAAGGTGAGAAACGAAAAAATTAGACTAAAAAACAACAGCTCATAGTTAGAGAAGAATAACCCAATAACAAGAGAAATTATGTTTAGATATTTAAGAACTTTCAGAAGAGATTTAAAAGAAGGAAGAAAGTTAATGAGAATAGAAAAAGAACCTTTATTGGAGTTTTCGTACCAAGTTTTTCAAAATGACATACCTCGAATAGAGATAATCAGACTACAAAGTCTTATTAATTACGAGGATATAGGCTCTATAGATATGACAAAGTTTGCTGTAAAGATTATTTCAAATGAAAATGATGATTACGTTTCTAAAATTAAGTCCTCTATGTATGGAGAATATTGCGCAAACCTTATCCATCCTCCCAAAACACCTGTTTGTCAAATGTTCATCATGAAAAACCGTATTAATAAAATCAATCAAGTAGTTAATAACATTTTAATTCAAGTTTTCGACTTTAAGACTACCGACCTTATAGAAACTGGAATAGAATTATATGAATAAATAAAAATGCCCAAAGATTCTTACACCGTAGAAGAAGCGACTCGTTCCATAGAGCGATACTGTGCCTATCAAGAGCGCTGTCATAAAGATGTGGAGGATAAATTAAAAAGCATGGGTATTATTCAACTAGCAATAGATGAAATCATACCCCACTTGATCCATCACAAATTCTTGAATGAAACACGTTATGCCGAGGCTTTTGCACGAGGTAAGTTCCGTATTAAACAATGGGGAAGAGTGCGTATAGTGCGCGAACTTAAAATGAAAGGCCTTAATGAACGTACTATAAAGATAGGACTCAAAGAGATAGCTGATGTCGATTATGAGATTGCTTTGGATACGCTTTCGCGAAAGCGGTTACAACAAATAACTACCGAAAATGATAAATATAAAAAGCGTAAAAAACTTGCCGATTACCTGCTCTATAGAGGCTGGGAAAGCCACCTAGTTTATGCAAAAGCTGTAGAGCTTATTCCTTGATATTTAGATTTTCGTGGGTTCTAATTATCGCTTTTTCATTTTTATAATCTATCCACTCCTGTCCTTTACGTTTGCGCATAAAGTTATCATAATGACGCATAAACAGTAAATTATAAAGCGCTTTACTTAAATTTTTAATCTTTCTAGGATAAGAACGCAAACTTATAGAAAACCCTGGCGTTAGGTAATGCATGTAATGCCAGTATCCCTCGGGCATGTATAACATCTCTCCATGATTAAGCTCACATACAAAACCTTGTGCCTGTTTTAAAGCTGGCCATTTTTCAAAATCTGGATTTGAGAAATCTATATCTTCTCTAGCAATTAAAGAATGTGGCACTCTATATAAATAAGGCGACTGATCTGGAGGAAAAATTACACATCTCTTTTTACCATGGAAATGGAAGTGAAGAATGTTAGTGAAATCTATATCAAAATGCATAAAAACCTTAGAGTCCGTACCACCGAAGAACATCATCGGTAAACCCTTGATCAATCGCATTCCTAATTTAGGGAATTTAAAATCTGTCTGAAGTGCCGGCACCTCACTCATAATATTATAGAGGAAGATTCTGAAATTAGTAGGTTTCTTTTTAAGAAGATCTACATATTCAGACATCTTCATCTCTGCGTGTGCTTGATTAAAACCCTCGTCATGTTTTACTGGACGGTCATCATAAAGAGGCACGGTTTTATCTCCAGCAACTTGCGTTATATATTCTAGATTCCATTTTTTATAAGCGGGCCAGTCTTGAGTTAATTTTTCAATAACTACAGGACGCTGTGGCTTGAGATAATTTTTTATAAAATCATCTTTACTTATCGTGGAAACACGCGGTATTTGTTTAAGGTTGAGTTGCATAAATAGCGTACAAACTTAAGTAATGAAACAAAGAAAGTCTACGTAGTTAACTATGCTTTAACGGCTTTACCAGCTTGTTTAGCCTCCTCATTACGCTCGATCTTGTGACCTGGACGAGACCATTTAGGCTTTTCACCTTGATCCTTATATTCAGAATATTGAGCTTCTACCGTTTCTGGTTGTGCCTTTTTTACAAATGGTTTCATAGGCTCTAGTCCTAATAATTCAAACATTTTCATGTCTTCATTCACATCTGGATTAGGTGTGGTAAGTAATTTATCACCTGCAAATATAGAATTAGCTCCTGCAAAGAAACACATCGCCTGTCCTTCTCTAGACATGTCTGTTCTACCAGCACTTAGTCTTACCTGTGTTTGTGGCATTACTATACGCGTAGTAGCAACCATACGTATCATTTCCCAAATAGAAACAGGTTGTTGCTCCTCAAGTGGTGTACCTTCTACGGCAACAAGTGCGTTGATAGGTGTACTTTCTGGTTGTGGGCTTAAACTAGCTAGTGCAACTAACATACCTGCACGATCTTCTATATTTTCTCCCATACCTATAATACCACCACTACATACGGTAACATTAGTTTTACGTACGTTATCTATAGTATCTAGTCTGTCTTGGTAGCCACGAGTAGAAATCACTTCTTTATAATACTCTTCAGAACTGTCTAGGTTGTGATTATAAGCATATAATCCAGCCTCAGCTAGACGGTGTGCCTGGTTTTCAGTGATCATACCTAGAGTACAACACACTTCCATATCTAATTTATTAATAGTACGTACCATTTCTAACACTTGGTCAAATTCTGGCCCATCTTTTACATTTCTCCATGCTGCTCCCATACATACACGAGAACTACCACTAGATTTTGCTCTTAAAGCCTGTGCTTTTACTTGTTGCACAGACATTAAATCATTTCCTTCTACGTCGGTATGATAACGAGCTGCCTGTGGACAGTACCCACAATCTTCTGGACAACCGCCAGTTTTAATAGAAAGAAGCGTAGAAACTTGTACCTGATTAGGGTTATGAAATTCTCTATGAATAGTCGCCGCATCATATAACAAATTCATAATAGGTCTGTTATAAACTTCTAATATTTCTTCTTTAGTCCAGTCGTGTCTCATAATCGTATTCTACGTTAAAAAGGTAAAAATAAGGTTTCCTTAAGTAATAGCTACAATGAATTAATGTTAAAGGAAAGCACTTATTATTATCAAATTATTAGTTTTTAATTCTAGTATTATTTTTCTATCAGTAAACTTACCGCATTACCACCAAAGCCAGTCGCGTTGATTAAAATACGTTTAGGTATTCTAACATCTCCACGCGGATTCACAAATGAATCTGCTAAAAATGGAACAGTAAACATACTCTGTGATTGCAACATTTCTATTCCCATAGCTAGATTAAGCGCACTACTTGCACCTAGCGCATGACCTAATTGCCATTTATTATTACATAAACACGGATATTGATCTCCAAAAACGCTCTTAATCGCAACGAACTCTGCTTTATCTCCTTTTATTGTTCCAGGTGCATGAGTGATAATTGCATCTACATCTTCTAGATTCATATGCTGTGTTGCCTGCCTCATTGATTCTTGAAGACAGTCTCCACTAGCGGTTACAGATGTTGCACTAGCTAGTTTTTCTATAGCGCTTCCGTAACCTGTGATTTTCGCTATACTATTATTATCTTCTTTAGAAAGTAAAAACACAGCAGCAGCTTCTCCTAATATCATGGAGTTTTGAGTCTTATCTAGATCCAGTGCTTTACAAGGATACTGATCGGTATCTCGTGAATATATGCGTAAAGCTTGCATTTGACTCACTGTAAATGGTGTTAATGGCGCTTCACTACCACCAGCTATAAAGCTAGTCGCCATACCACTTTCTAGCCATGCAATAGCATTAAGTATCGCATGAGATGCCGTTGCGCAGGTAATACTATGTGAAAAAGCAGTTCCTTTAAGACCTAGATCTTGTGCTACCCAACTCGATATATTACCTAGTGTAGTTAATGGAGATGTTGCCGTTGGTACGGTTCCGCTTTCGCGAAAGCGAGAATAAAACTCTTCCCATAAACCAGTTGCACCACGACTAGAACCTATATTAATGCCCGTTTGTGATGGAACATTTTTCAAAGATCTAGCGGATAATAACGCCAGTTGTACACTACGGTCCAAGGATTTATACGATTCATTTTCTTTTAAAAATGCATTTAACTGAGATTCTTTTTCGCTAGAAATAGGACCTACCCAAGCACTGTCTTTTTTATTAAAAAAACTAGTTTCTTGTTGATCTTTAAAAGAGTCTACCGCAGCTACCATGGCTGCATCGTTAATATATATAGGGTTTTTCACAAGCTTATTTACGACTGCAAAAATCGTGAAAAGAACTTAGATTAAAAATCTATTAATAAGTTCTTTTATACCGTTTCAACACAGATTGTTAGATTAACTAATCTGATCTAAAAACTCTTCTAATAATTGATAAATAAAGTCCAATTCTGCTGACGTGGTAGTAAATGGTGGCACAATGTAAACTGTTTTACCTAATGGCCTTAAAAACAAACCACGTTTCCAAAACCACTGAAACATCTCGTTACGTTTATTTCCATAACGTTCCATTTCTATGGCAAGGTCTATAGCAAGTATT
Source organism: Nonlabens sp. Asnod3-A02 (assembly GCF_045063755.1). Taxonomy (NCBI): domain Bacteria; kingdom Pseudomonadati; phylum Bacteroidota; class Flavobacteriia; order Flavobacteriales; family Flavobacteriaceae; genus Nonlabens; species Nonlabens sp. Asnod3-A02. Next base: position 337,058 of record NZ_JBEFOC010000008.1, read on the forward strand.
ACACCTCTAGTTCTAACTGCGGAAACATTATGATGTGATTCAATTTTTGATTTAAACACTCTGTTAGATGCTTCTATATTCTTTATACCTCTTTGAATACCCTCAGAGATTAATAAATCGATAGCAGCTGCAGCAACTGCACAACCTAGTGGATTACCAGAATAGGTATGTCCATGGAATAATCCTTTGGCAAGATTATCATCATAAAAGGCATCGTACACCTTTTGTGTACAAGAAGTAATTGCCATAGGCATGATACCACCGGTGAGCGCCTTTGATAAACAAATAACATCTGGTTTTGCTTCTATTTGATCACTAGCAAAATAAGTCCCTGTTTTACCAAAACCTGTCATCACCTCGTCTGCCACGGCGATAACTCCATGTTGTTGAAATTTTCTAATCACTTGGGACAGCGCAGCAGCATCATTAAGTTGCATGGCTGCAGCTCCTTGAACTAGCGGCTCATAAATAAAACTAGAAATCTCGTGTTTTTCTAAAAGAGAGTGTACTAATTCTAAAACTTGAGGAAGATTCTCATTTGTTGGAGCAGGAATACGCACCACATCTATAAAAAAATCTTCAAATGGCCCATTATAGACTGATAAACCACTAGCACTCATGGCACCAAAGGTATCTCCATGAAAACCATTTTCTAAGGCAACTACCATATTTCGTTTCTCACCTTTATTGAAGTGATACTGAAAAGCCATTTTAAGACCTATCTCTACACTAGTAGAACCATTCTCAGAGAAGAACAGTTTTTGCTGGTTATCTGGCAAGATACCGATCAGTTTCTCACCCAATGTAGCAACAGGCTCATGAGTCATACCAGCAAAAACCACATGATGCAATTGATCTACTTGTTTCTTAATTGCGCCAGTAAGAACAGGATTTGTATGCCCATAACTACAGGTGTACCAGCTAGAAATACCGTCAAAGTATTTTTTACCATCAAAATCATACAGATAATTACCCTTTGCATGAGCAATCGCAAGAGGCTCACTAGCCGTTTTATGTTGCGTTAGTGGATGCCAAATGAAATCGGCATCATTTTTTAGAATATCCTTTTTGATCATAATGCTTTTAAAGCTTTTTGAAATTTTAAAGCGTACTTCTCCACTACCGACGCGTTTATTTCTTCTTCTCTAGATATATGACCTAGAGTATTAAGTCCAGTCATTTTTTCAATAACCTCAATTGTACCATCAAGATCTACATGATTGTATATAACGCCTACACAATTGAGTCCTTTTGATTTTAAAAGCGCCGCACTCAATAACGTGTGATTGATACTACCTAAATAACCAGAACTAACTAAAATAACTTTATCCTCTGGCATTATAAGATCCACAATAGTATCCTTATCATTTAAAGGAACTAATAGACCGCCCGCACCTTCTATAACCAGAGTGTTTTCAGTATCAGGACGTATTACTTTATCTAGATCGATAGTAACACCATCTATTTGAGCAGCCTTGTGCGGGCTCATAGGTGTCACTAATCTATAAGCTTCTGGATGTATAGTAGTTATTGTATTTGATAATAAAGTAGAGATAGTCGCTTTATCAGTTTCTTCTAGACCACTTTGTATCGGTTTCCAGTAGTCTGCATTAAGTGATTCTGTAACTATAGCCGCAACAACTGTTTTTCCAACATCTGTACCGATACCGGTAATAAATATTTTACTCATTCACGTCAAATTTTGTATAACAACTCTTACACTGATAATTGTAAGAATTAGAAAAAGGAAAGATGTTTAAAACAACCGCTTTCATTTTATCTGCAAAGGTAGGTGCCGTTTCAATATCTCGTATTTCTCTAGCGTCTGTTTTTCCACAATTGGGACATTTTATATATTCTACACGATATTTTAATAAATCAGGATTAGATTGTTCTAAAATACCCATCGCTTTTATAAAATCCTCTTTATACACCAGCATTTTAACACCACCTATAGCGTTTGTAGCAAATGGATCTGTTGCAACGGTAAACTCATCTTTTAAGAAAACCTCTACCTGCTCACTCTCTAGCTTACCTTTTACTACAACAGCCTCTGCTGGATAAGCAAATACGGCTATGGTTTTAAATTTACTCATAAGTTTTTCAGAGTTTTGGCAAGTAATTGTAGCATGCCACTCATTTCATTTTCTGTATTAAAATTATGAATACATATACGCAGTCGTTCTTCACCCTTATTAACCGTAGGTGACAGTATCGCCCTAACATCATACCCATTCTCTTGGAGCGTAAATGCGGCTTTTTTTACCACCTCGTTATTAGGTATGATACAAGTTTGAATGGCGGTCTCGCTTTCGCGAAAGCGTAATCTCAATCCAGCTTGCAATACCAGTTTATTAAACAACTCAATGTTACTAGTTAATCTAGAGATGACATCTTCACTACGACTCAAAGTAAGGTACCCATTTAAAATACACTGCAATGAATGCTCTGGCAATGCTGTGGTATAAATAAAACTGCGAGCATAATTAATCAAATACTCTTTAAGATCTTCACTACCTAAAACAGCTGCCCCATGACATCCCAAACCTTTACCAAAGGTCATAACTCGTGCAAAAACATCATTCTCTAGATCGAGATGTTGTGCAAGTCCGGCGCCATTTTTTCCTATAACACCTAGTGCGTGCGCCTCATCTAGTATTAAATGTGCGTTATCAAACCTGCTAACTAAATCTATCAATTTCTTAAGATCTGGCATGTCGCCATCCATAGAGAACACAGATTCTGTGATCACATACACCTGTCGACCCTCGGCCTCACTAAATTTTGATAGCAAAATTTCTAGATGTCTTAAATCATTATGACGGTATTTAAGAGATTTTGCCTGCGATAATTGTATCCCATCTCTAATACTAGCATGAACGAGTTGATCGAAAAGTATCAAATCTGCTCGATCTGTAAGTGCAGGTACGAGACCTATGTTTGCATCATAACCTGAATTAAATAGCAGAGCAGCTGGTGCATTATGAAATTGTGCAATTTGATCTTCTATCTGGTTATGTAAATCGCTATGTCCAGAAATAAGTCTACTGCCAGTAGCGCCATTAGATTGCGCTTTATGTGACACATGTATCTTAGAAAAACCTAGATAATCATTTGAAGAGAAATCTATAAGATGATCGTTTACAGTAAGTTTACGTAAACTCCCTGAGAAGTAACGCATACCTAAAAGAGTCTGTAGTTTTTCTGGAAGCATGATGCAAAAATAAGTGTTTTAGTATTCGGTTATTTGTTGTTCTCAAAAAATACAAGTTACCATTACATCAAAATAAAAACAATTTCTTGTTAAAAAAGCAAAACAGGTAGGTGATGAGCTAGGCACAGCCGATAGACCAAGCAAAAGGGCTTTATGGTTGTGAAAACAAATCAAAGATCAAACTTTACCTTAATACATTTCAATAAATTAAACATCACATATTAAGCTGTTTAACGAATTTTATTATCATTTTTCGATAATTTATTATTGTTAATCAATAATAATATGATAAGTTTGTTATTGAAAAACAATAATTATTATGAAAATAACTTGGCTCAGTACCTTAAGAGCAATACTTACGCTAGTATATTTCTTCAGTTGGATAAGTGCAGTTCTTGCGCCATTTACACTCTTCCTTTTTACCGATGGATTAGCAACGAAATTTACCAACTTTGGTGAAGACATTTATAACATACACTGGACGTTTTATTTAGTGCTAGCTTTATCTGTGATAGGATATTGGTTTTTTCTAGGAATGATTTATCATTTGAGAAAAGCTTCTTACCGTATCTCACCGCAAAGATTTATTGATGAGCTTATTAAAGTACATTTATATAAGGCAGGATTGTTTTGTGTGATCGGTTTATTAATTACAAAATTACCTACTTACATTTACAAATATGTAACAATGCCTATAGTTAAAGACATGGATCTTTCAGATTCTTCCAACAGCGTTCACCTTGGTATTTCTTTTGACTCTGCATTTGTACTTTTGGCTTTTGGTATATTCTTGATTATCATCTCCAAAATCATGAATGAATCGATCATTATTCAAGAAGAAAATGAATTAACGATATAATTATGCAAGCATCGCAAAATAAAAAACTAGAGAGTAGTATAAGAGGAGTCTGGTTTACAATCCTTTTTTATATCACTTTACCCTTCTGGGTTACCCTTCCCTTTATTATAAATTGGCAATATTTTGGTGAATTTACTGATGAAAAGGAAATTAATAATTTATGGATAAACTTTTTAGGCTACGGAATCATCTTTATTATATCTTGCTTTACACTACTTCAATTTCATGGTATGAGTAAAGAAATGATGAAAGGTGATTTTTACAGCAAAGCTTGTATTCATAAACTATATCGTGGTAGTCAGCTGTTACAACTTACCGGCTTTTCCATAATTATGTGGAGTTTTATTTCTAGAATATTAATACCGTATGAAGGGAAAATATTTTTTTCTTTTGAATTCTGTAGTGGTTATTTTCTACTGATTCTAAGCGTAATTTTCTGGTACGTTACTAAATCACTAAGAGCCGGAGCACTTATACAACAAGAAAACGACCTAACCATATAACTCATGCCTATAAACATCAATCTAGACGTCGTACTGGCACAAAAAGGCATGAAAAGCAATGAACTCGCTGAGAAAGTAGGTATTACTACAGCTAACTTATCAATACTCAAAACTGGTAAGGCAAAGGCTGTACGGTTTTCTACCCTGGAAGCTATTTGTGAAGCACTAGAATGCCAGCCTGGAGATATACTAGAATACAGAAAACAACCCTAAAAGAACTACTCACCTAGCACACCAGCTGTGTTTTCTCTCAAAGCTAGATCGCTACAAATTAAAATCTATTGATAAACAGATAAAAGGTTTTAAACGATAGTGTTATATTAGCATATCTTAAAACCTAACAATGATGAAAAAAGTTCTTTTTATTCTCGCTCTAATCCTAGCAGGAACAGTAAGCGCTCAAGATTTAACTAGAGACATGACAATTGCCCTTAAAAACGACAGTCCTACTGACCTTAAAGTTTTTGTAACCGACTCTAATAAAGATAATTGTTTCCAAGCTGGTACTAGACAATCGACTTTACTACAATTAGCCGTACAAATGAATAGCGGTGACGTTATTTCTTATTTATTAGATGATGCTAAAGTAAATGTAAACCAAACATGTGGAGACAACACTCCATTAATGTGGGCAGCAAAAATGGGTCGCGATAATACTGTATCTCTTCTATTAGAAGCCGGAGCTGATAAATCTATTAAAGTAGATGGTAAGTCTGCATTAGATCTTGCAATGGCAAATGGTAATGAAGCTACCATTAAATTATTAAAGTAATTTATTATAACAACATACCTCATTCTTAGTATCGAGGGAATTTATATAAAACCTGCAAAGCCTACTTTGCAGGTTTTTTGTTGTATTAAAAATTAAAACTACCGTAGGTTTCTAAAAACACAATCAGCAACAGTTTGAAAATTGATAGAAGTAATCTAGAGCCATTAAACTGATTAAACCTAAAATCCTAAGAACACTCTAGTAAAACACACAAGAAGCTCCTTAAAGAAGCAATAGAAAGAATCTTAAGAAATCAAATGTCCTATATAAAAAAGCCTCGATCCATAGATCGAGGCTTTAATATATTATGATAAGAACGTTATTAGTCTGCTAGGACTATCGCTTTATTATCTTTCATTTCTAGAACCCCACCAGTTATAGCAAAGTTAGTAGTACCATCTTCTTTAGTAAAAAGAGCAGCGTTAGCTTTATCTAACACTACATTACCAAATATCTTTACAGCACCTTTTGATAATAACGACACTACTGGCGCGTGATTATCTAACATCTGGAACTGTCCATTTATACCAGGTACAGACACAGATTCTACTTCACCTTTAAAAAGTGTTAATTCTGGTGTAACTATTTCTAAAATCATATTTGTATAATTTTATATCACAGTATCCAGTCGTCTTAATCAGATCAAGACGACGGTAACTGTATACTTATATTATGCTTCAGAAAGCATTTTTTCTCCTGCCTCAATAGCCTCTTCGATAGTACCTTTAAGGTTGAATGCACTTTCTGGAAGGTGATCTAACTCTCCATCCATAATCATATTAAATCCTTTGATAGTATCTTTAATATCAACTAACACACCTTTAAGACCAGTAAACTGCTCTGCAACGTGGAAAGGCTGAGATAAGAAACGTTGTACACGACGTGCACGGTTTACAGCCATTTTATCTTCTTCAGATAATTCTTCCATACCTAGAATGGCGATGATATCCTGAAGCTCTTTATAACGCTGTAATAATTCTTTTACACGAGTAGCACAATCATAGTGCTCATCACCTAAAATATCTGCTGCAAGAATACGAGATGTAGAATCTAGAGGATCTACCGCTGGGTAGATACCTAATTCTGCAATCTTACGAGACAATACAGTAGTTGCGTCAAGGTGAGCAAACGTTGTTGCTGGTGCTGGATCCGTTAAATCATCTGCAGGTACGTAAACCGCTTGTACAGATGTAATAGATCCTTTTTTAGTAGAAGTAATTCTTTCCTGCATCGCACCCATTTCTGTTGCTAGTGTAGGTTGATATCCTACTGCAGATGGCATACGACCTAATAGTGCCGACACCTCAGAACCTGCTTGTGTGAAACGGAAAATGTTATCAACGAAGAAAAGAACGTCTTTTCCTTGTCCATCACCAGCTCCATCACGGAAATATTCAGCAATCGTAAGACCAGAAAGCGCTACACGAGCACGTGCTCCTGGTGGCTCATTCATTTGTCCAAATACGAAAGTTGCTTTAGATTCTCTCATTCCGGCTTTATCAACCTTCTGTAGATCCCAACCGCCTTCTTCCATAGAATGCATGAAGTCATCACCGTACTTGATAATCCCTGATTCTAACATCTCACGTAGAAGGTCATTCCCTTCACGAGTACGCTCACCAACTCCAGCAAATACTGAAAGTCCACCGTGACCTTTTGCAATGTTATTAATCAATTCTTGAATCAATACTGTTTTACCAACTCCTGCTCCACCGAAAAGTCCAATTTTACCACCTTTTGCATAAGGTTCAATAAGGTCGATTACTTTGATACCTGTATAAAGCACCTCAGTAGAAGTAGAAAGATCTTCAAATGCTGGTGCATCTCTGTGAATAGAAAGTCCATCTTTTCCAGTTTTAGGAAGATCTCCTAAACCGTCAATGGCATCACCGATTACATTAAATAGACGACCGTAAACGTCATCACCTACTGGCATTTTAATAGGATTACCAGTTGCTTTAACCGCTGTACCACGACTAAGACCATCTGTAGAATCCATAGATATTGTTCTTACTGTGCTCTCACCTATGTGAGATTGTACTTCTAGTACCAGTAAAGAACCGTCCTCTTTTGCGATTTCTAGTGAATCATAAATTTTAGGAAGTGCGCCTTCTGCACTGTCGAATGTTACATCTACCACCGGTCCGATGATTTGTGAAACGCTACCTGTAATTTGAGACATTTATATAATGTTTTAAAACTTAAAAAGATACAGCTTTTAACGGCTGTTTTTCGTCGCGCAAAGATACTGCTTTCATCTCTATAAAAATAAGGTGTTTTTTAATTTTTTTAGGACTCTTTAATATTAACCGTTTAAAGAGGGACTTGTCAACCCACATATCTGTAAATAAGACCAATAGGAATAAGCCGTGTTCCGCTTTCGCGAAAGCGGGAATAAAAAAAGCCATTCCTTAAAGAAATGGCTTTTGAACTTTTTAAATATAATCAACTTACTCTACAGTAACACTTTTTGCAAGGTTGCGAGGTTGGTCTACGTTTTTATCTAACATAACAGCTATGTGATAAGAAAGCAATTGTAACGGAATAGTAGTTAATAAAGGTGTCATAAACTCAATAGTCTCTGGCACTTCTATTACATGGTCAGCAAGATTTTTCACATCTACATCCCCTTTAGTAACAATACCTATAATCTTACCGCTACGCGCCTTGATCTCTTGAATATTACTAACTACTTTTTCATAGTGACCTTTTTTAGTCGCAATCACGACAACAGGCATTTGATCATCAATAAGAGCGATAGGACCATGTTTCATCTCTGCAGCTGGATAACCTTCTGCATGGATATAACTTATTTCTTTAAGTTTTAAAGCTCCTTCTAGCGCTACAGGGAAATTAAATCCTCGACCTAAATAAAGACAGTTTTTTGAGTCCTTATATATAGCAGCAATTTTTTCTACAAGATCGTTAGTTGTTAATGCCTCAGCAACTTTCTCAGGAATAGTCTCTAACTCTTTAAGATAGGTATGGAAATCACTAGTAGAAATTTTACCTTTTTTCTTAGCTAATTGTAGCGCTATCAATGTAAGCACAGTTATTTGCGTAGTAAATGCCTTTGTAGAAGCTACACCTATTTCTGGACCTGCATGAGTATAAGCTCCTGCATGACTCTCGCGAGAAATAGAACTACCTACAACGTTACATACACCAAAAACAAACGCTCCACTTTCTTTTGCCAGCTTAATAGCCGCCATAGTATCTGCTGTTTCTCCTGATTGAGATATAGCAATTAGAACATCGTCTTTATCAATTACTGGATTTCGATATCTAAATTCAGAAGCATACTCTACCTCAACTGGTACTCGTGCTAACTCCTCAAAAACATACTCAGCCACGAGACCTGCATGCCATGAAGTACCACAGGCAACGACTAAGATACGTTTTGCGTTAATAAATTTATCTATATGATCATCTATACCAGCCATTTTAATAAGACCCTGATCGGCTAGCATACGACCTCTAAAAGTATCTCGTATTGCATCCGGTTGCTCATAAATCTCCTTAAGCATAAAGTGATCGTAACCACCTTTTTCAATTTGCTCAAGATTCATTTGTAACTCTTGTATATAAGGATCTACTAAAGAATCATTTTTGATTTTTCTTATTTTCATGTCCTTGTGCGTGCGCACAATAGCCATCTCTCCATCTTCTAAGTAAATAGCATTTTTAGTAAATTCTAAAAACGGACTTGCATCACTAGCAATAAAATACTCATTATCACCAACACCTATAGCAAGTGGAGACCCTAAACGGGCTACAACTATCTCATTAGGTTTTTTGCGATCAAAGACTGCAATAGCATAAGCACCAATAGTCTGATTCAGTGCGATTTGAACAGCTTTCCCTAACTTTACTTTTTCCTTCTTTTGCACATCTTCAATAAGGTTAACTAAAACCTCTGTATCCGTATCTGACTGAAAAGTATAACCTCTATTTTTTAACTCTTGTTTTAAAGGCTCATAATTTTCAATAATACCATTATGAATGATAACTAAATCACCATTATTTGAAAAATGAGGATGAGAATTCACATCGTTAGGCACTCCGTGAGTTGCCCACCTCGTATGACCTATAGCGATAGTACCATCAGTAGAAATTTCTGCTTCAAGTTTTTTTTCTAAGTCTGCTACTTTGCCTTTTGTCTTAGAAAACTTTAATTCTTTATCGTCGTAAATAGCAATTCCTGCGCTATCATAACCTCTATACTCAAGTCTTTTTAAACCATTTAATACTATAGGGTATGCCTTACGGTGCCCTATGTAACCTACGATTCCACACATATTTGTTTTTTTAGTTGGTTGTTTCTGAATAATACACCTTTAAGACAGGTCTTTTATCCACCTCAGGGGAAAGGTTTCCATAAATAACTGTTCCTTCATGAGAAATAGCTGCACTAAGAGGGATCGCTTCTAGATCTGGATTATTGACAGGAGCATCTGAAACACCTGTATTCCCTAAAAGCGAAACATTTTGACTAGTAACAATAGCCAATCTATTATTCTCAACATTACCTTGAATAATATTATTTAAATGCTGAGTAATTCTAAGCTTATAAAACGTCCCGTCGGAATCTAAATCACCTGCAACAACTCTTTCTAATCTACCTAAGTGATTTGTATTAGCATCTACACCAGTTAAAGTAGATGTTCCAAAAACAAAATCAGCAAGCACCGTATTATCATCATAATCGTATATTAAAATACGCTCAGGTTCTGATTCTCCACCTTCAACAATAGATTGATTTACATAAAACTCAATAGAAGCTTCATTTATAAGCCAATCGTTTGCTATAATACTAGAAAGCGCAGGTGCTTCACCATCTATATCATTAGTAGCCTGACCGAATAATTCTACAACTGCTAAAGAACCAGATCCTCCTTTTAAATATAAATTCTCAGCACCATTAACCGGATCGTTTGAAGCAGCTATATCTGCATCAATAGCAGATGAGAAATCATGGTCAATCAATACCGCCTTATTACCATTAAAATTAATTATATAATCCGACTCCACTCTTATAAATTCCGTAACATTTCCATCGCCATCACTATCGTTCTCATCGATAAGACTAGTATCTGACTCTACCACATAAGTAATTGAAGCAGAATTCAGATCTAAATGAATCATATTTCCTCCACCATTAGCTCCTTCTACCTTAAAATAAAGGCCTCTAAAATAATTTTGGAAATTACTAGCAGAAGACAATTCTGTCCTGGCATCAATAATAGAACCATCCGTATCTAATTGAAACAATAATTCTTTCCATTGATCAATAGTTAAACCTACCCTAAGTCTAGGAGCCAACCGTTCTACAACCTCACTTAACCCCTCATCATCAACCTCAGTTACCAGTTCTTCAGCAGAAGAAGGCAGATAAGCCGTATTACTATAAATCAACTCTCCTTTATTCAAGTCAATAGTCTGCTCTAGGTCTGAATAATAGACAGCCCCTTGAGTAACATCTTCACTATTAAAGCTACTCAAAAAGTACCCATTTCTATAAATCTTTAAATCAACAGCCTGGTTCCCATAAATAGAATCTAGCTCATAAGTAGTTACCTCATCTTCAATAGATATTGCTGTTGAATAATAAGGAATATCTAAATAAACGTTTTGCAAAACAGCATTACCACTAAAATCAACATTAGGATTTGATAAATTAACCTGGCTTACTATACCGTAATTAGTAACACCGTAAACCGGATCATTATAAGTACCAAAAGGAAAAGAAGTGAAATTATTAGTTTGCACAGGATTAACTGGCACACTGTATGTCTTCACATCAAATACAGCCTCTTGAATCACATCAGAGGCATCTTCTCCTAAAAAGTTTGCTCCCAAAGGAGTTAAATCATTATCACAGGACACCACTCCTAACATAGCCACGACAGCAATCGCAGCACTACATAACATTTTTTTCATTTTCTTAAGCTTCTTCTTGTTTTTCGTTTAAAACTTGATCAAGATAGAACTCTTCATAAGCATCAGCAAATTCTTCTGGCGAGTAGTACTTTAAAACAGGCTTATCTTCTTGTCCGTCAATATACTCATCAATTTCAGAATCTAATTCTTCACTTCCTTTAATAATAGCATCACTATACTTAATTGCGCTCTTCATTAAATTAACATAAGTAGGGTCTTCAAATTCTTCAAGAGCCTCGTCATCTAATGCATCATATTGAAGTTTCTCAATCATCTCATCATCTAACGCACCTTCAAAGGATTGATTATATATTGAGGTAACTATTTTACTTTCCTCAAATAATGGATCATTACCATAATAATTTTTCAAATACAACGGAAGCAAACTAGCTAACCATCCATGAACATGAATAATATCTGGTGCCCAATTCAATTTTTTTACCGTTTCAATGACTCCTTTTGCAAAGAAAATCGCACGCTCATCATTATCTGGAAACAACTCACCATCTTCATCTGTAAGAGTTGCCTTTCTTTTAAAGTAATCTTCATTATCAATGAAGTAAACCTGCATACGTTCTTTAGGAATAGACGCAACTTTTATAATGAGAGGCATATCAAGATCATTGATAATCAAATTCATACCACTAAGGCGAATTACCTCGTGTAACTGATGTCTTCTCTCATTTATATTACCAAATCTTGGCATAAAAATACGTATTTGACCACCACGATCGTTCACCATTTTAGGGGCAAAATAAGACATAGATGAGGCTTCTGTCTCTGGTAAATATGGTATAACTTCTGACGATACGTATAGAACTCTTTTTTCCTTCATAGATCTTTTTATTGTTGCCTAACTTTTAGCAAGTTGCAAAAATAAGCAATTTCTTGCACTTTGCTTTGTAAACCTTATGTTTGTAGGCACTATCATGTTAAAGAATGTTATGATTTTTGATTCACACAAACTACTTACAGAATACCTTAACAATCATATTCACAGTAAAAAAACTGTAGGATTTGTCCCAACTATGGGCGCTCTTCATGAAGGGCATATATCTTTAATGAAACAAGCTATTTCAGAATGCGATCACCTGGTAGTATCCATCTTTGTGAATCCCACTCAATTTGATAATAGAAATGATCTGGATAAATATCCGCGTACTGTAGAAAAGGATGTTCTATTTATTAAAGAACATATAGACCCTAATAAACTAACTGTTTATGCACCCAGTGTTGAAGATGTTTATGGAAATAATACCGCCGCAAAAAGCTATTCTTACGACGGATTAGAAAATGTGATGGAAGGTGCAAACCGCCCTGGACATTTTGATGGTGTAGGTACCATTTTAGAATTTCTATTTAAAGCAGTAACGCCAGACAAAGCTTTTTTTGGAGAAAAAGATTTCCAACAATTACAAATAGTTAAAAAACTAGTTGAAAAACTAGGTCTAGACTTAAATATTATAGGTTGTCCTATTAAAAGAGAACCTCATGGTCTAGCCATGAGCTCCAGAAATGAGCAACTATCTAAAACTACAAGAGAAAAAGCAGCTTTTATACATACCACGTTACTTAAAGCTCAAAGTTATTTTAAGAAAAACAGCATTTTAAAAACCCAACAACTAATTCACGATCTTTTTAAAAAAGAACCTGACTTTACACTTGAGTATTTCACAATCACTAGTGAAGAGACCCTGCACCCAGTAACACGCAAATACAAAAAACACCATTATAGAGGTTTTATAGTCGCTCGTATAGAAGGAGTGCGATTAATAGATAACATCTCATTACCCCAAAACTAGCTCTTAAACAAGAAATTAAAAGCTATGATTAAATAATTTACAGTAAATCGTATATTTGCCACATGTTAATTACAGTTGTAAAATCAAAAATTCACCGCGTTAAGGTAACCGGAGCAGATCTTAACTACATAGGTAGCATCACAATTGATGAAGACCTAATGGATGGTGCAAACATCGTAGAAGGAGAAAAGGTACAAATCGTTAATAATAATAACGGTAATCGCCTAGAAACCTATGCTATTCCAGGACCTCGTGGTAGTGGAGAAATAACACTTAACGGTGCCGCCGCTAGAAAAGTTTCTAAAGGAGATGTATTGATCCTCATATGCTATGCGCAAATGAGCATGGAAGAAGCAAAGAAATTTAAACCGACGCTTCTTTTTCCTAATGAAGAAGACAACACGCTTTCATAAGCATTGAAGAGTCTTATTTTTAAAATATTAAAAATCGCCCTACCACTATTATTGGGCTTTTTTCTTATTTACATTTCTTACAACCAGTTTACTGATGAAGAAAGAGAAAAAGTATACTCTTATCTTCTAGATGCTAACTATGCATGGATAGCACTTGCAGTTACATTTGCCTTTTTAAGTCATTTATCAAGAGCCTGGCGATGGAATTACATGCTAGAAACTCTCGGCAAAAAACCTAAATTCATCACTAATGTTATGGCTATAGGCGCAGGGTATGCCATGAACCTTATCATACCTCGCAGTGGCGAGATCTCTAGAGCAGCCATAATCAACCGGTCTGACCACATTCCTATGGACAAAGCGATAGGAACCATTATAGCAGAGCGTGTTCTAGACCTTATCATTCTTTTAATAATAACAGCTACTGCCATACTTAGTGCGGGCGATGCCATTATTGGTTTCTTTAAAGATCATTTAGAATCCGCTTTCGCGAAAGCGGACCCAATAAAAGCAACTCTCTACATTGCTATCTTTTTATTAATTATCATATCGATCATTTTTATCTCTAGAAAACTTCAATTATTCAATAAAGTAAAAAGCTTTATTCTAGGAATGAAAGAAGGATTTATGACCATATGGACCATGAAAAAAAAGTGGCTCTATTTCTTCCATACTTTATTTATTTGGAGCATGTACTTGGTTATGTTCTATGTAAGTATTTATGCTATTCCAGGTATTGAGACCATACCCATAAGCGCCATTTTATGCGCCTTTGTAGCTGGTAGTTTTGCAGTAGCATTCACAAATGGAGGCTTTGGCGCTTACCCATATTTTATCGCTCAGGTGTTGTTAGTTTTTGGTATTTCAGAAACATTAGGAACATCATTTGGATGGATATTATGGCTTTCTCAAACTATGTTAGTTCTCGTATACGGTCTAATATCTTTACTATTGTTATCCTTGAGAGGTAGTCTTTCAAGTAAATAATTGTAAATTCCCGATCATAAATTTCTCTTGATGAATAAGTTTACAACCCTCGCAACCCTCCTATTCATAGGACACCTAGCATTCTCTCAAGCATTATATAGATCTTTTCCAAGTGACGTACTGGGTGAAGACCGTAATGTGAAAATTTTAAAACCACGTAATTATTCTAAAAATCCAGAAAAGACTTATCCTCTTATTATAGTATTAGATGGAGATTTTTTATTTGAACCAGTAGCAGGAACTGCAGACTACCTTGCTTATTGGGATCAGATGCCAGAGTCCTTTGTAGTGGGAATAAATCAAAGACAAAGCCGTTATGACGACACTGAAATAAATCAGGATTCTGGTTTTCCAGAGCAACAATCTCTTAAATTCATGGATTTTGTCATGGAGATAAAACAAACCATGGTAAATGAATATAGAGTTGCACCTTTTACCGTTATAGTTGCCAAAGATATTACAGCAAACCTTGCTAGCTTTTACCTAATGCGAAAAAAAATAGCAATAGATGCATTGATACAGATTGACCCAGAGTACTCTCCTATAATTCAACAAAATCTGATTCCTAAAATTAGCCAATTGCAGGAATACAACTATTTCTATGTAGCTACTCCAGAAAAGGACAACTCCCTAAGTGAGATAATAACTACCGAGACCGATTCACTATTTGCAACTAAGAAAAATCTTAACCTGAAACATGATAAAATAGAAGGAACTAATAAATACTCGGTTGCAGCACATGCAATACCTCGTGGTTTAGATTTCATTTTTCAAGAATACCAGCTTATAGACGAAGAGCAACTACTAGAACAAGACCTTGCCGAAGAAGCTAAATTTGAAGGAGATGAGAAGAAAA
Organism: Nonlabens sp. Asnod3-A02; assembly: GCF_045063755.1. Classification (NCBI taxonomy): domain Bacteria; kingdom Pseudomonadati; phylum Bacteroidota; class Flavobacteriia; order Flavobacteriales; family Flavobacteriaceae; genus Nonlabens; species Nonlabens sp. Asnod3-A02. Next base: position 352,404 of record NZ_JBEFOC010000008.1, read on the forward strand.
AAGGAATGGTACGCATCATTGATCGCATTCAAGAAAAATATCGATTAATAAAAGAGGTTTATGGAGTAGATATGAAACTGCGCCTGGTAGATCTAGTCACCATAGCCGATTATGTTGAATCTAAACAAGACTGGGATCAACTTATAGATATAGGTGTGCTAGCAAACGAGGTATATCCTGATATTCTTTATGGCCGTTATATAGAAGGACTAGGATATGAAGGAATAGGCAGACCATCTAGAGCGATAAAAGCCTTTAATGCTGCCTATGGACTAGAACCTGCAGTAGGTATAAGCAAAGAAGATGTTCTTGATAAAGTAGAACTGCTACAAATTAAAGAAAAAGAGTAAATGGCTAAAGTAAAGACTACCTGGTTTTGTCAAAGTTGCGGCTCGCAACATTCTAAATGGCAAGGGCAGTGTTCCACTTGTAAAGAATGGAATACACTAGTTGAAGAGGTCGTTCAAAAGGAACAGAAAAAAACTTGGGAAAGTGCTGTTGGAGAAGTTCCGCTTTCGCGAAAGCGTGCCCCAAAACCACAATTAATATCTGAAATAAATGCTGCCGAAAGTCCTAGACTGGACACCACTAATGCAGAATTTAATAGAGTTCTAGGTGGTGGACTAGTTCCTGGTTCCATTACTCTTTTAGGTGGTGAACCTGGTATAGGTAAATCAACTTTACTACTTCAAGTATGCCTTAATTTACCTTTTAAAACACTTTATGTGTCTGGTGAAGAAAGTGCTCAACAAATTAAAATGCGAGCAAATCGCATTAAAGAAGAGGCTGTTAACTGCTATATCCTCACAGAGACTAAAACGCAAAACATATTCAGACAAATAACTGAAGTAGAGCCAGATGTTTTGATTATAGACTCTATACAAACACTTCAAACAGATCATATAGAGAGCTCTCCTGGTAGTGTTTCTCAAATTAGAGAATGTACTAGTGAGCTTATTAAATTTGCCAAAGAAACGAACACTCCTGTGCTCCTTATCGGCCACATTACTAAAGATGGTAATATCGCTGGTCCTAAGATCTTAGAGCACATGGTAGATACGGTGTTACAATTTGAAGGAGATCGCAATCACACGTACAGAATATTAAGAGCGCTTAAAAACCGTTTCGGTAGTACGCATGAGATAGGTATTTATGAAATGCTAGGTCATGGATTAAGAGAAGTAACTAACCCTAGTGAGATTTTAATTTCACAACGTGGCGCGACACTAAGCGGTACTGCGATAGCTGCCACCATGGAAGGAATGCGACCACTTATGATAGAAGTGCAAGCGCTAGTAAGCACAGCGGTTTATGGAACACCACAACGTAGTGCGACAGGTTACAATCTCAAAAGACTTAACATGATTCTAGCCGTTCTCGAAAAAAGAGCTGGTTTTAAACTAGGTCAGAAAGATGTGTTTCTAAATATCACTGGCGGAATCACTGTAGATGATCCTGCGATAGACCTTGCTGTTGTAGCTGCTATTTTATCTTCTAACTTTGACCTAGAGTTATCCTCACAGCACTGTTTCAGTGCAGAGGTAGGATTAGGTGGTGAGATACGACCAGTAAGCCGCATGGAGCAACGTGTGAATGAGGTGGCAAAATTAGGTTTTGATAAGGTTTTTATCGCGCCTAGCAAACAAGAATTTAAAAACACAGGAACTGAAGTACAAGCCTTTTCAAAAATTGAAGATTTAGTTCGATATTTGTTTAGTTAGAAACAACAAGTTTCAAGAACATCAAAGCCAAAAACAAGAAAATGAAAAATATATTTATAATTCTAGCAGCAATACTAATAACAAGCTGTGGTGAGCAAGCTGAAAAAACAGAAAAGAAACAAGCTGTAAAATTTGCAGACGCTGATATATCTAGTAATGACATTGTACATCTTACAGATTTTGATGATAATTACACTAACCTAGATCAAATCTTAGCAGAAAATAAAGGTAAGGTAGTATACCTAGATATATGGGCTAGCTGGTGCGGGCCTTGCAAAGCGATGATGCCCTACTCTGAAAAACTACAAGAAAAGTACAAAGGTAAAGACGTGACCTTTATCTTTATTTCTACAGACCAAGATCCTGGAAAATGGGAAAGAGCTGCAAAACAATTTAACCTGACAGAAAATAGTTTTCTGGCCCGCAACTATCCTAAAGCAAAATTATTTCAAGATAACAATGTGAGTTCTATCCCTAGATATATGTTGTTTGATAAAAATGGCCGCATGGTAGATGACAATGCAAGAAGACCAGCAGAAAAAGATCTAGAAACTACTATTGATGGGTTTCTTGCTATTTAGAAAAATGCCTTCAATTGCACACTTCCTGTATGGACAGTTTGTGCAGTTTCACTACTACGCCCATTATAACTTAGATTAAGATCTAGAAATTTAGTCAGGTTTTTCTGGAATAAGAAATTCCAAGTAAAGTTAGTTCCTGGTTGTAATCCCTCTAACATCTGGAAGCCTACCGGTGAGAATGCCTGACCTTCAAAATCATTTTTCACATATTTGATTTCGCCATTTACAGCATATTTTTGAGCCTTATTGAATGCCCAGCCTAAACCTATATTTTGCTGGTTTAATACAGCTACATCATTCACCTGATTATCCTTATTTTGAAATTCGTAAAACACTTCTAGACGGTTGCTATTATCAAACAAATAAGACAGTTGAGGATTCAATAACACATCGTCGATCTCGTAATTTCTATTAGAAAAATTCTCACTACTACTAGCGCTCTTCCCTTTTTGAGCATTGAAACTAAACAACCAAGTGTCTTTTATTTTATGAGAAAATCGTAGTTGATGACTCTCTATATCACTGGCGATACTACCTATACTTTGCAGGTTCTCATTTGCCGTGCTTAAATAGGTATAGTTAGTGGTGTAATTTTGCTTACCACGATTAAAAAACAAACTGTTTCTAAAACTTAAATTTAACCCTAACTGATCATCACTTGTACTAAATGGATTGAGATCAAAATTCTCACCTTCTCTAGCAACCATACGATCTATTAAATAACTGGTCTGATTATAAAATCTAGAAAGAAACTTTTTAAAACCTTTTTCACTGGTCCACGAGATAGGATTTAAAGTGAGTGTTTGTGAAAATTTATTTTGATGACTAGGTAAGAACACCTGATTAGGCAGCAATATCCTAACAAAACTAGCTTGGTCCTGAAATTGCGCTACTTCAAATTCATTGAGATCTTGAATGCCATCGTTATTATAATCTATCCATGTAAAAGTTCCTTGACCAGGATTTACTGACACATAAGTAAAATCTTGTCTTGCTATTCTTGCACTATTCGTCTCATAAGTGGTATTTAAAAGTATTTTACCTCCATATATCTTACGCTTGTATTGAATTCTAGAATTAAAAGAAACCTCGTCGTCTACGTCTTCTAGCTCGCTTTTCAACTTTCTATAATTTGCATACACTAATAGAGTGCTTACCTTATTTTTTATAGGTTGAGATTTTACGTAATAATCGTTAGAAGTATTTACTCTAGACAGATTACCGTCATCACGCAGGCTATCATTGACGCGGTTTCTATATCCTACTTCCACATAAGTTGTAGTAGTATCTCCATGGCCAGCATAAAACTCATATCCAGCAAATCTTTGAGATAAACCAGACAACTCGTTAGTCACAGCTAGTCGCTGCTGGTTATCTTCACTTTCTATTCGAGTACCGGCATAGTACTTTTTTATTTTTCTTAGAACATCTACATTGATACGGTTAAACTGAGATTCTTGTTCTATAGAGCTAGTGTTAAGCACGCTTCCGCGAAAGCGAGCTAACCACAAACTATCTTGATAAGATGCTACTAATTCATGACGATTTCCTTTGTAGAACTTATCAAATTCTAAATGTTGATAGGTATATGAGCCAGAAATAGTTGAGTCTCGTGCATAATTAAGACCTAAGGTGGTAAATAACTGACTGCCTTGCACAGTTTCTAAATTCCAATCGCGATTAAATTCTATGTTATAGACACGTTCTACATTTCTGAAGTTTTCTTGTATATAATCTGTATTAAGGTGAACACTTAACGACTGTAAGCTATCCTTACCTAATAATTGTTGTTGTGCCGCTATTTTTAAGGCAACCCCCTTATTATCACCATCATCAATGGTAGAAAATTTATTTAAATCTTTATTACTCGCTGCAAATTCAGTAAAAATCTGAGTCCCAGCGGTAGGTTCATAACTTGCTTTAAGACCAGCTATAGTAAGAATCTCTGGAGTAAACAACTGTATCACGGGCTCATAACTACCTTGCGGCACACCGTTTATAGGAGCGATATATTCATAAATATTTGCAATCGCCTGATCGTTGATAAGACGGTAATTACCTTGATTAATTCCTAAAAAACTAAACCTTACATTAAATAAAGCATCATTAGGGTCTTGAGAAAATATAAATCGTTCTGCTCCATTAATGAATTCCCTGCGGTATAAAATTTGGTTTTCAGAAAAATCATCAGGAATAGCGCTAGGTGCAATAGCTAGTTCAGGATCATCACCTGCTTGTACTAATATGGCGACTTGCTCATCGCTTAAATTTTGTTGTAAAGGCTGATTTTTTGCATCTGTTTCTGTATAAATATAACTGTCTATTTTAAGCTTTTGAGATTCATAACCACCTTTACCATAGCCTATGAATCTAGTAAAATTACGCTCACTGTATTGATATTCTATAGAAATACGCATCTCACTAGTAATAGGAAACGTAGGAGTAAAGCGCAACTCTCCTGCATTGTAATCAATCACATAATCCTTATTCTCACCTCGTGTTAACGGAATTCCATTAACAAAAACACGCTCACTACCAGAAACTACAAGTATGAAAAGTTCACCATTTTGACCTGTAAGTTTATAGGGTCCCTGATTTCCTTCCTGACCAGTAAACCTGCTTATATTAAATGTTCCTCTAACTAGAGCACCTGCAGCACCTGCATAACCTCTAGAATCTTCTCCATTAAATTGTACTTGCCCAGAAATTCCTTGAACACGCTTTGTAAAGTTGTTGAACTGGTAATCTTCTTGAATTAAATCTACATCTCCAGCTCTTATACTCCAGTCGTCACTATATAATTCAATGAATATTTGATCAAACTCGTCTAGACGCTGCGAATATCCATTTTGAGTTTGCGGTACATTTGCATCTTGTATGGACGCACGCAAAGAAACTTTATCACTTAATTTCCCAGTAATCCTTAAATCTAATTCTGAGTCTACAACACTATTCTGGTTGTTACCTACTCTCACACCACGTGTAATACTACCAGAAGTTTGAAGACCGTTAAAAGGTACAAATGCGTTAGTAACAGTAGGCTCTTGCAAGGTAATAAGCTGTTCTTGCTTGCTATCATTATCAAGTATAATCTTAGGATCGTAAATTCTATACGTTCTAGTAAGAAAATCTGGCAATGGATTATAAACTACATCTATAGAGTCTGTCGTTATTTCTAGTTTATTTTTAAATAAAAGTAAAGACCTAGAATAATCGATGGTATATCTAGAACTATCTATAACGATGCCAGTTTTATCCATAACTTTAAAATAAGCTGGACTAATACTTATAGAATCCACAAGAACAGAATCTTTAACCGCAATGCGTTTTTTTATCAAGTCTGCATATTCTTGTGCACCAGCAATACTGCTGTAAAACAAAAGAATAAGAAAGAACTTGAATTTCATATTTACAATAAACAGATCTGGATCAAAAATATTTTAAATAACTAATAATAGAACTGTATAAGATAGATTAATTCCATAAAAAAATCCCACCTAGTAGCACTAGATAGGATTTTTATAATATAATTTAAGTCTAACTTAAGCTTTAGGCTTCATTTCAAATGTATCCATGAAAGCTGTAGTATAATTACCTTCTACATAAGCCGGCTCATCCATAAGCTGTCTATGGAAAGGAATAGTAGTTTTAATTCCTTCTATAACAAACTCATCTAGAGCACGCTTCATTTTATCAATTGCTTCCTGACGTGTTCTTGCAGTTGTAATCAACTTTGCAATCATTGAGTCATAATTAGGTGGGATAGAATATCCAGCATATACATGAGTGTCTAATCTTACACCATGACCACCAGGCGCATGTAATGTTGTAATTTTTCCTGGAGATGGACGGAAATCGTGATAAGGATCTTCTGCATTTATTCTACACTCAATAGAATGTAACGCAGGCTCATAATTCTTTCCTGAAATCTTAACACCAGCGGCAACAAGAATTTGCTCTCTAATAAGATCAAAGTCTATTACTTGTTCTGTAATAGGGTGCTCTACTTGGATACGAGTATTCATCTCCATAAAGTAGAAATTGCGGTGCTTATCAACTAGAAATTCAACAGTTCCTGCACCTTCATAAGCGATGTACTCAGCAGCTTTCACAGCCGCTTCACCCATTTCTTTACGTAATTTTTTAGTCATGAAAGGAGAAGGCACCTCTTCAGTTAGTTTCTGGTGACGTCTTTGTACAGAACAATCACGCTCACTTAAGTGACATGCTTTTCCATAACTATCTCCTACGATTTGTATTTCAATATGGCGCGGCTCTTCAATAAGTTTTTCCATATACATATCATCATTACCAAAGGCAGCCTTAGACTCATAACGAGCACTATCCCATGCGTCTTGAAGATCTTCTTCTTTCCACACAGCACGCATACCTTTACCACCACCACCTGCAGTAGCTTTAAGCATTACAGGGTAACCGGTTTCTCTAGCTGTTTTTAAACAGTCAGCAAAATCTACCATGATTCCTTCAGAACCAGGAACACAAGGTACACCTGCGGCTTTCATAGTTTCTTTGGCAGTTGCTTTATCTCCCATTTTAGAGATCATGTCTGCACTAGCACCTATGAATTTAATTTGATGTTCATCACAAATGCGAGAAAAGTCTGCGTTTTCAGATAAAAATCCATAACCAGGATGGATTGCATCTGCATTTGTAATTTCTGCGGCACTTATAATGTTAGACATTTTTAAGTAAGACTCACTACTAGAAGGTGGTCCTATACACACAGCTTCGTCTGCAAATTTCACGTGAAGACTTTCTGCATCAGCAGTAGAATAAACAGCTACTGTTTTTATTCCCATCTCCTTACAAGTACGTATAACTCTTAGAGCTATTTCACCGCGATTTGCAATCAATATTTTTTTAAACATGATGTTTCTTTTTAGTTAAGGTATCGGTATATGGTTCGCTTTCGCGAAAGCGGAAGCAATACCAACACTAAGACATAAAAATCCTTCTTTTACTTAAGACGGATCTACTAAAAATAATGGCTGATCGAATTCTACCGGAGAAGAATCGTCGATAAGCACTTTTACAATAGTACCTGAAACTTCACTTTCAATCTCGTTGAAAAGTTTCATTGCCTCAATGATACATAATGTATCACCTTCTTTAATACTATCTCCTACCTCAACAAATGCAGGCTTATCTGGAGATGCTTTTCTATAAAAAGTTCCAATAATAGGAGATTTTACAGTAATATACTTATCATTACTAGCAGCAGGAGCAGCCTCTGGTGCAGGTGCAGCAGGTGCCGCTGCAGAAGCAGCTTGTTGCATAGGTACTGCTTGTTGAGCAGGAGCCATTTGCATAGGAGCAGCTTGAGAAACGTAAGTTACATCACCAGTTTCACTACCAGTTCTAATGGTGATTTTAATATCATCCATTTCTAATTTTACCTCACTTGCTCCAGATTTTGCAACAAATTTGATTAAATTTTGTATTTCTTTAATGTCCATAAATTAGGGTGGTTATTAAGTTTAACTATCGTAAGCCCACGTTAAATATACAGAACCCCAAGTAAATCCACCACCAAAGGCAGCAAATACTAGTCGATCTCCTTTTTTTAACTGAGTTTCATAATCATTTAAGCATAAAGGTAATGTAGCACTGGTAGTATTTCCAAATTTATGAATATTTACCATAACCTTCTCTTCTGGAAGATCTACCCTTCTTGCTGTTGCATCTATAATGCGTTTATTTGCCTGGTGTGGTACTAACCAGTCTATATCTTCATTAGTTAATTTATTGCGTTTTACAATTTGTTCAGAAACATCGGCCATATTTGATACCGCGTGTTTAAAAACATTTTTACCATCTTGAAAAACGTAATGTTGTTTATTATCTACAGATTCATGAGAGGCAGGCATTAATGAACCACCTGCTTCTATCTTTAAAAAATTACGCCCTATACCGTCACTGCGTAGTATTTCATCTTCAAAACCATAACCTTCTGTATTAGGCTCAAAGAGAACCGCGCCACCTCCATCACCAAAAATGATACAAGTCGCGCGATCTTCATAATCTATAATAGAGGACATCTTATCTGCCCCAATAAGTAGAACTTTTTTATACCTACCAGATTCAATATAACTACTAGCAGTACTCATACCATAAAGAAAGCCAGAACAGGCCGCCATTAAATCATATGAGAATGCATTTACCGCACCTATTTCTGAAGCAACGTAAGCAGCCGTGGATGCCACTGGCATGTCTGGTGTTACCGTAGCAACGATTACTAAATCTATAGTAGTAGGATCTAATTTCTTTTTATCAATTAGATTTTTTGCTGCCATTATAGCAAGGTAAGAAGTACCCTTATCTTTATCTTTAAGAATGCGCCTTTCCTTAATCCCTGTACGAGAAGTGATCCATTCGTCGTTAGTATCGACTATAGTTTCTAAGATGGCGTTAGTAAGCCTATACTCTGGTGCGTAGGCTCCTACTGCTGTTATCGCCGCTTTGACTTTACTCATACTGGTGATTCTAGTGGTTTAATTAGAGCTGCGAAAGCTACTAAAAAAGCTCTAGAAACCACAAAAAATGACACATTTTTAATAAAAACGTGTCATTTTTTATGATCTCATATTGAAAACCAAGGTTTTCTAAGAAATATATAATTGAGATTAAGCCTCAGCTACCTCAGTCTTGTCTATAAGTACATTACCGCGGTAATATAATTTACCTTCATGCCAGTGTGCTCTATGGTATAGGTGAGCTTCACCAGTTGTTGAATCTGTTGCAATTTGAGGAACAGTCGCTTTGTAGTGTGTTCTTCTTTTGTCTCTTCTCGTTTTCGAGATTTTTCTCTTAGGATGCGCCATGGCTATAAGTTATTATCCGTTTTTAATTTCTTTAATGCGTCCCATCTGGGATCTGTAATCTTTGTGTTATTCTCTTCTTCAGGATTTGAAACTCTCAATTCGTCTAGTTTATCTAATACGTCTGATTCTAAAGAACCGTCTTCAACACCTGGATGAACTCTTCTATGCGGTATAGAAAGCACAAGCATTTCATACACATATTGCGCGATATTGAATTCATATTCTCCATGTGGTAGGATCAATAATTCTTCATTATCATCATTAAAAGCTTCTCCAAATTTGATGACTAGATCCATAGACGTATCTATATCTAAATCAAAAGGCTCGTTAGTCACATCACAATTAACATTAACTGATCCAGTAGCTTCCAAAGAAAGTTCCATAATGGTGTTTTTCTTATCTAGCTGTGCATCAACAATAATTGATGAACTATTAAACTCTTCAAATCCAAAATTTTCAAAAAACGTATTATCGACCTCGAATTGAAACTGATGTTTCCCTTCTTTTAATCCAGCATAGGATATTATAAAAGCTTTGAGTTCCATAATCTTACTCTTTCAAAGAGCGGGCAAAGATAATAAAAGTTATTAAAAATCTAGTGTTAATATTATCTTCGTTTGCGAGAAAGTTTTTTTAATGGATTCTTATTAAGAATATCGTACTCTTTTCTCTTGCGATAAATTTCTATCGCGTAATTAATCGCAGCTATAAACGAATCAGGATTTGCCTCTCCTTTTCCAGCAATATCAAAGCCTGTCCCATGATCAGGACTTGTTCGTACATGACTGAGTCCAGCAGTAAAATTCACTCCACTACCGAAGGCAATAGTTTTAAAAGGAATTAATCCCTGGTCATGATAACTAGCTAAAATAGCGTCAAATTCTTTATATTTTTTATTCCCAAAAAAGGAATCTGCAGCATATGGGCCGAATATTATGTTCCCATCTTCTCTTAATTGTTCTAAAGCTGGAATTAAAGTATCTTGATCTTCTGTCCCTATAACACCATTATCTCCTACATGTGGATTGATACCTAAAACAGCTATTTTAGGTCTACTGATCCCAAAGTCTTTTTTCAAAGATTCTTTTATCGTACCTATTTTAGTTTTAATAACCTTAGCATTAATACTAGCAGGAACGTCTTTTACCGGCACATGATCTGTAAGTAAACCTACACGTAACTCATTTGAGACCATAAACATTAAGCTCTCGCCTTCTAACTCTTGATTCAAATAATCTGTATGACCTGGAAACTTAAACTTATCAGAATGTATAGACTCTTTATTTATAGGTGCAGTCACCAACACATCTATATCTTTATTCTTTAACGCTGCAGTAGCAGCCTCTAGACTTCTTACAGCAATTTCACCAGCTTCAGGACTTACCTCACCCCAGTTTACTTTAAACGGCTCCTTAATTAACCTAAACACATTAAGTTTACCTGGAACCACATCGTTCAAGGAAGTTATTCCATGAATTTTGACTTTAAGGTTAAACGTTTTAACGTAATAGGATAGTAATTTTGTACTAGCAAAAACGACTGGCGTAAACATCTCTAGCATTCTAGAATCTTCAAATGCCTTTAAAATAACCTCTCCACCTATTCCGTTAGGATCACCGATAGTGATTCCTACTTTGATATTCTCTTCCTTATTCATGTATTGCGCGCTTTAAGCCTTATTTTTGAAAGGATAAAAGTAAAGTTTTTTAATCAGTTATGTTTACAGGAATTATAGAGAGTGCTGCAAAAGTTATGCAGATAAGAAAAGAAAATACAAATTTACACCTCAGCTTGCGTTGTGATTTAACCACCGAGTTAAAAATAGATCAAAGTGTAGCGCATAATGGAGTGTGTCTCACAGTTGTAGCCATAGACGGCGATCAATATACCGTAACCGCTATAGAAGAAACCCTTAACAAGACAAATATAGGAGATCTAAAAGAAGGTGCTATAGTTAATATAGAACGCGCCATGAAGATGAATGCACGACTAGACGGACATATCGTACAAGGTCATGTAGATCAAACAGCTATTTGCACGCAAGCAGAAAACAAAGATGGCTCATGGATATTCAGCTTTGAATATAATCAAGAACTAAATAATGTAACTATTGAAAAAGGGAGTATTTGTATAAATGGAGTAAGCCTTACGGTCGTAGACTCTAAAACTAACAGCTTCTCTGTAGCTATTATCCCATATACTTATGAGCACACAGGTTTTAAAACCTTATCTCAAGGCGATAAAGTAAATCTAGAATTTGATGTGATAGGTAAATATGTAAAAAGATTAATGAATCTTTAAGCTACCTTTTTAAATTTGCAAACAGCTACATATCCAATTAAGACTACAGCAACCGTAAGCAATATCCATAAATTAGTATCTAAGGGTACGACATCTCCTACAGGGGTAGGAGCCATTTTTGTCTCAAACTCAGGTGGCGGCGGTGCTTGCTGAACAAGCATCAAAATAAAAATGTGAAACTTAACTAACATCATGTCGATTATTGTAGGGAATGCGAATGTAAATATTAAAATGAATTAGAACAAAAAAGAATCGTCATCTATACGTTATCTTTTTAATTTATGTATTTCATCGGTTTTTTTATTAATTATACCGTTAAAATAAATATAAACTATGCATTTGAACCTAACATATAGCATTAATTAAAATGTTTTCATGTTAATAACTTATTATATTAACATACTAATTAACGTATATAAAGCAGACTTTAGTTTACAGAGATTAAATTAAAATTTCAATAAAAAAAGCGGATATTCTTATGCTAAGAATATCCGCTTTTTATTTTCTTGAATCTAATTAAATCTTAGAAGCAAGTATAAGTGCATTATAAAGATTTACCATTTTACCAGAAACCGTAGTCTCTGCAAACGGTCTAGTATCTTCTGGATTACCACCTACTATTACTCTAGCGCTAGTTGTTAAACCACTGTCCATAATAACATGCTTTACTTGTGACGCTGTTAATTTAGGATATTGTGACCTAATTACCGCTGCAACACCTGCAGTTGCCGGAGACGCCATAGAAGTACCACTTGCATTACGATATTCATTAAGTGGTGCAGTAGAATAAATAGCCGCACCTGGTGCAAATACATCTACAGTACTTTTTCCATAGTTAGAGAAACCAGCTAATAAACCAGAACCGTATTCAAAGTTTAAAGCTCCTACTGTTAAGAAATTATCAGATATTTCAGCACCTGCCATTACTTGATCTTGAGGATATACTTGTGTAAAATCAGTATCAGTACCTTCATTACCAGCTGCATTTACAAAAAGAACATCCTTAGTTTCTGCATACTTAATAGCATCCCAAACCCATTGTGCATTAGGAGAGTGATATTTACCAAAACTACCGTTAATAACTTTCGCTCCATTATCTGCAGCATAACGTATTGCTTTTGCTATATCCTTGTCATACTCATCACCCATACTTACAGCTCTAAGTACCATGATCTCTACATTATTTGCAACACCATTAACACCTAAACCGTTATCACGCTCTGCAGCGATAATACCTGCCACATGCGTACCATGAAAAGCATCTGCTTTTTCTGGATCTGGACCAGAGTATTCATTATTACCATATACTGGTGTATCCCATACGTACTGATCATCATTAAGGATGTCTTTACGGTAGTTAATTTTTAATTTATCTCCGTTTAAAAGCGCGGTAAGACCACTTACTTCACCTTCTAATAAAGTTACAAGTTTAGAAAAGCTCTCATACTGAGGGAAAACTCTATTTGCAATAGCTTTTGCTTGCTCTAATTCTTGATCTTCACTAGTTGCAATTGCTTTTACATCTTCAAGAGTATATTCTTCTTTACCAGTAGCAGCAATTAATTTTGCATCAAAACCTTTTATAGCTGCAATTTGCTGCTCATAAAAAGCTTTTTCTTCTTTGGCATCATTTACTTTACCATCATATTCTTTCTGTGCTTTTGCAACAACATCTGCAGGAAGCATAGCTTTATCTCTTACTATTCTCTCATATTCTAGATTTTCATCAACGATATCTCCTAAGAAATTCCATCCATGAACATCATCTATATAACCGTTGTTATCGTCATCCTTACCATTACCAGCGATCTCGTCTTTATTAGTCCAGATAACTCCATCTAGATCTTCATGCTCTACATCAATACCAGAATCAATAACAGCTACAATAACTGTCTCTCCTTTTTTACCTTTTAGGATTTCTGTATAAGCTTTATTCACACTCATCCCTGGAATGGTATCAGACACAAGGTCCATGTCTTTCCAGTTCTTTGCTTGTTCTTCAGTAAGTGCTTGTGTTTTTAAAGGCGTACTGTCTATATTACCTATAGCTGGAGATACTATTGCACCACCACTACCACAACTAGCTAGTAAACCAGCTGCTGCAACAGTTAAAAATGTAGATTTTAAAATTGAGTATTTCATTTTCTATTAATTATTGTTTGTTTAGTTTTAAAATAAGTCTTTGAAAGTAAAGGTTTGATCTAGCCTCACTCCTTTGTCTGTATGCTTTACAGTTATAATCTCATTATATGGATCGTGTTCTAAAATAAGGTAATACCCCTTAGTTGCGGCTTCATTCAGAAATTTCTCTTTCTCACCTAGGGTCAATAATGGTCTTGTGTCATACCCCATTACATATGGTAATGGAATGTGTCCTACTGTAGGAAGCAAGTCTGCCATGTAAACAAATGTTTTACCATCTAGATGTATATGCGGAATCATCATCTTTTCTGTATGGCCGTCTACAAAAAGGATGTCAAAATCCATTTCATTTTGTTTCTCATAATTGCTGTTTTGAGAAATAAAATTAAGCTGTCCGTTTTCTTCTATGGGCTTGATGTTTTCTGTTAAAAAACTAGCTTTCTCACGGTCGTTAGGTTCTATTGCCCAATTCCAGTGACTAGAGTTAGTATGACATACCGCTTTCGCGAAAGCGGGCTCAAAAAAATCTCCTTTACTACTCTTCTTAATTACACCACCACAATGGTCAAAGTGCAAGTGCGTCAGAAAAACGTCTGTAATGTCGTCGCGAGAGAATCCTTTTTCTTTTAGCGAACTATCTAGATCAAATTTATGATCCATATAATAATAGCCAAAAAACTTTTCTGACTGCTTATTACCCATTCCAGTATCTACCAAAGTAAGTCTATCTCCATTCTCAATAAGCAGGCATCGTGCCGCCATATCAATCATGTTATTAGAGTCTGCAGGGTTAGTGCGTGTCCATAGACTTTTAGGCACCACACCGAACATAGCACCACCATCTAACTTAAAATTACCAGATTCTATTGAGTGTATTTTCATAGTGCATGCAAAATACAAAATGTAGCACCATGCTTACAATGTCTTTAAGAATAAATAAGCATTTTAATAAGCGACTAGCGCTTCTTTAACCACGATTTTTCTAAGTCGGTTCCCAAAGTCGATCAATTTCTTTATTTCTTTAACCCCAGAAGTACGTTGTGTCCTGAAAATTAATAAGGAAACACCGTCAGATTCTACATGATAATATGAATTACATTCAAAGAACTTCACTAAATCGTCATTAAAATATTCCTGAACTTGATAAGGATTTTTCCCTATAAGGTAAAAGCGTTTTGTAAAATCAGAATGGTTATCAATAGGTATATCTTCATATCCTGCAATAGCATATAGACGCTCCATAAAACCTTCTCTATCCAGGGTAAATTCTGGAATAGCATGCTCTAGTTTAATGTGTAACATCGTAGTACGCACATCTTCTTTGGCTATAAATTCACCCTCAGAATAATGAATATCAAACAAGGAGAATGAACTGTCTTCATTGAACAGTCTATTGTATATTTTTTCAATCTTTTTAGTCTTGAAGTATCTAAAATTATCTAAAACCTCTGTATTTCCCTTTACATCGACCTCATACTCTAATGAATAGTCTTGGGCAATTTCTTTTAAAGTAGTCTGTCTTTTAGTAAGGTTACCTGTAATAAAAGGTATACCTGGTATAAGCCTGCGCAATGCAAATGGATGTTGTGAATCTGTGCCATGTAAATCTAGCCCTATAATTTCTAGATGCCCACCTCGTTTATGAAACACATCTTGATAAGCACTTAGATTTTCCATTACTGTGTGATCGACAAATTCACATAACGATAAATCTACCACAACGTCTTCTGTCTCTGGAATGGCATTTAATTTTTCTTTAAGTCTGTAAAAGTTTAAAAAAGTACAGAAATGCTTGACATTAATATAATAATGCTGATCTCCTTTTTTCTCTTTAAACATCAACACATTAGGTTTGCGCCAGTTTTTTATGAAAAGCTCCAGATCCTTATTTAAAATTACATGGATAACAAAGGTCATTAAAACACCTGCCAGAATTCCTGAAATTAACCCAATGAAAAGTGTTACTAATAATGTGGTGAAAAAGATTATAAGCTGCTCTTTTCCTATCTTAAAAATCTTTGCTACGTTACTAGGAGACGCCAGTTTATAACCTGTATACACAAGAATGGCCATTAAAGCTGGCAACGGTATGCGTGTTAATTGCGTACTGAATAAAAGAATAAAAACAACTAGAAAAGTAGCGTGAGCAAAGTTAGAAGATCGATTGCTACCACCATTATTCACATTTACAGAACTTCTTGCTATTACAGTAACGACATTGAGACCTCCTAAAAAACCACTACCTATAGTTGCAAGACCCAGTGCTTTAAGATCTCTATTTACGTTAGACCTTCTTTTTTCTGGATCTAACTGGTCTACTGCCTTAATACTTAACAAAGACTCTATACTAGCTATTAATGTAATCGCAAGAACACTACCCCAGAAACCTATGGAGTTAACAAGATTAAAATTAGGAGTAGGTATGTCAGACACAATCTGGCTGCCTGTAGGAATATTTGAGATCATGTATCTAGGATCTACTGGATGCGGCTGTTGTAATACTAATTCATAGAAGTAACTAACTCCTATAGATATCAAAACTATCCACATAGGCGCTGGGACTAAGTGAAAGTATTTATTTCTAATTTTAGGATAAAACACCATAATAGCAAGTGCTATAACCCCAGATATCGCGGCATAAGTAAAGCCTGAATGGTTATAAGAAAAGACTCCTATTATAGTAGACGGTATAGCAAGTAGGTAATCTATACTACCTGGTAACTTCATCTCATTACCCATCATGATATGAAATTGCTTCCCTAAAATAATAAGTCCTATTGCAGCCAGCATTCCCTGAATAGCACTAGATGGAAAAAAGTCTGCTAGTTTTCCCATTCTTAAAAAGCCCAGTATGGTTAACAACACGCCAGAACATATAATAGCAGCATAGGTACCATTTAAACCTAATGTCGCAACCGCGACTAATATGACACCCACTAGCCCATTACCAGGACCAGAGATAGTGACATTACTACCACCTAGAATAGAGACTAAAACTCCACCTACCACAGCAGCAATAACACCAGCAATAGGTGGTGCCTCACTAGCCATAGCCAGACCTAGCCCTAATGGTAGCGCGATAAGACTAACCACAAAACCACTAAAAATATTTTTGGGTAATGCTTTAAAAAACCCTTTGATGTCTGTTTTCTTCTTCGTCATCTTACTATAAGTACATCAGTAGGCAGTTCATTTAAAATATGCTCTAGATCATGCGGGAAAAACCGATCTAAAAAACTAGACTTTTTAGGCGCATTCATGACCAGTAAATCTGCTCTTACTATTTGAGCATAATGACCTATAGAATAACCACGCTGTCCAAAGATAGGTTGCGTACTTACCTGAATATCTTTCTTTTCTTCGCTAGGTATATGGTTCAATATACCTTGAACACGTAATTCTTCTTGTCGTTTAAGTTTCTCTTTCAGCAAGTTTGCTTTACGTAAACTTTGATCGTCGTCAATTTTTATAGAAACCTTTTCTTGTTCTATCTCTTCCACAATGGTCAGTTGATTGCTTCCTAAACTATGTGCAACATAAAAAGCAGTTTCTATGGTATGCTCTGTGTGCGCATCCTTGAGACCATTTACCACCATGTGTTTGCATGGTTTTCTTATCACACTAGGATTAGTCATCATTAAAACAGAACATGTCGCTTTTCTAGTAAGTTTACGTGCAATAGAGCCTAAATAAAACTTGACAAATTTTTCTTGCTTTAATGCTCCCAGAAGTAACAAATCTATTTTATGTTCCTTAACGGTTTCTAAAATAACCTCTACAGGGTCGCCCTCGTTAAAGATAATTTCATAAGATAATTGTGACTGTCCACAATTACCTATGTATTGATCTATAGTTCTTATTTTTTCATCACTTCTCTGCCCCACATGAATTAAAGACAGCTTTGCACCGAACATGCAACTTAATCTTGCAGCCTCGCTTACGTTTGCTTCTAGTGTAGGGGAAAAAGCGATTCCTATCGCTATATTTTTAAATGAGGTGTAACTCAATGCCTATTATTTGTTAAAAAAACATAAATATAGGCTTAATTATTACTTATTTCGCTTTCGCGAAAGCGTAACCGCTATAAAACTGATAAAAAAGGTTGTAATTTTCCTGAAAATTTAAAAATATGCTAGAACTAGCAGGAATTATTATACTTGGAATACTTGCACAGTGGATGGCATGGAGATTAAAAATCCCTGCTATATTACCGTTAATCATCATAGGTCTACTCGTAGGGCCTATAGCGTCGCTTTACACTGCAGACGCTTCAAAAATTATCGAACCTATGTGGAATGGGGAAAATGGCCTATTCCCTGGTGACAGTTTATTTTACTTTGTGTCACTGGCTATAAGTATCATTCTTTTTGAGGGCGGATTAACTTTAAAGAGAGATGAAATTCTTAACACCGGACCTGTTATCGGTAAATTAATATCAGTTGCTGTTATCATTACATTTGTAGGTGGTGGAGTTGCTGCACATTATATATTTGGTCTTACATGGAAGATTTCTTTGCTATTCTCTGCATTGATAATCGTTACAGGACCTACGGTTATCACACCTATATTACGTAACATACCTTTAAAAAAAGATGTGAGTTCCATCCTTAAATGGGAAGGTATTCTTATTGACCCTATAGGTGC
Source organism: Nonlabens sp. Asnod3-A02 (assembly GCF_045063755.1). NCBI lineage: Bacteria > Pseudomonadati > Bacteroidota > Flavobacteriia > Flavobacteriales > Flavobacteriaceae > Nonlabens > Nonlabens sp. Asnod3-A02. The sequence goes on from NZ_JBEFOC010000008.1 coordinate 370,635, forward strand.
ATTATTTGCCGTATTGGTATTTGAATTCATAAGTGCTGGTGCAGGCGGAGAGTTTACACTAGTGGCTTTAGAAGAATTTGGTAAAATCGTATTGTTCGGTTTTTCTTTTGGTTTTTCTTTTGCCCATGCTCTTGCTTTTTCTATTAAGAAAAAACTTATACCACATTATTTATTGAATGTTTTTACACTGGCAGCCGTTTTAGGAGTCTTTGTATTGAGCGACAGTTTTGCTCATGAATCTGGATTATTATCTGTAGTGGTAATGGGAATGGTTTTAGGAAACATTAACTTACCTAACATTAAAGAACTTCTTTATTTTAAAGAGTCTCTAAGTGTTCTATTAATCTCTATCCTATTTATATTACTGGCTGCAAACATAAATATGGAAGATCTTTATCTTATCTACAGATGGGAAACTCTCGTATTATTTGCAATCATGGCATTTATCATACGACCACTAGGGGTTTTTGCTAGCTCAATAAATAGTGGACTTAAATTAAATGAAAAATTATTTATTTCTTGGGTAGGACCTCGTGGTATCGTTGCCGCAGGTATCGCATCACTTTTTGGTTCTAAGCTAGTCTCTCAAGGAATACCTGGTGCAGAATACATTACTCCTCTAGTATTCATGATCGTGTTAGGAACCGTATTACTTAATGCTACTACAGCTAGAATGTTTGCAAAAATAGTAGGCGTTTTCCTTAAACAATCTAATGGTATCATGATAGTAGGTGCCTCTAAATTCTCTAGAGTCATTGCAAAATACCTTAAGGAACACGGCCGCAGTGTCGTATTAGTAGACACCAATGCAAACAATATACGCATCGCCAAAGAAAGCGGACTGGATGCTGTTACAGCAGACATTTACTCTGATTCCATATCAGACGATATTGAATTTAACAATATAGGCTTTTTACTAGCACTGACTGGCAATTCTCAAATTAACGATTATGCTATCGAGCGATTTGAAAAACGTTTTGGAGAAAATGGAGCGTATAGACTGGTACATTCTAACGAGATTAACAATCCTAATAAGAACCCAGTCACTGGCTTATTTTCTGCTACAGATGACTATGTAAACATGATGGAGGTTACACGTCACCACGGTAAAATTCATGAGATTACAATTAAGTCTCAGGAACATTTTGAAGGTCTTATAGAGATTACAAAAACTGACGAAGACATCGTACCTCTATTTATACGTCACGATAACGCCATAGACATCGTACCATCAATGTCAGGTAAAATGGAAATAGAAGAAGGCAGTATTCTTGCTTATATAGGTAAAGAGATAGTAGAGCAAGCCTCTGGAGAAGTAACTATGGAAGAAGAGCAAAATTAATTTCTCTTCTTCTTACATAAAGCAAAAACCCTCATCATAACTGATGAGGTTTTTTTATTTGTGCCCACTTTTATAAAGCAGGACTAAAATCTTACTAGTTAATCATTTAATTTAAGAACAGCCATAAACGCTTGCTGTGGTATCTCTACATTTCCTACCTGACGCATACGTTTCTTACCTTTCTTTTGCTTTTCAAGAAGCTTACGTTTACGAGAGATATCACCACCATAACATTTTGCAGTTACATCTTTACGCAATGCTTTAATCGTTTCACGAGCAATGATTTTTGCACCGATAGCTGCTTGTACAGGAATATCAAATTGTTGACGTGGTATTAACTCACGTAATTTTTCTACCATTTTCTTACCTATGGTATATGCATTATCAAAGTGAATTAAGGCACTTAAGGCATCTACTGTCTGTGCATTTAATAAAATATCTACACGTACTAATTTAGATTCACGCATTCCTAAAGGAACATAATCAAATGATGCATAACCCTTAGAAACAGTCTTAAGTCTGTCATAGAAATCAAAAACAATCTCTGCTAGTGGCATGTCAAAAGTCATTTCTACACGCTCTGTAGTAAGGTAAGTTTGATTAGTTACCACACCACGTTTTTCAATACAAAGTGACATTACATTACCTACAAAATCAGATTTTGTAATAATAGTTGCTTTTATATAAGGCTCTTCTACTCTATTAAGACTAGAAGGCTCTGGTAAGTCAGAAGGATTGTTTACAATAAGAATCTCGTCTGGATTCTTATGAGTATATGCGTGGTAAGAAACGTTAGGCACTGTAGTAATTACCGTCATGTCGAACTCGCGTTCTAGACGTTCTTGAATAATCTCTAAGTGTAACATTCCTAAGAACCCACAACGGAAACCAAAACCTAATGCAGCACTACTCTCTGCCTGAAATACTAATGAAGCATCATTCAGTTGTAGTTTTTCCATACTAGAACGCAAGTCTTCATAATCCTCCGTATCAACAGGGTAAATACCTGCAAATACCATAGGCTTTACATCTTCAAAACCGCCTATAGGGTTTGTAGTAGGTTTAGCATGATCTGTGATCGTGTCACCTACTTTTACTTCTTTGGCTTCTTTAATACCTGTAATTAGATACCCAACATCACCAGCTTTTATTTCTTTTTTAGGAACTTGATTTAGTTTCAAGGTTCCTATTTCATCTGCATAATAACTCTCGCCAGTGGCTACAAATTTAATATGTTGCCCTTTTTTAATAGAACCGTTTATAACTCTAAAAATAGTCTCCACCCCACGGAACTGATTGTACTGTGAGTCAAAAACAAGTGCCTGTAATGGCTCATCAGGATCTCCAACAGGTGCAGGGACTCTTTCTATAATAGCATCTAAAATATCTTGAATACCTAATCCTGTTTTTGCACTAGCCGGTATCACCTCACTAGGATCACAACCTAAAAGATCTACGATATCATCTGTAACCTCTTCTGGATTTGCACTAGGAAGATCTACTTTATTTAAAACAGGTATAATTTCTAAATCATTTTCTAGTGCTAGATAAAGATTAGAAATAGTTTGTGCTTGTATACTTTGTGCTGCATCTACTATTAACAACGCTCCTTCACAGGCAGCGATAGAACGAGACACTTCATAAGAAAAGTCTACGTGACCAGGCGTGTCTATTAGGTTAAGGATGTACTGCTCACCGTCTGGCGCCGTATAATCCATTTGTATAGCATGTGATTTAATAGTTATCCCACGCTCACGCTCTAGATCCATATTATCTAACAGTTGCGCCTGAGATTCTCTCTTAGTAACTGTTTGTGTAGCATCTAAAAGCCTGTCTGCCAGTGTACTTTTACCGTGATCAATATGTGCGATGATACAAAAATTACGTATATTCTTCATAGTCCTTTACAATAGGGTGCAAATATAATCTAAAAGATGTCCTTAAGTTTTCTTGATCTTTGGTATTTTAGCTAACCATTAACCGCTCAAAATGAAATACCTACCTTTTCTCACCTTTCTTATAGTACTTAGTACGACTGCACAAACTAATCTTACAGGTACTGTAAACAGTACAAATAAAACAGGAATACCTTATGCAACTGTAGTTACATTTAAAATGCCTGATAGTGTTTTTCATAAAGCCACCTCGGCAAATGAAAAAGGAGTTTTTAAATTTAATAATTTTGAACAAGGCACTTATACATTTCAGTTTTCTTCAGTTGGATATGTACCGCTTTCGCGAAAGCTAAACATTACAACTAATGAATCGTTAGGAGAATTTATCTTAGAAGAAGACACAGCACAGCTAGACGCAGTAGTATTAACAGCTGCAAAACCTACCATCGATAAAAAAGCAGACCGACTGGTTTTTAATGTTGAGAACACCATTTTAAGCGTTGGTAATACTCAAAACCTTTTAAAAAAGACACCTGGTATATTTGAGATGGAAGGAACTTACATGGTTCAAAACTCTCCTGCTGTAATTTATATTAACAACAAGCGTGTGTATTTAACTAATGAAGAGCTAGATGCATTATTACGTGGTTATAGTGCTGATAACATCAAGAGTGTAGAGGTTATCACAAATCCGCCTGCTAGTTATGATGCAGAAGGTGTTGCCGTCATTAATATCAACACCTCAAAAGGTATCTCTCTAGGCTATAAAGGAAACGTAAGTGGAAAATGGACTCAAGGTACTTTTACTAAATACCAGATAGGAACCTCTCACTTCTATAAGAATAACTGGTTAAATGTTTATGCTAACTACAACTACAACCCTAGGAAGGATTTTAAATTTGACGACTCACAAATAGGTTTCTTTAATCCTGATGGAAGTAGGTCTGAAAGACGTTTTACTGAGTTAGAAAAAATAGAACGCAGTGCCTCTCATAATTTTAATACGATCGTAGACATAACAGTAAATGAAAAAAATTCATTGAGCTTTTCTGGTAATTACAGCAGTAATGAAAATAATGATGCCAGTTATCAAAATGAAACTTTTATCTTACAAGAAGGCGCCACTACTTTTTCTGGCTTTAATACCGATTCTGATTTTGAGAAAAACAGAACTAACGGTTTTGTAAATGCACAATGGCAACATGTTCTTAATGATAAAGGTGCAACATTAAACCTAGAAGGTAATTACATCTTTACCGATAGTGATCAGGTACAAAACCTTACTTCGACTTTCTTTGATACTAGCCAGACTACTACAGGTACTAATAGTTTTTTAACAGATGCTTTTCAAGAAATAGATATCTACACCGCAAAATTAGATTACAACACGAGTATAGGTAACTACCAGTTAAATACTGGACTTAAATTTTCTAATGTAACATCTACAAGTTCACAGAACTTTTTTGACACTGATAGTGGCAGCACACTTAACCCAGCCTTCTCAGATTTGTTTTTATATGACGAGAGCATTTATGCAGCATATGCACAAATAGAGCGTAATTGGGAAAAATGGTCTCTCGCAGCTGGATTGCGTGCAGAACAGACAGACGTAGAAGGCGACTCTCAATCTCTAGGACAGGTTAACACACAAGAATATCTAGAGTTTTTCCCTAATCTAGCCATAACTAATCAGGCAAATGAGAATAACTCCTATACCCTAAGTTATAAAAGAACCATAGACAGACCTAGATATGCAGACTTAAATCCTTTTAGTTCTTTTATAAATGACTTTAACTTTAGTACAGGAAACCCAAATCTACAACCAGCTTTTAATAACAAATACACGATAAGCTGGAATCATAAAAACACGTGGTTTGTAGATGCTTATTTCCTCTATACAAAAGATGTACTAAGTGAGGTGCCTTTTCAAAATAACAGTAATAACCAGTTAAACTCGCAAAGTATAAATCTAAATTATGAATTGCAGTATAGTATAGATGCAGCAACCTATAGATACATAAATGACAGCTGGTATACAGGACTAAGCAGTAGCTTGTTCTATATGGAAAATGAAACTAGAGCAGTACAATCTGGAAATGTGGATGTGAAAACGTCTACCACAGGTTTATATTTAAGTTCTTTTAATAGAATCAATCTAGCAGATAATAGAACTTTATCCATGGACATAGAAGCGTCTTATATCTCCAGTCTTCTATTCGGTACCTATGAATGGGGTGGCTCATTCCCCACTAGCATCAGCTTTAATAAAAGTTTATGGAATAGAAGAGCGCAATTAACTCTTGCAGTTAACGACATCTTTAAAACCCAAAATCAAAGACTTACTACACGTTATTTAAACCAAGACAATTATTACCTAGCACTACCAGAAACTAGAACCATAAGCGTGGGCTTCACTTATAACTTTGGTAACTTTAGACTAGAAAATAATGAAATAACGACTCCAGAAGAACAGAATCGTACAACTAAAAAAGAAGTAGGTTTATAAATAACTATAAATCTTGTTCAAAATAAAAAAGGCTTTCCATTTCTGGAAAGCCTTTTTAAGTAAAAGAAATATATTGTTTTAGAACTTGTAGTTAAGACCTACTAAGTAGTAAGACTGTAACTTGTTATCTACTGTATCAAAATCTAATGGAGTAGCACCTACCGCTAGGTTATCGTTAGCAAAGTTTAAAGCTTCTTGCTTATTACCTCTTAAACCAAATTCAAAACCTACACCTATGTTTTTCCATAATGTGTAACCGAATGAGTTGATCCAAGTATAATTAGAAAGGTCGCTGTCTTCATAGCTATAGAAAGCAGATAAATTAGATTTAAAACTTACTTTACCAATACTACGAGTATAATCTGCAACTACTTTTGCACCTAGAGAAGATTCAAAAACTGCGTCATTCTTAGCAAATACGAAGTTGTAGTTTAATGGGTGCACTACTACTACAAGATTATCTGTAGGAGTCCATGTTGCACCTACACCTACGTCTAGGTAACCTGGGTCATTAAAGTTACTTAAGATAGTAGTACGGTATTCAGCTAGTGTTGATACAGCAATTTTCTCAGTTAATTTATAACCATAAAGAGAAGAGATATTAAAAACATCTGTTGCCTCTTGGAAACTATCATCATCAGTAGGATCATCTTTATCGTCAAATTTTACCCAACCTAGGTTGATGTTTAATGAATTTCTCCAGAAGTATTTAGGTTGCTTTAAGTTTGCAAATGCATTTGCAGTAAGACCTATATTTCCAGCAGATACGTTTGCACTACCTTGAGAGTACCAGTTATCAAAACTAGATAGGTTAACACCCAAAGTACCAAAAGCACCTTTTTTCCATCCTGGAAGAGCATCTATTTTTCCTTGAATAGCATTTACTCTAGATTGAATTTGAGCAATTGAATCTTGTTTTACCTTTTTCAACGCCTTTAATTCGGCCTCAGTTTGGGCAATTGCAGTGCTCACTGTAAATAAAAGCACTAGAGATAATAATATTTTTTTCATAGTAACTATTGTTATAATTACTGCAAAAATAGCAATACCCTAACCTAATCACTTAAAACATCTTTGTAGGAAAACTAAAAATACGATTAAACGCACTTTTTAAAGATAATTAACGACCTTTAACATACGTACTTTTTAAAATATAGATGTCCTCAATAAGTTTTAATACATCTTCTTCACTCGTACCGTCATAAGAGCGACCTCTTAATCTACCTTCTTTATCTACTAGAAGAAAGTTTTCTGTATGGATAAGCGCATAGTCACCACCGTATTTATTCTCCTTTGCAGCGAGGTAGGATTTACGTGCTAGATCATAAATTTGCTTGCGATCACCAGTAACGAGATTCCATTTAGAATCCATCACTCCTTTTTTAACAGCATACTTTTTAAGAACCTCTACACTGTCTATTTCTGGAGTTACACTGTGAGAAAGAATCATCACATCAGGATCGTTCTTAAATTCTTCTTGTACTAGCGTCATGTTCTTAGTCATCACAGGACAAATAGTAGGACAGGTAGTAAAGAAAAAATCTGCTACATAAATTTTATTATCATAATCCTTATCTGTAATGGTATCACCATTCTGATTCACTAATTGAAAAGGAGCTATCTTGTGATACTTCTTTACAAAAAGCATAGAATCATCTACCAGAGTAGGATCAAATTTATCTGGCTGTAATATAGGCAAGGTCTTATCTGGTGTTAAGGCATATTGAAAAGAAGCCATTATCCCACCACATAAAATGACCATAAATAAGATGCGCCATTTATTTTTACTAAGAAATTGAAGCATTTGTGATACTTTTTTACAAAATTACAACCTAATAATCCTATTGATGACTGTTTAACAACTTTCCTTACTAGAAATTCCAACTTGATGAAGAATTTTAAAATAATGTATTTGATCGTTTTAGTTCTCGCTTTCGCGAAAGCGGAACAGTCACAAGCACAAATCACTACATCTCAAGAAGGCGTAGATGCTTGTCTTTTAAAATCTACATTATTTAACTCAGGAAATAGGGTAGTAAATGGACTTACCGCAAATTACGATCTTAAATATGTACGACTAGAACTAGACGTAGATCCAGATGTGGCTATCATATCTGGTACAGTAACATCACATTTTACTGCAGTAGGCGACATAAATCAAGTCGTTTTTGATCTAGCGTCTAATATGGTTGTAAGTCAGGTAACTCAACGAGGTACTGCGCTTAATTTTGTGAATAATGGAAATGATGAACTGGTAATTGATCTTCCTGCTATTCAAAACAATAGTGTATTAGACAGTCTGAGTGTTACCTACAGTGGTAATCCTATAGCTAGTGGTTTTGGTAGTTTTGCACAGACCACACATAATAACTCTGGAATTATCTGGACACTTTCTGAGCCTTATGGAGCAAAAGCATGGTGGCCATGTAAGCAAGATCTTAATGATAAAATAGACCAGACAGATGTAATTTTAAATGTACCGACCGGCAACACTGGTATTTCTAATGGTCTTATGACTTCAGAAAGTATAACGCCTACAGGTAAAACTTTTAAATGGCAACACAATCACCCTATACCTGCCTATTTAATAGCTATCGCAGTAACAAATTATTCTAAATATACGGAGATGGTAGGCAGCGGTGCAACGGCTTTTCCTATAGATAACTATGTGTATCCAGAAAATCTAACTAGCGCACAATCGAGCACCGCAGTGACGGTTCCTATTATGAACTTTTTTGAAAACACCTTTGGTCCTTACCCTTTTAGAGATGAAAAATATGGGCATGCACAATTCGGTTGGGGTGGTGGTATGGAGCATACGACTATTAGTTTTATGGGTAACTTTAGTCGCGGTTTAATCGCTCACGAACTAGCCCACCAGTGGTTTGGTAATAAAGTAACCTGTGGCAGCTGGCAAGACATATGGCTCAATGAAAGTTTTGCCACTTACTCTACAGGAATGACGGTAGAGCATCTAGATGGTAACGACGCGTTTAAATCATGGCGCGTTAATGCAAACAATAGAGCAACTACAGACTTGGACGGCAGTGTTTATGTACCAGCGACAGATACCTTAAGTGTAGGCCGTGTTTTTAATGGTAACTTATCTTATAATAAAGGCGGTATGGTTTTACACATGCTACGCAAAAAATTAGGTGATGCTGATTTTGAACAAACACTCCAAAATTATCTTAACGACTCGCAACTCGCTTACAACTATGCCAAAACCCCACAATTTAAATCAATAGCAGAAACAACTAGTGGACAAAATCTAGACGAATTTTTCAACGATTGGATTTATGGCGAGGGCTACCCACAGCACAACATAAACTGGATAGATATACCGAATGGTATCTCTATAAATTACATTCAAACACCTACTCATCCTTCCGTAAGTCTATTTGAAATGCAGTTGCCTATTAAAATAATAGGTGCCGCCGGAGAAGTACAATGGGACACCATTCTGGTCAATAGTCTGACTCAAAATAAGAGAATACGCGTACCATTTGTGGTTAGTTCTATAGAAATAGATCCAGATGTTGATACCATAAGTAAGAACAATACTGCTACACTAGGTTTAGATACCGCTTTCGCGAAAGCGGAATACCAACTCTACCCCAACCCAACTTCTTCCACCTTTCAAATTACAGGCATGCAAGATGATTTTACAGCCCTTAAAATCTATGATTTACATGGAAGAATGATTATAGATTATAAAAATCAATTACTTAACAACCCTTCTTTAACTTTTAAAGCGCCACAAACCAGTGGGATTTATTTTCTAAATCTAACTACAGAAAGAGGTACAACCATAGAGAAACTACTTGTACGCTAAATCTATAACTGCATTATGTGGACTGTTATGAATGACCTATTTTTGCTGGTCTAAAATTAAAATTATATGCACCCTACGGTTGTTCTTATTATAAACTTTTTAATGAGTCTTTCCCTTCTTATCGTTTTACACGAGTTGGGACACTTTATACCTGCTAGACTATTTAAAACACGAGTAGAAAAATTTTACCTATTCTTTGACATCAAATATTCTCTATTTAAAAAGAAAATAGGAGAAACTGTTTATGGGATAGGCTGGTTACCTCTAGGTGGTTATGTGAAAATATCAGGAATGATAGATGAGAGCATGGACAAGGAGCAAATGGCTCAGGAGCCTAAAGAGTGGGAATTTAGATCTAAGCCAGCATGGCAACGATTAATAATCATGTTAGGTGGTGTATTTGTAAATGTGGTGGTAGGTTTTGTGATCTACATCTGTTTAATAGCTTTTAACGGTACAAATGAAGCACAAGGTGAAGATTATAAATACGGTTTTGGTTTTCCAGAAACACTAGAAGATATAGGTTTTAAACAAGGTGATAAAGTACTTCTTGCAGACAATGACACTATAGAATATGCTCCATCATTTAACCATATGCTTATTTTTAGAGACATCTCTACCGTTACTGTAATAAGAGATGGTAAAAAAGTAGATGTTACTATTCCTGAAGATATAGGTAGCAGGATGTTCCAAGCAGGAGTCCCTAGTTCTTTAGAAGCGAGATACCCATTTAAAGTAGGTGAAGTTGCTGCAGGCACAAAAGCAGATAGTATAGGTATAAAAACTGGAGCAACTATTAAATCTGTTGCAGGATTCCCTATCAATTATAACACAGATTATACCTATGCAATAAACCACAAAGTAAAGAATCATGAACCTTTTCATGTAGTATGGGAATATGAAGGTAAAACTTATGACAAAGAAGTAGTCTTCACAACTAAAGAAGTTAAGAGCTTTATCTTTTTTACCAAAACTGTTGAAGAACCTAAAATTCTAGGATTCACTAAACCTTCTACAGACAAGGACTATGCATCTGTAACAAGAAAGAAGTATTCATTCAGTGAAAGTATTTCTGCTGGTATTTCAAAAGGTTACATGACCATGCACGATTACGTTGTGCAGTTTAAATATGTTTTCACTAAAAAAGGAGCGAGCCAGCTAGGTGGTTTTGGAACTATTGCAAAATTATATCCGGACACATTTGATTGGTCGGCTTTTTGGGGCACGACAGCGTTTATATCTTTTATTCTCGCTATCATGAACATACTACCTATTCCAGCTTTAGACGGTGGTCACGTGATGTTTTTACTGTATGAAATTATCACTGGACGCAAGCCTGGAGACAAGTTTTTAGAAAAAGCGCAAATTATAGGTATCGTTATTTTACTTTCTTTAATGCTCTATGCAAATGGAAATGACCTCTTTAAGGCACTGTTTGGATAAAAGTTTTAAAAAATATCAAATTTTTTAGTTTAAAAGTTTGTCAAATATAAAAAACATACTAAATTTGCCATCGCTTAAGCAAATAGCTTGAGTTTGTGTATATCACAGTCCTCCTTAGCTCAGTTGGTTAGAGCATCTGACTGTTAATCAGAGGGTCCTTGGTTCGAGCCCAAGAGGAGGAGCAAAAATAGCCGTTCAGTAATGAGCGGCTTTTTTTATACCTTAAAATCAACCATTTACGTTTTTCCGTTATTAAGAACATCTTATTTACAACCTTTTTAGGTACAGAATAAGGATACCCTTAAAATTATTTTGGTCTACCCTTCCGTATTGTTTTAATTTATTAATAATCAAATAAATAAACATGAAACATACAAAACTATACATCAGATTTTTTGCTGTACTAAGCAAACAAAACAAAAAAGGTTATTGCCCTATACGTTGCAAAATATCTTTTAACACATCTTCGATAAAATTCTCAACTGGAATATTTGTAGATCCAAACAACTGGTCTAAAGATGATCAAGAAGTTATTGATACTGATATTGACCACATAACTAAAAATGGAATGCTTCAATTGATAAGCTCTAAATTATTGAAAATTGAATTAGAACTACAATTACAATCACGAGACATTGACGTCAGAGCTATTTACAATAGATATAAAGGAGTAGACAAAGAAAAGTCTATATGTGTGTCCAAGTTTTACGATAACTATTTAAACAGGCTTAAAAAGCTTATTGATAAAGATATCAAACTATCAACTTGGAACAAGTTCAAATACATTAATGACCACGTATCTGAATTTGTAAAAACTAAGACTATAAACAACACCTCTATAGACAAGCTAGACATTTCATTTCTTGAAGAGTTTGAGTACTGGCTTAAAACAACAAAAAATCAAAAGCAGATAACTATCAATAAGACTATACAACGTTTCAGAAAGCCTTTTAAGATAGCAGTAAACGAAGGTGTTCTGAAACTTGATCCTTTTGCGAGTTATAAAACAAAAACAGTTTCAAGTCAAGTAATTTTCTTAACTAAAGAAGAGTTAGAGGTGTTTGAAAATAGAGTCCTCAAACAAAAAAGGCTAGAACTAGTAAAAAAACTATTTGTATTCTGCTGTTATTCAGGGTTAGCTTATGCAGAAATGTCAGCTCTAAACAGATCACATATTCAAAAGGGTTTTGATGGTAAGGATTGGATTAATATTAAAAGGATGAAAACCAATAAAGAAGTAGCTATACCCCTTCTACCTAAAGCCAATTTTATATTGAATGAACTAGAATTTTACAATAATAACGAGTTACCTAAATTATCCAATCAAAGGTTTAATAGCTACTTAAAGGAAATTGCTGCTATCCTAGATATTGATAAAAGATTAACCCATCACACTGCTAGAAAAACATTTGCTTCAACTGTTTTACTTTACAACAATGTACCAATGGAAATAGTACAAAAGTTATTAGGCCATTCAAGTATTACAGTAACTGAACAGAGTTATGGAAGAATTCTAAAAAAACAGATAAGTGAACAAATGGCTAAATTTTATTAACTTTAAAATAGATTAAGATTATTTAGTGCCCTACCAACTATTAAAACACCTCAATGATACAACTACCTCCATTAAAGAAAAAAACAAGTATAAACCTGGCTGACGAAGAGAAAACCATCCAGTTTACTGGTGCAGGTATGCTTATTGGTTCTTTAGGATCTAAAGATCAATTTTTCACCAACAAATCTGGTGTTGAAAAGGCTTATCGCCTTGCAACTGTTAAGGTTAACATCCCTAAGATTGGTGAGAAAAACTTATTGTTACAAATTCATGAAAGTAACCTTAAGTACATGGCTGGTCTTAAGAAAGAGGATGAGTGGGAGTCTGAAGATCAGAAAGAAGATGCTATTGAAGCCTTTGAATCTGGTAAAACATATCGTACAACAGTAAGGCCTGTTAGAAAGACTGATGGCTTTGGTTTCACGCTACTTGGCAACATGTCACACGAACTATATAATTATGATTTAGAAAAGTTCTTGGGGGTTTATAGATTTATAGACTTTAATGATTATCAGGAATATTTTCTAATAATTTTAAATTCAACCAAGGCTTTATTACTGTATAAAAAATCAAAGGAAATAATAAATCGTGAGAATATTCTAAGACTATACGAAGAGTCATATGAGACCTTGGAGGACATGGCAATAGGTTTTAATGACAAGAAAAATGAATCCTCACTTAATTTATTTTCCCTAATGAATTTAGGCTCTGATTTTATAGGCTTTAATTCTAACTATAATAAACTTTTTGGACTCAATACTTATCAATGCCTAAGAATTGAAGCAAGTTATCATCGTAATTCTGATTCTAATACTTTACCATCATTGATAGTAGATATGTATTCAATTCATAAAGAGACATTAAATGGTAAGGAAAATCAAAAAACTAAAACAATGTCTAAGGTTTTGTTCTCAAAAATTTTATAATTTTTTTTCAAAATTTATCAGCGTTTAGTAACATACAAATCACCCCCATGCTTTTTAAGAATTGGGAATAGTCCCTACCAATAATCTTAAATAATTAAAACTATGGTAACGATTACAGATTACAAAACGATTGAGAAAGAAAACGGAGAATCATTCAACTTATTGATAGTCCAAGGAGGATTACAAGTTGAAAAGAGTAAAACTACTGGTAAAACTTATTTCACTGCAAAAACTGCTACAGTGTCTAGTACGTTTGATGAGAACATGTGTAAATCATTAATAGGACAACAAATTGATGGTAGTGTTAAAAAGGTTTCAGCAGAACCTTATGAGTATACAGTACCATCTACAGGAGAGATTATTACCCTAAGTCATAGTTATCAATATGTAGATGAAAGCGGCACAATAGTCAATGAACAGGTTGCTACAGAGCAAGTGATATACTAAATAACCATAACATAATTTAAATTAGAGTCTTTCATATGAAAGGCTCTTTTTTTTTGCTTAAAACTTAAAAGTATGAAATTAATGAAAGCCGAAAGGCATCAAGTAAAATTACGTTTAGGATTATCAGGACCATCTGGTTTTGGTAAAACAATGTCAGCTTTATTACTAGCTTATGGAATAACAGACGACTGGAATAAAATTGCAGTAATAGATACTGAAAATAATAGTGCTAGTTTATATTCTCATTTAGGAGCATATAATGTCCTCACTCTTAATGATCCGTATTCTCCAGAAAGATATGTCGAAGCTATTCAGGCTTGTGAAAAGGCAAATATTGAGGTGATAATAATTGACTCTATAACTCATGAATGGCAAGGTGCTGGTGGTTGTCTAAGCATCCATGAAAAACTAGGTGGAAGGTTTCAAGATTGGTCAAAGGTTTCTCCAAGACATCAAAAATTTATAGATAAGATTTTAAACTCAACAGCTCACGTAATTACTACTGTTAGACGCAAAATTGATTATTCCTTAGACGTAGGCTCTAACGGAAGAACTAAAGTTAACAAACATGGAACTAAGGAAATTACTAGAGAGGGTTTTGAATATGAACTAACAGTGAATTTCGAATTAATAAATGACAAACACCTTGTGAGCGTATCGAAAGATAGAACAGGTTTATTCATGGATAAACCAGAGTTTATAATCAATTCTGCTACTGGAAAGAAGCTTAGAGAATGGTGCAATACTGGAAAATCTTTAGATGAAATCAAGGAAGAGATTTATTCCTGTGAATCAGAAGCGGATCTTAAAACTATATATGATAACTATAAAAATCACCATAGTGAGATCATACCAATTTTGAGTGAAAGAAAAGCAGATATACTCAATGAAAATAAGAATCCCAATTCTGAAAACCATGTTATTAATCCTAATCAAATAGTAAAATGAACCAAGTAATAGAATATAACGAAAGACCGCTTGAAATGGTGGTTGATAACACTACCTCAATAGGCAATGATTTTATCGTAGCTAATACGGAGATAGTTACGCTAGAACATCTTAGGGATGATTGCATTGTGCCAGTGTTTACAAAAGACAATGAAATCACAATTAGTCACTTCCAATTTATTGATGAAGTATATAATAGAATGAAGGAATCTTTAGGAGATCATAAAATCAATAGTCCTTCTATAAGAGTTAGTCATGTGATTAAAGGTAGAGTTCCTAGTGCAATAGGTAAATCCGTAAAGGATTTAATGGATCATGAAAAGACTAGATATTATGAAAGATGTGCTTTCTCAATTGATGTTCCAGAAATCTATCAAATTATAGGAGGTAATAAAATTTCCTTAAGCATAGGTGGTGTAAGAGCTTATAATCAAGAAAATCTGTACAGCACTAAATCAATGGAGAAATTCAAGCTGTTTATTGGATTTAAGAATTGGGTATGTACTAATTTATGTATAAGTACAGACGGTTTATTAGACTCTATAAAAGTCTCTAGTCTTGATGAACTTGGAAACAAAACTCTAGAACTTATTCAAAACTTTAATGCAGAAAAACAATTACAAGAAATGGAACAACTCACAAATTTTAGCTTAACAGAAAAACAATTTTCACTTCTGGTAGGAAAACTTAGAATGCTCCCTTTTCAAGATAAATCCAGATTTCCAGAGATCATCAACTGTACTCTTTCAGAAAGCCAAGCTTCTGTAATTGTAAAGGATTATCATGAGGATGAGAATTTTAAAAGAGAGCAAAATGGAAATATTTCCTTGTGGTCTTTATACAATCTTATGACAGGAGCAAACAAGTCTTCTTACATAGATCGTAATTTTCAGCGTAATGCTAACTGTTTTGAATTGATAAAACACCTGGGTAAAAGCATAGAAACAGGTGCTAATAGCTGGTACCTTAATTAATAATACATAGCGTTCACTGCAATTATGACAGATGAAGAGATAGCTAAAGTATTAAAGTATAGCTCTCCTAACACTATGCTTATAGTAAATATTACTAGCAGGTTAGCAGAGCTTAATTGTCCATTCAGAGTACAGGTTATTCAAGCAATTGGCTTGTACTCGGTTGGACAAATCTTAACAGTATCTTCAGTTAAAGTTACCAAAGATCTAATTACGGTTTATATAATATCTGGATTAGCTTATCATTATTTCCATTTTGATATTATATAATTCGGTTAATGGCAGTTATGCTGTATTTTGATGCAAACTTTTGAGCCGGTTTCTGCCTTATCAATAAAACCCCTGAAAACGACTAGCTAGAGTAGTATTCTGATATTGTCTTCATGATTAATTTGAAGGCAATATCTAGATACTATAAAATTTTGAATCTAGTTTTGTCATGTTTTTAAAAAAGGCACAATTATTGCTATTTCTTATTTAGTATTTTAAGCGAGTTTTGGTTTTTCAACCTTACTTGATAATTTTATTCAAATAGGACTGTCATTGAGCAGTTTTGAATATTTCCTTTTATTTTATCGGAGTAAATACCGTTCTAAATCAGATATTGATCTGTTTGAGCCGTATTTCTAGTTAATCATTTTTGTAAAAATGGTTGTGATAATATTCCATGCGTTTATATGCACTGGCACAACTATTCTTATATAGCAAAATGATTAAAACTATACATAATGTGACGGAAAGAATTTTAAGACTTAAACCTCACTTAATTACTGAACATATTAGAGGAGATAACTTCTTTAATGAAAATAGCCTAAAGGCTTTTAAAAATAAATAGATGGAACAATTTAAAAAAATAGAAAAATTCCTAAATCAACACTATGACTTTCAAAGGAATGTCATAAAAGAGCGTGTAGAGTTCAAAGAAAAAAGCATGACAAGAAAACAGTTTAAAATGATGGGAGATTATGATTTTTATTCAATTCGAAGAAAATTAAGAATGGCAAAACTAAATATTTCAATGGCCGAGCTTCACTCATTGTTTGGGTCTGATTTTGTGAAAAAATATAATCCGATGGAGGACTATTTTAATCAACTTCCTGCATGAGATGAGGTTGATCATATTGAATTAATGGCGAATAAAATAAGGTCTAATAATCAAGAGTTTTTACAATGGAGCTTTAAAAAATGAATAGTTGGTATGGTAGCATGTGGATTGAACGAAAGAATTACTAATCAGCAGGTGTTTATAATTACAGGTCCTCAAGGTTGTGGAAAAACTACTTGGATTGAAAATTTGATGCCTACAAAAATGAGGGATTATTTATATTCTGGTAAAATTAATCCAAGCTCAAAAGATTCAACTCTTTTGTTAGCGGAACGCCTACTTGTAAATATGGATGAATTAGCAAGTTTGAACCATAAAAACATCGAGGACTTTAAAGAACTAATTACTAAAACGAAAATATCTGAAAGAAGAGTTTATGGTAAATACACTAACGATTACTCTAGAATTGCATCATTTGCAGCTAGTTCAAATCATACAGATATATTAACAGACAGCTCAGGCAACAGAAGGTTTTTAGTCAACGAAACTGAGGTAGACATAGATTGTACTGTATATGAAAATCTTGATCAATTTTATGCTCAAGCCATACACCTGTATAAATCTGGTTTTAAATACTTTTTTGACACTGAGGATATTGTGAAGATTGAAAAGCAGAATAATAATTTCAGGAAATTCAGTCCATTAGAGAATTTGTTGAATGATCATATCATTAAAGTCGAACAAAGTGATAAAAAGATAAAACCAATGGTTATGTCTAGTACGGAGATTATAGAGCAATTAAAGGATAGAGTAGAAAATTGCCCTTTAATACATCCAAATCAACTAGGTAAAGCTATGAGTTCTCTAAAGCATAAAACTACTAAAGTAAATGGTGGAATTAAAAAGTATGTGTTCTGTTTTAGAAAATAAGGTAGGTAAGGTAGGTAGTTTTGACAAACTAATTTATTGTGTTAGTAATACTATTGACAGCAAAAGATACATTGGAGCAACTACAAAATCTTTAAAAGAAAGGAAACAAGATCATCTAGAGAGAGCCTCTAGAGGTCAAGATGGTAAACTTTATAAAGCACTCAGAGTCTTTGGCTCTGGTGCTTTTATATGAAAAATTATAGATGATGCAGAAACAATTAATGAGTTAGCGGACAAGGAGAAATACTGAATTAAATATTATGACTCTAAAGAAAATGGCTATAATGCAGATGAAGGTGGTGGATTTAAAAAAACAGTTTATCAATATTCTGTTGCTACTAGAGAATTAGTTGGAGAATTTGAAGGTTTAAATAGTGCAGCTAGTGCATGTTATGCAAGTAAGCAAGACATATCAAGAGCAGCATTAGGAGTTAATAATTTGTATGCTGGTTATCTATGAAGTTATAATAAGAGTGATCTTTTACCTCTCGCATCTGACAAGCGTAGAAAAGAGGTTATACAACTTGATGAACAAGGTGCAGTCATTAACACTTTTAAGTCAGTTGCAGATGCTAGTAAAGCAACCGGAACTAGCAAGACCTGTATTGCTCGTGTATGTAGAGGAGAAAGAAAATCTACTCAAGGATATGTATGAAAATATCTATAATATAAATTTTAGGAGCTCTATTGCATACTGTAATAGAGCTTTTTTATTTTTATCAAACTAACCAAACCAATTATACAATGAAAAAAGCAGCAGAGTTTATAGAGTATTATAGAAAAGAAATAGAAACTGCAAAAAGATTCAACCATCTGATGAAAAGTTCGGCTGATCAAAGAGCACAACCTAGTGCAAAAGATTTATTTGAATACATTATGAATTCTTTAAAATACAGTTTTGCTGGAAAGCAAAAACTAACATTCATGGCGTTATTACTTTTCAATAGATGGAATGAAGAGGTAAATGCTAAATATCAAATAAGTGATCCATATAAAATTAATATGACTGTGGAATCTATTTTCTATGAAGGTAATCAACTAGGAGTTTAATTAATTTATAAATTCTACCTACCCTACATCCCATTTCTAGGTATATTAGAAAAAGATATAGACTATATCAAAAAATAATATAAAGTAAATTTCTAGTTATCATTTATATTAAAAAATAATAGCTTACAGTAATGACAAGGGTTTTGACTATATGAAAAAATAATATAAGGTCAGTTAAATTAAAAGAAATCCAACATTTTACCTACCCTACCTACCTATATTGAATTTATATATGGAATAAACCTCTTATAGTAGGAATATATCTTTACAATAAGTACTTTTAAACTCTCCCCTGAAGTATCAATCAAAACTAAATCAATTCATGCCCACACTCAACTGGATAGGAAAAGAAAAGGTAGTGAACCATCATCAAGATGTACCTTATAAAATATTAGAGAAACAATACACCTATACTGATGGAAAAGAATCCAGTACTGGTAGCAGTGATAATAAAATCATTCATGGAGATAACCTAGAAGCTCTTAAAAGTCTATTACCAGAGTATGAGGGCAAAATAGATTGTATTTATATAGATCCACCGTACAATACAGGTAATGAAGGCTGGGTTTATAATGATAACGTAAGCCATCCACGCTTAAAAAAATGGTTAGGAGATGTCGTGGGTAAAGAAGGAGAGGATTTATCACGTCATGACAAGTGGTTATGCATGATGTATCCAAGAATTAAGCTTTTGCACAAACTTTTGGCTAATAACGGAGCTATTTTTATTAGTATTGATGATAATGAACAGGCTTTGCTTAAAATTTTACTAGATGAAATTTTTGGAGGTAATAATTTTATTACAACTATATGTTGGAGAAAAACAGATAATCAAGCTAACATAGGTCAAATTGCTAATGTTAAAGAATACATCATATGTTTTTCAAAAAATAAAAAGGATTTAGACTTTGGTAAAGTAGAATTGTCCGAAAAGGCAAAAAAGGAATATAGATATCAAGATGGTATCGGTTATTTTAGAAGAAATATTTTATTTCATAAAACTCGAGGAAGAAATCACTTTGATGTAAAAACTCCAAATGGAAATATCTTAAAAGGACCATGGATGGTCAAAGAAAATGAGTTTAGAATATTAGAAAAAGAGAATAAGTTATATTGGGCATCTGGTAAAATGGAAACTCCTTATGGTAAATTATATTTACACGACTCTAAGGGACAAATACCAAACGATAATTGGGGTATAGAAGTTGGTTCAAATCAACAAGCATCAGTAAATATTACAAATTTGTTTAATAAAAGAGTTTTTGATTTCCCTAAACCTTATACTCTTATAAGAAATATCCTTTCATTCTCTACATCTAAAAACTCCATCATTCTAGACTCCTTTGCTGGCTCAGGAACAACTGCTCATGCGGTCTTAAACCTAAATAAAGAAGATGGCGGTAATCGTAAATTCATTCTTGTAGAGATGGAAGATTATGCACAAGACATCACAGCAGAACGTGTAAAACGAGTCATAGATGGTTATGGTAAGGATAAGAAAGCAGTAGAAGGAACAGGTGGTGATTTCAGTTACTATGAATTAGGTAAACCCTTATTTAATAATGACAACTTACTAAATGAAGATGTTGAGCTAACTAAAATTTTGGAATATGTATGGTATTCAGAAACTAAAACGCCTTATAAAGCTACTTACGAAGAGTTTTTACTAGGCACTAAGGAAGATGTAGCTTATTATTTCTATTATACTAAGAACTCTGTAACCACGCTAGACATGGATTTTTTAAGACAAATTAAAACCAAAGCTAGCAGTTATATCATCTATGCAGATAATTGTTTGCTAGATAAAGACATCATGGACAAGTACCATATTATTTTTAAAAAGATACCCAGAGATATTTCAAGATTTTAATTATGAATAAATTAAAAAAATGGCTTTTCCATGCGGATAACGAGAAAGCTAAAGTTGTTAAAAGTATATTTTATGGAAGTTTAGCTTCCTTTATATCAATCATTATAACTTGTCAAACAATGTTTTATCAAACTAAAAATGGTGAATATACAGAGATATATAGATTAGGCTATCATCAAATGGGTGGTACTTATCCTAAAGGATTTGCAATGAAAATAAATTATGATGAGTTTTTAATAATTTTAATTTTCATTATTTTTTCAACACTTTCCTATTCCATAATAAAAAAAACTAAATAAAATTGGAATTAAAACCATACCAACATAAAGTAATCAAAGATCTAGAATCATTTCTAGAGTACGTTAAAGAGAGGGAGCAATCTAGTGCAGCTTTTAATAGCTATTGGGAAGATAAAGTAGGTCCTTATACTCCTCAAATAGATGGCTCATTTACAGGAATGAGACCTTATAAAGATAATATTCCTGGTGCCACACATATTGCTATTAAAGTACCTACGGCTGGTGGTAAAACATTTATAGCCTGTAATGCATTGCACAGTATCAATAAGCACTTTAATCAAGGTAATCCAAAAGCGGTAATCTGGTTAGTACCTTGGTCTAATCTATTACAGCAAACCTATAATAACCTATCTAATCCATCGCATCCCTATCGTGATAAACTCAATACTTTGTTTAATGGTAGAGTTGAGGTATATGATAAAGATAGTTTACTGCAAGGAGCTAACTTTAATCCTTCTTCGGTAACAGAACAGCTTAATATTTTTGTATTTAACTTTAGCAGTCTTAGGATCAATAGCCGTAAGAAAGATGATAGAAAAGTATATCAAGAAAATGGAGCCTATGAAAGCTTTCGCGAAAGCGTAATAGATAAAAACCTCGTGCTACCGGAAACTGATGAAACCGCTCTAATTAACGTTATACGCAGTCTGAATCCAGTAGTCATAGTAGATGAAAGTCATAATGCAGAAAGTGATTTAAGTGTAGAAATGTTGAACAACCTTAATCCTTCTCTAGTCTTAGACCTTACTGCAACACCTAAGTCTAACAGTAATATTATAAGCTTTGTAAATGCTATAGAGCTTAAAAAAGAAAATATGGTAAAACTACCAGTGGTAGTATATAACCATAACCGTAAAGAAGAAGTAATAAGCAGTGCACTACATTTACAACGCAAGCTAGAACTACATGCACAGGAAGAAGAGCAAATTACTGGCAAGTACATAAGACCTATTATCTTATTTCAAGCACAGAGTAATATTAAAGGGAAGAACAATACCACCTTTCAAAAGATTAAAGATAATCTAGTAAAACTCAAGATACCAGAGGAGCAAATACGCATAAAAGTAAGTGGGATTGATGAGCTTAAAGGAGAAGACCTTAGTTCTAAGAACTGTCCTGTTAGGTATATTATTACTGTTAATGCCTTAAAAGAAGGCTGGGATTGTCCTAATGCCTATATACTAGCTTCTCTAGCAGATAAATCTAGTCCAGTTGAGGTAGAACAAATTTTAGGTAGGGTTCTAAGACAGCCCTACGTTACAAAGCATCAAAATCCATTATTAAACCTATCATTTGTACTTACAGCTTCTAGTAAATTCAATGAAACACTAGAGAACATAGTTGAAGGACTACAAGAGTCTGGTTTCTCACGTGATGATTACTATGCAGAGGAAGCTCCAGAAGAAGAGTTAACTGATAACGAAGTATTACAAAAAGATTTATTTGGTGGAGAAAAACCAAAAGATAATGAGCCAGTAAGTGATGATGAGTTTTCTGTACAGGATATAGACTTTAATCCAGAAGATGAAGTTTCTCTAGAAGATATAAGCGCACATCAACCTAGTACTGTAACTAACATAACTGATAGAGCTATAGAGGAGAGCAAAGCGTTTGATACTATTGTAGAAAATACACCTGTAGATGATAATACAGTATTAATGACACAAGTAATGGGAAAAAAGCCAACTACCTATAAAATCATAGATAAATATAGAGATCAATGGTTAGCTCTTCAACTACCACAATTCTATTTGAAACAAGAGCACGATGCTGAGGTACAAAATGTGCTATTTGAAGAAGCAGCTAGTTTTGAAGTGCTATTACAAAAAGAACGGTTGTTATCAGGCTTTAATCTATCTGCACAAGACGCAAACGTGAAGTTTGAAGACATAGCAGCAGATATTAGGACGATAGACTTTAATGAAGAAAAGAAGGCCGTAGAAGTGGCTAAAATGCGTTCTAGGACTAAGAGTATTTTACTAGAAAACATACTGGCAAAACCTAAAGAATCACAAATTAAAGATGTTACCTATCATGTAGTTTCTAAACTAGGAGATATGTATCCTATTCCAGAGCAAGATCTACAATCCTATGTTTCTAGAATATTCAGTTCTTTAGAAAAACAACAGATTCAAGATATCATTACAAATGATTTTAATTACGTTAGAAGTATTAAAAATCATATCAAATCATTGACCAGTACCTATTCCAGAGAACAGTTTAAGCATGGACTTGCTACTAAAAGCATTTTCACTAAAACTCAATTTAGCTTACCTGAGCAAATAACACCTATCAGAACAAGTACGTCCATTGCAAAGTCTTTGTACGAGAGAGAAGGACACATGAACAACTATGAGCAAGATATGATTACAGATATTGCAGCTCTAGATAATATTCTGTTTTGGCACCGTAATCTAGATAAAGGAAAAGGATTCTACTTAAATGGATTTAGCTCTAATCACTATCCTGATTTTATCGTTTACACGAAAACGAATAATGTGATCCTCATAGAAACCAAAGGAGATGATAGAGATAATGATGATAGCCGTGACAAGAACCGACTAGGTAAAGCATGGGATAAAGCAGCTGGAGATCAATTCAGCTACTTCATGGTATTCCAGACCAAAGAGGTTGAAGATTGCTATACAGCTAGGAGTATAATTGAGGTGGTTAAGAATTTGTAGATTATGGCTAGATCATTAACACCATCAAATTTATATATAGAATTTGATATGACCGATAGAAATATTGAGGAATTAACTATATCAGAGAATAATGCTAAGAATCATTGTTACATAGAAGATAACAAGGGGCAAATGTATGATACGTTTATTGTAGCAAAGAAGAAAAAGGTAAGGACAGTCTGCAAGACATTCATCCGTAAATCAACTTCCAAAAAGAAATATGTCCTAAGTATTGAGTTTAGAAAAGAAAATATTGAAGGTGAAAGTGCAGTAAGTAGAGGAAGTTCCATTATTGTGCCATTTAAAGAGTCAGAAGAATTAAGTTCATTTTGGACCCTTATATCATTTTTTCAGAAATTTAATGAGCTCATTGATACTGGAGATTTTTCAAATAGATATCAAGCCATAACAGGAGAAAGTTTAAAAGATTATTATACCAAAAGTGTTGCAACAGATAAATTATCAGCGCTTCTAGAATTAGTCTCAAATGAAGAGCTTAATGAAGGACATCTAAAATCTATAATTTTCAATCAAAGAAAAAAGGATCTTTATGGATTCTATTTACTACTTAAAAATGAGGAATCAGAGGATGGATTAGCCCATGATAGATATCGTAAAAAATTTGATATTAAAGAGCGTGGTAGTGAAGTAATATGGCATCATTTTTTGAAAGAGAATAAATGGATTCTAGGTTTAAATACTGAACTAAGATTTATATATGACTTACATAGTGAACATAAGCTAGGAGAAGAAAATTCAAAAGGCGCTGGAAGTTCTAAAACAGATTTGCTTGGAACTTCTTATTTTACAACTATTATAGAATTGAAAACTGAAAGCACTCCGATTTTTAAAGAAAATAAAAGCAATAAATCGAGAGCCAATACATGGGATTTTTCTATTGATTTCATTGAAGCATATAGCCAGACTTTAGGACAAAATGACGATCTCCAAAAGAACAGAAAAAAAAGGATTGAAATGAAAGATGGTAGCGCATTGGATAGAGAATTGATAAGAACCCTAGATCCAAAATGTTTATTAATAATTGGCTCTAGAAACAAGGAGTTTCCACATACAAATACCAGAGATAATAATTTAAAAACTGATTCATTTGAGCGTTTTAGAAGAGATAGTAAGAAAGTTGATATAATAACTTATGATGAACTGTTTGAAAGAGCATTTCATATTATAAATCAGGAAAATTTATCTATGAATTGGTTTGATATACCTTCTTCAGAATTTATTAGTAATTATTTGGGCAACCAAAATTATTCTTCATTGAGTTAATTGAGGCATAAAATTTGTCTTTTATATAAGTGAAATAAAAATTAAAACACTTTTTTATCGTTAATAAAACAAATACTTTCGCTAAATCAACCCATATTAAAGAAATGGAAAATACAAAAAGTAATTTAGATACTATTATGGGAGTATTAGGACTGGTTACTCTAATCACTCTAATTTTTCACGCCTTAAAATCAATAGACGATGCTACAGAGACTAACGTTATCTCTGATGATGCTTTAAAGGCCATTCAAGATCCTGAAAAAGCTAAACAACTGAGACAAGCTGTAGATGATTATCATGACACTGGCGAGTGGAATAGAGGAGATTTAGAATCTATCTTATAGAAAACAAACATGAATCTGACCTTAGGGTTTATAGCCTTTTTTATATCTATAATTATTCCAGGAATTCTTTATCGTAGGTTTTTTTTCTTTGGAGAATTCTCTAAACAATTCAACACTAAAGATCCAGTCTTACATTCCATATTTTTCAGTATAGTTCCTGGAATAATAATTCAATTACTATCTTTTGTAATTTACTTTCTTCTATTTGGATTCAAGACAGATTTCTTTAATATTTTTTTAATATTTCAAGATATTACTTCTGATGGGACGATTGAAGCTAAAGTAGTTACGCAAGATTTTATTAATAATGATATTGTAAGGTTTATTTATTATTCTTTATTCGTTTTTATTCTTGCTTCAGTTTCTGGATGGTCATCTAGTCGATTAATTAGAAATAGAAATTGGGATAAAAACTATAAACTATTTAGATTCAAGAATCAGTGGTATTATATTTTTAGTGGCGAAGTTCTTAATATGAAAAAATTCGAAGAGGCTCATAAGGTTTCTTTCAAAAATAATAAAGGTGAAGAACAAGATATACTGATGACTTATGCAGATATTTTAGTTTCTGTTAGTGAGCAAAATGATAAAAAGGAATTATACACTGGTTATGTGGTTGATTATGATTTAAAAAGTGACGATATAACACAGTTAGATAAAGTTTACTTAATAGACACACACAGATACAAAAAGAAAGAGAAGTTTAGTGCCGGTGATTCTAATAACAAATTAGAGAATAAAAGTGATGTCCTTAACAAATCTAGGAACCGCATAAAAGTTCCTGGTGACATATTTGTTTTAAATGCAAAAAACATAGTCAACCTAAATCTCACGTACGTCCCTTCACTAAAGAAAATTGAAAAAAAGAAAGAAAAAGAAATTAAACATCAAAAGAGGTTATCGTATTTAATAAATCTCTACATAATAATAATATCAGGTATTGTTCTAGCTCATTTCTTTCACGGATTAATAGATTTAGACGACACGTTTTTAAAAGAGTACTTGAATCAAACAGGTTTTTGGGGTAAACTTTTAGTTATATTATTGATTAATCAGATACTTTCAATCGTAATGCCTTCTGAGAATTCATCTGAAAAAATATCTTTTGATTTTAGGTGGGACACCATTAAATGGAAGCTTTTAGTCTTACTAATATGGGGCTTTCTGAATTATTTCTTTGTCTTTAGACATTTGTTTTAAACAACAACTAGGTATTATTATAAATTTTGATGTCTCAAACAAAATATTAGCTTTAACATGTCCCGTACCAACGTTATAAATATAGCATTTACCACAACTATTGATGAAGCTATTACATTTGCAGATGATATTTCCAACACAGTAAGTACTAATGATACTTCTCTTACCAATTATAAAGGAATTGGTATTGTTTATTTCATGTATTTGTTTGATAAGAATACAAGAGAAACTAAACTCGTTTATATAGGGAAATCCAAAGGCTATATATTTAAGACTAGAATTAGAAATCATATTTTTAAGAAGCATCCTAAAACAGGTTCTAAGTTAGCTAACGTTAAAGCTGAGATAGTTAAAGGGAATGAAATAAAAATCAAATTCTTAAAGGTTAATCCAGAGTCTTTTAGAAACACCCTTGAAGAAGAATTGATTAATCATTATAGACCATCTTGGAATATTCAAAAGAGAAGAAAAGAATAATTAAGAGCCTATAATATCTAATATAAACTCCCATTGTAATTCTAGAGCTTTTGATTTTCTCCAAAATGAGTGTTTTACATTTTGAACTCTCAAATGTTGATCTAGATTGAAAGAATAATTATCATATCCACCAACTCTTTTCTCAAACGTAGATCGTGGTTTAGGTAGTAACGCTGGTGAAACATTCTGTTTAGTAATACCACTTAGCTTCTTTAGTAGAATAGGCAAGTTCTTATTAGATATATTATGAAACTCCTCTACAAGCAGCTCCTGTACTTCAATCAGCAACTCCATTTCAGAGATAGAAGTTTCAAAAATGGAATACTCGTTATCAGAATAGATATAAACTCCATCTTTAACAATTATTGGAGCATTAAAGCCTAAAATATCACTTCTTAGAATCCTAATATCATTTCTGATAGTTCTTTCAGATACACCGCTTTTGTTTCCTGTAGCATCATATAAAGCCTTCGAGCATTGCTTAATCAAATAGTCAACATCAACTAGTACAGCAGTGTTTCTTAAACACAAGTCTATAGTTTTATATCTAATTAAAGCATTGAGGTTTACTGGCATATCTAATTGAGAATTGCAAATAGACTGCAATTATATTACTTCTATTTGTATAAATCAAAAATTTAGGTGCTAGCAAGATTCAAACTAAAATCACTCTAATTGCGGAAATCCGTAAACAATTGAAGTGAAATTTATTTCTCTTTGTTAAGCTGAAAATTTCAAAATTAGAGAATTACAGATTATAATAATTTTATTATCACTAAAGAGAACTGAAAGCAAAAATGAAAGCAAATCTAATTAAAGATCTAAAAAAAGAATTGAACAGTATTATTTTACACGGTCAAGAGGAAGTAAAACAAACTAGTATTACAAATAGTATTGAACAGAAGTTTCAATTGAAAAAAATTACAAATTTTTGTGTTGATAAATTTAAAAATACTCTTTATACACGAATGGATCAAATTCAACTTACTAAACATGAGATTGATCAGATGGGTGAAGAAGTATTAAAAATCTATTATCCTACAGAGGCTTCACAGGGCAAACCTAATGAACGGCAATTACGAGGCTTTATTGAACCTGTAGATTATGAGAAAATAATTAAGTTGTTCTATCAATTCTGTTATGATCCTCGTTTGATCAATATAATTCTCGGAGATACTTTTAAATCTCATATGTTTAGAAATAAACTTAATAATACAACTTCCCCAGAAAATTCTATTTTGTATAAGTTGTTTGTGGGTTACGCTAGCCATGACAGCGTGGATATTAATTTTGACAATTACCCTGATCAAGCATATAAAACATTCAAATTTGAATTATCAGTTAATCGAATTCCAATAAATAAAGAAGATCATTATTTGGAAGTTCTTACAAATGATTTTTTAAAGTTACCAGAGAGTGATATGATTATAGGTATACCTAATAACTTTATCATTCAAGTAAAACTGAATAAGCCAACATCAATTTATGTAGTATTACAAAACTTTATATCGGATGGTTATACCATTCGTGAAGTTCATCAAAATGGTATTATTAGTAATTTAGGG
This sequence comes from Nonlabens sp. Asnod3-A02, assembly GCF_045063755.1. Taxonomy (NCBI): domain Bacteria; kingdom Pseudomonadati; phylum Bacteroidota; class Flavobacteriia; order Flavobacteriales; family Flavobacteriaceae; genus Nonlabens; species Nonlabens sp. Asnod3-A02. Next base: position 399,254 of record NZ_JBEFOC010000008.1, read on the forward strand.
AATATCCCAAGTAATAGCTTTCAAGAGTTTACCAACTTTTTTGAAGGACGCAAAAAAAAAAAAGAAACATCTAAAGAAGAAATAAAGGAAGGAGATTTTGATATTAAAAATGAAATTATACGAGCTTTGTATTCTGCTTTAATGGAGGAGATTGAAAACAAGACTGGATATAATATATTAGATGGAAAAATAGATGAAAACTCTAAAATCATATCAATTATTGATCAGCATACGACTATTACAAAGATTGCTTTAGTTTCAAAAAAGAATGATATGGAAATCTCATTAGAAGATATTATCTACATTTTAGATGAGCTATCATCTAAGGTAAAAGCACAAATATTTTCAAATTGAAGATTTAATCAAATAAACTCATTGATTTAATATTTTTACAGTAGATATCATGGCAAACAAATCACACAATTCAACTATTATATTTGGATTAATAATTTTAGTAGCGTCATTTGCTTTTGCAAGCACAAACTCTATAATGTTTGTTTCACTATTAGTTATAGGGATTACTATTATATACTTAGGTTTAAAAAAACTGGATAACTAGTACGAAAAAAGTTTAAAATGATTATCTTGAGGTTCAGAAATAAAACTAAAAAAAGACACAATACGGATACCCTATTTACTTAAATAAAGAGAAACCTACTGAATACGGCAAACCCCTGTCCTTGGTTCGAGCCCAAGAGGAGGAGCAAAAATCCCAATCAGCAATGGTTGGGATTTTTCATTTTAACACCTGTAGTAATCTTCTCTCCTTCTTCTTCTAGATTTTACGCCCGACTACTAACAATATCCCACACTTTTAATTGTTATATTTACGATTCGAGTAAAGAAATCAATTGTGCGAGTTAATCGTTTCAATTTCAATATATAGAGAATACAAGAATGAGCTGTAATAGTTGTGGAACTGGTGGTGGTACGCCTGGTGGATGTAAAAATCATGGAACCTGTGGTACAAGTGGATGTAATAAATTAACGGTTTTTGACTGGCTAGCAAACATGGAGCTGCCCGATGGTCAAAAAGCTTTCCCATATGTGGAAGTACGTTTTAAAAATAGCAGAAAAGAATTCTTTCATAATTCAGAAGGTCTTCAACTTAAAATAGGCGACATAGTTGCTACCGAGACTCAAAGTGGTCACGATATAGGAATAGTAACCATAACTGGTGAGTTAGTGCGTGTACAAATGAAACGCAAACGCATTAAAATAAATGGAGAAATTCCAAAAGTTTACCGCATCGCAAATGAAAAAGATGTTGAAAAATGGGTGACTGCTCGCGAGAAAGAAGAACCTATGAAAGTGCGTGCTAGACAGATAGCGATACGTCTTCAACTTAAAATGAAGATCTCTGACATAGAATTTCAAGGTGATGGTTCTAAAGCAACCTTCTACTACACTGCCGATGATCGCGTAGATTTCAGAGAATTAATTAGAGAATACGCTTCAGAATTCAAGACTAGAATAGAAATGCGTCAGATAGGGCTGCGTCAGGAAGCTGCTCGTTTAGGCGGTATAGGATCGTGTGGTCGTGAATTGTGTTGTAGTACATGGTTAACAGATTTTAGATCTGTAACTACAGGTGCTGCTCGTTATCAAAACTTATCATTAAACCCACAGAAACTAGCGGGACAGTGTGGAAAATTAAAATGCTGTCTTAATTACGAGCTGGATTCTTACATGGACGCACTAAGTACGTTTCCTAAACAAAATCAAAAACTTTATACCGAAAAAGGAACCGCCGTATGTCAAAAAGTAGACATATTTAAAGGCCTAATGTGGTATTGTTATGAAGGTGACTGGATGAGCTGGCACACTCTTACTACAGAGCAAGTTCATGAAATAGTATCAAAAAACAAGGCTAAAGAAACAGTTGCTAGCATTGAAGAATATGCGAGCGAATTAATAGTAGAGGAAGAGGTTAGTTTTGAAAACGTAGTAGGTCAGGATAGTTTAACACGTTTTGATCAACCTAAGTCAAAATCAAAATCTCGCAACAAACGCAACAAGAAACGTAGACCTGCAAAGCCTCAAAATAAAACAACGACAGCAACTGCTGCTTCACCTAAAGAAGGACAGCCTGCTCGTAAACCTAGACCTAAACAAAACAACCGAACACCTAAGGCTAAAACTAACAACAACAACAACAAGCCTAACACTAAAAAACCTGCTAGCGCAAATAGAAACACTAATAAACCAAAACCGGCAAGTAACAATGCCACAGGTGAAACAAAGCCTAATAAGCCTAGAAATAACCGTAATAAAAGCCGTAATCGTAACAAAAACAACGATAGTAAACCGCCTAAAAAAGAAGATTAGTGAGAGTATTAATATGCCTTTTAATAACATTAACGATAGTCTCTTGTGACGACTTGTTAGTAGATGCAAATTATGAAAGTCTACCACCTTCTGGATGGGACATTAATGATACAGCAACTTTTAACATTACACCGCAAGACACAACTACGGTCTATAATCTATATTTGAACCTGCGCAACACGCATGAATATGAGTATAATAACCTCTGGTTGATCTCACAGATAAAATTTCCTCATGGAAAAATCGTTACAGATACATTACAGTATGAAATGGCGGCACCAGATGGTAGTTTTTTAGGCACAGGATCAAATGACATCTATGAAAATAAATTATGGTTACGTGAAGGAGTACGCTTTCGCGAAAGCGGAACATACCAACTAGCACTTAAACACGCAATGAGAAAAACAGGAGAAGTAAAAGGAGACACCCAATTAAAAGGGATTCTTGAAGTAGGATATAGTATAGAAAAACAAGTGCAAGATGGCAGCAACTAAAGCACAAATAGCCCAAGAAAAAACAGACAAGAAAAAGAACATTTCTCTTTTCTGGAAAATTTATGCAGTAGGAATAGGGCTTGTAGTCCTTATGTTCTTACTAGCAGCATGGGAAGTATTCGGTGATTTACCAGATCACACAGCCCTAGAAAACCCACAAACAGAACTAGCTACCGAGATAGTAACTGTAGATGGTAAAACATTAGGTAGTTTTTATAACGATAACCGTAAACCTGTAAAATTTGACGATTTACCTCAAAACCTTATAGACGCACTAGTCTCAACAGAAGACGAGCGTTTCTGGGATCACAGTGGTATAGACGGTTATGGAACTGCTAGAGCTGCCGCATTTTTAGGTAGTAAAGGTGGTGCAAGTACTATAACACAACAACTGGCAAAACTCTATTTTACAGAACAAGCTAGTAGCAACAAGCTAGAACGATTGATCCAAAAATTACGCGAGTGGATAATCACCTCTAGACTTGAGAAACAATATACTAAAGAAGAAATTATTACTCAATACCTTAATGAGTTTGATTTCTTAAAGCAAGCTATAGGTATACGTAGTGCGTCTAATATCTACTTTGGTAAAGAACCTGATTCACTTACTGTTTCAGAAAGTGCGGTTTTAGTAGCTATGCTTAAAAATCCTAGACAGTTTAATCCGCATAGAGAAATCTCAAAAGAAAAATCTTTTAACCGTCGTAATCAGGTGTTTTTCCAGATGGTACGTAATGGTAAAATGACAGAAGAGGTAAAAGATAGTCTTACAGCCTTACCTATCGTTTTAGACTACAATCCAGAAGGACATAATGATGGTATGGGAACTTATTTCCGTGAACATTTACGTGACTGGTTAAAAACCTGGGCAAAGGATAACATTAATCCAGAAACTGACAAGCCTTTTAACCTCTACAACGACGGATTAAAGATTAACGTGACCATAGATCACCGCATGCAAAAAATGGCCGAAGAAGCTGTTTATGCACACATGGAGCGTTTACAGACAGAGTTTGACCATCAACAGACACGTAACAAGACAGCACCTTTTACAGATCTTACAGATAACCAAATAGAAATCAGATTACAGTCTGCTATGAAAAGGTCGGAAAGATGGAGAGAAATGAAGAAAAAAGGTATTGCCGAAAAAGACATTATCAAAAGCTTCAATGAAAAGACAGACATGACCATCTTTGACTGGAAAGCAAAAGGCCGCGAGCGTGATACTGTAATGACTCCTATGGATTCCATACGTTACTACAAGAAGTTTTTACATACAGGTCTTATGTCATTAGAACCACAAACAGGTCATGTAAAAGCGTGGGTAGGTGGTATTAATCACAAACATTTTAAATATGATAACGTAGAGCAAGGTACACACCAGGCTGGTTCTACTTTTAAACCATTCTTATATTCTACGGCAATTGATCTTTTACATTATAGTCCATGTAAAACATTATCTGATGGAGAGTACACCATACCTGCAGGTAAACATGGTAATACAAAAGACTGGACACCTAAGGATTCTAACGGTGATTATGGTAACATGATGACGTTAAAAGAAGCACTAGCAAAATCAAAGAATACAATCTCTGCTAGACTTATGGATGAAGTAGGCCCACAGGCTGTACTAGATCGCGCAGCACAACTAGGTATAAATACAGACGGTATGGACGTTGTCCCTTCTCTAGCATTAGGTACTGCAGATGTAAACCTGTATGAAATGGTAGGTGCTTATGGTGTTTATGCAAATGGTGGAATTTATAATAAACCAGTTCTAGTAACGAGCATAGAAGACAAGAACGGTACAATTCTTTATCAATACATGCCAGAGAGTAAAGATGTAATGAATCCGGAGACCGCCTATGTTACGGTAAATCTTATGGAAGGTGTAACTAGAATAGGTAGTGGGGCAAAATTAAGAGGTAGCTGGGCAACTAAAAACAGTTTCTATAAAGAGGTGATCACAGATTATCCATATGATTTTAAAAACGACATTGCTGGTAAAACAGGAACGACTCAAAACAATTCTGATGGATGGTTTATGGGAATGGTTCCTAACCTAGTAACTGGTGTTTGGGTAGGTGGAGATGGTAAATCTATTCACTTTAAATCTACTAAATACGGTCAGGGTGCTACCATGGCATTACCTATATGGGGTAGTTATATGAAACGCCTTTATGCAGACGAGACCATTGATGTTTCTAAAGCGCCTTTCAAAAAACCAGAAGACCTCTCTATTGAGACCGATTGTGATGAGTATGAAAAGACTCAGAACAGCTCTCCTTTAGGTGGTAGTGAAGATGACGACTCTAGGGAATTTGACATGTAAATTATGATAGCAAAACTTTCATTAGAAAATATTTTATTTCTAGATATTGAGACCGTACCTCAACAGGAGAGTTTTGATTTATTAGATCCTATAGACCAACATCTATATGCTGATAAAACTAAATACCAGCGCAAAGAAGAATTCTCTCCGGCAGAGTTTTATGATCGCGCTGGTATTTGGGCCGAATTTGGTAAAATAGTATGCATATCTGTAGGTTATTTTGTTAACCGAGATAAAAAACAATTTAGGACTCGCAGTTTTGTCGGTGAAGAAAAAGAACTGTTAGAAGAATTCTCCAGTCTTTTAAAAGAACATTTTTCTAGTAGAAACAATCTGCTGTGTGCGCACAATGGTAAGGAATTTGATTTCCCTTACATTGCAAGAAGAATGATTATTACAGGTGTTGAGATTCCAGAAAAGCTGAACCTATTCGGTAAAAAGCCCTGGGAAGTGCCACACATAGACACCATGGAGTTATGGAAATTTGGCGATTATAAACACTACACTAGTTTAAAATTATTAACGCGCATTCTAGGTATTCCATCGCCTAAGGATGACATAGATGGATCACAAGTACGGGATGTATTCTATTTAGAAAATGACGTGCAACGCATAGCAAACTATTGTGAGAAGGATGTAGTTGCAGTAGCGCAAATAGTTCTCAAATTGCGTAAAGAATCTATACTTACAGATGAGCAAATCATCTCAAAATAATACCGTAGCATCCATAAAGGATCTTAACGTTAGCTTTTCAAATGGAAAAGAGAACGTTAAGGTGCTACATGATATCAATTTTGACATATTTAAAAACGAGATACTTGCCGTAGTTGGAGAATCTGGCAGTGGTAAATCTGTCACTAGCAAGGCACTTATGGGTTTACTACCTAATGCCACAGCACAAATAACTGCTCAAGAACTTTCTTTGTTGGGCAAGGATTTATTACTATTAAATGATGGAGAATGGTCTCGCTTTCGCGGAAGCGAGATAAGCATGATCTTTCAAGAACCTATGAGTTCTCTTAATCCTACTATAACCTGTGGACAGCAAGTCATAGAGATACTACAACAACATCAAAAAATTGATACATCGAGTGCTAGAAAAGAAGTTTTAGAGCTTTTTAAAAAGGTAAAACTACCTACTCCAGAAATAACGTTTTCAAAATACCCACATGAAATAAGTGGTGGACAGATGCAACGCGTTATGATTGCTATGGCACTTGCGTGCAAGCCTGCATTGTTAATTGCAGACGAGCCTACTACTGCACTAGATGTAACCGTGCAAAAAGAGATTATTTTATTACTCAAAGAATTGCAACAAGAATACGGGATGAGTATTCTCTTTATATCACACGATCTATCATTAGTACGTGCTATTGCAGACAGGATACTGGTTATGTATCAAGGTAAAATAGTAGAGCAAGGAACAAGTAAAACTATTTTTGAAACTCCTAAAGAAACATATACCAAGGCACTTATCGCATCCAGACCTAGTACTACAGAGCGCGTTAAAAAACTACCGACCATAAATGATTTTATGCAACATACGGTAGACGGAGATTTGATCACTCCATCGCAACGAGTGGCTACACATAAAAATATTTATAACCAAGACCCTTTATTACAGCTAGTTGACATAGTAAAAGATTACCCACTCAAGAAAAAGCTTTTTAAAAAGCAAACCTATTTTAGAGCAGTAGATGGTGTCAGTCTTAATCTATATCCTGGTGAGAGTCTAGGACTAGTAGGAGAAAGTGGTTGTGGAAAAAGCACTCTAGGCAACCTGATTTTACGTTTGAAAGATGTGACCAGCGGTAAAATTATCTATCGCAATAGAGACATTACACATCTTACAGGCAAAGCAATGCGCGAGTTGAGAAAAGAGATTCAGATTATCTTTCAAGATCCTTTTGCTTCATTAAATCCACGACTTACTGTAGGGCAAGCTATTATTGAGCCTATGAAATGGCATGGTATAGGAGATAATCATGCTCATAGAAAAGAAAAGGTACTTACTTTATTAAAACGAGTAGGGTTAACCGAAGAGCATTACAACAGGTATCCACATGAATTTAGTGGTGGCCAGAGACAGCGCATAGGTATAGCAAGAACAGTAGCCTTAGAACCTAAGTTAATCGTATGTGATGAAAGTGTAAGTGCTCTCGACATTTCTGTACAAGCACAGGTTTTAAATCTTTTAAATGAGTTTAAAGAAGATTTTGGATTCTCTTATTTATTCATTTCCCATGACCTTGCTGTAGTTAAATACTTTTGCGATCAGGTTATTGTAATGAACAAAGGTAAAATAGAAGAAAGAAACGAGGCAGATGCTCTTTATGAAAATCCGCAAAGTGATTATACTAAAAAATTGATTGCGGCAATACCACAATAAATACCCTTTTTGAGAAATCATGCCTTATAAGCTGACAAAAGTCATCGTTGTGCAAGAGGAGTAATTATACTTTTGACTCAAAATTGAGATTATGTGTAGTTTAACTTCAAAATACAATGTTGCAGGACCTAGATATACAAGCTATCCTACAGTTCCATATTGGGACGCTAGCAACTTCTCTATAGATTTATGGAAACAAACTCTAGTAAAGAGTTTTAAAGAAAGTAATAGCACAGAAGGTATAAGTCTTTATATTCATTTACCTTTTTGCGAGAACATGTGTACATTTTGTGGATGCAATAAACGCATTACAAAAAACCATAGCGTTGAGATACCTTATATAAAATCTGTTTTAAAAGAACTTGATCTTTATATAAATCTCTTTGAAGAACAACCAGTTATAAAACAAATACATTTAGGTGGTGGTACACCTACATTCTTCTCACCAGAGCATTTAGATCAATTGATAAAGGGAATATTTTCAGTAGCTGTAAAAGCTCAAGAATGCGAATTCAGTTTTGAAGGACATCCTAACAACACGACTAAGAAACATCTGGAAACACTAGCTCAAAATGACTTTACCAGGGTTTGCTACGGCGTGCAAGATTACAACCCTACTGTACAAAAAGCAATTAATCGGATACAGCCTTTTGAAAATGTGGAGAAAGCTACGGTAATGGCTAGAGATGCAGGTTTTAAATCTGTAGGACACGATATTATTTATGGTTTACCATTTCAGACTATAGATCATGTTATTCACACTATTAATAATACTATAGAATTGCGTCCTGACCGTATTGCTTATTATAGTTATGCACACGTGCCCTGGATAAAAGGAAACGGGCAGAGAGGTTTTAAAGACTCTGACTTGCCTACAGCCGTACAAAAACGCAAACAGTACGAGTTAGGTAAAAAAATGCTTACTAGCGCTGGCTATATAGAGATAGGAATGGATCATTTTGCATTACCTACAGATAGCTTATATACTGCACAAGAAACTGGTACCATACACAGAAACTTCATGGGATACAGTGATAGTAAAACACAATTAATGATAGGTCTAGGCGTGTCTTCTATTAGTGATAGCTGGTACAGTTTTGCTCAAAATGTAAAAAACATTGAAGAATACCAGACACTTGTAGAAGAAGGAACGCTACCAGTATTTAGAGGTCATATTTTAAATAAGGAAGATCTTATCATAAGAAAGCATATTCTTAATCTTATGTGCAAATTTGAGACCTCATGGCAAGATGATACTATGTTCTTTAAAGAACTACCTGACGTACTTGTAAAACTATTAGAACTAGAGAAAGATGGTCTAGTAATTACTCATGCTCATAAGATTCAAATTACCGAAAAAGGAAGAGCCTATGTGCGTAATGTTTGTTTACCTTTTGACATGAGATTGCAACGTAAAAAACCAGACACTCAATTATTTTCTATGACGGTATAGATTGACATTTAAGTTTTAACTAAAAAAAGGAAAGCCTGCGGCTTTCCTTTTTTGTTATTTAGAACGTACTAATTTGAGAAAACTAGTTCTCTGTATCCTTACTTTTTTTATCACCGTTTGCTAGACTATAAACTACTAGAACTAGCGCTACACAAACCACGGCAAACACGCCTATTATAATAGTACCCATTCCCCAATTTACAAGAGGTAAAAAAATTGCTTTCATATAATTTAATTTATTAGTTAATGACAACTCTGGTTTGCCGATATCGTTTCCATAGCAACAGATTCTGATGGTGATATGTATTTAATACCTAATCCCAGACCTCTTACTATAAATAGTAATCCTATTATTATTACAAAAACAGGTATCAGTTTTAATACCTTTTGTTTTGCCTGTCCCTTTAAAAAATTACCTAGGTATATCGCGGTAGTCATTAAAGGCACTGTCCCTAGCCCAAAAAGAACCATGTATAAAGCGCCATATCCAGCACTACCAGAAGCTAAAGAACCGAAAACTGCCATATAGACTAAACCACAAGGCAATAAACCATTAAGAAAACCCATAGTGAAAAAAGTACCTGGATCTTTCTTTTTAAGTTCTTTTCCCATCGCACTTTTCACCCTTCCTACTAGAGCATATATAGGTCTAGAAAAGTTGTATTTATTAAATATCTTAGTAGGTATCAAAACCACTATAATCATCGCGACACCTATAATGATAGATAGCTGCTGTTGTATACCAAAAAGGTGCATGCTTTTACCTAAAAAACCAAATACAAAACCTAAAAAGCCATAGGTAAACAACCTACCTCCATGATAACCCAATAACTGGAAAAAGCGTTTACTCTTACTCTTGCGATCTAATGGCAATAAAAATGCAATAGGACCGCACATTCCCACACAGTGAAAACTACCCAGTAAACCAAATATGAGTGCAGACCACAACATTCTTAATAAAGTATTTCTTCTTTATACATGTAAGACTGCCCATCATACGTCCAGTCTATAGTAATATTCCAGCGACCGCCTATCATTTTATTGTCAGGTATGAGCAAATTATGATCAGATAGTGAAAGTTCAGTCTCAAAATCTAATACTTGATTAGACGGTCTATAAAGGAACATTTTACCTTTAATTTTCTCTACGTTTAACTGCGATGGAAAAGTAATCATCCATCCGTTTTCAGTTCTTTTACTTACTATTTTCTCAGAGAGGTTATTTGCATTTGTCTCTGCATCTATCTCATTTTGATAGTACATTTCTTTCTCATAGTATTCTTCTGTTACTAGGTCATGACTATATCGCTGGTCTGTAATCATGGTGATTACAAAGTATAGTATAAAGCCTATAAAGCAAGACATACCTACTACTATTCCTGTTCCCCAATTCCATTTCATCTCCTTAATCCGATTTAGTCGGCGGCTATTAATTATTTAACTACTGCTTTCTTTTCTGTAGCAATAGGTTTATTGGCCAGTTTTTCCATCATTAATTTTGCCTGGCAACTTTGATTTAAACCTGGTTGCCCTTTTTTACAACCCTGACAGCAATTCTTTTTTTCTGCACTCATAGTTAGATGTTTGTTACGCTTTCGCGAAAGCGGTATTAATTATAACTACGTGGTCCTAAAAAGGCTGTAGTAGTAGTTTCTATTACTTGATCACCACTCATAATTTCTATTTCTAGTCGCTCCTTATCAGTCTTTATAGCACTAGCATTAATTTCTATAAAAAGAGTTCCTTGCGTTAGTCCTGCCTCTGGCACAGTTACACTCGTGTTAGAAACCAGCTTAATTGTTCCTTTGTGAGATTTTAAACGGAAGGTGATACTATCAATAGGTTCTACCGTTTTATTTACCAGTTTATAGGTATAGACATTACTAATAATATTATCTGCTTTATGTTCATATAACTGACCTGGTAATCTTAAAATACTTGCCTCTACATCATTACGCAGAAATAGCATTCCTATTAAAACGGCAGTAAGAATTCCTAAAACAACTATATATCCTTTAAGCCTAGGAGTCAGTTTAAATTTCTCACCCTTTTCAATGTTGTCTTCACTAGTGTAACGTATAAGACCCTTAGGTAGATATACAGCTTCCATCATGTGGTCACACGCATCTATACAGGCTGTACAATTTACACATTCTAGTTGTGTACCATTACGTATATCTATTCCTGTAGGACAGACATGTACACATGCAGAACAGTCTATACAGTCACCTTTTCCTGATGCTGGACGATCTTCTTTCTTTTTAAACTTTGCTCTACCTTCTTCTTTCTCACCACGTTTATGGTCGTAGGCAACTATTATAGATTTATTATCAAGAAGAGCACCTTGTAAACGTCCATAAGGACATACTATAATACATACTTGCTCTCTAAACCAGGCAAAAATGAAGTAGAATACTCCTGTAAAAATCATTAAAGAAATGAGCGTACTTCCATGTTGCGACGGCCCGTCTGTAATGTATCTAATAAGCTCATCACTACCGATTAAGTAAGCTAAGAATATGTTTGCAATTAAGAACGAGATAATAAAAAAGATGCTCCATTTGAGAACTCTTTTTCTGATTTTTTCAGCATTCCATGGCATTTTTGCAAGACGTATTTGCTTACCTCTATCTCCATCTATCCAGTACTCGATACGTCTGAAAATCATTTCCATAAAAATGGTTTGTGGACATATCCAGCCACAAAATAAACGCCCAAAGGCTACTGTAAAAAAGATAACAAAGACTACCCCTATAATCATCATGATTACAAATAAGTAAAAGTCCTGAGGCCAAAACGGAAAACCGAATATATTAAAACGACGTTCTAAAATATTGAACATCATGAACTGGTTGCCATTGATTTTTATGAATGGCGCAGAGAACAAAATAAGTAATAAAGCATAACTCACATACTTGCGATACTCATACCATTTACCTGAGGGCTTTTTAGGGAATACCCATGCACGCTTACCTTCTTCATTAAGCGTGCCTATGGTATCTCTAAAATTTTCTTGACCTTGATCTGCCATGATGATTTATTTATTTTTAAAAAACAGTCAACTCTTTTGAGTCGCCTAGTAGCAGTAAAAAAACAGCGTCAAAAACGCCTACTACAGAATGTTTTATATCCTTAGGGATATCAAAAGAGTCAAAACGTTCTAAACGATAACTGTGTGTTGCCGTATTAAAATCTATCTCTCCTTGTACTACCATTAATTTTGCTTTTACTTGTGCAATATGTTCTGGTAATTCTACTCCACGACGCAATCCTATCGCTAGCAGTTTCTTTCCTGCTTTCTCATAAATCTGTTTTATGAGAGGTTCTTTACTCGATGCTAGCGCTTCAGACATTTCATTAAGAATAAGCATCTTACTGTTTTTAATTATTAATATCTACTACTATAATAGAGTCCTGAACGATCTCTTCTACCTCTGGTTGGGTTTCTACAGGCGCATTAGGGTCTATCCATAAATCACCTTCTGGCTCTTTAGGGTCTGCAGGAGTTGTACCTTGAAAATTGATGACATAACTTGCTACTTGAGCCATTTGTGCTGGTTTTAAATCTTTTTTCCAAGAAACCATTCCTTTTCCAGATCTACCACCTTCAGATATGGTATTAAATACATTTTTAATACCGCCACCTAGAATCCAGTGTTTATCGGTAAGATTAGGACCGATACCACCACCACCATCTATCTTGTGACAGGCGATACAGTTCTCTCCAAAAATGGCTTCACCTGCTTTAAGGTCTGCAGCATCGGTAAGCAATACAACCGTATTTACATCTACTAGATCTTTTGCGGTTTTTTTCCATTCTTCTATTTCTATTTTTGCAGCAGCGACAGCTGTTTCATATTCTTCTTCTTGATTATAGTCATTAAAGACTTCAAATCTTACCAGATAAATAACTGCAAATATGATAGATGCATAGAATCCATAAACCCACCATGGCGGTAAATTGTTATCTAATTCTTGAATACCATCATAGTTATGGTCTAGAATAATCTCGTGCTCATCTTCTATATCTCTACTTCCTAATGATGCTTTGTATTTATCCTTAATCCATTTAAATTGATTTGCCTTTGCGACAGCGGCATTCTCATCGTACTTTTCTTGAGCTTCTGGTTTAAGACTATGGTATAAAATACTTTGTAAAGTCGTCACACAAGCTTCTCCTGCTATATAAAACAGTATAATAACACCTAGAATAGCCCATAATAATGGTTGCTCTATAAATATAGATTCTTCTCCTGTGGTCCCTATCCAATCAAGGAATAAGTACCCCAAAATAGCTACTCCTAATACACGTAAATATGATGCTGTATTTCTCATTATTTTAATTGATTAGGGTTAATAGTATCATCATTAAGCGGGATATTACTTACCTCTACAATATGTGATTTCTTTGCGGTAAATACCCACCAGAATAATCCCATGAAAAAGAAGAAAAATATAAGTAATGATATCAATGGATAGATCTCTACTCCATCAATGTTTTCTAGGTTTCCTTTTATAAATTTCAACATAACTTATTGATTTATGTTTAGTGCAGTACCATCTGCAGTTGTAACTTTAATATCTGTTCCTAAGCGTTGTAGGTATGCGATAATTGCGATCAATTCACGGTTGCGCATTTCTATAAACTCTTCTCCATTATCTAGAGCATACTTCTTATCTGCCTCATAGGTTTTTGCAAAATCAGGATCGCTATAAAGATTTTTTTCTATCTCTATACCTTGTTCTAGCATCCATTCTTGTGCGCGGTCTATTTCTTCTTGAGTATATGGCACACCTAAGGACACCATAGCTTCCATCTTAATTTCTGTAGAACTTTTATCCAGCTCATTTTGAATAAGCCATTTATAAGATGGCATTATAGAACCCTCTGACGTACTCTGCGGATCGTAAAAGTGATTTAAGTGCCAGTTATCACTGTACTTACCACCTACACGTAATAAATCTGGACCGGTACGTTTACTACCCCATAAAAATGGATGGTCGTAAACAAATTCTCCTGCCTTAGCATATTCTCCATATCGCTCTACTTCACTTCTAAATGGACGCACCATTTGAGAGTGACACCCTACACAACCTTCTCTTATGTATATATCACGACCTTCTAGTTCTAGAGGTGTATATGGTTTTACACTTGAGATTACTGGTATATAATCGTCTACCATTAAGGATGGAATAATTTGCACCATACCACCTATAAGAATAGCTACTGTAGCAAACAAGGTTAATTTAACTGGTCTTCTTTCTAACCAAGTATGGTATCCTTCTTTATTAGTACGGTTCTTAGTTACTTTTTCAAGAGCTGCTGCTTCGGCAAGCTCATCAGTTACTTGAGAACCAGCTCTAGCTGTCATAATAAGGTTGCAAACACCTGTTAAAGCACCTATAATAAACATAGTTCCTCCTATAGCACGCATCCAGTACATAGGGATAATTTCTATAAGTGTTTCTAAGAAAGAATAGGTTAATCTACCATCTGGATTAAATTCTTTCCACATTAACGCTTGTTGAAAACCAGCCACATACATAGGTAATGCGTATAATATGATTCCTAATGTTCCTATCCAGAAATGCGCATTGGCTAGTTTTGTAGACCATAACTTTGTCTTAAATAATCTAGGTACCATCCAGTAAACCATACCAAAGGTTAAGAAACCATTCCACGCTAGTGCTCCTACATGCACGTGAGCGATAACCCAGTCACTAAAGTGAGCAATAGCATTTACATTTTTAAGAGATAACATAGGTCCCTCAAAGGTGGCCATACCATATCCTGTAATGGCTACTACCATAAATTTTAAAACAGGATCTGTACGTACTTTATCCCATGCACCACGTAGGGTTAACAATCCGTTAATCATACCACCCCAAGATGGAGCAAGCAACATAATTGAAAAAGCAACACCTAGGTTTTGTGCCCAGTCTGGTAATGCAGAGTATAGTAAATGGTGCGGTCCTGCCCATATATAGATAAAGATCAATGACCAGAAGTGAACTATAGATAATCTATAAGAATACACCGGTCTATTTGCTGCTTTAGGTACAAAGTAATACATCAAACCTAAGAAAGGTGTGGTTAGAAAAAAGGCAACCGCGTTATGTCCGTACCACCATTGCACCAGCGCATCTTGCACACCAGCATACATAGAATAACTCTTAAGAGCTCCTACAGGTACTTCCATACTATTAACTATATGTAAAACTGCTACGGTAACAAATGTCCCTAGATAGAACCATATCGCAACATATAAATGTCGCTGTCTTCTTTTAAGAATAGTACCTATAAGGTTAGCACCAAAAGCAACCCAAATAATAGCGATAGCTATATCAAATGGCCATTCTAACTCAGCATATTCTTTTGAAGTTGTATAACCTAGAGGTAGTGTTATCGCAGCACCTACTATGATAGCCTGCCAACCCCAAAAGTTTAACTTACTCAACCAGTCTTTCCACATTCTTGCCTTAAGAAGACGCTGACTGGAATAATAAACTCCAGCAAAAATGGCATTTCCTACAAATGCAAATATGACCGCATTAGTGTGTAAAGGACGTAAACGACCAAAACTTAACCACGAGATACCATCTGTCAGGTTAGGAAATAAAAACATAAAGGCTAGTAGCAGCCCTACACTCATTCCTACAACGCCCCAGAACATTGTAGCAATGATAAAATTGCGTACGATTTTGTTATCGTAATAAAACTTTTGTAATTCCATAGTTACTTGAGTTGATCTTTCAATAAAATAGGTTGATTTGATTTTGCGCTGTCCGTGCCCTTTTCCTTAATAAGCTCATCGTCAAAAAGCATGCGCACAGACGGTGTGTATGTGTCGTCATACTGCCCCTTTTTAACCGATAGAATAAAGGCTACAAAGAAGATAACTGCGACACAAACGCTTATTGCGAGAAGCATATAAATGATATTCATAGTTGTTTAATAAAGTGGTAAAATTACCGTGGTAACCTTTTACAAACGATGACATATGTCAGCTTTTGAATTTAATTGTGTGTGAAAAATCACACCATTATGTATAATCCTAACAGGGCTGTAGACTGTTGTAATGTATTGATAGAGATACCTTTCACATCTTCCTTTGTAAAAGACTGTTGCTCTAGTGACTTTAATTGTGCTTGTGCATTATGGTATTCTCTTTTAAAATACTGTTGCATCACTGCACACGCAGTACAATTACTCTGCATGTATAAATTCTTGAGAGTGTTTAATTCTAAATCGAGTTGAAGAGCTTCCTTTTTCATCTTAAATTGTTGTTTTGTGGTTAAGTTTTCTCCCTAAGAAATAGGTGTAAATAGTAGTAAATACAACTATACTTATAGAACTAAGCGGCATTAAAATAGCAGCAACTACAGGAGCTAGATGTCCAGAAATGGCAAACCCTAGGCCTACTAGATTGTAAATAAGCGAGAATATAAAGGCATACTGTATGACCTTTTTCCCTTTACGAGATAGATCTATAAATGTGGTAATATCTTTAAAACGTGTAGCATCGATTATACCGTCACAAGCAGGTGAAAAAACATTTACATTTTCTGAAATGACCAGTCCTACATTACTTTGAGCAAGTGCACCAGCATCATTTAGCCCATCGCCTATCATAAGGACTTTCTTACCATGACTCTGTAATTCTTTGATGTAATTAAGTTTATCGCCTGGTTTCTGATTAAACACTAATGCGGTATTCTTAGGCAGTATATTTTCTAAATGCTCTTTCTCTCCTTCATTATCTCCAGATAAAACTGCTAGATCACAATCCACAGAAAGTGTGTCAAACACATGCTTCATGCCGTCACGGTATTCGTTATAGAACACATAACAACCTTTATACACTTTATTTGCACTTATGTGCACCGTGGTTTGATTTAAATCCGCTTTCGCGAAAGCGGAACTACCATCTGACACAAATGCATAAGAACCCACTTTTACACGATTATTATTGAGCACACCAGTAATTCCTTTACCTACCTCTTCACTAAAATCGTCTAGTGAGCAGATGTTGTTTTCTTGTAACATACCATAAAGTGAACGGCTCAATGGATGGTTAGACGCTCTCAATGTAGAGGTAAGCAAAGACTGCTCATCTACTGTTAATGCGATACCCTCATAAGTAATAACACTTTTATGACTGGTAGTAAGCGTACCTGTTTTATCAAAAACTACAGTATCTATAGAAGCCAGCTGTTCTATAATGCTGCTGTTTTTTAAATAGAATTTATGCTTACCAAAAATCCTAAGTAAATTACCTAGAGTAAAAGGTGCTGCAAGAGCTATGGCACATGGACAGGCTACTATAAGAACCGCGGTAAATACATTAAGCGCAAGAGAAGGCTGGTACCACAACCAGAACATAGTTGCCAGTACCGCTATACTCAAAATACTGATGGTAAAACGTTTACTTATCTGGTCTGTAATACTTTGAAAAAGACTCTCGGCGCTTTTATTAAAAATCTCGTTAGACCATAATTGCGTTAAATAACTTTGCTCTACAGATTTTAAAACATCCAGTTCTATAACGCCAGCCTGTTGTCTACCACCTGCATATAGTTTATCTCCAGAGTTTTTACTAACAGGCTCTGCCTCGCCAGTTACAAAGCTATAATCTATAAGTGCGTTACCTTTAATAAGAATACCATCTACTGGTATGAGTTCTCCGTTTCTTATCACGATCCTGTCGCCAGCTACTAGATCATAAACCTGTGCTTGTTCTTCCTTGTTAGAATCTGCTTTGTTTAATCGTGTTACCGCTATCGGGAAATATGATTTATAATCTCTTTCAAAAGATAAAAATGAATAGGTTTTTTGCTGAAAAAACTTACCTAATAATAAGAAAAAAACCAGACCAGCCATACTGTCTAAAAAGCCAGTACCCCAATCCATTACTATCTCTACCGTAGAACGTAGAAACAACACAAGAATACCTATCGCAATAGGTACATCTATATTAAGCATTCTAGAACGCACACTTTTATAAGCAGACACTAGGTAATCACTACCAGAATAGAATACCACTGGTAACGCAAACACAAACATTAACCACCTAAATATATATTTATAACGCTCTAACCAAAACTCTGACACCTCAAAGTACTCTGGAAAAGATAAAAACATAATATTACCAAAAGCAAAACCTGCAATACCTAACTTATAAATAAGACTGCGATCTGTAGTAGAGGTTTTCTTTGTTGCGTCATCTAGAGATATATAAGGCTCATATCCTATTTTACACAACAGTAAAACCAGTTGATGTAAATTTAATTGAGCAGAATTATAGGTAATACGCACACTTTTCTTAGGAAAATTAACCTGAGAGGTAGTTACATCTGGATGCAATTTATTTAGGTTTTCTAAAACCCATATACAAGAACTACAGTGTATAGAAGGAATAACAAAAGTGACTACCTGTACATCTTGCTCGTCAAATTCTAGTAGCTTTTTTGCAATTACATCGTTCTCTAAGAAATCAAACTTACCTTCAAACCTAGATGGTGTTGTCCCAGGAGATTGCTCTAACTCGTAATAATACGAGAGATCATTATCATTAAGAATATCAAAAACGGTTTTACACCCATGACAGCAAAAATGCTTGTTCTGGTGCTCGATAACCGTAGTTGTACAGTCATCACCGCAATGGAAACATGATTCCATAGTTTATTAAATTTGCTCATTATACCTAGTGCAAATTTGCTCATACTTCTCGCTTTAAAACGATGACTTTTGTCACCTGCCATTTTTAACTTAATTATAAGATTAAAAACCTATTTACTTTGTCCTACCGTTTAACCTATGTACCTTTAAGACTTTATCAAACTTATGAATAGCCACGTAGAAGGTCGTTGTGAAAACTGTATAGTAAGACAGTTAAACTCATTAAAAGCTCTTAATAAAGAAGAGCTTAAACGTATTTCTGATAGTAAAACCTCAAAATCTATTAAAAAGGGGGCTACTATCTTTGAAGAAGGAGAACGTCTAGACGGTGTTTATTGTGTGCGCAATGGTGTTTCTAAATTATCTAAGTTAAGTGATAATGGAAAAGATACCATAGTGAAAATAGCAACTAAAGGTGAGGTACTAGGTCAACGCTCTGTCATAACTGAAGAAAAGACCAACCTAAGCGCTGTGGCTTTAAACGATATGGAAGTGTGTTACATTCCTAAAAAACACCTTACAGACAGTTTAGATTCTAATCCTAATTTTACTAAGGCTATATTAATCCACATGGCAAATGATCTCAAATTTGCAGATAATGTGATTGTAAACATGGCACAAAAGACAGTAAAACAACGTGTTGCAGAGACCTTGATGTATCTAGATAAAAACTTTGGCGCAGATGCTGACGGTTACATAATCATGACTCTTACTAGAGAAGATATCGCAAATGTAGTAGGTACTGCAAAGGAGGCTTGTATAAGAACTCTCACCATATTTAAGAAAGAAGGTTGGATAAGCACCGACGGTAAACGTATAAAATTAGAAGATAAAAAAGCCCTCTACAGGTTAGTAGAAGGCTTGTAGTTTTTTGTGTGTTTCGCTTTCGCGAAAGCGTAATCTACTTACATCTTTACCGTAAGAACAGGCACCACAGAGTGATTTGCAATATCTTCACTTATACTTCCTTGAAAGAAATGAGAAAGTCCAGTCCTACCATGTGTAGGGATAGCAATCACGTCTGCAGCAGATAATGATGCATAATTCATAACACCTTTTTCTACCGTGTGGTCTGCATATCGGTTTACTGTTTTAATAGCCGCAACAGGATCAGGGTGTTTTACCTCACTAAAGAAATTAAGTAAAGTCTCGTCCATTTGAGATGTGCTCTTAAAGTTTTTACCTGGTAAATTGATATATAAGAAGTCAATACGCGCGTTAAGCATAGTAGCTGCTTCTATAATTCTATGGTATGCACCTACGGTTTCTAGATGAAAATCGCTAGCGTACAAAATACGCTCTGGAGCAAAATTGATATCATTATCCTTAACCACTAGAACCGGCACTTCTGAAGATCGTACTACCTTCTCTGCATTACTACCTTTTAAGATCTCTGTCATGCCCTTTGCACCGTTACTTCCCATAACGATAAGCGATGCGTCTATCTCTTTGGCAAAGTCATTCATACTACCAAAATCAAGATGCTGTTTTAAAACCGTATCATATTCTACATTTTCTAGAAATGGACGGTCTAAAAATTCTTCAAATTTTTTACCTATCAGTCTGCTATAGAAAACAACCTCCTCTGCAGTGTTAGGCTCTTTATTTAAACCATTTTCTACGCCTGCCATGTGGGTAAGAACAATTTTTGCTTTGATACGTTTTGCAATAGTTACTCCTACTTCAAGAGCTTTATTTGATGTACTAGAGAAATCTACAGGAATAAGGATGGTTTTCATAAGAATACTTTTTAAAAATTTGATATGTCAAAAGTAATCCAGTAGACCATTTGCAAACGGTGACTTTTATCAGTGTTTAAAAAAAGGTGCAGATTTTTAATTTCACTTTACTCAATTACAACCCTTCGCCCTTGTTGAACGGATAACGAGCGAGGACACTTTTGCTGGCAGGGGAATAACTTTAATTATTAATTAATAGACACTTCAATACATTTAAAGCACTGCTCATAATATTGTGGTACCCAATTTTTTATTTCTAATGATAAACCTTTGTTTCTATCGCATTGTGAAATGAAAAGAAAAGACCTCATCACCTCCCCTTTTTGATCATGCTTATAGGACAACTCACAAATCTTAGTACTATCCAATAGAAGAACCTTCCCTCTGTTTATTTTAGAGGATATTATTTTCTTGGAAAATTCGTTTTTCAATATAAGGATCGTATCATTAGGAATAGGTTTAGAAATGTCTTTACCTACCCCTTCATTATAGATTTTAAATTTATATCCATTAGTTAGTGTTTCATCATCGGTATTTGATAAAAAAGTATTGATTTTGTAATTTAAATTAGACTCTTCAATTTCATTACAAGCCGAAAAACAAAGATTCAGAAAAAACAGAACTATTAAAATTTTAATTTTCATCTATGTTTGACATTTAATACATCTGTACTGACATCGCATTTGCAAAATTAACCCAACAATAGGAAATATTCTCAACTAGCTCTAGTACTCATCTCTAACGAGTAGCAACAAAGTGATAAACCTATTAATGATTTTATCTTTAAACTACTAATAGATGCTAGCTACCAGCTAAAGCAACTAATAAATTTAAATATAGTATTAAAATGCGATAACTACCCACCGGTATCAATCAGTGAAATGAATATTACAAAAATACTCGCCTTACTAAATCAACATAAAAGTGAGGCTTACTATAAACAGATAAAAGAAGTATTTAAGTAAATCGAAAAGATAAGAAACATGTCATTAAAAGACAAAAAAAGCCTCGTAATCTTTTGATTACGAGGCTTACAAGTACTCGAGACGGGACTTGAACCCGTACGGGCATTACTACCCATTGGATTTTAAGTCCAACGTGTCTACCAATTCCACCACTCGAGCGATTGTGTCAGCGACACATCATTGGTATTTAAAATCTATTTAAGAACAAATTTTAGAGCGAAAGACGAGATTTGAACTCGCGACCTCCACCTTGGCAAGGTGATGCTCTACCCCTGAGCTACTTTCGCAAAATTGAAAAACTCAGTTGCTTTTCAAAGCGGTTGCAAATTTAACAACTTTCTTTATTCTACAAAGAAAAAAACGAAAAATTATTGATTTACTTTCTCTTTTTTTACAAGCATGCGTTTTATCTCATTCAATTTCATGAGTGCTTCTACTGGTGTTAAGGTGTTTATGTCCACTTGAAGGATTTCTTGTTTGATATTTTCTAGTAGAGGATCGTCTAGATTAAAGAAGCTTAATTGCATTTCTTCTTCATGTAAATCCTTCATTGCCTCTTTAGAGTCTTCTTGTTTGCGCGTTTTTTCTAGTCTTTTAAGGATCTTGTTAGCCTTAGAAATCACTTGTTGGGGCATTCCTGCCATTTTTGCAACATGGATACCAAAACTGTGATGACTACCTCCAGCGACTAGTTTGCGCATGAATAGCACTTTATCCTTAAGCTCTTTTACTTCTACATTAAAGTTTTTAATACGCTCAAATTGCGAGGTCATCTCGTTAAGCTCGTGATAATGTGTTGCAAAAAGCGTTTTAGGACTAGAAGGATGCTCGTGTAAATACTCTGTAATAGCCCATGCTATAGATATACCGTCATATGTACTTGTCCCACGACCTATCTCATCGAGCAACACAAGACTCTTCTCACTTATGTTATTCAGGATACTTGCACTCTCATTCATCTCTGTCATGAAAGTAGACTCTCCTTGAGATATATTATCACTCGCGCCTACTCTTGTAAATATCTTGTCAACGATTCCCATCTTCACCTCTTCGGCAGGAACAAAGCTACCTATTTGAGCTAACAGCACAATTAATGCCGTCTGTCTTAGAATGGCACTTTTACCACTCATGTTAGGTCCTGTAATCATTATTATTTGCTGGCTATCTCTATCTAGCTGTACATCATTAGGAATGTATGGCTGGTCTGCAGGGAGCATTTTTTCTATAACAGGATGACGACCATTTTTTATAATCAAGTCATCGTTATCCAGTAATTCTGGACGCACATAATTTGATTTAACCGCATGAGATGCAAAGGAAATAAGACAGTCTAGTTGCCCTATTAATTGAGAGTTAGTTTGAATAGTTTTTATAGAAGGAAGTATCTCTCTTACTACTTTATCAAAAAGCTCTTGCTGTAATGCATTAATGCGTTCTTCTGCACCTAATATTTTACCCTCATATTCTTTAAGTTCTTCTGTAATGTAGCGCTCTGCATTTACCAGTGTCTGTTTTCTAGTCCATTCTTCTGGTACTTTATCTTTATGTGTATTTCTTACTTCTATATAATAACCAAAAACATTATTGCTAGAAATTTTTAGGCTAGTAATTCCAGTTTCTTCAGCATGTCTGGCTAGCATATTATCAAGGTAATCCTTTCCTGAAGTTGCAAGACCACGCAACTCATCTAACTCTGCATGATAACCTTGAGCAATCGTATTACCTTTTAAAATATTTACAGGAGCCTGCTCATCAATAGCTTGCTTAAATAAATCTATTAAATGTACACAAGGGTTTAAACTCTCTCCTATGATATTAAGAGCTTTATTATTTGAGCTAAGCGCCTTTTCTTTTACTGGTATTATAGCTTCTAAACTGTTTTTGAGTTGCACTACCTCTCTAGGACAAATCTTACCTACAGCTACTTTAGAAATCAATCGTTCTAAATCGCTCATGCGTTTTAGATATGATTTAATCTCTTCTTGTTGCTCTTGTGATTTAGTAAAAAACTCTACGACCTCATGACGTTTCTTAATTTGAGAAGCATCTTTTAATGGAAATGCCATCCATCTTTTGAGCATGCGACCACCCATTGCAGTTGTAGTCTGGTCTATGACATCTATTAAAGTAACTGCACCCTGACTGAGTGGTGTATAAAGTTCTAGATTACGTACTGTAAAGCGATCCATCCACACAAAATTATCGTCTTCTATACGAGAGATATTTGATACATGGTCTAGTTTATCATGTTGTGTCTCTTCTAGATAATGCAGTATAGACCCAGCAGATATTAATGCTTGATCTAATTTCTCTACCCCAAAACCTTTCAAAGAATTTACCTTAAAATGTTTAAGCAAAGATTCTTTTGCAAAATCTATTTGAAAAACCCAATCGTCTAAGTGGAAGAATGGTAAATCATATGGAAACTCTATTGCTAGTTCTTTTTTATCATTACGAGTGACTAAAAGCTCGCTAGGGTTAAAATTTTGCAATAACTTATCCACTTCTTCTTTAGAGCCTTGAGACACAAGAAATTCTCCTGTAGAAATATCTAGAAAGGCTACTCCATATAAGTTCTTATTTACCGAAAGAGCCGCGAGAAAGTTATTTGTTTTTGAGCTAAGAACCTCATCATTAAGTGATACTCCAGGTGTTATTAACTCTGTAACCCCACGTTTTACAATACTTTTAGTCTGTTTAGGGTCTTCTAGTTGATCACAAATAGCAACACGTTCACCTGCTTTTACCAGTTTAGGCAAATAAGTATTTAACGAGTGATGTGGAAAACCAGCTAACTCTATCTGGTCGCCACCATTATTACGGCTAGTGAGTACGATGTTAACAATGCGTGCTGTTTTGATAGCATCTTCACCGAAGGTTTCATAAAAATCTCCAACTCTAAATAACAATAAGGCATCAGGATATTTAGTCTTGATCTTATTATACTGCTGCATTAAAGGTGTTACCTTCTTTGATTTAGTGGCCAAATTTGATACTTTTTTATGATTGTCAAAAGTACGATTTAGCCACTGTCATCAATCCCAAACCAAAGAACTTTTTTCAACAGTACATTATACTCTAACAAAAGTTCTTTAGTAGAAATAATTTAATTATTAGGTAATTGTTTGATATCTATAGGTCCATTAGGACTTACCACATATACCTTAGGATGCGGTGTTTTAACAGGAGCAGGTTTCGGATCTGGTTTCTTTTCAACAGGTTTGAGAGTGTATTGTAGACTTAAATCCATACCTAATTGTATTACTGGTTTTGTAATTGCAGCATTTACAACAATATCATACCCATTATACGGTATAGGATCATAGTAATAAGAAGTAGGTTTTCTCACCTTAGTCACGCTCTTTTGATTCTTTAAGGACTCCATACTTACATTTTCGGCAGCGAGGTAGCTTTTATAAAAATCCTTAGGTGTATGGTAGTATTTTTTATCGGCCATCATGACGTTGTAATTCTTCATTTCAAAACCTAATTTCTCATAATATACTTTCTTCTTAGCCACCTCAACAAGTAGTTTATTTTGTAAATCTTCATAAACTGCCTCTAGATTCTTTACGTAATAATCCACCTTAACCAGGTTATAAACCTCAGCTTTACCACAGGCAGTGAGAATTTTTTGAAAATCAGTGTCTTTTCTATAGCTGATTAATAAATTTTGCTGGAGTTCAAAACCTACAGGAACTTCTGTGTAGGTTTTAGAAAATAGTTTTTTAGTCACTTCTATTTCATATTGCGGTACAAAGGAAATCATATCAAGTGCAAACTCTCCTTGAAAACCTTTTTGCGTCAGTTCTTTCTTAATCAACTCAATTTTATCATTCATAAGTTGCGTCGTCTCCTCGGCAGTTTTACCTACCTGTATTATGTTAAACACAGCCGTATAATCTGTTGCATCAACATTATATAGCGATCTTAGATTAATACTCAACACGTTAGTAGGTCGCAATGGTGTGTGTGCTTCTGCATATGCTTTTCTATAAACAGCACCATTTCCCATACTGGTCGCAATGTTTGCTCTTGATATGGACAGGTCTTCTGCCTGATTTTGAAAATTACCCATATGCTGAGCACTGATTATTAAAGCAGTAAGCATTAAAACTGTAGTGAAGATCTTTTTCATTTTGACTTGATTTTGATTCAAATCTATCGGTATAAAAAACCTTTATATAGTTAGAATGAGGGAAACCGCAGTTTGAATGAGGGAAAATAGATAGTTGGTGAGTCATCTTTCGCGAAAGCGGTAAAAACACCATCTATACTGCCCAAAACGAACATTTTAACGAGGTGCATATATTTTTTAATGACTAAGTTTACACCATAATGAGACAGCTATTTACTTTACTAATTGTGTTATTGAGCCTTCAAACACTGATGGCACAAAACACTGGGTTTAAAACATCCAGGACTCTAGAAACCACGATGACTCTAGAAGGACGTGTTCTTAATGAAGACGGAACGCCTATTTCTGGAGCAAATGTAGAAGGTAAAATGGGCCGCTATGCCACTACAAATGGAATGGGCTATTTTAAACTACCTGCAAATATGGGAGAAGAAATAGTGATAAGAGGTCTTGATTTTGAAACTGTTTATTACCGCATTAGATCTGATGAAGATATAGAAATACGCGTTCAAAATCCTGAACAAGACACTCAAAAACTAAGGTCCATTTCTTACAAAATCGCCATGGATAGTGCACAATTTTATTTAAAGAAAGACGCTCAAAAAACTGCCGATTTCCTTATCGCAGCACTGTCTAACAACCCTAAATCATTATCTACAACACAAGAAAGTGCTGCCTATGAAAAGCTAGGTGATCTTTATACGTTTAATAAACAGTACGATCTTGCTATAGATAATTATACCCAAGCTGAAGCACTAGAGAAATCGTTTAAAATCACAATTAAAAAAGCAGACGCGCTGCGATTAAATGGTAATTATCAAGAAGCTATTACTGCATACAGCACACCTTATTTTTCAAACAACAAAGCAGTCAAATCTATTCCACTTTCCATTAAAGATCAACTCTCTAGAGTTAATGGTCTAGGAGATACTTATGCTAAAACTAACAATAATAAAAAAGCGATTGAATACTATAAAATAGCATTAGATATTGCTCAAACCAGTGATTTAAAGAGTCAAGTTACCACTATCAACTCAAAAATAGCAGCTCTTTTAAATGAGATAGGTCAGGTAGACGACGCAGAGTCTTATTACAACACAGCTATTAAAGAATCTAAAAAAGAGAGCCCCAAGGCAAATGTGGTCACACAATCTCAAACTGCAGATTTCTACAATAGCAATGCACAATTTGACAAAGAAATAGCACTGCGTAAAAACAACATACAACTTCTAGACGAAATAGCCGCTAACAAAAAAAGGGTAAAAGGAAAACCAGAAAGTGTTGCAACTGACAATAAAGAAGGTTTTTTAAACAGCCCTAAATTAATGGCCGAATCAGAAAGTGTTTCTAGCGAATATGACATGGAAGAAATAGTCATGGATAGTCCAGTAGAAACTACCTCAATTGCTCCTGTGACAGAAAACACTAATTTAGGACTGACCAAGCAAAAAGAACAACTTAAAATAGCTGAGGCTTTAAAATCTCAAAATAAAATTAGTGAAGCCATCTCATTTTTTGAAGCTAGTCTAGAAGAAGCAACTGTTAATAATGACCTTGCTATCAAGAAAGACGCGGCAAAAAGTCTTTATGAATTGAATAAAAAAGCTGGGAATACTAAAAAAGCTCTCTCTTATAATGAACTATACATTAACACCGTAGATGCGCTTTATTTAGAAAAGGAAAACGAACTGGAAGAAACGGCTAGAAAAGCAAAAGAGCTGGTTTCAAAACAGAATAGAATCCTAACCTTAGAAAAAGATCGCGAGCTAACTGAGAATAAAATAGCATTGATCAACACAGAGCGAGAACTGACTCAAGAGATGAACCAGCGACAGCGCTGGATTATTTATTCTCTAGTGGCTCTAAGCCTGCTATTACTTACCCTGGCTTATTTTATGTACCGCAATAACAAGCAGCAAAAAATTAACAACCACTTGCTAGCCTTAAAGTCGTTGCGCAGTCAGATGAATCCGCATTTTATATTCAATGCACTGAACTCTGTGAACAACTACATTACTCAAAATGACGAGCGTGCTGCAAACAAATACCTAGCAGATTTCTCAAAACTGATGCGTAGTGTTTTAGAAAATAGCGAGTTAGATTTTATACCGCTAGAAAAAGAAATCGACCTTTTAGGGTTGTACTTGAAACTGGAACACGAGCGCTTTAAAGATAAATTTGATTTTAAACTTACCATAGATCCCGCTATAAAAGAAGCTCATTTGCAAGTGCCTCCTATGTTGTTGCAACCTATAATTGAAAATGCCGTGTGGCATGGATTGCGTTATAAAAAAGAAAAAGGCTTTTTAAATGTTGCTTTCGCGAAAGCAGAAAAAGGAATCAAAGTCACCATAACCGATAATGGAATAGGTAGAGAACAATCTAAGGCTATTAAAACCGAACATCAAAAGAAGCGCGATTCTAAAGGATTGGGTAATATCAATAACCGTGTCGCTTTATTGAATGAATTACATGATTGTGAGATTGATATAAAAGTAAGCGATGCTGGATTGAGTCCAGATGTTGGGACTACCGTTGTTGTGAATTTTAAAAATTAAGCACCAGTTCAAAAAAAGATCATGAAAGAGATGGAAGACAAAATACATGAAGAGATCAAAAGCTTATCCCAATCTGGAGATACGCTAGCCGAGGAAGGGAAATATGATGAAGCACTTACAGAATACTGGAATGCTTTTAATTTAATTCCTGAACCTAAAAATGAATGGAAAGCTACTACCTGGGTTTTGGCAGCCATAGGAGACGCTAACTTTCTCGGAAAAGATTACGAGGCAGGAATAGATAATTTGAGCAATGCTATGTACTGTCCCGATGCTATAGGAAATCCCTTTTTACACTTGAGATTAGGACAATGCTTATTTGAAATGGAATTCTTAGACCAGGCGGCCGACGAATTAATACGTGCTTATGCTCTAGAAGGAGAAGAACTTTTTTCTGAAGACGACCCAAAATATCTTGATTTTTTAAGAGCTAGAATTGAATCATCTAAGTAAACTAAAACCTATGAAACTAACCGCCATAATAGTAGAAGACGAGAAAATCTCTAGAGACATTTTAAAAAATTACATTTCAAAATATTGTCCGCAAGTAGAGGTTCTTAATGAGGCCACTAATGTAGAAGAGGCATTTACTTTACTTGAAAAAACAGAGGTAGACTTAGTTTTTCTAGATGTAGAAATGCCTTATGGAACTGCGTTTGATCTTCTTGATAAATTACCTAACCGTACTTTTGAGACGGTTTTTGTAACCGCTTATGATCAGTATGCAAAAGATGCGCTTAATCAACAGGCGGCTTATTACCTGACTAAACCTATTGATATAGATGAATTGATAAAAGCGACTGAAATAGTAAGCGCTATTAAAGAACGTGAAAATGAAGTCAATGTAGATTTGAGTATCAAAGAAGAAAACAGCTCACAGCTTACTGATAAAATTACTATCCCTACCCAAGAAGGTTTTGAGGTATTGCCTATAAAGGATATTATCTATTGCACTGCAGATGATAATTATACTCATATCTTCTTAGAAAACGACAAGAAACTAGTCTCTAAGACCTTGAAACATTTTGACGACATGTTATCTGACAAAGGTTTTGCACGCATTCATAAATCGCACTTGATTAATGTATCTCATGTAACAGCTTATAAAAAAGGTAAAGGTGGTAGTGTGATGTTAGGCGATAAAGAACTACCTGTAAGTCCCAGTAAAAAACTAGCTTTATTTGAGTACTTCTCTTAAAAGTCCAGTGATTGAACCTTGCGATTTGCTATTTCTTGAGTTAACGCATCTAGCACATCTGTCTTTAAATTAGAGTAAAGTAAGTGTTTACCAGGCGTTGTATTCAGATTAATTAAGTTTTGAGACTTTAATATATTTAAAGTCTGTCTTGCTACCGCCGCACCGGAGTCTATAATACGCACACGAGCAGGAAGCAGCTCTTGCAGCATTTCTTTTATATATGGATAGTGACTACAGCCTAGGACTAGATAATCGATACCTGAGATCATAAAAGGCTCTGTAATACTTATAAGAAGGTCATGCATCTCTTCACTATCTGTCTTACCAGCTTCTATGAGTTCTACAATACCAGTCCCAACTATCTCTATGGTATTTACATCTTGGGTAAATTCTTTTTGAGTTTTATTAAACAACTCACTGGAAAGTGTTCCTCTAGTCGCTAGAATTCCTATTTTCTTAGTATCACTTTTAAGTGCAGCAGGCTTTATAGCTGGCTCTATACCTATAAAAGGCACGTCGTAATTTGCTCTTAAATAAGATATAGCATTAGTAGTAGCTGTATTGCATGGTATAGCTATAAGCTTGCAATTTTGACTTAATAGATATTCTGTGTTTTTAATACAAAGCTCAATGATTTGTTGCTTTGACTTGCGTCCATAGGGTGCATATTTAGAGTCGGCAAGGTATATGGTATTCTCATGTGGCAATAACTCTATTACCTCTTTCCACACACTCGTGCCGCCTACTCCAGAATCAAAAAAACCTATCGGGCGATCATTCATATGGTAAAAATAAAAAATTCTAGTCTAGATAATTGATTTTAGTCTCGCTTTCGCGAAAGCGGAACCGTCAAAATCTAATGGCAGCCACAATCACCATCACCACAACCAGATGAGTTGAATTTTTTAGGGAAAATAGATTTTCTAAATAACCAGAGAATAGCAACAACAGCTATTACAAATACAGATATAGTTTGAAATATTTCCATTACTTGAGAAATTGATAAGCTCCTAAAGCTGCAAAATATGCCGCAGCGGTCATGAAGAAAAATTGAATTGCTGGCCATTTCCAGCTATTGGTTTCTCGTTTTACTATAGCAAGCGTGCTCATACATTGCATGGCAAACGCATAAAATAGCAATAAAGAAATACCACTGGCAAAGTTAAATAAAGGCCCACCTAGAATAGGATTAGTCTCTGCAGCCATGCGGTTTTTAATCGTTTGCTCTTCTTCTCCATCGCTTTCTACACTATAAATAGTAGCTAGTGTACCTACAAAAACTTCACGTGCTGCAAACGAGCTTACTATGGCTATTCCTATCTTCCAGTCATACCCTAGAGGTCTTACGGCTGGCTCTATTCCTTTACCTATGTAACCTATAAAACTGTACTCTAATTCATGAGAGGCGATCTTTTGATCCATTTCTTGATCACTTAAGTCCTGTCCTGCATATTGCTCTTTTACAATAGCCTCTGCATTATTAAATTGTTCTCCTAAACCATAACTAGCAAGAATCCATAGCACAACAGATATAGCCATGATTATCTTACCTGCTCCTACTACAAAGCTTTTCGTTTTTTCAATTACCGTTATAGCTACGTTTTTAAACATAGGTAGCTTATAAGCGGGCATCTCCATAACAAAAAATGTTTTGCGCTTAATAGGCAGTATTTTATTTAATACCCATGCAGAAAATATAGAAGCAGCAAAACCTAATAAATACAGCAACATAAGTGTGAGTCCCTGCATATTAAAAGCGCCACCCAGTATACGTTGATCTGGAATTACTAGAGATATGATAATTAAATAAACTGGTAATCTAGCAGAGCAGGTTGTAAACGGCACTACCAGTATAGTTATTAAACGCTCTTTCCAGTCTTCTATGTTTCTAGTTGCCATTACTGCTGGTATCGCACAAGCTACTCCAGAGACTAACGGCACCACACTTTTACCACTAAGACCAAATCGTTTCATGATATGATCCATAAGAAAGACCACACGACTCATATAACCGCTTTCTTCTAGAATGGCTATAAAGAGAAATAAAAAGGCTATTTGCGGTATAAATATGACTATCCCACCTAGACCTGGTATGATACCTTCTGACAGTAAATCTGTGAGTGGTCCTGCTGGAAGCAAGTTATTAACCCAAGTGCTCATACTAGCAAATGCTGCATCTATCCAGTCCATAGGATAAGTACTCCAGTCATAAATGGCCTGAAAGATGACAAATAGAATCACAAAGAAGATTAAGTAACCCCACACTTTATGTAATAGAATGCGATCTAATCTTGTTCTTATATCCTTAGCATTTGCAGCGTCAACGGAAAGTACCTTTTTAAGTAAACCATTAATAAATTGATAACGCACCACGGTTTCTTTGTGTTGCATCTTCTTGAGATCTGCCTCGGACTTAATATCAAATTTATGTTGTTTCAGGTCGTCTAGTTCTCTATTACGGTCTAGTTTACCAAAGTTGACATCCTGTGTAATGACTAACCACAGTTTATAAACCTGCTGGTTAGGATATGTTTTTTTAAGTGTATTAAAATAAGGCACATCTATTACAGATGCGTTTACGCAAGGTTGAGAGGTGAGTTGTTTATAATTTGCTATCGCATCTTTAAGATCTTTTATCCCTTCGTTTTTACGAGCACTAACTAGAACCACTTTAGTATTAAGCTCTTCTTCCATGAGCTCGATATCTAGAGAAATCGCCTTACGCTTCATACGGTCTGCCATGTTAATGACTAGTATGGTAGGGATTTCTAAATCTTTAATTTGTGTAAAGACTAGTAAATTACGTTTTAGGTTTTCAATATCAGACACCACTACGGCGACATCTGGAAAATCTTTAGAATTTTTATTAAGTAAAGTTTCTATAACTATACTCTCGTCTAAAGATGTGGTATTAAGGCTATACGTTCCTGGAAGATCTAGAATATGTGCTTTAAGACCACGATCTAGTTTACATATACCTTCTTTCTTTTCTACCGTTATACCAGGATAGTTTCCTACCTGTTGATTAAGACCAGTAAGTCTATTAAAAAGCGAAGTTTTCCCAGTATTGGGATTACCTATTAACGATACATTAATTGACTTACCCATGAATTTCTACACTAATTTTAAGCGCTGTTTCTCTTCTTATCGCAAGATGAGTACCATTAATATCTAGATATATAGGGTCTTTAAAAGGTGCAGACTGCATCATAGTAACACGATTACCTGGCAGGCATCCCATTTCTAATAATTTTAACGGCACGTCTATTTCATCAAACTGTTTGATTATAGCCGTCTCTCCTCTTTTTAAATGTGCGATAGTAATACCCAACTCTTATTTAGAATAAATTTGAATAAGCAAAAATAAGCTAACGCAGTGGTTTGTTAAAATTTAAGTTGTTAAAGATGTGGGAAGGTTGCTTTCATATCGCTTTCGCGAAAGCGGAATTTTTAAAAATCTAATTACCGGATAGAGAAAATCGCAATCCCAATGCTAGTGTATTCATATCTAATCGATCTTCGAAAACAAAGTGATATCCTAAAAACACTCCAAAGTCGTCATTCAAATTATAAGTAAGCAAGGGCATGGAAAATGTATGGACTCCAATCTCAGAATCAGGAATTTCATTATTCATGCTGTTTAAAAATGCCACATCTGGTTTTCCTAATGGGATTTTTGTACCAGAATCTATTTGTAAAGTAAATTTTTCTGTGATTTGATATATAAGGCTAAATGCCAAAGAACCGTAAAGCTTACTATCCTTGCTAAGATTATCGTTATTAAAATTATAATAATAACCACCTAATTGCGCACCTACATTGAATTTAGATTCTTTTTTCAATAAATAATTACTATAATCTGCCGCATAATAAGAAGATACGTCACTACTTAGACCTATTCCTCCATGAAATCTCGTATCGCTTTGAGCTATCGATAATGCTGAAATTAAAAGTAAGAGATAAAAGAGAACAGTTTTCATTTTTTTCATAATCTTATAGTTTTAAGTTAATTACACCATAAAGTAAATCACCAAATTTATTAGTAGAAAACCTAATTAACCGCCTAACCATCAGTGCCGAATTAATCATTAAACTGTTGACAACCTTTAAAAATTGATAGCGTAAGAACAGTAAAAGAGCTTATATTTTTTGAAAAGCATGGAAGAATCAACAACGATTTAATAAAAGTGCCTTAGACCGCTCATAGTAAGATTCAATTTCTTCTTTAAACTTCTCTTCTTTAATAGATTCTATACCTATCCCATATTCAATAGGTTTACGACATCACTCAAATAAAGAGTAATAGAGAGTTAAATTTCAAAGCTTTACATACAAGATTAATCAGATTAAATCATGGATAAGAATTATATATTCATGGGTGAGTGAACATAATCTAAATAGATATTTTAATGAATTTAAAAAAAAAATCAACAGATCACAAACTAAGTCAACTGTATTTAATAACCTTGCTAATAAAATGGTTAATTAAGATATAATTTAGCTAACTAAATTAATACGTAACTAGCTACCGAATTCTACTATAATATTAACTTATTTCATTTTATATCATATACTTATAAAAAAAATAGTAAATTGAATTTGTTAGAAGAAAACAGTATTATTATGAAAAAATTAATTCTATTCCTAATCTTGATATTTTCAAATCAATTTATTTACAGTCAGGTAGGTATAAATACTACTACACCAACTGCTGAATTAGACATTAACACATCGGCACTAAATTTACCTGCTCTAAATATTGAACCACAGTCAACTCCTACAGGCACAGCAACAGGCCAGATAGCAGTCATAGGGGATCAATTATACATGTATGATGCTACTCGAGCCAAATGGTTATCTACAGATGCTATACCGTTAATTTTTTCAAGATCTGGAGATGTTACAGGTACCCAAAACTTAAGACTAGCAGGTAATGCTACTTCTGTAAACTCAGGTTTATTAATGCCTTATAATGGTACTGTAGTAGCCATAACTACAAATTCTAATGTTAGTAGTAACACAACAACTAACAATCTATCAACTCCCTTTAATATAAGAATTAGAGAAGAAGACAATACAGTTGCAGGTGGTGAAATAAACTTTAATCTCCTCGCTGGAAAGTATATAGATACAACTATTAATCTAGACTTCGTTATCGGTAATCATATTACTGCAAGAACATCTAATACAGGAACAGACTCCATAAACAATCCAGTTGTAACCGTATGGATAAAATGGCGAGCAAACTAATAATTATAACTTCTCAAATTCTTCATCAATAAGGTGATCACTTTTATTAAGGGCTGCATTTACCGCCAGCGCATCACAACGTTCATTAATAGGGTGGTCATTATGCCCTTTTACCCATTGCATTTTAGGTTGTGTACGATTGTAGACTTTTAAGAAACGTTTCCATAGGTCTGGATTCTTCACATTTTTCCATTTGCGTTTTATCCAGCCTGCCATCCAGTTTTTATTGATAGCATCACTTACATAACGACTGTCTGTAAAAACAGTGATAGTTACTTTATGATCTGGCTTTATCTTTTCTAGTGCTTCTATAACCGCCAGTAATTCCATACGATTGTTAGTGGTCTTGCGATATCCTTGAGAAAATTCTTTTTTAAAATTCTTTCCTACGGCTATCATCACTATTCCATAACCTCCTGGTCCTGGATTACCACGAGAAGATCCATCTGTATATATATGTACCTGATCCATTATTTAAGTAATTCTTCTATAGTCTTAGCAAAGTGTTCTTGTTCTAACTTATGAATTTTTGCTGCAAGATCATCGGCAGTATCGTTTTGAGAAATACAACAAGTTGCTTGCTTTATTATGGCGCCTTCGTCATAATTTTCATTCACATAATGGATGGTTATCCCACTTTCTTGCTCTTTATTTTCAATAATTGCACGGTGTACATTCATGCCATACATGCCTTTACCGCCGTAATTAGGTAATAAAGCAGGGTGAATGTTAATAATTTTATTTGGAAATAATTTTACGAGACTTTCTGGGATTTTCCACAAAAAGCCTGCTAACACTAGTAAATCAGGCATTTCTGCCTTTAAAAGAGTTTCTACTGTTCCCGCTTTCGCGAAAGCAGATCTATTAAAACTCATCGCAGGAACACCAAATTTACTCGCTCTTTCTAAGACAAATGCTTGAGGTTTATTAGACAAAACTAAAGAAACCTGAACAGAATCCACCTCTTTAAAATGATCCATAATAGACTGAGCATTAGTACCATTACCACTAGCAAGGATTATTATTTTTTTCATAAATTTATTTGGCAGGCTTGTTGCAAAGCCAGTGATGAGTTAGTTATTATTATTAAAATAAATGAAATTGCAAGTTAACTCAAATGACTAAAACATGGTATTAACCCAAAGTTTGTTATTTTTGCGATTCATTTAAAATTAAAATTAGATTATTATGTCAGACATTGCATCAAGAGTAAAAGCGATTATCGTAGACAAATTAGGTGTTGACGAAAACGAAGTTGTAACAGAAGCAAGCTTCACAAACGACTTAGGCGCAGACTCACTAGATACAGTTGAGTTGATCATGGAATTCGAAAAAGAATTTGATATCCAGATCCCAGATGACCAAGCTGAAAACATAGCTACAGTAGGTCAAGCTGTTTCATACATAGAAGAAGCAAAAGCGTAATTTATATTACATGGAATTAAAGCGAGTTGTCATTACAGGAATGGGTGCCCTTACTCCTATAGGGAATAACCTAGAAGAATATTGGGAGGCGTTAAAAGCTGGTAAGAGCGGTTGTGCTCCTATCACATACTTTGATACAGAACATTTCAAGACAAAATTCGCTTGTGAAATCAAGAACTTTACGGTGACTGATTTCATAGACCGCAAGGAAGCTAGGCGTATGGATCGATTTGCACAGTATGCACTGGTAGCAGGCGATGAAGCGATAGCCGACTCTGGATTAGATATCGACTCTATAGATAAGTATAGAGTCGGTGTTATCTGGGGTGCTGGAATAGGTGGTCTAGAAACATTTCAGGAAGAAGTTAAGTCATTTGCTGCCGGTAACGGTACGCCACGATTTAATCCTTTCTTTATACCAAAAATGATTGCAGATATAGCTCCCGCTCATATTTCTATAAAATATGGCTTTATGGGACCTAACTATACTACAGTATCTGCATGCGCATCGAGTGCAAATGCTATGCTCGACGCTGTTAATTATATTAGACTAGGACATTGTGACGTTATAGTAACTGGTGGCTCTGAAGCTGCAGTTGCACAAGCAGGTATGGGCGGTTTTAACGCCATGCATGCATTATCAACTCGCAATGAAAGCCCTGAGACTGCAAGTCGTCCATTTGATGCGACCAGAGATGGTTTTGTATTAGGGGAAGGCGCTGGCGCTCTAGTTCTAGAAGACTATGAATATGCAAAAGCTCGTGGAGCAAAAATCTATGCTGAGGTTATAGGTGGTGGTTTCTCTAGTGACGCATATCACATTACAGCTCCAGATCCAGAAGGACGCGGCGTAATAGCTGTAATGAAAAACACGCTACAAAATGCAGGTATTAATCCTGAAGACGTAGATCACATTAACACTCATGGAACATCTACACCTCTAGGTGACGTTGCAGAGTTAAAGGCCATAAAAGCCGTATTTGGTGATCACGCTCCTAACATAAGTATCAATTCTACTAAGTCTATGACAGGCCACCTTCTAGGTGCTGCTGGTGCTATAGAATCAATTGCAAGTGTAATGGCTATCAACGAGGGAATTATCCCACCGACGATAAATCATACCACTGTAGATGAAAATATAGATCCATCATTACGACTGGTATTGAACAAACCTGAAAAAAGAGAGGTAAACGTTGCATTGAGTAACACTTTCGGTTTCGGTGGACATAACTGTTGTATTGCCTTTAGAAAGATCTAAACCGATCTTTTAATCCGTATGAATAGAATACGCAAAATATTTAAATCTCGAAGTAAAGCTCATACTAACGAGAAATTATTTAGTGCGATTAAGAAAATGACAGGCCTCAAGGCCCATGACATTTCTTTATACGAAACTGCTTTTACCCATAAATCAATGGGATTAAAGACAGACAAAGGTTTTGCGCAAAGTTATGAACGTCTAGAATTTTTAGGAGACGCTATTCTAGGTGCGGTCATAGCAGAATATATTTACAATGAAGTACCTAGCGGTGACGAAGGTTATCTCACAAAAATGCGTTCTAAAATCGTAAGTAGAGAACATTTAAATGAATTGGGTAGAGATTTTAATCTAATAGATCATGCACAAACACAAGTTCCTACTCGCAACTTTGGCGCAAATATTCACGGTAATTTATTTGAAGCACTCGTAGGTGCGGTTTATCTAGATCGCGGTTATGTAGTTTGTAAAGAATTTATTTTCAAAAAGGTTATAGAACCTTACGTAGATATTGAGAAGCTAGACGGTAAAGTTATTTCTTATAAAAGTTTATTTATAGAATGGTGTCAAAAGCATAAGAAGAAATTTGACTACGACACCTATGAAGACACCGGTGCTAGTGATGTAAGACATTTCTCAGTTAAGCTTTCTATAGATAATCGTGTAATTGCAAAGGCAAGAGCTACATCTAAGAAAAAAGCGGAAGAAAAAGCAAGTAAGAGAGCATTCTTTGCGTTACAAGATAAATTCTAGAGACTCTATCTGAGCATATCTTAATTGCACTTCTCGCTTTCGCGAAAGCGGAATAATATCAAATACTTAAAATAACACCATAACTACTATCGTTTTCGTAATTATTTACGTTTAATTAAAGTGAATAGGCGGTAAAATTGCATATGGTCTTCTTAAATTAGCAAGGTTAATAATATCAAATATATGGCGGTTCACAAATTAACAGATTGGGAATTAGAAGAAGAGCCTTTCATATTAATTGCTATACATTCTACCATAGAGCCTTATAGAATGGCTTATTTACTTAATAAGTTTTTACAAATTAATTTTGCAAGAACTGCGGTAGATCAAGATATTATAGAACCAGCTTATACCGCAAATTATCCGGTGTATAAACATTTTGACAAAGAACAGAATGCACCGTTCTATTTGATACCTAATAAATATTGGGGAATTTCAAATGAAGAATCGGTATCGTTAAGCTTATTTGATCAAACAGATGCAACGCAAGTTAAAACTGTACTGATCAAAGAATATGGGACGGTAGACTTTTTACTTAAAATTGAGAAAGAAGAAGACTTTTTCCCGCTCAAAAAACTAATAAATACTCTTGGGGAAATACCTCAAGTTATTAGTGTCTATCCTGTAGATACTTTTAAAATAAAACAACAAGATTATTTAATATTTGAATAATGCCAAAAAACAAAAAAACTAAAATCGTCGCAACTCTAGGACCTGCTACTGCTTCAAAGCAAGTATTACTAGATATGATGATCGCTGGTGTAAATGTGTTTAGAATTAACTTTTCACATGCAGACCATGAAGATGTAAGAGAACGCGTGCAAATGATACGCGATATTAATGAAGAGCATGGATTTGCTACCGGTATTTTAGGTGACCTACAAGGCCCTAAATTGCGCGTAGGTGTTATGAAAGAAGAAGTAGTTGTTCATCCAGGTGATCAAATAACAATTTCTACCGGAGAGCCCTTTAAAGGTACTGCAGAGCGTGTTTATATGAACTACGAGCACTTTCCTAGAGATGTAAAAGCAGGAGAACGCATATTACTAGATGACGGTAAACTCATGTTTGAAGTAATCTCTACAGATGGTGTAAAAGACGTTGTTACTAAGGTTATTCAAGGTGGTCCATTAAGATCTAAGAAAGGTGTTAATTTACCTCAAACTGACATATCTCTTCCTGCTCTAACAGAAAAGGATGTAGTAGATGCTATTTTTGCTTGTGAACTACAAGTAGACTGGATGGCTCTTTCATTTGTACGTCACAGCCGTGATTTAATGGAATTGCAAGAATTAATAAGTGAGCACTCAGAGGAGAAGATTCCTATAATTGCAAAAATAGAAAAGCCAGAAGCAGTTGAAAACATTGATAAAATCGTCGCTTACTGTGACGGTTTAATGGTGGCTCGTGGTGATCTAGGTGTAGAAATTCCTGCACACGAAGTACCATTGATACAAAAAACACTAGTTCTTAAAGCTAAGAAAGCTCGTATTCCTGTAATTATCGCAACACAAATGATGGAAACGATGATTACTAGCCTTACTCCTACTAGAGCAGAGGTGAATGATGTTGCAAACTCTGTAATGGATGGAGCAGATGCTGTAATGCTATCTGGAGAGACATCTGTAGGTCAGTATCCTGTTCAAGTGATTGAAAAAATGGCGAGTATATGTAGAGCTGTTGAAGACAGTGAATTAATATCTGTTCCATATAGCGCACCACATATTAAGACTAAAAGATATATTACTAAATCGGTATGTTATCACGCTGCAAAAATGGCCGATGAAATAGACGCAAAAGCCATTACTACCATGACTAACTCTGGTTACACAGCATTCCAGATAAGCGCCTGGAGACCAGATGCACACATACTTACCTTTACTAGCAACCATCGCATACTTACTCAGTTAAGTCTACTTTGGGGTGTTAAAGCATTTTTCTATGACCGTTTTGTTAGCACAGACGAGACTATCGAAGACGTAAATAAATTTGCAAAAGAAAATGGCTATGTAGAAAAAGGAGATTTCTTAATTAATCTTGCTGCAATGCCTGTCACAGATAAAGGAATGGTGAATACCTTAAGAGTATCAGAAGTAGAATAAAACTGAGTATATAGTTACATAAAAAGCCTCATCTGTTAGATGAGGCTTTTTTAATATATTAAATTACACGTCGTACTCTTGTTGAAATACTATATAATGTGAAACTTCATCTTCTCCATTATAAATCGGAAAAGCATATTTATC
Source organism: Nonlabens sp. Asnod3-A02 (assembly GCF_045063755.1). Taxonomy (NCBI): domain Bacteria; kingdom Pseudomonadati; phylum Bacteroidota; class Flavobacteriia; order Flavobacteriales; family Flavobacteriaceae; genus Nonlabens; species Nonlabens sp. Asnod3-A02. Next base: position 439,458 of record NZ_JBEFOC010000008.1, read on the forward strand.
AGACATATAAGGAGTATTATCCTTTCTATAATTAATCATTCTTATTTGATAAGGAATACCTTCAGCAACAGCAACACCCATTAAGAAAATCACATCTTCACTAGTGTCTTTACCATAAAGAGATCTACAAGAAATATTAATTAATTCTTTAGACTGATATCCTGTAAGTTCAAATATATTCTTAGAAGCTACTTTTATAATAGATTGAGTATCTACTAAAACAATAGTATAATCTTTAAAATGACTGAATCTATCTATAAAATATTTAAAGTGCCAGTTGTGCTCCACACCTATTTTATCTAGAGCCTCGAGTACATCTATATCTAGATCCCACAATAATCTCTTAATAATACTCCACGATAGTAATGGAGTACTTTTTAACTCATTATGTAAAACGGTAAATTGAGAACTTTGAAGTTTCATAAAGTCACAAAGCTATAAATTAAGATCTTAATTTCTCCCAATATAGTGTTTATCTTTTAAAAGCCAAAACCCAATTGTACTTCAACAATATCGTTCTCATCTTCATCCTCTTCTTCTATCTTTGAGGTATTGAGGTTACTAAGTGTAATACCTAATAATCTAACGCTCTCTCTAAAACTTTCTTGTTCTAATAGATCAACTGCCGTACTTAAAATAGTTTCTTTATCTCTTATATAGTAAGGCATCGTTTTACTACGAGTTTGAGTTTTAAAATCGCGGTATTTAATTTTAAGAGTAATCGTTTTTCCGGCAACATCAGACTTTGCGATACGTTTTTCTATTTCCTCTGCTATTTGAACGAGGCGTTCTTTCATAAAAACCTCACTAGATATGTTTTCAGAAAAAGTACGCTCGGCACCTAGAGACTTTCTTATTCTGTTTGCCTTTACTGGACTTTTATGTATACCGCGTACTATTTTATAGTAGTGACCACCACTTTTACCAAAATGTTCTACAAGAAACTCTAGAGACTTTCTTTTAAGATCATTACCTGTAAAAATTCCATGCTGGTACATCTTCTCTGCCGTCACTTTTCCTATTCCGTAAAACTTACGAATGTCTAGCTCTTCTAGAAAAGGAATAATCTCTTCTGGAACGATGGTTTTCTGTCCGTTAGGTTTGTTGTAATCGCTGGCTATTTTGGCAATAAATTTATTCACGGAAATCCCTGCACTAGCAGTAATACCTGTAACTTCATAAATACGCCTTCTTATCTCGTATGCGATAATAGTAGCACTCGGGAAGTTGTATTTATTCTCAGTTACATCTAGATAAGCTTCATCAAGAGATAGAGGCTCCACTAGATCTGTATAATCATGAAAAATCTCTCGTATTTGTGTAGAAACCTCTCGGTATCTATCAAATCTATGCTTTACAAAAATAAGATCTGGGCACAATCTTTTTGCAGTAACACTAGGCATAGCACTGCGTACACCATATTTACGCGCTTCATAACTAGCTGCGGCCACAACACCGCGATCACTACCACCACCTACAGCTATAGGTTTACCTCGCAATTCTGGATTATCATGTTGCTCTACAGATGCATAAAACGCATCCATATCTACATGAATAATTTTTCTATCTGCCAGTTCGTGCATGCATCAAAATTACTACCTTTAAAATACATAACCTTAAACATTAACATACTTCACCATGGGATACACAGGCATTATTATAGGAGCAACAGGATTAACCGGAACTGCATTAGTATCTCTGCTTTTAGAAGATGAGAAGTATGATAGAATAATTACGCTTTCGCGAAAGCAAATTACCAACAACCACCCAAAACATGAAAATCATATAGCAGATTTATTTGATCCCCAAACTTATCAAGAGCAATTAAAAGGAGATCATCTATTTATATGCACAGGCACCACGCAATCAAAAACACCAGATAAAGAAGAATACTACCGTATAGAGCATGATTTACCACTACAAGTAGCACAAGTGGCTTTAAAAAATGGTGTTTCTAAAGTCGTAGCAATATCTGCACTAGGTGCAAGTCCAGATAGTAAGTTTATCTATAATCGTGGAAAAGGTGACATGGAAAGAGATATAGAAGCTCTGGGTTTTCAAGAATCTTATTTTGTACAACCTGCATTAATAGGCGGTAAACGAGATGAAAAAAGACTATTTGAAAGTGCTATGAAAAAAATCCAAAAACTCATTGATCCATTACTCTTCGGTTTTCTTAAAAAATACCGTACTATAGAACCAGAAACGATTGCCAGCTCCATGATTTATGTTTCCATAAATGGTTATGATAAAGTAAGAATAGAGAGTGATGAACTTAAAACAGTAGTCAGTCGCAGTTTTTAGTCACAGTTTTAAGTAGGCAGTGAGCAATATTAGTTTTTCGCAAGATTAAAACTTTAGTCGATAGTCATCTTGGCCTGGATATTTGAAAATTTAAAAACTCCTTTCCTTAGAAAAGGAAAGGTGGGCAAAGTAAGCGATAGCGAGCTTTGGTCGGAAAGGTTGAACAAGGCTAGAATTTGACTAAAAACTATTTTTATTCGCGATCTAGCCTTAACATTATATCAAAGGAAAAAAAATGAGCAACTTTGCTGTAAACGCAAAGGATTTGAAAAAGTTCTAGAAATACATCAAAATTGTTTTACGTTAAAATCAACAAATCCCAGATAAATTTGAAATAAGCCATTTATCATTATTAAAAATATCAATAACCAAATTTCCTGGGATAACTATCCTTACAAATCATATATTGCTATCATGACCGAAATAGAACGCAAATTCCTACTTAAAAACACCGATTTTCTAAAAGAAAAAACTGGAAAACGCATTACTCAAGGCTATCTTACTACAGATAAAGAACGTACCGTGCGTGTAAGAATAAAAGGAGAAAAAGCCTTTCTAACTATAAAAGGGAAATCTAACGATAGTGGTCTATCTCGATATGAATGGGAAAAAGAAATAGATCTAGAAGAAGCACAACAATTATTACTTCTTTGTTTGCCAGGCGTGATTGATAAAACTAGATATGAAATTCCTATAGAAACTCATACTTGGGAAATAGATATCTTTCACGGAGAAAATAACGGACTCACTCTAGCCGAAATCGAACTACAATCTGAAACAGAATCCTTTTCAAAACCAGAATGGATCGATAAAGAAGTGACTGGAGATAAACGTTATTATAATTCTTATATAAGTGAGAAGCCTTTTTGTGAGTGGTAGATTTGAATAATTATGTGGCTATTCAAACACCACATAAATCTTGGTATCATTACCATCTTCATCTACTGCGGTAATTAATCGCTTGCCTTTCTTTCCTTCTATAGCTATTTCATGAAAGTTTTTAGTAGCTCCTAAAAACTCATTATCCATGTACCAGAATACCTCAACATCATTCTTTTTATGAGCAATTTCAAAAATGGCACTATTTAAATTGCCATCTACGTTTTTAGTTAGTGTAATTGTAGTATTATGCTTAGGCATTATGAAACGCATAACATCTTTACTAGCAGGAATACAATCCTCTCGGTAATCTGGCAATGTTCTATAGCTAGGGTTAGACCTAGCATAATAATAAGACATAACCGGCGGCAATGAGAACCAAGGTTGCGTTACAATTTGTGATGCAGGTTCACAATCTGCATTTACTTGATAGGTTCTCGTTGCGTCTAGATGTACTGTTTTGTGATATGGACATGATTCAAACTTCTCTCCTACAGCCGGAATGTACTGATTGATCGACTCACATAACGGCGTTGCTAGATAACCAGATTGCTCACAAGTTTGCACCTCTATCATGTCATCATAAGGCGGCGCAAACCATTCTTGTTGTGGTAATCTATTGAATAAGTCAAATAGCACTGGTGCAGCACTGTCTATTCCGGTCATTTGGGCACGTCCTTCTCCGTCTGCATTACCTGTCCAGACACCTATCACATATTTGGGCGTTACACCTATCGCCCAGGCATCACGATTACCAAAACTCGTTCCTGTTTTCCATGCGATCTCTCTATCTGGATTAAAAAAGTGCCAGATCTCTTCACCTTGCGGTCTATTTACCTTTTTCATGGCTTCAAAAGTGTGGTAAATGCTTCCTGCACCATAGATAGATGGCTCTAAGGACCAGTTTATTTGCTCTGATGTTGATTTTTGTTCCGCTTTCGCGAAAGCGGAATTACCATCTAAATAACTCAATCGATTCATAATCTCAGGATCGTACTGGCTACTGTTTTCTGTAAAGAGTTCTAGAGTTTTGGCCATACCCAAATAGGCACGACTCATGTCCCAAAGACTGCTCTCGCCACCGCCTATAATAAGGCTTAACCCATAAGTCCCGGCGCCACGATTCATATGAGATAATTTTAATTGCTGCAGTTTACTATAAAACCTAGGCACTGTATGTTCTCGCAGCATAAGTACAGCAGGTACATTTAAAGAACGTGATAATGCACGAGAAGCTGGTATAGCACCAGTATATCTCTTATCATAATTCTCTGTAGAAAACCCATCGATAATAGTAGGGGTATCTTTTACAAGACTGTGTGGCAACAACTCGCCGTCATCGAGCATGGCTGCATATAAAAAAGGTTTTAATACACTACCGGTAGATCGAGGCGCGGTTATAATATCTACATCTTTACTGTGTTCTCGAGTGGTAGGCGCATTACCTACATAGGCCGCTACGGTTTGTGTTTCTACATCTAGAACCAGCATAGCGAGGTTATTCACGCCATTTTGCTTTAAAATATTATGATGATTCTTTACAATGCGATTTACCGTTTCTTGCATCTCATAATCTATGCTGGTGCGCAATTTTTGAGTTCCATATTCTTTATTAGCTCGTTGTAATAAATGTGGTGCAAGTTGTGGTACTCTAAAATCGTGAACAGGTACATTTTCTGAAATAGCGAGTTCATAATCCGTTTCTGAGATAATTTCTTCTTCTTTTAATTTGAGCAATACCAGATCACGTTTTTCTTTGAGCAAGCTCTCTCTTTTACCAGGGTAGACTAATCCTGGCGCGTTGGGTAAAACTGCCAGTGTAGCACTTTCTGCCCAACTGAGTTCGTGTGGTTTTCTTCCAAAATAACGCCACGCAGCCATATCTAGACCGATTACATTACCTCCATAAGGCGCATGAGATGCATAGAGTTCTATAATCTCCTCTTTAGAAAGGCGCAATTCTAATCGAGTTGCCCAGATAAGCTCGATAAACTTCTCATAATATTTGCGTTCTTGTTTACGCGATAATCGTATTACTTGTTGGGTTATGGTACTACCACCTCGGACTACTTTACCTGCCGATATGTTATCGACCATCGCTTTTGCTATAGAAACTGGATTAAATCCTGGATGGTCATAAAAGTGCGCATCTTCATATTGTAAAAGACTTTGTTTATACCGATAAGGAACGCTATCTACCGCAGGAAATCGCCACTGCTCATCTCTAGCGATGTGTGCGTCTAGCAACCTGCTGTCTTTACTTTCTATTACCGTAGAATAAGGAACATCAAATAATTTATCTGGTAAACACAATGCATACCAAACCAGTAATACCGTCAGTATACTAAGTTTGATTTTATGTTTATAGAGGTGTTTTTTCAATGTGATTTCTAAGGATGTTTTGTTTGTTTAAAACAGCTGATTGCAATAATAATTGTCTTTATTGACAACTTCTAGTTTCTGTTACTTTTTCGCATTGCTCCAAAAAGTAACCAAAAAGATCTAGGCTGTGGAACACCTGTCTAAAAATTTCATTCATTGCGCTAAAGAAAAATAAAACTCTTTCGAAATTATAAATTCTTGTGAAATTTAAAAGAATATTTAAAAAGTGTCAACCTTGTATAGACATCAACAATTTTTCTTTTTAACGCTACATTCTTTTCATTTTTTACGACAGACTTTCCAATGCCGTTCACATAACAGCAGTGTTTTTTAAGATTAAAGAACGTGAAAATATTTGCTTGATGTACCATAAGGGTGGAATTAATTCTACCCTTATGAAAGAGTAAGGTTAATACAAACGTAGAGAGCAGGTTTAAACAATGCCAACACAAATAGTTGGCATGTCAAATCTTTTAAAATGAACACAACTAAAACTTCTTTCCTTAATTTCAAGGAAAGGTTGAGCCGTGCTGGTGTTTTCTGTAAAATATGATTTATAAAAAATTTTCCATATCGCAAACACCCTTTTTCCTGCGGACATTTCCCTCAAGGGAAAATTATAAACCAGAAACAATCTTCTTACCTAAACTCCTACTATTCAATTCAAAACCAGGACTTTCTAACCCAAAATCCTTAGCTACCTTTTGATAATATTCTTCACGACTTTCATGTGGTTCACTAACCGCATGAATTACAGAAACATTGAGTTCTCCTGTAATCACTTTAAAAATTAAAGAATTTACATGATCTCTAGTGACTAGATTTACTGGCGCCTCAGGATTTCTAACCTCTTTTCTACCTGCGAGATACTTGATAGGATGGCGATCTTCCCCTATTAAACCGCATGGTCTTATAATGACAGATTTATCTATCATTTCTTGAACGACCTGTTCTGCAGCTGTGATTTTTATACCATTGTTATCAGTTGCATTAGGTAGAGAATTCTCATCATAACTAGGTATATCTTCCCGATCTTCAAAGACTGATGTGGCCGATATAAAAATGACTTTACCTATTTCATACACTTGTACAAATCTTAAAAACATCTTGATTCTGTAAGCAAAATCACTTTCTGGATTCTTGCGCAATCCTGGTGGTATATCAATTACTAAAATATCTAAACCTTCTAAGAATCCTTGAATATCTCCATAGATTTTATTTTCTTGTAGGTCTACATGAAATGATTCAATTCCTTTTTCTGTAAGTTTTTTAAGCTTTTCAGAGTTTCTGGAAGTTCCTCTTACATTATACTTTTGGCTTTTTAGTTTTAAAGCAAGGTCATAACCTAACCAGCCACAACCTAGAATTCCTATTGTTTTTTGTTTCAAATTAATTCCTTAAATAAAAAATTAGTTAACTCTAAAAAAGTAATGAGCTAATATGTTATTTCGGACAAATGTATTACCGCAGTCTTGAAATCTTATCTCATTATTCAAAATATCGTATGGAGCGAAAATCTGATCGTTATTTTCATTTTGTCTATTGAAAAAACTATCTCTAGCATTAACAATGCAATAATCTCCAGGTACAGTAATATTAATTCCTATTCTATATCGATAAAATTGGTTGTCGGCTGTGAGTTCTGGAACAAATTGAACATCATTACAAGAATCAGAATTAAATACTGATCCTATATCATAAATTATGGTCGCGTCATCAACTACTTGAGCATTAAGATTGGCAAAATCGCCAAGTCTTAGAATAAAAAAACCATCTTGAAATATTTCTATATCCGTAATTAATTCAGGGCTATTTGATTCTGTGCAAGAATCAATAAGAATTGAGCCTATTTGAGAGTTTATCCATATTATATCTGTTTGCGAGTAGGTTTCATTTATATTTTCAACATTTAAAATATACTGTTCTGTTTTTACAATTTCGCATATAAAATCATCAGATTCACAAACTACTGCAAATAGAAATGGTATTAAAAATAAAAATTTAAGGTGTTTCTTCATCATACTTTCTATTTAATTTGAAAATCTTAAAAACATGAAGTTTAAAATCCCAACGATTTCACCCTGCATTTTCTGATGGTATAGGAATTACTTTAGATTTAGGTACTGTTAACGTGATGGTTCTTTTTCTAAGAACAGCATCGTTAAGAACAAACGGCATAGACATTTGATCTAGCGGTCGCTGGCTTACATTAAATTGTTCTTGTTCTAATAAATCAAAAGACGCAGCATAAACAATAATTTCTGGCTCAGTACTAGCATCAAAAGTGAGCTCCATTTCTAGTGCTGCATTATCGGTTACATAATAACTTAAGAATCTATTTCCCCATCGATTGCTGAATGGTCGTTGATCATCACCACTTTTTCTAATCTCTAAACCATTCACGGTGGCTTTTTCAAAAGAATATTTAGCGTCTGCAAAGGCCTCATATCTGTGTACAACACTTTCACTCGTTACTTTAAACTTAACCGTACGTAAATTATTTACGGTAGAGTCTGCCGTGATTTCTAGTTCTATTTTTGGCAAGTTTTTATAATCCGTTTTTGCAGCATAGGAGAATCCTGTCCCATATTTAGAATCTATGGAGTTTGCATTTAATTCTTTTGCGCGTTGCGGTTCTGTACCCAGTTTTTCTTTAGTCCAGTCAGAAAGTACTTTATCGTATGTTGCCCATTGTGCTGTATTATTGTCTTGATTGTGAACATAAACTAAGCTGGTAGGTTTGGGCTGTGTTTGTGAGAATTCCGCTTTCGCGAAAGCGAAACATAAACAAACTACGGTAGCTATCAATGAGCCAAAAGCAAGCAAACCTTTCTTGCGATAATGTCCTAAAATAGGAATCAATAAACCAAATAAAAGCGCACTTAAAACAGCTGCAACGAAAAGAATACTCATTCCTAGAGCGACTGGAAAAGCTTTGATAAACGGTGCGAAGACAAAAATAGCTGGAACGGCTAAGATTAACAACAAGATATAGCTAGGTCGTTTTTGGTGAATATTGAGCCATAACATGACTAATCCTGCGAGTAATGGTACTAGAAAGAAACCTGCACCACCTAAATAGATATTAGGGATAAGACCGCCATCGCCTACAGGAAATGCAATAGCTAGCGAGATAATCCATAGCAATACCAGTGGCGCGACACTTAAACTAGCGATGCGATCGCGATGGTAAAATTTATGGTATAAGAAAAATGAAACAGTAACTGCTGCAAATGCGGCTGTGGCAATCATCCAATAACCGTTATAGGGAAACACTGGATTCATATCTACATAAAACTCGTTTGTTTTAACTGCGACCCATCCGTAATTACTTAATAAATAACCAATGATTAAACTACCCAAAAATGGCACAAAACCACCAAAAAGATGTTTTAAAGTAATGCGTCTTTTACGTATTCCATGTACTATTAAAAGTAACAATAGAATACCACTACTTATTATTAAAGCAGCTAGCCAGCTGAATGGAAACGTGACCATTTTAATTAATGGCAATGGAAAGTAAACGAGATCTTCTCCTTTATCCACCATAACACGGTCTGTCATGTCTAGGTTACTGAAATGAGATAATAAAGGCATTAAATAAGAACCCTGATGTGCGAGTGTATTGCGGTCTAGTCTTTCATAAGTATCTAGCTCTGTATGGTAATCAAAATGATCTCCTATAAAAGCAAAGTTTAAACCATTAATATCTCTGTCTTCTCTAAAAATGGTAAGATCGGTATCGTTAGGTATCATTTGATAGATGCTGTATGCAAGCGAGTTAGCTACCGGATAGTCAGTACCTGCAGCCATGAATTCTTCTATGATCTTGCGGTTACCACCATTAGTTTCTACCAGCATATAACTAGGCCCACCACTACCGCGTGCTTCAAAGTTGAGTACAAAACCTACATCTTTTGCCCATGGATGTTGATTTACAAAAAGACTTGCTCCATTAAGTCCTAGTTCTTCACCATCTGTGATACAAATAATGATATCGTTTTTAGGTTGCTTATTTTGTGCAAGAAAAGCTCGGACACCTTCTAGAATAGTGGCTACTCCACTACCGGCATCACTAGCTCCTTTACTGGAATGTGGATCACTATCATAATGAGTTAGTAAAACCAATGCTTTGTTATCTGGTTGAGAACCTTTTATACGCGCAATGATATTTTCTGGTTGCGACATATTTCCTTTGTCATCGATATCATAACCTTTTTGAGTAGTAACATTAAGACCCAGTTTTGTAAACTCATCTTTTATGTAATCTCTTACTTCATTGTGTCCATTGCTCCCTACATAATGTGGTTTTAAAGAAATCGCTTTTACATGTTCTAGTGCTCTAGCCGTAGACCATTCAGTCGCTGGTAAATTTTCTTCTACCTGCGCAGATGGTGTCTGACTGTGAAAAGCATACCAAATCATTAAAATAATGACAACAAATGATGCAGCAGAGGTAAGGTGAGACTTGGCTCTCATGTTTTATGTTTTTTGGGAAATGGAAAGTTAAGGAAAATGTAGTTGAAATCGAAATTGAAGTTGAAAGTGAAGATACTTACCAAAGTTTATCTTTGTCTTTTATTAAAAACTGTAAATGTTCAAATTACTTCAAAAGAATAGACTTCTTTTTTTACTTTTCATTCTTTCTTTTCTGTCGTGTCAAGACTTAGTGTACAAAAAAGAAATTACTCACGGATACTATCTAATTGGTGTTGATACTAGTAACAATATTTCTTTATGTTACGAGCTGCAAAGTGGTAGTTATTTAGGAGTATTAGATTCTGGTATAGATAGATTAGGATTTAATGAAAAAGTAATTGCGGTAAGAGCTATAAATAGTTGGGAAGCTTCTGAGGAAAAAGGCAAGTTTAAATATTATGTCATCCCTTTATTTGAAGAAATGGATGAACATTGGGTAGATACATTAACAATCGGTCCCTTGACAAAATTAGAGTTTAAAGAAAAGATGAAAGAATTAGATGCAGGTTCTGTTGATTTTAATATTGAAAAATAAAACAAATGAATTTTAAAAACATTTTAATCTAATTATTCTCTTTCATATTAATTGGTTGTATTCAACAAGATCCTATAATTGATGAAATCATATTGATTGAAAATAACGTTATTATCTATTCAAACTTAGATGGTGACATTACTAAGGAATACATTGATAGTGGAGAAACCATTTGGAATTATGAACACTCAGGTTCCATAGTCACAGATCGATTATTAATCGATGAAAAAGTATGTTTCACAGCACTTTCAAATACTATATGTTTAAATAAAAATACTGGTAGGCAAGTAATTGAGATTAATGACAATCGAGTCAATGGCGTTTCAACACTGAAAAATCATGACAATAATATAGTTATTGACTCCCAAAATGGGGTTTTAGAAGTTTCTTTAAAAAACGGAGAAGTATTAAAACATATAGATACTAATCCAGTAACTTTAATCAGTGAAGATCCCATTCTTTATGGGAATGGTTTTTACATTCTAGGAGGAAAGTTTAATGGTGAACAAGGTCTTTCTAAGTACTCTTATAAAGATCAAAAAGAATGGACGTATCCTATTGATGATTCTGATCATTCAATTGTAAGCTCCATTTCATTCATTGATGAAAATTCAATAGTATTTGTGACTGGCAGGTCACCGATGATTTCAAAAATAGTTTCTTTAGATCTTAATGGAAATATACTTTGGGAACAGCCTTATGAAATCTATTCTAATTTTAAAACAATTTTGCCGTTTGAAAATAAAATGGTATTTGTTTCTAACAATGATCTGACTTTTATTTCTTCAAATACTGGTGAACTAGAAAAAAAGGTGCATCTCCCTAAAAAATATTTTAACTTGAAAGAAGTTCATGGTAATTATATTATTCTTCAAAATAGTGATACCGTTTATCTCTACAATACTGCTGACGATGATTTAGAAATAATTAGGACACCTGCATATTATGTTATGGAAGATGCCATCTACTATTTTAAAAACACTACGTTAATCTCTAAAAATCTTTAGAATTTACATAATTAATGGATTATTGAATGATTAGTCCCTTTTAAATAATCTATAAAGTCCGTAATAATCGCCGTGTGTTTTCCGTCCTTACGATTCTCAACTTCTCATTAAAAATCATACCTTTGTATCTTATCAAAATCAAGACTTGAAACTTAACCCTAAAGATATAGAAACGTCTCAACTTCATGGCATTATGCTGGGAGCTGTACAACCACGACCTATTGCATTTGCAAGTACTGTGGATGAAAATGGAAAGGTAAATTTATCACCCTATTCGTTTTTTAATGTGTTTAGTGCAAATCCGCCGGTGATGATATTTTCTCCTGCGAGACGTGTGAGAAACAATACGGTAAAACATACATTACTTAATGCAAAAGCTACTGGCGAGGTGGTGATTAACATTGTAAATTATGACATCGTACAACAAATGTCATTATCTAGCACTGAGTATGCTGAAGGTGTAAATGAGTTTGAAAAATCTGGTCTTACTGAGGTAAAAAGTGATCTGGTAGCTCCACCACGCGTGGCAGAAAGTCCGGTACAATTTGAGTGTAAAGTAAAAGAAATCGTAGAGCTAGGTCAGGAAGGTGGCGCTGGTAACCTTATCATATGTGAGGTGGTTATGGTGCATGTAAATGACAAGGTTCTAGATGGAGATAATAAGATAGACCCTTTTAAAATCGATACGGTTGCAAGAATGGGTGGTAACTGGTACTGCCGTTCTAAGGACGCCATGTTTGAGGTGGCAAAACCGTTATCTAAATTAGGTGTAGGTGTTGACGCATTACCTGATCATGCTAGGAATAGTGATATTCTAACAGGAAACGATCTAGGGAAACTAGGAAATATTGAATTGATACCAGAGCAGGAAGAGGTGGTAGCTTTTGCAAAAGCAGAACAACTATTCAACCTTTCTACAACAGAAAAACATAACAAAGCAAAAGAGCTTATCGCTAAAGGAGAAATTCTTACAGCGTGGAAATATTTATTACAATAGAGAGAACATGGAAGTACAAGGAAAAATTAAAATAATAGGAGAAACTAAGACATTCGGTGCAAATGGTTTCCAGAAACGTGAATTAGTAGTAACTACTGAAGAGCAATACCCACAACACTTGATGATCGAGTTTGTACAGGATAAAACAAACTTATTAGACGCATTTAATGTAGGTGAACCAGTAAAAGTAGGTATCAATTTAAGAGGTCGTGAGTGGCAGTCTCCACAAGGAGAGACTAAGTACTTTAACTCTATCGCAGGATGGAGAATTGAAAAAGTAGGAGCGCAAGCACCAGCTGGAGCACCAGAAGTACCACCATTTGATGAGTATGAGCCAGTTCAAAACTCAAAGAATGAAGATCATGATGATTTACCATTCTAGGTAATTACCATATTAGAATACTTAAAAAAGCAGCAGGTTTACTTGCTGCTTTTTTTGTTTGATAAATCTGCTAAATTTGTGCCATGGAAAGCCTGAGTAAAAATCCATCTTTTGAAATACTAAGTCATTTACCAGCTTATGGTAAAATGTATATTCCTATTCCAAAAAGAAATCTCTCAGAAGGTTTAGTGGTAGAGTTCACTAAAGATAATGGTAACACTTGGGTTGCTAATTTTGAAATTAGCAATGATAAAGAATCGATCAGTTTCATTTCTGAATTATCAAATTACAAAGAGGTTATTGTAATAACAAATGAAACTGCATATCTCATAGATAGAAATGTGGAATCACCAGTTTTGGCATTTAAAGGTTTGTTTCAAAAGGCTATTCAGGTTGACAGCTTTGTTGTTCTGATATGTAATAACTCTATTACAATAGTTAAAAATTCTAAAGAAATTAAATTTATAGATAATTTAAACTTTATGTCAAGTCATGATATATCATTAGGAAAAGATTGTATCAACGTTGAAATACTTAATAATAGTTTAGCTATTTATCAAACTCATACTATTAGACTAAGTGAAATAAAATTTGATGATTTATATTCTTCTAATTATTATCAAGCTCATAAAATAATTGAAGATTAAACAAAATGCTCCACCTCAAACGCACCACTTCAGAAAATAAAGATTTCCAATCTTTAGTAAAACAACTCGATGCTTTTCTGGCAATAACTGATGGTGATGAGCATGATTTCTACAACCAATTCAACAGTACCAAAGGTTTACAACATGTACTAATTGCATATCTAGATGATACGGCTGTAGGTTGTGGTGCTATTAGAAAATATGACGAGCAAACTATGGAAGTAAAAAGGATGTTTACCACTGCTCAAAGTCGCGGTAACGGCATTGCCTCTCAAGTTTTAAAAGAACTGGAAAAATGGACAAAAGAATTAGGTTATAAAAAATGTATTCTAGAGACAGGAACAAGGCAACAGGAAGCAATTGCTCTTTATAAGAAAAACGGTTACCAACAGATTCCTTGCTATGGACAGTATTTGAATGTTGAGAATAGTTTGTGTTTTGAGAAAATCCTATAGCCTGCTGATCCATAAAGCAATAAAAATATAAAATCCCGACTTTCTCAAGATCGGGATTTCCTAATTTAATAGGTTAGTCTTCAAACAAACTCAAAAAAAAGCAATGATGAAAATAAATTTAAATTTGAAGACCATTCAAATATTGTTAATTTTGAGGGCTTTTCCAAACTTAAACTACTATTTATCTTGCATTTACTTGACGATTCTTTAATTTTTCCTGATCCTAGTGATGCTCCAGATCATGGACTTGCTGCTATAGGTGGTGATTTAAGTATAGAACGATTGCTACTTGCTTACCATTCTGGGTTTTTTCCATGGTACAATGATGGAGAACCTATTTGCTGGTGGAGTCCTGATCCTAGAATGGTATTTGATCTGACCTCTGACACACCTATGCGCATTACTAAATCTATGCGACAGAGCAAGCGCAACCGAGGCTATGAGATAAGAGAAAACACATGTTTTAAAGAAGTCATGCAACATTGTGGTAAAGTAAAACGCAATGACCAAGATGGCACGTGGATTAACGATGACATGCTACAGGCTTATCAAAATCTTCATGAACTAGGACATGCAAAAAGCATAGAAGTTTTTAAAGACAACCAGCTCGTGGGCGGACTCTATGGTATGGACTTGCCAGAAAAAGGTGTTTTTTGTGGCGAGAGTATGTTTGCACTAGCTACCGATGCTAGTAAAATTGCTTTCATGTATCTCGTAGAAAAGCTACAAACTCTTAATTACAAGCTTATTGATGCTCAAGTTTATAACGATCATTTAGATAGTCTAGGTGGCATAGAGATGGATCGAGAAGTGTTTTTGAGTTATTTGAGGTAATTACTCACTATATTATCACTTCATTTTTAATAGATTATATGTTTGTGTAAATTCCGCTTTCGCGAAAGCGAGAACCATAAAAACCAATTGGTATCTACACCTCATCATACCTGAAACAATTTATCTCGTGATCGTTTACCATACCAGTCGCCTGCATGAATGCGTACATTATGGTAGAACCCACAAATTTGAAACCACGTTTTTTGAGATCTTTAGAAATTTGGTCTGACAGCGGTGTGTTAGCAGGTGCTTCTTTATAATTTTGTATCGTATTTTTAATAGGTTTACCATCTACATAGGCCCAAATGTATTTAGAAAAACTACCGTACTCTTTTTGGATTTCTATAAACAGCTGCGCGTTATTAATAATAGATTTCACCTTTAGTTTATTTCGTATAATTCCAGCATTTTGAAGTAACTCATCCTGTTTTGCCTGGTCATAAGCAGCTATTTTTTCTATATCAAATTGATCTAGGGCATCAAAATAATTATCTCGCTTTTTAAGAATCGTTATCCAACTTAAACCTGCCTGCATGGTTTCTAGAATCAAGAATTCAAATAGCGTCTGGTCGTCATAGACTGGTTTACCCCATTCCTTATCATGATAAGATTCATAAAGATCATCGCCCAGGCACCAGCCACATTTGTGTTTTTCCATTTTAATTAAGTTGAGATAATTGAAAGAATAGTTGAGATCCAAAATACAATAAAGGTCCCACAATTAGTGTGAACAGTAATGACTTTGCATTGTTCATTTTCAGCAAGAATTTAAATATTAAAAAGCAAATACCGAGTATAAAATAGAACGACAGTATACTGATTAATGAGCCTAACAAGAACGCTTTTTGAAGATCCATCATATTATTTATTCAAATTTAGGGATTCTAGACAGTTCGCATTAAGAATAACGATTCTATCTTTATCTTTACTACCTATGAAACAGTTTCTATTACTTCTATCCGTTATTTTAATCTCTAGTTGTGCAACTCAAAAAGCCATTAATCCTAATGATGTAGAACCATCTATAGATGCCTGGCATGAGGCTGCAGCACAAGCCGATTTTAAAAAATATTTTGACCTAATGACAACAGATGGCGTTTTTATAGGGACTGACGCTACTGAAAACTGGCAAATCGCAGAATTCAAGGCGTTTTCAAAACCTTATTTTGACAAAGGAAAAGCCTGGTCCTTTACAGCATTAGAACGCCATGTTTATTCAGAGAACGGTGTCGTTTATTTTGACGAATTACTAGATACTCAAATGGGAATATGCCGTGGTAGCGGTGTTATGAAAATGGAAGATGGCAACTGGAAAATTGCTCACTACGTGCTTTCCATCGCTGTGCCTAATGAAAATGTATCTTCTCTTACAGCAATGAAAAAAGAATGGGATGCAGAGCATATGAAAAAACTGCGCGCTCAATAAAACACTTACTCTTCTTTACTATCACTAGTCTCATATTATGAAAAACCTACTCCTACTACTAGCCTTTCTTATTTCTATTACAGCAATAGCTCAAAAAAAGGTCCTTACTCATGCCGATTACGACCTGTGGAAACGCGCTTCTAAAACTGAAATCTCGCCTGACGGTAACCTAGTTGCTATAAGTGTAGTTACTGCAACAGGTGCTGGCGATGGTTATCTAGAAATACACAACATCGCAAAAAATACAAAGCATACTTTTTTTAACGGTATAGATCCACAAATAAGTGCCGATGAGAAATATATTTATTTCCTTCAAAAACCAGAATACCAAAAACTGAGAAAAGAAAAGAAAAAAGAGGTTGATAAAAATGAGCAGTCAAAAAACACTTTTATGGTTTATGAGGTTGCTACAGGAACTATAGTAGACTCTATACAAAGGGTAAAAAGTTTTGAGGCAAGTGATAAACGTAATGACTTTTTAATCTTAGAGAAATTTAAAGATCTTAAACCAGAAAAGAAAAAGGATACAGCAGCTGTAAAAGAAGAAAAAACACCTTTAAAAGAAACTAAAAGGCAGAAAAAACGCCGCTTAAAAAAGGAACAAGAAGAGCTATCAAAAAAGTTTAAGGAACTCAAGAAAGAAGAGCCTGAAGAGAAAAAAGCAGACTTCACTAAAGAAGATTATCTAATCGTATACCAGCCATTTTCTAAAGCAAAAGATAGTATCGATAGTTTTAAAGAATATGAAATGCCACAAGAAGGAACTGGTTTTATCTATTCTAGAGAACAAGGCAAAAAGAAAAAAGATCATGGAGTTTATTACTATGATCTCTCTACTAGAACATCTACGGCACTTATAGAAAATGCATGGAGATATAAAGATCTCGCTATAGATAAATATGGAAAGCAACTGGCTTATAAAGTTGCACTAGATAGCGCCTCTACAGACTCACTAAAATTTGAATTATATTATCATAAAGACTTTAAATCGTATACCAGACAGTTAGGTTATGGTGACGATAACATTAAAAAAGGCTGGAAATTAACTGAAAAGAGAAAAGCCATATTCTCAGAAAGTGGAAAACGTCTTTTATTTTATGTTCAACCTAAAATAGCATATACCATTGACACCACATTGATGGACGACGAGATAGCACAGGTAGATGTATGGAACTATAAAGACCGCATGACACAACCAGAGCAAAAAACACGTTTTTCTAGTTTAGAAAATAAATCTGCAACGGTGGTATGGGACACAGAAAACGGTACAGTAAAATTTCTTAATGATTATGAAATGGGTGATACAGACTGGGATAACGACCTAGATGGCACTTATATTATTTATGCTAATAACGACAAATATGATGTAGCTAGATCGTGGGAATATCCATGGAGATCTGACTACCTCGTAGAAAATTTAAAAACACGTAGCAAAAAATTTATCATCAATAATTCTGGTAGTTACCCTATTAGAAATCCAGAAAACACGCATGTGATTTATTTCAATTTTGATACCCAGGACTGGCACATGATGAATCTAGAAACACAAATAGGTAAAAATCTAACCAAATTCTTAGAAGTAAGCTTTGCAGACGAAGATGACGACCATCCTGCACTAGCAAATGCTCATGGCTTTGGAGGTTTTGATAAGGACGGTTTTGCGCTGGTTTATGATAAATACGACATCTGGAGACTCGATGTAAATGGTGTTTTACCACCTGAAAACCTAACTAAAACAGGTCGTCAAAATAAAATTACTTACCGAACAGAAAATTTAGATCCAGAACATCGCGATCTTGTTACCTATTTTAATAACAAATTATTACTCGCATCATTTGATCATCGCACAAAAGCAAATTCTATAATGACACTAGGTGCAAATGGTATCGAGCCTCTTTATGAGGTAAGTGATCGTAATGTTACCGCTTTCGCGAAAGCGGAAAACTCAAACACTTTATTAGTAAGATCTGGTAATTTTACAGATTATCCAGATGTGGAATACGTAAACACTCAAGTTAAAAAAACACTCACAGATATAAATCCGCAACAGGATGATTTTAAATGGGGAACTGTAGAATTATTTAAGTGGAATGCATATGATGGCGTGCCATTAGAAGGTTTGATCTATAAGCCAGAAGATTTTGACCCAAAGAAGAAATATCCTATGATCGTTTATTTCTACGAGAAATATTCTGAAAGATTACACGATTATAAATCTCCATTACCTAGTGCAAGCACCGTTAATTTTTCTTATCTAACGAGTAATGATTACATCGTTTTTGTGCCAGACATAGTTTACAAAGATGGACACCCAGGACAAAGTGCTTATAACTGTATAGTTTCTGGAACTGAAGCTGTGGAGAGATTAGGCTATGTAGATTCTAACAAAATGGCGCTACAAGGGCAAAGTTGGGGTGGTTATCAAACCGCATATCTAGTTACTAGAACTAATAAATATGCTGCTGCTATGGCTGGCGCACCTGTTTCAAATATGACCAGTGCTTATGGAGGTATACGATGGGGAAGCGGTTTAAGTAGAGCATTTCAATATGAAAAAACACAAACTAGAATAGGAAAAAATCTCTGGGACGGATTAGACCTCTATATTGAAAACTCTCCATTATTTCATATCCCTAAAATAGAAACACCTTTATTAATGATGCATAATGATGCAGACGGTGCCGTGCCGTATTATCAAGGTATAGAAATGTTTATGGGTATGCGCAGGTTAGGAAAACCGTCATGGTTACTAGTTTATAATAACGAGGCTCACAATCTACGTAAGATGAAAAACAAGAGGGATCTCTCGGTAAGAATGATGCAGTTCTTTGATCATTATCTTAAAGGCGCGGTACAACCTACATGGATGCAAGAAGGCCTTTCTAGAGATAAAAAAGGTAAGCAGACTGGGTATTAATAGATCAATTAAAAATAAATATTGCATTTGAACAATCAGTGTACGTGATACTTATGTCATGTGTTTTGAATGTTTGGTTATGAAATCGTGATACATGGTAATTACATTGCGCTAACAGCAATTTGAATTGCCATGATTAAGGTGGTTTATATTATTAACCTAATAAGAAACTACTTGTCATGAAGAAAAACAAGATCATGTCATAGACATGAATCTAAAACATAACTTTATGCAGCGTATCTATTTTATATTATTTCTGTTTCTTTCCTATGCTTCTATTTCCACACTCCATGCTCAAGTGGGTATCAATACAAATACCCCAGACGAAAGTTCTATACTAGATATTACCTCTTTAAATAAAGGTGTCCTTATTCCTAGGATTTCTCTCACTGGCCCTCAAGATCTTACTACTATTACTCTCAAAGTAGGTGAAACTAAGCCCGCAACTGGCTTATTAATATACAATACTGCTACTACCGGCGCTAGTCTAGGCAGGGTATCACCAGGTTTTTATTACTATGAAGGTACAAAATGGGCTCGATTACACGACGAGGGCTACCGTCTAGAATTTAAACAAACTGCCGAGGTTCTTACCGAAAATAATCCAAACACTTTTATTGCATTACCAGGTCTAGATACAGGAACTATTACATTTCCTTATGCAGGCATTTATAAGATTTCAGGTAATGGATATTATTCTGCAGGTCCACAAACTGGTAATGGAGATGGCGTTTCCATAGGCTCACTTGCATTAGAAATGGAGGTAAATGGAACACCTACAATAGTTAAGGAACGTTTTGTATCTGCTGTATCACTTGATTTAGGAAACAATACTCGTTTTGACACTTTAGGGCAGCAAGTCTCGTACACATTTAATTTTGAAGCAAACACTTCTGATAGTTATCGATTCACTGCAAAAGGTAGGGAATGGAATGCTCACAACACGTCTACAACAGGTTATTTTGGCAGAGATTCTGATGGGTTTACAAGGTCCAATCAACAGAATGACGCATTCAGAGGCTCTCTAATAATCACCTTAATAGAACAATTTTAAAGTTATGAATAAACTACTACTTATTACCTCCTGTCTTATCACAATTCTTATAAATAGCACCTACTTAAATGCTCAGGTAGGAGTGAATACTACTAGTATAGATCCAAGTGCAGTCTTAGAAGTTACGTCAACAGATAAAGGTATTCTTATACCCAGAGTAGCATTAATCGCCTCAGATAATGTTGTCACCCCAATAACTAATCCTGCAGCGGGACTTTTTGTTTTTAATACTGCAACATCTAACACACCTAGTTCAAACAGTGTCTCACCAGGTTATTATTATTTTAATGGTATTAGATGGAAACGTATTTTTAACAATGGATTTACTCTAGAATTTAAACAAACAGCAGAGCTTATGGGGTTAGTAAGTTCACAAGCACTACCTGTTCCTGGTCTCGATACTGGAAGATTTACAGTACCATTTAAGGGAACTTATCAAATCAGTGTTACATGTTATTATACAGCAGGTGATCCTATAAATAATTCTGACGCAGCGTGTCAAGGAGATTTTAGACTCTACCAAGTAGAAGACGATAATAGCCGTACTTTTTTGGAAATGGCATATTCTATGTCAGAATCTAAATTTATTCCTCAAAGACCTGGTGAATTTAATAATCTAGGTAATCAATTTACTTTAATTCATAATATTGATCTAGAAGCAAATACTAGTTATCAATTCTTAGTAGCTGGCAGTCAGTGGTTATGTCACAATACAAATGTGAGTTATTTTGGAAAAGACACGAGTAATTATGAAGGTTCAAATGGAATTACTGAAGGTCAGTATGGAGAACTAACCATATCTCTAGTAGAACAAAAGTAATCACCTTAAAAATCTAAATTATGAAATCAAATTATATATACTCTTGTGCTTTTATCATTTTAGTCTCATTTATATCTAAGGCGCAAGTAGGCATAGCTACGTCCACGTTAGATGCAGGAGCTATTTTTCAGGTGGAAAGCAATGACAAAGGAGTATTAATTCCACGTATTAATTTAACTTCTACAATAGACCAAGTTACTATAGCAAATCCTGCTGTAGGGCTCATGATATATAATACCAGTACCGTAACAATAAACGGTAATGATACATCAGTAACTCCAGGACTTTATTATTGGGATGGTGCTAAATGGACTCGCATATTTACACAAGGATGGAGCAGACAGTTTACTCAAACCTCACAAAATGTAGTAAATACGTTAGGAGACATACCAATTAATGGGTTAGACCAGAATATAACTGTTCCATCATCTGGAATCTATAGAGTTTCTGTTACTTCCTATTTTGGCGCTGCCCAAGTACGAAATACAAATCAATTTGATGAGAATGTTGCAACTGCTTCTATACGATTAGATATAGACGGTGCAACTATTGCTGAAAAGCTGATTCCTACGTTTTCAAAATTTGTAGACGATACAGCTACTGGAGGTAATGGATCTATAAACTTCTTTGCTTTATCTAGACAGGCTGTATTTCATAAAGATGTAGAGCTTATTGCAGGCCAGAATTATAATTTTAATGTTATAGGTAGGTTATGGGATTGGTCTAATGTAAATCCAGCAGTAGGTGGTTTTACTTATTTTGGCCTAGACACATCACTTTATGCTCGTAATCCAGGACTAACCGACAATGCTTCTCGTACTAAACTCACAATTAACCTTGTACAACAGTACTAATATAATACTCAGCTTCTATTAATAAGATCGATAAAAAACATGTTTTGTTGACTATAATGACCATAAAAGGCTATAAAACTTTATAATTCAAGGGTTTTGACCTGATAGGTTATGAATTCGTGACATTCAGGCATTATATTGCATTATCCCCAATTATACCTATATGAAATATTTCATTGCCTTATTAGTACTTACAATCGGTTCATTTACTGCTGCTCAATTAGGAACAGATGCTCCATGGATGCAAGATTTAATGTTGCGTAAAAATGGATCACAACCTACCTATCAAGAAATAAAAGCTGCAGGAGACGCTTACTGGTCCGTACATGATAAAGATGCAAAAGGTAGTGGTTATAAACCCTTCATGCGTTGGTTAAATAAATCTGAAGCTTTTGTAAAAGCAGATGGGACACTACAATCACCCATAGATTTACAGAACGAGATAAACAAGAATATACTTAAAAATAGTCTGGTAGATAATTCAAATTGGGTTCCTGCTGGTCCATTTACATATACAGAAGCTGGGTCGTGGTCACCTGGTCAGGGTCGTGTAAATACCGTTGCTGTAGATCCTAATAATCCAGACGTTTATTATCTCGGTTCACCTGGTGGTGGTGCCTGGAAATCTGTAGATGCTGGGGCTACTTGGAATCCTATTACAGACTTTTTAACTGAAATAGGCGCTAGCGCAATTGCCATAGATCCTAACAATTCTAATATAGTTTATGTAGGAACCGGAGATGACGACGGCGGTGATACAGAAAGTATAGGACTTCTTAAATCTACAGATGCAGGCGCTACTTTTAATCCAACGGATTTAGTATTTACCAGAGGTGGTAATATAAGTGAGGTTTATATAGACCCTACTAACAGTAATACTATTTACGTCTCTTCTAGTAATGGATTCTATAAATCTACAGATGCTGGAGCAAATTTTACTAGAACCTTAAATGAAAATGTAAAGGATATTAAACTTAAACCTGGTAGTCCAGATACCATTTACCTTTCTACAACAAGTTCATTTCATAAATCTATCAACGGTGGTGATACCTGGACACAAATAACCTCTGGACTTCCATTTAATCAAGGTAGATCTGTTATAGGTGTAACACAGGCAAATCCTAATTATGTATACCTACTTATAATTGATAATAATGCAGACCTAGTAGGTGTCTACAGATCTGGTAATAGCGGTAGCTCATTTACTAAAAGAGATACTAGTAATATAGATATTCTAGAAAACAATCAAGGATGGTACGATCTAGCATTAGAAGTTTCTCCTACTAATGCAGAAACTATTTACACGGGATGTCTTAACGTATGGAAATCTACCTCAGGAGGTTCTTCTTTTTTTAAAGTAAATAGCTGGAATAATAGCGCTCAAGCAAGTTATACGCATGCAGACATACACCAAATAAGACAGTTTAACAATGAGCTATTTGTACTATCTGATGGAGGTATTTATAGAAGCACAAATGATGGTGGTAGTTTTAGTGATTTAACGTCTGGTGCTCAAATAGGACAGTTTTATAGAGTCGCAGTAGGCAACCAGTCTAGTGCTGACATCGCTGGTGGATTACAAGATAATGGTGGTTTTACTAGAAGTGCAAATGCGTGGACTAACTACTATGGGGCAGACGGTATGGAGGCAGGTATAGATCCTAATAATCCTCAAATACGATATGGGTTCACACAACGTGGTGGTGGTTTATACATATCTACTAACGGTGGTGCAAGCTTAACAACTAGTGTAAATGGACCTGAACAAGGCAACTGGATTACTCCTTTAAAAACAGATAGTAGAGGAACTATTTATGCTGGCTATTCTAGTTTATATAAAGTATCAGGTGGAGCTTTTACTGCAGTTTCTCCATCATTCGGCAGCAATATTGATGTATTAGAGATAGATCCTAATAATGATAATAACATTTTTGTAGGTATAGATCAAAATCTATATTTGAGTACCACTGCAGGTGCTACTTTTACCTTAGTCTCTAGTTTTAACAATAATATTACTGCTATTGAGGTAAATGCAAACGACAGTTCTATTGTTTATGCAGCCACTAGTTTTTCTAACGGTGGTGTTTTTAAAAGTAATAATCAAGGTCGTACTTTCATAGATATTACTGGTAATCTACCCAACCTAGGTAAAAATACTCTTGCACATCAAGGCTCTAGTATAGATGAGCCTTTATATGTAGGGACCACAGTAGGTGTTTATAAATATGATGAGTCATTAGGCACATGGGAGATTTATTCAAATAACTTACCTAATGTAAACATAAGAGATCTAGAGATCAATACAAACGATAACACGCTTACCGCAGCAACCTATGGTAGAGGTATCTGGCAGTCTTCAGTACAGCAGGCTGCACCTAATTCTGACATACAATTAGTAGAAATACAAAATAATGGAGGTGATATTTCTTGTGGTATAGATGACCTTATGGTGGTTGTAAAAAACACAGGTCTCAATGATATTAACTCCGTAGATATAAGCTATATCATAGATCGCGGAACTACTGTTTCACAACAAATGACGGTCTCTATTGCTCCTCAAGGACAGACTTCTATAGCCTTATCCGGTATTAACCTAAGTCCAGGCACGCATGCTATTAATATTACTGTAAATACCCCTAACGATTTTTTTATCAATAACAATAATCAATCTATTGAGATTCTAAGCAACTCTAGTGGTGTAATAAACGATCTACACCAGTTTGAAAATAGAGAATTTCTAGTTTCTAATTCTGGTAGTGCTTCTTCTTTATGGGAACGTGGTTCCGCAAATGGAACAATTTTAGGCAGTGCAACAGCAGGATCTTCAAATGTTTATGGAACTAATCTTTCTGGGCAATACGGTAATAATTCTACTAGCTATTTATATTCGGGATGTTATGATCTGACTGGTATTCAAAATCCTGTACTTTCTTTTGATCTAGCATATGATCTAGAAAACAACTGGGATTTACTTTACATGGAATACTCTACAGATAGTGGTAACAACTGGAATACCCTAGGTACTGCCAGTAGTCCTAACTGGTATAACTCGAGTAGATTTCCTGATGGAAATGACTGCTTTAACTGTGTAGGTGCACAATGGACAGGCTCCTCAGCAACATTAAATAATTATGATATATCACTTAACTTCTTACGCCGTTTTCCTCAGGTAGTATTTAGATATGTACTTAGAACAGATCAGTCTGTAACTGGAGAAGGTGCTGTAATTGATAATTTTGTAATCAATGGTATTTTAAGTAACGACGCTACATCTATAGAAGACATGTTCTCCATATATCCTAATCCGTCTTCAGGCATGTTTAACATCAACTGGAATGATGCACAAGATTTTGATTATGATGTGTACGATGTAAGTGGTAAAAGAATTACTGCTCGTAAAAACAATACTGGGACATCACATAATGTAGATCTATCTGGTGTGGCCATAGGTATGTACTTTATTAAAATCACCACCACATCAGGCTCGGTAACTAAAAAACTAATAGTAAAGTAAGGAATAAAAACACTTTCATTTAAAAAGACTTTTCTATTTAAGAAAAGTCTTTTTTTTGTTTCCGCTTTCGCGAAAGCGAGAACAACAACCATCTTAATTCATTACCAAATACTTAACAATTAGAAGATATAATTTTGATATTTTGCTTTACTAATTTCATTCCAAGGAATTAAAATAACTAAACTTAAAAAAATGAAAATTAAATCCTCTTTACTAATAGCTGCAACAGCTATGGTAACCATGGTATCGTGTAAGGACACGCCTACAACTACCGCTGTTGAAGCAAAAGAACAACCTGGCTTAGAGCTAGGTTACATGGATAAAAATGTATCTCCTAAAGATGACTTTTATCGTTTTGTAAACGGTGTGTGGATAGATTCTACAGAAATTCCTGCAGACCAGACCGTATGGGGTGGTTTTAATAAATTGAGAAAAGACACAGATGCAGACGTGCTTGCTATTCTAGATAGAGCAATGAACGATAAGGACTTAGATCCTACATCTGACCAAGCAAAGGCCGTTTATGTTTTTCAGAGTATTATGGATAATGACTCTCGTAATAAAGCAGGTTACCAACCTATAGTACCTTATTTAGAAAAAATAGATGGTATCCATTCATTAGAAGAATTACTTACTGTAAAAGCAGAACTAGGTAAAAAAGGACTAAACGCATTTTTCTCTGTAGGTGTAGGAGCAGATGCTATGGATACTGATATGAATGTAGCACAACTAGGCAATGGTTCTCTAGGTATGGCTCGTGAATATTATGTAGGAGAAGATGCTGACAGTAAAGAGAAGCTTGCAAAATATGAGATGCACATCGCTAGAATGCTAGCTATGACCGGTATGGAGCAAGAAAAAGCTACTGCTACTGCAAGTGAAATCGTTGCTTTTGAAAAATCAATGGCTGTACCTAGATTAGACAAGGTAACTAGAAGAGACCCAAAAAAAACTTACAACCCTATGGCAGTAAGTGGTCTTCAAAAAATTGCTCCTGCTGTAAACTGGAAAACTTATTTCAAAGAAGCCGGAATGAAGGACTTTGATAACCTTATTGTAAGTCAGCCAGATTATATCAAGGCATTAAACTCTATGTGGAAAACATCTAACCTAGAGATCATGAAAAAGTACATGAGATGGAGCATGATTAACGATGCTTCTAACATGCTTTCTACAGAATTAGAAGATGCAAATTTTGATTTCTATAGCAAGACCATGCGTGGTGCAAAAGAACAAAAAGCTCAAAATGAACGTGCTCTAGCTACTGTTAACGGTACGTTAGGAGAAGCGTTAGGTCAACTGTATGTTGATGAGAAGTTCCCACCTGCTGCAAAAGCTAAGGCAAAGGAAATGATTGAGTATGTAAAGAAAGCATATGAAGTACGTATCAATGGACTAGAATGGATGAGTCCAGAAACTAAGGCCAAAGCTATCGAGAAATTAAACGGTATGACCATTAAAATAGGTTATCCTGATACGTGGAAAGATTATTCTGAAATGCAAATAAAAAGCCCTAAAGATGGTGGTACTTTATTTGACAACATGCTAGCTGTACAAGAATACAATTACATGGATAACATGAGTAAACTAGGTGAGAAAGTGGACAAATCAGAATGGTTCATGTCTCCACAAACTGTAAATGCTTATTACAATCCTTATTACAACGAGATTGTTTTTCCTGCAGCTATTTTACAACCACCTTTCTATAATTATGAGGCAGACGCTGCTGTAAACTTCGGTGGTATGGGAGCTGTTATAGGTCATGAAATCTCTCATGGTTTTGATGATAGCGGTGCAAAATTTGCAGCAAACGGTAACATGGTTAACTGGTGGACAGAAGATGACATTAAGCAATTTGAAGAACTAGGTGGCGAGCTTGCTGCTCAATACAGTGCTATAGAAGTTCTTCCTGGAGTGAACATAAACGGTGCTTATACACTAGGAGAAAACATAGGAGATTTAGGTGGTGTAAACGCTGCTTATGACGGTCTTAATATGTGGCTAGAAGATAAAGGAGAAGTTGCAAACATAGATGGTTACACACAACAACAACGTTTCTTTTTAAGCTGGGCAACCGTATGGCGCACAAAGATGAGAGACGAGGCTTTAAAGCAACGTATCAAAGGTGATACACACTCACCAGGTATGTACCGTGGTTATGTACCACTTCAAAACATTCAAGCTTTTTATGATGCTTTTGATATTAAAGAAGAAGATGGAATGTACATCGCACCAGAAGATCGCGTATTGATCTGGTAAGATTAACACATAAATTATATTAAGGCTTTCTTAACAGAAAGCCTTTTTTTGTACCTAACTGCTATATTTAGCATCTCTTAAATATAAAACATGAAAAATTACATTCTTATTGTTGTGGCTGTTTTTAGTTTCGCTTTCGCGAAAGCGCAATCTAAATCCAACTACGTAAAAGAAAATTACACAAAAACGGTAGAATATATCTCTATGAGAGATGGTGTTAAATTATATACCGTAATCTATGCACCTAAGGATACCTCAAAGGAATATCCTATCATGATGCAACGTACACCATATAGTGTAAGACCTTATGGAGAAGGTGAGTACAAAACATCTCTAGGACCTAACAAATTCATGATGGAAGAAGGTTACATCTTTGTATATCAAGATGTGCGTGGTAGATGGATGAGTGAAGGAGACTTTGACAACATGAGACCACACATACCTGGTAATGATGTAAATAATAAAAAAGATATAGACGAGAGTAGTGATACCTATGACACTATAGACTGGCTGGTAAACAACCTGTCTAACAATAATAAAAAAGTAGGTCAGTGGGGAATTTCTTATCCTGGACATTACACCGCAGCTGCATTACCAGAAGCTCACCCATCACTAGCAGCATCTTCACCACAAGCACCCATTGCAGACTTTTTCTTTGACGACTTTCATCACATGGGAGCAACATTACAAAGTTATTTAATGGCTTATCCATTATTCGGTTATCAGTCAGAGCCTACCTCAGAGAGCTGGTATAATGATAAATGGGACAAATTACGTGCAGCAGGAAACATGAAAGATGGTTATGATTTCAACCTGAAAATAGGACCACTTAAAAATGTTACTGAGAACATATTTCCAGAAAACTTCTTCTGGAAACAAGTTACAGAGCATCCTAATTATGACGAATTCTGGCAAAAACGTGCTATAATCAATCATTTTGATGATGTAAACCATGCCGTAATGACTGTAGGTGGCTGGTTTGATGCAGAGGATCTTTATGGGCCACTTAACATCTATAAAAGTGTAGAAAGTAAGAACCCTAATAATAAGAATAACACCATAGTTATGGGACCATGGAGCCATGGCAACTGGGCTAGAGAACGTGGTAAGCAAATGGTGAATCACATTCACTTCGGTGATAGTATTTCTACTTTTTACCAGAAAAACATTGAAACTCCTTTCTTTGAGCATCATTTAAAAGGAAAGAAAAACCCACAATTACCAGAGGCATACATGTTTGATACTGGCGCAAAAAAATGGGAACAATTTACACACTGGCCACCACAACAAGAACAAATTTCTTTTGGTTTTGGAAAAAACGGTGAGTTATTGATCAACAAGGCTGGCGATAAAAAACAGGAATTCACTTATACGAGTGATCCTATGAAACCAGTACCTTTTAGAAGCGAGATAACACCAGTAACATTTACACCTAGAGCTTACATGACAGACGACCAGCGTCATGCATCTAGAAGACCAGACGTACTTACTTTTCAGACAGAAGTGTTAGATAACGACATGCGTCTTGCCGGAGAGATAAAGGCAAATCTAGAAGTGATCTTAAATAACATTACAGACGCAGACTTTATAGTAAAAATAATAGACGTATATCCAGATGACGAGCCTAATGGTGCGTATACTCCTAAAGACATATCTCTAGCAGGTTACCAGCAACTCGTGCGTGCAGAAACCTTCAGAGGTAGATTTAGAAATGACTTTTCTAAACCAGAACCTTTTAAAGAAGGAAAGAAAACTAAAGTGAATTTCCCTTTACAAGACATCTTACATACCTTTAAAAAAGGACATAGAGTAATGATACAAATTCACAGCACCTGGTTTCCTTACATAGATCGCAACCCACAGAAGTATGTGGACAACATCTTTGAAGCAACAGAAAGTGATTTTACAGTAGGTCAAGTAACCATACTAGGAAGCAGTAAAGTAACCGTAGGAGAAAATGACGGTATTGAAAAAATGTTACCTAAAATGAAGAAGTAAGTTTTAATAAAACATCAACAAAAAGCTCCTTAAATCCAATTGATTTAAGGAGCTTTTTTTATACTCAACATATAGTAAAATATATCAAATAGAGTATTTTGTCGAATAATTAACGCTTTTCAGCTGTGATAAGAGAATAATTCACATATTCGCAATCCTCTTAAAAAACAGTATTATGGAAGCAAATTACTTAGAAGAAAAAAAGCCTAATACCATAGTTGCAACTTATAAATTAATCACTGGATTAATAAAACTAATTGCTAAGACTTTCTTTTCTTTTTAAAAGTTTCTTTATCCCGTAATTAAACCTGATCTGCGGCATGCCACTCGGCATAGCTGGTTTCTGTTTCTCTTAATCGTAATGTGTGCAAGGCGATATTACTAGGTAAACGTCTTTTGATCTTATCTGCAAAGTCTATAATCATCATCTCGCTAGTCGGTTGATAATCTACTAGAATTACATCGTGACCACGGTCAGAAAGTTCTTTGGCTAGTTCCACATGCGGTGTGTTTTTATTAAACACTGTCGCATGATCAAATGGATCCACAATCTCTTCTTTGATAATTTTCTTTAAATCACCAAAATCGATCACCATTCCATGCTTCACATGACCTAACTCATCTATAGGTGTCCCGATTACTGTAACGGCTAGTTTATAACTATGCCCGTGTACATTGCGACACTTACCGTCATACCCATAAAGTGCATGACCAGTTTCAAATGTAAATTCTTTTGTTATACGTACTTTTCTCATCCTTTGCGTTTGTATCTATTGTAAATCACTATAATAATGAGAAGTACACCCAATACTAGAAAAAGTCCTGAGCCGCCTAAAAACCCTATGATATCTAAGAACGTATTGTCCTCTATAAGTAACGCTTGCATATGCTATAATTAAGGTGCAAAGATAATGAGATTATGTGAGGATTGTGTGGTGTACGCTTTCGCGAAAGCGGAATTAACACCAACTATATTTCCTTTAAAAAGAATCTATTCTATTACCATGGCAGCCACCTTACTTTTAAATTTAAAGTACAAAACGGCCGCTCGTCCTATCATCCAAGCAAAGAAAGCAAACCAGACGGCATGAAGGTTATCATTAAAATAGTCTAGAATAAATAAAACAGGTAAAAACACTAATGCTGTAAGAATCCACAATAGATTGCGCAGGTAAGAAGCCTCGCCCCAACCTTTAAAAATGCCATCATAAACAAAAGCGACCGCATTTATAGGTTGCATGAGTAGCACGATCCAGAAGGAGTTTGCAATAATCTCTAGCACCTCAGGATCGTCTGTAAAACGTGTTCCCAGATAAGGATATAATATGGTGCAAATAACAGCTAGAATAGCCGCCATAACAACACCATAAAGAGAAGTTTTATTTGCTAGATATTTGAGAGAATCGGCATCTTTAGACCCAAATAACTTACCACCTATTGCGTTACCAGCATTTGCAAAACCATCTACTAGAAATGAGAAGAACAACCATACATTCATAAGAACAGCGTGTGCTGCCGCCTCTTCTACCCCATAACTATTTGCAAATCGATAAGAAAAGTAAATCGCTACATTAATGGCTACGGTACGCAAAAAGAAATTTGCAGTAAGACCTATATGTTTCTTCAATTTTTCATGAGGTTGCCATAGGGTCAACTTCATGCTAAAAATGGTCTTTTTATACAGAAAGAAGATAGCTATCAATAACATGACTAACTGTGCGGCGAGACTAGCATATGCAGCACCCATAATACCATAAGCTGGGACAAAACCCTTAATACCGTAAACAAGTATAAAGTTTAAACCTATGTTTACTACTGCGCCAGACAGACTTGCTATCATGGCCCAAGAGGTGTTTTGAAGTCCTCTAAATATTCCGAAAATAGCAAAAGCACACAACGTCATGGGAAAACCTATCGCTCTTATTTGGTAATAACTAGATGCTATAGAAAGCACCTCGTCCTGAGCTTTATAAAGTGTGAATATATAACTAGCCATAGGTGCGGTGACTAGATAGATACAAGTACCTAGAACAATATTTAACCACACCACTTGTGGTATCAAATCATTGATTTTTTCTAGCTGATTTGCTCCTAGCGTATTAGAAACTATAGAAGAGATAGAGGTTTTAGTTTGTGCCAGTGTCCAGATTATGGCACTTAAAAATGTACCTACTAGACCTATGGCAGCAAGCGCATTTGTAGTATCACCATCCATCTTACCGATAATTGCAAGATCTGTGATGCTTATAAGAGGCTCTGCTATACCTGCAATTATAGCTGGTATTGCCAGTTTAAGTATTTGAGAAGTATTGATTTGAATAGCCATCGAGATTGCAAAGATAATCTCTTAAATATGACTAGATGGCTTTTTAAATTTATCCGGTTTCTACCCTAAGTTGTTCATACTCTTATGAAACTTAAAAAATGGAAACAAATAATAACAGCAACTGAATGAACCAGCTACTGTTTTTATAAGTATTGAATTTTATTTTCATGCTTGCGCATTTTGTGGAGCCCAGTGAGAACATAACATTCCTGGAGCTGCTTTCTGTGGGTTTGCACAAGTAGGTCCTTCATACCTAGCACATGATGTACAATTAGGATCGTTTTTTAATGCTGCTTTCATTTCAAAACTATCGCAGGTGTAACTCGTACTTACCTTAACACCGTGAATTTTACAATTTTCATTCTCCATTAAATTCTCACAATTCACACAACTGTTTCCTATTCTTATAGACATAATATTCGATTTTAAGTTAACCAAATATAATCTCAGGCAGGATTAGAAACAATATAAATACTTGATATAAAAGAGTTTATATTTAGACTACTTAAAAATAAAATGAACTATTTACTTCTAAGATACTATTCATTATCAGATTTCTCATTTTTTGTAGCATAGAAATATAAAGAGTGAGTATCTATGGAAACATCAAAAACCTCTTCTATTGTTTTTTTGATTTCTTGAACCATAGGGTCAGAAAATTCTAATACCTCGCCAGTGTCTGTCATGATAATATGATCGTGTTTACCATCAAAAAAAGATTTCTCATAATAGGCCACATTATCACCGAATTGATGCCTGCGTACTAAACGAGATTCTATTAAGATATCTAGGGTATTATAAAGTGTTGCTCTACTTACTCTATAATTCTCCTCTATCATTTTTGAGAAAAGTGTATCCACATTTAAGTGCTCTTCAGATTTATATATCTGTTCTAGAATAGCATATCGTTCTGGGGTTTTGCGATGACCGTTTTCTTCTAGAAAGACGGTAAATCTATCTTTAATAATATTAAAACTACTAATACAAGCCATGTTGATTTATTGAGAAGGGTGAGAATTTAGGAAGCTAATAGGTATTAAAACAATAGGAATGATCAGATTTTAATTAAAAGACTCCTCAAACATTACATAGAAGAGCCTTTTAAAGAACTAATCAAACTAAAATCTATAAAGAGGTATCTCCTAAATTAGGATTATACACATAATTAAAAGTGTAGAAACGACTGCTAGCCGTGGTATCTTGATTTTCATAATAACTTAAGATTTCTACTTTTGCATACCTACCATCTCTAGTTCTTATAACTAATACTTTTCCTGGAATAGCAGAAATTACGTTAGTCATGAAGTTATAATTGTACCATCCATTATCGCTACCTGCTGGAATTGCGTATCCTTCACTGCTATCTTGATTAAAAATTAACCCTTCTGCTGTAACAACACTAGCAAATGTTCCTGTAGCAATAGCTGCTGCTGCGTCGCCATTTCTTTCAGGCTCGTCTGCAGTACCAGTAGATACTCCACCATTAATAGCAATGGTAGTACCTCTAAAAGCAATATCCCATTCTATATCACTAGTAGTTTCTAATCCTGTTGAAAAATCAAATTTGGTAAAGTCACCTCCTATTTCTTGTCCCTGACCACCAGTTTGTGGTGCTGGTAAATTAGAAACTGTGTTAGATTCTATAGCTGCTGGCGATACATCGTCATCGCTGCTACAAGATGCAAATCCTAAAAAAAGAATGGCGATAGCAATAGTTTTAAGTGTGTTGACTGTTTTCATTTTGGGTAATTGTTTATAGTTAAAATTGATAGTTAAGTTTTATGTATCCTTGAATCCCTGGCTGTGTAGGGATATTGTTATCTGTATAATCCAGTAGGTTATTTGCTCCTACTTGAAGATTAAAGTCTTGGTAAAAAGTTTTATTTGCAGCAATGTTAGCAGTTACATAACCATCTATAAAACTTGTATCATAGCTGTCTATGAGTCCGTTTCCATTGGTATCAAATTGGGCATATTTACTACGGTATAGCAATCTCAGATTTACGTTTGCCTTATATTTTTTTAAATCATAAAAGATTTTCAAATTACCGTTGTGTCTCGAGCGATTAACAAGCCCAAAATATTCTGATCGATCAATCGCCACGGTCTGATTAGTCTGTGCATCGCGCACAAATACATTTCCATCTTCAACAGCTTTTTCTTGAGTTTTATCAAATGCGTACAGTAACTGATAACCAGCACTTAATTTTATGGCGTCTGATACTTTATAACTAGTATTCACTTCTAATCCAGTAGTATATATCTCATCAAAATTCACGTAACTAAAAACATTCTGTCCGTTATTCTTGCGCGCTATAATTCTAGTATCTATTAAGTTTTTAAAATCATTGCGGTAAAAATTAAGCTCTGAATTCCATTTTCCTTTTTTAAAGGTCATGCTTAGATTATAACCTATACTACTTTCTGCCTCTAGTGGATCATCTAACTCATTAAGTGGCACAACCACATCTAGAATCTGACCTTGTTGTTGCAACTCATTTAATTTATCTACCGCAACATTATATCCTAAAACCGTATATCCTACCGCCGAGTTTGTAAAATCAAAATACAACTGTCTAAAATCTGGAGCTTTAAACCCATAACCTACAGATGCCTTTATGGCTATAGATTCACTAAGTTGGTATCTAGCAGCCAGCTTAGGACTAAATTGATTACTGTACTCTGAATGGTTATCAAATCTAGCACCTGCAATAACATTTAATTTTTCTGTAGGATTCACATCATACTGTCCATAAACGTATTGCGAATTAAAATCTACACGTTGGTCAAAATAAGTTCTATCCAGCGATTCTAGTTGATATCCTACACCAGCTGTTAGCGTACCAGCCGATTCTAACTTATAGTTTGCTCTTATCTCAGGACGTATCAAGGTCTGGTTAAAATCACTATCGGTAAAAGCATTTTCTTCAATAGGGTCTTCTAGTCGCTCGTTTGCACGATAATTAGTATAATAAAACTCATAAGAAGTAGAGAGCTTCTCATCCCATTTATGATCTAATCGTGCGTGTGCGTTCCATTCCTTTTCATTGCTATCGCCTTGATATTCTATATCCTCAAAAGTAAAACCTGCATCTTGAGTCTGGTCATAATATCGAGCCGAAGTAAATAGAGATATACTCTCGTTAAAATCATAATATAAACGAGTGTTAAAAGTGTAATTCTCAAAAGGATTAACGGTTTGCCCGCCAGTTTCTGGACTCAAATCATAACCATTGCTAGAAAAACGATTTGCAAAAAAGCCTATTCTCAGTTTATCAAAACGTTTTTTTACATCTAGATTAATGTCTTGTTGTGTAAAACTGCCCAATCTATAAGAAACGTTTCCATTTAGTTTTTCAGTTTTAGGCTTTTCAGTAATAATATTGATGACTCCACCCAGCGCTTCACTACCATAAAGACTACTCGCCGGACCTTTAACCACTTCTATTTGTTTGATATTACCTACTGTAATTCTACTAAGGTCAAAATTACCTGCACTGCGTCCTACTAGTGGTACACCGTCTACTAGAATAAGAATATAGTCTGACGATATTCCTTGTATTTGTACACCTTCAAAACCACTCTCATCAGACACCGTTATGATACCTGTTTGCTCGTTAAGAATTTCATCTAGTCGTATAGTTCCTGACTGTAAAATGTTCTTTTTAGAAATAAGAGTCACTGGTAATGGTAGTGAAGATAATTGTCTTTCTGTACGTGTTGCTGTAAGGACTATTTCTTCTAGCTTTTCTGTTGCTGTAGAGTCGATTACAGTTTGTTGGGCTACCGCTTTCGCGAAAGCGATAAAACTCAATACACTTATAAACAAATATTTACACATATCGCTACTTAGAATCATTCTTAATAAAGTGCAAATATATCATTTATTATTATTTAGAATAAATAAATATAAGTATTTTTGCAGGAGAATAATTTTCAAAAAAATCCGAAATGAAAACTAGCTATCTTACCCTACTTACTTTTATTACCGTCTTGTTTGCCACTGCACAAGACAAGAAACAACAAGACCAAACAGCCATTAAAGACATGTGTGGTTGTTATGAAGTGACTTTTAATTTTACAGAGACCTTTAATTATTCTAACGACTCTCTTTATAAACCGTCTGCAACTAAAGTGGATAAAGCGCTAGAATGGGCACAGTTAGTAACTGATGAAGAGGATAAAATTCAAATACAGCATTTATTACAAGTAGGTAACCCTGCAGAGCCGATGATTATTAAACACTGGAGACAGGACTGGCTGTTTGAAAATCAAGATCTATACACGTTTGATGTAAATAACAAATGGGTTTATGAGCATAAAGCAAAAAATGATGTTGCAGGACAGTGGACACAAAAGGTATATCAAGTAGATGACAGCCCGAGATATGAGGGTAGTTCTACGTGGGTGCATGTAGATGGCAAGAGTTATTGGGAAAACACAACTCCAGCACCACTGGCAAGAAGAGAATACACCACACGTAGTGACTAT
Source organism: Nonlabens sp. Asnod3-A02 (assembly GCF_045063755.1). Taxonomy (NCBI): domain Bacteria; kingdom Pseudomonadati; phylum Bacteroidota; class Flavobacteriia; order Flavobacteriales; family Flavobacteriaceae; genus Nonlabens; species Nonlabens sp. Asnod3-A02. The sequence goes on from NZ_JBEFOC010000008.1 coordinate 476,018, forward strand.
AATGTTCTTTTAAGAGGTAACAGACAAGAAATTACAGATTATGGCTGGTTACACGATCAGGATAACCATAAAATAATCAAAGAAGAAGGAAAAGAAGATGTCCTTCTAGCCAAAGAAAAAGGTTATAACACTTATGTAAAAGTGGATGACAGCCGCTGTAAAGCTGCCGCAAACTGGTGGAAAGAAAACACAGCAAAGTGGGAACTGGTAAGAGCTAAATGGGATAATGTCTATGCTCGCAATAAAGACCTAACTCTGGAAGAAAAAGTGGATAACAAAGTTCTTTACAAGCATCTTTTTGATGACACGGTGACTGAAAAGGAACAAATAGACCCAATTATTGAATCATTTGTAAAAAAATAAATCACCATGAAAAATATTTTTATGCAACTAGCCTTCTTGCTGATAGGCTATAGCTCAATTGCTCAACAAAATACTTTCTATTCCGGTGATTTCTGGAAAACAAATCCTAGCCTCAATGAGGTGAAATCGCTAATAGAAAAAGGAAATGATCCTGTGTCGATGAATCAGAACGGTTTTGACGCAACAGTATATGCGATTATACGTCATGCAAATAATGATGTTATAGAACACCTTCTTTCTATAGAAGGAAACATACCTAACAAGAAAACTCATGACAGCCGTAATTATTTACATTGGGCTGCCTATTCTGGTAATGTAACTATCGTGAAGCAATTATTAAAGCTAGGATCTTCTGTAACACAGCCAGACAGTCACGGAAACACACCTCTTTTATTTGCCGCAAATGCCGGCACTAAGGATCCTGCTATCTATGACGCTTTTAAAAATCATGGAGTAGACTTAGTAAATGAGAAAAATGAACAAGGAGCCACTATCTTACTAGCCCTTGCTCCACATTTAGAAAATGAGAAAGAACTGTCTACTTTTTTATCATACGGTTTAAAGCTAGAAACAGTAGATAATGATGGTAACAACCTCTTTCATTATGCTGTAAAACAAGGAAATCTTTCTTTTTTACAAGTGCTTATAGATAAAGGTGTAGACTTTAAAGCAACTAATAAGAATGGTGGTAATGCTATTCTTATGGCTAGTCGTGGTGCACGTAACTATCAAAATACTCAAGATGTGTATGAGTTTTTAGAAAATCTAGGAATTAAGGTAAATATAGTAGGTGATAACGATCGCAATCCATTGCACAGTATCGCTTATAGAAACAAAGATCTAGATCTTTTTACTTATTTCTTAGACCACGGTGTAGATGTTAACCTAAAAGATAATAATGGGAATTCTCCTTTCATGAATGCTGCAGCAAGTAATAACTTAAAGGTTGTACAGTTTTTATCTGAAAAAGTAACCGATATAAACGCGCATAATAGCGCTGGTAACACGGCACTTTCTATGGCGGTAAGTAGAAATAATGCAGCAGTTGTTGAGTTTTTATTAGCTCATAAAGCAAATGCACAGGTAACAGATAATAAAGGAAATAACCTGGCTTATTATTTAGTCCATTCTTATAATTCTAGAAATGTAGAAGACTTTAAAACAAAAATGAAATTATTGCAAAGTAAAAAAGTGTCTATGACTGCAACACAATCTGGCGGTAATACTTTATATCATATTGCTGCAGGTGAGAATGATTTAAAGTTAATACAGTTGCTTGAAGGTCTCAAAATAGACATTAATAAAAAGAATGAAGAAGGTCTAACTGCCTTACACATCGCAGCAATGAAAGCAAAAGATGATAAGGTCATTAAATACCTTATCGATAAAGGCGCAGACACAAAACTTACTACAGATTTTGAAGAATCTGTTTATGATCTAGCAATGGAAAATGAAATTCTTCAAAAGAATAACACCTCTTTAAACTTCCTTAAATAATGAAGACACTTTTCAAAGTATTACCAGTTTTTATATTAAGCTCTTTTTTATTAATCAGTTTTATATCACCAGTAGAAAAAGCCAGCTATAAATGTATGATCCAGTTAAAGAATTATACTGGAGAAGGTGCTTATGTAGTTATCTCTCTTCTTAATCCAGCAGGAGAATATGAAGAGACCATCTATGTACAAGGTAAAGATAGTGAGTGGTACAGCGAGCTAGGACAGTGGTGGAAATTCTATGGTAAACACCGTCCAGATATAGATGCTATATCTGGTGCCACTATAAGTGGTGGAGAGCGCACTGTAAGCGTTATTAACTTGCCTAAAGATAAAATAGATAAAGGATACAGCATCCGTTTTGAAACTGCAGTAGAAGATCAAGAATACTATGCTCAAGATCTTCAATTTGAACTTACTACAGCAAACTTAAAAGGTAAAAAAGAAGGAACCGGTTTTATACGTTACATACGACTATTGCCACAGTAACCTATATTTTATGACGCTTTCTTTATGGAGATATAGTCACTTACTCCTCGCATTATTTTCTTCTTTGTTTTTAATAGTCGCATCAGTTACTGGTGTGGTACTTGCCCTGGAACCTATTTCTAATGCTACGCAAAATTATCATGTTGTAGATCTAGAAGATGTTTCTCTAGCAAGAACTCTTACACAATTAAAAAAAAACAATGAAGAGGTATTATCTATAAAAGTAACTGCAGATTCCTATGTGATAGCGTCAGTTATTACACTAGATGGGACGAGTCAAGATGTTTATATACATCCAGAAACTGGAACATCATTAGGGTTAGTAATAGAGAGAGCGCCTATCTATAGATGGACCACTAATCTACATAGATCTTTGTTCTTAAAAAGTATAGGGCGCATTTTTGTAGGTATCGTCTCTTTACTTCTTTGCTTTATCGCCTTCACTGGTATTTTATTATTAATACAACGTCAGGGCGGTTTTCTTAAATTATATGGAAAGATTAAAGAACGTGATTTTAACCAGCGTTATCATATCATATTAGGTAGGTGGTTGTTATTTCCTATTCTAATAATAGCAGTAACAGGCGTCTACCTGTCTGCAGAGAAGTTTGATCTAACGCCTAGTTTCTCCATAGAACATGACTGGAGTAAAGAACCATCGATAGAACTATCTAGTGGTGAGTTAATCGACATTCCGTTTTTTCAGGAATTAAAAATGTCGCAAATAGACCAACTTAGTTTCCCTTTTTCTGAGGACCAGTTGGATTATTTTGAGATTACCTTACATGATTGTGATCTTCTAGTAGATCAATATTCTGGTGAGATCATAAGTGAAGTATCGCATCCTTTTGCACATGTTCTATCCTCGTGGAGTATGACATTGCACACAGGAAGCGGCAGCATCATCTGGTCTGTAATTTTACTTATCTCTAGTGCTAGTATTTTATTTTTCATCTTCTCTGGTATTGCGATGTACCTAAAAAGACGCAAAAAAGCTGTAAAAACTATAGCTCTAGCAAATAAAGAAGATGCAGAAATAGTAATTCTTGTGGGATCAGAAGGTGGTAGTACGTTCGCTTTCGCGAAAGCGATATCAAATCAATTATCTGAACAAGGGAAAAAAGTTTACTTAAGCTCTCTGAACGAATACAGCATCTATGAGAAAGCTACCCAATTTATCATATTCACAGCCACCTATGGCGATGGTGACGCACCTACTAATGCGAGGCATTTTCTACAAAAATTAACTGTTATAGAACAACCTAATCCTATACGATTTGCAGTCTTAGGATTTGGCTCTAGAGATTATGATCACTTTTGTAAATATGCCGTAGAGGTAGACACAGCTTTACAAGAACGAGCTGGTTTCACACCTATGTTACCACTAGATAAAATTAATAGTAACGATGCTCAAGAAATTGAAAAGTGGTTAGAAAAATATAAAAGACAGACTGGTATAACTTTAAAAAACGCCGATTTTAAAGAACCTACATATTCTACATTCAAGGTATTAGAATGCTCCGTATTAAATCTAGACGACACCTTTTTATTGTGCATCCAGCCTCATAAAAAATTAAAATATAAGTCTGGAGATATATTATACATTTTGCCACCAGATGAAACTAAGCCACGTGCTTATTCTATCGCTAGAATAGACAATTACATAATATTAAGTATTAAAAAGCACGATCGCGGTTTATGCTCTACTTATCTCAATGAATTAAAAATTGGTGATCAAATAGAGGCTTACATAAAACAGAATGAAAGATTCCATCTTCCTAAAAAAGAACGATCAGTTATTATGATTTCTAATGGTACTGGTATCGCACCATTCTTAGGAATGATTAATGAGAAGAAAAGTAAAAAAAGAGAACTACATCTATATTGGGGTGGTCGTAGTACAGGTAGTTTTGATTTATACCAGCCTTATCTCAAACAGACATCTTTATCTAGTCTACGACTGGCCTATTCTAGAGAAATGGATAAAAGGTATATACAACACAAAATATGGGATCAAAGGGTAGAAATAGCAATTCTACTATCTAACGGTAGTCCCATTATGATTTGTGGATCTCTTGCAATGATGAATGATGTGCTAGCAACAATAGAAAAAATAACCATAGAACAACTGGGTAAACCTTTAAGTGTTTTTGAACAAAGAGGACAAGTACTTACCGACTGTTATTAAAACGATAGACTTATGTGTAATAAAGTAAAAACACTTGCCAAAAACAAACAAGGACAGCTGTCCTACTGCACTGGATGCAAAGTCTATAAACTTATCTTTAATAATCTAAATTTTGAGTTGTATCCTAAACAGTTTAGAAATTTAAGAGCTTATGTAAACGAGATAGAGGTAGAATACTGGGAAATAAAGCACGACCGCATGCCTATGAAACGTAAAATACCCATACCATCTACTCAACAAAATCTTACCATGATGTTTGATAAACATGAAATCGTGCTGCTTAAATCACTCCTTAATGAAGAAACGGTTAAACCTATGGAGACACTCACTATTACCGATATTGATTACACCTTGTTCTTAAATTAAGAAGCAGTCTCCAAGTGGGATCGCAATTATTACAACCACCTATTAAATATCTCTACAAAATAGCTATAACTAGTAACTTTAAGAACTATATTTGCGCCCCAGCAATATTAAACTAGTTAAATTAACTTTTACTTGCTGCATTTCTCTAACGATAAATAGAGAGAAAAGACATTTATAGAAAAGAGTCCTTTATATTGTTATGTTGGACTACTAGAAAAAGCTGAGGAGCTCCATCCTTGGCTTTTTTGTTTTATAGAATTATGTTAGAAATCATCTTAAAAAATTCACCATACACTGCACTGCTTCTCTTAAATGAGTAGGCAACAAACTAGATTCCCAAGGATGCGATGCTCCTAGAGTATGGTTAGCCTCTCTTATTAACTTTAATTGAGAGTTAGGACTGGCTTTATGGATAGCCAAAGCGTCTTTTACTAGAACGGTTTCATCATTCTCCCCATGTAAAATAAGGTGCGGCTGCTTTATTTTTTCGGCTTGTTTGAGAATGGTTAATGCTTCTTCATTTTGAACAAAATCTTGATAAAACTGATAGAAAAGTGGCATTTCTTGCTTTGTACGGCCATTTTTGATGTACATCACTTCATTTTCTTTCCAGTCTTCTAGTGCTTTACCGCTAGGAAAACGCTCTGCATAATTAGCTACTGCAGCAAGTGTAATCAGTTTTGAAACCCTATTGTCTTTTGCGGTGACAATTGTGGTGATTCCTCCAGCTCTAGAGTGTCCTAATAAATTGATTTGAGTGCTATCTATAGGCAACTGAGAGTTCTCTATCCAGTCCAGTACTGTAACAGTATCACGTACTTCTTTACTATAATTATTATTTCCGAAGGCATCGAGATCTGGAAAATCTATAGGTTGCTCTACCGTGCCGCCATTGTGTGAATAGTTGAATTTTATGAATAGAAATCCCGCTTTGGCGAAAGCCGAACCCATCAAACTCCATGCACCCCAATCTTTATATCCTTTATATCCATGACAAAAAACTACGACAGGCAAAGGTGTACCAGATTCTAAATATTCATAGTCTAACAGTATATCACGGTTGTTCTCTCCTTTTACTATGTTATTATTACTAGTTATCATACGGGCTTTTCTGTTAGAGGAATATTTTTATTAAATAGTTCTTTGATCAACACAAAAAGTACTTGTTCAAAATCCTGAAGTACTGCGACATCGATCATTTTTTCTTTATAAGATCTACCGGCTTTAAAACCAAAAGGTATGTAGCCCTGATCAAAATTCTTAAAACTTATTATACCAGCACTTGCTTCTGTAAAAGGCTCATTATGGCTGTATAAGTATGTGTACATGAGTACTTGAAATGCCTTAGCTTTTCCATAATCATCGATTATGATATCAAAGTTCTCTGGATCGATACCTACATTACCCTTAGCCGTTGCACCAGATTTATAGTCTATAATACGCAACTTACCGTCTAACTGATCGATACGGTCTACCATACCATGTATTTTCACCTTTCCTATTTCAGGAACATCAATTACAGCTTCTAGTTTGCGCTCTACACTTTTAATAATTAGTTCGCTACCGCTAGCAACTAGATCTAAATCGCTTTGCACCATCATTTTTATATAATGTAGTGATACTTCATAAATGATTTTATTCTTTCCTAGCGGTGTAGAATCTGACTTATAACATTCTTGATAGGCTACATCTAGCTCTGGTTTTATCTGTTTTTTAATTTTATCAAAATCTTCTTTGATTAAAATCTTATTTACATAGGGCTGATAGAGTTTATCCAGCGCCTCATGTATGATAGAACCCATGGTATTTGCTGCTATATTTTCTTCTACATCTTCCATTTGAGAAATGCGCAAAATCTTACTCGCATAAAAATCTATAGGATTGCGCACATAACTCGTTAAGGCCGACGGACTGAAACCGCTGCTCGCTATTTGCTGTAATCTTTCAAAATAAGATGGTTCTTTCTCGACCACCATTAATTCTTCTTTTACCGCACTATTTTTAAAAATATAATGCTGGTGAGAGACTATATGTTTAGAATTAGGATCTGTTTCTAATTGTGTTAAGAACCTACTTTTCTCACCACCGCCTAGTGTATCGCCTTCTGTATTGTAAATAAATGCTGCATGATTTACTCTGTGCAATAATCTATAGAAGTGGTAAGCATAGACACTATCTTTCTCTGAATAGGTAGGCAGTGCAAACTGATACTTCATATCGTTAGAGATATAAGAGGCTGTAGATTTTCCAGCTGGTAAAATCCCCTCATTTACCGATAACATTATGGTATTTTTATAATCTAATGCTCTGGTTTCTAAAAGCCCCATTATTTGCAAGCCTCGTACTGGTTCTCCTATAAAATCCAGATTTTTTAAAGGAACAAGTTGCTTGTATAAATAAGCCACTGTTTTAAGATCCTTTATCTCTTCATTATTATCTACTATGGTAGATAAATTCTGTACTACCTCTGTAATACCTAATAACTGCTCTATTTCTAACCTTCTATTCTCCTCTTGCAACAACTTCGTTTTAAGCTCTAGTAGAACGTTTTCTATTAACTTGATAAGCTCACCTACGTTTTGAATAGGTGCCATGATTTTATTGAGAATAGTACCTTCTATCACCTCATCAAAACTAGATGGAGTCACATAGATTAAGTTATTCTCTTTAATATATTTCACTAATTTACGAGAGTCGCTGTCTATTAAAACAAATGCAAATGAAGACTCTAGAATATTTACTACTCCTTTGTAATAATAGCCATCTTCAGTAGCCTCGGTATGCATTTTAATAATATCATATACAAATGCAGATAGTGGTAACTGGTCTAGAGACAGTCCCATAGTCACATTAAAGTGTGCAATATTATCAGGTATAGCGTCTAGTAATGGCAAAAGCAATCTCTCGTCTGCGAGAATAATTGCAGTATCTTCTAGCTCTTCTTGAGGTATTTGCTCCATTAACTTTACCGCAACCTGGATCATACTTAAATTACCAGCTGCGCCATGAATATCTATTTTCTTATTGGACTGGTATTCATTACCATATATTTTAAGCTCGTTCTTATCATAATACTTCCAGTCTTTTTTAAACTTGCGTATAAATTTACCAGATTCATGATAAGGCAATTCCATAAGGTATTGATCTATATCCCAGTAAATACACGCCTGATCTTCCTCAAGGAGTTTTTGTATAATATTAGACTCGGCAGTGTTGAGTGCGTTGAGCCCTAAGAAAATGGTCTTATTTTTAGTGGTAGAGTTATTGGATAATTGTTCCGCTTTCGCGAAAGCTAACCTATAAGCCATCCCTTGATACACCGTTTCATTTTCTAGACATAATTGTTGGAAAGCATTATAGTACAAGTGGAGTTTTTTCCAAAACCTCAAATACTTAGACACCATCAAAGTTGGGTTTTGATTTAAAGCCCAGTGATCCATCTCTTTTACACTACCTAGATAATTAAAAAACTGTTCCGGATCTACGAGATAACGATCCATTTCATTAAAATCTTTGAGTATAGTTGTTGCCCAACCTATGAATTCATCAAAGCTATCTACATTTCCTTCTGTTTCTACACTTTTATAAGCCTTATAAAAAAGTGGTAATAAATCTAGATCATTAACTATTTCTACCTGGCCTAATTGTTCAATATACTCTGTAACGCTATAGATTTTAGGTAAAAAAACAGGCTGTTCTATGCGTTGTGCAAGATACCTACTCAAAAAAATACCGACACGTCTAGACGGCACGACATAAGTTGCTGTTATGACATCTATATTGTTATTCTCTAAGTCTGCAAGGACTTTTTCTAAAAATGAATTCATCTGGTTAAGATAATTAATATGCTCATTTAAGAGAACAAATTTGCATAGCTTTTAGAAATAAAAAAAGTCCATTTGCAATTGCAAATGGACTTTTAAAAGCATTGGCTGGTTAGTAATACTTTTTATCTTTTTGTGATCGTAAATTCAGATCTACGAGATAATTCATATTCGTCTGCCGTACATTTTTTAGATCCACAATCCACAACTGGATTAGCTTCTCCACGACCTGCAGCAGTTAATCTAGAACCGTCAATTCCTTGAGACTCTACATACTTGATAATGCTATTTGCACGTCTTTCTGTAAGAGCAAGGTTATAAGAGTCAGAACCTCTAATATCTGCATATGTTTCTGCAAGAACTTCTAGAGTAGGGTATTTTTTCATAAGACCTACTAGTCTATCTAACTCAAGTGCAGCATCTGGACGTATGTTAGATTTTGCAAGATCAAAGTATATCTTATTCAAGATAATTTTATCCTCAACAATTTCTGGTTCTGGAGCCATCATTACTTCTACCATAGCAGCTTCTTCTTCAGCAACTGTTAGAGTAGCTTCACCACTTTCATATTTATCTTTTGCACCACGTGCAGTAAGCTCTAGGTTACAGTCTGTAGTAAATACAGCAACACCGTTAGCATCTGTAGTCTGTCCTGGCATACTGTTTCCTGCAGCATCTTGTAAAGATACTATAGCACCTGGAATAGCTTTTCCTGTTTCTTTGTCTACTGCTTTAACTGTTACAGCAACTTCACAGATTTCAATTCTTTCTACACCGTAGATATCATCACCACCTTTACCACCTGCGCGGTTAGAAGATACATAACCTTTACCTGTTTCATTAGAATACGTGAATCCAAAATCGTCTAAAGAACTATTGATAGGCGCACCCATGTTAGTTACTTTACCATCCATAAATTTAAATACATCTAGTCCACCTAGACCTAAGTGACCATTACTTGAGAAGTAAAGAGTACCATCGTCTGCAACATGTGGGAAAGAATCATCTCCAGATGTATTAACTGTAGGACCTAAATTTACTGGGTTAGAAATTTTTCCATTTTTAAGATCTGCTTTATAGATATCAGTTCCACCTAATCCACCTGGTGCTTCACTAGCAAAGTAAATAGTTGAACCATCTTTAGTAATAGAAGGGTGACCTACACCATATTCTTGTGATTCTAAAGAAGTAGTTGCTACATCTCTCCACTCACCGTCAGCTTTAATAGCACGGTAAATATTTAATTTACTCTCACCATCTGTAGCTTTTTCATAATCACCTTTTAGGTAATCTACTCTAGTAAAGAACATGTATTTACCATCTGGTGTGATATCCATAGTACCTTCATGATACTTTGTATTTACATCACCTTCTAAAAGCGCTGGTTTACCAACAACACCAGCGTCATCGATAGTAGCCTCATAGATATCTAAATAAGGTTCTTTGTTCCATCCATATTTACCTCTACTCTCATTACGAGCACTAGAGAAATATAATTTGTTACCTATTTGAAGTGCTGAGAAGTCACTTGCTTCTGTATTAAATTTATGAGCCTGAGTAGTAAATGCATCTTTCATCCCTTGTATATCTTGAATATAGTTAGGATTAGACTTGTATTCTTTTGCACGATCATCGCCAGGTGCAAGACTTGCAAACTGATTCATAATCGTGTTAGAAAGGTCGTATTTTTGAGATGCTTTTAAAGACTGTGCATATCTGTAAAGCGACTCTGCTTTAGGATCACGCTTTATAGCTCTTGCATAATTTCTTTCTGCATTTTTAAAATCACTATTGAAATAATAAGAATCAGCTAGTTTAGTATAAACATGTTGTGTTCTTACACCGTTGCTAATAAGCTTTTCATAAGCTTCGGCAGCATCTACATAACGTAGTTGCTCGTATAATTTATCTGCTTTTGCAGTTTTATCACTTTGGGCTTGCGCGCTCATCGCAAAACCAACGCATAAAATTAAGAGTATATATAGTTTTTTCATGGTTGTATTCTTTGCTGTTTGAATTAGAAGAAACGTGGAGACTGCATCACTTTACGAGGGAAAGCTAAACCGAAGGTTACAAATACCTCGTGAGAACTGTTAGATACCACAGAGATATCTGACACTACACGATCATAAGCATATCCTACTTTTACATTATCAGTAACATTCATTCCTATTAAACCACTAAATGAATCTTCCAGACGATAAGAAACACCTACTTCAAATTTTTCATTGAATAACACGTTTGTGTTTAAATCAAAACTAACTGGAGAGTCAAATGCACCTTTTACTAATACGTGTGGCTTTAATTTAATATTGTCTGCAACATCAAATACATATCCACCTGTTACAAAGTAATGTTGTGTTTCACTTCCGAATTCTAAACCGTCCTCATCTAAGTGAGTACTTTTTAACATGTTAGGAACAGAAAAACCAGCATACCAGTTAGATCCATATAAAAATGCACCTGCACCTAAATTAAGATAAGTCTCATTAAGTTCTTCGGCAAAAAGTGGATCACCTGGTACCGTAGTCTGTACGGTATTTAAATTTACATCAAAAAAGGTAAGTCCTGCTTTAAGACCTAAGGCTAGAGTAGTTTCTTTACCAACTTGAAGTCTGTATGAAAAGTCTCCATAGGCATTAGTCTCGTGAACCGGGCCTACATTATCAGAAATTACAGATAGACCTAAACCTGTGCGCTCACCTATAGGTGAACTACCTGACACTGTAATAGTCTCTGGTGCTCCATTAACACCAGACCATTGCTGCCTGTATAATGCGGTTATATTTAGGCCATCTTGTGTACCAGCATAGGCTGGATTGATAACATTCTGATTGTACATGTACTGTGTGTACTGAGGATCTTGTTGTGCGTGCACTACGCTTGTAGCAGCGATAGAGAAAAAGAGCCCCATTGCAAGTAATTTTTTCATTCTCACAAAGTTAGTTTTAAGGTTGTGTTATAGTTTTGTCTGGCTAAATATAGTCTGAATTATTCCAATTAAAGGACTTCTACTGTTCTTATTTTTGCTTTCGCGAAAGCGAAACTACAATCTAACAATAAAATTCTGTTTAAAAGATACCAGTCATATATCTAGAATGGTGAATATATAAAAAATCTAAGCCTAGTTCTATTTAACAATTTCATAATAGATTAAGGGTTGCATTTCATAGTCAAATAACGTTTAATTACGTCTGAATATCGCAAAAACAGGAAAATGGTCACTATATCCACCTTTATAATTGCGACCTACAAATGTTCTTGCAGGCTGTCCACGGTATTTTCCTTTCCACTGTCTTAACATGATATCATCAAAAATATCTGCCTTATAAAAGTAAAGGGAATCTGGTACGTCGTTATGTAAACTATCACTAACCATAATCTGATCAAAAAGATTCCACTTAAATTGATGATTTAAAGAACCGCGATGAAATTTCTTTAATGGCGCAGTGACGTTATCAAATCCGTTAGGTAATATTCCTTCTCTAATACTATTATTTTCAGGGTCATCATTAAAATCTCCCATAATAATGACATGATGAGACGCCTCTATTTCTAGATCGCTTTTAAGTCTTTTAGACTCCACATCCTTAGTTGTTATGTGATGCATTAATTGTTTTGCTACTTCTACTCTTTTATGGTCGGTAGTTTCTGCACCGTCACGTCTGGACGGCCAGTGATTCACATAGATACGCACAGGTGTGCCAGCTAGAACACCTTCTATATAAAGTATATCTCTAGTAGTATCTATGACACCTTGCTCATCTTCTAGATGAATATTTACTGGTTCTGAATGTGTGGGCTTAAAAACAGTAGTATCATACAATAAAGCTACATCGATACCTCGCTCATCTGGACTGTTATAGTGTATGTAATCGTAATTATGATTGGCCAGTTTGGGTTGCGAGACTAGATCGTTAAGCACCTTTTTGTTCTCCACCTCTGCCAGTCCTATTATCGCAGGTAGTTTACCGGTTTGTTCATAACCTATTCTACTAATAGCATCACTTATTCTTACTAGTTTTTTTTGATACCTACTTTCTGTCCATTGCTTGCGACCAAATTCTGTGAATTCTTGATCCATAATAGAAGGATCGTTAATTACATCAAATAGGTTTTCTACGTTATAAAAAGCAATCGTGTACTGTTCAAATGACTGTGATGGTATGGACAACTGAAGATATTTTAGTTTTCAAATGTAATCTATCTAACAAGCTTTTAAAATGATTCATAAAGTAATTTAAAGAATACTATGTTCTTAAAAAAATAATACTGATAACTAAGTATATATTTTAAAACACAATGAAAACTACATATTTTACCTCATCAATTACTTGATCGTTAAGCTAGTGTATTACTTTGAGAGTTAATTAAATTATTGAGTTTATTCTATTCTCTGGTTACTTTACAGCAACTAAAATGCTTTGATTTAAATTTCTTAAAAAATCTATACATGTATTAATTGCATCATTATTGCGCTCTAATTTGCTCATCATCATAGCACCTTCAAGCGTGGCAATATAAACGTGGACCATCTGATCCACATCTGTATTTTCTTTAATGTGATTTCGTTTTTTTGCACTTTCCATTATCCTGCGCAATGTAGATTTAAAAGTAACCAGCATGCCGAAGGATTGCTGCCTTAAAACTGGGTTTGCATCATCACTTTCTACTGCGCTATTAAGTAAAGGACAGCCACCAGCATATGGCGGATTCACTAGATAATTTTTAAAAAAAGTAAAAAACACCTCTATCTTAGACTCATAACTAGTCGCGTCTTTAATTTCTTTATTAAGTATATCAAACATTTGACGCCCTAAACTCCTCAACGCTTGCTGCTCAAGGTCTTCTTTGTTCTTAAAGTGTTTGTAAATAGCACCTTTAGTTAAACCAGTCGCTGTAGTGATATCACTTAAAGATGTGGCTTTATAACCTTGCACATTAAATAGGTTTGCGCTTTCTTTTAAAATCGTTGCTTTAGTATGCTTTGGATTTCTCATGGCATAAAGATACCGCTTGGTATTTTAATATGCAACTAGCTTTTCTTAGGTTATTTAATCACAGCCTAGATCTAATTTACTCTGGTCGTCTGCATTAGGAAAACAATTTCCTGACTTAACAGACTCCGGCACATAACGCGATAACTCTGGATCATAAAGACTGTTCTCTACAAAGAATACTAGGTCAGAAATCTCTTCTTCAGTTAAATTAAGCGTACCTTTTTCTACAGCTATGTTATTAATCGCATTATTATCTTGAAGTGAAGCACCATTCTTATAACGTATTACTTCTTCTATAGTATTAAATGTAGAGCCATGTCCATAGAATCCTGCATCTTTTAAATTATATAAAGTTGGTGTTTTAAATTTATAATCATCGGCACTGTTACCAGTAAAACCGCCTCTTCCTTTCTTTACATCATCAAAACCAGCGTCATCTAACACAACAGCATCAATAGAATCATCAAAATGACCAAAACCGAATGCATGGAATTCCTGGTCTTTTAAAGCAGGACCAGTATGACAGTTCATACACTGCCCTTTATCTGCAAATACTATCGCACCTCTTTTCTCTTTATCAGTAAGTGCTGTATAATCACCTTTTAAATAAAACTGCCATCTAGAACGGCTAGCTAGCAGGGTTCTATTAAATGCTGCAATAGCAAGCGCTGCATTTTGCGGTGTGTATCTATCTGCCTCTGCAACATCTTCAAAGGCCTTATTAAACAACCATCTATAACCATTATTATTAATGAACTCTTCGTCTATTTTAAGCCTGTGTGTTGTTTGCCCTATTAAACCTTGCATTTCTACTCCTTGAAAACCTAAGTTATTTTCTGGTATACCTGCAGCTGCCCATCTAGATTCTGTACCTACATTAGGTCCTGTTGCACCCAGCATACCATTCCATAAAGCTGTTTCTTGATAAGCTACATTTAACAAAGTCGGTGGTCGCACCGGTTGTAAGTCTACAGAATCTAACGGCATAGTTAGATCTATGCGTCTACCTTCTCCTGCAAATCCAAAACCAATACCTGATTCCCCTACACCTTGTCTCACACCTGCATAAAAACTAGAAGCCACAGGATGACAGGACGCACAAGAATAAGTTCCTTCCATTTGCTCCATTTTAGGAACACCTCCAGCAGCTGTTTCATGAACTAAAAATTGCCCCAATGCAACCTTATACGTATTTAATGGATTTAAAGGATCTTGAGGTATGGCGTTAAAATCATCACTTTCTGGTAAAATAAAAAATCCTTTTCCCTCACCATTTGCACGTTCTTCTAATAAATCATCTAATCGTATATCTAATTCTGACCTAGCTATTTCATAATCGTCCGTATCATCACAAGATATAAGAAGTAGAAATATTATACTTAATAGATAAAAATTCTTCATTGTAGGCTGGTTTTGACGGCTAATTTAACTAAAATTTCACAGTCGTGATATTTTTGTGATATTTAAGACTCGTTCCAGAGACTACCTTTGCCACATGGATAGATTACACTATGAATATATAAAGAACCAGAGACCTGTTTTACTTTTAATACATGGCTTTTTAGGCAGTATGGAACAATGGGATTATCTTGAAAATGGACTATCTAAACATTATTCCCTTTTAAAAATCGATCTCCCAGGTCATGGTAATAGCCCAGAGTTCACATCTCCATACACTTTAGAATCGCTTACCTTATTAATAGACCACATACTGATAAAAGAAAAAATTGAAAAAGTAGCTATTCTAGGTCATAGTATGGGAGGATATTTGGGTTCCGCTTTCGCGAAAGCGAGACCTCAAAAAACATCTTCTCTTACCTTATTAAATAGTATAGCTGGAGAAGATTTAAAAGAGAGGAAGATAATGAGAGACCGATCTATTAATCTCATAGAAAAACACCAAGAAGCTTATGTAAACATGGCAATAGGCAATCTTTTCACTACTACAGAAAGAGCATTATATAGTGATCGCATAGAACTCATGAAAGAGCAAGCACATTCCATTACTATTAAGAGTATTGTACATGCACTGGTATGTATGCGTGATAGAAAAGACCATCTTATGGATTTACAAAACGCTCTAGTAGCAGTGAATTACGTCTACGGCACAAAAGACCAGATAATCACAACTGATCGCATAGAAAAAGAAGCTAACTACCTTAATTGCAAAGCATCAAAGATGGATTGTGGTCACATGTCATTGTTAACAAATGCTGAAGACATCCTTAAAAAAATGCATTTTATCGAATAATTATGCGTTTAGACAAATTTTATTAACAATTTGACTTATATTAGTTGGCTTAATTCTAACCAGAATACTATTACTCTAATTCTCCCTATCGATGCGTAAAAAATATTCCCCAATTAAGGCCGCAAGATGCTCCATTACAAAGCACAACTACCAAGTTTCTCATGTAGTTAATGAACGCGTACAAGAAATGTGTTGTTCAAAGTGCGGTAAACAAATCACTAATACTATTTATGGAGAAGTCGTACCGCTTAACGACTTACATTTACAAATAAATGAAGCGTTAAACGACGTGGCTCGTAAAAGACAAAAAGCAGGGTTAGTCGTTTCTTATTCTTGAAAACTATTCCATCCCATAGCTCTTATTGGGATTTGCTCACCACCACGCGTCACTAGATTACTGCCTAGAGATGCATCTACCACATGCCCGATTATAGAGAGACTAGGATTTGCTTTAATTTTAGGAAAATCTTCCTGCTTTACAGTGAACAATAACTCATAGTCTTCACCACCGCTTAAAGCAATAGTTGTACTATCTAGATTAAACTCTTCACAAGCAGTAATTACTGTAGGATCTAGAGGTATTTTATCCTCATAGATAGTAATTCCTACATCACTATGTTTACATAAATGTATAATTTCAGAACTTAAACCATCAGATAGGTCTATCATACTAGTAGGTAGAACATCTAACTCTTCTAACAATTTAGGAATATCCTTTCTTGCCTCAGGTTTTAACTGGCGTTCTAATAAATAGCTATACGCATCGATATCTGGCTGGTTTTGTGGATTTGCTTTAAAAACAGCTTTTTCTCTTTCAAGAATTTGAAGTCCCATATAAGCAGCACCTATATCACCAGAAACCACTAATAAATCACCATCAGCAGCTCCTTTTCTACGCACTATCTTATCTGCATCTTGCTCACCTATAGCCGTTACCGATATAACAAGCCCACTTCTAGAAGCTGTTGTATCACCACCTATTAAATCTACATTATAAGTTTTACATGCCATTTCTATGCCTTCGTACAGTTCTTTTACAGCCTCTACAGGGAATCTGTTAGAAATAGCAATAGAAACAGTCACCTGAGTAGCAACTGCATTCATGGCATAAACATCAGATAAATTTACCATAATCGCTTTATACCCTAAATGCTTTAAAGGAGCATAACTTAGGTCAAAATGAACACCTTCTACCAGCATGTCTGTAGTAACTACAGTAGATTTAGCATGATTTAATACAGCGGCATCATCACCTATACCTGTAACCGTAGAAGAATGAGTGATCTCAAAATTCTTAGTTATAAAATCAATAAGGCCAAACTCGCCTAGGTTCTCTACAGGAGTACGTTGTGGATTTTTATCTTCTATCATGTTGCAAAATTACGATATAGCCCACAATGACAGCATAAAAAGAACCTAATCTTTAAAATATAGCTAGCAATAAACAGATTGTATATCACTATATGAGAATATCATGACTCTCCAATGTTTACCGTTCTTAGTGTCGTATATTTGTATGCATTTTAAACAAGCAATTTATATGATAAGTGTATCAGAAACTGCAAAGATTAAACTTACTCAATTAATGAGTGAAGAAGGTTTTACTATAGGTCAGGACTTTGTACGCGTAGGTGTTAAGAGTGGTGGATGTAGTGGACTTTCTTATGATTTAAATTTTGATAAGGCAACTACAGAAACCGATAAGGTTTTTGAAGCAAACGATGTAAAGATAGTCGTAGATAAGAAGAGTTTTCTTTACCTAGTAGGTACTACACTTGAATTTAGTGGCGGTCTTAATGGTAAAGGTTTTGTATTTAACAACCCAAATGCACAAAGAACTTGTGGTTGTGGAGAATCATTTTCTCTATAAAAAACAGTAGGTAGTGACGCTTTCGCGAAAGCGGAATTAAAAGAAAATATATGTCAAAGTATACAGAAGAACAATTAGAAAAAGAGCTTCAGAATAAGGAATATGAGTACGGATTCTATACCGAAATGGAATCAGATACTATTCCTATAGGTTTAAGTGAAGATGTGATACGCATTATTTCTGCAAAGAAAAATGAACCACAATGGATGCTAGACTGGAGATTACAAGCCTATCGTGTATTTATCGAGATGGAAGAGCCAGAATGGGCAAACGTAAATTATGATAAACCAGATTTACAAGCTATCTCTTATTACTCTGCTCCTAATTCTAAACCTAAATACGACAGCCTAGACGAAGTAGATCCAGAATTACTAGAGACATTTAAAAAATTAGGGATATCTATCGACGAGCAAAAGAAACTTGCTGGTGTAGCGATGGATATTGTGATAGATTCAGTTTCTGTAGCGACTACATTTAAAGAAACTCTAGCCGAAAAAGGAATTATTTTCTGCCCTATTTCTGAAGCGATACAAGATCACCCAGAATTAGTTAAAAAACATCTCGGTACCGTAGTTCCTCAAAAAGACAACTATTATGCAGCTCTTAACAGCGCGGTATTTTCTGACGGTTCTTTTTGTTACATTCCTAAAGGTGTAAAATGTCCTATGGAACTTTCTACATACTTCCGTATTAATGAAGGTGGTACTGGACAGTTTGAGAGAACACTAGTTGTTGCAGACGAGGGCAGCTTTGTCTCTTACCTAGAAGGTTGTACGGCACCATCACGTGATGAAAATCAACTGCACGCTGCTGTAGTAGAATTAATCGCTATGGACGACGCAGAGATCAAATACTCTACCGTGCAA
Source organism: Nonlabens sp. Asnod3-A02 (assembly GCF_045063755.1). NCBI lineage: Bacteria > Pseudomonadati > Bacteroidota > Flavobacteriia > Flavobacteriales > Flavobacteriaceae > Nonlabens > Nonlabens sp. Asnod3-A02. The sequence continues at coordinate 494,731 of NZ_JBEFOC010000008.1, forward strand.
AACTGGTACCCTGGTAATGCCGAAGGAAAAGGTGGTGTATTTAACTTTGTGACTAAACGTGGACTTTGTGAGAAAAATTCAAAAATCTCATGGACACAAGTAGAAACTGGTAGTGCTGTAACCTGGAAATACCCAAGTTGTATTCTTAAAGGTGACAACTCTGTAGGAGAATTTTATTCTATCGCTGTAACTAATAATTACCAGCAAGCAGACACCGGTACAAAGATGATTCACTTAGGGAAAAATACTAAAAGTACTATTATCTCTAAAGGAATAAGTGCTGGTAAATCTCAAAACTCTTATCGTGGTCTTGTAAAAATAGGACCTAGAGCAATTAACGCTCGTAACTTCTCACAGTGCGATAGTTTATTAATGGGTAATGAATGTGGCGCACATACATTTCCATACATAGAGAATAGTAACAGCACGTCAAAAGTAGAACACGAGGCAACAACTAGTAAAATAGGTGAAGACCAGATTTTCTATTGTAACCAGCGTGGTATTGATACAGAAAAAGCAATTGCACTTATCGTAAATGGTTTTTCTAAAGAAGTACTGAATAAATTACCTATGGAATTTGCGGTAGAAGCGCAAAAACTACTAGAAATTAGTCTAGAAGGATCTGTAGGATAGAGACCGATAACCAATTAATTTATTAAATATGAAACGATTAATCGTTTTTAGTTTTTTAGTATTAAGTATTGCCTCTTGTAAAAATGAGAGCCAGTCTACTGAAGAAACTGTAGTAACAAAAGAAGTGACAGAAAACGCACTTCCAGAAGGAGAACAACTCTATAGAGGTGAATTTATTTACCTAAAAGACGCTGCTGTTCTTACTACAAGAAACGAGATCTATGCCGTAGAGATCAATGATAAAATGCACGAACTCAATGAGGTGGCAAAAGCATTGAAAAAAACGGAATTTGACATGGTAAATGTCGTTATACATGGAACAATACAACCTAATCCAGTAAAAGCTGAAATAGGTGAAGGATGGGATCAAATGGTGTCCATCACAAAGATTATAGAAGTAACTCCAGCAACAAGTGCAAACGTGATTAAGACTGGAAAAACGTTAGATATTAAAGAAGTTAAATAACAGATATGTTAAAGATTAAAGACCTTAAAGCAACTATAGAGGGAAAAGAAATCCTTAATGGAATCAACCTAGAGGTAAACCCAGGAGAAGTTCACGCAATAATGGGACCTAATGGTGCTGGTAAATCTACACTAGCAAATATTATCGCTGGTCGTGAAGAATACGAAGTTACTGGTGGAGAAATATCTCTAGAAGGTGAAGACATTGCAGAATTAGATCCTGAAGAAAGAGCTCACAGAGGTGTTTTTCTTTCATTTCAGTATCCAGTAGAGATTCCTGGTGTTTCTGTAACTAACTTTATGAAAACCGCTATCAACGAGACTCGCAAGGCTCAAGGTAAAGATGACATGACTGCAAAGGACATGTTAAAGATGATACGTGAGAAGTCAGAGCTTTTAGAAATAGACCGTAAATTCCTTTCTCGTTCATTGAATGAAGGGTTTTCTGGTGGAGAGAAAAAGCGTAACGAGATTTTTCAAATGGCCATGTTAGAGCCTAAACTTGCTATTCTTGATGAGACTGATTCTGGACTAGACATCGACGCACTACGCATCGTTGCAAACGGTGTAAATAAGTTGAAAAACAAGGATAACGCAACTATAGTTATCACACACTACCAGAGACTTCTAGACTATATCGTTCCTGATTTTGTACACGTACTATATAATGGACGTATTGTAAAATCTGGTGGTAAAGAACTAGCTTTAGAATTAGAGAAGCGTGGTTATGACTGGATCAAAGAAGAAGTAGAAGCATAAATTTAATAGGATTGTGATGATCTCGCTTTCGCGAAAGCGGAAACAACATCCAACTCTTTAAACAACAACAATTATGAGTTTTAAAGACCATATTCTTTCTTCTTTTATCGCCTTAGAAAATGAGGTAGAAACTAATAACTACGTGCATAAACTACGTGGTGAGGCATTGAAAGATTTTGAAAATCTAGGAATTCCACAGCGTAAAGAAGAAGCATACAAATACACTTCATTAAAATCTTTATTTAATAAAGACTATAGCCTATTCCCTAAAAAGGAAACATCTATCGATTATGGAGATATTAAAAAATACCTTATCCATCAAATTGATGCTTATCGCATTATATTTATAGACGGTATTTATAGTTCGCATCTTTCTCAAACTACGCATGATAAATTTGACGTTTGTTTAATGTCTAGCGCATTAAATAATCCTAAATACGCATCTGTAATTGAGAATTATTATAACAAACTAGCGACTAAGGATGGACTTACCTCTTTAAATGCAGCGTTTGCAAAAGAAGGTGCTTACATACACATAGGAAAAAACATAGCGGTAGAAAAGCCTATCGAGATCGTTTATTTCTCTACAGGTAATGAGGCAGAGATGATGACGCAACCTCGTAATCTAGTAGTAGTAGGAGAAAATTCTCAAGTACAAGTTATAGAGAGACATCAAAGCCTAAGCGATAACGCTGTACTTACTAACTGTGTTACAGAAATATATGCTGCAAAGCGTGCTCTTGTAGACTGGTACAAAATCCAGAATGATAAATTGAGTGCATCTTTAATAGATCACACATTTGCAGAGCAAAAAGACAACTCTGAGGTGCGTATTCACACGTTCTCATTCGGTGGTAAAATAACTCGTAATAACTTGAGTTTTTATCAGCGTGGTGAGCACTGTAACTCTGTACTTAACGGTGTTACTATTATAGAAGGTAAACAACATGTAGATCACTCTACACTAGTACACCACACAGCGCCTAATTGTGAGAGTTTCCAAGAGTACAAGCAAATCTTTGACGAGCGTGCTGTAGGAGTTTTTAATGGTAAAGTTCTTGTAGATAAGATTGCTCAAAAGATCAACGCTTATCAACAAAACAATAACATATTAGTAAGCGATACTTCTACTATTAATGCAAAACCTCAATTAGAGATCTTTGCAGATGATGTAAGATGTTCTCACGGTTGTACTATAGGTCAACTAGATGACGAAGCATTGTTCTACATGCAAGCTCGTGGAATCCCTAAAAAAGAAGCTCGTGCGCTATTGATGTTTGCTTTTGCAAATAGTGTATTAGAAACAGTTAAGATACCAGAGATTAAATCTCGCATCACTAAGCTTATTGCAACTAAACTAGGCGTAGAGATCGGTTTTGATTTGTAAGAGAGACTAATTACTTATATATTAAAAAATGCCTCATCAAAAGATGAGGCATTTTTTATAGAGAGATTTTACTAATAATTAATTTCCATTAGAAATACGCTCTGCCATTATAAGGGCATTATAAGCGTTTACCACTTTCCCAGATTTAGACAGTTGATTAAAAGGTGCCATTTTATCAGGATTTTCTTCTGTAGGAGTAGCTACTGGTATGGTGTATTCTATGCCAGAATCCATTAAAATATGTTTTACTTGTGATGCTGTAAGATCTGGATAGTAAGAACGTATTAATGCGGCTACTCCTGAGGTGATTGCTGCTGCACAAGAGGTGCCTGAAACATTTTCTTCATATTTATTATCTGGAATTATCGTAGAGATGTTTGTGCCTGGAGCAAATAAATCGACATCACGAGAACCAAAACTTGAAAATTCTGGTTTTAAATTCTGATCCTCAAATTTACCAGTAGCTCCGACAACTAGAAAATTATCAGAAACCTCAGCACCACTTTGTAGACGATCATTAGGATATTTATCAGTTTCATTTAGATCAAAACCTTCATTTCCAGATATGGTAATGATTAATACATCTTTTGAATTTGCATAATTTATAGCCTCTAGAACCCATTTTGGATAAAGAGTTCGTTCTTTATAGAAACTCATATTAATGACTTTAGCACCATTATCTACTGCGTACCTTATAGCAAGGGCAATATCCTTATCATGCTCATCACCATAAGCTGATATAGCTAAAGACATTAACTTAATCTCATCTTTCCAACCAATATTACTAATCAGACCACCCATTTGGGTTCCATGATCTAATTTATTTTTATTCCCAAATAAATTATTCCCGTAATCTGTATCACTTAAATCATGCTCATCATCTCCTTGAATCTGTCTGTCATTGAAATCAACATTAACTAATTTGTCTAATGTATTATCATAATACTCTAGTTGTTGTTCAAAATATGTTTTAGTCAAATTTTCTTTTAACGAATATCTCATGAAGCCCAAATCAATCATTTTATCTCTAGAAATACTTGTTGTTAAAATACTGTCAATATCCTTAATATCATATTTTTGCCCTTTAAACATAGATGATACACGTTGAGTTGATAACGGAAAAAGCGAATCGTTAACAAAATGTAGTTTTCTTTTTGAATTGTAGTATTGAACTAAGTTATTAAATTCAGTTTCTACATTTATATAATCAATATAAGCCAAAGAGTCCTTCTGATAAAGCCTAGATATATTATTATCTTTAAAATAATTCTTATACTTCCTTAGAAGCCTCGTCTCTTCCAGATTGACAAATTCAGTGTTTTCATTATATTTATTACCCAGAAAATTCCAACCATGTAGGTCATCTATATAACCGTTTTTATCATCATCAATTTGATTATTAGAAATCTCATCAATATTTTCCCAAATATGATTTACAAGATCCTCATGTGATAGGTCTATTTCACTATCAATTACAGCAACTGTGATTTCTTTACCTTTTTTATTGATCAAGATACTATCATAAGCTCTATTTAAACTTATTCCTGGTAATGTATCTAAAATGATATCTTTAAAATGCCAGTTTTTTAAATCGATTGAATCGTTTTTTTGCAGTATGGTTGTTGGGTTAATGATAGGATTGTGAGAATAGATTGTTTTACAAGAAAAACAAAACGTGATTAAGACAATAATCAAAAAAGACTTAGTTTTCATTAGCTTGAATTATACAGTAATAATAATCATACTATCTTATACAAGACATATTTTCTAGCAAGTATTTAACAATGCCTTCACGACTAGATCGTACCTTTGCAGGTATGCTAGACATCAAGAAAATAAGAGCTGACTTTCCTATCCTAAACCGCAAGGTAAATGGACATTCATTAATCTATTTTGATAATGCTGCGACTTCTCAAAAACCACAACAGGTTATTGATAAAATCGTTGAGTATTATACATTATATAATGCAAACATACACCGTGGTGTACACGCATTAAGTCAGGAAGCAACAGATTTATTTGAAGAAAGCCGCGAGAAGGTAAGAGCCTTTTTTAATATTGCTCATACTAAGCAAGTCATCTTTACTTCAGGTAACACACATTCTATAAATGCTGTAGCAAACGGCGCTCATGCCTTTGTAAAAAAAGGGGATGAAGTAATCCTTAGTGCTGTAGAACATCATTCTAATATCGTTCCATGGCAAATGTTATGTGAACGTGTAGGAGCAACTATAAAAGTTATACCTGTACTTGATAATGGAGAGCTGGACATGGCAACTTACCATCAATTACTTAATTCTAAAACAGCTTTTGTAGTTGTAAATCACATTTCTAATGCGCTAGGAGTTACTAATCCAGTTAAAGAAATTATAGATGCAGCACACGAGCATGGAGCAAAGACACTTATTGATGGTGCACAATCTTGTGGACACATGAAGATAGATGTACAAGCTCTCAATGCAGATTTCTATACCATGGCTGGTCACAAAATGTGTGGTCCTACAGGAATAGGGATTTTATACGGTAAAGAAGAAGCATTAAACGCATTGCCTCCTTATCAAGGCGGTGGTGAGATGATAGACCAGGTAAGTTTTGAAAAAACTACCTATGCTGGTTTACCACATAAATTTGAAGCAGGAACACCTAACATAGCTGGTGGTATTGCCTTAGGCGCAGCTATAGATTACTTAAATGAAATAGGCATGGATGACATCGCTGCCTATGAAAATGAGTTGCTTATTTATGGAACAGAGCAAATTAAAACCATTCCAGGAGCAAAGATCTTTGGAGATGTGACTGACAAAGCTGCCGTAATAAGTTTTAACGTTGCTAGTCTACATCCTTATGACATAGGTACCATAGTAGATAAACTAGGTGTTGCTGTAAGAACTGGACACCACTGTGCACAACCAGTTATGGAGCGTTATCAAATACCTGGAACCATAAGAGCTAGTTTTGCATTTTATAATACTAAAGAAGAAATAGATGTTATGGTACAAGCTTTGCAACGTGCTGTAAATATGTTATCTTAACTTTTAAGATAATTTAAAACAAATTATATGAAACTAACTACTGCAATACTCGTTTTAATGACCCTTATGGTTACCAGCTGTAAAGATATAGATGCTATTAATGGTGATTATGATATCACAATGGTAGGTAGCAACGACTACTCTGCTCACGATATTACCATGACTATAGAAATGGGAAAAGAAAATAAGATTTCTGGTAAATCTGCTTGTAATGGATACTTCGGTACTTTTAAAAACCCTGAAGATAATCAAGTAGAAATGGGAATGATGGCAGGCACAAAAATGTACTGTAAAGAAACTGCAGCCGTAGAAAAAGATTATTTAAATCATCTATCTCTAGTAACTGCTGTAAATAAAACTAAGACTGGACTAGACTTACTTAACAAAGATGGTGAGGTAATCATAGTTGCAGTAAAAAAAGAAACTAAGTAATGGCAAGTATTCAAGAAATACAAGAAGAAATCGTAGAGGACTTTTCTATGTTTGACGACTGGATGCAGCGTTATGAATATATGATCGATTTAGGAAAAAGTCTTCCATTAATAGATGAGAGTCTTAAGACTGAAGACCGTATCATTAAAGGTTGCCAGTCTAAAGTATGGGTAAATGCTGAGCTTATAGATAGTAAAATCGCTTTTACTGCAGACAGTGATGCTATTATCACAAAAGGTATTATCGCCATTCTTATAAGAGCATGGTCGGGACAGAAACCTGCAGATATTATTGCTGCAAACACAGATTTCATAGATGAGATAGGCCTTAAAGAACACCTTTCTCCTACACGTGCAAATGGTCTCGTGTCTATGATTAAACAATTAAAAATGTATGCGGTTGCATATCAAACTCAAGTAAATTAAGATGGAAGAAGTAAACGGACAAGAACTAGGAGAGAAAGTAGTAAAAGTACTTAAAACTATATATGATCCAGAAATACCTGTAGATATCTATGAACTAGGTTTGATCTATGACGTTATGGTAAGCAGCGATGCCGAAGTAAAAATACTCATGACTCTAACATCTCCTAACTGCCCAGTTGCCGAAACGCTACCTGTAGAAATAGAAGAAAAAGTAAAGTCACTTAAAGAGGTAACTGATGCTGAGGTAGAGATCACTTTTGACCCACCATGGAGCAAAGAATTGATGAGTGAAGAGGCAAAACTTGAACTAGGAATGCTTTAAAATGCAAGAAGAAATCATTAATCGCGTAGCAAACTCTAAGTTAAAGAACTTTGACTTAGAAGATTTCTACGCGCCAGGTTCTCGTACAGTTATTGATATTTCTCAATGGCTGTTAGAAGGAATGGTTTTGATAGAATCCCGCTTTCGCGAAAGCTTAAACACAACAGACTTTACAGTTTATAATGAACATTACGTTGCTATAATATGTAGCACAGACGCTATTGTACCACAATGGGCGTGGATGTTAGTACAAAGTCATTTACAAGGAATCGCAAAGAAAGTAGTTTACGGTTCTCTAGAACAGTTAGAAACTGAAATTTACAGAGAGGTGATTCAAAACCTAGATGTAAGCGAGTTTAAAGACGCACCGGTTATAGTAAAAGGTTGCTCTAATAAACCTGTTCCTGTTGCTGCCTATGGTATGATTACTGAAAAGTTACAGACCGTTGCTCGTTCTATTATGTATGGTGAGGCCTGCTCTTCTGTACCAGTTTATAAACGTAAAAAATAACTGCGATCGCCATTTTGTCACGCTATAATAGACATTTGTTAATGGCACATTCCTTGAAAAGAATATGCTAGAAACGAGAGTGTTCTCGTAATTACAACCAGCACCCTACCATATGCAAATTTTAAGCTATATCGCTATATTTTTTGTTCTTAGATGGCTTTACAACACTTTTTTAAGTGATGGAAGCTCTTCACAAAGAAGAACAACTTACTCAGGTAATCCATATCAAAGAAGCACTACAGTAAGTCCGCAAGATTTTGAATTGAACTTACTTTCTTTAACCTCACTGGTCATTAAGGCAGATGGTAAGGTGACACAAACTGAGCTAGATTATGTAAGACAGTACTTTGTGAGTTCTTATGGTAAAGAAAAGGCAAATGCCATTTTTAGAGTATTTAACGACGTTGTTAAAAAACGAGAAGTAAGTGCTGCTAGAATATGTAATTACCTCAACGCAAGAACTAGATATGAGTCTAGGTTGCAAATTCTTCATTTCTTATTCGGTATTGCAAAGGCCGATGGTCATGTAAGTACAGACGAGATACGTGTTATACAACAAATAGCTGGTCATTTAAGACTTACAGAGCGTGATTTTATTTCTATAAAAGCCATGTTTGTTCAAGATCAAGATAATGCGTACAAGATTCTAGAAATAGATAAATCCGTACCAGATCATGAGGTAAAAAAAGCCTACAGGACTATGGCAAAAAAATACCATCCAGATAAATTAATGGATATGGATGAGGCTTATCGCAAAGGCGCTGGAGAAAAATTTCGCAAGGTGCAAGATGCTTATGAAACCATACGCAAGGAACGTGGCATGAGTTAAGTTTAAGTTTAAGTTTAAAATTTACTTAAATCATAAATCAAATGCCTGGTCTAATCCTTTTTCATTACAAATTTCTTTCCTTTGCAACCTATGCAAGATCTAGATAATCCATATTTAAAAGGCCAAGTATTATTAATCGATAAACCACTAGAATGGTCTTCTTTTCAGGTGGTCAACAAGTTGCGCTGGTTGATAAGAAAAGAATATAAGATTAAGAAAATAAAAGTAGGTCACGCAGGCACATTAGATCCGCTAGCTAGTGGGCTTCTTATTATATGTACAGGTAAAGAAACTAAGAACATAAACACTTACCAGGCACAAGAAAAAGAATATACCGGTACGATAACACTAGGTAGTACCAGACCTAGTTATGATATGGAAACTGAGATAGATCAAACCTTTCCAATAGATCAACTTACTGACGAGTTAATTAAAGAAACTACCGCACAATTTACTGGAGAGATTCAGCAAAAACCGCCTATTTTCTCTGCTATTAAAAAGGATGGAAAACGTCTTTATGAACTAGCACGAGCTGGAGAAACCACGGAGATAGCCTCTAGAGCAGTTACCATTCACGAATTTGAAATCACAAGAATTGAGTTGCCAGAAGTAGATTTTAGAATCTCTTGTAGTAAAGGAACCTACATTAGATCTATAGCACATGACTTTGGTGCTGCGTTAAATAATGGTGGTCACTTATCTGCTCTTAGAAGAACAGCCATAGGTAATTATCGAGTAGAAAATGCGATGACTATAGAAGGTTTTGAACAGCTGGTTAAAACAGATGCTGGAGACTAGAAATTAAATTTTACGGGAACACTTAAACTGTCCACCACTGGTACAGTAAAGTTAACCGCTCCTTTCCCTACTTTTATACTACCTTGATACTTCACGTCTACCTTTTGACTTGCAAGTATTTGTAATGCTGCGCCTAGAAATCCTTTTCCTTTTTCTCCATAAACTTCTTTAGGGTTAATAGAAGTGCGTATAGGAAATTCAAATTCTGAATTTGCAGGCATTACCACATCTTCATGCTGATTTACAACCGCTGTTTTCTTACCATTAATATAAACATCAAAGTCTGCCTCTTTAAGATTAAGACCGACGCTGTTAGGATTATAAAGAACACATGTTGCAACTACATCTAGCTGACTAGCCGTTGCTTTTTCTAATTGAGCATCTTTAATCTCTACAAAGACGATGTCTTCATATGGATTACCACAAGAACTTAGAAATATAAATACTAGAAGAATAAAAAGCTTTTTCATGGAGCGATATTTGTGCAAAGATAGAAAGATGTAAAGAGTTTGAAATTAATAATCAATCGAGATAGAACGAGCCGATCCCTGATAAATTTGGAACAAGCTAATAGTTTAAATTCAATTTCTGAGAGCCAAATTTTCTGGGAAGACATTTAAAAACAGCTGCTTTTCATTTGAAATAGCTTGTTTTGATTTAAAAAACACTTGTTTTCCATCTTTTTGAGCAACTATAAGAAAATCTGCACCTTGAAAAAAGGACTGTTGCACCTCAACCTTAAATCCTGTTTCAGATATTTTTAATTGATGCGGATATAAAATTAAATCCTTTTCAGAATTCAACCATTCTTTAGGTATAAGGTTTACTTCGTCGAACAAAGATGCCGTATAAACACTTAATGGTTTTTCATAAACTTGTGCGGTAGTTCTATAATCGATAATGGCACCTTCTTGCATGATAATCGTTTTATCACAAAATGATAGTACATCATCGCGATCGTGAGTAGCAACGAGACAACTGATATTATTAATCGTTAGGTAGTCAAACAACTTCCTACGCAATGCATTTTTCCTGAAGTTATCTATATGCGAGAAAGGCTCATCTAACAATAAGAGTTGAGGCTCTTGAGCAAGTGCTTTTGCTATCGCTACACGTTGTTTCTGCCCGCCAGAAAGAGTTTTTACCTTGCGATCCTTGAGGTCGCTCATATCTACTACATCGAGTAATTCTAGAATGCGACTTACTCGATCATCTTTTTGTAAAGAAAGGTGTTCTCCCACATTCTCAAATACACTAGTAAAAGGCATGAGGTCAAATTCTTGCGGCACGTACTTCATCATGGGGTGTCCTGGCACTAGATGATGGTCTGGACCAGTAAGTTCTTCATCATCCCACAATATTTGTCCCTTTTTTGCCTGTAATAAACCATAGGTTATGTCTAGCAAAGTACTTTTTCCACAACCGCTCTCTCCTATCACGGCAACATGAGTACCTTGTTTTATGTCTAGAGAAATGTTTTTTAGGGTTTCCGCTTTCGCGAAAGCGAAACTTATATCAATCAATTGCAGCATCTAACAAAGATAACTACCGATAATTCAGATCTTACTAATTTTTTATAAAAAGAACTCGTTGATTTGATAAAAACAAAAGGCATAAAAAAACCCATGTCTTGAGACATGGGTTTTCTATATTCTATAATACGTACGATTACATTTTCACTTGAGATTTTACCTCTGGTAAAGTTTCATATCCCATATTAAATAGACCGAAACCATAGATATCTGTCCATTCTTGAATCTGTTGCTCGGTAGATTTTCCTGCGCCATGCCCAGCGTCTGTTTCTATTCTTATTAGAGTAGGCGCATCACCTGCTTGCTTAGACTGCAGCTCTGCCGCAAATTTAAAGGAATGTGCTGGCACTACACGATCATCATGATCTCCTGTAGTTACCATAGTTGCTGGATAAGAAACGCCTTCTTTAATATTATGCAGTGGAGAATATCCTTTAAGGTATTCAAACATTTCTGGATTATCCTCGGCAGTTCCATAATCGTATGCCCAACCAGCACCTGCTGTGAATTTATTATAACGCAACATGTCTAGAACTCCTACTGCAGGAAAAGCAACTCCTGCTAGGTCTGGACGTTGTGTCATAGTAGCTCCTACTAATAAACCACCATTAGAACCACCTTGAATAGCAAGGTGTTTTGTGTCGGTATATTTATTTTCTTTGAGCCATTCTCCTGCGGCTATAAAATCGTCAAATACGTTTTGTTTTTGCATTTTAGTTCCTTGGTCGTGCCATTTTTTACCATACTCTCCACCACCACGTAGGTTTGCAACGGCATAAACGCCACCCATTTCCATCCATGCTGCTCTAGTAACTGAAAAACCAGGATTAAGAGAAACATTAAAGCCTCCATAACCATATAGAATCGTTGGATTCTTACCATCTAAAACCATCCCTTTTTTGTAAGATATGATCATAGGTATTTTTGTACCATCTTTAGATGCATAGAAAACTTGTTTACTCTCAAAGTTGTCGCTATTGAACTTAATTTCTGGCTTGCGATATAACTCTGATGTTCCTTTTTCTATGTTGTATAAATAAGTACTACCTGGAGTTGTATAGTTAGTAAAACTATAATATAAAGTTGCGTCTTTTTCTTTTGCTCCAAAACCACCTACGTTACCTATTCCTGGTAGTTTTACTTCTCTTACTAAAGTACCATCATAACGGTATTGTTTTACTTGAGAAACCGCATCTACCATATATTCTGTAAAAATATATCCACCAGCAGTAGATGGAGATAGTACATGCTCTGTTTCTGGAATGACATCTTTCCAAGTGTCCTGTGTAGGATTTGAAAAGTCTGTCATTACTATTCTTTTATTAGGTGCGTTGTAGTCGGTAACTAACCAGAGTTTTGTCCCTTCATTATGAAGTAAGTACGTATTGGTATCAAAATTATCTACAACAGCAACTAGAGGAGCATTAGGTTTATTTAATTCTTGCATCCACATTTTACCACCGTTAGTAGAGGTGCTACCTGAGATGACTAAGAATTTTTGATCTTTTGTAACACCACCGCCTACATATCTGTATTTCTGGTCTGGTGTACCTCCAAAAATGACTTTATCTTCACTTTGTGGAGTTCCTAATTTATGATAGTATAGCTTATGCTGATCTGTCATAGCACTTAACTCACTACCATCTGGTTTATCATAACTAGAATAGAAGAAACCGTCATTTCCTTTCCATGACATACCTGAGAATTTTACATCTATGATGGTATCTCCCACTTGCTTCATGGACTTTACATCCATAACGATTACCTTTCTCCAGTCACTACCACCTTCACTTATAGAATAGGCAAATAAAGAACCGTCTTTTGTAAAACTAGTACCACCTAAAGAAGTGGTTCCTTTTTCACTAAATGTATTGGGATCTAGAAATACTTCAGCAGTTTCTGGATCGCTATCTTTCATATATCTATAAATAACGTACTGATTTTGTAAACCATCGTTCTTATAGAAATAAGCATAATCTCCTTCTATAAATGGAGCGCCAACTTTCTCATAGTTCCACAGCTCAGTAAGTCTTTCTTTAATCTCATCTCTATATTTAATTTGAGATAAGAAGCCTTGAGTAGTTTTATTTTGATCTTTTACCCAGTTACCAGTTTCTTCACTACGGTCATCTTCTAACCATCTATAAGGATCTGCTACTTCTGTACCGTGATATACGTCTACGGTATCCACTTTTTTAGTTTGCGGATAAGTCATTGCCATACTTTTTTGTTCTTTCTTTTCTTCTTCACAAGAGATTAATGTTGCTAGAGCTGCTACTCCATAAAGCCATTTTTTCATAACTATTGTTTTATAAATTTAGAAGTTCTTTTACCTAAATCTGTAGTGATTTGAGCCAAATAGATTCCAGACTTCAATTGATTAGTGTTTATGATAGCACTTGTAGAAGTAGTTATCAAGCGACCATGTAAATCATATATATCGGTACTCAATATATTTTGATCTGTGGTGATTTCTAGCTGTTCTTGAACAGTATTATGAACTAAAATCAAGTCAAATCTATCTTCTAGTGAATTTTCACTCAAGACGTTTCCTATATATTTAAATACACCTTGACCAGTAGTTGCGTTACTAAAACTACCGCTATAACCTACTGTGGTATTAAAAAAGACATTATCCACATGTTGATCTGTATCGATATTAATCCATGTAACACCATCATCACGAGAGTAAGAACTACCTGCAAAACTCACTTCACCACCTGTACTCACCATACTAGTAGTATTAGGAATGTAGGTAATGGCACCACCATAAGGTGCGCCGGTACCTGATAAGACTATAGTCGTCCAGTTTGCTCCTGCATCTATAGATCGGTATAAATTTCCTGAATTATCTTGAATAACACCTCTAGTTGCGGTTGCAAAAGAAATATCTCCAGAAATAGCTGTCCCGCCAAAATTGCTTAGAGGAGATTGATACACACTCCAACTCACACCTCTATCTGCAGAATGAACGATACGTCCTGCGCTGGTGGTAAACCATATACTATTTCCTGAATAGGCAAATTGTGCTAAAAATCCTGTCTCATTACTCAACGGACTCGGTAAGCTTGAAGAAGGAATTCTGGTATAAGTGGCACCTCCATCATTAGAGCTGTAAATCTCCCAGTATCCATTTGCTGGGTCTCCTATTGCAAGACCATTATTTGCATCAAAATAATGAACTACATTAGGAAAACTCGTAGCCGAATTAAAAGCTGCGCCTGTCTGTTGTGTCCATGTCATACCTGCGTCTATAGTTTTCCAAATACCACCTTGTTGTCCTGCTTGCCTAGGATGAGCAGCTACAAAAGCTGTAGTGCCATCTACACCACTCACATCAGAAATACCTAAACCGGTATCTCCTAGGTCAAAGGAACCTGCACTCCAAGTATTACCAGAGTCATCTGTTTTAGAAAACTGTTGTACATTATTTATAGTATTCACACCATCATAAGCAATGGCCCATGCTACATTTTCATCAACTACATGAAATCTATTTAAACCGGTTAGGTTATTCGTAAATCCAGAAGAGTTTTCTGTCCAGAATTGTGCATGAACTACAAAACAAAAGGATACTAAAAAACCAGTGAGTATTTTTTTAAACATAACTTATAACGTTAGATACGTAAAGTTAGATAAAAATACTCACTGGCTTGTTAAAGGATGTCTTTTTAAACTAAATCATTCGCTATAAGGTATTCTGCGATTTGAACAGCGTTAGTAGCAGCACCTTTTCTAAGGTTATCTGACACGATCCACATATTAACGGTATTTTCTTGAGAATAATCTCTTCTTATACGGCCTACAAAGACGTCATCTTTTCCATGTGCCATTAAAGGCATAGGATATACATTAACATCTACATTATCTTGTACTGTAATACCAGGTGTATCTGACAATAATTTTCTAACAGCAGACTCATCAAATTCATTTCTAAATTCTACATTCACACTCTCTGAATGCCCACCTACCACAGGAATACGTACTGCAGTTGCAGTAACAGCGATGGTTCTATCGTCTAAGATTTTTTGAGTTTCATTAACCAGTTTCATCTCTTCTTTTGTGTATCCGTTTTCTTCAAATACGTCACAGTGAGGAATGGCATTTTTATGAATCTGGTAAGGATAAGCCATAGGACCTTTTTTACCTTGAAATTCATTTTCTAGTTGTTCTACTGCCTTTACTCCAGTACCTGTGATGGATTGATATGTAGAGATAACTAATCTTTTTATACCGTATTTCTTATGAAGTGGCGACATAGTAGCCACCATCTGGATAGTAGAACAATTAGGATTTGCTATAATTTTATCTTCCTTAGTAAGAGAAGCAGCATTTATTTCTGGAACGATAAGTTTCTTATCTGCATCCATTCTAAAAGCACTAGAATTATCTATAACGGTTGTTCCTACTGCAGCAAACTGTGGAGCAAATTCTAAACTCACAGAACCACCAGCAGAAAACAGAGCTATATCTGGTTTCATCTCAATAGCCTGTTTCATACTTACTACCTTATACTGTTTATTCTTAAAGGTAACCTCAGTACCAACAGATTTTTCTGAGGCAACTGGTATAAGAGTTGAAACATTTAGGTTGCGTTCTTCAAGGATACGCAGCATGACCTGGCCTACCATACCGGTAACACCTACTACAGCTATTTTCATTATTTTAAATTTAGGAAGTAAAAGTATATAGTCAGACCTTCTTAACCATACAATTATCCAATATTTTCAATTTTGCACAAATTGTTTAATAATTAACAAATGTGGCTTAACAACATACTTATTAAGCACAAAAAAACCGCCTTATCTTACAATAAGGCGGTTTAATAAGTAGGTTAAAACCTATATATTATTTTTGCGTTTTGATAGCATCACGTATCTCTGCAAGTAATTTTTCTTCAGCTGAAGGTCCTGCTGGTGCTGGAGCTTCTTTAGGCTTTCTTGCTTTGTTGTATGCTTTAACGATTAAGAACAGTACAAATCCTACGATTACTAAAGAGATAATAGTGTTTATCCATGCACCATATAATATTGCATTTTCTGGTTTAGTAACTACACCATCTGCTCCTACTATTGCTTCAGCAAGTACTACCTTCATATCTTTGAAGTCTACTCCACCAGAGAAATGACCTATAATAGGCATCATGATTAAGTTTACAAATCCTTTTACTACAGCACTAACTGCACCTGCAAGTATAACTGCTATGGCAAGGTCCACAACATTACCTGTCATGATAAAATCTTTAAATTCTTTAAGCATCTTTTTGATTATTTAGTTAAAATGATACTGCAAATTTAATTTATTTAAACCTGTTAACAAAAACTTAAGAAAAAATGGTTGCACTCAGAAACAAAAATCAGACGTTATACATCTATTATCGATTAATTACTTAAATAAACACGTTTTACTCTTTTCTGGATTCCGGTAAGTAATTCATATGATATTGTACCAGCATCTTCAGCCATTTGTCTTGAAGTATGTACTTGTGGATCAAAAATGACAACCTCGTCACCTACGCTTGCTTCTATACCAGTAATATCTATCATTAACATGTCCATACATATAATACCTAATGTAGGTGCTGCATGCCCATTAACTTGAACTTTTAATTTTCCATAACCATAAATACGGTTAATACCGTCACCATGACCTATAGCTATTACTGCATAAGTAGTACGATCCTTTGCCACAAACATGCGGTTATAACTCACCGTTTCTCCAGCTTCGATGGTTCTAATTTGTGAGATGTTAGAGATTAAAGTACCTATAGGTTTTAAATGCTTATCAAATTTTAAATCATTACCAAAACCATAAAGCCCTATCCCAGATCTTACCATACTAAAATGCGCACTCTTAAAATTGAGTATGCCACTGGTATTTGATTCATGTTTGAGAATTTCATAGCCTAGTTCATCTTGCATTCTATCTGCTAGTTTTTCAAAGAGCAAGATTTGTTTATTAGTAAACGCCTCTTCATCTAAATCTTCACTAGCTGCAAGATGCGACTGTAGTCCTCTTACTTTTATTTCTGGAGAGGACTTTATTTTATCTAGCACTTTATCTAGATCTACCGCATCTATTCCTATACGGTTCAATCCTGTGTTAAACTCTATATGTATGGGATAAGACTGTTGGTTTTTCGCTTTCGCGAAAGCGGTAAAAGCATCCAGCATTTCTACACTATAAATAACTGGTTCTAGACAGCGATCTATACATATCTCTAAATTGTGCTGTTGTGCATGTAAAACTAAAATAGGTTTAACAATCTTATTATTTCTTAACTCTACCGCTTCTTCTACATAAGCAGTGGCAAAATAATCTGTACCTAAATCTTGTAATTTTTGTGCTACTTCTACAATACCATGACCATAGGCGTTTGCCTTAACGACCGATATAAATTTTGTGCCGTGGTCTAATTTGCTGCGTAAATAATGGTAATTATGCTCTAAGGCATTAAGATTCACTTCTAGCCTCGTACCCTTTGGTTGCATTTTTATGATAAATTTTTATCGTTTACTTCTTCTACATCCACATCCATATCCTTCACCTTATTTGCTATCATCGCTTTATAATATGCTGCGCGACTTAATGGTTCATATTCCTGTTGTTCACCTAGCATGACCACATCTTCGTCTGCAGTTTTACGGTAAGAATATTGAGCGAGGTTACCTGTTCTGGTGCATACTGCATGCACTTTGGTAACATACTCTGCTGTTGCCATAAGTGCCGGCATAGGACCGAATGGATTTCCTTTAAAATCCATATCTAGTCCAGCAACGATCACTCTTATACCACGATTAGCCAGTGCATTGCACACCGCTACTATCTCGTCGTCAAAGAATTGAGCCTCATCTATTCCTACTACCTGGCAGTCATTTGCTAGTAAAGGAATATTTGCTGCTGCAGGAACTGGTGTACTTTGAATCTCATTAGAATCGTGAGATACCACCATCTCCTCATCATATCGCACATCTATAGCAGGTTTAAAAATTTCTACTTTTTGTTGCGCAAACTGTGCTCGTTTTAAACGTCTTATAAGTTCTTCTGTCTTACCAGAGAACATAGATCCACAAATTACCTCGATCCAGCCGAATTGCTCTTCATGATTAACGGTATTTTCTAGAAACATTTTGTAATTTACAGGCGTTAAAAGTGGGATGCATTTCCCATTTTGAGAATTCAAAAATACAAATAAACCAGCGGCAATAATCCCAATATGAAAAAGAAAATAGCAGCAGATCTTACTAGCCTAGCACACCGTATTCTACAACTGAAGAAAAAGGACGATGTGAATGAGCTACAAGCCATTGCCAAAGAATTATATGAAAAGCTTACCGTTCTTGCCTTTACAGAAAAACATTTTGCCGATGTGCAGCCCACTGCTGGTGATGCAGAAATAGAACGCAGACTCTCAAATGCATTTACCGAGGCACAAGAAGACGTAGATTCTATTACTGGAGAGGTAGAGCAAGTAATGGAAGACACACAAGAAGAGGTAGAAGATGCTTTTGCAAACAATGATCTAAGTGAACTTTTCATGCCTAATGGTGAGGATACTAGAGAAGAAATAGAATTACCTGGAATATCTACCATACAAAAAATGGTGGTAGAAATGCCTGATGAAGTTCCTGAAACTAGTGCTCAAATTGAAATTCCAGAAATTAAAACACCTGAACCAGAACCTATAAAAGTAGAAACACCAGAGGTAGAGAAGACAGAAGAAGTAAAACCTGTAGTAGATGAAAAAATAGTAATTCCAGATGTAAAGAAATATACAAAGAACGATCTAGAAGAAATCACTGCAGATTTTCAAACTATGCCCGTTTTTGAGCGTAAAGTAAATGACACTAATGCAAGCGATAAACCTCTATCTCTTAATGACCGTTTAAATCGCGGTCTTAAAATAGGTATGAATGACCGTCTAGGTTTTATTAAGCACCTTTTTAACGGTAGCGACCAGGATTTTAATCGCGTGATATCACAATTAAATACCATGACTACTTTTAACGATGCATACAGTTTTATAGACACTATGGTGAAACCAGATTACAATAATTGGGAAGGAAAAGATGCCTATGCAGACCGTTTTCTAGAATTAGTAGAAAGGAATTACTAGCCCTTAAAAATATTTAAATTTATAAAAGCAGGATTGAGGTCTTGCTTTTTTTTGGATTCCGCTTTCGCGAAAGCGAGACAACCATTAAATATTATATCATAACTTACTTAAATTGAGTTACATATAATTAAATCAACCATAATTATGTCATTATACCTACAAAGACTGGAAGAGGTGAAAAGCTTCTTTGATAATAAAGATACTGTTCTAGGCTATCGCAAGCTTATGGATTGCGCGATGGACACTCAAGATATGGACGTCTATAAAAAAATGATTGCTCTTACCGACTGGAAAGAACAACATGTAAATAATGAGACCGGATTAATCTCTAGATCTATGGAGGTTTTGAGTCTGTTACAAACTAAAAAGGTAGAACCTGCATCTACACAGCGTCCTGTAATAACAGCTAGTGATATTACTAAAACTTATGGTAGAAGCGGTTTTCAACTAGGACCGGTTTCTATAGATATTAAAAAAGGACATATTTATGGACTGGTAGGAGAAAACGGTAATGGTAAAACTACTTTATTACGTATTCTAGCTAGAGAACTAAGCAATACAAGCGGTTCATTAAACTATGTATTTAAAGAAGATATTGCCTCTGACTATGACCTGCGTGCAAAATTAGTTTACATACCGCAACGCACAGCAACCTGGTACGGTAGCCTTAAGGATAATCTCAAATTTGTTCTTTCTAATTACGGCGTTGCTCCAGAGGAAAATGAGACTCGTGTACTCATGATGATTGCTAGATTAGGCCTATGGAATTACAAACAGCTTAAATGGAGTGAACTCTCTTCTGGTTATAAAATGCGATTTGAACTGGCTAGAACGTTACTACGCAAACCAGAGGTCATGCTATTAGATGAGCCACTGGCAAATCTAGATGTACTAGCCCAACAGGTAGTTCTAGAGGATTTAAAATCTATATGCAACTCGGTAGTAAATCCTATTGCTTTAATTTTAAGTTCACAGCAGTTGTATGAAGTAGAAAAAGTATCTGATAAAGTGATTTACCTTAAAAATGGTCAGTATACAGATAACAATGCTAGTTTTAAAGGTGAGACTCTCGATCAATTAATTATAGAAATAGATAGTACCAGCGATAGAGAAGCGATTAAAAAAGCCTTTGAAAATTTACCTATTGAAAAGCTAGTTTATAACGGTGGTGTTTACCTAGCTTATTTTGCTGGTGACACACAATTTTATCGTGTACTCTATGCTCTAGGTGCTGCCCAAATAGAGGTTACTTACATACGTAACATATCGAGTTCTACTAGAAGATTCTTTGTTTCCTAATCCAGCCAAATCATGAAAAAATTTATAACTGCAAAAAACCAAGCGCTTTTAGAAAACCATCCTACGCTATGGAATACTAAAATAGTATGGATGCTAGCCATTTCTCTTATTTTACACATCTTGTTCTATTTACTAGGTTGTGTGGCGCTCATGAATCCTGAGTCTTTACAGAGATATAGTGCGATAGAAAACTTCTTTAGTAATGGGGTTATTCTTATATCTGTAATGGTAAGCATATTACTGCTTGTGCTATGGCTCATTTCATTATTTAGAAATAATGCTTTTAAGAATTTCTATCCCAATAACAGGATTAAATTGTTTAAACAGTTTGCCAGCTATTTTATTATTTTTCTAGCGGCAACTACCTTTTACTATTCCTATACACTAGGTATGCAAACCTATGTCACATTAACGTATAATGATGTGCGCATGGAAAAGGATATAGCACTTACTAACGCTGCTGCACCGTTCTTCACTCACGATCTCTCTCGTTATGAACTGGACCAATTAAGAAATCCTAATCCTTTTGATAAATTATACTGTGCTACCGCAGTCAGTACGGTAGATATAGATCAACCTTATTTTGACTTTAAAAATAATTACTATCAGTTCTACAGTCTTAGAAACGAGGTTTACCCTATAGACAAATTTGTTAACCCTAATGACGTTACTGGTAACATACTCAATGAAACTAAAGACGATAAACAAATCTTTTATTTTAAAGATGAAGTCATAGATGTGAATCGTTATGTAAAAACCAGCGCGCCTAGTTATTACAATTACAATAAGTTATTTTATAACGGTGAAGAAGATGAGTATAGTTCTTATGACTATCAATATAGAGATGACTATAATCCATTTACTAAGATTACAAAGAAGCAAAAAGACTTCATAGAAAACCACCAAGCTTTTATTACCCAACATGATAAGGAAGCCTATAATAAATTATTAGGTGATTTTATAGAACTAGCAAGTGATTACAGTATATCGCATAACCTAACGACAAAGTCTTGGCTAGACATAGCTTATACAAGCAGTCCTTATGAGGTTAAGAAAATAATATATGATGGCTCATATCCTTATAAACATAGCGTTTCTTATCAAGAAGAAAACGACTTTGTTATATATGAAAATTCTTTAAGATCGCGCACCTATTACCTAGACAGTAATTCTTTAAAGCAAGCTCTTAAAAACATAGATGAGATAAAAACGACTAACATATTTGAAGGTACCATCCATATCTTTTTATGGATGGCATTTTTCTTTGCTTGTATTGTCTTTATTTTCAGAACGACCAGTTTAAAATCTTTACTGTTTTCTATAGTAGCCAGTGTATTACTCGTGATATTAATAGGTCTGATAGCAGCATTTTTTGGGTTTGTAGTTGATTACAGCTCGATGATACAGTATTTTGTTATGTATTTTACCTTAATACTAGGTACGTTGATACTTACAGTAGCCTTTTTAGGACTTTCTAAAGTAAATAAATTGATAGGTTCTATCTTTATGAACATTACCATAGTAGGGTTTGTACCTTATATCTTTTTGATATTAATAATTATAGATACACATCAAAATGACTGGTGTGACTATCATTATTATGATCGTTATGAACAATACAATACTGTCGATCCATGCCTAACCATTATGGACTATTTAGATATCTACTGGAGCTATGCATTACTAGCAGCTGGAGTATTATTTATATTCTTATACTGTAAGAATATTTTAAAATGGCGCGCACAACCAGATGGGTAGAGAAAAGTAAGATGATGGTTCCGCTTTCGCGAAAGCGGAACTATTATCAACTATACACTCAATTTACACCTATGAGATAGAAGTTTCTTTATATAATTTATCGAGAATAACTTGTTCTTTTTTGATATGATATCTAATAAAAAACAGCATCGCTATCGCAATGGGAATACTGGATATCCATGTGTAATTGAACCAAAAATGAGATAAGTTTTCTTTAAACGTAGGTATAAGCATTATAAAACCTAGCCAATAAACAACAAGAATAATAGGAGTCAACACTTTGTGTAATATTAACCTAGACCTGTAGTATTTTTCAATTGCGCTCTTATAATTGTTATAAGAATTATCTAGTGCTATTTTTGCTAATTTTTGTGTAGAGAAAAGTTCAGCAATCACTCGATAAGCTATTGATCCTACCATTAAAAACAAACCTACATAAAAGCTCATAGGCGCTGTATAACCTACCCAAATAAGGTATGCAACAAGAACAGCAACCGTAGCTATTAAAACCGCTATAGTGATTCTATTTTTGTTTTTTAAGCGATTGACGCGATTAGATATAGTTGGCAATAGAGCCTCATCTATAGGTTCTTTATTCTGTGACCAAGAGTTTTGTATTTCTTCAAATGTTTTCATTATTTACGCATTTAGTTAGTTGTGTCTTAATACGATTTAATCGTGTTCTAAGAGCATTATGTTCTATTCCTATAATTAGAGCGATTTCCTTCTGAGGGATTCCTTCTAACTCAAGTAAAATAATCGATTGATTTTCTTTGGTTAATTGGTAAATACAAGAATAAAGGCTTTTAAACTGCTGTTCTTTATCTATTGATTCAGATACAGTAGTTTCTTTATCTAATATTTCTATGGAGGTTTTAATATATTTCTGGTGAGTACGTAATTGTTGTAAACAAGTATTTACTGTTATGCGGTATAGCCATGTAGATCTTTGTGAACCACCTTTGAAACTATCCCAATGCTGCCATACTTTGATAAATACCTCTTGCAGCAAATCTTTTGCTACATGCTCGTCACCCTGTACATAACCCATGCATAGCCGCAGCACTTTATTATACTGCTCTCGATACAGTTTTTCAAAATCTATTTTAGAATTTTTATTCATTAGACTAATATAAGTTGGAGTTGCTTTTGAAACCAGATAGGAGCATCTAACATTATAAAGTGCATCGCATCCTTATTAACAATTAAATTATAACTACTTAGATTCTTATATTGGTTTTTATAAGTTTGAGTTGCTCCTTCTACTCCATATAATTTACCTGCTCCAAGAATAGTGACTGGTACAGTGATCTTGTTTAATAGGGGTCTCACATCTAGTTTTAAATAATCTGTAAAACCATATACATAAGTTTTGCGATCACAATTAAGTATGCTCTGCTTAATTTCAAGTTGGTGTTGAGAAGAGGTGACCATTCCTTGTGCCATACCCATAGCCATTTGCTCAAAAGCAGCATCTTCCATAGACAGCATGTTTTGATTATAAGGATTATCATAGGTCATGCTTTCTGGTGAGAAATTAGGAAACATTAATGCTCCAGTACAAGGTAAACCATCTACTATAATAATTTCTTTGATTTTTAAATCTGACTGCGAGGCGAGCCATGTTGCAATAGTACCACCCATACTATGACCTACTATTACTAGTTGATCATTATCAATGGAATGTACATAGGCTTTTAAATCTTCTAATATGGTAGGCAACCATGGAAAGTCTATAGGCTCGACTTTTCCAAAACCAGCATAATCAATGATATGACATTGGTTTGTTTTAGAAAATTGAGTTACTGTTGCGTCCCATACAGATGCATTACTTGCAAATCCAGGAAGAAATAGTACTGGATTCCCACTACCAGTAACGGTAGGACTTACACTCTCTAATTGTGCACTAACTTGTTGAACAAATAATAAAACAGCGATTAATGATAGTTTAAATAAAAATTTCATGATTGGTATTTTAATGATTTATCCTTTAGATACAAAATCACCAAAATGTTACATCAATATCTACATTATTTTACTATTTAAAATTCCAGCCATTAAAAAACCCTTTCAGAATCATATTCTGAAAGGGTTTATTTATGTCACTCCGTTTATAGAGATTCCTGCTTTAGTAGGAATTAATTAGTTATTCAATGCTTCAGCACCACCTACGATCTCAAGGATCTCGTTAGTAATAGCTGCCTGACGTGCTTTGTTATACGTTAGTTTTAATTGATCTCTCAATTCTGTTGCATTATCAGTTGCTTTGTGCATAGCTGTCATACGTGCACCGTGCTCACTAGCCCAAGAATCACGCACTCCTTTGTACAATTGCATCTTTAATGACTTAGGAATTAACTCTTCAATGATTTCTTCCTTAGAAGGCTCAAAAATATAGTCCAGTTCCTTTTGTTCTTGAATCGCTTCTTCATCCTTAGCTACTGGCTTAAGAGGTAAGAAATCTTCAGTTCTTACTATTTGAGTAGCAGCATTTTTAAAACTGTTATAAACGATAACGATTTTATCAAACTCTCCAGTAACAAATAATTCCATCAACTCTTCAGCGATTACTGCAACATTATCATAAGATATGTCATCAAATAAATCACTTTTATTAGATTGAACAGGAGATGCTTTACTTACAAAATCATTTGCTTTTTTTCCTATAGCCATATAAGAAACTGCAACACCTTTTAATTCTTCCTGATTTAAACGAGTCAGTTCTTTAATGATGTTAGAGTTAAAAGCACCTGCAAGACCACGGTTAGAAGTAATAGCAACTACTAGTGCTTTATTTACCTCACGTTGTTCTGCAAATTTACTACCTGCATCGCCTTCCATAGTCGAACTAAGACTTTGAAGAATTTCAGTAAGCTTATCAGAATAAGGACGCATTGCAGTAATAGCATCTTGTGCTTTTTTAAGCTTTGCCGCACTCACCATCTTCATTGCAGATGTAATCTGCATGGTAGATGATACTGACGATATTCTGTTTCTTATTTCCTTAAGGTTTGCCATAATTTGTTAGAAGTTAGATTTTAGGGTTAGAGATGAGAAACAAATTTCTCATCTCTAACTTCTAAGTTCTTAGTATCTACTAGAAAGATCTTTTGCTACTGCTGTAAGTGTATCAATCACCTCGTCAGTAAGCTTTCCAGCTTTAAGAGTATCTAGAGTACCTCTATGCTTTGCATTAAGAAGTTCTAGGTAGTCTCTTTCAAATTCTTTTACTTTCTCAATAGGCACATTTCTTAACAAGTTCTTTGAACCTGCATAGATAATTGCGATTTGATTTTCAACAGGGTAAGGATTGTTTTGACCTTGTTTAAGGATCTCTACGTTTCTCTTACCTTTTTCGATAATACTTAAAGTAGCTGCATCTAGATCAGAACCAAATTTTGCAAATGCTTCTAATTCACGATAAGCTGCTTGATCTAGCTTTAAAGTACCAGATACTTTTTTCATCGATTTGATTTGTGCATTACCACCTACACGAGATACCGAGATACCTACGTTAATTGCTGGACGTACACCAGAGTTAAACAAATCACCATCTAAGAAAATCTGTCCATCTGTAATAGAAATAACGTTAGTTGGGATATATGCAGATACATCACCAGCTTGCGTTTCAATAATAGGAAGTGCCGTAAGAGATCCACCACCTTTTACGATAGGCTTTAAACTCTCCGGTAAATCATTCATACTTGCAGCAATTTCATCATTATTGATAACCTTTGCAGCACGCTCTAATAATCTAGAGTGTAAGAAGAATACATCTCCAGGATACGCCTCACGTCCTGGTGGACGACGTAGTAAAAGAGATACCTCACGGTAAGCAACTGCTTGCTTTGATAAATCATCATAAATAATAAGTGCAGGACGACCAGTATCACGGAAATACTCACCTATCGCTGCTCCAGCAAACGGTGCATATACTTGCATCGGTGCAGGATCAGATGCATTTGCAGCAACAATAGTTGTATAAGCAAGTGCTCCAGCCTCTTCTAGTACTTTAGAAATAAGTGCCACGTTAGACGCTTTTTGTCCTATCGCAACATATATACAATATACTGGTTCCCCAGCATCATAAAATTCTTTTTGGTTGATAATCGTATCGATACAAACGGTAGATTTACCAGTCTGACGGTCACCGATTACAAGCTCACGCTGTCCACGACCTACAGGAATCATTGCATCAATAGATTTGATACCAGTTTGCATAGGTTCTGTAACTGGCTCACGATATACTACTCCAGGTGCTTTACGCTCAAGAGGCATTTCATAAAGATCTCCTTCTATAGGACCTTTACCATCGATAGGCTCTCCTAGTGTATTAACTACACGACCTACGATTCCTTCACCTACTTTAAGGGAAGCAATACGCTCAGTACGTTTTACAGTATCACCTTCTTTGATACTTGTAGATTTACCTAGAAGTACAACACCTACGTTATCTTCTTCAAGGTTAAGAACGATTCCTTCTAGTCCACTTTCAAAAGAAACAAGTTCTCCATATTGTGCGTTAGAAAGACCGTAAACACGTGCGATACCATCACCTACGGTAAGTACGGTTCCCACTTCATCAAGAGATGCAGTTGCATCAAAACCTGATAATTGTTGCTTAAGTATTGCAGATACTTCTGCTGGATTTACTTCTGCCATGTTCTTATTTTTATACTTGTTTCAATGATCTTTTTACAGATCGTATTGTTTGTTATGATATCGCTTTCGCGAAAGCGGAAAACTTTTAAACCTTACTAGTTAGTAGCAAATGTTCTTTTAAGTTCACCAAATTTATTCTGTACACTTGCGTTTATCTCTCTATCACCTACCCTAAGGACAAAACCTCCTAATATAGATGGATCGATAACTTTTTCAAGTGTTACTTCTTTTCCTGCAAGTTCCTTAGCCTTAGCTAGTACTTTATTCTCCAGATCTGCACTGATTTCTACAGCAGTAGTTACCGTTGCAATCTCACGTTTATTCATTTCTTCAAAACGTAATATATAACTTGTTGCTACATCTAGAAGAATATCAGCACGTTTGTTTCTTACTAAAAGGTCAAAAGTACTCATGGTTATCGCACCAGTATCTTTAAATACCTGACGTAAACCATCTCGTTTTTGAACATCTTTTATGATAGGACTCACTAAAAAGTTACGTAATTCCTTGTTTTTAGAAACAGTCACAAGGATGCTTTTCATATCTTCATTAACAGCAGCAGCCTCATTCTTATCGACAGCTAGTGATAGAATGGCCTTTGAGTAACGTGATGCAGCTCTTGATAATTTCATAGTTTCTAAATATTTGCTTCAGCAAGCATTTTATCGATAAGTGCTAATTGTGCGTCTTTCTCAGAAAGCTCTTTACGAGTTACTTTCTCAGCAATATCTAGAGAAAGGTCAGCTACTTGAGATTTAATATCTGCAAGAGCAGCTTTTTTCTCAGATTCTATAGCTTCTTGAGCACTAGCAATAATCTTATCTGCTTTTTCTTGAGCCTGACCAGCAGCATCTGCTATCATTTGCTCTTTAATCTCACGTGCATCTTTAAGCATCTCATCTCTTTGAGCACGAGCATCTTGAGCAGCAGCTTCATTAGAAGCTTCTAATCTTGCCATTTCTAGCTTTGCATTTTCAGCAGCTTTAAGAGCGCTTTCTATACCTTCTTCACGCTCACTTAAAGCACTAAGAATAGGTTTCCAGGCAAATTTACCTAGCAATACAATAAGAATGATCAAAATGATCGCTTGCATAAAAAACAAGCCAGGTGAAAAATCTTCTAATAAATTCATTATTCTACTTTAAAATACTAATTTTTAATTTTTAAAAACACTACCTGTAACCAACCGTTACAGGTAAGTGTTCTTTTTGTAAAATGTTATCGTTAGATATTAACTACCTAAGATAAGTGCTCCAAATGCAAGCCCTTCAAGAAGTGCTCCAATGATGATCATTGCTGTTTGGATTTTTCCTGCTGCTTCTGGTTGACGAGCAATAGCTTCCATTGCTTTTCCACCAATTTGACCAAGACCAAGACCTCCACCGATTACGATAAGACCTGCACCAACTAAATTAAGAGTTCCCTCCATGATTATTGAAATTAAAAATTAAACAAAAAAATTAAATAAAACGTTCTCTTACTTCATCTACATCATCTTCTTCTGTACCTGCATGCTCATGGTGATCATGCTCTGCAACTGCCATACCTATAAATAGTGATGACAACATGGTAAAGATAAACGCTTGTAGAAAAGCAACTAATACTTCTATTACTGATATAAATAAGGTAAGCACAACAGATAATCCTGTAGAACCTACTGCTCCAAACTGAGCTTTAAGTGTAATCATTAATGCGATAAGACTCATCACAACAAAGTGACCTGCAGTTATGTTTGCAAAAAGACGTATCAATAGTGAAAATGGTTTTGTGAAAATCCCTAATAACTCTATAGGAATTAAAACTATCTTCATTAAAACTGGCACATCTGGCATCCAGAAAATGTGTTTCCAGTAATCTTTGTTTGCACTAAATTGTACAATAAAGAAGGTAAATAAAGCTAAACAAGAAGTAATAGCGATCTGACCTGTAATGTTAAAACCGAATGGTGTAAGACCTAAAAGGTTAGAAATCCAGATTAAGAAAAATACCGTTAATAAATAAGGCATGAATTTTTTGTACTTGTTCTCTCCTATGTTAGGACGAGCAATCTCATCTCTTACATAAAGAACTAAAGGTTCTAAAACACGACCTACACCTGTAGGAATACTTCTAGTCTTGTACTGTCTCGCTAGAGAACGGAATAACAAGAAAATAATTAAACCTACTGCTAGTAAACCAAAAACAGATTTAGTAATAGAAAAATCAAACACCTTGTGAGCATTTGAAGGATGGTGATCACCATCATAACTTACCGCTGCAGCACCAGATTCTAATTCATAAATCTTACTGTGTAGTTTAAAGAATGTAGCATCACCTTCTTTTACAAGAACCTGAGCATTATCATCATGATGAAATTTTGATGATAAGAAAAATTTAGGACCTGCACTAGACCATACCATAACTGGTAAAGGGAAACCTATGTGCTTGCGCTCATTTGCATCATTTGTGTAAGAAAATAAATGAAAATCGTGAGAGTCTTGTAAGTGATGTTCTATATAAGACTTGATCTCTTCTTTTGTATTCACTTTTCCACCATCGGCAACCACCTGTTCATGATGATCAACATCACCATGGTTATCCTGTGCTTGTGCTGTTGCAAAAGCTGTTAGGATTAAAGCAAAAAAAGCTGTTTTTAAGTACGCTGTAAACATGTAAATCACCTTAAAAAGTTAGGTCTTTTAATTCGGCTGCAAATGTATGACAAAAAAACGTGTAAAAACATAGCTTTTAAAAGTTAATTTTTTCACGATTTTTAAAGAGGTTTTTAACCGCCAATTAATTCTTATTAAGCCACTTAATAACAATTGCCGCTTCCATAAATAAAAAGATAAAGTATGGTACTAGAAAGCCTAGTAACTCTACCTTAGATAATTTAGGATCATCACTCAATAATTCAGGGAATAAAAGAAACACTACACCGAACTTTACAAACACTAGAGCTAAGAATGAAAAGCCTAATTTATCAGGCACTAAACCAAAAACATATTTCAACGCACTCACCGTTATAAACGTCGCTGCACCTAAAAATGAATAGGTTTTAATTAAAGAAATCGCAGGGTCTTCTACTATAAGGTAATGTGCACCATAAAAAACGGCTGTTAATAATAAGACTACAAGAAATGTTTTAAGATAAAAATTCACTGGATGATTTTAAGGTAAATAATAGTATGACTTTAATATGCAACAAAGAAAACCCTAAAACTGGTGATGACTACCATCTCTAGTGCAAATTTTAATTACCGACTATACGATAGTAATTAACTACAGGTAGTAATCGTTATAACATAAATATTAAAAAATGAATGCCTAGGCTGTTTTCCCTCTTTTACCAGCGGTAATAGATTTTACTGGAGCATCCATTTTACAACTTGCATTAAAAGTAGCTCCAGGCTCTACGGCCAGTTTTTGAGTAGAGACATCTCCTTGAATATTTGCTGTGGACTTTAAACTAAGAAGACCGTTAACCACTAATGTTCCAGAAAACACACCTTCTACGTCTGCATTTGCGCACTCTAGAGTACCATCTATCTTACCATCCTTACCTATCACTACTTTACCAGGCGTTTTAAGTGTACCGTTTATAACACCATCTATTCTAAAACCTCCATCACTTACTACATCGCCATTGATTGTTGTTCCATGACCTATTCTATTTTGTGATTTACCTGCTTCCATAGAAGATTTCTTATTTTTTTTATCGTTAAACATATGATTGCGTTAAAGCATTTCTTTTTGGTACTTATCTAGATTCTTATAGACCTGAATAATCTTATAATTTTCTGACGCTATAGCAAAGAATGATTTTGTTATGTTATAATTATTCTCTGGTTTTGCCATAAGATCACCTAGACCTCTTGCGCCTAGTTTTGAGTTTAAACCATGAACTACTACTAGTTTCTCGTCCTTATTATATACATCTACAGAGACTCTAAAGTTATAATTTTCGTTTTTAAACACCTCTAATAACTTATTCTTTAGATTCTCCATTGCTATGGCGTCTGTAGTATTAAATCTATAAACTAGCTTAAAGTCTTTTAAATTATTTTCTGGCTGGAAAGCCTCTGCAATTTTAATAGTCTCAGCATCTGAGGCTAGTTTTTGAGCGCTTTTACCTACTTCTGTATTTGGAAAGTTTAAAGCCACGTAGTCCAGACCTTTTTTATACTCTTCAAAACCATAAAGTCTACCAGCTGCAAATGCCTTTAATAATTCTAGACGCGGTACTATGTCATCACCACTAAAACGATTTGCATAATTCTCTGCACTAGATATAACTACTTCATAATTCTCCTTTTCATACTCTTTGTAAAGTCTATTATAAACAGCTAGTGGACTAGCACTATCATCTAGTTTTGCCTCTGGATTCCTTAATATTTGAGCATATCGTGTATCTGGATAGTTAGATATGATTTTGTTTTTTAATTGTTCCGCTTTCGCGAAAGCGTTACTACCTCCATCTTCTTTATAAATTAAATACAAGTTATAAAGTGCTGGCAACAATAATTTCTCTTCAGGATCGTGAGTTAATAAGGTGTCAAAACGATTAATAGCAAGATCATTGCGCTTAAACTTCTCCTTATATATCACTCCTAATTGATAGTAAGCAAAATTTCTAGATTGCGCGATGCTGTCTAGCATGATTTTACCTTCTGGCAAAGTGCTTGTGTAGAATTCTGTTTTAAATTCTGGTCTCACTTCTTCTACCTCTGTGATTTGCTCATCTATCACCTCGGTCTCTAGTTCTTCTTTTTTGTTTTTACGTCTCCAGTTATCTTTAAGATCACGTTTACCCCATTTTCTTCTAAAGTCTACCTTACCGCGGGCAACAGTTTGCTGGTTATAAAAATAAAAAGAACTACCAGTGTTTTTTAAAGTACCTATCGATGATCCAGGTGTAGAAAATGACGGGCCCGTTTTGCTACGTTTTGTTACACCTTTAATAGTCTGAAATGCATTCTGATTTTGCGCTTCTTTTGCAGCTTCTACCTCAGCGGCTTGTGCTATGCGCTCTTCTTCTGCCTTAAGGTCGTCTATGTACTCTTGGTAATATACCGCTTGCTCTTGCGGCGTCATTGCTAGCACTTTAAAAATACTATCGGCACTGCGACGTCTACCTTCATAGAAAATAACATCTTCTAGATTGTTTCTTTTTTTAGTAACTAGTCTGTGTTCTTTTGTACGTTCTACATAATTTGCAACAGCACTATCATAATATTTACCTGCGTTTACAAACTTAGCCTCGTCAAAACTGATTTTACCCAAAGCAGAATAATTGTTACCTCTCAAATATCTGTCCTGACCGTTTCTTGCACGCAAGGATTTGTTATAATATTCCTTTGCACCTTCTATACTGTCTTCATTCTCATAATAAATAGCTTTACGAGAGTAGATAGCGTCTAACCATGGTCTGTTTTCTCTATTCTCTTCTAGATCTGTTATGGTCTCTAGCAGTTCTACTTTAGAATCTTGAGAGTCGTCAAAGTTTTTTATTTTTTCAATGTAGGCGTTGATATAATAACGACGTGGGATCTTGCGATGCATGTCTATAATTTCATCATAATGTGCAAATGCACTATCGCGCTGCCCTTGTTTTGCAAAAAGTTGTGCTGTTATAAATTTATATCTAGCCTGTGTTTCTCTATTTTTAGTCTGTCGCTCTGCACGATTCATGTAAAGTAACGCACTATCTACTTGTTCTATGTTTAAAAAAGCTTGAGACAGAGTTGCGTTTGCAATAGCGAGATCTTCTTGTTCTATGTCGCCTTTTTCTTCTTTAAGTAATTTACTTAAATTTTTAATTGCTATTTCATTATTATCCAGTCTCATATGAGTTCTCTCACGCCATACTTTGGCCTGGTTGATCTGGTCGCTCTCTGGCATAAATTGCAATATGTAATTAAATGCCTCTAACGCAGGTATAAAACGCTGGTCATAATATCTAGCCTTACCTAATAGCATGTAAGCCTCGTCCACTTGTGGATTATATTCTGTTTCATTTATGAGCATGGAGTGCTTTTGCACTGCTTTTACTGCTTTTTCTTCGGCACGTTCAAAGTTAGGATCTGCTGGTTTTTCACCTGGCAAGAATACTTGATCTTTTAAAGTCATGCGTTCTACCGGGAGAATATCCCAGTAATTATCTTTATAAGTTTGTTCTAGTCCATCGAGACCAGCCTGTAAAGCAAGGTTACCGTTATAAAGAACATTATACTCTGTCCCAACAGCATGAAGATTACGACTTATAAAAGAATTGTTTTTCCTACTACAGCCGGTAATAATAGCTATGAGTAGAAATGCGATACAAATATTGTAGAAAAACTGTTTCAAAAAATAGGTTTTAAACTAACGTCCATAACTCCAAATACCGCGTTGATATTGTGAAAGATGGTAAAAATAAGGATTTTTTACTTTCTGTGATGTTTAGATCTTGCAACTAATTAATTTTATAGAAAGGTGAATATAAAAACAGATCGTTAAACGTTTGATTTCAAAATGTCTTTGCCCTACTTTTAGACATCTATACTAGGTATCATTTTTGATAGCTTATTTACTTTATCATTTTATATGAAATATTATCTTTTATTTATAACAGTCGTTTTATTTTCTTCCTTCTCAAAATCACAAACAGATAACAGCCTGTTATGGGAAATTAGTGGAAATGGTTTAGAAAAACCGTCATATTTATATGGTACCATGCATGTAAGTAGTAAAGTAGCTTTTAGACTAGACGATGTGTTTTTTACTTCTTTAAATAAAGTAGATGCTATCGCACTAGAATCTGACCCAACACAATGGATGGGAGAATACTACAAAGAACAAATACTCTCAGTTCAAAACCCATCCATGTCCTATAGATCTTCTTTTTACAAAAGTATCTTTAAACTAGAGCATCCAGATCCTCAAATGGTTAGATCTAGTATAAGGATGAATGATAGAGCATTAAACGGTTATCTATATCGTAAAAGCAGCGAGTCAGATAACTTTGAAGAAGAGACTTATCTAGATATGTTCATATTTCAGGCTGGAAAAAAGGCTGGAAAACCCATAATAAGTCTAGAAGATTTTAAAGAATCTCAATACCTAACTTCAAAAGCCGCGACTAATCCTGGAAAAAAAGATATTGATAAATGGTTGCTAGAGCGTCTAGAAAAAGAAAATCGATATGACATACAAGAAAATGTATATCGAGATCGCAATATTTCTCTACTAGACTCTATAGGTGCGGCAACTAATACAGAGTATTATAGAAAGAACATGCTTTATGATCGCAATGAGAACATGGTACAGGTTATGGATTCTATCATGAGCTCAAAATCAATATTTGCAGGTGTAGGCGCCGCACATTTACCTGGTAAAAAAGGGATGATACAAATGCTGCAACGTAAAGGCTATACTGTAAAAGCATTAACCTCTAAACAAACTGAGTTAGCTAAAAGAGAGAAGAAAAATCTGGACGAGAGTTTTGTTGCTCCTACGCTTTCGCGAAAGCGTACCCCTGATCAATCCATTTCTTTAAATACATTTGATAATCTACGCGAATTTAGCATCAGTAATCAGTCATTTTATATGATGCCAGAGATGACTAATGGTGCATTCTTAACTATTTCTAGAATCAACACTCTCGATTATTTACACACCAATAAAAAAATTATTGATTTAGAATTTTTAAACAATGTGCTTTTTGAAGATATACCAGGAGAAATTATTGAAAAGAAAGAGTTTACACTTCCTTACCCTGGCTTTTCTATTCTCAATAAAACTAAAAAAGGGGATTACCAGAAATACCATATTTATAAAACTCCATTAGAATTAGTGGTTGTAAAATTGGGTGGTAAACTGGATTATGTAAAACGATATGAAAAATCCATATTTGATTCTATCACCTTATCACCTGTCAGTAAAAAGTTAAAAAAGTTTATTGCCCCTTACAACAAGTATGAGGTTCTATTTCCTGAACATATAGTAGGTACCAATATCGATAACCCTGGTAAAACATTTTTACAAGGAACTGATGGAGACTCTTTTTATTTTCTACAAGAATCTCCAGTTTTTGATACCGATTATATCGAAGAGGATAAATTTGAAGCACAATTTATAATAGATGAATTTCTAGAAGATCTAGATTATAAGAAAGAGAGCGGCTCTACAGAAAAAACACCTTATTACAGTTATCGTGCGACAGCTGTCATGGACACTATTACCGACTCTAAAATCCAACTTAAAGCAATAGTAAAGGACGGTAGTTATTATTTATTAGGCTATACAGGAACTGATCAAAAAAATGCCGATGCTTTTTTCAATTCTCTATCTTTTAATAAAATAGACTATAAAGAATTTGAAACTGTACAAGACACTGCTCTATTCTTTAACGTTAAAAGCCCTGTTATAGCTCCTACTGCAAGAAACAGATACTCTCGTGATGAGATTAAACCTTATGAAGCGAGTAAGAAAACAACTTACTATACCACAGCTGCAAATGAGCAAATAGAGGTGAAAATGGAAAAGTTTCATGATTTACAAATGTTTCATAAACCTAATGATCTATGGAAAGAGGTAGATACAGAAGACTGGTCTACCATGAAGTTATATCGCAATAATATGCGTGCAAAAAACAAGAAAAAAACTCAAAAGGACAGTCTCTTTATCTATGAAAGAACTTTTAAAGACAGTCTAAGTGCTAAGCATATACTGGCAAAAAGTATGTATTATAAAGGACGCATTTATCATCTTAAAACGGTAATAGATAGCACGGCACAAACATCTCCATTTGTAAGCCAATTCTACGACAGTTTTACACCTAGCGACACCTTATTGGGTAAGGATGTTTTTAGCGATAAAACAGAAATATTCTTTAAAAATGTAGCTGCAAAAGACACCATAGTCTTTGAAGCAAGTGGAAAGATAAAATTTAAGGCAAAGGATATCCCACAGATGATTAATTTAATCAATACGGTAGATATAAATGATAAGAGTCTTAAAGACATTAAAGAATACACTCTAGGAGAATTAATGAAGTTAGAGGATTCAAGAGTACTTCCATACATCACAAATTTATACGAGACTTCTTATAATGATCCTGATGTACAACTTATTATACTTAAAGAGTTATTAAGAAATAAGACCACTACAGATCATGATAAGGTACTGGAGTTACTAGAAAAAGATCTTCCTTTAAAACAGTCTGGCATCTCTAGTGCTTTAAATAGATATGGAGATTCTTTAAAATTATCCTCTAGATTATTTCCAGACTTACTTACCTATGCATCTATAAGTGAATATAAAGAACCTGTTTATGAGCTGCTAGCACGAGTAAAGGATTCTAATTATGTAAAAAAGAAGGTTTATAAAAAATACCGTAAACAAATAATTACAGATGGAAAAATAGAGATTAAAAGAACATTGAGTGCACGCAAATCTAGTTATAGTTATAACTCAAATGGCTTGCTTACTAGTTATGTGAAATTGATTTTTCCATTTAGAAAAGATAAAAACGCACAAGACTTTTTTACTAAATTATTAGATAGCGGTAAAAAAGAAGCCCTAGCAGAGTATTTTACGCTATTAAAACAGAATGAAGAATCTATACCACTGCGATTACAAGAACTTATAGAAGAAGATAATTCTCTTAAAGCGCAAGTAGTTATCACTGCTTCTAAGAGAGATGTAATGCTCTCTCCACAAGTAACTCAAGAAGAACTAGCAAGGAGTATTGCACTTACTGCAAAATTGTTTGATAAGAATGAAGAACAACTAAGTCTCATAGAAAAGAAAGTAATCACCACAGACAAAGATGATAAAGTAGCCTTATACCTCTTTGAATTTAAAAAGAAAGGAAGTTACCAGGAGCAAACATATATTAGGTACGTGGCTTTTAAACTAGGTCAAAAAAACACTCTAGTAACTAAAACTTATTCTAAGTCCTATAGTAATGGTAAACGTTATGAAACAGATAAAGAAAAAGCCGATGCCATAAAAGAAATAGTAAAAGAACTAAAACACCAGGGCCGCTGGAGAGTACAATAAGAAATTACATCTTAAACGGCTTCTTAAAAAAGATAGACTTTAAACCGTACTCTCTACCGTTTTGGGTTTCTTCCATGTGTGGTTTAGGTGCTACAACCATAGCTACACCTAATGGTATAAATGTAGTTAACATACCAGGCTCCATTAACAACATGACTATATATCTAGAAATCAAGAATAATACAGTAAACGAAATACCATAAATAAGGAATGATTTAATTTTAGGGCTCATGATAATTATTTTCTTCAAAGATACCTACATCTTCATTACCTTCTTACCAAAAAGGAATTTAAGCCCATACTCCTTACCAGACTGCAATTGAGTAACATGAGGTCTGGGTGCAATTAACCAGGCCACCCCTACAGGGATTAAAGTTGTCCAAAACGTAGGATCTACAATAAACTGCATCATAATATATCTCACCAGTAAAAAAACACTCAAAAAAATAATCACGTGAATTCCTAACATTTTAAATCTTGGACTCATATTAAATTATTTAAATTAGTATTGAAATTCAACATAGTTTTACTCTTCCTCGCTTATCGCTGCAGTAGGAGCATAACTCTCAGAGATCCCTTTAAAATAACCTTCTAACTCTGCAAAAGTTCCAGATGTTTTTACTTTATCCATCATTACTTTTCCTTTTTCTAACAACACAACTCTTTGTGCTACCTCAGTAACATGTTGTAAATCG
Organism: Nonlabens sp. Asnod3-A02; assembly: GCF_045063755.1. Taxonomy (NCBI): domain Bacteria; kingdom Pseudomonadati; phylum Bacteroidota; class Flavobacteriia; order Flavobacteriales; family Flavobacteriaceae; genus Nonlabens; species Nonlabens sp. Asnod3-A02. The sequence continues at coordinate 532,409 of NZ_JBEFOC010000008.1, forward strand.
TGACTAGAGACTAAAACAGTAGTGTTAGGATCGTCAGCAAGTCCTTTAATAATTTTCTTTAAACGTATTTGAGTAGAAGGGTCCAGATTTGCAAACGGCTCATCGAGAATTACCACTTCCGGATTACCTATTAAAGAAGCAATTATTCCTACTTTCTTTTGGTTTCCTTTAGAAAGATCACGCAAGTACTTTTTCTGTCCCACGGCTTCACCATTAAAAAAGTCAGAATAAGAAGCAATCAGTGCGTCGATATCTGCTTTATTCTGCCCTCTTAATTCACCTATAAAGTAAAAATATTCTTCAGGTGTTAGATAACCTATTAAGAAACTTTCGTCTACAAAAGCGCTCGTAAAAGGTTTCCAGTCCTCGCTCTCACTTATTTTAATATCATTGCTCAAAATATAACCAGTCGTAGGCTGGATCAAATCGAGTAGCAAAGAAAATAAAGTTGTTTTTCCTGCACCATTATTTCCTACTAGACCTATCGCTTGGCCTTTTTCGATTTTTAGCTCTTCAATATTTAGAACAGAAACGCCGTTATATACTTTTGAAAGGTTTGTTATTGAAATCATAATCTTGTTGTATTAAAAGTTGGTTATTATTTCGCTTTCGCGAAAGCGGAATCTAAACAGTCCTCACAGACCAGTTAATCCTTTTGAGCATAAGCTGCTATCGTGTCGTACTTCTCTGTTTTATAGATTTTTTCTATTAAAGTAAAGATCTTATTTCTAAACAATAGACCCAGAACCCCTGTTACTGCAATGGCTATAAAACCATAATTAGAACCCAGTGTCTCACCAAATAAGGCATAAATACCTACCGGTAAAAGCATTTTAGGAATAATCAATAAAAAGGTTTTTGCATTAAAGGCTTTAGAATCTCCAAAAGCTTTTTTAGAACTCATTAAATCTATAGGTGTTTTTACATAAGCACCGCCTAAAAGTACTACAGAGCTATTAAAACCTATGTTATAAGCTGCACCTGCTAGAATAGCAAACCACCAGTCCCAACCAAAGTATAAATAGAAAGTAGCTAATACCGTACTTACTGCAGTTGCTATAACCATTAACCACCATTTACTCATTAAAAAATCGCGGTAAGGGATGTTTTGCGACATCATGAGTTTATAGTAACTACTATCCCAAGAAGGTACTAGACCACCAAAGCTGAATAAGAATCCACCTGTGGCAAATATTCCTGCAAATACTTTTCCGTAGTTACCAAACTGACCTGACATAAAAAACAAACCATAGAAAACAATTAAGAAACCCATTATAAAAGTCATTTTGGCTCTTTTATTACGTTTTATTAATTTGATGTCATTTTTTAAATAAGTAGAAATAGAGCCAAAACGATTTAAGAAACTCAAATCTTCTGTTGTAGCTTCTTTGGCTTTAGACTTAAGTCCTGTATCTAAGTACAGTTGCTTTAAAAAATAACCGTAAGCAAAATAAGCTAGAGATGCAGCAATTAACAATGGAATTACAAAACTCCATGGTTGATTATAAAAGAAGCTGAAAACAGGTTCTGTGTGCTGTGTAATATCATAAATCTCATATCGCTGTAGAATACCTAGTCCTACCAGAATAACTAGCATAGGATAAAAAACTTTATCCATATTATTCATGAAAATATTTAAGAAATTGATACTTAAAGTGATAAAAACGGCAGCAAGATGCCAGCTTATAACACCTACTGGATTATAACCTTGTACCAACAATACTATACTGAATGGCACAAAAAAGAAAGCTGGTAAAATATTAAAAAATGATAGTAGAGTTTTACCTAAAGCATATTTTACAATGTTACTTTTTGAAAATGGCAAATAAAGTAGTGGTCTTATGTTTGCCACTGGCATCTTTTGTAACATATAACGGTAACCTAAATCTGCAGCCAACCAGTAGATAAGAAACCTATTTACTACTTGAAAAGGGTCTGTCCCTGTAATTGTACCATCTTCTATCCCGTCTTCGATTAAGAAGAAACTTACTGCTCCTGCTCCTGCAAATTCTAGAATCAATAACAATGCAAAAAATCCAAGAAAGATTTTAAAGGCTAGATTCTTTTTAAAAGCTGCACTTCTAAAAAAGCTCTTCCACTCAAGGTTGATAAATTGTTTGATCATTTTGGTGTGATTTGATTTATAAGTAATCATTTTGTTAAAAATGTTACAGCTCGATTTCCTTTATTACTTTTGCAGCTTTAAATATACCACATGATTTTTCATCATCTTACTATAAAACAAGTTACCAAAGTTACTTCTCAGGCAGTAGAGATTATATTTGATATACCTCAAGCCCTCACAGCAGATTTTAACTACATCTCTGGTCAGTACTTAACGCTCAAAGCTACCATAAATGGAGAAGAAGTACGTCGTGCTTACTCTCTATCCAGCGCGCCGCATGAAAATGATTTAAAAGTGGTTATTAAAGCAGTAGAAAAAGGTGTTTTTTCTAACTATGCCATGACATTGCGTGCAGGTGACCAGCTAGAAGTTGCTACACCAGACGGTCTTTTTATTCATGAAAAAAGTGAAACCGCTCAAAATTATTTGATGATAGCAGCAGGTAGTGGTATTACTCCTATTACTTCTATTATCAAGGAAGTACTTACGAATGAGCCAGAAAGCAAAGTGGCCTTGATTTATGGAAATCAGTCGGTAGCACAAACTATTTACTACGAGCAGTTCAATGATCTTAAGGATCAATATGGAGGTCGTTTTTTCCTTAAATATTGTTTCTCTCGTGAGGAGCGTGATGAGGCATTATTCGGACGTGTGAGTAAATCTAACCTCAACTTTTTCTTGAAACAAGAAGTTGCCGATCTCACTTTTGCAAAAGCATACCTATGTGGACCAGAAGAGATGATTTCTATGGCGACAGATAATCTGGTAGAAAAAGAGGTTCTTACAAAGGAGAACATCAAGTTCGAACTTTTTGCTGCCAAAGAGAATAAAATAGAAATATCAGAAGACAGTCATTTAACTGAGCTTACGGTAATACTCGATGATGAGACGCACACACTTACTGTAAAAAGAGACGAGATTTTACTAGATGCCATGCTTAAAAATGACATCGATGCACCGTACAGTTGTCAGGGCGGTATTTGCAGCTCTTGTATATGCCAGATAGAAGAAGGTAGTGCACAAATGGCAAAAAATGCGATCTTAACCGATAAGGAAGTTGCAGCTGGACTCTCACTAGCATGTCAAGCTTATGCAACTAGTGCAAAGGTTGTGGTGAATTTTGATGAGGTTTAAGAGAAAGTTTTAGACTCAAATATCAAAAAGGGTGGAATTAATTCCACCCTTTTTGATATGATAAAACCGTTTAAATAAAAATTTTAAAAGGAAAAATAATAAGTATAGTAATACATTTTTAATGAGTTAAATAGTTTAGAAGTATGATGATTTCAGACACATTTCAAAAGCTTCATAAAGATGGTTTTTCATTTAATGATCAATCTATTGACAACTCTATTATTCAAAAAATTGAAAGTAACTTAAATGCTTATTTTGAAAATAATTCTCAGGCAGATAAATATGCTATTAGACAATTAATTAAAAGACTTCCAGACTTAAATATTCTTTTTGAGATTCCTATTTTAAAGTATTTAATTAAAGAACAATACTCTCTAACTAAATCTATCTACTTCAATAAACCAGCAATGTCTAACTGGTTTGTTCCTTATCATCAAGACTTAAGTATTGGTGTAAAAGAAAAAATCGATACCGAGGGATATAAAGGATGGACATTTAAAAAAGAACAACACGGTGTAATACCTCCAAAACGTATTTTAGAAAACACAATAACTGTACGTATCCATCTAGATGACACTAATGAAGAAAACGGCGCTTTACGAGTTATTAAAAACTCGCATTCTAACGGTATTTTAAAAAGAGAACAAATAAATCGGATCAATACAGACGATGAATTAATTTGTAAACTAAACAAAAGTGAATACATGCTTATGAAGCCTTTATTGCTTCATGCTTCTCATAAATCAACAAGCAACTCTGATCGAAGAGTTATTCATCTAGAGTTTTGTAATCAAGAACTCGATGGAGAATTAGAATGGTTGGAATACTAACTTTTTGCTATTCCATAAATGTATCAAACAGAAATAATAAAGTTTTTAAAATTTGACATGCCAACTATACGTGTTGGCATAGTCTAAATTCATTCTCGATAATAGAATGAAGATCAATATTTTTAACTTATCTACTTTAACCAAACATGCCAAGACAAATACTTGGCGTGTTGGTTTCTAAAAAGCTGTTTTAAGCTTAGTTAAAAACCACTATTATTCAAAATCATAATGATGGTATTATTGCGATTTGCTATAAAGTCAAATTTCTCTTTAAGGACTTCGATATCTTCTTTACCGTTATTCATAAACAGTTTTATTAAAGTGTATAGCCCACCTCTTTTATTAGTTGCAAGACCACGATCATGTTCTATATATTGTTTCACTTCAGTAGGTGAGATTTGTGGTATAGAAGTCAATAATTCTTTTACAAAATCATCATTATGCTCCACGACATAGTGATGTAACATTTTTAGGTTTCTTTCATGAACAATTAAAAACTCAGAAACCGTATTTATACTATGAGTATTTTGAGCAAAATCTGCCACCATTTGAAGTGACTTTTTTAGGATATTGTAATCCATACTTATGATTTGATTTCCAAGGGTAGAATTAATTCTACCCTTGGGAAGTAAAAAGTTTTAAATACTCATCTCAGGAATATCTCCATCGATAATCAGTGTTCCTTCGGTAGCGTTTTGAATATCTTCTATGCTTACACCAGGCGCACGTTCTAAGAGTTTAAAACCTTTTTCTGTTACTTCAAGGACAGCAAGGTTAGTAACTACTTTATTGATACAGTTCACACCAGTAAGTGGTAAAGAACATTTTTTAAGCAGTTTTGATGCTCCAGCACGATTAGTATGCATCATAGCTACTATAATATTCTCTGCACTGGCTACAAGATCCATAGCACCGCCCATTCCTTTTACCATTTTACCTGGTATTTTCCAGTTAGCAATGTCTCCATTTTCTGCCACTTCCATAGCTCCCAATATAGTAAGATCTACATGCTGTCCACGTATCATCCCAAAACTTGTTGCGCTATCAAAAAAGCTAGCTCCAGGCATGGTAGTAATGGTTTGTTTACCAGCGTTAATAACGTCTGCATCTTCTTCTCCTTCAAATGGAAAAGGTCCCATTCCTAAAACACCATTCTCTGACTGAAACTCTACTTCCATTCCATCAGGGACATAGTTTGCTACCAGTGTAGGAATTCCTATTCCTAGGTTCACATAGTATCCGTTTTTTACTTCTTGTGCTATTCTCTTTGCTATTCCTATTTTATCTAACATGATTTTTTCTTTGGTAAACGTCCTGGCGTTAGAGGTTTTAAACAATTCTCAATCGCTCAAACTTATATTTTATAGTTTCCGTTCCCCAACCCTAAAGGGTGCGGAAACAAAAGCTTTTAAACAATAGTATTATTAAGAAACCTACCCTTTAGGGTTAGGGAAAGGTTTCAGCATTTTTATTCTCTCTTCCTAACAGTCCTTTGCTCAATACGTTTCTCATACTTCTCACCTTGAAAAATACGCTTCACAAAAATTCCCGGAATATGAATTTCATTTGGGTCTAATTCTCCTGCAGGGACTAGTTCTTCTACCTCAGCAACAGTAATGGTTGCAGCACCACACATAACTGGATTAAAATTACGTGCTGTACCTTTAAATATTAAATTTCCTGCGGCATCACCTTTCCATGCTTTCACAAAAGCAAAATCTGCATTAAAGGCATGTTCTAGAATATGTGGTTTTCCATTAAAGTCTCGTACCTCTTTACCTTCGGCTACTTCAGTACCATAACCAGCTGGAGTAAAGAATGCAGGAATACCAGATTGTGCAGCGCGACATCTTTCGGCTAGAGTTCCTTGAGGGATAAGATCGACTTCCAGCTCTCCACTCAACATCTGTCGTTCAAACTCGTCATTTTCTCCTACATAAGAAGAGATCATTTTCTTGATTTGTTTTCCTTGAAGTAATAACCCAAGTCCAAAATCGTCCACACCAGCATTATTAGAAATACAAGTCAGATTCTTTACACCAGATTTTACTAGCTGCGCGATGCTATTTTCTGGAATACCAGACAGTCCAAAACCACCTACCATTAAAGTCATATCGCTTTTAACGCCTTCCAGTGCCTCTTCCACACCTTTTACCGTTCTATTGATCATATCAAAATTCTTTGGTTTAAAAATACGGCAATTTATTGAAGATTTAAAGCGCTTATCCATAACACAAGCTTTGTTATTTTGTTAAATTGCTAGCTCTTAATTAAGTATTCTCCTCATGTCTTTTAAACATCTCATTGATTCTAAATACAGTAAAAATGATTATTTCCCAATCGACCTGTCGGTTAATAATACTTTTTGGGATAAGAACGATGTGAGTGACATCTCTACATTTGAAAAATACCTAGAAGAAAAGCGTACCCTAACCGGCAAATACATCGCTCATGGTGGCTATCTAGAACAACGCGCCTTGTATAGAAAATCGGCTAGATTCCAGGCTGGTGTGGTACGCGACATCCATATGGGAATAGATCTTTGGGCTCCAGCCGGCACAACCGTTCATGCTTTTATGGATGGCGTGGTACATAGTTATGCGCACAACGATGATGCAGGGAATTATGGACCTACCTTGATCTTAGAACATGATTTTAATGGTAAAAAACTCTACACACTTTATGGACATCTCTCTATAAGTGATATGGATAAATGGGTTGTTGGATTCCGCTTTCGCGAAAGCGAGACCATAGCAACTCTAGGAAAACCAGGAGAAAACGGCGGTTATTCACCACATCTTCATTTCCAGATCATGACAGATATGCAAGATTACAAAGGTGATTTTCCAGGTGTTGCAGCGCGAGAAAAACTCGATAACTATGATGGTGTTATTTTAGATCCTAATGAGTTTATTTTTGAAAAGATATTATAATGCTAAAGAAAGATCAGTTGAGAAAATGGAATACTATAGCAAGTGAAATTCTATACTTTGACAATAAAAGTAATAACTATAATTCAGTCAATTTTGATTTCTTGAGAGAAATAGGAATGCCATCAGAATGTTGGGAATTTTCTTTTGAAAATTTAAAAGAAAAGAACCTTAAGACAGTCAATTATCTGTGGAAATTACAAGATATTAACTACGATAATTTCTTATCAATAGGTTCTAATGGATCAGGTGATCCTATAGCTATAAATATAGCTACAGAAGAATTAATTTATTTTAATCACGATAATTTTTTTGAAGAAATATTAATTAATTCTAACCTCTCATGCTTTGCACAGTGTGTCCTTAAAATCGATTCCTTCTTAAATAATTTAATTAAATTAGAACCTAATTCAATTTTTGAAAATGAATTTACTGATCAAAGTTATGAATTACTTTTATCTGAACTTAAAGAAATAGACCCTAGGGTTTTCTCTCTTAAAACAAATCACTGGAATATTATGTTAGACAGTTTAAAATGGGAAAGAGATGAAGAACGTAAAGACAGAAAATGAATATGAATATTATTCATTAATGCCATCGCTTTTATGATTCCAAAGAAAGCGGCTTTACTACCCTTTCAATTTTGCTATCTTTACGATCTTATTCAATTATCTATTAAATGAAAAAAAGAGTTCTTATTACTGGTGCGGCTGGATTTTTAGGCTCACACCTTTGTGATCGTTTTATTAAAGAAGGTTACCGTGTGGTAGCAATGGATAACCTTATTACTGGTGATCTTAAAAATATAGAACATCTTTTCCCTCATGAAGATTTTGAATTCTATAATCACGATGTATCTAACTACGTGCATGTTGCTGGTGATGTGGATTATATCTTGCATTTTGCCAGTCCAGCAAGTCCTATTGATTATTTAAAAATACCTATACAGACTTTAAAGGTAGGTTCTCTAGGAACGCATAATTTACTAGGTCTTGCCAAAGCTAAAAATGCACGCCTATTAATCGCTTCAACTAGTGAGATTTATGGAGATCCACTTGTGCACCCTCAAGATGAGAGTTATTATGGTAATGTAAATACTATAGGACCGCGTGGTGTTTATGATGAGGCAAAACGTTTTCAAGAATCGATGACTATGGCTTATCATAGATTTCATGGTCTAGAAACTAGAATCGTACGTATTTTTAATACTTATGGTCCTAGAATGCGACTTAACGATGGTCGTGTAATTCCTGCTTTTATGGGGCAAGCGTTGAGAGGTGAGGACATTACCGTTTTTGGTGATGGGTCACAAACCAGATCTTTTTGTTATGTAGATGACCAGGTAGAAGGAATTTATAGGTTGCTACTTAGTGATTATTCTGACCCTGTAAACATAGGTAACCCTAATGAGATTACTATAGGTGATTTTGCTGAGGAAATTATATCCATGACTGGAACTGACCAGAAAGTAGTTTATAGAGATTTACCTCAAGACGATCCACTCAAAAGACGTCCAGATATCTCACTTGCAAAGAAAATTCTAGATTGGGAACCTAAGGTAGGTCGAGAAGAAGGAATGAAGTTAACTTATGATTATTTCAAATCGTTATCTACTGCAGAATTAAACAAACGTGACCACAAAGACTTTACAAAACATATCCGCAGATAGTATAGCCTATCGTAATGGCCGGTTTTCTGGTTTTATAAGACCTCTTTCTTACGTTGTAGATTTAGGTTTGATCATTCTTGCTGCGTCTTATTTTTTTGTAGAAAATTTTGACCTACTCACTTATAGCATTTTTATAGGTATCTGCTGGATTATCGTATCTATGCAACTAGACTTTTACAAGATACGCAGGAATACAAAGTTGACCACTTTACTCATGCGCCTTGCAAAGCAATCTGTCTTTTTTGGTTTTGTGGTATTTGCCTTTTTTGGTTATTACTATGATTTAAATAGAGAGTCTACTCTTATCTTTAATTATATAGCTGCCACAGTAGCTAGCATCTCTATCATTAAAATAAGTCTGTTTTTCATTCTTAAGAATTATAGAAGTGTTCTAGGTGGTAATTATAGAAATGTTGCCATACTAGGTGTAAATGAAGAAACAGAGCGTTTAAATGAGTTCTTTGAGATACATACAGATTATGGTTATCGTTCTAAAAAAGTAGTCGATGTGCATTCTCCTGCGTTCTCCATAAACAGTTTTCTAGAATGGGTCGTAGAACATCAAATAGACGAGATTTTTTGCTCTGTTAAAGAGTTGAATAATGATCAACTAGTAGAACTAACTGACTTTGCAGATAATAATTTGAGAACTCTCAAATTTATACCAGACACCGAGGCTGTACTTTCTAAGCAGTTGCATTATGACTATTACGGCCTGACACCTGTGCTTTCTTTAAGAGAAATACCACTGGATGACGTCGCAAATAAATTTGGTAAAAGAGCCTTTGATATTATCTTTTCCCTATTTGTTATTTTATTTGTTATGTCCTGGTTAACACCTATAGTTGCTATCATCATAAAGTTAGAATCTAAAGGCTCTGTCTTTTTTAAACAAGCACGTAATGGACTAGATTACAAAGAGTTTACTTGTTATAAATTTAGATCTATGGTCCCTAATAAGACCGCACATTTACATCAGGTAACACGTGGTGATCTTAGAATTACTAAAATTGGAAGATTTTTACGCAAGACCAGTATAGACGAGTTGCCACAGTTCTTTAATGTACTTCTAGGAGATATGAGTGTGGTAGGACCGCGACCACATATGGTAAGCCATACACACATGTATGCAGAGCGTATCGATAAGTTTATGGTGCGTCATTTTGTGAAACCAGGCATTACGGGACTCGCTCAAGTAAGTGGATATCGAGGCGAGGTAGAAACTGAAGAAGATATAAAAGGACGCGTGCGCAATGATATCTATTATATAGAAAACTGGAATATTGCTGTAGACATAAAAATCATCTTTAAAACCATTGCAAATGTTTTTCAGGGTGAAGAAAAAGCCTACTAGATGAGCCTCGTTTCTATCATAATGCCTACTTATAACAGCATGGCAACGGTTCAAGAATCTCTAGACAGCATTATATCGCAAACTCATAGACCGCTAGAAATTATTACTATAGACGACTGTAGTGTTGATGGTAGTTACGCTTTCGCGAAAGCGTATGCAGCAAAAAACTCTTCTCAAGAAATAACTTTTATTACCTTAAAGAACACCACTAATTCTGGAGCTGGAATAACACGTAACAAAGGCATAGATGCTGCAACTGGCACCTACATCGCTTTCTTAGATGCAGACGATTTATGGAAACCACATAAGCTAGAAACGCAAATTAACGCTATGAAATCTCAAGATGCGCTAGTCTGTTATGGTGCTTATGAGATTTTTAAAACCATACCAGAAAAGCCTATAGCTATCCACAAGGTATTTGAAAAGCTAACGTATCAAAAACTACATAAAAGTAATTACCTAGGTAATCTAACCGGTATTTATAACGCTGCTGTTCTAGGTAAAATAGCAGTTCCTAATTTACGTAAACGACAAGACTGGGCGATGTGGTTAGATATCGTTAAAAAAGCAGGTAGTGCCATAGGTATTCAAGAACCCATAGCTAGTTACCGTTTAGGAGATGGTTTATCCTCAAATAAACTGGACCTTATCAAGTATAACTATGCCGTGTATAGATCGCATTTGGGATATTCTACTATTAAAAGCAGCTGGATGATGTTGCGATTCTTTTATGAGCAGTTTATTGTGAAGAATAGGATGAAAATAAAAGTCGATTTCTTAAAAAGCGAATAATTTATTGAAAAACAATAGGTAAGTTACTATTTTCAATTTTCACTATGTAAAACGGTTGTTGAACTATGTTAAATTCGTTTTCACCAAAGTTGATATTATTTACATCCACAATAATATTAGAGGTGTTTTGGAAGATATGAACTTCTAGATCGTATGCACTAGAAGGTCTCACCTCATCAAAAACAGCGATAACTGTATATGTGTTAAAATCTATAATAGTCTCTGTAAATTGATCTGATACCATATTTACAGAATCCATTGAGGCTATCAAGTTATTCCAAGTAACACTGTCAGTTATAACCCTATTTTGTTCAATAATACCTTCTTGTCCATTACCGTGTAAACTGTTTTCTGAAATTAAAGTAATTGGCACTGAAGTAGAATCATCATCAGAATTACAACTCACAAATACTATTGAGACGAATAAAAATAGAATAATCTTTTTCATTTGGTTTAGTTTACTAGTAAGATGCTGTTACATCTAATAGGTTGCGTTGAAAAAGTTTTAAAATCTTAAACCTCACTCATAAACTGTTTCAATTTGCCACGTTTGCTCCTATCAAGAACTTTGAGTCTGGTAAATTTTAAAGATAATCCTGGTTCTAGATATTCATCCATAGCGTTTTGAATACTCTCTTTTATAGATGTATTTATCTCCCTTTTGCTCACGTACTGGATTTCAAAAGCATCTGGTTTTTTCTGAATGACTATAAATTCAAGAATGTTCACATCTTCTTTTATGACTGTTTTAGTAACATAATAAAAAGTCAGTCCTGGTACTATTTTACCACTAGGCAGTATTGCTATATCACTAGTACGACCTTGTAGATCTTTTAATATTCTAGTACCATTTTCTAAAGTTTCTAAACTACCCAAATCTCCTATTTCATAACGTGTCATAGGGTGTGCTAGATTATAGAGATCTGTAACTAGAATTCTACCTATCGTTCCGTCAGGAACTGGCTGGTTGTCATTATCAACTACTTCTACATACAGATTTTGCTGATTCACCTCAAAGTTTCCTTGAGTATTTTGCATAGCTATTAATCCTACTTCGCTTGCTCCATATTCATTTATAACAGGAATTCCTAGCCATTTCTCTAACAATAATCTGTCATCTAGAAAAAGCATTTCGCTTGTTACAATACAAATTTTAAGAGTTGGGCAAATATCTTTAAGAACCGTATTTTTCTGCTCGCAATACTTAGCTAGTAATACAATACTGCTCGTATAACCATTTAAGTATTCAAATTTATTTTTCTTGAACTTGTTGAGAAAGCTTTCTAGAACCGCATCATTCATATTAAAAATAGGAAAGCGCTTGCGATAGCTCACAAAATCTTTAATAAGCTCAAGGTATTTTCCTTTACCGCTTAAAGGAATACCATAAAAACGAGCTTGTAAAGAAGTGTTTAAATTAATCCCATGCTGCTCATAAACATGGTGAAATGCTGCCCAAGTCATAGCGTGTGCATACTTATTTTTACCATAAGTAAATGGGTGCCCACTAGAACCACTCGTTTTACCTTTAAAAATGTTCTTTACGGTATAACTTTTACTTAGTCGCTCGTGCAGCGGCTGTTGTAAATTACGTTTACTTAAAACAGGTAAATCTTTCCATAACACCTCTTTATTCACAACTAAACTATTGTAAAAATGATTGTTAGTAAGATGGTGTTTTACTATAGATTCTTTGCGATTTTGCAAACCTACATTACCGTTAGAAACCAAGTTATCAAACTCTTTACGAGCTCTATTGATCTCAAAACCTTGTAGTTTTAATATGTTGTCAAAAAGTTTTAGTGGCATTTTGATAAATCAAGCTATCATTGAGCAAGGTAAAACTTATTTTTGCATTCCATAAACACAACTCATGAATGTTCTCATTTTAGGAAGCGGTGGCCGCGAGCACGCTTTTGCACAATCGATTATTAAAAGTTCACTTCTTAACCAGCTATACGTAGCTCCAGGAAATGCAGGTACTCATGAAATAGCAACTAATGTAGACCTAGGCATCACAGATTTTCCTGCAATAAAGAAATTTGTCCTTGATAACGATGTTACTATGGTAATAGTAGGTCCAGAGGCACCACTAGTAGAAGGTGTTTATGACTATTTCCAGACAGAAGAGTTGAAACATGTAAACGTTATAGGTCCATCTAAACAAGGTGCAGTTCTAGAAGGTTCTAAAGAATTTGCCAAAGAATTCATGGAACGTAACAACGTGCCTACAGCAGCTTATAAAAGTTTTACTAAGGATAATCTTAAAGAAGGAATGTCTTTTATAGACAGTCTTAAACCTCCATATGTTCTTAAAGCAGATGGTCTTGCTGGCGGTAAAGGTGTTCTTATTATCGAGCATGCAGACGAGGCAAAAGAATCTCTAGAAGAAATGCTGGTAGGTGGCAAATTTGGTGCGGCATCTAATAAAGTCGTGATAGAAGAATTTCTAGACGGTATCGAGATGAGTATTTTTGTAATGACAGACGGTACTTCTTATAAAGTAATGCCTACTGCAAAGGATTATAAACGTATAGGAGAAGGCGACACTGGTCTTAATACTGGTGGAATGGGCGCTGTATCTCCAGTTCCATTTGCAGACGATGTGTTGATGCAAAAAATAGAAGAACGCGTTATAAAACCTACTATTAACGGTTTTGTAAAAGAGAACATCGTTTATAAAGGATTTGTATTCATAGGTTTAATGATCGTAGATGGAGAACCAGAAGTAATTGAGTACAACGTGAGAATGGGAGACCCAGAGACAGAAGTAGTCTTACCTCGTATTTCTAGCGATTTATTGGCTCATTTACACGCTTTCGCGAAAGCGGAACTACACAAAGAAAACCTAATCCTAGATTCTAGAAGTGCGACAACAGTAATGTGTGTGGCAGGTGGATATCCAGAAGCCTATGAAAAGGGAATGGAAATATCTGGACTAGAAAATGTAGAAGACAGCATGGTCTTTCATGCCGGTACTGCTCTTAAAGATGGAAAAATAGTGACTAACGGTGGTCGCGTTATGGCGGTAACTAGTTTTGGACCTGATTTCAAACAGGCACTAAAAAAATCTTACCAAAACCTAGATAAACTAAGTTTTGATAAGATGTATTATAGAACTGATATAGGTTTTGACCTATAAAAAGTGATTTCTTATCCTAAGAAAGAGTGACCAGTTTGAGTTTTATCCTCATCCTTATCGTACTCTTTAAGTTGCTTCATCCAGTAAACAAAAGCAACCACTAGGATAGCTATTGCGATCCATGATACAGTGTTTGCAAGAAACCAACTAGAGTTTTCTAGCTCTCTCAAGGCATCAAAAGGAATTAAAATAAGTTCAAATAAGCTTACTATTGCGTCTAATAAAGTTTCCATTGCTGTAAATTGCTTGTTACGACTGCAAAAATAGTTAAAAATCTCTATGCTTTCCAGTTTTTTTAAAACTAGTAAACCCATTCATTACATCATCACATTTTTGATGGTGGCAATTATGGTAGGTTATTTTGTAATAGACCATCCTTTTCTAGGTTGGAAATACATTTGGATTTCTGTTCTAGCCATGGCATCCATAGCTATTTTTCAGTTTATAACACTTAAAAATGAGCTTACTCATAACAACTCATTTTCCTTATGGATTTACAGCTGTTTACTCGTCATAGGATTAGTATACTTCTCTGATATGCAAATATTTATAGCATACAACTGTATCTTACTCGCATTAAGGAGATTGCTTAGTATGCGTACTAGAAGAGGGCTGGTTAGAAAAATATTTGATGCTTCCTTATGGGTTTCTCTAGCAACCGTATTTCACTCTTGGAGTGCATTATTCTTTATCGTTATATTTTTAAGTATCGTCATTTATGCTTTTAAAAATATTAATTATTGGATCCTACCTTTTATCGCAATTGCTTGTGTATCTATACTTACATTTACTCTAGATCAATATATAGGCACAAATTTCTTCCTTAGAATATTTAATAAATTTGATCTAAGTTTTTACTACATAAACTTTGAGATAGATGTATTATTTGCTGTTTCTTCTATAGTAAGTAGTCTAGGTCTCATCATGTCTATCGCGCTTTTATTTGGGTTTCCTAAAATATCCATAAGTGCTAGATCTCGATTTTCTGTACTAGGATTTTCTGGTATTTGCGGCTTTTTATTTTTTGTAATGAACGGTAGCGCCCTACTATTAATACCATTACTGTCTATATTTATCGCAAGAATGGTACAAGAAACCGAAAATAAGATCGTTAAAGAAAGTCTATTATGGATTCCATTTATAACTATGATAGTTCTATTTATTCTTAGATTCTAGAGCGTTCTTAAATCTTTATATTTGCACTTTTAAAAAATGAATATGTTTTCAGATAAAGCCAATAAAATTTTTCAAACTGTTATCGATACCTATCACGTAGTGAATACGGTAGATCAAGATTTTGAAAACCCATACGACCGTAATTCTAACCTTATAGAGCATTTATTATATCGCAAGTGCTGGATAGATACTGTACAATGGCATTATGAAGACATTATCAGAGATCCACAAATAGATCCAGTTGCTGCACTTACTCTTAAACGTAAGATAGATGCTAGTAATCAAGATCGTACCGACATGGTAGAGTATGTAGATGGTTATTTTTTAGACCTTTATAGCGATGTAACGGTTAATGATAATGCGACTATCAATACAGAGAGTCCTGCATGGGCTGTAGACCGTATGTCCATTCTTGCGTTAAAAATATACCACATGAATGAAGAAGCTACTCGTACCGATGCTTCTCAAGATCACCTAGATGCTTGTAGTAAAAAACTAGACATTCTTCTAGAACAACGTGTAGATTTATCGACGGCACTAGACCAACTGTTAGAAGATATCTCTAGTGGTGACAAGTATATGAAAGTCTACAAACAGATGAAAATGTATAATGATGACGAACTTAATCCAGTCCTCAGAGCTCTAAAATAAATCATGCCGCTACCTCAACGCATACTCGTCATTAGACTAAGCGCTATGGGCGATATTGCCATGTGCGTTCCTGTTTTATTAGCCTTAAAAAGAGATTATCCTAGTGTTGAGATAGTTGCGCTTTCGCGAAAGCGATTCCGTTCCATCCTAGAGCATATTCCAGACATCACGTTTATAGAAGCCGATGTAGATAATAGACACAAAGGTGTATCTGGACTCTACCGATTTTCTAAAGAAATTAAGGCTCTCAAAATAGATGCCGTAGCAGATTTTCATAATGTGCTGCGCAGTAAAATATTACGTACTTTTTTAAGAGGTATTCCTAAATCTAAAATTGATAAAGGACGCGCTGAAAAAAAGAAATTAATCAACGATCCTACTTTTTTTAAACCCTTAACACACAGTACAGAGCGCTATGCAAACGTGCTGCGTGAGTTAGGTTTTAAAGTCGAATTAAAAGGAAACGAGTTTTTACCCAAAGAAGCCGTTTTACCTCAAATTCATGATCAAATAGGTAGAAAAACATCAAAATGGGTAGGTTTTGCACCATTTGCTGCACATGAAACCAAAGCGGTAACTATAAAAAAAGCAAAGAAACTCGTAAAGGCTATCTCTCAAGATGATCAGATAACGATACTTCTATTCGGTGGTGGGAAGAAAGAACAAGAACAACTGCAAATTATAGCAGGTACCACCTCAAATGTTATTAATATGGCAGGCATTACTTCATTTGAGAACGAATTAAGCGTTATGTCTCAACTAGATGCTATGATTGCTATGGATAGCGGTAACGGCCATCTAGCGGCTTTATATGGCGTTCCTGTTATTACATTATGGGGTAACACACATCCTTATGCAGGTTTTGCACCTTATGCACAACCAGAAGAAAATCAATTAACCGCAAATAGAGATAAATTCCCTCTAGTACCTACTTCTATTTTTGGGAATAAAGTGGTGAAAGGTTATAAAAAAGCGACTAGTTCTATTAAAGTAAAACAAGTTGTGGAACGGCTAAAGATCGTATTAGAGTCTTAATATTCAACAATCACCGAAAATTTTCCAAGCGATTCTGCTATGCAGCGGAATTACCTACAATAATTTAAAAACTCCTTTCCTTAGAAAAGGAAAGGTGGGCAAAGTGAGTGAAACGAGCTTTGGTCGGAAAGGATGAAAAATGCTGGTTTTAACTAAATAGCTTTATAAAATCAAAAAAATACTTTTCAACCACTCCTGATTGCTAGCAAAGCTAGCTAATCTGTCCTCGCCTTTTCTAAGGCGAGGAGTTTTTAATATGGTCGAGAAGAATTATTTCTTCCCAAACTCATACTCACGTTCCACTTTACAAATTCTCACATTATACCACTCGTACCAGTTATCTCTACCTAGTTTTTGAGCTGTTTGATGATCTATTTGTGATTTCCATTTAGAAATCGATTCAAGAGATTTCCAATAAGAAACCGTAATTCCTATCTCGTTTCTTGCCGCATCATGATGCATGTAACCATCTTGTTGTATAGCAAGTGATTCCATAAGTTTTGCCATTTGATTATAGGCTGGATCGTTGTTCTTTTTTGTGGAAGTAAAGATTACGGCGTAGTATGGAGTCATTTTTTTATTAATTTTTACTTTTAAAGAAAGAGAAAACACCTATTATTAATAATATAATTCCAATAAAAAAGAACAGTATTGATAAAACCGGTACACATCCATGTCTACAGGAGCTTAAACTGAATATATAAAAGAAACTGATTAGAGATAACAAAATAGTCACCAGAGCTATCAGTAAAATGATTTTATATTTTTTCATAAGCTTCTCGATATTATTTAGACAATGCCGAGAAAAATACTTGGCATGTCAAATGTAAAAAATGGTTGTCAAACTGAGAACTTCGATAAACTCAGTACCAGCTTGTCGAAGTTGGTTTAGAAATCGAGATTTAAACTCGTCTTCGACAAAGCTCAGACTGACAAATGAATAATTAAATTTAATAGTTTATTTATTGCAACCCATAAGTCATCTTGATCACATGTGTATTCATCTATGATTCCATTTGAGACGTATTTAGAGATATTAAACCCTTCTTCTATGTCATTATACCAAATGATATGTTTTCTATGAATTGCAACAACCCAAAAACCATTTCCTTTCTCTCCACATTCTATTTCTTGCCATTTCTCTGGCTTTATCTTAATTTCATTCCAAAATTCTAATTTTTGAGAATTTAATATTGAAATAGATTTTAGAATCTCATCATCTATTTCTTTTCTTGTAATAGGACTCCACATCTTTTTTAATTGATATACTTTATTTTATCAAACCCCAAAGGTTTTAAAAGCCTTTGGGGTTTGCTTTTACTAGATACATTACCTCACTACTTCAATCCACTGCCCTTTATTACGGACTATATAATCTGCGTCATACATCGCTTCACATTGTAAGCCTGGTAGATAGTACTTACCTAAGTAACTTGCATTGATAGTGGTTTTAAAAGTGAGAGTTTCTTTACCTTTTAAATCAAAGTAATAATTGACACGATCATCTCTTATGTCTGTGTAATCTATACTGCTGTTAGTTTCTTGTGCTCCATAATCTGTAAATCGAGTATTCACAATTTCCCAACCAGATGGTAAAATCTGAGTAAGTGCTACATCTTCTATTCTAGAACCGGTGGTGTTAGTAATAGTAGTTACTGCAGTAATTTCTGTTCCTTGAGTCACCTTACTTACATCTACCGTATTTCCATCTTTATCGGTATAGGTAATGGTAGCTTTTAAATTACTTTGTGCTGTTTTTTCAGTCCCAACTGGTAATTTACCTGTCATAGCATTGGTGATGAAAATCGTGTTACTACCGGTGTTTTTTACGGTAACGGTTGTTTGATTTTCGTCTATATCTAGATTGCGATTTGCTATGCTTTTTATACTAGAAACTGAATTGGTTTTTCCCTTAAAAGTATATTCTACGTTAACGCCTTTACCACCTATGTGGTTTGCATATTTACTGATAGCAATAAAACTATAAGCTAGTGCTTGCGTGTTATAATAACGGTCAGAATCTAAGTTTCTAGCCATTTCTTCCATAAGTTTTCTGGCACGCTCATCCTTTTTCATGATCGTATAGGTTTCTAACGCCATTGCACGATTACGTTGTGGAGATCCATAGGTTCTATAATCGTATTTCTTAGGTTGAAAATCTATATTACTCTTTGAAAGAAGCTCTTCAGCAGCCTTGTTCTGACCTACTAATGCATATGCTGCAGCTAGTCTCAACTTACTATCGTTAGAAAGGTTTGCGTTTTCGCGTAAGCGGTTCATAGAAGATAAATCTGGTGCTCCTGCTACTGCTAGAGTGTATAATCTATAGGCTTGGTACAAGTCATTGTGATTGTTATAACGCCATTGTTTTGCCACTCTTTTTTGATAAGCAATCCAGTTAGATTTGAACGAAATAGGAACTGTATAACCAGCTTTTTCGGCCTCGATAATGAAGTGTCCTGCATAGGTTGTACCCCAGTCATTTACACTACCACTGCCTGGCCAGTAAGAGAAACCACCGTTTGCTTTTTGGTAGTAACCTAATTTATTTATCGCTGCCTTTATATTAGAACTGATTTCTTTTTGCTGATTGCTATTTAAATCAATCACGCTGGCAAGGTGCAGTTGTGGAAATGCTGCACTAGTCGTTTGCTCTACACAACCATGTGGATAACGTATTAAGTAATTTAATCGTTTACCTATATTCATAGCTGGTAAACTAGAGAACGAGATAGTAGAAGCGTTGCTTCCTTTAGTTCCAAAAGGTTTTACTGCAATAGTAGCTGTTTCTCCTACTTTAAGGATTGCTTTTTCTGAAATCGTACTGTATGGATTTGGGTTGACCACATCTATTTCTGTCTCATAAGCAGCCGTCTCTCCATTTCCTCTAGCAGAGAGTTTTAATTTAGCTATTCCAGATGCATTCTTAACTTTTACATCAAAATAAGCGATTTGATCACCAGTTTCTGTAAATTTTAATTGCTGTGTATTGCCATTTAATAACTCAAAGAATGGTGAGTTTTCTAAGGTCACTTTTACGTCTTTTACCTTATCATCCATTGCAAAAATGGTAACCGGTAATTTTACTGTTTCTCCAGGTGACAGCTTTCGCGGAAGCGATGCCAGCATCATTAATGGTTTCTTTACTGGAGTCGCAACCTCGGCACTACCGTAGGCTTCAGTACGGTCATTACCAGCTACTACCATCGTGCGAACAGAACCTACATATTGAGGTATGTTAATAGTGTGCGTTTTTTTCTCGCCTGGTTGAAGTGTAAATGGTCCTAAGTGAATGACCATAGGTTTAAATCTATTTGCTTTCTTAGCCTTAGAAGCTGCTGCGCTACCATCACCACCTATGGCAAATGCCGCATCTATACGACCACCATAAGCACCGATAACATCGTCAAAGATGTCCCAAGTCTTTACTCCTAGCGCCTCACGTGCAAAGAACGTGTCCCATGCGTTAGGTGTTTTAAAGTTAGTTAAATCTAGTAATCCTTCATCTACAACAGCCAGTGTATAGGTCATTGCTTTGTTATTTTTCTCACTTACAGTAACCTTAGCGCTAGTTTTAGGCGCTAGTTCTTTAGGCATCTTAATTTGTGGTTCTAGATGCGTTGCCGCATTTTCTACTAATAATGGTATGACACCATACATTCTCAATGGAAGATCGTTTGCCGTTTGTTCATGCGGTTGTAGGTAAGTAATATGGACGTACACATTAGGAACATACAGATTATTGAGCGGTATGCTTACCTCTGTTTGTTTGTCTTTAGTTTCTGCCCATTGTGCGTCTAGAACTTCGGTTCCATTCTCTACGGTGATTAATGCACGACCACCTGCGGTAGACGGGAATGTGATTTTTGCGTTCTCTCCTACTTTATAGGTTTTCTTATCTGCATTAAATATTAACATAGATGCCATTTCTGGATCTACTTTACGGCTTTTTCCTGCCCAACCTGGCCAGTCTACATAAATAATTTTACCGGTAGAATGTCCTGATTCTGGATCATAAACGCGCACTAAATATCTTCCCCATTCTGGATATTTAAGTGAGAATTTAAAGGTTCCTTTACCGCTAGAGTTGGTATTTATCGTGTTGTTATACACTTCTTCTCGGTATTCCTGAGCTTCATATCTAGAAAGGCTACCTGACTGAGATTGCCACCACCAGCGCCAGTTTACTTTATAAACTTTTACCTCAAGATTTTGAGTCGCCTTAGGGTTACCGCTTTGATCTACAGTTACTACATCAAATTTATGATCTGTATCTGTAAGTAGCATTCCTCTTTGCTTGTCTCCTGGTGGCACATCGATACCTACATAAGTATCATAAGGAGAATAGGTTTTAGTAGTCACATTTGTACTGAAGTCTCCACCGTTTTCATACACCTTAGTAAGGAAACTCGCTTTTAACATTCCTGGAGCTTGAGAATCCATGTTAGGTTCAAAATCAAAACTAGCGTTACCACTTTGATCTAACTGACCATCAAAAATCTCTGATTCTTGAAGATCAAAATATCTTGATGGATCATCAAAAACATAGCTCTCATACTTTTTGAAACTTGTGGTAGTTGCATAATACTTTCCTGTTACATTTGCTTTAAGACCTTTGGCAATAGCACCGTGCAACCACATACCATTTAAAGAACCGTATACATTATCTCCGGACTTAATTATTTCTTGATCAAAAAATAGTTTCACCTTTAAACGGTTGGGTTTAATGGTTTCTATTTTAAATGTTTTATTAAAAGTAACACCACCTACCTCAACTTTTGCATTCCAGTTTCCTGTCGGCGCATTATCATCTGTTTTTAAGTCAAACTGGTAGAAGTTATTTAATCCATTTTTTTGCACATCACTATGCGTGATTTTACCATTAGGATCTCTTAATTCTAATTTTATAGGATGACCGTTAGGTAATTTATTATCGGCATCATTAAGCATAAAGGTGAGGTAAATATTATCACCAGGGCGCCACACGCCTCTTTCTCCATAGATGTAACCTTTAATTCCTTTACTTAATTTTTTACCAGAAGTATCAAATTTACTTACCGACAGTGCATGACCGTCATCCAGTTTTACATAACCATATTGATTATTATAAGTAACCTGTGCAAAGTATGCTGGTTTATCTAGTCTTATGTCTAATAACCCTTGATTATCTGTGCGTGAACTAGCTATCTCTTGTTGTTGAAAGTTATATAATTTTACCTGTGCACCACCTAAAGGTCTGGTAGTAATAATATCATTTACTGCTATTAAATAACTGTTATCATCTCCTTTTTTAACGGTTATACCTAAATCACTTGCTAGGACATTTGTACTAACTGATTTATTTCTATAGAAAGAATGAGAGCATGGATCTTCACGATCTCTCCAGTTATAATCATAATAACCGTACTCGTCATCATAATAATAGTTTTGTGCACTATCCCAACTGCTAGCCTCAAAGGAATCGTCGTAATCTATTTCTTCTACTTCTGGTTGATTCTCTGCCGTGTATTCACATTTATAAGCACTGTATGCTAGCTTATATTTAAACTCTACTCTATAAATAGCTCCAGGATCTGGAGCGATCACCTCACTAAGGTCTACAGAATATGTATTCCATTTATTTACATCGTTACCTGTTGCTTTAATATCTATTACTTTGCGAGCAACTGGTCTACCTACATTACGTAGATTACCTGTAGAACCTATATTATTGTTCTGTAAAAACTGAAGTACGTTATTATTAAATACTTTATAAACCCAAACGTCTACTGCATTAAGATTAACCGCCTTAAAATTAATTTTTGAATTTTGAGAAGACGGTAAAATTGTTCCCGATCTCACTAGTTTTACTTCTGGATTTACTTGTTCAAAAGCAATGAAGCTAGAAAAGCCATTTTTAAGTTTATAACCAGCCACGCTAGAAATACCTGTAAAAACCTCAACCTTTTTAGAACCAGTAACCGTTTTTGAAGGGTATACCTTTAGTTCATTACCATTACTTTCAAATTTCATTTTATCAACACCTTCTATCTGGATCATTCCATCTAGATTTTGTCCCTTTTTTATAGGATCAGAAAAGTTGATTAAAATGTACTGTACATCTCCATTAACTAGTTCAATATCGGTTACAGAAAAACTGTTTTTACCAGGTAGTGTAATCGTGTTATTACCTTTATCGGCGACGCCTATACTATT
Organism: Nonlabens sp. Asnod3-A02; assembly: GCF_045063755.1. Classification (NCBI taxonomy): domain Bacteria; kingdom Pseudomonadati; phylum Bacteroidota; class Flavobacteriia; order Flavobacteriales; family Flavobacteriaceae; genus Nonlabens; species Nonlabens sp. Asnod3-A02. The sequence goes on from NZ_JBEFOC010000008.1 coordinate 555,442, forward strand.
TCCATTCCATGAAATTTCTACTTCACCATCTTCTACAGGTCGTTGTATACTATCTATTTTAAATTCAAAATATTTACCGAGTGCCGTTGAGTTAGGAAATTTTACCGCTAGATTTTTACCATTTAATGTTGCAGTAACTAACTTCTTTGCATTTTCTAAATCCATGATATCACTAGAGCGTATGGTTCCATTGATATATTGATAATCGCTTTGATAACTTCCTACAGGATCTGTACCTACAATAAAGTCTTGAGCAATGGTTTTAAAATTAAAAGTAAACTCTTTTAAATCGTCACTTACCTCTCTTACTTTATCCAGCTTAAACTTCACCTCATATTCCGTATCTTCTTTTAAAGGTTTTTCTGGTAAAAAAGATACCGTTTGTGCATCTAGAACCGTTAATTTACCAGAAGTACTAGGATTTAATTTCACCCAACTAGCATCTAATTCTTTGCCTACAGTCCACCCTTCTACAGGTTCGGTTAATTTGATAACGATAGGTTCTCTAGTAGAAATTACATGATCAGAAACCTGACTGACGTATTCCCTAAATTTGAACAATTCATTTTGTTGTTCTTGGAGTTTTTCTTCGTCAGTTTTTGTGTTACAAGAAGCTAGAATAAGCAACGAAAACAGGAATAGAAATGCTTTTTTGATCAAAATAGGTTGGTAATTAGTGGTTAGTTGAGAATTTCTATAAAATTATAGAAACTAATTGAGGTGCAACTAGATAACGCACAGTAATTTTAAAATATTTTGTTTTCTAACTAATAAATTGATTTAGTAGAGATTCGCTTTCGCGAAAGCGGGAATTGATTAGCGATATCTGATTTTTGATTTTTTTACTCAACCGCAAACACCCTTTGTCCTGCGGACATTTCCCTCGAGGGAAAGCCTGAATATAGAGCTAAGGCGATAAGATTAAAAAGTACCGTCTCTGAATATCGCTGAGACTAACAATGCCTGTGAAACCTATTTAAAAAAGAAAAATGCCAAGAGGAACACTTGGCATTTTAAAATAGATTCAATAAATTTTTAGGTACTTACTCACATTCCTTTTTTGCATCTAGTGCACCGCTTCTACCCCAGCTAGGGTTAAAACCAGTTGGCTTTTCATTTTCAAATAATGTGATGGCTTTATCAATCTCACCGCAATAAGGAGTAATATCTTTACCGAAGAATTTTGCACTACCCATTAACCATCGCGCTCTATTACTTATTACTCTTGGGTTTTCTGGAGCTATTTGAATCGCTTTTTCATAAATCGCATTAGTCTCACCAGACAGTTTCATACCATAAACACGGCTGTCGTATTGAATCCAACAGGTGTTTAACATACCTTGTAAGACCATTATTTCTGGGTTGTTTTCAGATAACAACTCTGCATCATTTATAAATTCTTGCGCCTTGTTCATGGTTAATAAAGTTTGCTCTTTAGGATTATTACCCCAAGAACCATTGATATTACATAGCGCTGCATAGTATGATGGCAACCAGTTTTCTTTTTCGGCTTTTGCGACACGTTCAAATTGTTGTGATGCTGCCTGTAAATCTGTTTGCATTAATTCCAGTCCTTTTTTCATGGCTTTTTCATATCCAGATTGTGCGGTAAGAGTTAATGTGAAAAACAAAATTAAAGTAGTAGCTATAGTTCTCATAATAAATAATTTACTTGATTTATGATACAATGATAATGGTGATCTCGCTTTCGCGAAAGCGGAACAAACCCAACTGTAAAAACTAGTATCTGAATTGTTGTTTTGACAATTTTATTCCACCGCAAACACCCTTTGCCTATCGGCATTTCCCTCGAGGGAAAATAAGAATTGGGTGTTTGTGATTTGTAAATACTGATTTCGTTAATTCTTAAAGGTTATCCAACTGATTATCGCTACCGCCTATGGTCCAAAAGAAACCTACAAAGAAGAAACGGTCTGCTGCCTGGCCTATCGTACGACGGTTAAACTGTCCTTGAACATCTGCAGTATTACTATATTGATAACCAAAAACGTTATCTCTACCCAACACATTTGAAACTGAGAAGTATAAAATCTTTTGTTGATCAATAAGGTAGGCCCAATTAAAATTAAGGCTTTGGAACGAGCTGGTTTTATCGTTTAAGAAACCTGTCTTATTTGCATTAGTAAATGGACGGCCGCTGGAATAATTAAAGGTGGCTCCTATTTGAGATTGTAGGTCTTCTATCCAGTATTTAGTCACCAGACTGAAGTTATGGTCTGTAGCAAAATTAGGTGTCGCCTCTACAGGATAATTACGGAACTGTCGTTGCGTATCTAAATAAGAGTAACTTAACCAATAATCTAGATTTTTAATAGATTTCTCATCTCTCCAGAATAGATCTAATCCAGCGGCATAACCGTCACCATCGTTACTTAAATCGCTATCAAATTGTACACGAGTCGTGTCGTATGTTAATAGCTGATCGTATTTTTTATAATAAGCCTCTGCTCTAAACATGCGATCGTTCTTTTTAAAAAGAAAGTTTGCGATATAATGTTGGGCGTTTTCTGGCTGGAGTTCTTTGTCATACTGCTGCACATTATTTTGAGCAGATTGATAAAAATTACCATATGCTAGTGAGAATTGTGAAGATGGATTGATACTCACCGCAGCGCTTAATCTTGGTGACACTTTAAATTGATCACTGGCTCCATAATAGTCGCCACGTAAACCTGCTTTAAAGGCGAGATCTTTAGAAACAAAAACCTCAGCCTCTGTAAAAGCACCGGTTATTCCATGATTAATACCGGTTTCAAAAGTGTCGTTTTCCATTAACACATCTTCCTTATAATTAATAAGAAACTGTTCTACACCCATGTTGATTTTAAAGTAATTATTGTATCGTTTTTGCAATTTAAATTTAGCATGCAGTGCATTTTCTGCAGCATCTATTTTTGTGGTTTCTATGGTCATGTCATTATTATCATGTGCTAGACTTAAACTTGTTTCTATATTCCAACTATCTGATAAATAACCGTTATAATTTAAATTACCATAATAATTTCTATTTCTTAATCCAAAATAGAAGCCTTCTTCTACATCTACATCTTCTTGAATCAATGCTAGATCACTATAGGAATATGCACTGTATGCTTTAAAAAGTCCTTTATCAAATTGATGTCTAAAAACAGCTTCGGCATTAAGAGACTGATAGGGTTTTTCAAATTGATTATTCTGGGGAACCAACTCATTATACGGAGCTAGGTTAATGTATTGGGCATTTAAACTAATGCTGTTTTTACCCCAAATTTTTGTGTTGCCCAAATTAGCTCCTAAACTCATGATTCCTATTTCGGTTTTTTCTTCTTTGGGCACATCGTTTGTATTTAAGAGTAATACACTAGAAAGCGCGTCCCCATACTCTGCGCTATAACCACCGGTAGAAAATGAAATACCGTCAAATAAGAACGGTGAGAAACGACCACGTGTAGGAATGTTACCAGTAGTAGGTGTAAAGGGTCTGAAAACACGAGCACCATCGATAAAAATTTGGGTTTCTTCTGCACTACCACCACGTACAAAAAGGCGGCCGTCTTCTGCATTATTAGATGTTCCCGGTAGGGTCTGTAATGCACCTACAAAATCGCCCACCGCACCAGCCGTAGTAACTATATCTAACGGTTTTAAAACACTGGCCTTAGAACTATCTCCTGCACTGAAACTTCCTGCGCTTAGGACTACGGTGTTTAATGCGTTTAAGCTTTCGCGAAAGCGTAATTTTAAACCCACCATATCTACTATAAGAGCTTCTAATCTATAATCTTCATAACCTATATAGCTGGCAATTAATATTCCTGTTGAAGTTTCTTCTGTAGAAAATGAGAATTTTCCTTCGATGTCTGTAGTAGTACCGTCATAAGTACCTTCTAGGTAAACATTTACACCCATAACAGGTTGTTTTTCTTCATCTAGTACAATACCTGAAACAGTAGTTTGCGCAAAAGTAAAAGAGGCAATTAATAGACAAATAATCGAGAAAAGCGTTTTCATATCTTGTGGTTTGATAAAACAAACTTGCGACCGATCAAGGCTTTTTAAAATTAAGGATGACTGAATTGTAGAATTTTGAGAATGGGTTGTAAAAAGGAAGTTGAAGTAAACAGGTCATTGTTCTAGATAGCAGCACTGCTTCAATCTATCATGAAAATGAAACTATGTATTTTACAACAGAGCAATCAAATCAAAAATATGCTGTCGTTAATCATTTTTAAACTTCCAATTCGAGTTCAGTTACGTTATCCTTATCTTAGCAACATTAAAATTATCTCATGAAAAAAATAGCTTTGATTCTTACAGCTGCTATTGCACTAGCAGGTTGTAGTTCTTCTAAAAATGTAGTCTCTAGTCAGGACGCTAGTTCTGGTACGTACTGGCAGCAACATGTTAATTATGACATGGATGTAAATATGGATGTGGACCGTTATCAATATACTGGTAAGCAAAAACTGGTTTATACTAACAATTCTCCAGAGACACTAGATCGTGTGTATTATCATTTATTTTTTAACGCTTTCCAGCCAGGTAGTGAGATGGATGTACGTTCTCGCACTATTGCAGACCCTGATAGAAGAGTAGGTTCTCGCATTGCGGCATTAGAACCTAATGAAATAGGTTATTTACATGTAAGCAACATGACACAAGATGGTCAGGCTGTACTTGCAGACGAAGAAGGAACTGTACTGGTTGTAAAACTAGCAAAGTCTCTTGCTCCAGGTGAGTCTACTACACTAGAATTAGATTTTAATGGTCAGGTTCCTGTACAAGTAAGAAGAAGTGGACGTAATAATAAAGAAGGTGTTGCGCTTTCTATGACACAGTGGTATCCTAAAATGGCCGAATTTGATAAATACGGTTGGAATACCAGTCCTTATATAGGTCGTGAATTTCACGGTGTTTGGGGAGATTTTGATGTAGAACTTACTATCGATAAAGATTATACCGTAGGTGGAACTGGTTACTTACAAAATGCTAAAGAAATAGGTCATGGTTATGACAAGGCAAATTCTGGTCCTGCAAAAAGTAAAGATGGAAAATTAAAATGGCACTTTAAAGCACCACAAGTACATGACTTTGCATGGGGAGCAGATAAAGATTTTATACACGATATCTATAAAGGAGCAAATGGAGTAGATCTTCATTTTTTCTACAAGGATAATGAAGCGATCAAAGAGAATTGGAAAAAATTACAACCTAAGACTAACGAGTTCTTAAAGTATTTTAATGAGCATGTAGGTGATTATCCTTACAAGCAATATTCTGTTATACAAGGTGGTGATGGTGGTATGGAGTATGCTATGTGTACTTTAATTACAGGAGAGCGCAGTTTTGGTAGTCTTGCTGGTGTTACAGCTCATGAATTTGCACACTCATGGTTCAACCATATTCTTGCAACTAACGAGTCTAAAGACGAGTGGATGGACGAAGGTTTTACTACTTATATTTCTAACTATGCAATGAATGCTGTTTTTAATGAAGGTAAAGAAAATCCTAACTCTGGTTCTTATAGAGGTTATATAGGTCTTGCAAATTCTGGTAAAGAGCAACCACAAACTACTCATGCAGATCGTTATGCATATAACGCAGCATACGGTACAACAGCTTATTCTAAAGGTGCTGTTTTTATGGCACAATTAGGTTATGTAGTAGGTGATGATGTACGTGATGATATTATCAAAGAATATTACAATACATGGAAATTTAAGCATCCAGATCCTAATGACTTTAAAAGAGTTGCAGAGCGTGTAAGTGGTTTTGACCTAGAATGGTACTTAAGAGACTGGACTATGACTACAAATACTATCGATTACTCTGTAGAAAACATGAGTACACTAGATGGTGTAGATGTCATTACTTTTAAAAGAAATGGATTAATGCCTATGCCACTAGATGTAGAGGTAACTATGAATGACGGTAGTAAAAAAATGTATTACATACCATTATCTGAGATGCGTGGTGAGAAGAAAGTAGCTAGAAATGTAACTACTGTTGCAGACTGGGCTTGGGCATACCCAACCTATGATCTAGAATTAGACGGTGTTGATATGAAAAACATAAGAAGTGTCACCATAGACCCTAAAGGAATGATGGCCGATGTGAATAAAGAAAATAATACCTGGCAACTAGAAGAATAGATTTCAGTTAACAGTCGCAGTTTTCAATAGGCAGTCTTTTTAAAGGCTGCCTATTTTGTTTCCTATTATTCTAAACACTCGCGGTATACGCATCTTTTATGGCTAGAGTAGGTAAACCATCTTATCCATTCACCCATTAACAAACTCAAAGACTATATTTGCAGCGCTATGAAATTAACCCTAGGCAGAAATAAAAAATTAAAAAGCAAAAAGGCTACAGATTTAATTTTCAGTGATGGAAAATCATTGAGAAAAGGGCCTTTGCGTGTCGTTTATTTCATAGAGCCTACCACTGCAACACAACATCAAGTAGGAGTGAGCGTAGGAAAACGTTTCTTTAAAAGTGCCGTAGACCGTAATCGTGTAAAACGATTAATGCGTGAATCTTATAGACTGCATCAAGAGTTATTACCTGTAACAAATGGTGTCCATTTAAAGGCTATGTTTATATTTCAATCTGGTAAAATGCCTGATTATGAATATGTTGAGCAATTAACTAAAAAGCTTTTAAAAGAGTTGAATAAAAAGATTACTAACCTAAGTATGGGTGATGCAACTACATGAAAATGTAAAATACACTAAAACCTTAGAAATAATACTTCTATTCATCTCTACTGCACTTGTGCTTTTAGGGCTCCTTTTCATTTTATCTCAATTTATAAGTGATGTAAAATCATCTGTGCTTATCGCATGCATATTTGCTATATCCTATTTGATTCTTATTAATAAGAAATTCATTGTGAAAAAATCTCATTTCAAATTAACAAGTAAAAGTTTGGAATGGGATAAAAACATTGTTGAATTTAAAGACATCAAATATTACAAAATCCACTGGATGAAAGGAGCTGGGATAAAATTTAAACTAAAAAGCGGAAAAGTAATACGATTGAGTTGCAATGATAATTTCTGTGATTCTAATGCATTTGTTACTCTTTGCCATGAGGTTGATTCTAAACTAGAAAAATTTGAAGGTGTCATTAGAAAAAAATCGTTTTTTGAAACAAAATGGGGATTCTATTTTGCTATTGTATTGACTGTTTTATTCCTGGTAATATTAGTCTTTAAAATAGTTAGTAAAGATCAATTCAATGCAGGAAATATTGGGCTTATGTTAGTTGGGCTTATTACTATCTGGAGTGGAGTTTTATGGAATAAAAAAGTAATAAGCTCTCCTTACATATTACTTAACTCACAGCATTTTATTCCCTAATATTGATGGCACTAACCTTGCGTACAATTGTTTAAAATAAGTGTCGTTAGTAACTATTATGGTGTTTCTTACTATTTATCCTATATTTAATGCACCTTACTTGAGCCACAAATAAAGAAGATGAGTCAAAAGATTAATATAAAAAGACAGATCCTGCTACCTATCGCTGCAGCTGGATTATTATTTACTACAGCTAGTTTTCAAAACGATTTTTTTGAAATCGCAAAGCAGATTGAGATTTTTACAGAAATGTATAAACAACTCAATATGAACTATGTGGATGACACAAATCCAGCAGACCTTATGGATAATGCCATAGAAGGAATGTTAGAAGGACTAGATCCATATACCGTATACTGGACAGAGCAAGAGGTAGAAAAATCAAAAATAAACCGCCGTGGTTCTTACACCGGTATAGGTGCAAACGTGCGTACTAAAGAAGATAAAATTACCATCATTGAGCCTTGGAAAGACTATCCAGCAGATAAAGCTGGACTTAAAGCAGGTGATGACATCATAGAAATAGATGGTGTAAAGATTAAAGATTATAAAGAAAACGCTGGTGATTTGTTAAAAGGATCTGCCGGGACAGAGCTTAGTATTACCTACACACGCCAGGGAAAAAATAAAACCACAACACTTAAAAGAGAAGGTGTAGAGGTAAATGCCGTACCGTTTTATGAAATGGCAACACCAGAAATAGGCTATGTGGTCTTATCTAAGTTTAATGAAAAAGCATCTAGAGAGACTAAGGCTGCTATAAAAGAATTAAAAGAAAAAGGTGCTACTAAAGTTATTCTTGATTTAAGAGGTAATCCAGGTGGATTATTAAGTGAGGCTGTAAATGTTTCTAACCTTTTTATTCCCAAAGGGAAACTAATCACCAGCACACAATCTGTTGTTTCTAAATATAATAGAACATATCTTACTAAGCGCAGTGAAGAATTTGAAGGTATGAAAGTAGCCGTACTTATTAATGGTCGTAGTGCCAGTGCCAGTGAGATAGTAAGTGGTAGTATACAAGATTATGATCGTGGTGTGGTTATAGGTGCAAGAAGTTTTGGTAAAGGACTTGTACAACGTCCTAAACCACTTTCTTATGGTACACAGGTTAAGATTACCATTTCTAGATATTACACACCTAGTGGTCGTTGCATACAGGCACTAGACTACTGGAATCGTGATGAAAATGGAGATGCTGTACGAACTAAAAAAGAAGATTATAAAGCCTTTAAGACCGTAAACAGCGGCCGTACAGTTTATGATGGTGGTGGTGTAGAACCAGACATTAATATAGAGTCTGCAGTGTATTCACCTATTACAACAGCACTTCTTAAAGAAAATTCCATATTTGATTATGCTACAGAGTATTATTATAAGCATCAATTTAATTCTATGGACGAGATTCAGTTCACAGATGCAGATTTTCAAGAGTTTGTAACATGGATAGAAAAACGTGGTTTTGAATTTGAGACGGTTACAGAGTCCGCTTTCGCGAAAGCGTACCAAACAGCAGCAAATGAAGAACTAGATGATGATATTAAGAACTCTTATGAGATCATGCTAGAAAACATCAAGACAGCAAAAAAGAAAGAAGTAGTAGATAAAAAAGCCGAAATTAAAAGTCTACTTACCGACGAGATTGTGAAGAGATACTTCTATAAAGAAGGCCTTTACAATTACCAGATCAAATACAATCCAGAAATAAGAGCAGCCATAGAAGTCCTTAATGATGAGGGAAAATACAATCGCATACTCAAATAATGAATTTTAGAAAACTAGTAACTCCATTTTTTTTATTCCTTGCCCTAGTAAGTACAGCCCAACTTACAGAAACACATTCTGTATACTTTGATCTAGATAAAGATCAGTTTCCATTTACCGAAGGAAAACAACTCAATTCCTTCTTTGATGACCTGTTATATAAACCGCTCCTAGATGTAAAAATATTAGGTTATTGCGACGATCGTGGTTCTTATGAATATAACCTAGATCTATCTAATAGACGTGTAGAGACCGTTTCTAAATGGTTACAAGAACATTCTATTACTATAGAACATATTTCTAAAACCATAGAAGGTCGTGGAGAGGTAGCTCTAGAAGAAGGCTCTGAAGAGTTATCCATAGAAGATGAGCGTGCTCAAAACCGCAGGGTAGATATTATATTCTCGCTTAAAGAAAGTATAACGCAACGCCTAGAAATAAAGAAATTAAATAAAAGTGATCTTACTACTAGTGAGGCAGTAGAGATAAAGACCTATGAAAAGAAAGTGGTAAAGGCTGTCTTAAAAGATGAAAAAAGCACCGTTGCCATTCCTGTATCAAAGAATTCTAAAACAACACCTCAAGAAAAAGTAAAAGAAACTGCACCGGTAGAACCTACAGAAAGTATAGATGATGAGTATCTAGATATACCTACAAATCTAGATCCGCCGGTGGATAATACACAAGAACCTTTTAAATCCCTACTAAGTAAAAACCTTAAAAAAGGTCAAGTTATTAGGTTAGAAAACATCTTATTTTACAAAGGTAGATCTACTGTCCTAGAAGAATCACAACCGCTTCTAGATCGTGTTGCAGAAATTCTTGTTGCACGTAAAGACATACATTTTGAAATACACGGTCATGTATGTTGTATCAACCCTGTATATAAAGATGCCTATAATCGAGACACAAAAAAGTCTAATCTATCTCATGATAGAGCAAAGGCTATCTTTTTTATTCTTAAGAAAAGTGGTGTCTCTTATGATAGAATGAAGTACAAGGGATTCGGTCGTACTAAGCCATTGGGCGGTATCGATAAGTTAGACCGTAGGGTAGAATTATATATTACTAAGATAGACGAACAGTAAATTTTTAATATAAATTATATCTAATTAGTTTTTATATCGTAATTTTACGATTAATATTATGGGAGTTACTAAAACCGAAAAATTTACCGAGCATCAAAATCAAGTGGCGCGTATGGCCAAAGCTCTTGCGCACCCTGCTAGAATAGCTATTTTAGAATATCTATTCTCCATAGATTCTTGTGTGTGTGGTGATATAGTAAATGAAATAGGTCTTGCACAACCCACAATATCACAACATTTAAAAGAATTAAAAACAGTAGGTTTAATAAAAGGTAATGTAGATGGTACGAGTGTATGTTATTGTATCCATCACGATAACTGGTTATTAATGAAAAATATGCTTTCTACTATTCTAGATTTAGATACTAAATCTATAGATAGTTGTTGCTAAAAAAAATTTACTATTATTAATCGTAATATTACAATAGATAAAAATTAAAAACATGAAAATATCAGAATTTAAAACAGTACTCGCAGCCCAAGAAACTATTAGTTTTCAACTACCAGATGGTAGCCTAGTTCCATCACATTTTCATGTGACAGAGGTAGGTAAAGTAATTAAGCATTTTATAGACTGCGGTGGTACAGAGCGATTAGAAACTGTAATTAACTTTCAGTTATGGGAAGCAAATGATTATGACCACAGACTTCACCCAGAAAAACTAGTTTCTATTATCGACCTTTCTCAAAACAAACTGGGGTTACCAGATGCAGAAATAGAGGTAGAGTACCAGGCTGGTACCATAGGTAAATATGGTATAGATTTTAATGGTACATCATTTTTACTAACTAATAAGCTAACTGACTGCCTTGCAAAAGACGCCTGCGGTATACCACAAGAAAAACCAAAATTAAAACTAATAGATGTACAGACAGACGCTCAAAATTCTTGCGCACCTGGTTCTGGATGTTGCTAAATTCATAAAAAATAGTCATGACATTTACTACCATAGAAAATACTATCGATACGTTAGATACGGCAAGTATTGCAGAAGAACGCAAGCAAATTCTTGATAAATTAACCGGATATATACAGCAGAAAGTAGATCAAAAAGAGTCTATTAACCTCAACTTTATCTGTACTCATAATTCTCGTAGAAGTCACCTAGGCCAGATATGGGCACAAACGCTAGCTAACTTTTATAAAATAGAAAACTTGAAAGCCTACTCTGGTGGGACAGAAGCTACTGCAGTTTTCCCTAAAATTGTGGAAACCATGAAAAATCAAGGTTTTCAAATAGAGGTTATTGAAGAAGGAAAAAATCCTTTGTATGCAGTATACTTTGATGAGGATTGCGATCCTGTAATTTGTTTTTCTAAAGTATATGATGATGTCGATAATCCAGAAAGTGATTTTGCAGCGATTATGACTTGCGATAGTGCAAATGAAGGATGTCCTTTTATACCTGGAGCAAATCAACGAGTAGCAGTTACTTATGAAGATCCTAAAAACTCTGACGGTACACCACAACAGGATGAAGTCTATAGATTAAAAAGTCTAGAGATTGCTACAGAATTAAAATATGTATTCTCTCAAATAAAGTAAAGTTATGAGTGCTAAAAAATTAAGCTTTCTTAATCAGTATTTAACGCTTTGGATTTTTCTAGCCATGGCCATAGGAGTAGGTTTAGGATATGCCATTCCTGATATTGCGAGCTCTATAGACTCTATGAGTTCTGGAACAACTAATATTCCTATTGCGATAGGACTCATCTTAATGATGTATCCGCCACTCGCAAAGGCAGACTATAAATTGTTGCCTAAAGTATTTAAGAATACTAAAGTTCTAAGCATCTCTTTATTACTCAACTGGATTATAGGTCCAGTCTTAATGTTTGTACTCGCATTAGTCTTCTTGCATGACTATCCAGAATATATGGTAGGTCTTATTTTAATAGGTTTAGCGCGATGTATAGCGATGGTACTGGTATGGAATGATCTTGCAGACGGTTCTCCAGAGTATGGAGCAGGATTAGTAGCTTTAAACAGCGTTTTTCAAGTATTTGCCTATTCCTTTTATGCCTGGTTGTTTATAACCGTATTGCCACCTTATTTCGGTTTTGATGGTGCGATAGTAGATATTTCAATACCTACCATTGCAGAGAGTGTTGCTATTTACCTAGGTATTCCGTTTCTTATGGGTGTACTAAGCCGTTATTTTTTAGTAAAAGCCAAAGGAAAAGACTGGTATGAAAATGTATATATACCAGCTATTTCACCTATTACCTTAATCGCATTATTGCTTACCATCATTTTAATGTTTTCATTAAAAGGCGAGTTGATTGTTCAAATACCATTTGACGTACTATTAATAGCTGTTCCATTAATGATCTACTTTATAGTCATGTTCTTGATAGGTTTCTTTATTAGTAAATACCGCGGTGCTAGTTATAGTGAAAATGCAGCCATAGCGTTTACCGCAGCAGGTAATAACTTTGAACTTGCTATTGCTGTTTCTATTGCTGTTTTTGGACTCAATTCTGGTCAGGCATTTACTGGTGTGATCGGGCCTCTAGTAGAAGTTCCAGCATTAATATTACTAGTTAGAGTAGCTTTCTGGTTAAAGAAGAAGTATTATTAGAAGCTTTTTAAAATTTAGATAACATATTTTGCGGTGAATAAAAACCTTATTTGCCGCATATTTGCGTTGAATAAATTACTATTTAAAACTGAAAATTTACTTCAAAATAATAGCCTTAGCATCTTACTGCTGCATCTTTTTAATGGGTAGTATGATTCCTGTACCGTTTATTTTATGGTTAATTTTTGTACCATTTAATCCAGATTCAAGCCTAGATTTTACGTTTGCAGTTCTCGGTTCAGTTGGATTTATTAGTTGTTTATTCACTTTTATAAAATTAGGCTGCGCAACAAAAGTCCTATTGGAAATAACAGCATTTTTACTGCTTTTAAGTCCACTAATTTATAAGTTAGATGCTTATCCAGAGATTATGGGTCATTATTTTTTTGTGATTCCAACTCTTAGTTTTATAATATTCTATTTGATTCACTTTATAAGTTTAGGGATAAAGAAGTTTCAGTAATCAAATGACCATCCTTATCTTTACCGCGTGAAATTCATACTATTCCTTTTTTCGTTTTACTTCTTGGGACTCAACATCATGCCATGTAATGATGTAGAAGGCCAGTCTCATGATGAGGTAGAACAAGTTGTAGATACTGGAGGTTTTGATAATCAACAAGATCATGATCATGAAGATGAAGATGATTGCTCACCATTCTGTCAGTGCAATTGCTGCTCTGTACACGTAATAACTTACCTTTTTGAAACGCAGGAATTGACCGATATTCCTGAAATCAATTCACAAATTTCTTCTTATATCAATCCATTTTATGATGGATATGATGGCTCTATTCTACAGCCACCACAATTAAATAGCTAGAATTTATTGGGAGTATTATGCTCCATTTTTTTAGACTATTTAAACTTATTACATGAAAAAACTCATTTTATGCAGTGTGTTGTTGCTGTGTTACGCTTTCGCGAAAGCGCAATCTAAAACAACCTATGATATCAACATAACCGTTGTATCAGAAGAAGATAATGAACCTTTACTAGGGGCAAATGCTATTATCAAAACCCTTAAAAAAGGGGCAATGTCTGACATTAATGGTAAAGGAATTATAAAAGATGTACCGGTTGGTACTTATGAACTTACTGTTTCTTACATAGGACATGAAAGTAAAACGATAACAGCAGTTATACCAGATCAATTAAACTATAATTTTAATCTTCATGAAGTAGAAGGTGAACTGGACGAGATCGTCATACAGTCCACTCGTTCTTCTCGTACTTTTAAACGTACACCTACACGTATAGAATTAATAGGAGGAGAGGAGCTGGTAGAAAAGACCGCTATGAACAGTACAAATATCGCTATGATGTTGCGAGAAAGTACTGGAATACAAATGCAACAGACCTCACAAAGTAGTGCTAACCAGTCTATACGCATTCAAGGTCTAGATGGACGTTATACACAGCTTTTAAAGGATGGTTTCCCGCTTTATGGAGGTTTTGCTGGCGGATTAAGTATTATGCAAATACCGCCGCTAGATATTGCTCAATTTGAAATTATAAAAGGTAGTTCTTCTACTCTTTATGGTGGTGGTGCTATCGCAGGACTAGTTAACATGCAATCCAAGAGACCAGAAGAAGAAAAAGAACTGGATTTAATGCTGGTAGGAACTCAGGCACTAGGTATTACAGGAAATATATTTTATAGCGCTCGTAAAGAAAAATGGGGAGTAACTCTATATGGTAGTGCAAACTCTCAAAAGGAATACGATCCTGATGGAGATAATTTTTCTAATTTACCACAAGCACGTACCGTATCTCTTAATCCCAAAGTTTTTTATTACCCTAGTGATAAAACTACGGTATGGCTAGGTCTTAATGGTACTTATGACCAGCGTAAAGGTGGTAATCTAGATGCTATCAATGATGAAAGCAATGCATATACCGAAGAAAATATTTCTAGAAGATTCAGTACACAAGCAGTTTGGGAAACTAATTTAACAGACCATTCTAGTTTTCAATTTAAAAATAGTGTTGCTTATTTTAATAGAGAACTATTGATACCTAGTATGGACTTTAAAGGAAGTCAGGTGAATACGTTTACAGAGGCTAATTATAAAACTAATACGGATAAAACGGACTGGATTTTTGGTGGTAATTTATACACGTCGGACTTTGATGAAGATGCGGTAATCAATCAAAGAGATCAAAAAGATCTTACTGCCGGATTATTTGTTAATAACGTGACCGATTTAAGTGATAACTGGATACTAGAAACAGGTTTACGCACAGATTTTACTACAGATTGGGGTTCTTTTATTTTACCTAGAGCTTCCCTTTTATTTAAATCTGATGGTAGATTTACCAGTCGTCTAGGTGGTGGTCTAGGATATAAAATTCCAGATATTTTTACGGAAGATGCTGAGCGATTAAATTTTCAAAACGTACTAGCGATCGATAAAAATGAACTGGTGGCTGAGACTTCTTATGGGATGAATCTAGATTTTGACTATGGATTTGCTATTACAGATCAGATTAATTTTTCAATAAATCAACTGTTTTATTTAACGGCTATTGATAATGGTTTACTACTTAATTCTAGCGCAACTAGTCCAGGTAGTTTTGAGTATAGTAATGCTAGTGATCTAACTTTAAGTCGCGGTGCAGAAACTAATATAAAGTTTACCTACAAAGACTTTAAATGGTTCTTAAACTATGCCTTAATCGATACACAACTTAATTACTTAGATGGAAATCCTGAAAAACCATTAACTGCAAAACATAATGCTGGTAGTGTTATTATGTATGAAAATGAAAAATGGCGCATAGGTTATGAAACCTATTATACAGGAAAGCAACTACTATTTGATGGGACAGAATCTAGAGATTATTTATTAATGGGGCTACTGGTTATGAAAAACTTTGACTGGGGAAATCTATACATGAATTTTGAAAACCTGACAGATAGAAGACAAAGTCGTTATTCACCTACGGTAACTATAGATGCTGGTGGTGCACCTACTTTTAATGAAATCTATGCTCCAACAGATGGATTTATATTTAGTGCTGGTGTGATATGGAAACCATTCGGTAATAAAAGTCACCACGGTCATGGACATCATGATGATTAAGTGATTTCTAAAAATAAAAAGCTCGTTTTGATAAAATTATCAAAACGAGCTTTTTTATATGTAATAAGATTACTTTTTAATAGGACAGCTATTAATGCCTAAAACAGCGTATAATGGACAAAAGTTCATAAAACTAGTGGCTAATAAAACTCCACCTACTATTAATAAAATAACGCCTAATGTACCTGTAACAACATTAGTAAAAAATAAAACAGATACTACTACTGCAAATAATATTCTGATTATTCTATCGATGGTTCCTAGATTTTTTTTCATGACTTATACCTTTTTAAATTGAGGTACAATAGTAGTCTAGTAGCTCGTTATAAAAAGTGACTAAAGTCACAACTATAAAATTTTAATAGATTGATGTGATAGAACAAGCTTATTCTCGTTCTCTAACTTCTTTAAAATACGGCTTATTACTTCTCTAGAAGTTGCTAGATCGTCGGCTAGTGCTTGATGAGATATCTTTATAATATTTGTATTAGATAGAGTTGCTTTATCATGCAGTAGACTTAAAACACGCTGATCCATTTTATGAAATACCATGTTTTCTATGGTATGCAATAAGTCTGCATAGCGCATTTCATATTGTAAATTAAAAAGGACATTCAACTCTGGATATTGCTCTAGCCATTTTTTAAGTCTTTGCGCTGGTAATAGAAGAATTTCAGTCTCTTCTAGAGTCTGTGCATAAATCTCACTAGTACCGTTCTTAATTCCTGCAGCAAATGACATTACACAACTCTCACTAGATTTAATGTGATAGAGTAACAGTTCTTTATCTTCATGCGTTGTATACACACGCAATAGACCATTTAAAACAACTGGAATTACTTTTACATACTGACCCTTGCGCAGTATTTCTTGTTGTGTAGGTACAGTAATAATTTCACATTCTTTGTTTAATAAGTCTATTAGAGTCTTATTAAAAAATGGAAATTGTGAACTAATATTAGTTTGTGACATTATTAAAAATCTAAAACCATACCCTGATGAGGTATACCATCTTCTAGATACTTTTCACCTATAGTGGTAAAACCTAAATCGGTATAAAACTTATGTAAATAACATTGTGCAGATATTTGAATAGAAGGATAACCTTGATCTTTACAGTAATCTATACTGGCAGTCATAATTTTCTGACCATAAGCAAGACCACGCATTTTAGGACTTACTACTACACGACCTATACTCGCTTTTTCAAAATAATCACCAGGTTTAAAGATGCGTGTATATGCAGCAAGTTCTTGATCTTTATACCCTAAAATATGCATGGCTTCTTTATCCTTACCATCTAGATCTTGATAGACACAATCTTGTTCTACCACAAACACTTCAGACCGTAATTGCATGACGTTATATAGTTCTAGGGTAGAATAATCATTAAATGATTTTATAAAAACCTCCATATTTAAAATTGTTTAGGAACATTTTTAGGTTGTGGTGGTTTAATACCTATTCTTATATCTGTGATAATTTTTTCTAGCATGTTACCGAATTCTTCATCACCAGCGGCCATTAATTCTTGACGTCTTGTATCTAGGTCTTCTAGAGTTTCTTCTTTTTCATCTTCTTCATATAACTCTAGCTCACGCCATATTTCCATAAGTTTTTTCTCTGGATGCACCGCAGTTCTTAACTGGTGGATAATAATACTTGCTTCTTTTTTCATGAATTCCACACAGGTGAGAATCATTAAGAAACCTGCACCTAATTTAAATTTATTGTCTATTTACTACCGCAGTAGAAAAATATTGATCTTTTTACTACATCAAATTTACAATGATTTCTTCTCTCGATATGCTAATGAAATCCTATTATGTTCCATTAATAATTGCTCATCTTTTAAATAGCTTTTTAATAAATGAATGACATAATCCAGTTGGTCTTCTGTTATATTTCTATAGGCAGGAGCTGGTACCACATCTTTCCATCTTGCAAACAAAGTATTATCTAACGCAATGCGCCAGTAACAATGATTATCAAAATCTAGGTGTAAATGTTTATTAGGTAATTGATTACCTAAATCCAGATACTGTTGTCTTTTATTAAGATTCATTATAAAAAATGTAAACAAATATGAGTATAAATGTGAATGTTAACGATAGAATATAAAAGATAAAACTAAAAAAATATCTTTTTCTTTTACTCCTCAAATTTATAAATACATGACTAAATAATAAATATCTAACGATTAGATAAATCAGTACACTAGGTAAAATAAAAATTGAGAATAAAAGGATAAAATAATCTTGTAAAGAACCACCAGATAATAGCATCATATAGAACCTTTTATATGTTCCGCTTTCGCGAAAGCGTACTTATGAACAAGCTATCTTGTTAACACGAGTAGCATGACGTCCACCAGCAAATTCTGTATCTAGAAAAGTCTCTACCATAGCAATTACTTGTGGTATAGAAGTGAAACGTGCTGGAATACAAATAACATTTGCATTATTATGCTCACGTGCTAGTCCAGCTATTTCCTTAGTCCAGCATACTGCACCACGTACATTCTGGTACTTATTAACAGTCATAGAGACACCTTGTGCACTACCGCAAATAACTATTCCTATTTCTGTAACGGCCTTATCAACATCCTGACCTACTTTGTGAGCAAAATCTGGGTAATCTACGCTATCAAAGGTATCAGTACCGTGATTATTAATTTCATGACCTCTTTCTTTAAGCATTTTTACTACTGCTTGTTTATAATCTGGTCCTGCGTGATCGTTTCCTATTGAGATTTTCATGTGTTGTGTGTTTGTTATACAAATTTACACTTACTCAACCGTATTTTAGGGTTATTAACATCGATGGTTTTACACTATTCATAAACAAAGGATAACCTGTTAATAGAATTGCAAAAGTTATATTAGGAATATTGATTTGAATAGTCCATACCCACTTTTAATTGAGAAAACCAAAATATAACTCATCAATTTTCTAATGACTTTTCAGACCCATATGGTGAGAAATAAACAATGAAAAAGAGGTCATTTTCTCTACATTTATATGTGGATAACGGTTGTCAACAAATGTGAATAACCATAACCATTAATGAGTATCAATTTACTTTACAATGAGTTAACGCTAGGATAACATGTGTATAACTGTAGATAAGTTACCATTTCTACCTAATCCTAATTTTTATTTAAAAAGTTATACCGCTATTAACACTATATAATAAGCAACATATTTTATTTAAATTTTAAAAAAGAAAAATGATATTGTTTATATGTGTTGATAACAGTAAATATTAAAAAACAAAGAAGGAGTTATACAAGCTCATGGTATTCTCAATTAAAATAAAATAGGGCATCGTTTAAAAAACGAAAACAGAGTAATTGTTCTCTATTAAAAATAGAAAAGTGTAATTTTTAAAAAGGAATAAGGTAAAACGAGTGGTTTATTACAGTAGGTAGTTAAACGGTAGCCTCTACTTTAATAGTCTTAGTATGGTTACCATCATTAGTAACATCTGTAGTAGTGTCTAGCGCTTTAGAAACTAAAATGTATAGTACCACTATCCCGACAAGAAGAATTCCTGCAAAAATCAATGTAGATAAGAGTGGTTTTTTTACACGCATATGACAGCTTTAACGATTTCTATGAAGAAATAGTTGTACAAAGATAACTTTATTTCTTAATTTAATGTTAATGAATGTTATCTAGAGGGTTATATTACTGGTTTTCACACGTATTTAATATACAGCAACTTTAAAAGTTTAACTTTGTAAGTAATATGAATAAAAAGAAAAAAAGAAGCTCAAAGACTAAGTTTCAGAATTTGAGTCAGTCGGTACTCAGTGCTATTAAGCAAGATCCGAATAAAAGTTACAATTACAAGCAAATTTGTGCACACCTAGGAATATCAGATTCTAGTGGCCGCAATCAGGTTATAAAAAAATTACACCAACTCAAATCTAAAGGAAAGATAGAAGAGATAGACCGTGGTAAATTTAAAATTATCAAGGCTATCGACTATTACACTGGTAGAATAGATGTAAGTACACGTGGTACCGGTTATGTAATTACCGAAGAACTAGAAGAAGATATCATGATACCTAAAAGATCACTAGGCCAGGCGCTTAATGGTGATGAGGTAGAAGTGTATGTTTATAATAGAAAACGAGGCTCACAGCCAGAAGGTGAGATAACTAAGGTTATTAAACGTAAGAAAACTGAATTTGTAGGTGAGATACAGGTGCATGAAAAATTTGCTTTTGTAAACGTTACAGATCCTAAGATTCAAACAGATTTCTTTATTCCAGGTCGAGAGATTAATGGAGCAAAAGATGGACAGGTCGTTCTAGTAGAATTTGTAGAATGGAATGATAAACAAGATTCTCCTAACGGTAGAGTTAAGGATATTCTAGGAGAACCTGGAGAACATGATACAGAAATACATGCCATTCTTGCTCAATACGGTCTTCCTTATGAATTCCCTGCAGAGGTGGAGGAATACACAGAAAAACTGGATAAATCTATATCTTCTCAAGAAATAGAAAAGCGTCGTGACATGCGTGACACGCTTACTTATACCATAGATCCTGCAGACGCAAAGGATTTTGATGATGCATTATCATTTAAGGTTCTAGAAAATGGTAATTATGAAGTAGGTATTCACATTGCAGACGTTTCTCATTATGTAAAAGAAGGAACTGTTCTTGATGACGAGGCTTATGAACGTGCGACGTCTGTATATCTTGTAGATAGAGTAGTGCCTATGTTACCTGAAGTACTTTCTAATGGTGTGTGTTCTTTAAATCCACATGAAGATAAATTGTGTTTTTCTGCCGTTTTTGAAATGGATAATTCTAGTAAGATTCATGACGAGTGGTTCGGTCGTACAGTAATACACTCTGACCAGCGATTTGCTTATGAAGAAGCACAACATATCATAGAAACTAGAAATGGAGTGATTCCTGGTGATATCTCGCTTTCGCGAAAGCAAACAACCATACAGCCTGCAATAGTAGAAGCTACTTTAAAGTTAGATGAACTAGCTAAGATCATGCGTGGACAGCGTATGGAAGATGGAGCTTTAAGTTTTGATAAAACAGAGGTGAAATTTAATCTTAATGATAAGTCAGAACCTGTAGGAGTTTATTTTAAAACATCTAAGGATGCTAATAAACTTATAGAAGAATTCATGTTACTGGCTAATAGAAAGGTGGCTGGTTTTATAGGTAAACAACAACCTAAAAAGACATTTATTTACCGTATTCATGATGAGCCTAATGATGAGAAATTAGGAGCACTTAAGAATATAGTTGTAAAATTTGGCCATACTCTAGATTTAAGAGATCGTAAAACGGTTACTAAGTCGCTTAATAAGTTATTAAGTGATGTAAAAGGAAATAAAGAGCAAAATATGGTAGACACGCTTGCGATAAGAACCATGTCTAAGGCTGTTTACTCTACAAATAACATAGGTCATTATGGTCTATCGTTTGATTATTATTCTCATTTTACTAGCCCTATACGTCGTTATCCTGATGTTATGGTGCATAGATTATTACAGCATTACCTAGATGGTGGTAAAACAGTAAGTGAAGAATTATATGAAGAAAAGTCAGAACACTCTTCAGAAATGGAAATTCTAGCCTCTAAGGCAGAGCGTGATTCTATTAAATACATGCAAGTTAAATTTATGAAAGATCACTCTGACGAAGAGTTCTTAGGTGTGATTTCTGGGGTTACTGATTGGGGTATTTATGTAGAAATCATTTCTAACAAGTGTGAAGGAATGATAAGACTAGGAGACCTAGATGACGATAGTTATGAATATGTAGAAGAAGAGTTTGCTGTTGTAGGTCGCAAGACTAAGAACACTTATACGCTAGGTGACGAGGTTTATGTAAAAGTAAAAAATGCAGACCTTGTTAAGAAACATCTAGATTTCTGGATGATAGGTAGTAGAGAAGCAGTAGAAAAATAAACTATTCTATTTTAAATTATAAACGATCCATTTTTTATAAAATGGATCGTTTTTTTATACCTTAAATTCAAATTATAAATAGGTCCGATCATGAAAAGTATTTTATTAATAGTTGTAGCATTATTATTTCTGTCTTGTAAAAATGAGACTGGGGATACCACAAATTTTTCATGGTTATCAGGATCATGGAGTAGAGTAGAAGAAGCAGGAGAGAATAAAACATATGAAAAATGGATACCAACTATTAATGGTAATTACAACGGACATGGTTTTACTCTTCATAAAAAAGATACGGTATTTGAAGAATTTTTATCCATAAAACCTTTAAGTAAATTATCTAAAGGAAAAGAATCTTCATGGGTTCTAATAGTTACTGGAGTTAATGAAGAACCTACTATTTTTAATATTGAAGACACTACTGTAAATAGCTTTACAGCGGTTAACTTAGAGAATGAATTTCCTACACATATTAGGTATTCTTATAAAAATGATACACTTAAAGCGCTAGTTTCTAATGATAGTTTACATATTGATTTCAAATTTATAAAGCAATAAAATGCTCTTTTTATGTAATACAACGTATTTATTATACATATTATCTATAATTAGAATTATAAAATATTCATTTTTAATTTATTAATGGTATAGCTAGATATTTGTACTGTAATTAGAGCGTGAGAAACTTTAATTCAATTTTTCATAATAGTTTCATTTTTATAAAGCTTCTCAATTGTAAGGTTTTTGAGAAGTAAATTGAAACATTAGTATAGTTTTTTGGTTGGTTAGTAGGGAATCCTAAGTTGTCGTCTTTGATACTTAGGATTTCTTCGTTTAAGATGTTTTCTTAACGTATCATTATATGCTGTTATCCTACTTTGGCACACGATTTGAATAATATATAGAGAAGGTTATTAGTAGTAATTTTCATAAAGTTTTTTGGTTGGTTAGTAAAAGACGATGTTTAGCAATAAGCATCGTTTTTTCATGTTTAACCTATCGTGGACTGTAACATCACCTAATAAATAAAGTCTTTATAAAAATACTCTTATCATGAATCGATTATTATCTATAGTAACTATACTTTTTTGTGCCTTTTCTATAGCACAAAACCCAATTGAAATGACCATCTCAGATTTTGATACCATTAAAGTTTTTGATCTAGTCACAGTTAATCTGGTAAAATCATCAGAAAATAAGATCATCATTTCTGGAAAAGATGCAGATGACGTCGAGTACGTTCAAAAAAATGGATTATTAAAAGTCCGTATGCGCTCAGAGAAGACTTTTGACGGTACAAAAACGTTTGTACATGTATACTACAAAGAATTAGATATAATCGACGCAAATGAAGGCGCTAGAGTTTTATCTAATGAATTAATTGAACAGGACAGATTAGAAATAAAAGTACAAGAAGGTGCTATGGTAACAGCAGGATTAACTGTTAAGAATCTTGATGTAAGAGCGGTTACTGGCGGTATTGTAAGATTAAGCGGTCAGGTAGAAGATCAAATTCTAGTTGTTAACACCGGTGGAAAAGTAGAAAACGAAAAACTTAAATCTGATTATTCTAAAGTAAAAGTACAGGCCGGTGGTGAAGTAGAGATCTTTGCAACACAATCTGTGGATATAAATGTTAGAGCTGGTGGTGATGTTGTGGTTTATGGTAACCCTAAAGATGTGAAGAAAAAAACTCTATTCGGTGGTAGAATTAAGATCGTTGATAATGATTAATTAAAATTATTAAAAGCGTTCTAAGGCTTCAATATAATTCCTAAAGCATATAAATAACATTTCAAGTTCTGTATTTGAAATCCCTATGTGTTTTCCTACCTTTGAGGTTCAACACAATTCTGAATGCTTGACGATATATTAAAGGCCATTCCATTAGGCCTTGTTATGGCTTTTCTTATAGGACCTGTTTTCTTTGCTCTACTTGAAACTAGTGCTATAAAAGGATTTAGGGCGGCTATTGCATTAGATGCAGGTGTTCTCATTGCAGATATTATTTTTCTACTAGCGGCATATTTTATGACTTCTAGTATTCTTGAAAAATTAAAAGATGACCCAGGACTATTCATATTTGGCGGTAGTATACTCTGTATTTATGGTATTGTATCCTTTGTTAAGACCGATAAATCCTATTTAAAAGAAGTTGATACTAAGGTTCTCATAGTTCAAAAGAAAAATTACATCGCTTTATTTATAAAGGGTTTTCTACTCAATTTTATAAACATAGGTGTACTAGGTTTTTGGTTAGGATTGATCGTAGTTTTTAGTCCGCAATTAGAAAATGATGGAGAGCGTATAACTATATTTTTCTCTACCGTTTTACTTACTTATTTTGTTGTTGATATAGGTAAAATCATACTTGCTAAGAGTTTAAACCGTTATTTAACTCCTTCTAGAATATTCTGGTTAAAGCGTTTAATCGCCGTAATTATGTTTATAAGTGGAGCGGTTTTAATTTTTAAAGGTGTTTTTCCTAGTGCCACAGAAAATATTGAGAATCAATTTCACATCTTACCAGAACAAGTAGAGCCTATAGATCCAGATCTAGAAGGTATGGAAGAGTTCAATGAAAAGGTAATGCCTGTAATAGACGCAGACAAAGATTATCCACAGCCTTAAAACTTAAAAATCCCCAATCAGTGAAGATTGAGGATTTAAGAGGTACCAAGCGGATTCGAACCGCTGTACTAGGTTTTGCAGACCCATGCCTAGCCGCTCGGCCATGGTACCATAATGGATGGCAAAAATAACAATAATTTGCTCTATTCCTACTTTATTAAATCTAAAATTGATAAAATTGAAAAGTTATTTTCTCTCTTCACTCATTATAATTACTACACTTTGCACATCACCACCTATAGGTGGATTTATCTTAGCTACCTTAACTTCAGCATTTTGAACTAGAGATTCTTCTTTAAAAATGCGAGTAAGAATGCGCTGTGCAACATGCTCTAAAAGTTCTGACCTTATAGCCATTTCTTCTACTATTATTTTATTCAGTGATACATAATCTACTGTATCTGCCAGTAAATCTGACTGTGCACTCTTAGAAAGGTTTGCTGTTATTTCTAAATCTACACGATATTCACTACCTATTAAGTCCTCTTCATGTAGGCAACCATGGTTGGTATATACCCTTACGTTTTCTAGTTGTATTTTATGCATAGAACAAAGATAGGCCGTACAGTGTTAGGAGTAAAATAAACTGTAAATTTGTGTTAGTAAAAGAGAATATCATGAGCGAAGAGAAAAAGCCTAATAATTTTATAGAAGATATCATAGAAGACGATTTAAACAATGGTCTCTCTAATGATAAATTACGTTTCCGTTTTCCACCAGAACCTAATGGTTACCTGCACATAGGTCACGCCAGTGCTATATGTTTAAACTTTGGTTTAGGAGAAAAGTTTAATAAACCAGTAAATCTACGTTTTGATGATACTAATCCTGCAAAGGAAGAAGCAAAATACGTAGATGCTATAAAGAAAGATGTAGAATGGCTGGGTTATAAATGGGATAACCTTTGTTTTGCATCAGATTATTTTCAAGAACTTTATGACTGGGCAATTCAACTTATTAAAGAAGGAAAAGCCTATGTAGATTCACAATCTAGTGAAGAAATGGCTGCTCAAAAAGGAACTCCTACAGAACCTGGAGTAGATGGACCTTACCGCAATAGATCGGTAGAAGAGAATTTGACTCTTTTTGAAGGAATGAAAAATGGAGATTTCGGTGAAGGTGAACATATCCTACGTGCCAAAATCGATATGAAATCCAACAACATGCTCATGCGTGATCCTATCATGTACCGTGTAGTAAATCGCGATCATCATAGAACCGGTGATACATGGAAAATCTATCCTATGTACGACTGGACTCATGGAGAAAGTGATTACATGGAACAAATTTCTCACTCTTTTTGTACACTAGAATTTAAACCTCATAGAGAGCTTTATAATTGGTTCTTAGATCAAATAGTAGATACTGATAAAGTACGCCCTAAACAACGTGAATTTGCACGTAGAAACATTTCTCATACTGTTACTAGTAAACGTAAATTGCAAAAACTAGTAGAACAAAATATTGTTACAGGCTGGGATGACCCACGCATGACTACTATTTCTGGTTTAAGACGTCGTGGTTATACCGCTGCATCTATTAAGAATTTTGCTGAGTCTATAGGAATAGGTAAACGTGATAATCTGGTAGACATGAATCACCTAGAATTTCACTTGCGAGATGATCTTAATAAAGTCGCAGACCGTGTGATGTGTGTTCTAGATCCTATTAAAGTTGTTATTACTAACTATCCAGAAGATCAAGTAGAAATGCTTCAGGCAGAAAATAGTCAGGAAGATGAGTCTAGAGGTTTTAGAGAAGTTCCTTTTTCTAGAGAGATCTTCATAGAACGTGAAGATTACAGAGAAGAAGCTAACAAGAAATTTTTCCGTTTAAAGAATGGTAAAGAAGTACGTCTTAAAAATGCATACATCATAAAAGGTGAAGGTTGTATCAAAGATGAAGACGGTAATATTACAGAGATTCATGCTACTTACGATCCAGATTCTAGGAGTGGAAGCGGTACAGAAGCAAGTATGCGCAAGATAAAAGGAACATTACACTGGGTAAGTGCTGCACAAGCCCTACCAGTAGAGGTGAGACTGTATGACCGCCTATTTACCGTACCATCTCCAGACACAGATAAAGAAAAGGACTTCATGGAATTTGTTAATCCAGATTCTCTAGAGGTGATCACTGCTATGGCAGAGCCTGCAATGAAAAACCTTTCTATAGGAGAAACAGTGCAGTTTCAGCGTATGGGGTACTTTTGCGTAGATCCTGACACCACAGATGATAAAATGGTCTTTAACCGTACCGTTACATTGCGTGATACATGGGCTAAGTTAGATGCTTAGATAGCGTAGGATAGAGGTTCCGCTTTCGCGAAAGCGAGATCACTTTAAACCTATTTACATTACATATATAGAATAATTTAAAGCCCACTTAATCGTGGGCTTTTTTGATAATTGATAATAAGTATCTACTATTTTAACTAATTTTAATATTAAATATAAGTTTTTAGCATGTTTTTAATAGTAATTCGTGTAAGCTTAACTCACTATTAACTACACTAAAATGTGTTTAGATTTACCTTTGTTAGTGAACAAAAAAAGAAAAAAAATGTCTAAATCAACTAATACCTTAATCGCTTTAATAGCAGGTGCTGCAATAGGTGCTGCTGCAGGAATGTTATATGCTCCAGATAGTGGAGAGAAAACAAGAAAAAAATTAAAGAAACAAGCAAAAAAAGCTCAAAAAGATATCGATGCGCAGGCTCGTAAAACGTACGCTCAAGTATCAGAAAAAGCATCTCAAATCTCTTCTACAGTAAACTCTAGAGCTACTGAATTGAGAGGTACTGTAGGTGATAGAATTGAAACAGCTCTTTCTAGTGCAAGCTATAAAGCAGACGATGCGATTGTTGCTCTAGAAGAAAAACTAGAACAATTACGTATGAAAAATTCTCAATTACAGAAACCTAATTCTGTAAAAGAAGGTATCAAAACAGCATCAGCTAAAGTTAATATATAAACTTAGGATTTGGGAAAACAACTAACCGACAATTTTAGAGAATTTACTACGGCGACTCAAGATTACATCGAGTCGTCGATAAGTTATCACAAACTAGACCTTTTTAAGAAGGTTATGAAGGGTGTGGTATCTAGTAGTTACCAGATTATTTTAGGTTTTTTCTTCCTTATAGCGCTTATTTTTTTAAGTGTAGCCATGGCTATTTATCTAGGAAATGTTTTAGATAACATTGCATTAGGATATCTTATAATGGGTGTATTTTATATACTTTTAATGATTGTATTATCCTTATTTCTTAAAAAAACTCTTGAAAAAATATTGGTTAAAAAAGCTAGTGCTCAATTTTTCAACGATAATGAGGATATTAAAATAGAACAACATGAGGGTTTACAATAATTTTGATGAAATAGATCGTGATTTAAGGTATCTTAAATTACAGCAACAAATACATCAAGAGACGATGAAGTTAGAGTTAAATGAAGTAAAAGAGAGTTTCTCTGCCGTTTCTATTTTAACAAGTGTAGTCAGTTCCATCGCAAAGAAAGCTGTGGTCCTGAAGGTTGTAAATAAACTAGTAGGTCTTAAAGGGAAGAAATAATATTTTGTGGTAAAGTGAATTGTTTAAAAAAGCAATGATATAAAAAAAACGCTATCAGTAATGATAGCGTTTTTGTGTTTATAAAAATGGACGTAAATTATTCTATCCATCCATCTTCTAGACCATCATCATCATAGCCACTTTCTTTATCTCTTTGCGATCTAGAAGACTGTTTTACCTTTTCTTCTTTATTAGCATTAGTCTTCTTCATTTGCTCACCTATTTGTGCACTTGCTGTAAAACTAGCGATCATGTTATTTAACATGTCACTACCAGCTTGTGGTGAATTAGGTAGTAAGATCAGGTTAGACTGTGTTGCCTCACCTATAGACTGTAATGTATCATAGTGTTGTGTAACAACAATAAGAGCACTTGCCTCTTGAGAATTGATACCTACATTATTAAGTACATCTACACTTTCTTCTAATCCACGAGCTATTTCACGTCTCTGGTCTGCGATACCTTGACCTTGTAAACGCTTAGATTCAGCCTCTGCACGTGCTTTTGCAACTATCTTGATACGGTCAGCCTCTGCTTCATACTCAGCAGCTGTTTTCTCACGCTCTGCAGCGTTAATTCTGTTCATGGCTGCCTTTACCTGTATATCTGGATCTATGTCCGTTACAAGCGTTTTAATGATGTCATATCCATAATCCATCATTGCTTCGTTCAATTCACGTTTTACTGCGATTGCGATATCATCCTTCTTTTCAAAAACGTAGTCCAGTTTCATTTTAGGAACTTCGGCACGTACTACATCAAATACATAAGCGGTAATCTGATCATGAGGATTTTGAAGTCTGTAGTAAGCATCATATACTTTTTCTCTTCTTACTTGAAACTGTACAGATATTTTGAGACGCACAAATACATCATCTTTTGTTTTAGTCTCTACGATTACATCTAGCTGTTGAATCTTTAAATTGATTCTTCCAGCTATCTTATCAATGATAGGTACTTTAAGCTGTAATCCTGACTGTCGCATACTGGTAAATTTACCAAAACGCTCTACTACTGCAGCAGTTTGTTGTTTTACAGTAAAAAAGGTACCTAATAGAACTACCACTGCTAGTAGGCCTAATATGGCATAAATAATTAAATCCATGATTTTTGTTTTTTAATGGTTAGTATTAAATAGATATTTATAAAAGTAAACTAGTTTATCGTTAAAGTGGCAGTAAGGTTACATTTTAATGCCATATTATGAGCTTACTATAGATTAGTAGTATGTTTGTGTACTTTGTTACAACCTCTATGAAAAATTCCTTTTTACTATTTCTCATTGTTTTGGCTATGAATAAAGCTTTAGCACAAGATCAATTTGATAATTTCTCTACGTTAGATCACTCTATTTTTGAGGTAAATGAGTCTGTAAATGACGATGTGTTTATAGTAGAAGAATTAACTATCAATGCACCTGCAACTCGTAAATATTCCTATAATAATCGCATAGGACTAGGTGGTGATGCTACTTTTTTTAATATAGATACTGATGCTGTTGAGGTAACACAAGGAACAGGATGGTCTGCCTCTCTAGAAACACGTGGTGATTTTAGAGATGATTTTGATATGATTTATTCTATCGGTATCTTCAATCATAATTTTTCTGTAAATGAAAATATTACCAATGATCAAATAGACATGAGCGTGATAGGAGCAGAGGTTAAGTTTTTACTGGCTTGGAAAATAGCACAAAGTGATTTCTTTTCTATAGAAGCTGGGCCTGCGTTACAGCTCAATGGAGAACTAAAAATAGATGATGAAGATCGTTATGAAAACTCTTTTACTGGTGGTGTAGTAAATCCTGTAATTTTAAAAGATTTTCAAGAAACATCTCCTATAAATGTTAATGGAATTATAGGTTTTTCAGGTGGTGCGAGAAATTTTAGGGTAACTGCTCATTATCACTATTCATTTATTGATGCACTAGCTGGTACTACTGTTGCTGGTGATAATATAGATGGTAACTTCAGTTTTATAAGTGTAGGAGCTAGGCTATATTTCTAGTCTATAATTATCATAAAGTAAAAGCCTGCTAAAATATTTTTAGCAGGCTTTTTTTTAGTATTACAAAGAGATTTTATTATCCCAATTTCTCCATTGCAGTTTCTATGCGATTTACTGTTTCTGTTTTACCTATCATAGAGGCTATTTCAAAAACATCTGGTCCCATAAGACTTCCTACTAGAGCTAGTCTTAATGGCATCATTACTTTACCAAATCCCATTTCTTGAGCCGTAATCCAGCCTTTAATAGCAGTGCTTAATCCAGCGGCGCTATCATCTTCTGTATCATTTATAATTTGAACTACTTGAGACATGATCTCGTTAGTATCTTCCTTCCATGCTTTCTTTGCATTTTTCTCGTCATAGCTAGAAGGTGCTGTAAAGAAGAAGCCTGCTAGTTCAAAAAGATCTTCTGTAAAAACAGCGCGTTCTTTGACCATGCCTGCTACCATGCTTACATAATCTTCAGAACCGTAAGAGATATTTTGTTCTTGTAACGCTTTCGCAAAAGCGGAACCTATAACAGCATCATCCTGTTGCACATACCACTGTTGTTGAAACCATTTTGCTTTTTCTGGATCATATTTTGCACCAGAGCTATTTACTTTTTCAAGGCTAAATGCAGCGATCAGTTCTTCTAAGTTAAAGATTTCTTGCTCCGTTCCTGGATTCCATCCTAAGAAAGCAAGTATATTAACCATAGCTTCTGGTAAGAAACCATCTTCTCTAAAACCGGTAGAAAGCTCTCCAGATTTAGGATCTTTCCATTCTAGCGGGAATACAGAAAAGCCCATTTTATCTCCATCACGCTTGCTTAATTTTCCTTTACCAGTAGGTTTAAGAATAAGAGGTAAATGTGCAAATTTAGGACGTTTCCAACCAAAGCTTTCATACAACAACACGTGTAACGCCATACTAGGTAACCATTCTTCACCACGTATAACATGAGAGATTTCCATAGTATGGTCATCTACCACATTTGCCAGGTGATAGGTAGGCATACCATCACTTTTAAAAAGTACTTTATCATCTAATAGACTTGTATCGATTTCTATTCCTTTACGGATTTCGTCGTACATGTTTAAAGTCTTCAATTCTGGTTTAAAACGTACGGTGTAAGCGTCTCCACGGTCTAGTCTTTCCTTTACTTCGTCTGCACTTAGAGTAAGTGAATTGGTAAAGTTTAATCTATTGTTGTGGTTGTATATAAATGTCTTTTTATCAGCCTCGGCAGTTGTTCTTGCTTGGGTTAATTCTTCAGCAGTATCAAATGCATAATATGCAGCTCCTTTTTCTATCAATTCTTCAGCATAGGCGCGGTACATTTCTTTGCGCTCGCTTTGACGATATGGGCCACAATTTCCTTCTTTTTCTGGTCCTTCATCATAAGGAATCTTGCACCAGTTTAATGCTTCTATTATATAATCTTCTGCACCTTCCACATATCTGTTCTGGTCAGTATCTTCTATACGTAGTATAAAAGTTCCATTATGTTTCTTTGCAAATAGATAGTTGAAAAGCGCTGTTCTCACACCACCTATATGAAGTGGCCCTGTAGGACTAGGAGCAAATCTTACACGTACATCTGTACTCATTTCTTAGCATTTTTAAATGTGGCGGCAAAGATAGTAAGATGATTTCACTTCTATCCCTATGATTTCTTAACAGTATTAGATTTGGATTTCTTTTTTAAACCAATATTTTTAAAAAGTTTTATTGCGTTTTTTAAGAAATATTATCACCTGTAGAATACCTAGGTTTATTAACAAAATTCGTAGTATTGTTAATAATAAGATTATCTTATAGTTTTTAAGATTTTAATCAAATAACTCTTAAAAATCGGTTGATTTTAATAGCTATTTACAGGCCTTTCTAGATTTTTTAAGGCTAGGATATATTGATAATTTAAACGTCGCTGTAATCCGTTATATTTACGGTAAGCACATGATACTATACAAAATGACAAATTTTGAGATAATAGAGCTCAAGCTCACGCGGTTTATAAGTAAATATTACCGCAATGAATTGATAAGAGGTATAATTTTATTTTTGGCCTTAGGATTACTGTATTTTTTGTTTACCGTAGTGATTGAATTTTTTCTGTGGTTAAGTCCAGTAGGTAGAACCGTATTATTCGGTCTGTTTATAATGATGGAATTGTTTCTATTAGTTCGTTTTGTTCTTTTACCACTTGCAAGATTATTTAAGTTATCTCGAGGTATAGATTTTAGAGATGCGAGCTCTATGATAGGTACTCATTTTCCTGAAGTGTCAGATAAATTAATTAATGTTTTACAGCTTCATAAAAATGGTGGTGATGATGAGCTCACATGGGCTAGTATTAATCAAAAAAGTGAGAGTCTTAAACCCATACCATTTACACTTGCGATAGATTACAAGAAAAACAAAAAATACCTACCGTATCTTGCTATTCCGTTGGTAATTATAGCTGGTTTATTTTTTACTGGTAATAATGAAGTTTTAACGGATAGTGCAAAACGTGTTGCAGATTTTAATAATGAATACATTCCACCTGCGCCATTTACTTTTACCATTCTCAATGAAGATCTCAACACTTTACAACGTCGGGACTTTAAACTCAATGTAGAGGTAAGTGGTCGTAAACTGCCAGAAAATGCGAGTATTCATTATAACGACCAGACCTATTTTTTAACTCAAGATTCTCCAGGTAAGTTTAGTTTTATTTTTTCCAAACCTACTCAAGCTACTCAATTTTATCTGTCGGCTAATGAAGTTAACAGTCTTAATTATACACTTCAGGTAGATGACGTTCCGGTTTTAAACGGTTTTGATTTATTCTTGGATTATCCATCGCATACTGGTAAAAAGGATGATGTCCTTGCTAGTACAGGTAATACAGTTGTACCGCAAGGCACTAAGATTACTTGGAAATTAAAAACTTCTAAGACGAGCCACGTAGATTTTATAACCCCAGAAGAAAGATTTCCGTTTAAAAAGAATGATAATAGTTTCGCTTTCGCGAAAGCGGTATCACAACCTTTTAAATATTCGATTGCTACCTCTAACGTTAACATCAAAGATTTTGAAGTTCTTAATTTTAAAATTGATGTTTTAAAAGATGAATATCCAGAACTAGATTTAGAGATGAAAAAGGATTCTGTGGATTCTGATTTGATGTATTTTAAAGGTCAAGCGTCCGACGATTATGGTATACGTAAAATGCAGTTGGTCTATTATCCAGCAGACGATGTTTCTAAAATTATAAATTATGATCTGGGTTCTAATCGTGGAACTTTTGATCAATTTCTACTAACCTTTCCTGGTAATGTCAAATTAGAAGGAGGTAAGAGTTATCAATTTTATTTTGAAGTTATCGATAATGACGCTGTGAATAGTTTTAAATCTACAAAGTCAGAAGTGTTTTCTTATCGCAAATTGTCTATTGATGAGTTTCAGGAAAAGCAACTCTCTCAACAAAAAGAATCTTTATCAAATTTAGAAGAAGCTGTTAAGGAACAACAGAAACAACAAGAAAAGCTGGATCAATTATCTCAAGAACAATTCCAGAAGAAGAATCGTAGTTTTAATGATAAACGCAAGTTAGAACAAGCTTTAAAAAACCAACAAAAGCAGGAGCAAAAAATGCGACAGGAGTTGGATAAAATGAAACAAAATCTTCAAAAATCAAATCTACAAGAAGATGAAATGAAAGATGTTCTTGAAGATCGTATGGAAAAAAGTGCCGAGGAACTTAAAAAGAATGAAGAATTATTAAAGGAATTACAGGAGTATCAAGAAAAACTTTCCGCTGAAGAATTAAAGGAAAAAGTGGAGAAAGCTAGGAAGAATTCTAAAAAGCAGCAACGTAATCTTGAGCAATTATTGGAATTAACAAAGCGCTATTATGTAGAGCAAAAGTTTGAACAATTAGGTAAGGAGCTTCAAAAAATAGCACAGAAACAAAAGGAACAATCAGAGAAGGAAGGTGAAGATAATAAGAAGGAAGATCAGGATAAGTTGAATGAAGAATACAAAGAATGGGAGAAGCAACTTAAAGAGTTAGAAGAAGAGAATGATGGTCTTAAAGATCCTATGAGTTTAGAATTTGAACCTGAAAATTCTGAAGAAATTCACGAAGAACAAGAGCAATCCAGTCAAGATCTTGAAAACTCAAAATCATCTGATGCGCAAAAGAAACAGAAAAGTGCTGCTCAAAAAATGCAGCAACAAGCTCAGAAAATGTCTTCTCAAATGGCTCAAATGTCAGCTGATCAAATTAAGGAAGATGCTGAAAGTTTGAGACAAATTCTAGATAATTTGATTGTTTTCTCTCAAGAGGAAGAGGGTTTAATGGAATCTATGCGTGACATGAATAGATTAAGTCCTAATCTGGGAAGTAAATTAAAGTTTCAAAAGGATTTAGAAAGCGCCTTTAAGCATGTGGATGATAGTTTATTTGCTCTAGCAACTCGCAACCCTAAAGTAGGTCAGGAGATTAATGAAGAGGTTACAGATATTTATTATTACCTAGATAAATCTCTAGATCAAATTGCAGAATTTGAAATGAATAAGGGCCAGGTATCGCAGCAATTTGTTTTTAAAGGTGCTAACACTTTGGCAAATATGTTGAGTGCGTCTTTAGACGCTATGAATAATAGTATACCCATGCCAGGTATGGGGCAATCTGGTGAATCTGGTCAGGGCTTTCAATTACCTAATATTATTAAAAAACAAGAAAGTTTATCTAAGTCTGGGGCGGGAGAAGAAGGTAAAGATGGTGAATCTGGTAAGTCTGGTGAAAGTGGTAAAGATGGAGAAAGCGGTCAAGGCGGAGAGAGTGGAGAAGGTGGTGAATCTGGACAATCTGGTAAGGATGGTCAGTCTGGTCAAGGAGGTGAGTCTGGTAAATCAGGACAAAGTGGAGAAAGTGGTGAGTCAGGTGAAGGTGGTGAAGGTGGACAAGGCGGTGAATCTGGTAATGGTGGCCAAGGTGGACAAGGCGGCCAAGGTGGTGATTCTGGAAAAGGCGGCAATAATGGTTCTGGTAATGGAGAAGGATCTGGTGGTGAAGATGGGGAACAACAAGGTTATAGAGAAAGTGAACAGGAGGCTGCTCGTATTTATGATATTTATAAACAACAACAGGAGTTACGTAATCAGCTAGAAGATATGATACGTCGTGAAGGATTGGAAGGTAAAGTAGGTGATATAACAGATAAAATGAAAGCTGTTGAGCGTAAACTATTGGATCAAGGTTTCAATAGAGAAGTGCAACAACGCATGATGGATATACAGCACGATTTATTAAAATTAAAAGATGCCGGTTTAGAACAAGGCGAGGAGAATCAACGAGAAGCCACAACCAATGTTAGAGATTTTAATAACAATACAAAAGCCGAAATTCCTGATGCTTCTAAGTACTTTAATAACAAAGAGATTTTAAATAGACAAGTATTACCTTTGCAGCCCCAATACCGCAATAAGGTAAAGGAGTATTTTAAAGCTAATGATTGAATTAAATTACCAGAATAATTTTGCGCAACTCGATGAGGTTGTCTACTCAAAATGGTTAGAATCCATAGTCATTTCTGAGGGTAAAACTATAGGAGAATTGTCCTTTGTTTTTTGTTCAGACGAGTATCTTTTGAAAATTAATCAAGATCATTTAGATCATGATACCTATACAGATATTATAACTTTTGATTACTGTCTAGACGGTTTAATAAATGGTGAGGTTTATATAAGTACAGATAGGGTTAAGGAAAATGCTGTTAGCTTTCGCGAAAGCGAGATAAATGAATTGCATCGCGTCATGGCACATGGTGTATTGCATTTATGTGGTTATGGAGACAAGAGTGATGAAGAAGCACGTATTATGCGTGAAAAAGAGAATGAGAAAATCGTGATGTTTCACGTGAAACAATAAGCAATGTTTGATAAAGAATACGATGTTATAGTAGTAGGAGCTGGCCACGCTGGTGGAGAAGCTGCTGCTGTTTCTGCAAATATGGGAGCTAGTACGTTACTTGTAACCATGAATCTAGAAACGATAGGACAGATGTCTTGTAATCCGGCCATGGGTGGTATTGCAAAAGGACAGATAGTTCGTGAGATAGATGCTTTAGGTGGACTAAGCGGTATTGTGTCTGATAAGAGTGCAATACAGTTTAAGATGCTTAATAAGTCTAAAGGACCTGCTATGTGGTCTCCTAGAACACAGAATGACCGCATGCGTTTTTCTGAAGAATGGAGATTGCAGTTAGAGGCAATCCCTCTATTGGATTTTTATCAGGAAATGGTTTCTGGTTTAATCGTAGAGAATGGTAAGGCAGTAGGTGTACGTACTTCTTTAGGGATTGAAATTAGATCTAAATCTGTTGTACTTACAAATGGTACGTTTTTAAATGGACTTATTCATATAGGAGATAAACAGTTCGGTGGTGGTAGAGCTGGTGAAAGAGCCTCTACAGGAATCACTGGTCAGTTAGTGGGATTAGGTTTTGAATCTGGTAGAATGAAAACGGGAACTCCACCTCGTGTAGATGGTCGTTCTTTAGATTATTCAAAGATGGAGCCGCAACCTGGAGATGTAGATACTTCTAAGTTTAGCTACAGTAATCTTACATCTTCTTTAAAGCAGCAAAGAGATTGTCACATGACTTATACGAGTCCTGAGGTGCATAATTTATTACGTGAAGGCTTTGATCGTTCTCCTATGTTTAATGGTAGAATACAGTCTTTAGGGCCACGTTATTGTCCTAGTATAGAAGATAAAATTGATCGTTTTGCAGACAAAGATCGTCATCAATTGTTTGTTGAACCAGAAGGATGGAATACTTGTGAGGTTTATGTAAACGGATTTAGCACTTCATTGCCAGAAGATGTACAATTTAAAGCATTACGTAGTGTAGTTGGTTTTGAAAAAGTCAAATTTTTCAGACCTGGTTATGCTATAGAATATGACTATTTTCCACCTACACAATTAAAGCATACGTTAGAAACAAAATTAGTAGACGGTCTTTATTTTGCAGGTCAAATTAATGGTACTACTGGTTATGAAGAGGCAGCATCTCAAGGTTTAATGGCTGGTATTAATGCGGTGCGTAAAATTAGAGAAGAGGAACCTTTCATATTAAAACGAGACGAAGCATATATAGGAGTTCTTGTAGATGATCTTATTACTAAAGGTACAGAAGAGCCTTATAGAATGTTTACTTCTCGTGCAGAATATAGAACCTTGTTAAGACAAGATAATGCCGATTTAAGGTTAACACCACGAGCGGTTGAGTTAGGTATTATTACCGATGAGGCTCTTAAAAGAGTTGATCGTAAAGCAACAGAATCTGAAAAAATGGTTCAGTTCTTACGTGATACAAGTTATGATTTTAAAGAGATGAATAATTTACTTGTCGCAAAGGGAAGTAAAGAGGTTACTCAAAATGATAAATTGTTTAAAGTGTTTTCTAGACCTCAAATTGATTTAGAAGATATTAAAACCATTTCT
This sequence comes from Nonlabens sp. Asnod3-A02, assembly GCF_045063755.1. Lineage (NCBI taxonomy): Bacteria > Pseudomonadati > Bacteroidota > Flavobacteriia > Flavobacteriales > Flavobacteriaceae > Nonlabens > Nonlabens sp. Asnod3-A02. The sequence goes on from NZ_JBEFOC010000008.1 coordinate 592,965, forward strand.
CAGGTTAAAACTTATTTAGAAGATAACGACCTTGATAATGATATTTTAGAACAGGTAGAAGTACATGTAAAATATGCAGGTTATATAGCAAAGGAAAAAGATAATGCAGATAAGCTACATCGATTAGAGAATGTAAAGATTCCACCTAACTATGATTTTAAAAGTATCAAATCGCTTTCTTTTGAGGCTAGAGAGAAACTAATAAAAATTCAACCGGTAACTGTTTCTCAGGCTAGTCGTATTTCTGGTGTTTCACCTAGTGATATTTCTGTATTATTAGTCCATATGGGTCGATAGTTTCACGTGAAACAATTATATGAATTTTAAATTTTCAAAACCTTTTTTAGAACTTAAGGATTACTTTCTAACTCAAGAAAAGTTCGAATTATATCTAGATCCAGAAACAGAATTGATAAAGACTATTCCTCAACCAGAGCAATTAGATCTTTATTATGAGAGTGAAGATTACCTATCTCACGATGATACTCAAAAATCATTTTTTGCGTTTTGCTATAATTTTGCAAAATCCTTTAATCTTAAATCTAAGACTTCGCTCATAGGTAGATTTATTAAAAATGGAAAAGTATTAGATATAGGTGCTGGAGTAGGAGACCTTGTAAACGCATTACAAAAAAAAGGAATTACAGCAACTGGATTTGAACCTAGTCCAAAAGCCAGAAAAATAGCAGGAGAAAAAGGAATTGTTTTAAAACCCAATTTAGAATCTTTTAAGGAAAATAGTTTTGACGTTATTTCTATGTATCATGTTTTAGAACATGTAACAGATGTCGAAAGACAAAAACAGGAAATACTTGCGTTACTAAAATCTCATGGCATTTTAATACTAGCTTTACCTAATTATAAATCTTATGATGCACGATTTTATGGAAAGTATTGGGCTGGCTACGATGTCCCAAGGCACTTATTCCATTTTAATAAAAAAGCAGTAAAAAGTTTATTTGATAAAGAATTTGAAATCGTAAAAATGAAACCTATGTGGTTTGATAGTTTTTATGTTTCTATTTTATCATCGAGATATGAAAAATCATTTTCTCCTTTTATAAAAGGAATAATTATAGGCTTGCTATCAAATTGTGTAGCTTTATTTAATAAGGAGCCCAGTTCTATCACTTATGTACTCAAAAAGCGCTTTTAATTAGTTTTAAAAGCGCTTTTTCATTTTGTTATGACATATGTATACGATTTATTTAAAACCGCTTAAAACTCATTATTTGAAGTCAATATCAATAAGATGTACCTATCATTATTAATTTTCAGATAGATTATATATATTGAGACCAAAATAGGCCTGCAACACTGACTATGAAGTAAATTCCTAATCTAGATGCGCCAGCAAAATCTTTTACAATTCTAAGACCTACTAATAAAATCAAAAGAAGAATACTGGATAGTATAAATGCATATTGAGCATAAAGTAAACTTTCTTCTGTGACTATATTAAATAATGCAATTCCTATTATCGTGCTAGTCGTAATTTCTATACCTAGAATTACTATAGTACTTATCAAAACTACAAAAGGGCTTAGAGCATCTTTAAATAAGCCGCAAAAGTCCTTATAGGTCTGTTTCCAAGCAAATATTTTTTCAAAAGAAGAAATGAGGTAAGTAACAAGTAAGAAGATGAGAAGTAGTATAATACCGGAATAGGTAAGTAGCATGGCTTTTGTATTGTATTACAATTATACTATCCTTTTAAATACTACTGCTTTTTAATCGATAAAGTACTTAAAGATGGTAGTTTATCCTTATTTCTAGGCTTTTGAATGTAATATACGCGTCATTCCGATACTTAAATCGGTAAGCACTATTTTTCCATTTGCATTACGTTCTATGTGATAAATAGCTTCTTGAAGTTGTTTTTGCACTTCTATCATTCTATTTCCATCGACGAAAGGAGCAAATTTACTTAGGTCAAAACCGCTTTGCGGAGCTAGATATACAGCGCTCTCTGCCTTATAGTTTTTAAGCATAGCCTGTCTAAAAAATTCAATACAGTAATTTAAAAATCTTATCTGTGTTTCACGATTAACACTAGCTATAGTTGTCGCCCAATCCATAAGCTCGTTAATCGCAGTTATCTTAGTCTTTGCGACAAATGCGGTGCGTACCCACTGCACAAACCACTGTTCAAATTGTAAATCTTCGGCATTATTTTGTGAAAATTGTACCGCTTTTCTATAATCTCCATCTGCCTGCCTAGCAATTATAGAGCTTTGACTTTCAGTTAATTGAAGGTTTTTTTGTAATCCTTCGGCTATTACAGCGGCATTAAGTTTTGGTACATGTATAATCTGACACCTAGATTTAATAGTATTTATGATTTTATCTTCAGATTCTGCAACGAGTAAAATAATGGTTTTACTAGGCGGTTCTTCTATAAGTTTAAGTAGCTTATTTGCTGCCTCTGTATTCATTTTATCTGCACCCCATATAATGAGTACTTTGTAGCCACCTTCATAAGATTTAAGGCTCAACTTTTTCATGATAAGTTGCGCTTCGGCTACACGTATTTCGGCATTCTTTTTTTCTATATCGATGGCCTTGTACCAGTCCGGTAGACTACCATAAGAGTTCTCTTTTAAAAAAACACGCCATTCTTTTAAAAAAATATCTGAGGTTGCTTTTGTACTACTACTTCCTGCAGACGATGGCATTGGAAAAGAAAAATGTAAATCTGGATGCGCTAGATTATTAAGTTGTGCATGACAACTCTCATTATGCTCTCCACATAATATATCTCTAGCATAGGCAATTGCAAGTGGTAAAACACCACTACCGGTAGGTCCTACCAGCATTTGAGCATGTGCTATACGGCCATTTTTTACAGTAGACTGTAAGTGGCTTTTTATATGAGTAAGTCCTAAAACATCTTGATATTGCATAGTGCAAATATAAGTGGATGATGGTAAAGATGGGAATACATCCATCTCTAGTCTTCCTTTAAGAGAAGATGTTACTTTATGAATTTAACAACCTGTTTCACATAGGTAGATATTACTGTTTTCCCTCGAGAGTAAACAACTTACACCTTTTTCCATTCCCTACAACGATATTGTAGATCGAGAACCGTTATATTTGTTTTTAAACAATTTTGAATATAATAAGATGACTATAGACCAGATTAATTTTGAGAATAAAAAAGCACTTATAAGAGTTGATTTTAATGTACCTCTAGACGAGAATTTTAAGGTTACTGATGCTACTAGAATTCAGGCAGCAAAGGACACGATTATTCATGTTTTAGAAAAAGGTGGTTCTGTTATATTGATGTCACATTTAGGTCGTCCTAAGAATAAAGAAAATGATTTCTCTTTACGTCATGTGGTTGATACAGCCAGTGATATTCTCGGTGTTCAGGTTAAATTTGTAGAAGATTGTATAGGAGAAATAGCTCAAAAAGCTGCTCAAGATTTACAACCTGGTGAGGTTTTACTTCTAGAAAACCTGAGATATTATAGTGAAGAGACTGCTGGAGATTCCGCTTTCGCGAAAGCGTTATCACAATTAGGCGACGTATATATAAACGATGCTTTTGGAACTGCTCACAGGGCTCATGCTAGTACTGCTGTAATAGCACAATATTTTGAAGAGAAATGTTTTGGACTACTTATGAATCGTGAGATCGATAGTCTAGATAAAGTAATGGAAACCCCAGAAAGACCACTAGTTGCTATTTTAGGTGGTGCTAAGGTGTCTTCTAAAATCACGGTTATTGAGAATATTCTAACTAAAGTGGATGACTTAATTATAGCTGGTGGTATGGCTTATACGTTTATCAAAGCACAAGGTGGTAAAATAGGTGATTCTCTAGTAGAAGATGATAAACAAAGCCTAGCGCTAGAAATTCTTGCTAAAGCTAAAGAAACGAATACCAGAATTCACTTACCGGTAGATGTTGTAATTGCAAATTCTTTTTCTGAACTTGCTACTATGGATAAAGCTGCCATAGATCAAATTCCTGATGGCTGGATGGGACTCGATGTAGGAGAGAAATCTAGAGAGCTATTTCATGAAGTGTTACAAAGTGCCAAAACTATTCTATGGAATGGACCTGCTGGTGTTTTTGAAATGGAACCGTTTGCAAATGGTACTATCGCTTTAGGTAAGTCTGTTGCAATGGCAACAAAAAATGGTGCATTCTCGTTAGTAGGTGGTGGTGATAGTGTAGCTGCGGTAAAACAATTTGGTTTTGCAGATCAAGTAAGCTATGTCTCTACTGGTGGTGGCGCCATGCTAGAAATGTTAGAAGGGAAAACACTTCCTGGTATAGCTGCTATTAAGGGATAACCCCATATTTTAAAAACAAACTAATTTCTGGCTTTGCATAATCTCATATGTTTGTGCAAAGCTTATTCAGTATAAATATAGTTAGACGTTATTGTCTAAAAAATTCTCACACTTTTACTATTTGTATATCTAAACTCATCAAATAGAAAATGTTATTTCACAGTAATTACAGAAACAATTCATGAACAAATACCTTTTACTATTACTATCTTCAGTAGTCTTTACACCACTAGCGGCACAAGTAGAACAAGATTCTACAGCTACTACGGGCAAAGTCATTTCTTATGAAGAGTATAAAAGACAACAAGCTCAAAATGATTCTATAGAATCTGGTACTATATTATCTAGAGAAATACCTGTTCAAGAAATAATGATGGATACTACCGTTGCAGGTACGCCACTTATCGTGCATCCTGAGGTAGATGATCTGGATGAAAAACTACTCAATGAATTGTATAACAATGATTTATATGAGTATATGTACAAAGAGATTGTACAAATGGATTATAGTGAGACGGTAAATCAAACCTTACCTACTGACACACTTAAAGCTAGACTAGCAGCGATTAATGAAAGCACGCCTTTTCAGATAGATTACAATCCGGTGCTAGAAAAACTGATCAATAAAAAACTCAGTTACAAACGTGTTTACATGGAACGATTGATGACGTTAAGTGATTATTATTTTCCCTTATTTGAGCCTTACTTAGATCAGTACGATATTCCATTAGAGATGAAGTACCTGGCTATAGTAGAAAGTGCCTTAGACCCACGTATTAAGAGTAGAGTAGGTGCCACTGGATTATGGCAATTTATGTTTACCACAGGTCGCAATTATGATCTAGAAGTAAATTCTTATGTAGATGAGCGCATGGATCCTATAAAATCTACAGTTGCTGCGTGTAAATTCATGAGTAGCTTATATAAAATTTATGGAGATTGGGATCTAGTTCTCGCGGCTTATAATTCTGGGCCAGGTAATGTAAATAAAGCGATACGTCGCAGTGGTGGTTATAAAAACTACTGGAATATTAGACCATATTTGCCACGTGAGACGGCCGGTTATGTACCAGCTTTTCAGGCGATGATGTATCTCTTCACTTACGCTCCAGAACATGGATTCCAGCCGCAACAGACTATTTATAAAACTATTGCAACAGACACGATAAGAGTTAAAAGAATGATATCTCTAGAACATGTGTCGCAATTTACAGACCAAGATCTTGAGGTAATACAGTTTCATAACCCTTCTTATAAACTAGATATTATTCCTTTTGTAAAGGGTAAAAATCATAACCTGAGACTTCCTGTTAGAGATGCCGCAAAATTTGTTAGTAATGAGGCTGCTGTGTACGCTTTCGCGAAAGCGGAATTTGACAAAATAGAAAAACCTCTTCCAGAATTGCTAGTTGCAGAAAGCCGATCTGTATATCGAGTGAAAAATGGTGATTACCTAGGTAAAATAGCTAATAAGTATAACGTAAAAGTTAGCCAATTAAAACGCTGGAATAACTTGAGAAGTAATAATTTGAGAATAGGACAAAAGTTATATATACACTCTAGAAAACCAGTAACTACTTCTAAATCTAGCTCTTCAAAAGCGCCAGCCACTTATAAAATTAAAAGTGGAGACAGTTTATGGAAAATAGCCAATAAATATGGCATATCTATTGCTAGCATACGTAAATTGAATCCTACCACATCTGACGACCTTAAGGTAGGTGCCACCCTTAAATTAAAGTAAAATGAAAAAATTATATGTAATACTTGCAGTATGTCTAGCTTTTATAAGCTGTGATGATAAGGCTATTGTAGTGCAAGATAGTGCCGGTAGACTCAATGATATACTCGTAGTTATAGGAAATAACGATTGGGATGGACCGCTAGGTGATACGATTAGAAAAGAGTTTGCTAGACCACTAGATGGCATAGTAAGAGAAGAGCCTATGTTTACATTAAATCATGTAAAACCTGCTGCCTTCACTGGAATGCTTAAAAAATCACGTAATTATTTGATCATTAAACAGTCAGATAGTAGTGGAGTGAGTATTAAAAAGGACCTGTACGCAAATCCGCAATTAGGTATAGTGGTACGTGGTACAGATAAGGTAGATATAGCAAAGGTAATCTCTGATAATGCAGACGATATGATAGCTGTATTTAATAAAGGAGAAGTAAAGCGCAAGCAATACCTTATGGATAAGGTGGCCTTAAATACAGATAGGATTACAGACCGTTTTGGTATAGAACTTATTGTACCTCGAGCTTATCATTTTGCTACTTATAATGGAGAGATCGACAACGATTTTTTCTGGTTACGTAGAAGTATTAAAGAAGGGACTATGGATCTTATGATCTATGAAGTAGAGCGCAATAGAATAAAACGTAGTGATAGTACTGTGCTGGATATTGTAAAAGTACGTGATTCTATAGGTGCCATAAAAATTCTTACAGATGGTGGACCATTCCAGACGGAACCTGCATTCTCACCTTTTCTTAATGAAAGTCAGATAGACGGTAAATTTGCCTATGAGACTAAGGGAACTTGGGAAGTAAAGAATATGTTTATGGCAGGACCATTTGTTAATTATGCTATTTACAATAAAGAAAAAGATAACTGGTTAATTATAGAAGGATACGTGAGTGCACCGGCTAGTGCACAGCGTAATTATTTATTTGAAATAGAGGCTATTTTAAAGAGCTTAAAGTTTATAGAGCCGCAAAAGGAGAGTGGCAACTAATATTTTTTTTACAGACAGTAAGTTGAATATCATTATCTTAGTATCAAACTAACTCATCAAAAACAAAAGATATTATGAAGCTTAACTGGCTGGCTTATACTAATCTGGATTCATAATGCCTACATCCCATCATTTACGGCAAATGGTGAGCGAGACGATAACAGAAGACTGATGGAGTCTTATGCTACGCATATTGAAATTACTGATATGGATGAGTTTTATGACAGGCTGGGAGAACCTGCCTATAGATATGAAGGTCAAAACTTGCAAGATCAAACGATAAGTACTGAACCATATTATACAACTTTAGTTTACGATTTAACAGATACTCAAAATCAAGGAGTAGGCCCATTTGCTTGTGTTTTACCGACAGACAATGCCGAAAATTTTACCGTTAGAGAGGTTCAAGAAGCTTTAAAAAATGCTACTGACCTTGACGATTATAGAGCAAACTTAGATGCTCTAGGCAAAGATAATCCAGCTGACGTTTTACAATTATTTAACAACTGGTAAAATGAAAAAATTATCAATATTAATTTTGTTAATTCTTGCATCTTGTGATCCAGATCAAGAAGATCGAACAACCTGCTATTCTTATATAAACAACTCTAATCAAGATATTGTATTGGAAATGTATGATTATAATAGTGGACAATTTATAACTGAAATAGGAACTTTTTCTCTTCAAGAAAACGGCTTAATTGTAGAAAGATGTAAAACTGAGAGAGATGTTCCTGGACCTACAAATCTTTATAGATTTGATTCGATAGTTGTGAAATTTAATAACACAAAAAAACTAACCTATTTATTTCGATCAGGTCAAAATCCAGACCCTATTTTTGATGGTAATGAATATGACTTAGAACAGGTCGGGAACACTTTCAATCTATCATGGAAATTCACTGAAGAAGATTTTAACAATGCCGTGTTTTTTTAATAACTAACATTAATGTATTTCTATATAAAAAAACCCCATCATTTAAAAAATGATGGGGTTTTGTGTTTTTGAGATTATATACTACCTATCTAGATTAGTTTTATCGTCTTTCTTTACATCGTTTTCTTCTTTAGTAGCATCCTTAAATTCTTTGATTCCGCCACCTATACCGCGCATCAATTCTGGTATTTTTTTACCTCCAAAAAGAATTAATATAGCAACCACGATTACAACCCACGTTCCTACACCAGGCATTCCTAATAATATATAATTTGATAACATCGCTTAATGATTTTATGATACAAAGATACAACAAGCGGTATAATCACAAGATTTTAGGCTGTTAATCTTTAATAAAGCTTATTTGAAAACCCAAAACGCTAAAAACTTGTTTTTGAGATACTCAGTTGATATCAATAAAATCAGGTACTATTCTCAATACGAGTTTAGCAAAAGCATATTTACACTCTAATTAGTCATGCTTTTATTTTACATAGCTATCGTTTAATCACCTAGCTGTCTAACACCTAAATACCCAAGACCTAATCACCCTATACCTAGAAAAACTATTTATATTTGTTACACGTTAAGATCGCATGGCAAAGAAGAAAAAAAATAGAAACCAAAAGAGCAAATGGACACACCATTACCGCATGGTCGTGCTCAACGACGACACTTTTGAAGAACGTTTTAGTCTCAAACTCACCAGACTTAATGTATTTGTAGTGACCGTAATAAGCGCTATTTTATTAATAGGATTAACCACGGCACTTATAGCCTTTACACCTATTAGAGAGTACATTCCTGGTTATGCAGACGTGAGTATGCGTCGCGATAATATAGAACTGGCAAAGAGAACAGACTCATTAGAAATAGCGATAAGAAGTAACGATCAGTTTTATGGGCGTATAAAAATGCTTCTCAATGGTGACATCACTACAGAAGAGTATGAACGTATAGACAGCATTGCAAAAGTTGAAACCAGTACCGAGATTCCAGATCTTACACCTATTAAAGAAGATAGTCTATTAAGAGAAGAGGTAGCACAAGCAGACCGTTACAGTGTTATCGCCGGTGCAAAAGCAAAAACTAATTTTGTCTTCTTCCCGCCAGTTAAAGGAACTATTTCTAGTAATTATGATACAGAGATAAAACACTATGCCGTAGATGTTGTTACTACCGTAGGAACACCTATAAAAGCCGCTGCAGACGGTACAGTGGTTTTTGCTAGCTGGAGTTCAGAAACAGGATATACCATGCTTATCGAGCATCCTTATGGACTTATTACAGTATATAAACACGCAGGTAATTTGCTTAAAGAACAAAATGATCAGGTACTAGCTGGTGAAGTAATTGCTACCGTAGGTAATACAGGAGAGTTAACAACTGGTCCACATCTACATTTTGAGATATGGAGCGATGGTTACCCACTAGATCCTACTAATTTTATCAACTTTGAATAGATGTCGTTAAAGTCACTCGGTGCAAAAGTTTTTGCTACCATCATCGATAGAAAAACTAAAAGTTGGGCTTCTAAACCGGTAGCCTCTCAGGAAAAAGTGTTTCATAATTTAATTAAGACTGCTGGTAATACCGCTTTCGCGAAAGCGCACTCCTTTTCCAACATAAAAACACATAAAGACTTTGTATCACAAGTACCAGTGCGTGATTATGAAGAATTAAGACCCTTTGTAGATAGAGTAGTAGCTGGTGAGAGTGATATCTTATGGCCAGGAAAACCTCTTTATTTTGCAAAAACATCTGGTACGACTAGTGGTGCAAAATATATTCCGATTACCAAAGAGTCGATGCCCGAGCACATAAAAGCGGCTCGTAATGCGATTTTAAGTTATGTTCATGAAACTGGAAAATCACAATTTGTAGATGGTAAAATGATTTTCCTACAAGGAAGTCCAGAGATGGAATCTAAAAATGGAATTCAACTAGGTAGATTAAGTGGTATTGTTGCTCATTACGTACCTAATTATTTACAAAAGAATAGGTTACCTTCTATGGAAACCAACTGTATAGAAGACTGGGAAACTAAGGTAGAAGCAGTTATTGATGAGACTCTACCAGAAAATATGAGCGTTATTTCTGGAATCCCAAGTTGGGTACAGATGTATTTTGAACGCATCGTGCAACGTACTGGTAAAAAAGTAGGTGAGGTATTTCCAGATTTTAATCTATTCATTTACGGCGGTGTTAATTTTGAGCCTTATAGAGCAAAATTTGATCAACTTATAGGTCGTAAAGTAGATAGTATCGAACTTTTTCCTGCTAGTGAAGGTTTTTTTGCCTATCAAGATAAACAAGATGAAAAAGGAATGCTTTTGCTTCTAGACGCAGGTATTTTCTATGAATTTATACCAGCAGATCAGTTTCATGATAAAAACGCACCTAGATTAACCATAGGCGAGGTGGAAACAGGCGTTAATTATGTCATGATCATTTCTACTACAGCAGGATTATGGGCCTATAACATAGGTGATACCATTGCATTTACTAGTACGGCACCATATAGAGTGGTGGTTACAGGTCGTATAAAACATTACATAAGCGCTAGTGGAGAACATGTTATAGGTAAAGAAGTAGAAGAGGCTATGAAAGCAGCCTCAAATAAATTGAGTATTGTAATCAATGAATTTACTGTCGCACCACAATTAAGCCCAGCAAATAATGAATTGCCATATCATGAGTGGTTTGTAGAATTGGGTGATGCTACAAATGTAGATCTTCATAAACTGGCACAAGTACTTGATATTCAAATGAGAGAACAAAACTCTTATTATGACGATTTAATCACCGGTAAGATTCTACAACCATTAATTATCACTTCAGTACCAGAAAATGGCTTTAAAGAATACATGAAAACCATAGGTAAACTAGGCGGTCAGAATAAATTACCACGTCTTTCTAATGATAGAAAAATTGCTGAGGTACTCGAGAAGATTATTGCAAAATAGTAGAATCAAAAATTACTATTTCAGTATTTAATATATTTACCCCAAAGACTATCACTTCTATGGCTTATTTACAACTTACTATATTATTTTTAATTTGCCTAAGTGTTTTAATATTCATGAAGAATAAAATTGTAAAAGCTATTGTTTCTTTTGTTTTTGCTGCATTTGTAATGCTGCAGTCAGCATCGGTTTTTTTAACAGGCTCTATTGCAGATTATAAATTCTATGAGCACCTAGAGTGGAACGTGGTCTCTAATATTTATGAAGAATTTCTATTTGATGCATTACTATTATTTATTGTTTTAGTGGTTGTTCTTATTCTGCTGTTTTTGCTTTCTATGAGTTTACAGAAAGTTAAAAAAATGGTTCCAGCTGGAATTATAGCGTTAGGAATGATCTTTCTTAGTTTAAATAATCATATGGTTCATAATATTTATGAGACTTATTCATTAAAAAAGGAAAACGCTTATTCTTTAAACACAGCTTTAGCAAAATTAGACGTACCAGATATTAATGCTATTGCAAAAAGTGATATTGATGCAATACCAGGTAAAAACATCATATTTCTATCTTTAGAATCTTTTGAAAAAGGATTTATTACAGAGCGACCAGATCTCACTCCTAACTTGAATAGATTAATTAAAAATGGTTCTTTCAAAACAATGAACCCTACTACTGGAGGTGGCTGGACTAGCGCTTCTGCTTACATGACTATGACTGGTATGCCAGCTTTTTTTGGCTCAGAAGGAAACGACGTTTTTCAAGGTTCTAGAGATTTTAAGTTGAATACCTTAGGAGACGTTTTACAGACCGCAGGTTATGAACTTACTTATTTATTAGCTAATAAAGATTTTTCTGGAATTAGAGAAATGCTAGAAACATTTCATTTTAGGGTCAAATCAGAAATTGATTTTGAAACGTCCTATGAACGAATTCCTTGGGGTTTGCACGATAAAGATTTATTTGAAGAAATAAAAAAAGAAGTTCTTTTAAAAAGTAATCAAGATCAACCTTTTGCATTATTTGCAAGTACGGTTTCTACTCATTTTCCAGATGGATTGTATGACAAGCGCATGGAAAGTATTATTGAGCCTAAAAATTCAAATCTAGAATTCATGGTCGCGTCTGTTGATTATTACATAGGAGAACTAATAAAGGTCTTAAAGAGTGAAAATATTCTAGAAGATACAGTTGTAATAATGGTGCCGGATCATCTTTTTATGGCAAAACATGAAACAGTTGATAGATTTAAAGAGAGAAGTTTGTTCGTGTTATCTACGGCTGGTAACTCTGTAAAAGATCGATCTACGTTAAATCAAATTTCAATGCCTAGAACAATTTTAAGCCTCGCAGGAATAGAAAGCAACGTAAAATTCTTAACAGATGTATTAAATAATAATAAAAATGATTTTATTGATAATAATAAACAAGCTTTACGAGATATAAATATTGCTGCCCTTAAAACCGCCAATTTTGCTGACGGATTTAACATTATAAAATCAGATAGCATCATCTCAATTAACCAATTAAAAGATAATTTATCTTTAGAAAAATTCATTGTGAATGATAATGAATCAGTTATTCTTCAAGTACAATTAGATCATAAATTAAGAATTAGTTCTAAGAACAGGATACCTTTTCAGAATTTAAAAGAGAGCCTTAAAGAGCCTAAAACTTTACACATCATTGTAGAAGATGCAGACATATTAAAATCATTTTTTACAGATGTAGATGGAATAGTTTCTTACAAAAAAGGAGACTTGATTACTTACTCATACGATGAAGTACAAAGTAAATTAAGCAGTATAGACCATCTTGAAGAAAAAGAATTAATAAGCACTGCTGCAGACGAGGCGATCATAACTATCAAAAGTGCTAGTTTTAATTCTAAAAAAAGGAGTTGGTTCAAAATCAAAGACAACCAGACTCTTCTCGATCGTGGTATCAATTTAATCACTTTTGATGATAAAGGAAAAATGACAGCACATATTTTTGATACCTACTCAAACCCTCAAAGTATAACAGAATTAATTAAAGCTATTAAAACTGCTAAGAAAGATAAATACATATCTTTTCTTATAGCTCATGACACTGCTGGAGAAAACTTTAATAATTATGGAAATGATCTTGATGTATTAAGATTGCAAAAATTAAAAGGATTAAAAAACAGACAAGCCTATATTGCTCAAATTAAAAATAATTCTAATATAGAATTAGTGGATGATCTACTCTTAGAGAAGCAATTTAAAATTCCTTACTCTGAAGTAAAACCGTTAAAAAACTCTGCAGCTCTTGTTAAAAAATATAGTGTGGATAATAATCGGTTTATTGCGCACGCTGGTGGAAAGATAGATGGGAAAATATATACAAATAGTTTAGAAGCGCTTAATTTGAGTTATGAAAAGGGCTTCAGACTTTTTGAATTGGATATTATAAAAACTTCTGACGGTAAATTTGTTGCTGCTCATGATTGGAATATATGGAAAGAGCAAACAGGATTTACTGGAGAAACACCTGTAACATTAGAAGAATTCCAGAGGTATAAAGTCCATAATCTCTACTCCACACTTGATATGGTGATGATTAATAATTGGTTTAAAACTCATCGAGACGCTATATTAGTAACAGATAAAACTAGAGATATTTCTGGTTTTGGAAATCAATTTATCGACAAGAATCGACTGAGAATGGAAGTGTTTACATTGCCAGATGCAGAAAAAGCATTGAATTTAGGGATAGAACCTATGCTTTCTGAAAATATAATTAATAATTTTAAAGAAAACATCTTAGATTTTGCAAAGAAAAATAAGGTCAAGTATATAGTTCTTTCAAGAGCTTCTATCATGAGAAATAGAGAGTTATTAAGTATACTTAAAAAGGAAGGAATTCATTCTTACGTCTATCATGTTAATTTTCAGTCTGGAAAAGATGAGAAGTATGTTGTAGATTATGAATTAGGAACAGTTTACGGAATGTATGCTGATGATTGGAACCTTAAAGAAGAATAATCAGTGATTAAAGTCGCATTTTTAGTTAACCCTATTTCTGGAAAAAAGGGTAATAAATTAGAATTTAAACAAATCAATTCCTTTTTTGATACATCTAAATATGCTATAGAAATAAAGTATTCTTCTTCTAAAAAACACCTGGAAGAGCTAACTCAAGAATGTATTTCGCATCATTACCATATTATTGTTGCTTCTGGTGGTGATGGAACTGTAAATACGGTTGCAAAATTTTTAATCAATTCAGATATTAAACTTGCCATTTTACCTCGCGGTTCTGGAAATGGTCTCGCTAGTCACTTAGGAATTTCTAAGTCGTTAGAAAAGGTGTGTAAATCAATTATTTCATGTAAAACTATAGCAATAGATTGTGGTATTGTAAATGGACGCTACTTTTTCTCAAATTTTGCGCTAGGCTATCCTGCAGATGTTATAAATCGTTACGATAGTGATCCTAAAAGAGGTTTGGTTACTTATACATCCCACAGTATTAATTCTTTTTTTAGTAGAAATGAAAACAGCATAGTTTTAGAAAATTCTAACACACCTCTTTATTGCGTACTTATTTCTAACACAAAATTTATGGGATATGGATTATCCCTCACACCACAAGCTCAAGTAGATAACGGTTCTTTAGATTTAGTATGTGCTAAGTCTAGAGGTAATCTCGCTGCAAAGTTAAGCAGCTCCATATTATTTAAAAAGAACTACGCGCAACGATTCGAAAATATAAATATTAAAACTAACGAGAATTGTCCAGCTCAATTAGATGGAGAACCCATAAAATTGACATCTCCATATGAGGTCTCTGTAATTAAAAGTTGTTTAAAAGTTATCATATAGAAGATTGACTTTTAAAATACTATTTACCAGAATTTGGATTAAATCGTAAATTGCCTACAAGAAAACTTACCTTTGCTACGAAATAACATATATGCCAATAATTAACGTAGAACCACGTACCAGAGCTCAAGAAAGTACTAACGCCATAGAGCGCATTTATATCACAATGCGACATCTATTTAATAGAGGCTTTTATAAACCTATGGGTGTAAGTGGTGAATCGTTAAGAGAATCTCTTCTTACACTAAGACCAGAAATTTATGGTTCCATCGCCGAAGAAAAGATAGAACTGAGTGGTTTACTATACGTAATGGATAGATTACCAGTAGGTATAGAAGAATGTACTTACATCAATCTGACTAGTGATGAAGGTTATGAAGGTTCTCATTTTAAAGCTATTATTCCTTCTAAGAGACGTCGCAATTGCTATCGCATAGATCGCGAGCAAATGAACATAGAGGTGACTCGTGGACGTTCTGAAATCTATGATATTCTTACGCACCTTACATTTTTAATGATCGAGTCCCACAAGATCATGAAACAAGTTATAGTAGGTGATAACGGTAATACATCTAGAGACTGGAAATGCTTAGAAAATGCTATTTCAAAGAAAAAATTAACTCAAGAAGAGAAAGAAGTTGCTATCACTCATGTAGCAAACATTTTAGGCAGAACCTTTGACGAGGTGAAATCTGTATATCCAGATTTTGCTACTAAAGAAAACCCTAACCGTTTCTTAAGTGTCATATATCACCTAGGTAGACTAGCAAAACAAGAAATCTTAGACGAAGAAAAAAGACTAGTAACTTTTTCTCCTGTACTAAGAGAGCGATTAGGTCACCATATTCATGGAGATAGATGGGCATATCGCATTAAAGAACACCTAGTAGAAAAAGGGCTTTTTGATAGACCATTGCACATTATTAGCGCAAACCTGCACAGTGTTATGAACTCGCTTTATGGACCTAAGGCACTTGCTGCTCAAATGGCCAAAAAGAGTCGCATGGAAATCTTTGCAGACTTGAGTAACGATAGCGGTAAGAAAAACCGTGATCTTATTAAGAAGCATGCTCTAGCAAATGGTATGACAGAGCTCAAAGATACTAGTGGTACTAATATCGATGTGCAAATTTTTGATCTAGCAGCCTGTGATTTTGATAACATAGGTTTTTGCGATGCACGCTTTCGCAATAGCGATACTGATACAAAACCAGTTCTTATCGTAATGGATTATGCCTTTGGCGAGCAAGCATATGAAACTATGGATGAGTTACTTAAGCCATTTAAAGATGACCAGGGTAAAATACACCAGATGAATATGCACTCCATTAATGTAATGGGTAAAGCAGGTATTCTAGAAGGTGATAAGGGTGATATCATGGTGCCAGATGCTCACGTATTTGAAGGTACTGCAGATAATTATCCGTTTAAGAACCGACTGTCTAAAAAAGATCTAGAATGTGAGGATATTAAAGTAGTAACCGGTTCTATGGTTACCGTTTTAGGAACATCGTTACAAAATAAAGACCTTTTAGAATTCTTCTATAATTCTAGTTGGAGAGTAATAGGCCTAGAAATGGAAGGTGCACATTATCAAAAAGCCATACAGGCAGCATCTAAAGTAAGACGCAGCATACGCAAAAAGGTAAAAGTAAGATATGCCTATTATGCAAGTGATAACCCATTAAAAACAGGACATACACTAGCTAGTGGTGGACTAGGTTTAATAGGTGTAAAGCCAGTATATGTGATTACTGAAAAAATTCTTGAGCAAATCATGGAAAATAGTATCAAAGTAGAAGAAGTAGAAGAGCAAGAAATAGATCAATTAGAAGATCTATAAACTTACTTTAAACATCGCGCCTTTATAATTGCTATACTTCAATTATATTTGAAAACTATACAATACAAAATTCATGGATAACCAGCCTAATAATAACCAAGAACAAGAAGTAGATCTAGTACCAGTATTTGTCTGGATAAGCAACGGTTTTAAAAACCTATTTAATGCTATAGGAGGTTTTTTTAAAGGGTTAGGGCATTTTTTAATATTGTTTTTAATCTTTATTAAAAACAATATTATTCTATTAGGTATTCTATTTGTTTTAGGAGCTGGATTAGGTAATTATCTAAGTAGACAATCTAAAAATATTTTTACAGCACAAATGAGGATACAACCTAACTTTGGGAGTGCAGCGCAGCTTATTTCTAATTTAGAATATTATAACTCTTTGGCTGATCAGGAAGATAGTGTTGCTCTTGCCAAAGAGATAGGGATAACTCCTTCTGAAGCTGCAAAATTGAAAAGCTTTGAGATAGAACCTGATTTCAACGATACCGAATTGCTAAAGGAATATGATGAACTCGCTCGAGCTGCAGACACCATGGCGTTAGATAATTTTACATTTGAGGGATTCAAGGAGTCAAAACGAGATATGGACTATGAATTTTATAAGGTCTTAATTTCAGGGTCTAGTAGATTTTCTTTAAATAAAACTGCGCCACTTGCGATTCAAGTAAAAGATAATTCGGTAATAAAAGGATTACGATTATCTACTGGTGAAACAGTAAATTTCAATATTAAAAACTTAGAATATCAGTTAGCAAATATAGATTCTTTAATTGGAGCTTATCAAATAGCTATCAAATCCTCAAATACAGAAAGTACTGCTAGTACAAATGTTTATATGGGAAATGAAAAAAACGCTAACACTTTTAACGACTTATATTATCAAAGAACCTCTATTTTAGAGAGATTAAAAGAGGAAAGAATTGAAAAATATACTATCGATAATACGATAAATATCAGTTCTTTCTATGTTAAAAGAGGAACTATTGAAAATGAGCATTTAACGCTTAAGGTTGCTTTTATCTTTTTAGGCTTAGGTTTACTTACTGCGTTATTACCTATTATCATAAGGTATTTAAATCAATATCAAAAGAAAAACATCAAGTGAATATAATTGATACACCATTATTAGACTGTAAAATTATAGAACCTGCGGTTTTTACAGATGCTCGTGGCAAATTCTGTATTGCTTTTGATAGTTTCGCTTTCGCGAAAGCGTTACCCAATCAGAAACCTTTCATTACCATAAACGAGAGCACCTCTACTTATGGAGTTCTTAGAGGTTTACACTTACAAAAAGGAGACGCCGCACAAGCAAAATTAGTGCGTTGTATACAGGGTAAAATACTAGATGTTGCAGTAGATTTTAGACCAGAGTCTCCTACTTATTTAGAGCATTTTTCCATTGAACTCACAGGAGAAAACAATAAACAATTGTTAGTCCCTAGAGGTTTTTTACATGGCTTTTCTGTACTGTCAGAAACTGCTATCGTAAATTATCAAATTGATAATACGTACCAGCCAGAGACAGAGTATGGAATACGTTATGATGATCCAAAACTTCATATAGACTGGAAATTACCTAAAGAAGATATTATTCTTTCTGAAAAGGATGAGAAACTAGGATTTATCACATTATAAGTTTTTGCCATACGTGGATTAAATAAAAACACCTCTTAATCTGTAGGTCAATTAAAATCACATAGCTTGAAAAAAATTATCATTACAGGAGCAACGGGCATGTTAGGAACAGCTATTACAAGTGCGTTGCAAGGACACGATTTGTATGGTTATTCTAGTAAAGACTTAGATATTACTTGTAGTTTTAAACTAGATCAAATAGTAAAAAGCATAAAGCCAGATTATATTATTAATTGCGCGGCTTACACAGCAGTAGACCTAGCAGAAACGGATCAAGAAAAAGCTTTTAAAATAAATGCTCTTGCCGTTCAAAAAATGGCACAAGTGGCAAATCAGTATCAGGCTACATTAATTCATTTTTCTACAGATTACGTGTTTAATGGAACAGCAACACAGCCCTATTTACCATTACAAGAAACAGATCCTATAAATGTTTATGGCGCTAGTAAACTGGCAGGTGAGAAATCCATCACGCAGGTTAATGGTAAGCACTATATTTTTAGAATATCGTGGTTGTATGCACCACATGGAAAGAACTTCTTTAAATGGATGGCTGGCACAGACATGAAAGAGCTCAAAATAGTAGATTCTCAGAAAGGTTCTCCTACTAGCGCACTTGATGTTTCTTCTTTTATAAAACACCTCGTTAAAAATGATCCAGAGACGTATGGTGTTTATCATTTTACAAATCAAGGTGCGATGACCTGGTTTGAATTTGCCGTTGCGATAAATAAAAAATTAAATCTCGATAAAATCATTCATCCCGTAACTACTTTCGAAAGCGCTGCAAAACGCCCTACTTACAGCGTTATTGATGGTAGCAATACGATCAAGGTTTTTAATTATCAAATCCCTACTGTCGAGGAAGGACTTCATGAGGTGGTGCGCATTTACAATCCCTAAGGAAACCGTATTTTTACAGATTTACAACTAGAATATGTCTGAGAATAATCATAAAGTAGCATTAATCACTGGAGTAACCGGTCAGGATGGTGCTTATTTAAGTGAGTTTTTATTAAAAAAAGGATATGAAGTACACGGTATTAAACGTCGTGCTTCTCTATTCAATACAGATCGTATTGATCATTTATATCAAGACCCACATGAGACTGATGTGAAGTTTAAATTGCACTACGGTGATTTAACAGACACGACTAACCTGACTAGAATCATCAAAGAAACACAACCAGACGAGATTTATAACCTTGCGGCTATGTCACACGTTCAAGTTTCTTTTGAAATGCCAGAATACACGGCAAATGCTGACGGAATAGGAGCTTTACGTATTCTAGAATCGGTGCGTTTGTTAGGGATGGAAAAAAAGACGAAGGTTTACCAAGCCTCTACGTCAGAGTTGTATGGTAAGGTTCAAGAAATTCCACAATCAGAAACGACACCGTTCTATCCACGCAGTCCATATGCAGTAGCAAAAATGTATGCCTATTGGGCAACGGTAAATTATCGTGAGGCTTACGGCATGTTTGCTTGTAACGGTATTCTTTTTAACCATGAATCTCCAGTACGTGGTGAGACATTTGTAACTAGAAAAATTACTCGTGCAACTTCTAAAATAGTAAAAGGACTTCAAGATAAATTGTATTTAGGAAATCTAGATGCCAAACGTGATTGGGGTCATGCTAAGGATTATGTACGCATGATGTGGATGATCTTGCAACATAATCAACCAGAGGATTGGGTTATCGCAACCGGTACTACAACCAGCGTGCGTGATTTTGTACGCATGTCTTTTCAATACATAGGTATTGAACTAGAATTTACTGGTGTAGGTGTAGATGAAAAAGGAACAATTAAATCCTGCTCAAATCCAGACTACCAATTAGAAATTGGTCAGGAAGTAGTAGCAGTAGATCCACGATATTTCCGTCCTACAGAGGTAGATTTATTGATAGGAGATCCTTCTAAGGCCAAAGAAAAACTAGGTTGGGTTCCAGAAATCGCACTTCAAGAATTAGTGAATGAAATGATGGAGAGTGATTTACACCTCATGTCTCGAGAAGAATATTTAAAAAGTGGCGGATACCGCATCAATAACTATTTTGAATAAACTCCTTCCCTTGAGGGAAGGTCGGGATGGGTGTGACACAGGCATGTTTCTCTCTTAAAAATTATCAGAATTCTTGTTAACAAGTAAGATTTTAAGGTAAGCTAATAAAAATGAATAAAGACTCTAAAATATACGTCGCTGGACATCGTGGTCTAGTAGGAAGTGCTATTGTAACTGAGTTAAAAGAACTGGGTTACACTAATTTTATCCTGCGCACTCACAAAGAACTAGATCTAACAAATCAACAAGCCACTGCCGATTTTTTCACTATTGAAAAGCCAGAATATGTGTTTCTTGCAGCAGCCAGTGTAGGTGGAATAATTGCTAATAATACCTACCGAGCAGACTTTATTTATAAAAACCTCATGATTCAGAATAACGTGATACATCACAGTTATTTGAATGGAGTGAAGAAGCTGTTGTTCTTAGGAAGTACCTGTATATATCCTAAAATGGCGCCACAACCCATGCCAGAAGACAGTTTACTTACTGGACCGTTAGAATACACAAACGAGCCTTATGCGGTTGCCAAAATCGCTGGTATTAAAATGTGCGAGAGTTATAATTTACAGTACGGCACCAATTTTATATCTGTAATGCCTACTAATTTATATGGACCTAATGATAATTTTGATCTTGAAAAATCTCATGTTCTTCCTGCATTGATTAGAAAAATGCACCTAGGTAAATTGCTTATGGAAGGAAATGAGCAAGCTTTAATGGAGGATTTAGGTTGTGATAGTTTCGCTTTCGCGAAAGCGGAATTACAAAAACACGGCATCAAAGAAAATGGCATCGCACTATGGGGAACCGGTTCTCCTAAACGTGAATTCTTATGGTCGCATGATATGGCAAAAGCCTGCGTTTATCTTATGGAAAACAAAGATTTTGCACATGTAAAAGGTGATGATAAAGAAGTAAGAAATACGCACCTTAACATAGGTACAGGAGAAGATATAGCCATAAATGACCTCGCTGAGATGATTAAATCTACTGTAGGTTATCAAGGAAATCTCAATTGGGACAGCTCAAAACCAGACGGTACTCCACGCAAGCTTACTGATGTTTCAAAACTACATGATTTAGGCTGGAAGCATGAGATAGACCTTGAAAAAGGTGTGGAGATGATGTATGAGGCTTATTTGAACTCGTAAGCGCACTAAAAAGGCTATTTTAGCGTTTATAGAGGTAACCCCAACCATTACATGAGTAAGCTTTCTAAAAAACTTTCTGGAGAAGAAATAACCGTGGCTAAGAACTATGGAGCTCTTACAGTTTTACAAGCGCTTAATTACATACTACCTTTCTTAATTATTCCATTTTTAGAACGTAATCTTGGGCTGGAGCGTTTTGGCTTAGTAATGCTAGCGCAATATTTAATGGCGTTTTGTATTGCTTTTGCAGATTTTGGTTTTAGTACTACCGCTACCAGAGAAATTTCCTTAATTAAAGAGGGAAAAGGAGATTATTCTATCATTTATTTTAAAGTTTTTTGGGCTAGAATGATTCTATTAATAGCTGTATTTATATTGTTGTGCGTTTTCGTGTTTGCTATACCTAGATTTAGAGTAGAATGGCATATTTATTTGTTAAGTTATGGTGTAGTTATAGGTCAGACGATCCTAGCAGACTGGTTTTTTCAAGGAATAGAAAGAATGCAACTTCTCACTATCATAAATGCAGTTGCAAAAATTCTATTTACGGTATTGTTATTTGTTTTTATTTCCTCTCCAGAAGATTATTCTTATGTTCCACTTTTTAACTCCATAGGTTTTTTGGTAGCTGGAATTACCATGTTTACCATTAGTCTAAATTATGTAAGCTGGCAATGGCCTAATTTCAAAGACTCAAAAGAGTTTTATAAAGAGAGCTTTCAAATATTCATTTCAGATATTTCATCTCAATTAACATTTGCTGCTAATGGTTTAGTTTTGGGATTGTTTGTAGGAGATTCAGTTGTGGGAATATTTAGTGCTTTTGATAGATTAATGATCGCTGCAAAAAAAATGTATCTTCCTTTTTATCAAGCCATGTATCCTTACATGTCTAGAAAAAATTTGTTGCAGAAAAATAAAATGATGAAAAAGCTAATTCCATCAATATTGGCAATAGGTTTAGTAGGTTTACTAGGGATTGTATTTTTAGGAGGTTGGGTTGTTGATTTTCTTTTTAAAGATCCTGAAATTTATAACAATGTGAATTTATTACAATGGATGGGATTGATTGCTTTTTTTACTGGGCTAACCCTTTTGTTTACTAATCTTTACGCTCCTTCCAGGAAATTGTTCAAAGACAGAATGAATGTGATGGTCATAGGAACCATTTTTAATCTCGCCTTAGGATTTTCAATAGTGCCATATTTAGGACTTCAAGGAACAGTGATAACTGCGATTTGCACTGAATTTGTAATGTTATTAATGGCGATCTATTTTTATTATAAAGATTTAAAACAGATTTCTAAAACATAGAGATAAGGTGAAGGTTTTATCTTTATCTTAGCCATAACTTGCACCAATGATTTTAAGAAATATATTCATATTTGTTTATCTATTTATAACGGTTTTGTTATTTGCAACTTTTGAAGCTACTCTTGAGCTCTGGTTTGCGTTTTTTGGTAATGCAGTATTACTGACTTTTATTACATATTACCATATTTTTATTGAAAAATCTTACAGTCCTTTCTTAAGTGCCTACATAGTTTTTAGCTTTCTTTTTTTCTTAGTAGCACCTGTCACTCAGGCAAATATACTTGCTCCTTTAGAAAATGGAATATTTGATCATTACTTTCCTTACAAAGAGCATCTATTCTTAAAGGCAAATGGTTTAGTCGCTATTTTCCATACATCGTTTTTTTTGTTCTATGTAGGAACAAAAGGCTATATCAGGAAGAAAAAGGTATTGTATCAACCTTTGGAACCTAATGTCATTAGGTCCTTTAGGAACATCTTACTGATTATATTAATTTCGATCATAATTATTCCAATATCCTTTTCATTTATAATTGAAGAGCTTGCCAGGCCAGAGTATATCCCCTCTAGTTTTTCTCCAGGTGCCCAACTCATCCAAAAAAAGATTCTATTTATAATTCCTCTCGCTGGAATAGTGCTTTGCAAATATGTATTTGATCGAAAAGCGATTTCTACGCAAACTTGGATTATAAATTTGGTTTTGACAGGAATACTGTTATTATTATTATTATACTTTAAAAACCCATTAGTAGAGAAAAGAAATGCTTTAGGACCTATTTATCTCTTATTATTATTTTTGTTTTTCCCACGATTATTTAATAGCAATGTAAAAATGAGTTTAACATTGTTTGTTATTATGATTGTGTTTTTCCCTTTGGCTCAGATTATTACGCATTCGGATTATGGAATTTCAGAAATGCTTGAAAACCCAAGTTTATTTTCTAATGTGATAGATAAAGGTTCTTTAAGCAAGGGCTTTATGTCGCTTAATTACGACGCTTTTTGTAATATGGGTATCGTCATTGAAATAGTAGAAGAAGATGGACTTTTTTACGGATTCCAGCTATTAAGCGCTTTGTTATTTTTCATACCGAGAAGTATTTGGGAAGGAAAACCAGATTCTTCAGGAATAATAGTAGGTGATCATTTAATTGAAAAATATGATTATTACTTTGCAAATCTATCTAATCCAGTAGTGGCAGAAGGATATATGAACTTTGGACTTTTAGGGGTTGTTTTTATGGCTTTTATTTTAGCGATTTCCATAGTTTTTTTCTTAACATGGTTAAACAGTTCTGATTATTTAAAAAAAGCCGTAGCCTTCTATTTTGCAATGCATATGTTATTCCTCCTAAGAGGAGATTTTACAAATGGGTATTCCTACTTTATAGGAACTTTAATAGGTTTGTACGTCATACCTAAAATGATTATCAATCTATCTAATTTTATTTTTGAACAGAAAGTATGGGTTTCAAAGAAAAGCTAAAAGCAAAATTACCGCAGTTATTATATTACCTGACTATGGTTATGTTTCTTATGCCCGTAATTCCTCGTGGAGTAAGACCTGTGTTCATTGCTTTTTATGCCATAGGAGCTGTTTGTAGTAAGATTATGGACAAAGAGCCGTTTAAATGGGGTTATTTCTTACTTAATTCCAGTTTATTTTTGATGTATATAGTAAGTCTATCATACACAGAAGACATTTCATATGGTATGCGCAAATTATCTACTGGAGTTACATTGCTTATTTTTCCTCTAGTGATAGCCTGTATGAGCAAGAGATCCATTACCTATATTTTATCAAAAAGATATGATTTGATGTGGTTATACATCATTGCTACACTCATTTTAAATATAGGAGCTTTCATTATTTTTAGTCAACATTATAGCTTTGATGAAGTTATCCGGCATTTTGTAAATATTATAAGATCAGATATTTCAGGATGGAAAATCCATCCTATTTATTTGAGTATGCACATATGTGTATCGATTATATTCTCTCTTTTCTTAGTTCATAAAGGATTAAACTGGAAAAAACTTTTAGTCTTAGTTATTATGAATTTGGTGTTTATTGCTTTTCTATTAATAATGATCAAGAAAGGTCCTATCATAGCACTGATTCTAGTTGCCGCTTATCTAGTTTTAATGTTCAAAAATATAAAGTTATATATCGTTTTTGGACTTGGTGTAATAGGGTTAGTATCTGTAATTATCTTCAACCCTAAAGTGAATGAACGCTTCTCAGAGTTGTTACAAGTTCAAGATACTGATGCTTCCATGACTAATTCTACTAACATCAGGTACTCCATTTATAAATGTGTTTCTAGCGTCATTCCACACGCTGGAATAACCGGTTTTGGAATAGGCGATGGTAAAAATCAATTGATTAATTGCTATCAAGAAGATTCTAAATTTCTTGCAGATAATAGGTACAATTCTCATAATCAATATACAGGGATTATTCTTTATGTAGGATATTTAGGATTGCTTCTTTTCTCATCATTTCTATTATACCATATTGTAAGAGCCTTTTCAAGGAAAAATTATCTCTTCATAGCTATTCTACTTTTTTACTGTGTTGTCATGTTTTCTGAAAACATACTAGAAAGGGAAAATGGTGTTTTATTCTTTGCTTTTTTCATCAATTTATTTTTGATGCTAGATTATAACTATGAAAAAAGAAGGCCTCAGAAGGTTGATAAAATTATAAGCTTTTGAAAAACCTGATTCACATAACAGAAGATATTTCTAGAGCGAGTGGTGGAGTACGCACCGTTGTTAAAGATATTCATAGCAAGTTTCCTGAAGCACTGATTTTAGCCACAGAAGCAGATGTGGACGATAGTGAAGTAAAAGTTTTTGATAAAAAAGGACCATGGTTACACGCCTCCAGTTTAACAAAATTTCTTGCAGAAGTTCCAGAAAACTCTATTTTTCATCTACATGGTGTCTGGATGCATGCTCAATATACAGCTGCAAAAGTTGCTGCAAAAAGAAACATTCCGTTCATAATAAGTCCACACGGTATGTACGAGCCATGGTTGTGGAAGGAAGGCGCACTTAAAAAGAAATTGTATTTTAAAATATTGGCTAGTTCTGCTTTCGCGAAAGCGAGATACATACATGCCATAACACGAGACGAGCAGAAGAACCTGCAACAATTATTTCCTAAAACAGAAGTAGTCTGTATTCCTAATGCTATTTCTATAGAGAAACCTGTAACGCGTTCAAAAACCGCAAAGGCTTACTTTTTATTCATAGGACGTATTCACCCTAAAAAGGGCGTAGAACTTCTTATAAACGTATTTCAGTCATTACTAGACTTAGATTTTGAATTAAAAATAGCTGGTCCAGAAAACGACCACAGCCTACAATTACAAGAACTTGCAAAAACAGACGCTCGCATTTCATTTTTAGGAGCTGTAAGAGGAGCAGAAAAGCAACAATTGTATAGAAATGCACATGCATTTATTGCACCCAGCTATTCTGAAGTGGTAGGAATGGTAAATCTAGAAGCAGCGATGATGGCTACTCCTGTAATTACTACCTATCAGACTGGATTGTTAAAAGAGTGGAATGATCGAGGCGGCAGTTTAATCAATCCTAATTTTGAAGAACTCAAAAACGTCTTAATAGAAAGTAGTAACTGGTCAGAAGCACAACGTGATGATCGAGGTAATAATCTAAGAAATTTTGTCATAGAGCAGTATTCTTGGAAAGTTAATCTTCCTAAATGGGAAGCGCTTTACAACTCCATGCTATGAAATACCTCAAGTATTTAGCTCTTTTAGTTTTGTTACTTCATGGCTGTGCAGATTCTATGCCTGAGGATTTTCAGTTGTTTGAAATTTCACCATCACAGAGCTTAACACAAGAGCTCGATGCGACACGATCTGCTTTATTAAGTACAAAAGATTAACGAGAAGAAAAATCATTTAAAATCCAGTTTCATGGACAGTCTATTATTAAAACGATTAATGACAAAAGAGTAAAGTCCAAATTAAAAGATGAGTTTCCTAATGTAGATTTTGAGATTATAAACACTGCTCGTGGTGGTATACAAGTTCCTCAATTACTTCCATTTATTGAAGAAGACATTTACACTTCACCAGCAAATCTTCTTTTTTTCTATGCCTATGGTGGCACAGATACTGGTGAACTAAAAGAGTATTTTGAAGGCTTAAAAAACAATTTTAATGGAGACGTGATCATTTTTAATCATCACCTTTCTTTTCCTGAAGATGAGGTACAGAATAAAAAATTAACTGATCTAGAAGATAGAACATCCTTGAAAATGCAAGATCTCGCGATGGAATATAATTTTGGATTTATTGATTTAAGAGGAGAATGGCGTCGGTTTTTAGATTTGAATAAGCAAGTTCAACCACAAGATCTATTAAGGGATGGAATCCACCCTGATGATAATGGAAAACGAGTTCTAGAATGGATCTTAATGGAGCATTTCATCAAAGCGATATATAAAGAATCTTAAGCAATCACTTACATTTGTAACATAACAAATCAATATTGAAAAACTACCAGCAGCTAGACCAATTTCAATTACCGCCCAACTTCCGTGGTCGCGGTGCGATTACTGTACAATTATGGTGGCTTGTTCAAAATACACTTTTTGCTTGGTCACCGCAGTTTATGTATGGCTGGCGTAGATTTTTATTAAAAGCTTTTGGAGCAAAAATTGGTAAAAACGTCATTATTAGACCTACTGTAAGAACACAGTTTCCATGGAAAGTAAGCATAGGAGATCACAGCTGGATAGGTGATGATGTGGTTCTTTATAGTCTTGGTGAAATAGAAATAGGAAACCATGTGGTTATCTCTCAAAAATCTTACATCTGCACAGGAACACATGATCCACAAGCTGTAAACTTTGATATTTACGGTCATAAAATAATTATAGAAGATCAATGCTGGATCGCTACAGATGTTTATGTTGCTCCAGGGATTACCATAGGCAGAGGCACATTAGTAGGCGCACGCAGTAGTGTTTTTAAAAATTTACCATCTGGTAAAATATGTTTGGGCACTCCAGCTCAAGTGATAAAAGATAGATAACCTTGAAAGAAAAACACATCACATTCATAGGTCTTAACTATGCACCAGAAGATACTGCCATCGGTTTGTATTCTACTCAAATGGTAGAAGCACTAATTGATACTGGCGCGCAAGTAAACGTTGTTACAGCCTTTCCTTATTATCCACAATGGAAAATCGCTCAGGAATATCGAGATAGGCCTAACTACATTCAAGAAGATCATAAAGGAGCAAAATTGTATCGTTACAAACAGTACGTTCCAGAACAACCTACTTTTTTAAAGCGTGTAATTCATATTTTAAGTTTTACTAAAGGGAGTTTCTTCAACCTGAGAAAGATTAAGCATACAGACCTTGTAATTTCTATCGTGCCGTTTACAGCTAGCGCCTGGTTAGGTAATTACCATGCTAGAAAACACAAGGCTCAAAACTGGATTCATATTCAGGATTTTGAATTTGACGCAGCATTGCAATCAGGACTTTCTAGTGGTGGTAAAAAGTTTATTTTTAATTTTTTATTTGGTATTGAACGTCGCATTTTCAATAAAGCAAATGTTATAAGCACGATCAGTCATAACATGATTGATAAGTTAAAGTCCAAAACTAGCCAGCCTACTTATTATTTACCCAACTGGATTGATGAGAGTCAGGTAAATCCAGCTACGGCAAAGCAACATGATTACTTAAAAAGTAATAAATTTAAACTTCTTTATAGCGGTAACGTCGGTGATAAACAGGATTGGGATTATTTTCTCGCTTTCGCGAAAGCGTTACCACAACAATCTTATGAGATTATAATTGTAGGTGCTGGAGCAAAATACCAGCAATTAAAAGAAAGCATTCAACAAGAAAACATCGATTTTTACGATCCAGTTCCTTTTGAGGATTTATCAGATTTATTGTGCAGTGCAGATGCCCATTTTCTATTCCAAAAAACAGAAGTGCTAGATACCGTAATGCCCTCAAAATTGTTAGGCATGATGGCGAGTGAAAAACCGTCATTAATTCTTGGAAACAAAGCAAGCGAAGTAAAAACAGTAATGGAAAATGCAAATGCAGGACTTTATTTTTCTAAACCAGATGTACAAACTGCAGTAGATCAATTAGAAAAATGGCGACTTGATCCTGATTTGAGAAAATCCATGGGAAAAGAAGCGAGAGAATATGTTGTAAAGCACTTTTCTCGTAAAGAGATTTTGAATAATTGGGTTCATAAACTTTCTCAATTATAGAGATAGATTTTATAAATTATTTACTAAATAAAAACTCCTTTCCTTAGAAAAGGAAAGGTGGGCAAAATGAGTGAAACGAATTTTGGTCGGAAAGGCTGAAGATGTCTGTTCTATACTTGAAAGCATAAATAACATTAAATTCAATTTCATTTATCGCATCTAATGCTGTGATTTTTAAATTTTAGCTTAGATTTAAATTTACTTTTATCATGGACCAACAAGAACTTCTTTCTCTACTAGCACTCAAAAAAGCACCGTTAATAGGTGATATTATGGCCAAAAGATTGATCAGAACCTTTGGTAATGCGACTGGAGTTTTTGAACAGCAATACAAAGACATTGCTGCCGTAGAAGGAATAGGAGAGAAGAAGGCTCAATTTATAAGAAACAAAGACGGTCTGTTTGCAAAAGCAGCAAAGGAGCTGGAATTCATAGAAGAGAATAAAATTAAGTACCGTGTTTATTATAATGAAGATTATCCAGAGCGTTTAAAATATTGTGTAGATGGGCCTATCATTTACTTTGAAAAAGGAAACATAAACCTCGATAATCCATACACGCTGAGTATAGTCGGTACACGACAAATTACGAGTAATGGAGCTGCATTTTTAGAAAAATTTATTGCAGAGATAGCACCTTTAAAACCTATCATAATTAGTGGTTATGCTTATGGAGTCGATATTCTAGCGCACAAAATGGCGATAGAGCACGGTTTACAAACCATTGCGGTAATGGCACATGGATTAAATCAAACCTATCCACGCAATCATGCCGCGCACAATGAAGAGATGTTGCAAAACGGTGGTTTTATTACCGATTTTTGGCATACAGATAACTTTGATCGCAAGAATTTCTTGGGTAGAAATAGAATCATCGCAGGAATGAGTGAGGCGACTGTGGTTATAGAAAGCGCTTCAAAAGGCGGCTCACTAGTCACTGCAGACCTTGCTTGCGGTTACAATCGAGAGGTGTTTGCAGTTCCAGGTCGTGTGAATGATAAATATGCCATAGGTTGTAACGAGTTGATAAAACAGTCTAAAGCACACATGCTCACAAAAACAGCCGATGTTCCCTATATTCTAGGATGGAAGGAACGCGATGTAGCGGTGCAAAAACAGCTCTTTGTAGAACTTACTGAAGACGAAAAATTGATCTACCGCTACCTGAAAGAACACAAAGAAGAATTACTAGATTTAATTGCTCTAAACATTAAACAACCAGTCCATAAAGTAGCCTCTTTACTCATGAGCATGGAGTTAAAAGGTGTCGTTAAACCTTTGCCTGGAAAGCGATTTCAACTGGTATAAAAAGAGAAATTTTTTTGATAGGTGAGGACTTAAGTCCGCACCTATGAATAGATAAATACAATTAGATTGAATAAAAATTTCAAACAAATTAAAGAAGACATCTACGATAATTGCGGTCTCAAGCTATCCCATTATCAAGAAGAGAAAGAAAGCAAAGAATACGAAGCCTGTACCTTTCAACTTAACGAATTAAAGATTATTTCCAGAAGTTCTAAAATCACTCCTAAAAAAACAGGTCAGTTTGTGACCTTCTGGAAACGTCAAGGAGCTGGACCTATAGCACCATTTGATGACACAGACTCTTTTGATTATTTTGTGGTCAATGTAAGAATTGAAAATAAATTAGGTCAGTTTGTCTTCCCTAAATCTGTTCTTATTAAAAAGGGAATTATATCGACAAGTAAAAAAGAAGGCAAACGAGCCATACGTGTATATCCTATTTGGGATACCCCATTAAATGCCACTGCCATACGTACTCAAAAATGGCAGCTGGATTATTTTGTAGATCTAAACAACTCCAGCGAAATAGTAACACTAAAATCGCTCTATGGTATTACGAATTAAAGCTTTTTAAAATTGACATGCCAAGTGTTTGTCTTGGCATTGTCTAATTTATAGATGAGCTGTTAGATAATATATTTAATCGTATTAAATAAATTACGATTTCACCTTTTGGGAAATATCTATAGTACATAGTGGCTGGTGCATGAGTAAAAACCAATACTGGAAATCTAATCACCGCCAAACCTCATAGGTTTTTAAAACCTGTGAGGTTGACTATATCTATAATAAAAAACGACCTCTCCATAAGAAAAGGTCGTTCCTGTCATCAAAACAGGCTCGTTATTAGACACGAGCCGGTTCTGTTACATAAATTCCTTTAAGAACAAAGCAATGATTCCTAAGAGTACGATTGTTGAAATACTCAACGCAATCACATTATAAGTAGATCTTCCATTTTTATAGATCTGAATCCCAGAGAGAAGAACTAAAACCGGTGCCAGCAATAGCATAGGTATCATGAGCAGCTCATGAATGACTCCTGAAATAGTCCATTTAATCTCAAAGACGTGGGTCATGTAAACCCAGATAAAGAATAGCGCGTTTAAGATGCTAGCAACTAATAATGTTTTTAATCTCGTCATATGTTGTGGTGATGTATTTTGCCATTATAGTTGCCATCATACTAATATTGTCGCCCCAACCCTAAGTCACTAAAAAGATATATATATCCAGTTATGATCAAAGGAAAAATTAGTAGTGATATGATCTTTTCGGGCAGTTGAGCTTGTCTATTATTAAATATCCCAACTATCGTCATTATGTAGGTTGGTACAAGCCCAATAAATAAGAAAAAATGTAACAAGCCGTATCCTTGTCTATCGTGTATACCGCCAGAGTATAGTTTCATTCCAACGTCGTGCAAAATAATCAAACCTAAAATTATTAGGATCAAATTTTTCGGCCTGAGATGCTCAGAATAGAATACTATTATTGCTGTTGATATAATCAATGTTATTGGTGTTAAGATAATACCATTAGGAGCGAAGAAATGTCCAATTAGAAGATTTAAAACTATCACTAGTGTCGCAAATAATATTGATTTTTTATTAGAAATTTTCAAATGCCTCATAATTCCATTCTTATAATATTTACTAGAAATAATATTTTTAGATTTTTATTCTCAATTAACTCTGAATTTATAACTAGTTAGAAGCCCAGTTCTCATCAATAAACTTGACATCTCTCGTGTTTTTTTGCACGGCTATGGCTGCAAAAAGACTCAATAAAAATGACATACCGTAAAATCCTTTTTCACTTAAAAGTAAGTCGGCGTTCCAAAGTCCGATGATTAATAAAACGATAGATGCGATAGTCACAAACCAGCTGATGCCGTAGTAGATATCGGTCACGGCCAGGCCTTCTTGTTTATCTCTCACGGCTTTTTGCACTGATATTACAGAGAATAAACCGAAGAGCAGGATCACAAAATAGTACCCTTTTTCATTGAGCAACATCTCTGCATTCCATAATCCTATACAATAAGAAACCATTCCTACTAACAGTGCTGTCCAAGATGCGGCTATAAATGCTGCTGTCGGTTTACCAGTAAATGCTTCTGTTGTTTTAACTTCTTTTTTTTCGGTGTTGTAATTAACTTGATTTTCCATGTTGTTTTGTTTTGATGCTGCAAATATGTGATGAGTTCGTACTTGTAAATAACCTACTTTTGCCTAATTCATACGATTGAAAAGTATTTAGTTAAGCATATATTGCAGTAAAACAACAGATTAAGTTTTTTATATGAACGATTTAATTAGGCTTATTAATTCATTTAATAGCGATGAGGTGAGTGCTTTTCTCGCTTTCGCGAAAGCGAGAAACCAACGTACCGATGTAAAGAACATAGCATTATTCCAATTCATACAACAAGGTGCAAGAGTAGATCTCGATATAAAAATCTATGGAAAACCTAATAAAAACGCCCTGCACGCTCTCAAAAACCGTTTAAAAGAGAGCCTTATAGATTTTATAGCTATAAATGGTTTTGCCAGTGAGTCACAAGAAGAGATGCAGCTTTTTAAACTGGTGCTAGCAGCTCGTATATTCTTAGAGCGTGAACAGTATAAATTAGGTTTTAAAACGCTTAAAAAGGCCGTTTCTATGGCTATTGCGTTAGAATCTTATGTAGTCCTGCAAGAGATTTATTATACTCAGGTTCAATATGCGCATTTAAATGATGTGATGTCGTTAGAAGAAACGATAAAAGCTTATCAAGAAAATGAAAAACGATATCTAGCAGAATCTAGACTGGTGATGGCCTATGCAACGGTGCAAAAAGCATTAAAGACACATCCTGTAAATGTTTATAAGGTCATTAAAACACAGTTAGATCTTTTCCAAATTTCTATAGATCAACACCTTTCTTTTAAATCTCTATATCAATTAATGAATATCGCTACAGAAGCGGCAACTTTAAAGTCTGACTATGCTGGGGTTTATATTTTTATAAATCACATCTATGATATAGTAGAGTTGAAAAAGCAGCAGGCGGCAAAGCATTTGTATTACCATTGTGAGATATTATACCTCATGGCAGGTTCTTGTTTTAGAAACAAAGATTTTAATAGATCTCAATTATTAATAAAGGAGTTAGATCTAGAGATCATAAAACAAAAAGGGAAGTACAAAAAACAATTTGAAGAGCGTGTATTGCTTCTCAAAGCACTCAATTATAATTATACAGGTAATGCCGCAAAGGCGATAGAAGAGGTGAGTAGCTTTAAAAAAATATCTTTAAGAATACGACTGGCACATGCAACATTTTTATTTCAACAAGGGCAACCTCAGGAGGCGAGACGTGTTATAAATTCATTTATGCATAGCGATGTGTTTTATGAAAAAAAGGAAAATCTATTGTGGGTGCTCAAGAAAAATGTTTTAGAAATATTGATTTATATGGAACTCAATCAGCCAGATTTAGTTGAGTCCAAGATGCGTAGTTTTAAAAAGAAATTTAGATCGCGTTTGCTCGATTTAGAAGAAGATCGTGTGCTGACGTTTATGAGTTTATTACGTTTATACTTTGAACATCCTTTTCATATTACAGAAGATTCTTTTAAAAATAAAGTCACTGCTGCATTTACCTATAAAACAGTAGATCGAGAAGATATTTTTATCATGAGTTTCTATGCTTATCTTAAAGCAAAAATGGAAAATAAAAGCATTTACAACGCTACGTTAGAACTTGTAAATTAAATTACTAGATATAGTCTCAGGGAATAATGTAACATAGCTTGTGACTTTTGTCACCTTTTTTAAACTACTTGCCGCCTTACTTTTGTACTATGGAATTACAACAAATCATAAAAACAGCTACAGATAACTCAATTTCTTATCAAGAATATCGTGATCTAGTAGCAACACATACCGAGAACAATACCAACACAGGTGCTGAGGTTACTGAAGCACTAGCTAATTATACGATGCTTAACAACCAGCGTATGAAACGTCTGGATAAGACCATGAAGATTCTTCCCGAAAATCAAGAATTTTTAACGGCATTTGATAAAGAGGTATATTTTTTAATCATTACAGAAAGCTGGTGTGGTGATGCTGCACAAACGATGCCCATGATGAATAAAGTAGCGCAAGCTGCAGGTGTAGATCTAAGAGTCGTTTTAAGGGATGATAATCTAGATTTAATGGATGAGTTTCTAACTAATGGAGGTCGTTCTATAGCAAAGCTTATTTTAATAAATAAAGAGACAGGTTTACCAGTTACTACATGGGGACCACGACCTACTACGGCTACACAATTAGTTGCAGATGAAAAAGCAGCAAAAGGTGTTCTCTCTCCAGAATTCAAAGAAGAATTACAAAACTGGTACAACAAGAACAAGGGAAAAGATACAGAAAATGATCTTTTAAATATGTTGAAAGCTGTCTAAAAAGAATCTCTTCCCTCTATCAGCAAATGAGAACTCATAGAGGGAAATAGTTGTTTTAGAAATCTATTACCGTTAATTTTTAACAAACATTTTCTTTTTGTTTTAATCATTAATTCTTTTATTTGTACATACAAATATTATACCTACAACATTATGAATATACTTAGAATAGATAGCAGTCCGTTAAAAGAAGCGAGTGTAAGTCGTGGACTACTTGATGTGTTGCAAAATAAATTAGAATCTCAAGGACATGAAATAACTAGTAAAAGAGATCTTTACTATGACGATAAAGTTACCTTAGGTAGCCAAGACCGTTACATGGGTTATTTCACACCGGCAGATCAACAGTCAGAAGCTCAAAAAGCAGCAGTCGCAGGTAGTAATGAACTAGCACTAGAATTTGCCGCAGCAGATGCTTACATTATCGCAGCACCTATGTATAACTTTGGTGTTACGGCAGGTTTAAAAACTTATATCGATTTAATTTCTCGAGCAGGAATTAGTTTCAACTACCTTCCAGAAGGTCCTGTAGGTCTATTAAAAGATAAAAAAGCATACGTAGTCGTTTCTACTGGTGGTACTCCTGTAGGAAGTGAGGTAGACTTTGTAACTCCATACCTTAGAACTTTCTTAGGCTTTTTAGGCATTACAGATGTCACTTTCATTGAAGCAGATCTTTCTAATGTAAATAGAGAAGAAAGTATTGCAAAAGCTACACAACAAATAGAAGCTCTTTAAATAGTTTATAGAAATAAGTCGTATTAAAAATGCCAAGTGAATCTCATTCTCTTGGCATTTTTCAATTTAAAATAAGATATGGGAAATTTACTTAAAATCGTACCTCTATCCCTCCATAACCATTAATACCTGGAGCAGGCTCATAAAAACGTGAGCCAAAAGCATTAATCCTTACGTTATCTGTATATTCTTGATCAAGTATATTGTTTAAACCAGCATAAGGTTTTATCCCAATCTTCTTATAGGTAAAACTATAGCTAGTTCTAAAATTGATATTTTCATATCCATCAACAGTAGCTTCATTACTATCATTTGCATATTGCTTACCTACTAGTGATGCTTGGACGGTAGCAAAGAAGCCTTTTTCAGACTGATATTGTAATCCTATGTTTGTTAAGTGTTTTGGAATACCAGGTAATAAATTACCATCAAAGTTTACATCATCTACCACAAAGTCACTGTATTTAAATTCAGAAAATGTGTAAGCAGCAGTAAGTGACCATGCTTTTGTAAAAGCATATGCTCCTTCAACTTCTATACCTTTACGTGTAGTTTTTCCTGCATTTCTATAAAAAGTACGATCTGGAAAAGCAGCCAATTCAAATGGGACTAAATCATCTTCTGTATCGATGTAAAAAATAGCCGTTTGATAACTTAATCCTTTTGCTAATTTTCCTTTGATACCTACTTCATAATTAATAGCTTTTTGCGCTTCTATGTTTTCATTGAACCCTTGATCACCAGTAGGATTTGCAGATAACTCTGATAATGCAGGAGTTTCAAAACTTGTAGCAATGTTTGCATATACGTTGTGCGCTTTCGCGAAAGCGTAACTAGCACCTATACTAGGATTTAAAGAATTTAATGTGATGTCACCAGAATCGTCACCATTGTCTAAAAACTCATCTACTGCAGTAAGTTTGTTATAATCTAAACGAATTCCTCCAGTAAGATACCATTTATCAAGCTCTAAATGGTCGGTAACGTATATACCTAGGCTTGTAAAACGCTCTTTTTGATCAAGAGTTTGCTCACCTTTTATACCTTCTAGATTTCTGAAACGTTGTCTATCGTCATTTTGATATCCAAAATCATATCCTGCTTTTAAAGTGTTTTTCCCTTTTGAATAAGTGATGTTTGCACCTTGCCCTACATAATCCCTTCCTAAATCGATCAGACCTCCAAATTCAAAAGGCAATCGCCCTTCAAACTGTCTATTGTTATAAAACAAATAACCTTCTGCAGTGGTATTTGTATTGATATTCCAGATCGCACTTAGTCCAGCTTTAAATTGTTGTATCGTTTCTCCTGTTTGAAAAAGTACATTTCGGTCTCTTGCTTGTCTTCGGTCTTCTTCTACTGAGGCTAAATTGATACCACCTGCATCATCAGCTTGTGGAGAATCACTATAATTAAGTAAAGCCTTTAAAGTAAACTTCTCGCTTAATTTAAAATTAGCTTTTACGTTAGCATTATACTGTTCAAAACCACTTTGATCTCTGTATCCGTCTGACTTTACATAATTACCATGGAATATATAGGTTGCTTTTCCGGCATTAATTCCAGCTGTAGCTTGTAAATTTTGAAATCCATAAGATCCGGCAGTTACTTTCCAGGTAGAGAAAGGCTTTTCTATCTGATCTATAGTTTGAATAGAGATAACACCACCTGAAGCATTACCGTATAAACTAGAACTAGGTCCTTTTAAAACCTCTATACGGTCTATAATTCCCAAGTTAAGATTGTCTAATTGTCCTTGACCATCTGGTGTAGTTTCAGGAATCCCATCTACTATTAATTTTATTCCACGTATCCCAAAAGCAGATCTCGCACCGAATCCACGCATAGAAACCCTTAAATCTTGAGCAAAATTATTGGCATTTTGAGTAAAAACACCTGGAGTCTGTTGTGTGTATTCTTGTAGAGAAAGTTGCTGTCTTGTTGCATCATCATCTGTTGCTTGATAAACAGATACCGCTGCAGGTAATTTTTGTGCTGTAGTAGAAATACGTGCAGACTTAATGTAAACAGTATCAATTTTTTGAGACGTTGTTGGTGTCTTGGTCTGGCTATAACCTAGTTTAATAAAAGCTGTACATAGGATAGAATAGCAAAGTAATGTTTTCTTCAATGAATTGATATTTTTGCGAAAATTACACCTTTAACATATGCTATTCAAGAATATTTAAAGCAAAAAAAAATGCTAAGAGGTTTTTATTCTCTTAGCATTTCTATTATCAATCATTCGTAAATTATTGATTACAGGCTATAAAACAATACTTTAAGTGGTCTTAGCTTCATATATATTACTTACTAAGCCCTTTCCTCAACACTTCTTTAATGCCTTCTAGATTCTCGGTAAAATCCATCATTTGACTCAGGACTTGAGACATCTGGTTTTGTCCACCTAGACCGCTAAGCTTATTGTTCTTGGCAAAAATCCCTTTGATGTCTTCCCATCGTTGTTGCTCTTCTGTAGTGATGGTGTTGACGAGTTCTTTATACTTCAACAGGTTGGCTTCAGCAGCACTAGTTAAGGTTTGTGATTCACTTTCATAATGTGATAATAAGAGCGTTTGCAACTCTTTATCGTCCATTATAGGAACTACCTTAGCGACCAGTTTATTCATATCACGGTAAGAACCTTGTAGTTTAAAACTAGGCTCAGTACGGTAAGTGTCTTCCATTCCTGCGCTTGCGATGTAGGTCTGGTTCACTTTAAGAACGGTATCACGTATTTTTAATACCTTCTCAAGTACAGCTATATAATCTGCTATTTCTTGATTGCTGTGGTTTCCTTTCAACTCATTATCACTTGCTCCGTTTTGAACACGATCTATAAGCGCATACACATCATCAAAATGCTTGTTACTCAATTGTTGCAATACAGGATTACTAGTCAGTGCATTTTCTACGAGACTCAATTCAAATAAATGAGCTGTATCACCTATAATATCACCTAGATTATAAATATCGGCACGGTTAGCAAGCATATCTGGAATCTGGAACTTATCTCCACTTTCAGTATATGGGTTACCAGCCATAATCACGCAAAATTTCTTACTACGTAAATCATAGGTCTTCGGCTTTCCATTATAAACTCCTTCAATCTTACGTGTTCCATCAGACAGGCTGATGAACTTCTGTAAAAACTCAGGATTACAGTGTTGAATATCATCTAGATATAACATCACATTATCACCCATTTCAAAAGCAAGATTCAGCTTTTTAAGCTCTTCTCTCGTTGCTGCATTAGTTGCTGCTTCAGGATCGACTGATGTAATCTCATGACCTATCGCTGGACCATTTATTTTCATAAATATCAAGCCTAATCGGTTTGCTACATATTCCATCAAGGTTGTTTTACCATAACCTGGTGGTGATATGAGTAGCAATAATCCCATGCGATCGGTACGTTTTGTATCACCTACCGTACCTAATTGTTTGGCAAGATTATCACCTATTAGTGGGAAATATACTTGATCGATCAATTTATTACGGACAAAAGAACTCAATACACGTGGTTTAAATTCTTCTAATCGCAAGGACTCTTTTAACTCTTCAGTTACCTCTTGCTTTGCTTTTCTAAAGGTTTCATAAGCAGGTACTTTTATCGTTGTAAAGTGCTCTAGTGTATGTACAAACTCATGATAATTAAACACAAACACACCTTCTTCAATCGTCTGGTGCGACCCTTTTAATCCATTGATGTTTTCACTAGGTGAGATGGCAACTGTTTTATCAGCTGTCAGCTCTCCATAAAGTATGTTTGCCACACATTCGTTTACATATGTCAGTAAAGATTGTTTTGAGTCCGCTTTCGCGAAAGCGGAAACCCAATGTCTCACCAGTTCCACTTTAGACTTCTCGTCCTCACAAGCTTCTAGACTTTTCTTAAATTTTAAATCGGCATTTTGAGATTTTATTTTCTTTTCAAAAGCTTCTTTTAATTGAATAGCGCTCGTGCTTACTGTGAAATGATCATTGTCTTTAAGTTCATTGAATAAGTAACTTGCGATAGATAAACTATTAGCAGACTCAGAAGTTTTAAAAATCTCATCAGCTAGTTCTTCTATTATAAAGTCGTACTCCTTACTATCTGGAAAAACAGATAATACCTCACCAGCACTTTTTAATATACGGTTGAGGTTAGATTGATGTTTGGTATCTAGTGCATTCCAGTAAAACTGTGCTTGCGCTCTCGTATTTGGGTCATAAGTGAGTAAGCCCAGATCATGGTGTTTATGTAATAAAACACTTAAATATTGAGCAGCGTCATGGTCATGAACACCTTTTACATAACCACCAGAATAGTTACCACTCGCGATTTCTTGAACAGTTGTCAGCAAATCTGCCGGACTCATTATTCTTAAAGCTTCTTTATCTCCAGATTTAAAAATAGAGTAGGCGAGGTAGGCAGATCGATAGACTTGGTTATTTTCAGAAACTAAATCTTGATTCCATATTCCTTGAGATTGTGTGAGAATCTCATTATGCAATTCTTGATAAAAGTCAGTTCCTGTTAGGTGATAGAACAGCGCATTATCCTTAAATACAATGGTCAGGTCTAGCTGCTGTTTATTAACACCAAATTTATGTTTCCCTAGCTTGATGATGTTATCACCATCTTCATAAAGTTCGTTCTTATCCTTGAGTTTTCTCAAAGCATCTTCACGAGCCACTTTAAGCGCTGTTTCAATCGCTTCGGCTTTTCCGGCATCATCGAGATCTTTTAATTGCACGACGATGTCGCGCACTTTATTGATCATTAAATCACTGGCAAAATAACCGTTGATTTCGGTAACGCTATCTAATGATTGTGCTCTTTTTTGAACACCTTTTAGAATACGCTCTGCAGCATTTTGAAATGCCATCGCCTTTTTATTGCGCGCTTCTACCAGACTACTTTTACGATTATCAAAAGCAGCGTAAACCTCTTCACGCTTGCCTATAATCTCTGTAATGTACTCTTCATAATCGGCAAATTTCCCTTCTAACTCCTCTAGTTGTATAGAAACTTTGGTAAGAAATTCATCACACTTTTCTGGTGTGTTTGCAATGTCCAGATAATTGATAATACTCTGGTCAATCAGCTTTAACTGTGCGGCAAAATCTGCTTGCGCTTCTTTTTTACCTACGGTTTTTACTTTATTCTTAATCGCCGCTTTTACCTGATTTATGGTGGCAAAAATCAACGATATGTTCTCAATAATCTTAGTAGAGTGAGAAGTGTCTTCTATCTCCAGATTAGAAACGATGTCTATTAAAAGCTCGAGATCTTCAGCAATTTGATTCACTTCTTTCTCAAGATTTTTAATCTCGATCACTTTTTTTGTGTCGTCTAGTGCTTTTTGCTTTTCGGCAACAGCATCGTGATAAGGAGCGAGTGCTTTATCATCGAGTAAAAAAGTAACTGCACGACGTGAAATTACTTCATTTTGTTCTACGATTTGCTCCTCGATTCCTTTGATGAAATCGGTATCTACATAACGTATTTCATAAAGACCTATGGCTTCACCTCGCAAACTGCGCAGCTGAGTCAGTAGCTCTACAAAATCATTGATAGACTTAAATGAGGTGCTTTTTATTTTGCCAAAAAGCTCATCTGCCTTTTTAGAAATATCTCTAGTATCTGCAGCTGCTTGTTTGCGCAGCTGTTTTACTTTCTCAAACTCGTCAATTGCTGCGTTAGACGCTTTGTTGATCTCGTTAAGAGGTAGATTAATTTGTTTAGTTTCCTCTTCAGGCAACCAGTAATAGGCATCTAGAATATCTTTTGAAGAACGTGCAATGTCATCATATAAACCACCATAACTATCTTCTTTATTAAGAAGCGTGAGCAGCTCATTTGCCTGCGCCATGGCTTTAACAATATCCTTGTTACCTATCTTAAATAACATCGTGTCTTGATGCTCAGACGGCATGATATTACCTTTTAAATATGGTGTTTGCCATATTTGCATCATGTGATGCTTGGTCTGTTCATCTTCTGTGCGGAAATAACACAACTCACCTTGTTCTAGAATCGTAAATCCATTACAAACGATAGGTGTCTTTACTGTTTGATCAATCACATTGTAAGACATGAGTACATACAATCCCTGTGCGGCATTATAAAATACATACAAATGATCTTCACCATTAGGTGATGCGATTCTTTGCTGAAATTTTAATTTACCAGCATCGCTAGGGAATACGTTATACTCTCCAGTTTGCAAGTAATAACCACTCGGGAAAATAATACCTTGATCATCTGGTAGCAATACTGCAGCCTCTGCAATACTATTGATGCGTTCTACTTCCTTAATCTTGTGGTTGTACACAAAATAACGAGGCTCTTCTTGAAACGGTTTTATTTCTAGAACAATAAGATTGCCTAAATCGGCATAACGATATTGCCCGTCATCTAGTGTCTGGTCGCGGTGTTCTACATCTTCACGATAAATTCCCTGACCATCGTCGGTATTATCTTCAACCTTTATGGTTAAATCACCACCTATAGTTTCTACAAAAACCTTGTCTAGAATCGATACATGTCCATGCACACCAGCACGTTGATTATCGCGTCCAGCTTCTTTCCACTGGAAACCATATTGAGCTGGAAAACGATATTCATGCTCACTACGATTGTCTACATATTGTAAACCATCATCAGTTATCAACCACTTAAAAGTCTTGATATCCGTAACAGAATCACTAAGTTGAAATACCATATGCAGGTAATTCCCCATAATCGCAAACTTGGAAAATATCGTGTTGCGATAGTATTTGTACAGATTTTCAAAATCAGTCTGAAAAATAGGATCTGTGATGAGGTTTAATTTGTTCCCGCTTTCGCGAAAGCGTAACGCATCACCATCCACACCGTCACGATCAAACTCATAGATACTAAAAACATCACTCAATTGCATCTCAGTGCGCAATCCTAGATGCACGTTGTACCCAAAGATGCTGTATTTACCGATGGTCACGATGTCACGGGCGATACAGTTATTTTCTGTATTCACGCGGTCGTTTGCAATCAGTCGTGTTTCTAGAGAACCGAAGACCTTTTTACGTTCTTCATTAAGCTCATTAAGTCGTTGCTGCAAGTCATTCTTTTGCTTGAGCAAACGGCTCTGGATGATCTCGTAAGTTCCTGAGTCTAATTGTGTAGTATCTTTTATATCTTTTTCTGCCATTGATTTCTAGTTAGTAGCGCATCGCATGCGCCTTCTCAGTATTGGGGTGCATCGCATGTGCCCTTTCATTGCGGCGCATGCGCCTTTTCATCAGTCTAGATCCAGTTTCTGTTTTAGATTTTCATCCCACTTCTTTGGATTATCATTGATGTATCTGGTTACATTGTCATAGTGTCTTTGAGTTCTGATGATAGCTTCGTTATAGTTGCGTACCCATATGGTTTTTTCAGCTCTCAGTCGATTATGGATGTCCATAAGCTCGCTATTTTTCAAGGTCGATTCATTATTCTGATTTTCTGATATGATACTTAAAACCTGTCTGGTCACAGCACCTTTATATCCTCTGACTATTGCTCCTAAAGAACCTGGTTTATTCATGTGTTTTCCTGCAACTGCTCTTGCTCTGCGTTCCAACTCTTCTGCAGTATATTCCTTTTGTATTCTTTGTTGTTCTATATGAATGACAAAATGAATATGATCTGGCATGATCATGAATGCTCCCAGGGATACGTTGTCTCTTAAATTTAGCGTTTGCTGCCATTCTTTAGCCGCAATCTCTCCAAATTTATTGAGTATCATTTTTCCATCAATTACCTTTCCAAATAGATGCAACCGATTACGTATTACAATAGTCACAAAGTACCTTGCTACTGATGTGTAGTCATGTCCTTTGAGACGTATTGATTTACGATTATGTTGCTTCATACTAGCTTAGCTTGTTCGACCCATTGTATGTGCGTTGTTGACGCATTGCATGCGTGTTGTTGACGCATCGCATGCGTGTTGTTGACGCATCG
Source organism: Nonlabens sp. Asnod3-A02 (assembly GCF_045063755.1). Classification (NCBI taxonomy): domain Bacteria; kingdom Pseudomonadati; phylum Bacteroidota; class Flavobacteriia; order Flavobacteriales; family Flavobacteriaceae; genus Nonlabens; species Nonlabens sp. Asnod3-A02. The sequence goes on from NZ_JBEFOC010000008.1 coordinate 636,546, forward strand.
CATGCGTGTTGTTGACGCATCGCATGCGTCTTTACAGTAATTGGGCGGATGCGATCCGCCCTTACTGGTTGGTTGTTTAGATATCTCCCAGCTTTTTACCAGAAAGTCCCATGCCTTTTGCCATGTTCAACAAGTTGCTCAGCATGTTTTTCTCATCACCATCATTTGATTTACCGTGTAGGTTGTTCAAAATGTTTGCGATACTCAGGTTCTTGATGTCCTCAGAGCTGATGTTATACTTGTCTGCAAAGTCTTTTACTTTATCCAGTAAATTTCCCTTTACATCATCACTTCCTAAAATGGCATCTTTTACTTCAGATACTGTCTCAGAATGATTTACGAGTCTGTCATAACCTTTTGCCTTAGTGATCTGACCAATGATTTGTTCAAAGAACATAGTCTCGCCACCTACGATATCAATCTTAGCAGCTTTCAATGCATCTCCTATTACTTGCGCTTGTGCGTCTGCAATATCTTTCTGGATATTGATTTGTGCTAGGTCTACTTGAAGTTCCTTATCTAGACGTAGTTTAAACTCTTCATGTTCTTTACCTACACCATCTAGTTTCTTCATTGCTTCAGCTTTCTCTTCGATACCAGCAGCATCTGCAAGGGCTTTTTCTTTGATTACCTCAGCCTCTGCAAGTCCATCCTTACGTTTAGCCTCAGCTTTTGCAGCGATACCGCTTGCTTCAGCCTCAGCTTTTTTCTGGATGATTAGTGCGTCTACAATTCCTTGACGCTCGCTAGCCTCAGCTTTTGCGTGCATTACTTGTGCTTCAGATAATCCTACAGTTGCTTCTTCTTTAGCTTGTGCTTCAGCAAGAATCTTACGTGCGTCTGCTTCTTTTTCACTAGCTTCTTTATGAGCAAGTGCTTCTATGTTGATTTCTTCAGCTTTTTGAACTGCAGCTTGTTTAGAAGCCTCGGCAGCCTTAGTTACCTTAATTAAATCATCTTGAGCTTTTGCTTCAGCATTTGTGATAGCAACTTGCTTAGCACGATCTGCAGTTTTGAAAGCCTCGATGTCTTTCATATTTTCCTGCTCTTCTACCACACCTTTTTCAAGAACTACGCGATCTCTAATGACATCTTGAATGTTCTTTTTCTCAACCTCTACTACTTTTTCTTTCTCGATTTGAGCTAGAGTTACGACTCTTTCTCTCTCGGTAAGTTCTAGCATGCGATCTTTTTCTACACGTTCTGTCTCTACAGCAGCAGTACGTTGCTTATTTTTCTCTGCAACGATAATCTGACGTTGCATATTTTCTTCGGCAACCTGAACTTTTTCTGTAGTAGCGATACGAGCTGTTTCTGACTTCAATCTTTCTTCTTCAGCTACTTTTAGTGTTTCAGCATCTTCACGAGACTTTATGTTGGCAATCTCACGTTTTTGTTGCTCTTCTTTTTCGGCCAGTTGCTTATCTAGTTCTAGAATCGCCTCACGAGCTTCAACATCCTGCTTGCGTATCACTTTTTCCTCATCACGCTTAATCAGGTTTGCTTTAATATTTTGTGCTGCAGTAAGATCTGTAATCTTCTTGATACCTTCAGCATCTAAGATGTTGTCAGCTTTTAAATGAGAAACGCTGGTTTGCTCTAAGAAGTCAATCGCACAATCCTCAAGCGTATAACCATTTAAGTCTGTACCGATAATGTCCACAATCTCATCACGAAACTCGCGACGTGCTTCATACAAATCGATAAATTCAAATTTCTTACCTACGGTTTTTAATGCTTCAGAGAACTTTGCTTCAAAAAGATCTTCTAGTGTCTCTTTACGAGATGCACGAGCTACACCAATTGTCTGAGCTACTTTTTTAATGTATTCTACCTCGTTATTGACACGCACGAAAAACGCTACTTTAATATCGGCTCTCATGTTGTCTTTACAAATAAGACCTTCTACGCCCATACGCTCAATTTGGATTTTCTTTACAGAAATATCCATAGTTTCTACACGGTGAAATACCGGTACGACATAAAGTCCTTTATCCGTAGCCACTTTAGTACCTCCAAAACCAGTACGCACGAGTGCCTGTCCTTGATGTACTTTTTTGTAAAACATCGCAATAATTGCGAAGTAAACAATTACAAGAAATAGAAAAATACCTACTCCTATTACAATGATTCCTAATATTCCGTCCATAGTTTTTGTTTGGTTTTTGTTGTTTATTTAGTTGTTATCTTAATGTTTTTGTCACATTGAGCACTTCGGTTTATTCAGCACAGGCTTATGGAAGTGCGACTGTAAAATCTTTATTGACTATTATATCTTCTTCGACAAGCTCAGACTGGCATTTGTTTTCAAAAAATCCATTTGATGATCATTATAAATCCAATTATTGAGCAAAACACAAGTATCGTAAGAATTATTCCTAATCCGATTCCTAGAACATGATCTTTCCATGATCTCTTTTGATTTTCAAAATATTCGCTTTCTAATTTGGAGCTTTTAATAATATCCACTGAATCAAAAAAGAATTCAGAATTTTCATCTATCAAATCTTCGTTTATTATTGAGTGAGTATCATCTGTGATACTTGCTTCGAGAAGTTCTGCTGCATATAGCTCAAGTCCTTGTTTGTTTGATTTTATATATCCAGTAATATTTTCTGGGTCCTTATAAAACCCAAACATGCTTTCTTTAGCTGAGTTTTGTGACCTTAATTTATCTATAAACAATGCTATATCTTCCTTTTCCAATTCCTAAGCTTTACTCACTAAAAAATAGTTCTTATCATCTGATTGTTTGATGATGAGCACGCTTTCGCGAAAGCGTAACTCTGATCCATCTAATGATTTTACATAAATACTCATCACGTTACCGTCTGCCATGACCTCAGCATTTCCTAATTTATCTCCAGATATGGAAGATAAAAGTAAGGCTTTACGCCCTAAAAAGTCCACTGCTTTATCACCATCTTTATTCAAATTTTTAAAAAAAGATTTGAATGGTGTTGTTATCACTTTGGTTAAAATAAGTGATGGGATAAATGCGGCCAGAACGATTATATATCCAAAAGAGTTGTCATAACTACTGGTTATAATTGTGGTAAGTACGGATGATATCCACCAGATAAAAATCCAAAACGTAAATGTGAACATGAATGGCAGGCCTACAAAGTTGAAGTAGATCAAAAAGACTTGCCACCATTTAAGTTTACGCGTGCGTTTATTTACCACGTGCTCACGATCAACTTCAGCATTTGCAACATCTTGAAAATCCATATTTCCACCTTCTAGACCAGTGTCTAGATCAATGTCTGCATCTATATCTACGTCTACGTCCACATCGATGTCCAGGTCAAAATCGATACCTGAAATCATGGTAGCAAGCCAGTATAGAATGAGAATGATCAACAACACGGTAAGTGTGATGTTCACTTCAGAGAATAATATGTTGAAATAGTTTTCCAAGGTTGGTTAGTTTTTAATGGTTAGTGTTGGTATGCATGAGCTTCTAGCGGATGCGAACCGCCATTAAGCCTCATCTTTTTTAATACCTAGTTGTTCTTTCAGTTTTGCCAGGTCGTCGTCCAGTTTAGATTCTGTCATGTCTGCTGCGGCATCGATTTCATCATCTACAGATTTATTTGTTTTTGCGAGATCTCCATAAGCCTCTGCAAGCGCTTCGTCTTGAGCGACTTTTTCTTTCATACGCTCGAGCATGCTTACTGTTCCTGCGCTATCAAGTTCTGCCATTTGTTTATTGACATTTTTTGTTGCATCACTTACTTTAACACGTGCTTTAAGTGTTTTAAGTTCGTTTTCCCAGTTGGTGATGTTTCCTTTGATGGTCTCAATGGTATCTTTTAATTGAGAAACATTTTTTTCAAACTTTTCTGTGTCTGCAGCGGCACGATTTGCGTGTTGTTGAGCTTCTTCTTTTTTTGTAAGTGCTTCTTTTGCAAGTCTATCAGCTTCTCCTACTTCCATGTCGCCAGAATGTGCTTTTTTGAGAATCAACATAGCTTTGGATTCATAATCCTTGGCTGTTGCAGTGTGCTCGTCGCGTTCATTTTTAGAACGTATGGCCATTGCTTTTACTTGTGCGACAGCTTCTACACTTTTATTAAGGTCTTCTTTCATATCACGTATTCCTTGCTCGGTCATTGTGATAGGGTCTTCTAGGTTATCAACTGCTTTGTTAGCTTGTGCTTCTCCTATTTTGAATATTCTTTTAAATATGTTCATAATGTTGTGTTTATATGGCGGATTACATCCGCTGTTATACTTTGGCGCAAGCGTCGCGCCCGTACTAATATTTTGAAAATTTGATAATCTGGTCTGAGTACTCGCTCATTAATAAACTCAATGAGTTAAGAGTACCTTCTAACTCGTTAAGGTCTAGATTTTCTATTTGAAGTGTGTCTCTAAAGATGACTTTAGTTCCACTTTCATCGAGTACAAATGCGCCGTGAATGATATCTCGATTTTTTTGTAAAAGACTTTTAAAAACCTCTTCGTTTTTATTATTAATTTTAAAAATATATTGTTCCATAATGAGAATAGGCGGTGCGATTCCTAAAATCATATTTTTAACACCAGCGCTTTCTTTTTCTATCACCATTATTCCGTCTTGTGGATTTTCTCTGATGATGTCAAAATCAAGCTGTAAGAGGTAGTCTTTTATTGTATTGAAGTAATTATTCATAGGTTTTAATTGGCAGGTTTAATATTACGAAAAAGCTTATTGTAATCCCACTAAAATTTGGGTAGCTATTTCAATAAGATATATAATAATAGGTATCATAGTTTTTTAGTTTAAGGTTATCTCGCTTTCGCGAAAGCGTAAATAGCAACGGCCTATTGCATTATTACAGTTGTTTTAAAAAACAATTGTTCTAAAAAGGTTGGTACATTTTTAGAACTTTTGCTCAAAATATTAGTGTAAATAAAATCATTTAGCTAATATTGTTAGTGTAAATATACATAATATTTTAATATTTGCAAATAAAATTAGCAAAATATGTCGTTTTTCGGAAAGAACATAAAAAAAATACGTGGGGTTAAAGGGTTAAGTCAGCAGGCATTTGCAGATCTATTTGACTTAAAGAGAGGTACTTTAGGTGCTTATGAAGAAGGTAGGAGTGAGCCTAAGATAGATACTATAATTCTTATTGCTAATTATTTTAGCATTGCTATAGGAGATATGCTCACTGCAGAATTAACCGTAAATCAGCTCTTGCGATTTAACGATAGTCTTACTTTAACACCAGAAGAATTAGAGAGAGAGCAGTTTGCACAAATACCTTGTATTACAGAAAAAACGGCACATGATTATATAGAATATTATGACAACGATGCTTTTCTTGCCGATTTACCTACACTTACATTACCGCTCAATACAGAAAAGGACTTTATAGGTTATACGGTGACTAACTTAGAAATGACAACGCATGACAAAGGACTGTTTCCTAAAGATGTAGTGATAGGTGAGAAGGTGCCTAAAAAAGTAATTACAAAACTTAATAATGGAACTGTAGTTCTTGCGGTAACTGATAAGACACTTATTCTAAGAAGGCTGTATATTACAGACAAGGGGCTGGTCCTGAGAGCAGATCACAAAAATGTTGATGATATTACTGTAGATAAAAAAGCTGTGAAACAATTGTGGCGTGTGCGTTATGTGTTCTTTAGAAGAATGCCTGACTTTTCTGACAGTATGGAAGATAAAATGGCTTTTCTAGAAGCGCAAATGAAGGAGTTGAGAGATTCTATTTAGAACTTAAAATATATTAGTACAAAATAAAGCTGCAAACATCTGTTTGCAGCTTTTTATTTATAAATCTGTTATGATTTTAAATTATTAATTCTTAATCCATTTAAAAGTTTTACTTGCATTATCCTGAGTAACGCTTACCATATATAGTCCTGTAGTTATAGTAGGTTTGATGATTTGTGATTCACTCAACGTGGTGGTAAGTAATTCTTTACCTGATAAGGTGTGTATACTTATTTGAGCGTTTTCTAACTTCATACCATTAAAACTTAAGTATTGCGATGGGTTTTGAGTTATATTTAAATTACTTAAGTCATGGTTATCCATGCTAAGGGTGCTTACCGTTACACAGTCTGATAATTGAGTACAGCCATTGATGGTGACTTCTACAGCATAATCACCTATAGTTGTAGGAGAATAAGAGCTAGATGTAGCGCCCGTTATTGCTCTATTATTTGCGCAATCTACCCATCTGTAAGCAGCGCCAGACTGCTGTGAAGAAAGAACACCATTATTTTCTGTTACTGTAAGATCCATTATAGGTGTTAAAGTTACTGCGCTAGAAACCCAGTTAGAACTAGTACCTGATAATGCAAAGTTGAATAATGTGCCAGAAGAAAGCCCTGACGAATCTGTTAGACTGGTTATAGTAGTGTTAGAAGCGCTAGCGTTTCCTTGATTAAATTTATAGTAAGCCTCTATTCCTGAGGCAGATTGACATATTTCATTACTCATAGAGGTGGATATTTCAGTTTGTGTTCTTGCTACATTCCATATTCTTACTTCGTCTAATTCTCCTGCAAATGTTAGGTTTGTGCCACCAGGTACTCGGCGACCTATTCTTAAATCAATTCCTGTAGTAGGAGTATCAACGCTAGATAGGTTTCCTGTACCTACTTGCAGTCCGTCTATATATAGAAAACCTGTGCTATTATTTAATACAAATGCGACGTGTGTCCACTGTCCCACAGGAACGACTCCTGTAGAAGATGATAGGTTTGCATTAGTCCCGCCAGAAAAGAAGGACAGGCCTCTATTTCCATTGACCATAAAAGTGTTTCTAGCTCCTGCAGCATTTACTCCATAATCTAATATGGTTAGGTTGGTGCTAGGAGCGCTAGGACTTATGTAAATCCATGATTCAAATGTTCTGTTTGCACTACCGGTTACACCTGCGTATGTGGTCTGGACATAATCATCTGTAGCGTCAAAACTAAGGGCATTTTGTGTTTGACTTTGAGCGGTTGTGCATAAAAAAAGTAGGAAAATTTGGGCTAGTTGTAGTTTTTTTTTCATGGTTGTTGGATATTAATTGGTTATTAATCATAATGATACGTATTTTATATCAAAATTTTGACTTCATTAATATTAAAAATTTACCTGTAAATAATATTATATTTTATGTAGTGGTTTTTTACCAAAATCAATTTTGTGAATGGTGTATTTTAAGAATATATCATTTCTTTCTTTTTAAGAAAGTCCTTTGTCTATTGAGGCAATGTTATGCTAGAAAAATGCTGTATTTGATTAATGAATAGATATTAATGAGTGTAAGGGTATCGAGAATTTAAGGTAGAATAAGCACCAATTTATAAAGAGTTGTTTTAGTGAATCTCCTTAGGATTACTGTGTCGAGTGTGACGTGGTTTCTCGCTTATGTAAATATGGACTTTGTCATTTCTAAAAAGAAGGAATAAAAAGACCTTAGCGTTAACTAAGGTCTTGTTGTGGGCCCACCTGGGCTCGAACCAGGGAGTTTCTGTCCCGATAGCTATCGGGAGAGTCAGATTATTTAGTTTGGTTTACGATTTTGTCACGTAATTCTTCATACTTCATTAAGTTTTCGATGTAAGTTCTGCTTTTCATTCTTTTGATTTTCTTTTCTAATCGAGTAGCATGTGCATAATCATCACATTGTATAGTTAGTTTTATTTCCCAATCATGAGCAGTAGCTGTAAATTTTCCTTTACCGTATTTGCCTTGATTGTGTGCACTGAGTCTTATTTCAGGACTCTCTTGAGTAATACCTACATAGAATTTATTCAATTGTTTGCTAAAAATGATATAGAGCCACGCCATATATGAATAGGTATTAAAATAAAAAAGACCTTAGCGTTAACTAAGGTCTTGTTGTGGGCCCACCTGGGCTCGAACCAGGGACTTTCTGATTATGAGTCAGATACTCTAACCAGCTGAGTTATAGGCCCAATAAGATAATAGCTGGTAATATCTTATCTAAAAAGTCTGCAAATTTAATCAATTATTAGATAACTGCAAACTTTTATTCAATTTCTTGGCATAATTCTACAAGAACTCCATTTGTTCCTTTAGGATGTAAGAATGCTACCCATTTATTATCCGCACCACGTTTAGGTTCTTTATTGAGAATTTGAAACCCTTCTTTTTCTAATCTTATCAGTTCTGACTTAATATCTGTTACGGCAAATGCTACGTGATGTATACCTTCTCCCTTCTTTGCGATGTACTTTGCTATAGCACTGTCCTCACTAGTAGCAGCAAGAAGCTCTATTTTATTATCACCACTTTTAAAAAAACTTGTGTCTACAGATTCACTCTCTACGGTCTCTGTTTTATAAGGTTCACGCCCTAAAAGTTTTGTGTATAATTCATTTGCTTGATCTAGATTTTTAACTGCAATTCCTAAGTGTTCTATTTTTCCAAACATATTATTTACCTTTTGTAAGGCAAATTTACTATAGATAAGGTAATAGAACGTATTTCTATAGTCATATTAACTACTGGTCTATCAACTATTAATGAGGAACAACTTACCTTTGCAGCATGGAAGAAAGTAATAGACAGAAGAAAATAGCCGGAATTTTACAGGGAGACTTATCTACGGTTATTCAGGACGTGATGAGAAAGAATGCTGTAAACAATCTTATAGTATCAGTTACTAAGGTTACTGTTACTCCAGATTTAGGTTATGCAAAGGTGTACCTGTCTGTTTTTCCAGCAGAGAAATCTGTTGCAGTTGTTAAAGAAATAGTAGAAATGGGTCATGAGATACGTTATGAAGTGGCTGCAAAGGTGCGTCACCAGTTTAGACGTATGCCAGAACTACAGTTTTTTAATGATGACTCTTTAGAATACATGGATCAAATAGATCGTGAACTGAGAGGAGAGAATAACCCAATCGATAATCCAGACCTTCTACCACGACGTAAAAAGTCTTAGTGAATTTTTCTCTTTACATAGCGCGACGTTACCTCGTTTCAAAAAATGGCAAAAACGCCATTAACATTATCAATATCCTTAGTTTTATTATTACTGTAGTAGGGACTGCGGCACTATTTATTGTGCTTTCTGGCTTTTCAGGACTCAAGGATTTTAGTACAGAATTTTCAAATTATTTTGATCCAGATCTTAAAATTTTACCGGTAAAAGGTAAGACTGTTTCTATTCCGCTTTCGCGAAAGCGAGAACTTGAAAAAATCCCTGGAGTAGAATTAATATGTGCTGTTATAGAAGAAAAGGCGTTTTTGAACTATGAAGAGAAAAACGACATAGCTTTTATAAAAGGGGTTCCTGATGATTATGTGAACATGATCCAGCCAGATTCTATTTTATATTACGGTAGCTGGTTATCTAAAAGCGATGCACAAGTAGTAGCAGGATACTCACTAGCTTCTCGATTATCACTTACTGTAAATAACTATGGTAGTTACATGCAAATTATGGTGCCTAAACCAGGTACTAATGCTATCAATAAATTAAATATAAGTAGTTCATTTTCTAGAATGGATGCCATACCTGTAGGAACTTTTAGCGTTAATGAGGCACTGGATAGCAAGTACATTTTTACAAGAATAAGTGCAGCACGACAATTATTACAAATGGACGATTCTACAGCTAGTGCTGTTGAGGTAAAATTATCTCCTACGGCAAGCGAGAACGATGTGCGCAGGGCGATTAATGATGTTTTTAAAGAGCCTATTAAGATTAAGGATAAGTTCCAGATGAATGATGCGCTTTATAAAATGCTTAATTCAGAAAATCTAGTCGTTTATTTAATCTTTACACTGGTCTTAATTATTGCATTATTTAATGTAGTAGGTAGTATTATCATGATGATTCTTGATAAGAAGAAGAATATGAAAACCTTGTTAGACCTAGGCGCACCGGTTGCGTCATTGCGCAAGATATTTTTTATACAAGGTAGTCTTATGACACTTTCTGGTGGTGTGATAGGTCTTGTTATAGGAGTAATATTTGTAGTGTTACAAGTGGAGTATAAACTGGTTTACATAGCACCTGGTTTACCTTATCCGTTTGCGATGGATTTTTGGAATGTGATTATATCTCTGGCAACTATTACCGTATTAGGAATAATCGCCAGTTATATAGGTTCTAGAAGAATAAATGATCGTTTGCTTTCTCAGGCAAAATTATGATCACCGAATTTTGCTAACACTTCATCAAAGGCCGCAAAAACCCCAGCAGAATCGTCACTAGTGACCATTTTCATGCGGTATTCTTTAAAATTAGGTATTCCTTTAAAGTAATTTGTATAATGTCTACGTGTTTCAAAAACACCTAGTGTTTCTCCTTTCCAGTCTATAGCCATTTGTAAATGTCTGCGAGCTACTTCTACACGGTCTGCCATAGTAGGTGGCGCCATGTGTGTTCCATGCTCAAAGAAATGCTTGATCTCGTTAAAAAACCATGGATAACCTATGCTAGCACGTCCTATCATGCAGCCGTCTAGACCATATTCATCACGCATTTTCATAGCAAGCTCTGGTGTGGTAACATCTCCATTACCGAATATAGGGATATGCATGCGTGGGTTGTTCTTCACCTCTGCGATGGGTTTCCAGTTTGCGTTACCTTTATACATCTGTGCTCTTGTACGACCATGGATGGATAGGGCTTTAATACCTACATCTTGTAGACGCTCTGCAACTTCTACTATTCTTATAGAGTCGTCATCCCAGCCTAATCTTGTTTTTACAGTAATAGGTAAAGAGGTGTGCTCTACCATAGCCTTAGTAAGCGACACCATAAGATCTATATCTTTAAGGATACCTGCTCCAGCACCTTTAGAAACCACCTTTTTTACAGGACAGCCGAAGTTGATGTCTATAATATCTGGCTTTGTGCGTTCTACTATCTCTACACATTGTAACATAGAATCTAGATTTGCGCCAAAAATTTGGATCCCTACAGGTCGTTCACTTTCATAAATATCTAGTTTCATGGTGCTTTTTGCAGCATCACGTATAAGACCTTCACTAGAAATGAACTCTGTATAAACCACATCAGCACCGTTTTCTTTACATAACGTACGGAAAGGTGGATCGCTCACATCTTCCATAGGTGCAAGTAGTAGTGGGAAATCTGGTAATTCTATGTCGCCTATTTTAACCATGTTGTTAGGGTAAGGATTGAATGAAAATTCCGCTTTCGCGAAAGCGGAACTAGTAAAATCTTAATTTAAATTTCTTAAGCTATTTCTTATAAGCCAGCTTTTCTGAGCGGCCTTTTTTGAAAATGTTATTGCTGTTGTAATGTCCTGCTCTCAAAGCTTTTTGCTCTTCATAAGGCAGCTTAATAATATCATTACATTCTTCACTACAACAGTTTTCATACTTCTCTTTGCAAGAATCGCACTGAATAAATAGTAAATGGCAGGCGTTATTTTCACAATTAGTATGTGTGTCACAAGGTGCACCACATTGATGACAGTTAGAGATAACCTCATCACCTATCTTTTCGGCAAGTCTGTGGTCAAAGACAAAGTTTTTACCTCTGAATTTATTCTCTAGATTTTGTTCAGTTACCTGTCTGTGGTATTCTATAATACCACCTTCTAGTTGGTAAACGTCCTTAAAGCCTTTGTGTTTATAATAAGCGCTAGCTTTTTCACAACGTATACCACCAGTACAATACATGACTAGCTTCTTGTCTTCTTTATGGTCTTTAAGTTTATCTTCTATATAATCTAAACTGTCTCTAAAGGTGTCCACATCTGGAGTCCAGGCATTTTTAAAATGGCCTATTTCTGACTCGTAATGGTTGCGCATATCCACTAGAACTGTATTAGGGTCGTCGATAAGTTCATTAAAAGCAGTCGCGTCTACGTGTATACCTTTATTAGTAACGTCAAAGCTCTGGTCCTCAAGTCCGTCTGCGACTATTTTTTTACGCACTTTTACTTTGAGTTTTAAGAAGCTCTCGTTATCGTGCTCTCTTGCGATATTTAAACGTACGTTTTCTAAGAAATCAATACCGTCTAAAAAGGTTTTAAATTCTTCAAAACGATCTCCAGGAACAGATAGTTGTGCATTAATACCTTCATGAGCGACATAAATTCTCCCTAGAACATCCATGGGATGCCAGTGAAGAAATAGATGATCTCTAAAAAGTTGTGGGTTACCGATCTGGTGATACTGATAGAAAGATATGGTAAGGCGTTCTTTTCCAGCCTCGCGTATTAATACACGTCTTTCTTCAGCACTTAGTTTGTTGTACAGTTGCATGCTATAAACAGTTTATGTGTTGAAAATTTGCGCAAAGATACTGAGAATTAATAAAAGACTAAAAGCAGTATTTGGTCTGTTAAAAGGGTCATTTCAACTACTTAATACTAGTTTTTGAGATAGGGTTTAAATTAACTGTACTTTTTAACCCTAGAAATTACTCTAGAATCTAAAACAAAATTATATGAAATTAAAATTACTCTTAACAACTATGGTAGTATTCACCTTTGGACTTATTGCTCAAGGACAGTCTACTATTAATATAACAACAACTATAGATGTTTGTTGTGGTACAGAAAAATGGGTTAGTATAACCGACATGGCAGACGGTGCAGGAACTCAAATATGGGGTCAAGGTGATGGGACTTATGGAAATGGACAAGGAGTTATTAATCAAGATGTTACTATAGCGCCTGGTACCTACTGGGTGAACTGTTATGATAGATATGATGACTCGTGGGATGGTACGACCATAGATGTTACTGCTTATGGTACTTCTATAGGTAATAATGGTGGTGTATCGCCAGATGACGGTAATGATGTAGATGGTGATTCTTCTTGGGAAACGCCAGCAGATGAATTAGAAGCTTCTTTTATGATAGTTGTACCTAATCCACCAGCTTGTTCTCCTCCTACTAGTTTAACTGCTGTGTCAAATACGACAGACTCGGCAGAATTATCATGGACTGCTAGCGTTAGTGGTGAGGTTTTATGGGATATCGAGTTGGGTGCAGCTGGATTTACACCTACTCAAACTCCAACGGATATAGGTGTGTCAAATCCATTTATCGCAACTAATCTTATTTCAGGAAATAGCTATGATTATTATTTAAGATCTGACTGTGCAGCAGCAGGAAGTAGTGTTTATACAGGGCCATTTACTTTTAGAGTGCCTGGCTTTGGAGATACTTGCTCAACTGCTCTAGCATTGAATGTTGAGGTAGATTGCAGTGCTGCAACTCCATATACTTTAGATTTTGCAACTACAGTTGATATAGGTACTACTGCTGCAAGCTGCGATACTTTTGGTGTAAATACAGGAGCTTGGTTTGAATTTACTGCTCCATCTGTTGGGTCGGTAATTATTAATTCTAGTACTACAATGGAATTTGCTCTGTTTGATACATGTGGTGGTGCTGAGATAGTTTGTGAGAGTACTGCAACTACTACAAGTGATATTATTACAGGTTTAACGCCTGGTAGTATATATAAGCTTGTGATGTGGAAAGATAGTACTACTGCAGGTCTTACTGGGACTACAGATATATGTATTCAAGAGGGGCCTACCTGTTTATCACCTAATAATCTTTCCGTTTCTAATATAACGACTAATACGGCTATGTTATCTTGGGTATCTGGTGGTAGTGGAGAAGCATCTTGGGATGTAGAGTTAGGAGTTGATGGATTTACACCAACAGGAACTCCAACTGATTTTGGGGTATCTAATCCTTTTATGGCAACAAACCTTATGCCTGAGACGGCTTATGATTATTATGTGCGTGCAGATTGTGCTGGTGGTGACACAAGTGAATATTCAGGACCTTATAGTTTTACGACAGCTTGTATTGCGATTGTTCCTGATTATAATGCTGATATGTCTGTAAATGTTCCTAGCTGCTGGGAAGAGGCAGATAGTGGGAATATGACTACTGGACCTTCTGATATTGGTGCTGGTACTTGGACTTCTTCAAATCATAATGGTACATCTAGTAATAGAATTAACATGTGGCAAGCGACTAGAAGTGACTGGATTATATCACCTACTTTTGATTTATCTACTGCCGCACCTAGTGAATTAAATGTGTACGTAGCTTTAACTGAAGGAGGTACTAGCGGTTCTGGTGCAGACTTAGGTTCTGATGATAGAGTGAGTTTATTAATGACTATTGATAACGGTACTACATGGACCGAAATGCAAGCCTGGGTACAAGGAACTGTGCCTACAGACATAGGTGAAGAAATCACTTACGATTTATCTGCAATTACTGGTAATGTACAATTTGCGTTTTTAGGAGATGAAGGTTCAGTAGATGATGCTGAGGATGTATATTTTCATGTAAGTAAGTTTCAAGTAAGAGAAGTACCTAGCTGTCCAGATACTGCAAATCTCACGCTAGTAAGCGCTACCGCAACAGATGCTATTATTAATTTTGATAGTAGTAATGCTATGAGTGCAGGTACTTATGAATATGCGTTGATGTCTACAGCTACAGCAACGCCAGTTGTTACAGGAGTATGGTCTGACGTTGCAGGAGTAAATCCTAATGTTACCTATACAATAATGGGACTTAGTGGAAATACAGAGTATTTTTTATATGTAAGAGAAGTTTGTGCTAATGGTGATCAAGGTTCATGGAATCCTACACCTTTAATCTTCTCTACAGCTTGTGGGGTGGTTTCTTCATACCCTTATACAACAGACTTTACCATAAATGTTCCTAATAGTTGTTGGGATGAGGCTGGTAATGGTGAGATAGTAGGTGGTCCTTCAGGATTCGGTACTTCAGACTGGAGAGCTAGATCTTATGTTGATTTTGCTGGAACTTCTATACCTAGTAATGCAATTAATATTTTTGCAGGTGATACAGATAGAGAGTGGCTTATTTCTGAACAATATGACATGACAGGTACGAGTAATGACGTACTTACTGTAGAGGTGGCAGTAACTAATTGGAATAGTACAAGCGTTCCAGATACTATGGGATCTGATGATCAGGTAGATTTACTTATAACTACAGACGGTGGTACTACATGGACTTCTTTACTAACATGGACGGTTGCAAACCAGCCTGCAGTAGATGGTACAAGAGCAACTGTTGATTTAAGTTCTTATAGCGGTACAGTTCAGTTTGCATTTCTTGCTAGCGATGGGGTAGCAGATGATTTTGAAGATTATGATTTTCATGTAGGTAGATTCATTATAGATGGTACAGCTGGTAATGAAGATGTTTTTGAAAATAATTTATCTCTTTACCCTAATCCAGTAAATGGCGATGTGGTAACAATAAATATGAATGGCTCTAGTGCACCTTCTTTAGAGGTTGCTATTTATAATTCTATAGGACAGCAAGTAATGACTCGATCTTTTGACCAAGTAAGTAATACAATTAATATTAATAATATTTCTAGTCTTTCTACAGGTATGTACTTTGTGAAAGTAGTTAATGGTAATTCTCAATCTACTTTGAAATTTATAAAAGAGTAAGAATGTAGTTTACACATTTAATTTATTTAGAAAAGGGAATCTTGTAATGAGATTCCCTTTTTTTATGCCGTTCTATTTATTGTTGTTCCGCTTTCGCGAAAGCGGAATTATATTATAAAATCATCTATGAAATAAGTTGTTTTGATCTGATAAGAAAGTGACTTTTATTTTTTGAAACAACTAACAACAACTTAGTTGAGATGGTTAAGGGGATTTTAAAAGTTGGTATGTATTATAGGCCGATTTTAATCATAAAACATGGAAAGCGGTAAATGACGCTCAAAGTATAAATGCAGCTAGATTTGAAATAGTATTTCAAAGATCAACGTTAGGGAATGATGATCATTTGTTTACTAATTCGATAAATGTGTACCCTAATCCTGTAAATGGTGACTTAATTTATATATCTTTAGGCTCTCTTACAGAAGAAAAGGTGCAAGTGACTTTATTTAATACATTAGGTCAGCAAGTGATTTCTAGGGACTTCAATAGTAATTCTAATGATACCATTAGATTAGATCGCCTTTCTAGTTTAGAAAGTGGACTTTATATATTAAACATCTCAAACGGGATGGAAACGGTAACGAGAAAGATAATTTTAAATTTAAAAAATAGGGAAAATGAAAAATAACAAGTATTTAGTTTTAGCAGTTTTTATATTAGTAGGAACAATAGTTCATGCGCAAGCTCCTGGTTTTGAAGAAGATGTTACTGACGCAGCACCCATTCCTGGTCTTTTACTAGCACTTTGTGCAGCAATCGGTATAGGAGTAGCAAAATTAAGAGCAAAAAAATAATCTTAAGTTATTCAATTGATAATAAAAAAAGGGAAGTCTTAATTCAAGATTTCCCTTTTTTTATGTTTCCTAGTTGGATATTAGTTTCGCTTTCGCGAAAGCGGAACTTTTATAAACATCGTTAATAACCTAATCTCTATCCTATTGTTTCTACTTTATCTAGGCCGTATTTTTACCTAAAATAATTACAATGGCAGACGATAAAGAGAAAGAAGCAAAATTAAAAGCCCTTAAATTAACCCTTGATAAGCTGGATAAGGCTTACGGTAAGGGAACGGTAATGAAAATGGGTGATAAGCAAGTTGTTGAGGTAGAATCTATTTCTACTGGTTCACTTGCCTTAAACGCAGCTTTGGGTGTAGGTGGTTATCCACGAGGTAGAGTTATTGAAATTTATGGACCAGAATCTTCTGGTAAAACAACTTTAACCTTACATGCAATAGCAGAATGTCAAAAAGCAGGTGGTATCGCAGCATTTATTGATGCTGAGCACGCTTTTGACCGTTTCTATGCAGAGAAGCTAGGTGTTGATCTGGATAATTTAATTATTTCACAACCAGATAATGGAGAACAAGCTCTAGAAATTGCAGATAACCTAATACGCTCGGGAGCAATAGACATAATAGTAGTAGACTCTGTAGCAGCACTTACTCCTAAAAGTGAGATAGAAGGTGAGATGGGAGATAGTAAAATGGGTCTTCATGCTCGTTTAATGTCACAAGCACTAAGAAAACTTACAGGTTCTATTTCTAAAACTAACTGTACGGTTATATTTATTAATCAGTTACGTGAGAAAATAGGTGTAATGTTCGGTAATCCAGAGACTACAACTGGTGGTAATGCCTTGAAATTTTACGCTTCTGTAAGACTAGATATAAGAAGATCTACACAAATTAAAGATAGTAGTGGTGCCGTGTTAGGTAACAAGACTCGTGTAAAAGTGGTAAAGAATAAAGTAGCACCACCGTTTAGAATGGCCGAATTTGATATCATGTACGGTGAAGGTGTTTCTAAACTAGGAGAAATTATCGACTTAGGTGTTAATTATGAAATCATCAATAAGGCTGGTTCATGGTTCTCTTATGAAGATACTAAACTAGGACAAGGTCGCGACTCTGTTAAGACTATTCTTAAGGATAATCCAGATCTAGTAGAAGAGTTAGAAGTTAAAATTATGGATTCTATAAAGGCTATAAGTAACTAGTCTTTTACCTATTATAAACTTTAAAACCGCTCTCCTTAAAAAGAAGCGGTTTTTTTTATAACTAGACGCAACCTTTTATATAAGTGAGCATCTATAATGTATAATACTGAAAATGAAGATGAGATTAAAATTTATTATGATTCTTGCACTAGCAATAATCACCCTTAATAGTTGTAGCATAGATGATGGTAATAGCAATGCTATCATCAATTATGAAGCGCTAGCTGTAGAAAGTGTAGAGCTGCCACAAGCGTTTACCTTCGGTGATGTGCATGTAATTCCTGTCACTTTTGATTTTACTAATAACTGTCAGAACTTTGCAGGCTTTGAAGTAGATTCTAACTTAAACGAAAGAGTCATTACCGTGGTAGCATCAGTTAGTAACGGTAATTGTCTTGATGAGGTAGTTAGAACAGAACAAAATTTAAGATTTTTAGCAGCAAGTAATGGGACTTATGTATTTAAATTCTTTACCGGATTTGATGTAAATAACCAACCTATTTATTTAGAATATACAATACCTGTAGAAGAATGATTGAATTTTAAAGTGTGGTCTATAAAAAGATAGTTTCATTATGTCAAAAAAATGATCCTAAAGCCCAAAGAGAACTGTATGAAATGTTCTCGCCTAAGCTTTATGGATCCTGCTTAAGATATGCTCCTAACGAGCAAGAGGCACAAGACATTTTGCAAGATTCTTTTATAACCATATTTAAAAAAATAGATCAGTTTAAATTTAAAGGTTCTTTTGAAGGCTGGTGTAAAAGAATAACGGTAAATACAGCCTTGCAAAGGTATAGAGGTACAAAAGTATTTGACTTAGTTAATGAAGATCAAATAGAAGATGTAGAAGCCGTTGAGGTAGAAGAGTCTGATGACGTACCACTTAAAGAGTTACTTTTTATGGTACAGCAGTTACCAGAACGATATAGACTGGTCTTTACCATGTATGTAATGGATGGATACAGTCATAAAGAAATAGCAGATATGATGAAGATTACCCAGGGTACATCAAAATCTAACCTTGCTCGAGCAAGGCAAAACCTGCAAATAATGGTTAAATCATGGCGAGAATCGCATAATTCTAACGCCAGCTAATTATGAGTGAAAAGAAAAATATAGATAGACTTTTTCAAGAAGGTTTTAAAGACTTTGAGGTGAAACCACCTGCTATGGTCTGGGATAATATTGGCCAAGAAATAGGTCATAATAAAAAGCAAAAAACTATTCCATTATGGTGGATTCTAGGTGGTGTAGCTGCTGGACTAGCTATATTATTTACATTCATTTACACTGGTGTAGATAACGATAGCTTAATTAATGACAGTTTACCTATTGTTAACACTCAAGAAAAAGTAAGAAAGAGCAATGATTCTCAAATAAAAACAGAAACTAAAGATGTCGATAATAGTGTAGACACAACACTTGATGGCAAAGAATCAATTAAGGATGTACAATTAGTAACTAAGGATCTTGATTCTGAGCAAAACGGTTTAAATAATTTAAATGAAAACCCTGTTAGTGATACGAGAACAGAGACTCAAATAAACGCTCCTAAAAAATCGAGTAATTTATTAACTGCTGGTAATTCTTCTACTAAGAGTGATTTAAATAAAAATACGGTAATAAATACATATTCCAGTCCGTCCAGAACTGGAGCTAATGATAGATATAATAAAACTCCTATTGCTCAAAATAATAATCAATCTGTTTTAGCAACTCAAAGTGATAATTCTCATGTAGTAAATGACAATTCTAACAAGGTAAATGCGATCACAGAAAATAATTCTACGGGCTTGAATACCGCTGGTAAGAAAGCAGGTATTAGTGATAGTTCTAAGAATAAAGTAGACGACATTCTAAATAAAGATGCCTTAGACAGTGCTGTCGCAGCAGTAGATTCCATTAAGAAAAAACTACCTACTCTAGAAGAAATAGCAGCAGAAGAAGAAAAAGAAGACAGTTTAAATGTAGCTGTGTTTAAAGGAAAATGGGCAGCAAGTACACAAGTAGGGCCTGTTTATTCCAACAGTTTAAGTGGTAGTGCTATAAACAGTGAAGTAATCGATAATAATCGCGATGAAGGGCTCAACCTGAGTTATGGTATAGGATTAAGCTATGAGATTTCTCCTCGATGGAGTGTAAGAACCGGTCTTAATCAAGTAAACATGACTTATAGCACACAAGATGTTAATTATCAGGTAAATGTAGACATAGCCAGTCGCGGTCAGTTTCTTCCACAGGCTTATTCTTCTAGTGCTATAACGAGTGCAGTGGTGACTAATGCTAGCCCACTTTCTAATGATGCTTTAGATACTGGTTTTGCAGTGCAAGAGTTAGTAGATAGTCAGTTACAAGGCTTTAAAGGAGAGCTTTCTCAACGATTAGGTTACATAGAAGTACCGTTAGAACTTAGATACAGTTTGATAAACAACAAATTTAAGGTAAACGTATTAGGTGGTATGAGCGCTTTATTTCTAACAGATAATATGGTGACTGTTCAAAATGATAATCAGCGATTAGAACTAGGTGAGGATGGTAATTTTAATGAATTCAACCAGAGCGCAAACTTTGGATTAGGATTAAGCTATGACTTTACATCTAAATTAGGTGTGTTTATAGAACCTACATTTAAATATCAATTAAGTACCTTAAGAAATAACGTTGCAGACTTTAAACCCTATACCATTGGGGTACAAAGTGGTGTGGCATTAAAATTTTAAATCACTAGCAGTCATTGTGAGCTAGTTAAGATTTCAGTGAAAAAGAAAAAGAAGAATATTGAGGTTGGTTATTGAAACTCAATTTTTGCAATGATGATGAAAAACCGTTTCCGTGCCATGGAGCGGTTTTTCTATTTTAAGCCTTTTCTAGAGAGTGAAGAATGATGTTTCTTACGCTTTCGCGAAAGCGTGCCTTATCCTCCATCACCTTCATGCCTACTGTCTCCATTGGAGCATGAGTTTCTGCTCTCATAATCCCAGGACTACCTCCCCAAAAGTGGAAAGGAAATCGTTTTTTATTATCGTATAAAGTAACTGGTAATAAAGGTATTTGATGCTCTATGGCTAGTCTAAATGCACCATCCTTAAAAGGATCTAAAACCACATTTAAATCGTCAGAAACGCCGCCTTCAGGAAAGATACAAATCCCAACACCATCTTGCATGCGCTGTCTAGCACGATCAAAAACCTCTTTTCTACTTCTAGGATTTTTTCTATCCACTAGAATACAAGTACGCTTATAGAAAAAACCAAAAACAGGAATCTTAGAAAGCTCTTTTTTACCTACAAAGACAAAAGGGTTTTTAGAGATCAACAACATCATCATAATGTCAGTCATACTCGTGTGGTTGGCAACCAGCATATAACTTTGATTCTTTTTCATGGGTTGGGCACGCTTAATAACTGGCCAGAAACCCATTCCATAGATAATTATTGCCGACCAAAATCGAGCTACCTTAAAGAATAAATGATACGTTTTTTCTGAAATAGTAAGCAGTACCAGTAAGGGAAACATAATAATAATAGGTACACCCATTAAAATGTAAAACCATACTCGGTATAAAGGCATCAATATGTAGCGCATCCATTTCAAGGAATCAAAAATAGAAGAATTTATGACTTTATGGACATCTATTTCTATGGATCTACTTAAAATAATTGCCCTCATGATATTTTATAAAGCTTTAACGTCCTTTCCATTGTGTTGATCGCTTTTTACTAATTATCTTTGATCCTCAATTAAAAACAATGGCAAGAATACTTACTGGCGTTCAATCTACTGGAACACCGCACTTAGGAAACCTTCTAGGAGCAATTTTACCAGCGATTGAAATGTCTACAAATGAAGAAAACGATTCTTTTCTTTTTATTGCAGACATGCATTCCTTGACACAGATTAAGGACGGAGATTTATTAAGAGAAAACACCTATTCTACAGCAGCAGCATGGCTGGCATGTGGTCTAGATATCAATAAAACCGTTTTTTATAGACAAAGTGATATACCGCAAGTAACAGAATTAAACTGGTACCTTGCTTGTTTCTACCCATTTCAAAGGCTAACTCTAGCGCATAGTTTTAAAGATAAAGCAGACCGTCTAGAAGACGTAAACGCTGGTCTTTTTACCTATCCTATGTTAATGGCTGCAGATATTTTATTATATGATGCAGAGATCGTTCCTGTAGGAAAAGATCAATTACAACACCTTGAGATTACTAGAGACGTTGCTGGAAGATTTAATAATAAGATGGGAGAAACTTTTATTGAACCTCAAGCAAAGATTCAAAAGGATGGAATGCTTATTCCAGGAACTGATGGAGAAAAGATGAGTAAGTCTAGAGGCAATTATATCGATATATTCCAGACCGATAAAAAATTGCGTAAACAGTGTATGTCCATAGAGACAGATAGTACACCTTTAGAAGAACCTAAAGATCCAGAAACTTGTAATGTTTTTGCATTATATAAGTTAATTGCACCAGAGCAAAAGATACAGGAATTGCGCAATAACTATGAGGCTGGTAACTATGGTTATGGACATGCAAAACAAGCGCTTTTTGAAGCACTTTGTGACCGATTCAAAGATGCCAGAGAACGTTATAACTATCTTATGGATAATAGACATGAAATAGATGAGGCACTAGAAGAAGGTGCTTTTAAAGCACGCCATATCGCAAATGATGTATTAAAACGTGTACGTAGTAAAGTAGGGTATTAATACTTGAATACTTATTTATAACAAAGCCTGTTCTAATATTTAGAACAGGCTTTGTTAATATATTCTTTTCACAAGAGTGAACAAATCAAAAATCTCCAATCGTTAATCAGATATCTTTAATCTTTAAGCAAAAAGCCCAGTTAACTCGGCATCAATTTTATTAATAATACCACCTAGATCTTCAGGATTGTTTACAAAATCGATATCATCTACATCGATTATTAATAAGTTACCCTTATCATAACCATGAATCCATGCTTCGTAGCGCTCGTTTAAGCGGCTTAGGTAATCTATAGAGATCGTGTTTTCATAATCGCGACCACGTTTATGAATTTGGCTCACTAGATTAGGTATAGAACTGCGCAAATAGATCAATAAATCAGGGGCCGCAACTACCTTTTCCATAAGGTCAAATAAGGAACTGTAATTATCAAAATCACGTTGAGATAACAATCCCATCGCATGTAGGTTAGGTGCAAATATGCTTGCATCTTCATAAATAGTACGATCTTGGATGATTTTATTTCCACTCTCGCGTATATCCAGCACCTGACGGAAACGGCTGTTTAAGAAATAGACCTGTAAATTAAAGGACCAGCGTTCCATATCTTGATAAAAATCTTCTAGATATGGGTTTTCTAAAACATCCTCAAATTGAGGTGTCCATTTATAATGTTTTGCAAGTAAGTTAGTTAGGGTAGTTTTACCAGCACCTATATTTCCGGCAACGGCTATATGCATCTTTATTTCTTAACAGGATTGATCTCATAAACGTCCACACGTTTATCATGCCAAAGATAAAGTTTTCCGCCCTTTAGATAAAGGGTTTTAATGTCCTTTTCTAAGATGGTGATGGTTGCGATCTCGCTTTCGCGAAAGCGGAACGTTTTATCTAACTTATAAACCTTAATTATACCTTGTTTAAGTATAACTAGACTTTCAAAATCATAATCTATAAGTGTGGTATTTTCTATAGCTAGGGAAGAGGTTTTACTACCGTAGGAATTAAATGTTTCTATAGAGTGATCACTCAGCACATGACAAAAATTATAATCACTGTATAATTGAGATGTAGTTTCTTTTAAAACAGCAGTGCTTATTAGAGTCTTGTTATTAATGTAATCGTATAACTCTAGACGGTTCTGGTCCAGATCGTGTAACCATAAATGGCGCTCGCCGGCTAGTCTAGCGTGTTCTATAAATCTGCTAGGTGTTAGTTGATTTAAAAGAATACGCTGCTTTTCATTAAGCCTATTATCTAGTAAAACTATGGTCTGAGTGTCTTTATAGAATAATAAAATGCTTAATGGGTTGATAAGATCTACCTCAGTTAAATCGCCTAATTGTAGGTCATAGAATTGTGTGACCTCTTTACCGTTTTTCTTGAAAAAGGCATCGTTTTTACCATAATAAACAGCGCCAAAATCATCAAGACCATAGAAAGAGTCTGCCGTGAGATTAAAACCTTGATCTGTTTTTTGGGCCCAGGAAAGCGAGCTTATAAAAAGTAAAAAGAATATCCATTTCATAAAAGCAAAGTACAACTATGTAACGGATTTTATAATATGATTTTATCAATCTTCTTTATTAATCAATTTAATGATCCTAGGTTGAATAATCCAAATTCCAATTGGGAAAAACCAAAAACCAAGCATATACCAGTAGACGTTTCCTCTTTCATTTCTTAAAACTGAGATACACTTTGAGAGAAAGTATATGGTGTGAAACATAAAGAACATAGTAAGAAAATGTATTGGTATAATTATCCACAAAATCCAACTATTATCATTAATAAATTCAGCTAGAATGTTTTGTCCTATTATAACTAACGATAAAGCTATTAATATAATCACAATGGCAAATCCTATCTGAAATTTAAAACGTTTCAATCTTAACATACTATTGTCTCTCAATTTCCCATGAAGCTCAGTTCCTACACCCAGAGTCCAATAAGTGAAGAAAGATGTCAATAGAAATAGAAAAATAGGTACATATATAGGAAATGCATTGCCTAGAATACTATAGAGAACAAATATTGAAAACCAAATCCACGGTTTGATGGTAAGAAGACTTTTTAAATAGGTCATTTTTGGCTGAATTTAGATCGCCGCAAAAGCAATAAGTATTCTGATAATTACTATGGCGCCATTAATTTATATCCATAACCACGCACGTTAACTATTTCTAACTGGTCGTCTTGCGCTAGTTTTTTTCTCAACTTAGTAATAAATACATCCATACTACGGCCAGAGAAAAAATCGTCATTACCCCATAATTTTTTAAGAATAAAAGTACGGTCCAGTACTTTGTTTTTCTTTAAAACTAGGTGGTATAACAAGTGTGATTCTCTATGAGTCAATTTAGTAACCTCTTCTTTATAAGTAAGTTGTTGTTTTGGAAAATTAAAAGAATAGTCGCCTAGTTCATAAATAGCAGCGGTTTTTTGAACCGTCTGTCTACTCAATAGGTTTTCTATGCGCACTATAAGTTCTTCCATAGAAAAGGGTTTTTTAAGGTAGTCATTACCACCTACATGAAAACCTTCTAGAACGTCTTCTGTTTGAGATTTTGCGGTTAGAAAAATAATAGGAATTTCTTCATTCTCTACGCGTATTTTCTTAGCAAGTTCAAAACCGTCTAGTTGCGGCATCATTACATCTAGTACCAGTATGTCTGGTTGTTTTTCATGAAAAGCATCTAGTGCTAGTGCACCGTTTTCTTTATGTCGTACACTAAAACCTCTAGTCTCTAGACTTTCTTTTACGATCATTCCTAATGCAGGTTCATCTTCGGCTAGGATAATGTCTATGGTGGTGTTTTTATTCATGAGGCATCGTGATTTTAAAAGTGGTTTGTGGTTGTGCAGCAGCAGTTATCGTACCGTTGTGTTTTTCTATAATAGATTTAGTATAAAATAAACCGATACCGAATCCTTTTACATCGTGTCGATTTCCTTTTCCTACTCGATAAAACTTGTCAAAAATAAGTTTTACATCTTTATTACTTAAGTTCTGTCCATTATCACTAACAGTAATAATAGTGGAATTAGAATTGTTTTTTAAGTCTACCGTTATCTGGTCACCACCGTATTTTATTGCGTTATCTATAAGGTTATTAATGGCATTTTCTAGGTGAAAAGCATCGGCAGTAATGGTGATGTTTTTATCTAACTCGTTAAATGTAATTTTTTTAGAAGTTTGATTTTGATGTTTTTTAACAATTACATCTATCAATTCATTAATCTCAAAAGCACTTTTTTGTAGCATAAGATCTTTACTGTCCAGTGTGGCAGTTTCTAGTATACGCTCTACCATACCATTTAATTTTAGTAACTGATCGCGACCCATACTTAAATACCGATCGGTTTTATCGAGATCGCCACTATTTGTAAAACTTTGGACACCTTCTAGTGCTGCGCTCGCAGTAGCGATAGGTGTTTTAAACTCGTGTGTGATGTTAGAGATGAGATCGTTTTTCATCTCTCCTAGAGCTTTTTGTTTTTTAATTATCTGTAATAGATAAAAGAGACAGAGAACAACTGCTGCGATAAGAAGCGCGCTTAATAAAATACCGGTTAGGTTTAGTTTATAAATGTTAGGGGACAGACTAGAGTAATTTAATAACAACGCATCCCCACGTCTTATTAATTGAGAATTTGCTCTAAGAACGTTTTTGTCGATACTTTTTAATAAAAAATTATTTTCGTCTGTCTCTACAACTTTAAATTCATACTCTACATCTAGACCTCTATTTACAAGATGGGTATTAAGAAGGCTGTCCAGTCTTTCTAGATTCATTTCTTTTTCTTGTAGACTTCTCACCACCTTTGCAGTAAGGGTAAACATGGTGCTAGGTAAATTAACTCGGTCTGTAAAAAAGGTTTCTACAGGAATATAATCACCATCAGGTTTTTGAATTTCATAGTTAGGGAAATTCCACAGATCCTTCATAGGTTCTAGTTCATTTAAACTAGCCATATCACCACCTTGAGTAATGAAAATTTCACTCATTTCATTAGTAGGTCTGTTTTCTAACAGAAAACCTAAACTATCTACGTTACTAAAAAGTTTGTCAAATTCTTTCTTACGATTAGTCGTCTGTTTTACGATAATACCTACATTATTATCCTTAACGAGCTGTTCATAATAAGTATCAACACTTTGGTCTAGACTCTTCTGCAAGTCAGTAACCAGATTTTTTTTTGATTCTTGAAAGTTGTTGTAATTCCAGTACAGTTGAATTGCTAGGGTAGTAGCAATAACAACACTTATTAAAACTAGAAGAAAGTGATATTTTCTATCATTCATAATTTCAAAGGTGCGCTATTCCTACTATACATAGAAGTCGATTAACATATATTAACGCAACTTAACCCTGACAACTATAAAAATAGTTGATATTTGAATAACTAATTAAAAACCAACTACATGAAACGATTTAATCTAAGTATGTTATTCTTTGTCGTTCTCGCTTTCGCGAAAGCGTACACAGTACAAGCACAGCAAGACTTTACTGGTATCGCCCATTACCAAAGTAAAATGACTATGAAACAATCTGAAGATAGCACTCAAATGGCAAAACTAGAGCCTGCTATGCGAGAGATGATAGAAGAGGCTATGAAAAAAGCTGGTGAGGCAGAATTTACTCTCAAGTTTAACCGTACAGAGTCGCTTTATGAAAAAGTAAAGAAACTTGCTGCACCTAAGAAACCAGTAAATGGTATGAGTATGACCATTGAAATGAGTGGTAATGGAGATACTTATGGTACTACTTACAAGGATCTTACTGCGCAAACCTTTTTAAGAGAAGATAACATTCAAGGAAAGGAATTTCTCGTAACTGATAAAATTGAAAAACTAGATTGGAAAGTGACTGGAGAGACTAAAATGATAGGTAAGTATACTGCGATGAAAGCAACCTATACTTTTCCTAAAGAAGAGAAAGAGCAGAGTGAAGAAGAATCTACAAGTTTATTAAACATGGTAGATGACAAAGAACACGTAGTAACCGCATGGTTTACTATGGATATTCCTATAAGTAATGGTCCTGGAATTTATCAAGGATTACCTGGTTTAATACTAGAACTCAATGAAGGAGAGATAACTATTTTATGTAATAAAATAGAAATGAATCCTGAAGGTTTTGAAATTAAAAAACCTAGAAAAGGAAAAGAGATATCTACTGAAAAATTCAACAAACTAAGAGATAAAAAGGCAAAAGAAATGAGAGAACGTTTTAAAAGCGGCAGTGGTGGTGTTTTTATCGAGACGCACTAGGCACTGTGTTAAACTTATCTTAACATGAAACTATTGTTTTTTTTGGACGTCTAAGATTTGGCTAACTGTTTAACAGCTGATAATCAAATTATACGATCATGAAAAAAAAGGTATTATTAATCATTGCTATAATCTTCACTGGTGTGCTGAGCGCACAAGATTTTTATGGTGAGGCAACTTATATGTCTAAGACTAAAACCGACACTAGTTTCTTACCAGAAGATGCATCTCCACAACAAAAAAAGCGTTTTGAGGAAAGAATGAAGGCTTTTAATGAAAAGACTTTTGTACTTAAATTTAATCGTAATGAATCTACTTATAAAGAAGAGAAAGAACTTTCTGCACCTGGACAAGGTGGCGGTCGTGGCCCTGGAAACTTTTTAGGGACAGCTATGGCTGGTGAAAAGTACAAGAATCTTAAAGATGGTGAGTGGATAGAGCAACGCGATATGATGGGTAAAACTTTCTTGATAAAAGATAGTATCCCTAATCTAGAGTGGAAAATTACTGGAGAGACTAGAATGATAGGTCAGTATCAGGCCATTAAAGCAACTGCTGTTAAAAACAACAATGAATTAGATTTTTCTGCTTTTAGAAGACGTGGACGCAACAATTCTAGTGACGATAAAAAAGAGGAAAAAGTAGCTGAGAAAGTTGATCAAATAGAGGTTGTAGCCTGGTTTACACCTCAAATTCCTGTACAACATGGTCCTGCAGAGTATGCTGGCTTACCTGGTTTAATATTAGAAGTTAACTCAGGTAAAACTACCTTACTATGTAGTAAAATAGTAGTGAACCCAGAAGATAAGGAAGAGATTAAACCTGCTACAAAAGGTAAGGAAACTAATGAAGAAGAGTACAACGTTCTTTTTAATGCAAAGATGAAAGAAATGTCAGAGCGTTTCGGTCGTGGTGGTCGTGGCGGTGGCGGCGGTCGTGGGAGAGGATAAATAACACTTATATCAAAACTTTTGCGAGAGTAACCTAACCATTATTCTCGCTTTTTTTTAATCAAAAAACTTAACATGAAAAAGACATTACTCTTAACTCTTATGGCTTGCTTTCTGCTTTCTCTAGCAGGCGCACAATCCATTAAAATATCAGGTGTAGTTGTGGATAGTACAGGTACGCCATTACAAATGGCAAATGTGATTGCCTATCAGAAAGACAAAAACCTAGGTGGTTTCGGTATTACAAATGACGCTGGTAGATACCAGTTGCAAGGTCTTAAAAAAGATAGTACATATGTACTTAAAGTATCTTTCTTAGGATTAAAAACGATTGAAGACACTGTGAGAAATGTTCAAGGTGATCTAGTAAGAAATTATGTCATGTATGAAGATGAAAATACATTAGACGCTGTAAACATAGTTTATGATATGCCGGTTTCTATAAAAGGTGATACCATAGTTTATAACAGCGATAGTTTTACAAATGGTACAGAACGTAAACTAGGTGACGTACTTGAAAAATTACCTGGTGTAGAGGTTAATGAAGATGGTGATATACAAGTAGAAGGTAAGACAGTAGAAAAAGTAATGGTAGATGGTAAAGAGTTCTTTGCAGGAGATTCTAGACTTGCTACAAAAAACATTCCTGCAGACGCAGTAGGTAAAGTAGAGGTTCTTAAAAATTACAATAACGTAAGTCAATTAAAAGGGCTAGGTAATGATGAAGACCGTATAGCTATCAATATTAGATTAAAAGAAGGAAAGAAGAATTTCTGGTTTGGAGAGATTACTGGCGCTTTAGGTGAAGGTGGTGATGAGTTAAGATATCAGGCAAAGCCCAAAGCTTTTTATTACAGTGAAGATGTATCACTTAACATACTTACAGATTTTAATAATTTAGGATTACAATCATTCACCTTTCAAGAGTATAGACGTTTTGTAGGTTTTAATAGAGGTAATACTCGTAGTACAGGTTCTTCTATCGATATAGGTGCTGGAGCAGGTGGCTTACTAAATTTACAAGCTAATAGAGCCAAAGAGATAGAAAGTAAATTTGGTGCCTTTAATGGATCATGGGCGGTAAATAAAAAACTGAATATAGAAGCGTTTGCTATCTTATCTAGTGTAGATACAGAGCAAGAAACTATCGCTAGTAGAACTTTTACAGAAAGTGGTGTTCAAGAAAATACAGAAGACCGTTCTTTCCAGCGCAATCAAATAGGTCTTTTTAAATTAGGTGCAGACTATAAACCTAATGCAGATTTCTCTCTGGAATATGATGGACAAATTAATTTAAGTGATGTGAGTCAGTTCAATGACTTCACATCTGCACAAGAAGGTGTAGTTAGAGATATAGATCAAAATGAATCTCAAAAACCGATTACTATAGATCAATCTGTTAACTTATATTACACTCAAAGTGAGAAAAACATTTTTGCATTTGAAGGTAGGTATGTTGATGCAGAAGAAGATCCTTTTTATAATGCCATATTAGATCCTGAGGTAGATAATGCTGATAACGATATCGAGCCATTTACAGGAACATTAGGTCTGGATGAAGCAAATCCTTATGACATTAACCAGGAGAAACTGGTAGAAAGCACTAAGCTAGATGCTAAGGCAGATTTTTGGAGAGTATTAAATAAGAAGAGTAATGTTAACTTTACAGTAGGTACCTCGATAGTAAATCAAGACTATAATACTAGCATCTTTCAGATACTAGATGACGGTAGTCGCAATGATCTTACTGATGCACAATTTGGTAACGACGTGAACTATAAGTTCAGAGATTTATACGGTGCCATTCATTATAAATTTATCACTGGTAAATTTACCATCACACCAGGTGTTACAGCACATTCTTATAAAATAGAAGATACACAGTTAGGTAATACTAACGAGCTTGATTTTGAAGAAATCCTTCCAGATTTTAATGTGCGTTTTGCATTAAGATCTAGTGAGAATATCAATTTTGATTACCGCAGGACGGTAAGTTTTACAGACGTAGAAAACTACGCTTTAGGAACTATTTTTAATAATTATAACGCATTATTTAGCGGTAATAATCAATTGACAGGAGCGACTAATGACCGTTTTAGTTTAAACTATTTTAACTTCAACATGTTTAATTATACTAACATTAATGCAGGAGTAACATATTCACGTCAGACAGACGCTATTCAAAACAGTATTGTTATCGATGGAATTAATCAAGAAAGTGCATTAATTAATTCACCTTTTGCAAATGAAAGTGCAACTGGTTTTGGACGTTTTTCTAGAGAATTTGGTAAGATAAGAGCTAGCGTAAATGCAAATTTAAGTTGGAGTACATTTAACAACGTCTTTAACGGTAACGCTACAGAGTCAGAAAACATAACACATAGTTATGGTGCAAGTTTTAGAAGTAATTATAAAGATGGAGTAAACTTTGATGTAAGGTATAACATCGCTTTCAATAACTCTGATAACGGTGGGCAGGTAAATGATGCAACGACACAAACGATAACTTTAAATGCAGACTGGCAAATCAATAAAGCGTGGTTCTTTGATGTAGATTATGACTTGAATCTTTTTGATACATCTGCAAACGTAGATAACAACTATGATTTTCTAGAAGCAGCTTTATATTACAATAAGCCAGATTCTAAATGGGAATATAAACTAGCGGCAAGTAACTTGTTAAACACAGAGGCCTTGAACAGAAACACTTTTGGACAGATAGCTACTAGTACTAGTTTCTATACTGTGCAACCTAGATATGTATATCTACAGTTAAAGTACGATTTATAGATCACGATTTATTTAAATTTAAAAAGCAGCTCTTTGTTATATAAGAGCTGCTTTTTTGTATTATAGATATTTTGTGGTCTCGCTTTCGCGAAAGCGAAATTATTGCATCCCCAAACTTAATTATATAGTGTGATGTATGTGATCTAATACAGTTGCTGTTGTTTTCTAAACTTTTATTGAAATCACTTTATTTAAAGGCTACTTTAACTAAAGAGTAATCGCAAGATTAAGTTATTGCGTGTATGTCAGTTAAACTGCTCTTAAGTAGTAGTTAATTATGTTAATTCCTTATACTTTTGGTACTATGAAAAGAATTTTATTGCTATTAGTGATTATTGCGAGTAGTGTTGCCACTGCACAAGAATTTACAGATACTCGTATCAAAGAAATGATCAATGAGTACCGACAGCTCGATCGTGGACCGTACAAGAGTATCAACTGGTTTTGTCCAGACGGTACCATTAGAGACGCAAAAGATCCTTGTCCAGATGCTATAGGTGAAGGAATACAACATGCTAGTTATAAGAAAGATGTTGAAGAACTGGCTACAAAACGCAATATCTATTTTGCCGAAATTCTTGCCTCTAATAAAGTATGGAGTTTTTGGGATGGTAAAAATAATCACAGTCGTGTAAAACAATATCAATTAGGTAAATACCTAGAGTCTGTTGATAATGGCTGGATACAAGAACGTTCTAAATTTTATCGCGGTGCAAAACAAATTGAGGACGAAGAAGAATGGGGACGTAAATTCTATTATACCATACTATCAGATAACGATCTGGTAGAGCGCGATTTCTTTTTAATAAGAGAGAGTTTGCGAGATATACCCCATGACGGTGATACTAACCTGGCTCAAGATATTAGAAGTCTAAGTAAGGTACTTGCAGAGCGTCATTCAAAATTTATGGATATCAGAATTAAAATTCACGGTAATCCACAAGCTGCGGATATTGAGTCTGTAAAAAAATGGTTAGACGAAAACGAAGGTGATATAAGCGAGCAGTCTAAAAAAGACTTCAATAAACTTATGAGCGATATGCAAGAGTTTTTTGAACCAGTATCTGTAAAAGACTTAAGTAAAATGGTGGCAGACTGGAATGAAGGCGCCTACATAAGAACACAAACAGAATGGTTCTCAAAATTTTATGCAACTGAAACAGATCCTGCCATATTAGTACCTGCAGCTGCAAATTTAATGTGCGACATTAAAACCAATATTAAAGATGATAAAAGAGGCACACGACGTACTAATGCACTAGAATTAAGTATAAGATTAGAAGAATTAATCTTTCAGCAGGCAGGTAGCTGGGAGCCGGTAGATCTTCAAGAACATTTGGATAAAATATATTCCCTTAGTGAGGCGCTAGCAAGTGCTGGTTATGTAGAAATGTGGGAATGGGACGCTATAGAGAGCGAATTATTTCTAGCCAATGGTGAGACGATAAAAGCACATGAATTACTCGATTTTATCAATACTGGTCGCAGCCAGGTAGAATGGGGAACAGGTATGGTAAACGCTATTTATGGAGACGTGGTAGAACAATATTCTCAGTTTGAACCTAAGGCATATGGTTTCTATGACGACCGTATAAGAAGTTCTTTGCTTTTACCTCTAGGTGATGCGATAGGTAATTTAGGCGGTTTAGTCTCTAGACAGATAGGTCTTACTAGTCAGATAGCAAGTGTAAATAATGTGAGTACCATAAGAGGTCTTAATCCTGGATATACAAAAGGAGAACTGGTAGTAGTAAGCGGTAATGCCGAAGGTATGCAGGTAGACCCTAATAAAATCTACATTTTTGATCATCCACCTAGTGATTTAAAACCTGTCGCTGGTATAGCAACAGTGTCAGAAGGTAATCTAGTTTCTCACGTGCAATTACTGGCGCGTAATCTAGGTATTCCTAACGCTGCTATTTCTATAGATAACTTAAATGATTTAAAAGAACTTGATGGAGAAGAGATTTTCTATGCTGTGAGTAATCGTGGTACGGTGGTTATTAAATCGGCTAGCGACATGAATGATAAAGAAAATGCTCTTTTCAATACCGCTAGCAAGAAAGAAAAGAAAACCATCAGAATTCCAGAAGGTAAACTTAAATTAGATGGTGTCTTACCTTTAGACATGGCTGCTGTAGGCAGTTCGGACAGTGGTATTCTTTGTGGTCCTAAGGCAGCAAACTTGGGTCAATTAAAACAGCTTTTTCCTGATAAAGTAGTGAATGGGATTGTGATTCCGTTTGGGGTTTTTAAAGATCATATGAATCAAAGTATGCCAGAAACTAGTGGTAGTTACTGGGACTTTTTGATGTCCGCTTTCGCGAAAGCGAAACAGTTAAAAGCAGATGGAAAATCAGAACAAGAAATTATAGATTACCAACTAGGTGAACTAGCTATTCTTAGAGATGCTATTGCTAAAATGGAATTTAAACCAAGTTTTATAAATGCTCTAGAGGCTGATTTTAAATCTATTCTAGGAGATAAACTAGGTAATGTGCCTGTATTCTTGCGTAGTGATACCAATATGGAAGACCTTGAAGAATTTACTGGAGCCGGTTTAAATCTTACTGTTTTTAATGCTGTGGCAAGAGAGAAAGTAATCAATGGAATACGCGAGGTATGGGCCAGTCCTTATACAGAGCGTAGTTTTAAATGGAGACAAGTATATCTAGAAAATCCAGAGAACGTATATCCGTCTATTTTAATAATTCCTACAGTAGATGTAGATTATAGTGGTGTATTAATTACTAAAGATTTTATTAATGATAATGAGAATTCTATTACGGTTGCTATGAGTCGTGGTGCTGGTGGTGCTGTAGATGGACAGAATGCCGAAACGTATTTAATAGATCAAGAAGGAAAAGGCTTATTGATCTCTCCGGCTAGAGAAAACAAGCAACGCAAATTACCTATAACTGGTGGGTCTGTGATGGAGCATGTAGATTTTGACACAAGTATATTAACGTCGCAAAATTTAAAAACCATTAGAGAGTTTGCTAAAACGGTGCACGAGATCATGCCAGGTTCTAAAGACGGTAGTTATACTGGCGCATGGGATATTGAGTTAGGTTTTAAGGATGGTAAAATGTACTTGTTCCAGATAAGGCCATTTGTAGAAAATACACAAGCTGTAAATTCTGAATACCTAAATTCTATCGATGCAGATGTTGATGTAAACACTGCCTTATTATTACATAAACCTATCGCAATTTGAAAAATATAACTAAAATAATAGCGGTCTTATTTACAGCGGTTTTCTTGCTAGCTTTCTATCCTATTGATGGATTTAGTAAGACTGGGATAAAGCGACTTAAAAGACTTGAAAAGACTCTAGATAGTACTCTTAATGAATACTATCTTAGAAAAGGATCTTTTAAAAAGTATGATGAGATCAATCTATGGATGTGTGAAAAAACAGATTCCATAGATAAGATTATGTCTGTAGATACCCAATTCCAGAAAGAGATGTTGCGACTTTTCCCTAGTCGTTCTGGGTACGGTATAACAGTGTTGGATATTACAGATGTCAATAATACGCGCTATGCAGAGATGAATGAAAATACTGGTTTCCAGCCAGGTAGTGTAGGTAAAATAGCGGTAGCAACTGCATTTTTTACAGAGTTAAAAAACCTGTGCCCAGAAGATTTTAATGTGCGTACTAATTTAATGCGCAATAAAGTGGTAAAATCTGGTAATTGGGGTCTTTATGACCATCATACGATTCCTATTTATAATATAGAAAAGGACAGTTATGTAAAGCGTACTGTTATCGCTAGTGACGAGTTTACCCTTTATGAATGGGTAGATCACATGCTTAGTGTAAGTAATAACGGCGCAGCGAGTATAGTATGGAGAGAAGCGATGTTAATGCGTGTTTTTGGCGATGAGTATTTTAATTTAACACAAGAACAAGCTGATGCTTATTTTGATCAGGTAGATAAGAGTGAAATTACTGACATAGCAATAAGTGTGGTAAATGATCCTTTAAGAAATCTAGGTATTACCAATGATGAGTGGAGATTAGGCAGTTTATTTACAAATGGTCCAGATCGTTATGTAGGTAGTAAAGGCGGTTCTATAGGAACACCCAAAGGTTTAATGAAGTACTTTATTAAACTAGAACAAGGTCTTGTAGTAGATGAGGAGTCTAGTCTTGAGATCAAACGTTTACTCTACATGACTGATCGCAGAATACGCTATGGAGCAAGCCCACAATTAAATGATGCTGCAGTGTATTTTAAATCTGGTAGTTTTTATAGCAATAATAAATCCCTAGGGACTCCATATGGAGAGTATAAAGGAAATGTTTACAATTATATGAACAGTGTTTGTATAGTAGAGCACCCTAGTGGTGTCAATTATATAGTATGTCTAGAAAGTAACGTGTTGAGTAAAAATAGTGCCGGAGCACATCTTTATCTAGCAAGTGCTATTGACAAAGCTATTAGAAAAAAATATGAGATAGAGGAGAAGTAATATTTCTATGGTTTCTAAAAAAAAGCTGACTTCTTTAAGAGGTCAGCTTTTTTTGTTTCAATTATCTAGGCACTGCGTTGTTTGCCATTCTTAAATTTTAATGCTTCTAAGGCAGCGTCTGTTACTTTATTAGATGCTAAATCTGAGGCATCTATTAGTAATTTATAAGAATAGTCATCTTCTAAAATCTTTAATAGAGCGATGGCTTTGATTTGTAAGGACTCATCTTCTAGATACATAATCGTTTTAAGGCAATCTTCTTGATTAAATAAAGAGACATGTTTATGGTAGTCACTCATTTCTTGATTAGGAGAAGACATGCCGCTTTCTAGTATCGGTAATAGAAGCGTTTTAAGGTTTCTACTTAGTAAGCCGTCTAAGTATTCCATAGCGTGTAGTTGAGACTCTTTAGTGTCACTTTTTAAGCCTCTGTATGCTACAAATACATCTTCTGGATTGTAGTATAAGGCGAGTAAGTTGAAAACTCTTTTTAGGTTAAGTTCTAGAGATGTTTTTAATTGTTGAATTAAATGAGACCTTTCTGTTTTTTCAGGTAAGGAGATTACTTTGAGCGGTTGCAATTTTGATCGTTCTATAATACGGATGGAAAAATAACAACCTAATAATTGTCTATACAATTTAGACTCATTTGCTATCATTAATCTTAAAGTACGCTGATTTATAGAATAATCAATTCCCTCTTTGCGCCATGTATAAAGTAAGTCGGCTACTTTAGTTCTCAATTTAAAATCACCACGTTGACTCATTTTAAACAGAGCACGATAAGCCTTTTCAGTATGGATGTTACTGATAATAGTCGGTATCTGTGATTTTTGTTGGCTGTTAAGGTTTGCATTTAGATACTTTTTATACAGAGTGGGTATAATAGCGTTACCAAAACTAGAGATGGCTTTAATGCTACTCTCACGATAAGCGATATTCTCCAATTCGCTATAAAGTACAGGCAAGAATTTTTCTCTTGCTGTTTCTCCAGCTGCTAATATTGCAGCATTTTTTAGAATAGGATTAGGGTGTTTTAAATACGTTTGAATAATGTCATGATACTTCGTTCTTTTTACATAACCTAGAGTTTCTATTAGTCTAGCTATTTCAGATATTTTCAGGTCGCTATCTTCACTTTCTAGCTCGTCGATAAACATCTTTATCCTCAGGTGGAGATTGTATTTTGCAGCTAGAGTAGGGTTGTCTTCAGACTCTCTTGCTAGCGCTAGTAAAGCGGCAGTTGCTATAAATTCATTTTCATAATCTAAGTACTGTTCAAAGAACTGATAAGAGATTTTGTCTTGTGACATTAGATAACGCATAGTAGCCATGATAAGAGTGTCATCTTCTATATAAATAAAATCTTGAACCTTAGTTTGAGGTTCTTTTGTAATATATCTAAGACTATCAACAACAGCAGCTTTTACTTTATGACTTTCATGGTTTAGTAATTTGAGAATATCGTTTTTAAGAGATGGATGCGTTATTTCTGGTAAACGCTTAATAATTTCTAGAATATCTTTTTCTGATCCTGATTCAAAAATCACACGCATATTCTGACGTATGCGACCTATTGATTTTTTAGTGCTGCCCATGTTTTCTCGCATCATGATGCTTTCTTTAAAAGTACCTAGATAGGCATCTCTTACTTTAAAGACTACTATTATCCATACAAGAACTATAAGGATAGTAATTAAAGTGATGTATGTGGCAGATAACTCTAAACCTTTGATTACAAATATCAATAAAAATCCAGCTATACCTGTGGCCAGGCTATCCACAACTACATCTATAAAAGTTTTAGTTTTATTCTTAATGCTAGACGGTATAGGTAACGCTAGTAATTCTACAGCACTCTTATGTAATGATTGCTTTAAACTACCATCGAGGCCTTTAATGATAATAACTATCCATAGCTCTGGAAAAACGAGTAGAGCAAGACAAAGCAAAACTATCCCTATAGGTAAGGCGATAAGACTTACACTGATGTCTGTATTTTCTAAAATTTTATTAGTTACAAAAAGCTGAATTAATAAAGAAACAATATTAAATGTACTGAACCAGAAGCCGAAGAAAGAAGCTAGTTCCTGTGGGTCAGGAATTTTTGCAGCCGCTATGTAACTGAATTGATAATCGACTAGCTTTGCAACCAGAACGCCTAGTCCTATAACAGCAGCAAGGTAAGTGAGGTGTTTTGATTTGTAAATAAGCTTTATAGAAGATTCTGTAGATACGGTAGCGCGTTCTTTCCTTTTAAATTTACTCAAGCTTTGTACACGTGTTTTCCAGATACGTTTAAAAACGAGCGTACAGGCCGCTATTAATAGTCCTGCTAGTATCATTAATATACCATTACCTACATATTCTGCAAGGATAGAAGTAAGATAACCACCTATAATACCACCAGCAATACCACCGGCACCTATAAATCCAAAAAGTCTTTTTGCTTCTCTAACATTAAATACCACATTTGCCAATACCCAAAATTGAGATGTCGCTAAAAGAGCAAACATACCTACCATGGTATAGAAAAGATAAGAGAAAAAAGGTGTTACCCATCCCAAAGCCACGATGCATCCCATAGCAATAAATCCTACAGAAAATAAGATAAGTGTTGTTCTTATGATGTAGCGCAGGGCAAATTTTTCTAAGGACTTGTTGTAAATAAAAGATACCACTACCGCTGTTATAGCGATTATGATAAAGGCAACTGATAAGTTCTCTGCACCTAACTGAGATAAAAAAAGCGCACTCACTGTAGGTTTAACTATCAGTAGTGCGCATATAATTAGAAATATATACAGCTGCATCATTAAGGAAATGGATTCTTCTCCATCCCTAATGTCAAAAAATTTATGAATCTGCTGTAATAATGACTTCATTCTTTTGTAAATCTGGGGCTAAGGTACCGCTTTGATCTAGTGCAATCTCTGCAGGTTTTACTAAACTTCTTATAATTTGCTCTCCATCTGTATCCTGTACCATCGCTACTAGAATGTACTTTTTACCTCTAGCTTCGTCTATAACCATTATAGAGTCGCAATGCCAGTTTTTCCAAGAACCGCTTTTTCTATAAAGAGTAGCATCTGGAGCAATAACATCTAGTGTATTTACAAATTTGTGATGCAATCCTGGGTTTTTAAGATACTTAAGCATTTGCGCGCTACGGCTTTCATTAATTAATTGTCCTGTAGCAAGTTGGTAATAAAATTTTGCAACAGCATCAGTAGTAGCAGCATGACTTAGACCTCTTATAGGTTCTGGATTACGTTTTCCTTGTGCAGCATATCTTTTACCTACCCATAAACCACCGTTTCCTTCTTTATCATAAAAAGGATTTTCAGGATTACACATAAGATCTTCTATTCTTTGAAAACCTACACGATCTATCATTCTCGTAGATGCAGCATTATTAGATTTACTAATCATTAACCACATATCGTTTTGAACTTTCTTAGTAAGTCTAAGGTCACCTTCTTCTATAGCATCCATTGCAGCATATAAAACAGCGATTTTAGGCATACTAGCAGCATACATCATGTTATCACCATTAATATTTGCATACTTGATATTATCTTGGTCAGACATATCAACTAGACTTATAGACATCATTTTTTGCTGGATAAGATTTCTCCAGTGAGCGTTTGCGTTAATTTGATCTTGTAGAGCTAACTGTAAACCAGCATTTTGATAATTGACGACCTCAAATTGAGGATTTTGAGAAGTTATTAAAGGAGATTTATCATCTGCCAGGGCTAAGTTAATCACCAGTAAACTGAAGAAAAGCATCAATTTATGTAACATAAATAATTTAGGGATTTGAGTTAATGTAATGTACACAGAAACGAGGCCGAATATAAATTTATTGTACGATTTAACACCTTTAAAACCAACATTTAACACTTTTAAGTAAAAATAAAGATTTTTTGTCTGATGCCTTGATTTTACTAGTGTTTTAACTAGTACTTTTGCCACCATGAGCGGCATTTACATACATATTCCATTTTGTAAGCAGGCTTGTCACTATTGCGATTTCCATTTTAGCACTAATTTAAAGTATAAAAAGGATATTATAGATGCTATTTGTGATGAGTTACGCTTTCGCGAAAGCGAATTTAAAAACACCACTGTGCAAACTATTTACTTAGGTGGTGGGACGCCTAGTGTGCTAGAAGTTGTTGAGGTAGAAAAAATTATACAAACTGTTTATGATGTTTATACAGTTAGTTCAAATCCAGAGATCACTCTTGAGGCAAATCCAGACGATTTAACTAAAGAAAAGATAGTCGCTTTTTCAAACACACGTATCAATAGACTTTCTATAGGAGTTCAAAGTTTTTTTGAAGAAGATCTCAAACTCATGAATAGAGCGCATAATGCTGTGGAAGCGCATGAGTGTATAGAATTTGCCGTGCCTTATTTCCCTAACATATCCATAGATCTCATTTATGGAATTCCAGGCATGAGCGAGGCTCGGTGGAGAGAAAATCTACATAAAGCTATAGATTTAAAAGTGCCACATATTTCTAGTTATGCATTAACGGTAGAGGATAATACAGCGCTTAAATCATTTATTGAAAAAGGAGTGATTGAGAATGTGGATGATGAGGTGGCACAAGAGCATTTTCAAATCTTGCTAGATGTTATGCAACTGCATGGCTTTGAAAACTATGAGTTTTCTAATTTCAGTAAACCAGGTTTCTTCTCGCAAAATAATACCGCTTACTGGACAGGTAAAAGCTATATAGGTATAGGTCCTAGTGCACATAGTTTTGATGGTAAAAAACGCGGCTGGAATATCAATAATAACGTCAAATATCTAAAAGCTATTCAGGCTGGAGAGTTACCTATGGAAATAGAAGAACTCACCGTAGTTGATAGGTATAATGAGTACATAATGACTGGTTTACGGACTATTTATGGAGTCTCACTACATAAGATAGAAACTGATTTCGGTCCTAATTTTAAAGAATATCTTTTAAAACAAGCTGCCGAATATCTTAAAGATCACTTGTTATATATAGATGGTGATACATTATTAGTGACTAGAAATGGTAAGTTTTTAAGTGACGGTATTGCTAGTGAGTTGTTTATGGTAAATTGAGTTGATATGAGAAAGATGATAGGTTTGCTTTTTATTTTACTTTTTAGCTCTTGTTCTTATTATTTTGGGCCAGTAGTTGAGGTTATTAACAATAGTGATTTTGAATTAAGCGAGGTTGTTGTTTACACATCAGATGAGTTTTCTAGTTTGCGTTTTACTAACATTGAATCGCAAAATCATGAATGTAATAGATTAGACATGTCAGAGTCTGCTCATCATCCCAGCGATGGTGCTTATGGAGTTAGATATACTTTTATTGGAATGCCGCAAAGACAAGTTAACAGTTTTGGTTATTTTTCTAACGGTCACGCTATGTATGATAAAATTTATATTGAAATAAAAAATGACACCACACTTTTTACTTATGAATAAATATATCCTAGTTCTAATTACTTGTCTTTTTTTGTTTTCTTGTAAAGAGAAAGAAGAAGAAAAACTCACGCGTATTAATTATGAAGAGATGACAGACCTGATATTAGTAAATGACTTTACTATGTCCGACGATGTTGCTTATTATGATAAAGAGGGGAAACTGCTAACTACCACAGAGAAAGACGCTCTGTCTGAAGATTTACCTTATGCAAACTGGTTTGTAAATGATCAAAATGTACTTAGAAAAGTCGAGTTTCAAGATCCTGAATTGGCACGTATAGCGCTTAAAAAAGAACCTGTCTTTAAAGACATAAATAAGGTAGACTGTAGTAATTTAAATAGAATTCTAGAACGCATTTACGATAGAGATCAGGAAAATAGAACTGATAACTTAATGGATGAAGAGTTGGATTTAAACAACTTAAAATCGGTAGAGCAAATTCTTGCAAAATGCGGCATGCCTAATGTCGATACTGCTGGAGATAAAGGGATGAGTGCTATCTGGTTAGTGATACAACATGCTAGTGCAGATAAAAGGACTAAATATTTTCCACAACTGCTAGAAGCTGCAAAAAAAGGGGATTTAGAACGTCAGGATATTGCTTTAATGCAAGATAGAATGCTCATGGATGCTGGTAAGCAGCAATTATACGGCTCTCAAATTACTATGAATGAAGACGGTAATTATGAACTTTATGATTTAAAGGAGCCTAGCAAAGTAGATTCTAGAAGAGCGATTATGGGCTTGGGACCACTATCTGAATATGTTGTTTTTTGGGACTTAGAGTTTAACGTCGCTCAAGAAAAATAGTACTATTCTAAAACTGGAAGTAAATAAAAGGTTGTACTTCACTGCTAGCAGTAGCGCTTATCACCCAAATTACTGCTGCAAATAAAATCATTTTACCTACAACCGGTATTTTATGAAAAATGGCTAGTTGTTTATCTTGCCATTGTTGAGGTACAAAGTGCCATAAGAAACCTATAAGTAGAACAATAGCCACGTTTTGATAACCTGTTAAAACAGTCCACCAGATTTGTGGGTTCCATTCCATCATCCCTATATTACTAACTACGTTTAAAGCATTATCAAAATCTGACGCCCTGAAAAATATCCAGCAAAATGCCACAAAATGAAATGTAACTATTCCTGCTATAAATTTTAAAGTAAAGTGTTTGCTAGTAATCTTAGGAATGTTAAACGCCTTTTCTACCGCTAGAACTGTCCCATGCATGGCACCCCATAAAACAAATTTCCAAGATGCTCCGTGCCATAATCCGCCTAGTAGCATGGTCATGAAAAGATTAAAATAGGTTCTTACTTTTCCCTTGCGATTACCTCCCATAGATATGTATAGATAGTCACGCAGCCAGCCAGAAAGTGATATGTGCCACCTGCGCCAGAATTCGGTCACACTGGTACTTTGATACGGTGTTCTAAAGTTTGCTGGTAATTCAAATCCCATTAATAGAGCTAGTCCTATGGCAATGTCAGAATAACCTGAGAAGTCGCAATAAATTTGTAACGTATAACCATAGACAGCTAGCAGATTTTCAAA
Organism: Nonlabens sp. Asnod3-A02; assembly: GCF_045063755.1. NCBI lineage: Bacteria > Pseudomonadati > Bacteroidota > Flavobacteriia > Flavobacteriales > Flavobacteriaceae > Nonlabens > Nonlabens sp. Asnod3-A02. The sequence goes on from NZ_JBEFOC010000008.1 coordinate 679,234, forward strand.
CGCGCTATAATTATCTGGAAAATTGAAAACACGATCTACAAAATTTACACTTATATAGTCAGAGATCACCGCTTTTTTAAGCAATCCGCCTATGATGAGAAACAGGGCATAGCTCAGTTCTTTTTTAGAGAGGGCTAGTTTTTCATATATCTGCGGTATAAAATCTTTGGCTCTTACTATAGGTCCAGCTACTAATTGTGGAAAGAAGGAAACAAAAAACATAAAATCCCATACATTTCTCGCTGGTTCTAATTCTCTTCTATAAATATCTATCGTATAAGACATGGTTTGGAACGTATAAAACGAGATTCCTATAGGTAGGAAGATATTTCCAAAACTCAAGTCGCCAGAAAACAATGCATTAAAATTATCGGCAAGAAAACCGGTGTATTTAAAGTAAGCTAATAATCCTAGGTTGATAATACAAGAGGTGATAAGTAACCATTTCCGTTTACGTTGATCATTGCTTTTATAGATTAGATCAGATATATAATAATCTACAAAAGAAGAAAAGATGAGTAGTAAGAAGTAAATCCCACTACATTTATAATAGAAAAATAATGAAAACGCAATAACATATAAAATACGTGTTCTACGCACATTAGTCATTAAGATATATAGCAAGTAGAATCCTAGAAATAAATACAAAAATGCCTCACTGTTAAATAGTAAAGGTTTTTGTGGGTCATAACTGAGCCAGTTCCATATGCTTTCTGATTCACTCATTTTTTATAACTATCATAAGAGTTGAAAATAGACTCTACTAGCAATTGTGCTTGTAATTGATAACCTGGTTTTATAAAATGAATTCTATCGCTAGACGTTAATTTTGCAGCATGCCAGTCAGGCATTGCTGCACTCGTTCTAGAAACAGAATGCAAATCATAAAACGCCCAAGAGTTTAAACTTGCAAAAACTCCCATTTCATAAGCATACACCGTTGCGGTAGAATTGATGTGCTTGCGTTTCTTCATGGACGGTGGTGGGCTAGTTAATAACACACTACCAGTCATACCTCTTTTAATCATCTCACGATTAAAAATATCCATATCAGATTTGAGTTTTTCTTCTGTATAAGTGTCATAAAAACTCTCATTAGTCCCTAGAGAGATAATTATAAGATCTGGATCTATGGCTGCTAGTTGATCAAAAAACCTCGGGAACTTGTTGTAATCACTAAATTTTGTGCCGTTAACGCCTATTCCGTGAAAATTAACACCGCTCTTTCCTGTACTCAGTAAAAGTCCGTCTAGGACGTATTTAGATTCTTTTCTTGCAGCTCGCAAATAAAGTTGTTGTGTTCCTGCAGGTATTTGATAAGTAATACCATCTATAGATGTTAGGTCCTTGAAATTTGCGTTTGCACTTACTTTGTTTGTAGACGTAGCACCAGGTATTTTAAGTGATTGCCCAGCACGCAAATTCACATTTTTCATCCCATTTGCTCGCTGTATTTTTTTTACTGATGTATGAAATTTTGCAGCTATTTTACCCAAGTAATCGCCAGATTTTACCTTGTACGTTTTTGTGTTACTTACTCGTTTAACAAGATTGCTTTGATCACTTGTGCTTAGTTTAAATCGCTCAGAATGTGGTGATGCTATGGTTACCTCTGTAACCGTTTCTAGAGATTTATCTAGATCTACTTCCATGATAAAATTGCTGTCTGTAGTTTCTAGATTTATACCACTTAGACCTACATTATCATTTCCTTTACTTTTTACATTGCGTACGGCAGTCCAGTCACCATTTGCTTTAAATTTAACGTCTATGGCACCATTAGTTCCTGCTACGCGATATGGGAAAACAAAACCACGACCAGCATTACCTAGTTTATTTTGTAACCCTTGTCTTATAAACTGTGGGAAATAAGGTCCTTGGACATGAGAGTCTCCTATTTGCACAACGGTTACTTGACTACGTGTGCCGTTTTCTAATTCTACTACCTTTTTAAAGAAATCATTCAACACCAGCGGATTCTTGATTTCTTGAAAACTGCGGTCTATTAATAATGGATTGATTTGTAAATCTTCCACATCTTGGGCAATTACTGGCAGGGCTAGAATTCCTAACCATAAGAAAAGTAACTGTTTAATCATGTAAAGGTGTGTTTTGTAGACTGTCATTTAACGTACTTGTTGCCAGACTATCTGCTTTATGTTGTTCTATTTGTAACTGTAATTGTTTTGATCTCGCTTTCGCGAAAGCGGAATAATCTTCCATCAATGTTCCATAAATCATGCGACCTATTTTACGAGAACCCTTAGGGCTGAAATGTGTAAAGTCATTATTAGCTAATTTCTGATCGGTCCATATAGGCATAGTATTCACGCCGCCCATCAGGTGAAAAAGACTCATAAATCCAGACTCTGTTTTTGCGGCATAATTTTGCTGTGCACGCAATAATTTTACCACGCTAGTATCTGTTTTCACAAGGTTTTCAAACTTAGTGCCCTTATCTGCAGTACCTAAAATAAGAATGTCTGTATTAGGAAAAGCCTGTTTTAGATGGTTTATAACCTTTGTCATTCTGCTAGAATACCAGTTGTAACTTTTAGACTCGCGAGTTAAAACATTTGCGCCAAATTGTAGGATGATGAGGTCGTAACCTAATTCTTGATCAAATTTTTTCATTTGACCTATATTCAAAATACTTAAAGGCAATCCAGAATTACCACGATTAGAAAACCCATCAACGGCAACACCTGTCGCGTCAGAAAAGTCTATTCCATAAATAGGTGTGTTTTGTGCACCAGAAAAGTCCAATTCTATTTTTTTGAGATTTTTACTTGATAGGTTTACGGTATTTAATCCGTTCTTACCTTTTAATGCGATTGAGTTAAAGGTGGTATCTTTTTCTTCTGTTACTTTTAAAAGAGCATTATCTGTTGCTGGACCGTAGAAAAGACGTGGGGAATTGAGTCGGTACGAGTTCTTTATACCACTAGCTAGATATTTTACACTTGCAGTAGAGTCTGCTGGAAAAAAAATAGCGCCATTTACACCATAAGGCAGGCTGTCTGCTCTTCCTTTCATGTAATTGCGCTGCGTCCAGTTACCGCTAGCATAATGTTTGACAGAATATCGAGATCGAGCACTTTCTGATTTTATCGAGACAAAACCTACTCCACGACCGCCAAAACGAGTCTGCAAAGCACTTCTAAAATCTTGAACGATTAAATCACCATCTATCATGGAATCTCCATAATATGCAATGCGTACTTTTCCTTTTTTAGATTGTTCTAGCTGGTATAATTTTTCAAAAAACCTCGCTAGATTTTCACTGCCCTTATAGCTAGTGTATGAAATCGCACTAGGAATAAGTGCAATACCGGCAGAGTCTACAGGGTGTACGAGGTTGTAATTAAAATCTGTAGTTCTAATAAGGCTGGCATACGTGATCTTTTTCTTAGGTGTTATGATAGAGTCTTTTACTATTACCGGTATGGAAACAGTATCAGTTGCAATCTTAGGACTAGTTAAGTTAATGGAGTCTTGGTCAAGTGTCAGAGGTTCTTGTTCTACGTCTTCCATTGCTTTTAACATTAAACTATCCACGACTATGTTAGTAGAGTTGGAGTTTTCTGTAAAGATCTTGCTAGGTAAGAAAGGTTTTGTAAAATAAAATAAGAGCGCGCCTATAGCTATAATAAAGAAAGCGTAGAAAAATTGTTTTTGATCCTTAAAAAGCATGTGAAAATGGAACGCTTTTTACTCGCGTTTTATTGGACGCAATTTAAGAGAATACTCAGGATTATTATAGTAATCGATATATTGTTTATTAGATAATTACTGACCGTAATTTATAAAATTATCTTTTAATGTAATTTACTTTTTTATTTTGATCTTGATTCGATTTTTGATTTAGTATTAGTGGTAATTCCGCTTTCGCGAAAGCGAAACAAAACAACAACATTTAATTAACCATTTTTATGAAAGGAAAATAAGAAACATCCTACTAATTGTGTGCATTGAGGCTAGAGAGCTATTAAGATTCAATCCAAATAAGACAAAGTTAAACGGCTTTTGGCTATTACGATTGAAATTGATGGATCGGAAAGTTATCTTTGCGTCAAACTAAAAAATTACACATGAGCGCATTAGTAAAATCATCGCTTGCCAGAAAGTGGGTAATGGCACTTTCAGGATTATTCCTTGTTGTCTTCCTTACACAACACTTTGTCATCAACATCACATCTGTCTTTGCACCAGATACCTTTAATGAGATTTCTCATTTTATGGGGTACAATCCTATGGTACAGTTTATTGCACAGCCTATCTTGATAATTGGACTTATAGTTCACTTTATAATGGGTATCGTGTTAGAACTTAAGAACAGAAGTGCTCGTCCTATTAAGTATGCAAAGTTTTCAGGTAACGCAAACTCTCAATGGGTATCTCGTAACATGATCATTACTGGACTAGTTGTACTTGCATTTTTAGGATTGCACATGTACGATTTCTGGGCAGAAGAGATAGGTTACAAGTATATCAGTGCAAATCCAGAAGATCCTACTAGATATTATGAAGAGTTGGTTCATAAATTTGCGCCATTCTGGAGAACAATCATCTACGTGATTGCAAACGTTCTTCTTGCAATGCACTTATGGCACGGATTTAATAGTTCGTTCCAGTCTATGGGAGCAAAGGCTATTAATAAAGGTGATGGATTAAGAAAGTTCACTTATGCATGGTCTGTGATAATTCCTGCTGGATTTATCTTTATCGCATTGTTTCACCATTTTTCTCACTCCTAATAAGAAGTTATGTCAGTATTAGATTCTAAAGTACCTAAAGGACCACTTGCTGAAAAGTGGGTAAATCATAAAAATCATATTAACCTAGTTAACCCTGCAAATAAACGTAACATAGATGTTATCGTTGTAGGAACTGGACTAGCAGGTGGAGCTGCGGCTGCAACTCTAGCAGAGCTAGGATATAATGTAAAGACATTTTGTTATAACGATTCACCACGTCGTGCGCACTCTATTGCTGCACAAGGTGGTATTAACGCTGCAAAGAATTATCAAGGTGATGGAGATTCAAATTTCCGTTTATTCTATGATACTATTAAAGGTGGTGATTATAGATCTCGTGAAGCAAACGTACATAGACTAGCCGAGGTTTCTGGAAATATTATCGACCAGTGTGTGGCGCAAGGAGTTCCTTTTGCACGTGAATATGGTGGACTATTAGATAACCGTTCTTTCGGTGGTGTATTAGTTTCTAGAACATTTTATGCAGCTGGACAGACTGGACAACAGTTATTATTAGGAGCATATTCTGCCTTAAACAGACAGATTAACCGTGGTAAAGTAACTCCATTTAACCGTCATGAGATGTTAGATCTTGTAAAGGTAGATGGTAAAGCTCGTGGAATTATTGCTCGTAACTTAGTTACTGGTGAGATAGAAAGACATGGAGCGCATGCGGTAGTAATTGCTTCTGGTGGTTATGGAAATGTATTTTTCCTTTCTACAAATGCAATGGGTAGTAATGTAATGGCAGCGTGGAGAACACACCGTCGTGGTGCACACTTTGCAAACCCTTGTTATACTCAGATTCACCCTACTTGTATTCCTGTAAGTGGTGAACACCAGTCTAAACTGACTTTAATGTCAGAGTCTTTACGTAACGATGGTCGTATCTGGGTTCCTAAAAACATAGAAGATGCTAAGGCTATACAAGAAGGAAGACTTAAAGGTGTAGATCTTAAAGAAGAAGATAGAGATTATTATCTAGAAAGAAGATATCCTGCATTTGGTAACCTTGTACCTCGTGATGTTGCATCTCGTGCGGCAAAAGAGCGTTGTGACGCAGGTTATGGTGTGAATAAAACAGGTCAGGCAGTTTATCTTGATTTTGCTGCATCTTTCTTAAGATATGGTAAAATAGAAGCGTTAACTAGTGGTCATAAAGATGCTAGTGAGGCAGAAATTATTGCATTAGGTAAAAAGGTAATTGAGAATAAGTATGGTAACCTATTTGATATGTACCGCAACATTACAGATGAGAATCCGTATGAGATGCCTATGAAAATATATCCGGCAGTACACTACACGATGGGTGGACTTTGGGTAGATTATAACTTACAGACTACAGTGCCAGGATGTTTTGCAGCTGGTGAGGCTAACTTCTCTGATCACGGTGCAAACCGTTTAGGAGCTAGTGCATTGATGCAGGGTCTAGCAGATGGTTACTTTGTATTACCATATACTATAGGTGATTATCTTGCAAACGAGATTAGAACTGGAGCTATTTCTACTGAAACAGCAGAGTTTGATCAAGCAGAAAAAGATACTCGTGCACGCATAGAGAAATTGATGAATGGTGCTGGTGTACATTCTGTAGACTATTATCACAAAAAGTTAGGTTTAATCATGTGGAACAAGTGTGGTATGTCTCGTAATGAGGCTGACCTTAAGTCTGCAATGAATGAAATAGCTGAACTTAGAGCAGATTTCTGGAAGAACGTAAAAGTTCCTGGAAGCGCAGATACTAAGAATCAAGAACTAGAAAAAGCAGGCCGCGTAGCAGATTTCCTTGAATTAGGTGAGCTGTTTGCAAAGGATGCTCTTGATAGAAACGAGAGTTGTGGTGGTCACTTTAGAGAAGAGTACCAGACTGAAGAAGGTGAAGCATTACGTGATGATGTAAACTTTGCTTATGTAAGCGCATGGGAATATAACGAGAATCCTCGCGATGCTAAATTACACAAAGAAGACCTAGTCTTTGAAAATGTGGAATTGAAAACTCGTAGTTATAAATAATAGAATTTTAATTGTCTCGCTTTCGCGAAAGCGGAACAAACTAAATACATAGAAGTATGAAACTTACTTTAAAAATATGGCGTCAAGCTAATTCTGAAGCTAAAGGAAACATGATCACTTACCCTATCGATGGTGTAGATGGAGATATGTCTTTTCTTGAAATGATGGATATCGTTAATGAAGGATTAATTAATAAAGGAGAAGAGCCTGTAGAATTTGATCACGACTGTCGTGAGGGAATTTGTGGAGCTTGTTCTATGATGATTAATGGACAGCCTCATGGTCCACAAAGGTTGACAACAACATGTCAGTTGCACATGAGAAAATTTAATGATGGTGACACCATTACTATCGAGCCATGGAGAGCGGCTGGTTTTCCAGTAATTAAGGATTTAATTGTTGATCGTTCTTCTTTTGATAGAATACAGCAAGCTGGTGCTTATGTATCTGTGAATACTTCTGGTAATACACAAGATGCTAACTCTATTCCTGTAGAAAAAGCAAAGGCAGATGAAGCATTCCACTCAGCAACTTGTATAGGTTGTGGAGCGTGTGTTGCGGCATGTAAAAATGCAAGTGCTATGTTGTTTACTAGTGCAAAAGTATCTCAATATGCTTTATTACCACAAGGTGAGGTAGAGGCTACTGATCGTGTTATGAACATGGTACGTCAGATGGATATGGAAGGTTTTGGTAACTGTACGAATACTGGAGCATGTATGATCGAGTGTCCTAAAGGAATTAAATTAGAAAACATTGCTAGAATGAATCGTGAGTATCTTAAGGCAGAGACATTAGGATAGATTCAGGGTTGTAATTACGGCTATATAATTATAAAAAGGCTCAAGAACTTTCTGTTCTTGAGCCTTTTTTTTGATCCATCTATTTAGTTTGATGATCGGTTTTTATAGCATCCATTAATATCTTACTGTCTGTAGATATTGTAACATGGTGTTTAAACACCTGTATAATTACTTTGTTATGTTCTAGTAGTGTTGTATTCTAGCGAGTTGTAATGGTCTTAAATCATCCTAATCAACGTATTCCATGATGATTTTTGGTGTTGATTTAGATGTGTATTGTTGATTAAGAATTTAATTGAGTTACAACGGTAACTCGCAAGTAGTGTTGTTGGGTTGTGATCTAGTTAAATGCTAGATATTTAATGTTCTTTAGAATTGTAAAAGTAAAAAGCTCCTGTACAGTTTTGTACAGGAGCTTTTTAATAAACCGAATTTAGATAAGTGTAATCTAATATTATCTAGTGTATAGAGAACCTGCTATTTTTTGAACAGTACCGTTTGCTACATGAATTATAGCTTCTTGATCTCCTATTAGGTTAACAGTGTGAGGTAGAAAACCGTTATTTATTGTCAAAGAAACGCTACCATTAGTATTTACGTTAGTCGTTGCAGTAGCTAATCTAGTTGCTACTTCTTGATTATCTTGCAACTGTCCTATGTAGTGACTTCCTGTTACAGATATGTGAGAGTTGATAAAGTCTCCTAATCTATCGCCAACTGGTGCGTTATTAGAGTCAGCATCTAATACAAGCGCAGCTGTAAGTACATCTAGTCTTGGTAAAAACACTGTAAAAGGTGTGTCAGAACTTCTTAAAACTTTTTGATTACATAAAGCTATGATTTCTTCACTAGATGAACTCTGAGAGATAATGTCGTTCATGATATTGAAAGATTCGCAAGTTGTGATTAATGATTGTAAAGTAGAAGGCTCTATAATGTTATTTACTATAGTTGCGCTACCATTAGAAAATGACAGTGTTTCATTCATTACATCTACCCCATTTAATGTTGTGGTATTGCCTTGGTGTTGTACTACTGCAGCAATATTAATATCGCTGTTAAATAACTGAGTTGCTTTGGTTGTGATGATTAATTCTGGAGCAATGTTGTGTGATTTAATATCTACATCACTATTCATTACATGATTAAGTAATATTTGTTTTAAGTAGCTATTAGGTATTTCTTCAATTGATTGATAATCGTTTTCTTGTAGGAATGCGTCAAAGGCATTGTTGTCTGGCAAGAAAACGTAAGAAGTGCCCTCTTCATCTAGTGATCCTAAAAGGTTCACTTGTTCTAATGCTGTTGCTAGCGTAGTAAGATTGTTTTGAGACTTAATGAAAGAAGAGATAGTACCTCCGGCAGGATCTACATATAAATCTTCGTTAGTTAATTCGTCCTTTTCACAAGAAACAATGACGGACATAAAGCACATTAAAAGTAAGCTACGTAGTAAGTAAATATTTTTCATAATTTTCGGTTTATTCGTTTATATGTTCAAATATCAGGTTTATCAGTTAAATATTGCTATTTAAGTTTATAATATTTTTCTTAAAACCGATATTATTGCATTACAACGATATTTTTAAACTTGATTTTAATAATTAATCGACTTATAATCAACTGTTTAGATTGTAAATGTTTTTATTGTGTCGTTATAGATTTAATTTTAATTAAAAATGCATTTCATCGATTTCGTATGCTTGTATCATTTTTGAAATAGTTATAATGCGTAGATATACACGTAGTTAAGTGTTTTTTGATTTATTCAATGATGTTTTTTAACTAGTAAAAACAATCTTAAAAGAGATTATAATTAACAAAGGTTAATTTATTAACATGAATTTAAGGATAATGATAGTTAAATGGAAACTTTTTTAATTTTGATTTGATGGTATTGTAAAAAGAATCTGTCCTGCGGACTATTTGGATTAGTTTTATACCACTTATTTATTCCGGTTTTATAATACTATGTTGTAATTTACCTTCATGATTTCAAAACTTCCCAACGTTACAGACTCCATCTTTACTATAATGAGTAGGCTGTCGCAAGAACACGGCGCTATTAACCTTGCTCAAGGTTTTCCTAATTTTTCTGTAGATCCTATATTAAAGGACTTGCATATTAAAGCTATACAAGAAGACAAGAACCAGTATGCACCTATGGCAGGATTGCTTTCTTTGCGAGCTGCTATTTCTAATATGACACAGCAACAGCATAAAGCGTTTTACAATCCAGAAAATGAAATATGCCTGACTGCAGGTGCTACACAAGCTATTTATTGCGCCATACAGACAGTGGTCCATCCAGGTGATGAAGTGATAATTTTCACTCCTGCTTATGATTGTTATGAACCGGCTATTCAACTAGCTGGTGGTAAAACGATAAGTATCCCAATGACTTTACCAGACTTTACCATAGACTGGCAGGAAGTAAAAGATAAAATAACGTCACGTACAAAGATGATCATGATCAACACGCCACATAATCCTAGTGGTAATGTGTTAAGTCATCAAGATATGTTGATTTTAGAAGAGATAGTAGTAACAAATAATCTAGTTCTTCTCAGTGATGAAGTTTATGAACATATTATTTATGACGGTATAGAGCATCGTAGTGCTGCGAGATACCGAGGTTTGCTAGAACGCAGTTTTATAACTGGTAGTTTTGGTAAGACTTTTCATGTTACGGGATGGAAAATGGGATATTGCCTCGCGCCACGACATCTCATGGAAGAGTTTTATAAAATACATCAATACATGGTTTTTTGTGTGAGTCATCCTGTGCAAGATGCAATGGCTCATTATCTTCAAAAACCAGAACGTTATTTAGATCTAGGTAAGTTTTATCAACGTAAGCGAGATCTATTCCTTAACTTGATTCAGGAAAGTAAATTCACCTTTAAACCTGCGCAAGGTTCTTATTTCCAATTGCTAGATTATAGCGCAATAACTGATGAAGGTGATTTTGATTTTGCAAGAAGACTCACCATAGAGCATAAAATTGCAAGTATTCCTATCTCTGTTTTTATGAAGGGTGCCGACCCTAAAATGTTGCGATTTTGTTTTGCAAAGAAAGATAATGATATAATTGCTGCTGCAAAAATATTGAACAGTTTGTAAGAAATCATTTTATTGAAATCCTGAGTTTATTAAATTCTTAATATTATGAAATACCTTATTATATGTATAGCGATTGTTTTGAGCTCTTGCAGTTCTCAAAAAATAAATGAAACGATGATGGCATCAGATTTTCAAACAGGGCTAGAACCTTATTATCAATCTTGGTCAGGTGGTGCGCCAGGATCTAGCAGTGGTGTATCGCTCTATTTTCCTGCATCGATACTAGAAGGAAATCAGTTCCTAGCGGTTTACTTCCGTGGTATGGAGAAAAAAATTGCCAGTTTTACCTCTAACAATAAAAAAATGTTGGTAACTCGTTTTGATTCTCCACAACGAGATAGGGAAATGTCGCTAGATCCTAAAAAGGAATATGGTAACGAGTCTCCATCTTTAGAAAATTTACCTTTTCAATTAAATAATGATCAGGCAATTGTTGCTTTCTTAAAAAATGGAAAAACGATTTATGTAAAGCTAGATGGTATAGATCAAAAAGAAACCATCGCTTATCCTAGTGCGCCACCTCAAGGTAATAGGAATTAAAAAGAAGATATATATCTTTCACTCATTCATATAAAGGACTCACTCATTGCAACTATGTGTGAGTCTTTTCTTTTTATAGGTTTATCAAAATATTTAATTATGAAAAATCTAGTTATAGTTGCGGTTCTTGTTTTAAGTTCCGCTTTCGCGAAAGCGCAAGGAGAACAAATCGCAAAGGAATTAAGAGGCTACATCAATGCAGATGTGTCTGAGGAAATGATAGAGGTAAAAGATAAATCTGGAAAAACACACTACGTAAAAAGTGCCAAAGCTAAGACAGAACATCATATAGGTGGTACAAGTACTTCTAATAGTACTGTTGTTTTTGATGCATTTAATGTACATCCAGAATGGCAAGACATGTCAGTCATTGTGGACTGGACTGGTAGTATGTATAGTTATGTAGGACAGGTGGTAAGATGGCATCATGTAAATAAGGATAAACAATTAATACATAATATGGTGTTGTTTAATGATGGAGATGATAGAAACCGCAATGCAAATTCTGGTGCAAAAGCTATAGGCGCTACAGGTGGTATATACCATCCAGATCATTCTGATATCGATGCATTTTTAAAGACTGTAGCTACTGCAGTAGATAATGGAAATGGAGGCGACGGTCCAGAAAATGATATCGAGGCGGTTCTTGCCAGTCAGGAATTGTGCAACGGACAGAAGGATTTTGTCCTCATAGCAGACTCTAGCGGCATAAGAGATATTTCGCTTGCTAGTCAGATTAAAAGACCGGTACATATCATTATATGTGATTACGTAACTGACGATTATATCAAACTTGCTCAAATGACCAAAGGGAGCATCACATGGCCAGGTGGTTATACAGACTATAGTGGAACTAACTGCAATAAACGACATGTGCATAGTCATGATGTCGTTTGTGCTGGGTAATTAATTTTTTCCCATAAACTTGATAAAACCTATTAAAGACCAACATGCCAAGTTTGTGTCTTGGCATGTTTGGTTGTTATTGATATTTTAAAGTTTATCTGTTATGCCTGATGTTGAAACGACTACGGTTGTTTAAGAAAAATATCACGATCAAATCTGGACAATGTCGACACAAATAAATAGTAAGTAGGTCAAGTCTTAAAAGCTTTTACGGTATCAAATATCTCCAAAATGCAGAATTAATTATGCCTTTTGGGAATAGAAAATAATCCTACCTTTGATATTCAAATAATCTACGTTTTTGAGTTCCATAAAAAACCTTTTTAAGAATACTTTTATTTACGGTCTGGCGACGGTTTTACCACGATTGCTTACCGTGTTACTTACTAAGTTACTCACAGAGTATTTGCCAGGTAAAGTAGAATTTGGTGAGGTTTCAATAATATTCTCCTATATCATCTTTGCAAATGTTATCCTGACTTATGGTATGGAAACAGCGTTTTTTAGATTTTATAATGACGCATCTACTAAGGCAAAGACCTTAAGTACTGCTCTTATCTCTTTATTAATAACAACATTAGTTTTTGGAGGTGCGGCTTATTTATTTATGGATCAAATTGCGGCAGTGACAGAGCTCTCTGCTCAATACTGGAAATGGGTGATAGCTGTAATTGTTTTTGACACTTTAATGGTGATTCCGTTTGCCTACATGCGTGCCCAAGGAAAGTCTACAAATTATGCGTTAATAAAGTTGTTTAACGTGGTGATTTCGGTAGGGATGACTTTACTTTTCTTTACTGTTTTAAAGGACTTCCCAGTAATTCAAAACGTTTTACCTACAGATAAAATTGAACTATTCTTTATAGCTTTTCTCTCTGCTAGTGTTGTGACATTTTTAATTGTAATTAAACCTTATTTCTCCAAATGGGAATTTGACAAAAAACTGTGGAAAACGATGCTTTCTTACGGTTGGCCTATTTTACTCGCTGGTTTTGCTTTTGCTATTAATGAAACGGTAGATAAAATTTTATTACAAAAACTACTACCTGTAAATGAAGAAGAGGCCGAAGGTATAGTAGGTGTTTACACCGCAGGTTACCGACTTGCAGTAGGAATGACCTTATATGCACAAGCGTTTAGGTTAGGAGTAGAGCCATTCTTTTTTAGTCAGTCTGGCGATAAAAATGCGACACAACAATATGCTTTGATAACTAAGGCATTTGTAGCGCTAGGGTCGGTAGCTCTAGTTGCCTATGTAGTTCTTGTAGATTTTATACGTCCATTTATAGTAGATAAAGGTTTTGAAACCGCCATGGAAGTTGTGCCATTGATTTTAATCGCTTATTTCTTCTCTGGTGTCTATCAAACGCTATCGGTGTGGTATAAAATCCAAGATAAAACTAGATATGGTGCTTACATTTCTATTACTGCAGCGATTCTTACTATTGTAGTAAACGTACTACTTATTCCGCATATAGGATATATGGCAAGTGCTTATGCTACTTGCGCAGCTTATGGATTAATGATGGTGGTTTCTTACTTGATAGGTAGAAAACACCTCGCTGTTCCTTACGATCTCAAAAATATTCTGCTATATTTATGCCTTTCTATCTCATTATCATTAGTTTTCTTTTACTATGTAAGAAGTGAATTAGGTATAGAAACATGGCAAACGTACCTAGTAGGAGTATTAATGACTCTTGTTATATTAGGTGTAGTTTGCTTACGCGAAAAAGAAATTATCAATAAAATTCTCAGAAGAAAATGACCATCAAGATTATAAATAAATCATCGCACGCTTTACCTCATTATGAAACTGAAGCAAGTGCAGGAATGGACTTAAGAGCAAATCTACAAACAGCAGTGACTTTGCAACCGCTAGAAAGAGCGATCATAAAAACAGGATTATTTATTGAATTACCTATAGGGACTGAGGCGCAAGTAAGACCTAGAAGTGGTCTAGCAGCAAAAAAAGGAGTCACTGTCCTTAATGCGCCAGGAACTATCGATGCAGATTATCGTGGTGAGATAGGTGTGATACTTGTAAATTTATCTAGCGAGCCATTCACAGTAGAAAATGGAGAGCGTATTGCACAACTAGTTATTGCAAAACATGAACGTGCAGACTGGCAACAAGTAGAAGAATTAAGTTCTACAGAACGTGGAGAAGGTGGTTTTGGGAGTACTGGAGTGAAGTAAGCTCTAATTCCTGCGCAAGCAGGAATCTCTTTGAAAATTTAATAATCATATTCATGAAAAACAATCAGATACTTTTTATTCTCTTCATTTCTCTGGGAATGATATCATATGCTCAAGAAACTGAAGAAGAAGTAGATCCAGCAATAGAGGTTATTGCAGCAGATGCTTGTGAATGTTTAGTTGATATAAAGCTAGATGCAGCAAAAAAGAAAAGATATAACTCTATTAACGATTGTATTGAAACCGCATCTAATACTTTTCAAATGACAGAAGGTATTAAAAACACCTTAGGTATTGGTAAAGATTCTACTATTACAAATGATATAATAATTGAAAAGAATAAATATAAAAGAGAAGTTCAAAGCGCCTTGCTAGAAAGATGTCCCAAAATGAAATTATTGATGTCTAGCGATGAAGTAGAGTCAGAAGTTTCCATATCTGAAAAGAAAAAAGCTGTTGAGTTTTATGAGCAAGGAATGGATTTTTATGTAAAAGAAGATTACAAAAATGCCATCAAATCTTACAAAAAAGCGGTAAGAAAAGATAAGAATTTTGCTTTTGCTTGGGATAATCTTGGACTTTCTTATAGAAAAGATGGTCAGTTTAAAAAAGCGGTAGAGGCTTATGATAAGTCTATAGAATTAGACCCTACAGGAGCGGTGCCGCTTATGAATAAGCCTATAGCTTTTCTTATGGACGGTAAATTACAAGAAGCAATTCTAGCATATCAAGACTACATTAGAGTATTTCCCAACGATGCTGAAGGTTATTATGGTATTTCACGAGTTTATATAGAAACAAAAGAATTTGAAAAGGCTCTTGATAATATTCTAAATGCCTTTGTTAAATATAATGCGGTGAATAGCCCATATGCAAGAGATGCAGAACATGTTATTCAGGTAGTTTATAATAATCTCAAAGAAAACGATATGCTTTCTATTTGGGATCAATACTTGAAGAAGTACGATATTACTGTAGGAGAGTAGTTAATTGAAGGAAATTTATACGACCTTATCTTTTAAATTGTCATTTGCAAGGCACAATTATTGATGTAAATAGCTGTAATCATTTATAAACCAATCATGTGTAAATTTTCTATTTTCCTAGCTTTTGTTTTTTGTGTTTTACTATCGAGCTGTAAGCCTGATAATAAGAATAAAGAATTATCGATACCGGAAATTGCACTAGATAGCCTTATTGATAGTTCGAAAAAAGATAGCCTTACTATAACAGTTGAGCTTCCAGCAGAAAGTTCTGTGATTTTGAATATGGTGGATAAATATTCCCAGCACTTCATTATTGAGCATATAAATAAAACAGATCAAGACAGTGTTTTTGAGACTACAATTTTAAATCCGCATAAAAATCAATTAATCAAGCATGGTATGAGAATGTTTGGTAGCAGTAAATTTGATAGACCGAGTACTTCAATTTTGATCAGTGATACTACTTCTGTTCTTAGTTTAGTCTATAAAGACGATAAACTATCTCTTACACAAGAAGATATGGCGCCAGATGTAACTCGTATGGTTGAAGCTTACGATAGTTTACAAGTCGCAGTTTTTAAGTGGAAAGGTGACGATTCAAAATTCATGAAATCCTTAGATAGTATCAAGAATTTGTATGATTTTCAATACTCTAGCAACACGTTTAATGTAGCGGACGAATTTAGTCAGATTGACGAAGAGCGTTTTAAAGCTCACAAAGCACTCAATAAATACGGATATTATTCTGTTTTGCAAAAACTAGATTTTCAAAGCACTACTATCGATTCTATAATTAAGAATGAGTTTCTGTACATGCCATATTCAGATGGAAGTGGAGTTGTTTTTATTTATTTAAGAAATGAAATTGAAAACATCCCTTTTGATAGTTTGAATAATCCCTTCTACACACAGGAATATCGAGATAACCTCACTCATGGTTTAGTTAAATTCTTAAGTTTTTCAGATTATAAAAGAGCAGATAAATATTTAGATGCTAAGGAATGGCTGCGCACCACAGATTATTACAAAGAAAATAGTAAACAGATTGAACGATTAATCACTCCTATGGATAAGAAGAAATTCAAATCTCTTTTAAGCAAATTTGAATTGCAAGATGTTGATAGTACTACTATTCTTATAAAAGATGTGATTAAAAAACACCCATCTAAATATTATATGATAGATCTTTGGGCAACCTGGTGTGCACCTTGTATAAGTAATATGAAAATGCTAGAAAAGATGTCTTTACCAAAGAGTTTGACTATTATTAATGTGAGCACCGACAAGCTTGAAAATTGGTATAAATGGAAAGAAATGACTTTAGATTTAGGTCATGACGTGACTTATTTTGCAAAAAGAAAATCAGATGTAAATAAAGAGTTTTCAGATTTTATTGAGATAAAATCAATTCCTCGTTATGTGCTATTTGACAAGGATTTAAAACTCATAGACCACGATTTTTATGCTCCATATGAGCCTCAATTTAAAAGTAAAATCGGAGATCTTAAGAATCATAAATACTGGTAATGTTTGAAAATAGCACGTATAATTTAATTTATAAGTTCTTCTAAATTTTTACCTTAGCATTTCAAAGATTTTTCTAGTATAAAATTAACTAATCAAGAGGTAGAAAAATTCAGTTCCATCTCAATAAAATATAAATTCCTACCTGAATAGGAATAACGCCTATGAAAATAATCGTACCTATGGCAGGTCGTGGCTCACGACTTAGACCACATTCACTTACCGTTCCTAAACCATTAATCCCTATTGCAAACCAGCCTATTGTACATAGACTAGTTAAGGATATAGCACGCATACTGTCAGAGCCAGTAGAAGAGATCGCTTTTATTCTAGGTGATCCAGCTTTCTTTGGAGAAGAAGTGGTAAAAAGTTTAGAAAAACTTGCCGAAGGTCTAGGTGCCAAAGCTAGTATTTACCGTCAGTTAGAACCTCTAGGGACTGGTCACGCTATTATGTGTGCAGAGCCTTCTCTTTCAGGTCCGGCAGTAGTTGCTTATGCAGACACGTTAATAAGAGCAAGTTTTGAACTTGATCCTGCAGCAGACGCTGTTATATGGACCAAGCAAGTAGACCGCCCAGAAGCTTATGGTGTTGTGAAATTAAACGACCAAGAAGAAATTGTAGAGCTGGTAGAAAAACCAGAACAATTTGTAAGCGACCAGGCAGTTATAGGTATCTATTACTTTAAAGAAATAGAAAACCTTAAAAAAGAACTGCAATTTGTGATCGATAACGAGATCATTAACGGTGGCGAGTACCAGATCAACGATGGTATAAAAAGAATGATGGCTGCTGGAAATGTTTTTAAAACAGGTACAGTAGACGAGTGGATGGACTGCGGTAACAAGAATGTTGCCATAGAGACCAATCAGCGCATCATGACCTTTATGGAAAAAGATGGAAGTAAAGAAATCAATTCACAACCTACTCTAGAAAACTCAACTATCATACAACCTTGCGTTATCGATAGCAGTGTAGTTCTTAAAAATAGTACCGTAGGACCGCACGTTTCTATAGGCGCAGGAACAGTCATAGATAACTGTACCATTACTAACTCACTGATACAGAAAAACTCTAGTATTAAAAATGCTACATTAGACGAGGCTATGATAGGTAGTCACGTAAAATACGATGCTAATTTTACTAAAATAAGCATCGGTGATTATTCTACTATGGAATAATTATTGAAAACAACAACTTATGATCAAGTCACTTCACATTCTCTCGTTTATAGCTCTATTTTTCTTAAGTAACCTTATTGTTGCTCAAGAAGAAGTAACTTCAGACGATGTGAATGTGGATGATCTAGGTGATGTCTCTGACGGTTTTAAGGATAATTTTTTCAACGCACTTTCTGCAAAGGCTATCGGTAATCACGATAAGGCTATTTTATTTCTAGAGGCTTGCGAAAAAATACAGCCAGATACTGGAGTGGTTCAGTTTGAAATGGGTAAGAATTATTTGATGAGTAACGCTTTCGCGAAAGCGGAACAGAAAATCACTCGTGCCATTGAACTATCTGGAGAATCAGAATGGTTATTAGAAACTTTATACGATGTTTATAACAAACAAACGGAATATGAAAAATCATTAACCGTACTTGAGAAACTAGCAAGGATTAATGAGAATTATGAAGAGCTGCTGCCGTTTCAATATTTGAGAGTAAATAAAAATGAAGAAGCGCTAGCGATCATAGAAAAACTAGATAAACGTCTAGGAGAGGACGACCGTCGCATACTGGTTAAAAGGCAGGTGCAAGCAAGACTAGGAGCAAATGAAGCTAGAGATGGCAATATTGAAGATCTAGAGGCTGCCATCGCGGCAAATCCCAAAGACGAAAAATCTTATATCAATCTCATTTACCTCTACAGTAAAAAGAATAATACAGAAAAGGTTCAAGAAATAGCTGAGGAGCTGGATAAAAATTTGGCTAAAAGTGATAAAGCGCAACTTGCCCTTTATAAAATCTATCTAGAAGCAGGTAAAACACGCAAAGGAATCAGGAGCATGCAAAAGGTTTTTGAATCTACACAGTTTGATACAGAAACTAAAATTAACGTACTCAATGATTTTATACAATCTGACGCTACAGATATAGAAGATAATGATATTGATAACGCCATAAATGATTTTGCAGACCAGGTAGAAGATGTAAAAGCATTTAATGCACTGGGTGATTATTACCTTAAAAGAAAAGATGTAGGTAATTCTATAGCTTTTTATCAAAAAGGACTGGATATCGATAATAAGAATTACGACCTTATTAAAAAGGTGGCGCTCTTAAGTATCGATATAAAAGATTATAATAAAACAGTAGAGATTACTGAGGAGGCGCTGGACGTTTTCCCAGCACAGGCATTGCTCTATTTGTTAAATGGTGTTGCACATAATAAATTAAATGAACCAGATAAGGCGATAGATCAGCTAGAATCTGGATTGAGTTTTTTACTCGATGAGCCTAAGTTAGAAAGTGATATCTATCAACAACTAGCGATAAGTTATGATCAAAAAGGTGATACAACTAAAGCCGCAAAAATGCGTTCTAAAGTAAAGACGCTGTCTAAAAATTAATAATGAGATACTTAAAATACGCATCCATAGTCCTTTTTATATTACTAGCCAGTTGTGGTGGTACACAACGCGCTGCAAATGATGCTACCGCTGCTGCAAAAAGATCTAAAGTAGTGAAGTCTCACAACGCTGCCCGAACTGATTTTGAAACCATGAAAGCCCGTCTTTCTATGAGTTATGATAACTCAAAAAACACGAGGTCATTTACGGTTAATTTGCGCATGGAAAAAGGTAAAAAAATATGGATGAGTGTGACCGTACTAGGTTTTACAGGTGCAAAGGTTTACATAACTCCAGACCGTGTGCAATTTTATGAAAAGCTCAATAGAAGATCTTTTGATGGCGATTTTAGCCTTATAAGTGATTTTTTAGGAGAAGAAATTACCTTTGAACAGTTAGAAGATTTGTTATTAGGTCAGGCAGTAGAGCCTCTGGATAATAAAGATTTTAAAATTGTAGATAACGAGTATCAGTTTAAACAAGAAGGCATCGTGACTAAGCTTTTCAGCCTGCGTCCGTCTGACTTTAAGGTTTCTGAGCAATCTATTGCTAAGCCGTCAGAAAATAGCTTCTTAAAAGTTAATTATACCGAGTATCAAGTGGTAGATGGAAGAATAATCCCAACTGAAGTGAAGATAGATGCTAACCAGCGCGACCGAGTTTCTAAGGTAGAGATGGAGTTTAAAAATGTAGAATTTAATCAATCGATGACGTTTCCTTTCAGCATGCCATCTGGTTACAGTGAGTTTAAATTGTAGATGAAAAA
Source organism: Nonlabens sp. Asnod3-A02 (assembly GCF_045063755.1). NCBI lineage: Bacteria > Pseudomonadati > Bacteroidota > Flavobacteriia > Flavobacteriales > Flavobacteriaceae > Nonlabens > Nonlabens sp. Asnod3-A02. The sequence goes on from NZ_JBEFOC010000008.1 coordinate 699,422, forward strand.
GCACTTTTACTTATCGATGTTGTTTTTGTTGTGTTTCGCTTTCGCGAAAGCGCAATCAGAAAAAGCAGCTCTAGAACAACGTAAAGCAGAGATTCAAAGAGAAATAAATCAATTTGATAGGTTGCTCAAAAACGTGCGTAAAGAAGAAAAAACAATGGTGCTGCTGGTAGAGACCATTGATAAAAAGATATTACGCACTCAAGAGATTATTAACATTACTAATAGGCAAGCAAATAACCTGACTAGAAATATTAAAGCAAATGCTGCTGAGATTAAAAAATTAAATACAGAGGTAAAAGCTCTAAAAGCAGAGTATGCAGAGATGATTGTGAAGTCATATAAATCACAAAATGATCAAAGTAGACTGATGTTTTTATTGAGTTCTGAAGATTTTTTACAGGCTTATAAAAGAGTTCAATATTTAAAATCCTATGCAGACTACCGTAAGAAACAAGCAGAAGAAATAACGATAAAATCCGACGCTATCGCAGCAAAAAATGTAGCGCTAGAAGAAGAGAAAAAAGAAAAGAATAAAGTTCTAGCACTTAATAAAAAACAAAGGACAGCACTTAAAATTGATAAAGTAGAACAAGAGAACCTGCTTGCGGTGGTTAAAGAAAACGAGAAAAAATATGCTGCAGATATAAAGGTAAAAGCAAAAGAGCGCAACAAAATAGACCGAGAACTTAAAGCACTTATTGCAGCCGATATTAAAGCATCTAATAAAGGTAAAACAGGTGCCGTAGCAAATAAATTCTTCTTAACACCTGAAGCAAAAATTCTAGCTAATAATTTTAAAAGTAATAAAGGCAAATTACCATGGCCGGTAGAAGAAGGTTTTGTTTCTAGACGTTATGGTACGCAACCACACCCAGTGGTAAGATCGCTTACTATTGATTCAAATGGACTTAGATTACAAAGCCCTGGCGGTGCAAAAGTGCGTGCTATTTTTGAAGGAGAAGTGATACGTATTACAAAAAGTAAATATGGTATACTCGCGGTACACATAAGACATGGTAACTACACTTCTATATATGATAATCTCAAGTCTGTAAGTGTCGAAAAAGGAGATATGGTAAATACAAAAGATATCATAGGAGAAATTTTCACCTCTAATTCTGGAGAAACAGAACTTAAATTTGTCCTCATGCAGGATAATGATACCGTAGACCCTGCACAGTGGATTGCGAGGAAATGATTAACGATATTAGATTTTTGATTTTTCAAAAAACGATGCTTGGTTGAGCGATAGTCGAAACCTATTTTGAATTCAACAAATAAGTTTACAATAAGGAACTATTTTGATTAACGATTGGAGATCAACGATATCAGATTTTTGATTTTTCACTCTTGTGGAAATTACAATAGTTATAGATTGATAGCGATTCTAGCAGATTGCGCATCAAAGGCGATATGATAAGTTGAAATTGTGTTTTTTCACAACGACACATGAGTTTAAAACTCCTTGCCTAGAAAGAGATTCAGGATTTAGGATTAATGAGGTTGACTTTTTGATTTTTCACTTTTTTTGTAACGAGCAAGTCTTGGTTAAACATAAAAAACCGCTATTTACCTATGATCAGGTATATAGCGGTTTTTTAATGCTAATAGTTTGTGTACTTTATTCAGCAAATAGTGCTTTTAATTCTGTCGCGTCTTTTGCTTTCATTTTTCCAGCAAGAACAAGACTTAATTGCTTACGTCTTAAAGCTGCATCATAACGTTGCTTTTCAAGTTCGCTTTCTGGACTTATAGGTGCAACTGCGATAGGTCTTCCAGTGTCATCTACAGCGACAAAGGAGTAAATAGCCTCATTTGCCTTAGTACGCTCACCGCTTTCACGATCTTCTACCCAAACGTCCATATAAACCTCCATAGAGGTCTTAAAAGCTCTTGTTACTTGTGCTTCTATGGTTACAACACTTCCTAATGGCACCATTCTATTAAAACCTACATTATTTACAGAAGCTGTTACTACTATACGTCTAGAATGACGTCTGGCAGCAATACTCGCCGCGCGATCCATACGAGCTAGTAATTCACCACCAAAAAGATTATTAAGCGGATTAGTCTCACTAGGTAATACCATATCAGTAACGGTAGTAAATGATTGTGAAGGTGTTTTAGCTTGCATAGTACTCAAATTTTTTGCAAAGGTACTCGGTAATTAATGTGGTAAGGAATAATTTTAGAAAATATTGAGAAATAGACGCTCAACCTTTTTTTAATGTCATTCAACCTTTAATTCTACAGTTAATTATTGGATTGTGGAATTAAGTACTTTTCTTAATGATTATAATAAGATCTGTAAAAAGCTTGAATAACCACCATCTTTTAGTGAATAATCATGTGTTTAGGAGTTTTGCATAACTGTTTTCTGTCGTTACTGGTGTGTGATTTGTTAATAAAGCTTGTTATTACCTCTCTTTAGCGAAAGCGAGACCCTAAAAATAACCCACAAAAAAACGCCTACAAGTCTAAACCTGTAGGCGTTTATAATTATTTAAGTTCTTTACCGTCCTTATCTTTAAATTTATATTCTAGATAAGTATAGGCATCTCTAGGTACTACCTTGACCCATTTTTTATGGTTCATAAACCATTTAGATCGTATAGAAGGATATCCTTTTGTTATAAAAGCAGCGATAAAAGGATGCGCATTGAGCGTTATCTTTTTTACACCAGCCTTAAGGTGTCGTTCTAATGTTTCGGTAATTTCCTGTATGACTAGAATAGGAGCTTGTATTTCCTTTCCATTTCCATCAGGATTTTCCTCACGAGTTTTAATATTTACTTCTTGTCTTACACGCTGTCTAGTAATCTGGATAAGACCAAATTTACTAGGTGGAAGGATCTTGTGTTTTGCACGGTCTTCTGACATTTCATCTCTCATGTGTTCATAGAGTTTCTTGCGATTCTCTGCTTTACGCATGTCGATAAAATCTACTACTATAATACCACCCATGTCTCTAAGCCTTAACTGGCGCGCAATCTCAGTTGCAGATATCATGTTGGTTTCTAGTGCAGTGTCTTCCTGACTGTCTGCTTTATTAGATCTATTTCCAGAGTTTACATCTATAACATGCATAGCCTCAGTATGCTCTATAACAAGGTATGCACCTTTGCTCATAGATACTGTACGGCCAAATGATGTTTTGATTTGACGTTCTATACCAAATTTCTCAAAAACTGATGTTCTCGGATTGTGGTATTTTACGATAGACTCTTTATGTGGGGCAATAGTTTTTAAATAGTTTTTAATTTCTTCAAAAACCTCTTGGTCGTCTACGACTATAGAAGTGTATGTGTCATTAAAAACATCTCTCATAAGGGAATTGGTACGACTTACTTCAGTCATAACCTTAGTTGGGAATTGTGCCTTGTGTATTTTGCTACACATGGTTTCCCATTTTGCTACAAGATTTTGTAAATCTTGGTCCAGATCTGCTACGAGTTTACCTTTTGCGACTGTACGTACGATGACGCCAAATCCTTCAGGTTTAATGCTTTTTACAAGTCTTTTTAAACGGCTTTTTTCTTCTTTATCTTCTATCTTTTGAGATATAGAGATGCGATCAGAAAAAGGAACTAGAACAACATACCTACCTGGTAAAGAAAGCTCTGCACTTAGGCGAGGTCCTTTGGTAGAAATAGGTTCTTTAACTACTTGAACAAGAATAGGTTGTGTAGGTGTGATTGCATTTTCAATTGCACCGTGCTTTTCTAAATCTTTTTCAAATTTTATGTCCTTAAGCGTAAAATTTTTACGTCTACCACTTAAAACTTGTTTGGTAAATTTAAGTTGGGTAAGGTATTTAACACCTAGGTCGTGATAGTGTAAAAAACCATCTTTTTCATAGCCTACGTCTACAAATGTAGCGTTAAGACCAGAAAGTACCTTGCGTGATTTTGCAATGAATATATCACTTACCGCAAACTTATTTTCTTCTTCATCTTTGTGTAATTCGACTAGTCTTCCATTTTTGGTAAGAGCATAATCGATTTTTGTAGCACTGGAACGGATAATAATTTCTTTATCCATAATTCCTGTAATGTTTATAACCTTACATGTACTAACGATTAGTAGCAAGTAAAGTATGTTTATATGTTTTTAATACAAGTTTGTTACTACTTGTATAATCAACGAGTTGTCAGTTGCAACCCTATGTCAAAGAACTCTTAAAAATAAAAAAAAAGTAGTCTGAGACTACTTTTTCTTCTTGTGACGATTAGCACGTCTACGTTTTTTACGTTTGTGCGTTGCTACCTTATGTCTCTTTCTTTTTTTACCGCTTGGCATATCTCTTATTTTTTTACTTAACTTTTACGTTTGATTTTACTCCGTCTACAAAAACCTTAGCTGGTTTAAAAGCAGGTATATTGTGAGCAGGAATTTTGATTGTTGTGTTCTTAGAAATGTTACGTCCAGTCTTTTCAGCTCTAGTTTTTACAATAAAGCTACCAAAACCACGTAAATATACGTTCTCTCCAGTTTCAAGAGAATCCTTCACCTCATTCATGAAAGACTCAACAGTTGCCTGTACATCAGTCTTCTCCATTCCCAGTTTGTCTGAAATCTTAGATACGATATCTGCTTTAGTCATTTTTAAATTTTAATTTAATTAGGGTTTATTAAACAGGGCGCAAATATACCCTAAAAAAGTAAATATGAAATCTCTAATCAATTAAAATTTAAGAAGATATATATTGCAGGCTGCAATTTAACGCTTTTTATGGACTTTTCTAGGCAACTTATTGATTGGTATGTAGTTAACAAGAGAGAGCTGCCGTGGCGCGATACTCAAAACCCATATTTTATTTGGCTTAGTGAGGTCATATTACAGCAAACTCGCGTTAAACAAGGGTTACCTTACTATAAAAGTTTTGTTAAAAACTACCCTACAGTTCAAGAACTAGCCGCTGCACCCCAAGATGATGTACTTAAATTATGGCAGGGATTAGGCTATTATTCCCGTGCTAGAAATTTACAAGCTGCCGCCGTGCAAATAGTCGATAATGATCTTAAATTTCCTGATACCTATAAAGAACTCCTTACTTTAAAAGGAGTAGGTGATTATACCGCTGCTGCGATCGCTAGTTTTGCCTTTAATGAACCGGTTGCTGTCGTGGACGGTAATGTGTATCGTGTTCTATCTCGTATATATGGTATCGCAACACCTATTAATGTGCCGGCAGGCGTTAGAGAATTTAAGGAACTGGCGAGCAAATTGCTTGATAGGAAAGATCCTGCTACGCATAATCAGGCGATTATGGAATTCGGTGCGATGCAGTGCACACCCAAAAACCCTGATTGTGACAACTGTCCTTTTCAAAAAGATTGTGTCGCATTTAATGAAGGTAGAATTGCAGATTTACCAGTTAAGATTAAGAAGACTAAGGTTAAGAGCCTTTTCCATCATTATATAGTTATACAGACGCCGTCCAAAAAACTTCTGTTTAATCAGCGCGATAACAGTAGTATATGGGCTGGGTTATTTGAGTTTCCTTATATAGATGCTAGTGGCGCACTGTTGCCAGTAGAGTTAACAGAGCATGAAGTGTTTAAAGATGTTGTTGGTGGGTCTCGCTTTCGCGAAAGCGTATACAACCAAGAGCCTATTATCCATAAATTATCTCACAGAAAGATACATGCCTATTTCTGGATTGTGGAAGTAGAAGATGAGATAAACGGTGCTATTACTATTGAAGAGGCTCAAGAAAGACCTGTACATGTATTGATGGAGCGTTTTATGAAAGATTTTTGGCAATTGAAATAAAACAATTTTGTAATTTACATGGGCTAACAATCTCACGACGTGGGCGTTTTTCCATATCTTTGACAACTTTTTTAAACAACCATACAAGACAATATATTTATAAATTCAATACAGACTAATTATGGCAGGTACAGTAAATAAAGTGATACTTATAGGTCACACGGGAGACGAAGTGAAGATGAAGTACTTTGAAGGTGGAAATTGCATAGGTAGATTCCCACTGGCTACAAATGAAGAATATGTAAACCGCAGTACTGGTGAGCGTGTTTCAAATACAGAATGGCACAATTGTGTTGTACGTAATAAAGCTGCCGAAGTATGTGAGAAATACTTGAAGAAAGGAGATAAGGTATATGTAGAAGGGCGCATTAAAAACCGTCAGTGGACTGGAGAAGATGGACAGCAACGCTACACGACCGAAATTCAAGTGCAAGAATTTACTTTCTTAACACCTAAAAATGAAGCTGCAGCACCTAGTAGACCACAACAAAGTGCTCCTGCTCGTCCTCAAACACAGCAGCAACCTCAGGCTGCAGCGCCACAACAGCCGCAATCACCATCTAGTAATACTTACAGCCAGCCTGTAACTAGTGATAGTAGTGCTAGCGACGATGACGATTTACCATTTTAATTTAAAAGAATTAATTCATACTAATTGGATCCTGACCCAGCGCTTTTACTTAATGTTTCAATGATTTCTAGTGGAGATCAATTCATATATCTAGCCGTTTTTATATTGCTATTAATAGGTAGCGCACTTATAAGCGGTGCCGAAGTAGCTTTTTTCACGCTATCTAGCACAGAGTTAGATGACGAAAATGAAGATTTTCCTAGACGTAGTATAGTAAAGAAACTATTAGATAGGCCTAAGAAACTGCTAGCTACCATATTGATTGCAAATAATGCGATCAATATAACGTCGGTTTTAATATTTGGTATTCTTAGTGAAACATGGTTTGCAAATATTGAACCTGTTGCTGTAGATTTTGGTTTTCAATTTGACCTTGATATTAGATTTGTTCTTGAGGTAGTGGTTATTACCTTTTTGATATTGCTATTCGGTGAGATTTTCCCTAAGGTTTATGCAAATCGCAATCCTAAAGGTTTTGCCAGTTTCATGGCGATACCGCTTAATATTCTTGATAAAATATTCAGTTTTATCAGTTTGCCTATGCGATACGTGACCTTGTTGATACAGGACCGTCTAGGTAGTAAGAAATCTAATATTACCATATCTCAATTATCACAGGCTCTAGAACTGACAGATGAGAACGATACTACAGACGAAGAGCAGCAATTGTTACAAGGTATTGTGAGTTTCGGTAACACGCATACTAAGAACGTGATGCGCAACCGTACTGATGTTTTTGCTCTTGACGACACTTTACCTTTTAAAGATATTATACCACAAGTAATTGAACATGGATATTCACGTATACCATGTTATAAAGAAAGTATAGATCATATTACAGGTGTTCTTTATGTAAAAGATTTACTTCCTTATATAGAGCGTAAGAATTATGAATGGACTAAACTGCTTAGAGAAGTCTATTTTGTGCCTGAGAATAAAAAGCTAGACGATTTATTACAAGAATTTCAAGAGAAGAAAAAGCATATAGCTATAGTAGTAGATGAATATGGTGGGACTAGTGGTTTAATATCTCTAGAAGACATTATTGAAGAGATAGTAGGAGACATCAGCGACGAGTTTGACGAGGAAGATTTAGTGTATTCAAAGCTAGATGATAAGAATTATGTTTTTGAAGGAAAAACGCAATTAAAAGATTTTTATAGAGTTCTAGATCTAGAAGAAGAAGACGCTGCAATCTTTGATGGTAGTAAAGGTGAGTCAGAAACTCTGGCTGGTTTTATATTAGAACAAACAGGTCATTTTCCTAGAAAATTAGATAAAATAACTTTTCATAATATTACCTTTTTAATAGAGGTGATGGATAATAAACGCATTAAACAAATCAAATGTACGCTAGCTTAAGAATACTACTTGTACTAACTCTTATCATCACAGTCTCTAGCTGTAACGATAAGGAAGTGTTGCCTAAACCTAGTGCACAGCTTGCACTAGATTTTCCTGAAGGTGACTACGTGCAGTCTAATAATTTGAACTGTCCGTTTTCTTTTGAGGTAAATGAATATGCTAGAATACTGGCTAAAACAGATTGTTCTATGAAAATAGAATATCCAGGTATGGACGCTACCGTGTATTTAAATTATAGACCGGTACAAGATAATTTGAGAAAACTACTTATTGATGGTCAGAAACTGTCTTATGACCATAATCAAAAAGCAGATGTAATAGGTGATTACCCATTTGTTAATAAGATGAATAAGACCTACGGGATGATGTACGAGATAGAAGGTAATGCGGCTTCTAATGCGCAATTCTATGTGACAGACAGTACAAAACACTTTCTTACAGCGTCTTTATATTTCTATACACAGCCTAATTATGACTCCATTTTACCAGCGGTAGATTATGTGAAAAAAGACATGATTAAAATGATGGAAACTTTAAAGTGGAAAGAATAAAAGGAGTCCACAACACTTTTGTAAATATTTTGCAATTCTAATAGTTATAAAGTTCATCTTTGTCCTTTTATTTTTATGGATAATTCTAGACTCAAGTACGTTTACCTAGTTGTTTTAAGCCTTATTTGGGGTTCTTCATTTATTTTAATTAAAAAGGCTCTCGGTGAGAATAATGGAGAATTAGTATTGCAGCCTTTACAGTTAGGCGCGGTGCGTACCATGATTTCTGGGGTTATACTTATCGCTATAGGCTGGAAATCCTTTATAAAGACTAAAAGAAAAGACTGGCCATGGCTAGCTGTCTCAGGTTTACTAGGTACATTTTTTCCCGCTTTCTTATTTGCCTATGCGCAAACAGAAATAGACAGTGCTATAAGTGCTATTCTCAATTCTACCGTACCATTAATTACCTTGATAATGGGAAGTGTTATTTTTGGGATTTCATTCTCAAAAAAGCAACTTCTAGGCGTGATCATAGGTCTAGCAGGAGCTGTAGGGTTAGTACTTACAGGTATGGATAGTCATCCAGATCAGAATTATCTATTTGCTGGACTGGTTCTAATAGCGTGTACTTGTTATGCGAGTAATGTAAATATTATAAAGAGGTATCTTCAAAACATTAAACCACTCGCTATCGCGACAGGTAATTTTGTATTCATCGCTCCACTTGCGGCCATAGTATTTTTCAGTGCAGACGGTGCTTCTCTAGAGTATTCTAGTCCAGCGGTACAACGTAGTTTAATGTATATGGTAGTCTTATCTATTTTTGGAACCGTTGCAGCAAAAATTATGTTTAACAAACTTGTACAGATCACTTCTCCGGTTTTTGCTAGTTCTGTCACCTATTTAATGCCTGTTATAGGTCTCACATGGGGTATTATGGATGGAGAACAATTCCACTTTTGGCAAGGAGTCTCGACTGGTGTTATAATTCTAGCCGTAGTTTTAGTAACTAGAGAGAAGAAAGTAGTGATTAAATAAATTAATCTATAACCTCGCTTACTACCATATAGTTTACAATCGCTTCTTTCATTAATAAAGATTGTTCTCCAGCTTTAAGAGGTGGCAAATTTTCCTTAACAATATAATGCGGCCATTTATCATCGTCATAATGAGAAAATTCATAATAACCATACGGTTCTAAAACTCTACATATAGCAATATGCATCAATTGCAATTTCTCATCTTTTTGAAACTTGCGATGCAATTGTCCTAGTTCTTGTAGGCCTATTATAAATAATATAGCATCCAGATCCATCTCATCACCATCTGCAAATCGGGATTGAAAAAACGCCACTGTGCGTACCCATCTATCTTTTAATTGCTCATCTCTAGTCATGGAACAAAGATACCTCTAGATTGCTTTATTAAGGAGTATATCTTTGTTTTAATTCCGCTTTCGCGAAAGCGGAACACCAATAGCCATCTCTATAAAAACATACTGTGTTATATAAAATGTTAGAGATTTAAAAGTCATTTCTTACATCTATACTTCTTTATCTTTGTAAAATAAATAAGACACATGAAACTTTACCTCGTTCCTACACCTATCGGTAATCTTAAAGACATGACCTATCGTGCGGTAGAAATATTAAAAGAGGTAGATATTATTCTTGCAGAAGACACTAGGACTAGTGGTAAATTATTACAGCATTATGGTATTGCTACTCAAATGCTATCTTACCACATGCATAATGAGCATAAAATAAGTGACACTATTGTAAAGAGAATACAGGCAGGTGAGACTATGGCTCTTATTACTGATGCTGGTTCTCCAGGGATAAGTGATCCAGGTTTTTTACTAACTCGCAAGCTTATTGAAAATGAGTTAGAAGTACAATCGTTACCTGGTGCAACGGCTTTTGTGCCGGCTCTTACAGTTTCTGGAATGCCATGTGATAAATTTATATTTGAAGGGTTTCTTCCTGTTAAAAAAGGACGCCAGAAACGACTGGAATTCTTAAAAGAAGAAACTAGAACCATAGTTTTTTATGAATCTCCCCACAAATTATTAAAAACTCTAGCCGATTTTAAATCGCACTACGGAGAAGAACGACAGGTTTCTGTATCTCGTGAGATAACAAAACTCTACGAAGAGCATTTTAGAGGTACGGTTACAGAAGCTATTGCCCATTTCGAACACAAAAAACCTAAGGGAGAATTTGTGGTGGTACTTGCAGGAAAGGCTTGAGTTTATCAGGTTATTATTAATAGTAATTTAATCTTGCTACCAAGCACGATTAAGCGTTCTGTTTAAGTTGATTGTTATACTTATCCTGTGTTTACCGACATTATGTAAGTTTTGATCATTTAAACTTATTCCATATCCATAGTTGAGATTTATTAAAGTGAAAAGACTCAATCCAATTTCTGGTAGTATTCTAAATTCAGAATTATCACCTTGAAAATAATTTACTGCACTCAGCCTAAAACTAAGAAGTTCTGGGGTATACTCGTAACCTATTTTGGGTGCAAAAGTATAATGCTTAGTACTTAAATTAGATTCAATACCGATTCTAAATCCGCTGTAATACATAATGGGTATTTTCCCGGGCACATTAACTACATTACCGTACAGTAAATTAGCTTCTACAAACATATTAGATTGTAGAATTATTCCAGGTGAGAAGACAAATCCTTTATTATCAGTAGGACGTTGAGGTTCTTGAGCTGTTACACTATAAGTAGTAAACGATAGAAATAAAATTAGAATAAAATGTCTGATACCTTTTTATTTGAATGGTTATCCCAGAAAATTTGGTAATGAACAGCTATTTGTAATATAGAAGCCTTTCCCAAATTTATCAGGGATCGGCTCGCCATATCTTATATTTATTTTTAAAACCTTAATCTATCTCCACCATTACAGGACAGTGATCACTATGTACGGCCTCGCTTAAAATTACAGCGCGTTTTACTCTGTCTTTTAAAGAGTTGTTTACCATGTGGTAGTCTAATCTCCATCCTTTATTTCTAGCACGAGAACCACCACGATAACTCCACCAGGAGTACTGGTCAGGCTCTTGATTAAACATTCTAAAAGTGTCTATAAAACCACTTTCTACAAAACGGTCCATCCACTCACGTTCTTCTGGTAAAAAACCAGATGTTTTCTTAAGTCCAACTGGATTATGAATATCTATAGCCTTATGGCAAATATTATAATCTCCACAAACTAATAAATTAGGACGCTCTTTTCTCAATTCCTTAGAATACTCTAGAAACTGCTCCATATATTCAAATTTAAAGCCCAGTCGTTCATCATTAGTACCGCTAGGTAAATACATAGACATTATGGATAGATCGCCAAAATCGGCTCTAATGTTTCTACCTTCAAAGTCCATAGTTTCTATACCAGTTCCATATTCTACATGGTCTGGTTTTATCTTAGAAATGATAGCCGTACCAGAATAGCCTTTCTTCTGTGCGCTATAGTAGTATTGGTACTCATATCCAGCTTCTTTAAAAGCCTCTGTATCTATCTGGTCTTCTTGAGCTTTTATTTCTTGTAAACAAAGCACATCAGGATTTGCCGCTGTTAACCATTTGATGAATTCTTTCTTCATCGCTGCTCTGATACCGTTTACGTTATAGGATATTATTTTCATTTTTGTTTCTTTTCTATGATTGTATTCACCAATGGCAGACTGAAGTCTGCCGCTAGGAATTTAATTTGTCGCCTCGCGGCGTTCTTGTTATTTAGCGGAATTAATTCCTCTTTTTCTTGTGAGTTTATTTCAGAATTTTCACAAACTCACAAACTCACAGCGCATTACTGTTTATACATCCCAACGGTAAGTTTCCCATCATCATCCATCATTGCGCGATACATTCCCGCGGTATTAAACTCCATGGAAATGTTTCCTAAATGATCCAAAGCTACAATACCACCAGTACCACCTAGATCAACTAATTTTTCTTGGATTACTTCTTCTGTAGCCTCTTCTAGTGTACGGTCACCGTATTCCATTAATGCGCTTATGTCATAAGCTACTTGTGCTCTAATAAAAAACTCGCCATGTCCAGTACTTGATACACCACAAGTTTTATTGTTAGCATAGGTACCACTTCCTATAATAGGAGAATCACCTATACGACCATATTTTTTATTGGTCATACCGCCAGTGCTGGTTCCTGCTGCTATATTTCCGTTTTTATCGAGAGCAACACAGCCTACAGTACCATATTTAGAATCCTTTATAAAAGGATCTTCGATTTCTAATCGTGCAACTGTTTTCTCATCTTTAGCTTTTTCTCTTTCTAAGACGCGCTGTAAAGATTTGAAACGACGCTCTGTGTAGAAATATTTATTATCTACTATTTCAATGTTTTTGTCATCAAGGGATGTTGCAAAAGAGTCTGCGCCAGCTCCACTTAATAATACATGTTCAGAATCTGTCATCACTTTTCTGGCTAGTGAGATAGGGTTTTTTACAGTAGTTACACCAGCAATTGCTCCAGCATTGAGTGTTGTGCCGTCCATAAAACTAGCATCCAGAGAATTGATGCCGTCATGCGTAAAAACAGCTCCTTTACCAGAGTTAAATAAAGGTGAGTCTTCCATTATTCTAATACTTGCTTCTACAGCATCCATGGCACTACCGCCATTTGCAAGAATTTCATGACCAGCTTTTATGGATTCTGTTAATTTCTCATTGTATTGCGCTTCTAGTTCTGGAGTCATGTTCTCCTTTTTTATTGTACCTGCGCCACCATGAATGACTATAGCAAATTCATTTGTTATTTCTTCTACTTCTAAAATGTTAGAATCTATAGGAGTTGTTGTGCTGTCATTAGTTTTTTGATTACAAGAAATCAATAAAACTGACATGAGCATGTATAGCAAGTTCTTCATAGTAATAGGGTTTAATATCTATAATTGCGATCTTTCTTTTTGTCGCTATGTTTCTTCTTATCATTAAGACGTTTTCGTTTAACAGACTTAGGTACAGTCCTTTTTCTACGTACTTTAATGATTACACTAGCTTTGGAAAGTATGGCTAGTAATTTTTTAAAAACCAGTTCTTTATTTTTGGCCTGACTTCTAGATTCTTGACAATTGACTTGTAAAACGCCATCGCTAGTAAGTTGTTTAAATAGCGCTGTTTTAATCCTTTCGTGTTCCGCTTTCGCGAAAGCGAGACTATTTAAAACATCAAAATACAATTGAACCTTTGTGGCCACCTTATTTACATTTTGTCCACCGGGACCACTGCTGGCAACTGCTTTATATTGCACTTCTTTATGTAGTTGTTCTATATTCATTAATCTAGCTGGTGTGCAGATTTTAATAAGTCGTTAACTGTTTTCACAGGGTTAAAAGTAATAAGAGGTACTTCTACAAAAATGGTGTTCCAGTATGCCATGCCGCCATTCCATAATCCTGGTAATTCTTGTGCTTTTATACACATTCCTTTGCGAGATTTATGAGTTATGAAACCAGTTTCTTCATCACAAAAATCCATGAGATTAAATTTGTTTCCTTTGTAATCACGTACACTACATATAAGGTCTACCGGATTAAAGTGGGTAGCTTTTACGGCAATCGCTTGCTGACTTTTATTTTTAGGATCTATTTGCGCGCTTTCTATAATTTGAAGAGAGAGTTCTCCTTTTTGATTGTGAATCCAGAAAGGGCCACCGCCAGGTTCTCCTTCATTTTTAACCATACCACAAACTCTCAACGGGCGGTTAAGTTTTTCATATAAATACTCTAATTGGTACTCATAAGCATATTTCTTATAATCTGTCGGTAGTACATTGTCGAGCTGTTGGGTGATAAAACCTTCTATTTCTAGTTTTAATTCATCACTTACTTCCTTGCTATCTATAGTTTTAAGGTAGTCATATGTTTTATTCCTAATTTGTATTAAATAACCGGCAAGAAATTTTTTGTATTCACTAACCTGCTTTTCATAAGCTGACGTAGTTACATTATCAATGTTCTTGATGAAAATCAAATCGGCGTCTAACTGATCTAGATTTTCTAGCAATGCTCCATGTCCAGCAGGACGGAAAAAAAGGCATCCGTTTTCTAGAACAATAGCTTCATTATTATCATCTACAGCAACAGTGTCTGTGCTAGCAGATTGATGTGAAAAACTGATCTCAAATCTAGTGTTTGTTTTTACTTCTACTATTTTTTGAATGCGATCAAATTCTTCTTTAAAGTGATTTTTAAAAGCTGGTGCTATGGTAAAATGAAGTCTGGCTAGCTGATTACTACTAGCATATATAGAAGCTTCAAATAAATGCTCTTCAAAGGCTGTCGCTGTGTGGCCTTTATATTTATGAAATGGAACTAAGCCTTTGGGCATTGAGCCATAGTTAGAACCGTTTTCAGAAAGCATTTCTTCTATGAATAGAACCTTTTTAGATTGTACTGGTTTTGCAGCCCAATCTGTATGTTTCCTTTTTAAAGATTTTATAATCTTTTTATAGAAAGGGAATTTTTCCATTCCTATAAAGAAAGTGAATAATTCTGGTGCTTTATTAAGGTTGATGTAACTATTTATAGAGTCTTCTTGTGGGTCAAACCCATTTAAAAATTCATGTAAAAATTTAAACATGCGTGTGGCAGCGCCACTTGCAGGGACAAATTTTATAACATCTAGATGTGATACTTGTTCTTCATAAAATTTAATCAACTCTATTTTATTAAGTTGTTTTAAAGAAATAATACCATCGTTTATTAAAGCAGGTCTATCTAACCTGACTATGGGGAATCCTTTTTTAAATCTATCTAACTGTTTATATAGTACTTCTTCAGAAATACCTTTTTCAATGAGTTGCTCTTTATGTTGGTCAGTTAACTTCATTAATTTGTAATGTTTTCAATGGCGGCTAGAGCATTTTTAAATCTATCTTCTCCAATGCCAGATATGATTACGTATTTTTTATCAAAATCTTGCAATCCTTGTTCAAAACGTTGAAACATTCCCTTGCGATCTTCTGGTTTATCTCTTAAATCGTCTGCGACCCATGGAATGTCAACATCTAGCAGTAAATATAAGTCATATTCGCTTTTACTTACAGCTGTTTTAAGCTCTTCTGGTGCTTTGTCAAAATATGCTATGGAATATACGTAGGTTTCTAAGGCGTCTGTATCGCAAATTAGATAATCAGTAGCTTTTTGAGCGGCTTCATTTTCAGTAATGCGTTGTCCTATTGTGATAGGTATTAAATCTTCATAAGTGCAAATTTTACCTGTTCGATCAAATTTTTCTTGGAGATATTCTCTGGCATACTCGTCTACTTTTACTGTTTTAAAATGATCGGTAAGTTGACGTGTGAGCGTGCTTTTACCAGTGCTTTCAGGTCCGTAAAGAACTATTTTTAAACCTTCGAAGGCTTTTTGTTGAGGTATTTTTTCCATTCTTGATAGCCGAAGATGGCAATAATAAAGAGAAATATATAAAGAAATGCGCTGAAACTATAGCCTTTGTAAAAATAGAGCGGTATAGATATAAGATTACCTAAAGCGAGAATGAGCCAGTGCTCAAGTTTGCGTCTAGCCATGAGCCACATTCCTGCAAAGAATATTCCGGTGGTGATCATATCTACATAAGAAACCCAATTTTCTAATCTATCGGTGATATAATAGAGTAAATAGATGGCTAGTCCTGTGCTTAGGGATATGACCATCGCTGTAACCCATTCTAGTGTGGCAGTTTTTGATATGGATACTTCCCTCTTGTTTTTATTACCGTTTAACCAGAAATACCAACCATAGACACTCATGATAAAATAATAACCGTTGATCACCATGTCGCCAAGTAGATTCCATTGAAATAATAAGTAGACGAAAATTAGCGTACTAATTATTCCAAAAGGAAACACTAGAACACTGTTCTTAAATGAATAATAAACACTGATTAGACTAATGACGAGAGCAGCTATTTCTAAAACAATATGCGATGTACTATAGTCTCTATACTGCCCAAAAATAAATTCTAAAACCTCCATTAAAAGAAAGGCTCATAATCATGACGGTCTGTTTTAACCACTTTCATGTAAAAGAGAACAGCTTTAGTCTCTTCCATACTTTTTGCCATTTCCTTAGTTAAGAAATTCATCATAGGAGTAAAATCTCCATAAATTTGTGTAGCTAATGGGTTTTCTAAGACCTCAAATTCAGAATCACGCAGCGTTTTTATGAATTTGATGATGTGTTGCTCATAATCATCTTGTAATGGCGACATAGTAAGTTCAATAGATGCTTTCATTTTTTTTTGGTTTCGGTGTTACAAAGCTAGCCATTCCATTTGATATTCTCTTCAATTGCTGTTCCTACTACTACCATTTGTGCGCCTGCATCATAAACGGATCGTATATCTTGAATAGTTCGCAAGCCGCCGCCTACTATTAATGGAATATGAAGTTGTTGTGTTACTTCACGCACTATGTCTGTAGAAACCGATTTTAGAGCGCCGCTACCAGCTTCTAAATAAACTAATTTATTTCCCATAAGTTGTGCAGCATATGCATGATTCACAATAGAATCCATATCGTGCTGTGGTAATGGCAGGGTTTGCGAGATGCGTTGCACGGCTGTCTCTTTGCCGCCATTTATAAGTAAATATCCAGTAGGAACAACTTCTAGATTTGATTTCTTTAATTTATTTGCAGCATGGACTTGTTGTTCTATTAAAAAATCAGAGTTGCGTCCTGAAACTAGATTTAAAAATAGCAATGCATCCGCATTTTCAGATAGTTGATGGTGAGATCCCGGAAAGATAACGATCGGTATATTGCTATTTTCTTTTAATTTGTTAACCCATTTGTCAAAATTTACGTTCTCCATCGTGCTGCCACCTACAAAAAAATAAAATTGATCTATTTGTAGTTTTTCTTTAAGGTTGTGGATGGTTATGGAAACCGCTTTCGCGAAAGCGTGAATCGCATCCATCTCCATTTTTTCTGGATCTATAAGAATGGATAAGCAGCGATTTGCTTGCTCAATTGTTTTGAGAATATCAAGCATTGCGAGATGGAATTACATAAACTAGCATGAAATTCTCGATTTCTTGAAAATAAACATCAAACTTTAAATTATCATTTTCATAAATAATACGAGAGATAGTTAAATCGCTACGCATTGTAAAAGGTTCTACTAAACAATGGGCTTTAAAGCCCAAACCTTTTTTACCGTAAAGTTTATACATGGATTCTTTTGCGCCCCAGACTACAGTAAGTTCTTTTATGGAATTATCGATAGAAGATATGAAATCTTGTTCGTAGCCTATAAACTTAGGAGCGATACGTTTTATTTTATCACGTTGCTTTTCTATATCTATACCTATGGGTACATCACTTATGATAATAGCAGTAAATTCATAACTATGTGTTATAGAAATATGCTTGCCATCTTCTAGATGGGGTTTACCGTTATCTGTGTAAAATAGTTGTAAATCACTATATCCAGCTATTTTAAGTAAATGTCTTATACTTAAGAAACCTTTTCTATGCAGGTCTGAACTCATGGTGAATAACCTATTCTTAGAGTTTTCTGACAGTTCTATGTCAGTTCTTAGAAAGGCTTCAGTCTCAGTGATTTTCCAGATAAAAACCTCTGTATTCTCACGGTTGTTAAGGGAATGAAAAAGTGGCATAAAAACCGGTTGATTTTTTGTAAGTTTGCAGCCGCAATTTAATAAATAAAAAATGCTTTTAATTTGTTGATTTTGAATAGAATCAACGACTTATATATTAAAATAAAATTCTATGAGCAATAAAACAGTTCCTTACGTACCTAATAAAGTAAAAGACATGTCTCTTGCAGAGTATGGACGTTTAGAAATTCAACTTGCCGAGGCAGAGATGCCTGGTTTAATGTCATTGAGAGAAGAATACAAAGATGAGCAGCCACTTAAAGGCGCTCGTATAGCAGGATGTCTTCACATGACTATTCAAACTGCAGTTCTTATTGAGACTCTTGTCGCTTTAGGAGCAGATGTTACTTGGTCTTCTTGTAATATATTTTCTACACAAGATCATGCCGCTGCTGCTATCGCTGCTGCTGGTATCCCTGTTTATGCTTGGAAAGGTATGAATGAAGAAGAATTTAACTGGTGTATCGAGCAAACTCTTTTCTTTGGAGAAGATCGCAAGCCGTTAAATATGATTCTTGATGATGGTGGTGATTTAACTAACATGGTTTTTGATGAATATCCAGAACTAGCTGCTGGTATCAATGGTTTATCTGAAGAGACTACAACTGGTGTTCACAGATTATACGAGCGTATGAAGAATGGTACTCTAGTAATGCCAGCCATTAACGTTAATGATTCTGTTACTAAATCTAAGTTTGATAATAAATACGGTTGTCGTGAGAGTGCTGTAGATGCTGTACGTCGTGCAACAGATACTATGCTTGCTGGTAAGCGTGTGGTAGTTTGTGGATATGGTGATGTAGGTAAAGGTAGTGCTGCTTCTTTTAAAGGTGCTGGTTCTATCGTTACGGTTACTGAAATAGATCCTATTTGTGCATTACAAGCAGTTATGGATGGTTTTGAAGTTAAGAAACTTGAGAACGTGGTAGGTAATGCAGACATCGTTATTACTACCACTGGTAATAAGGATATTATACGCGGTGAGCACTTTGAGGCTATGCGCGATAAGGTTATTGTTTGTAACATCGGACATTTTGACAATGAGATAGATGTGGCTTACTTAAATACTAATCATGGTGACTCTAAAGTAGAAATTAAGCCACAAGTAGATAAGTATACTATTAACGGTAAAGACATCATACTTCTTGCTGAAGGCCGTCTTGTGAACTTAGGTTGTGCGACTGGTCACCCAAGTTTTGTAATGAGTAACTCATTTACTAATCAGACTCTTGCGCAAATTGAACTTTGGAATAATAGAGATGCTTATGAAAATGAAGTATACATGTTACCTAAGCATCTTGATGAAAAAGTAGCTGCGCTTCACTTAGAGAGAATGGGAGCAGAGCTTACTGAATTGAAAGAAGATCAAGCAGAATATATAGGCGTAAAAGTTGAAGGTCCTTTCAAGCCAGAATATTATAGATATTAAGAATTCTTAAATATTCTAGCCATTTGTTAGGAAATTCAAATAAATTGACTAACTTTTGGCATCGTAATTGCTTTTAAATAGTTACGCTTTCGCGAAAGCGAGATAAAATTAAAGAAGAAATGGATATAATAAAAGACGCAAATGAATGGCTAGGAGCATCGATGAGTAATATGTCGACTAGTGATAGAGTACATTCATCAAGAAAAGCAAAAGAGCTTATTCTAGGCCTTAATGAGATTTACAAGGAAACGAAAGATGTAGAGATAATGGATCTTATGAAATTGCTTACTGCAAAAAAACAAAAGATCGAAAAACGTCTTAAAGGAATTAGAGTATAATTCTCTATAAAAGTTAATAGGAATCCCGATAAAATGTACATGACATTTTATCGGGATTTTTTTTATCTTTTAAGTATCGCTCTTTGTTTCTTTCTAGAATAAAGAAACTTTATATTCGTTATTCCTAATGAACCCTTTATTATGAAGCAGTTTTTTATAGTTTTATTGATCGCATTGTGTATGACATCATGTAGTACAGATTTTCCTAAAAAAGAAGTGAAAACCACTCACCTTAGTGGTTTTATAATGGGTGGAAATGCAGCTGGTGTTTATGGTAAGGCAGGTCTTAAAATTACTGGTGATTCTATTAAAATGAATGACTGGCCTATTTCTAGACTAGTAACAAGTCTCAATACTCTTAGAGATACCTCTATAGTTGATCAGACAGGTTTTACTGATGTTTATAGTATTCAAATAGCAAATATAGGTGAGTTGGAAGAAGGTGCTTTTTGCGACTCTCTTATAGTAGAATTGGGTAGAGCTGGGCTTGCCAGGTAATTTGTCTTTAAATACGTTATCTATTGCTTTATACTGCTCTTAATTTGGTTGATATATATGTTCCTATAGTAATGCTACTTTAGAAATAATAGTTGCTCAGGTAGTTAGTTTTGATGTTATTTATGTCACGATGGCATTATAATTATTCTGTTTATTTTATGGATATGCGCTTCTATTTTACTGAATTAGTGTAAAGTGGTCATGTGTTAGAATTCTAGTTATAGTCTATAAAACATAAAAAATCCCAAACCGAATAAATCGATTTGGGATTTTGTCTTTTAAAAAGAACTCGTTCTTAAGCCTCAGCTACAGGAACGATAGATACGTAAGATCTATTGTTTCTTTTCTTAGTAAACTTCACTAGTCCGTCTACTCTTGCATGTAATGTAAAGTCCTTACCAGCATATACGTTTTCACCTGGGTGGTGTTCCATACCGCGCTGACGGATTAGGATGTTACCAGCGATTGCTGCTTGACCTCCGTAAATCTTAACGCCTAGACGTTTTGAGTGAGATTCCCTTCCGTTTTTCGAACTACCTACTCCTTTTTTATGAGCCATGATAATTTATTTTATGATCTGTATAAAATTCAGATACGGTTAAACTTATTTTTCTACTCCACCGTCTAGACGGTCTTGTAATTCTTGTAATTCATCCCATTTACCGTCCACTGCAAGCTGAGCTTGTTGTGGCCATGTAGTTGGTACGTGATTACCTCTTACGCCAGCAATGATTTCAGAAATGTTTGCTGGATCTGCTTTAGCAAGATCTGCAAATGTTGCGATACCAGCTTCTACTAGAGTAGATGCTATTTTAGGACCGATACCTTCAATTTTCTTAAGGTCATCTGCTTTACCAGCAGATTTCTTAGCTGGAGCTTTTTCTGCTTTTGCAGGTGCTGTAGCTTTCTTAGATTCAGACTTCTTTCCACCAGATGCAGAAATACTTGAAATTTGAATTTGAGTTAGGTACTGACGGTGTCCGTTTTTCTTACGGTATCCTTTTCTACGTTTTTTCTTAAAAACGATTACTTTGTCACCTTTAAGGTGTCCCAGAACTTTTGCTTCTGCAAATGCTCCTTCTACAGCTGGGGCGCCGAGTGTGATGTTGTCACCATTACCTAAAAGAAGAACTTTGTCAATGTTAATTGACGCACCTTCATCTTCTTGTAAACGATGTACAAACAACTTTTGATCTTTCTCGATCTTGAATTGCTGCCCTGCTATCTCTACGATTGCGTACATAATTGTTGCTTATTATTATTAATTTCGGGCTGCAAATATAGTTCTATTAGCTTAGATACCAAAGTTATCAACAGATTATACAATTTTTTTCTATCTTATTGATTTAATGGCTTTTGCTTTTCTCTAATATCCCTGGTATTCCATGATTTTTTATATAATGGTAAAATAACTAAAGGCAGCACTATTGAGGTGGCTAGACCAGATAAGAAGATAAATAATAATAAGGCAGCTTCTATACCTTCTCCTGCTATCGCAACTTGTTCTTTTAATTCTAAGCATAGCTCTGGATGTATTTCAAATAAATATATCGCCATAAAAATGGTATATAATATGGTAGCAATAAAACCTGCTTTGATACCAGCTACAAAACCATCCATATACTTAAACTTATTTGCATTCTTGTAGACATCTTTAATAACAAAGTAAATACCAGCACCTACTATTATAGCATTGAAAAAACTAAGATAGCTTTGTCCTGCATATCCTATAATGTCGATCAGTATAAAATAAATGATTAAAGCCGAAGCCATGAAGAGTGCGTACTTTATAGTATGTGTTGTTTTCATAATAATTGGTTTACTTCTAAAGTTCGTACATAGCTGTCTATTTATCAGGTATTTTGATTTTACTTTAACTCAATTATTGTAAAAAGCTTTTATTTTTGGGAAGTCTTTAATTTTTATGTAACATTTTATATAGATAAGACACTAACCACAATAAGAAACATAAAAACTATCAAATGAAAAAAATTGTTTTAAGTCTTGCGGTTGCTTTTGCAACAGCTACTGGTTTTGCTCAAGAGGTACAGTATACCGAGTATGACCTTGATAATGGGCTTCACGTTATTTTACATCAAGAAAACGGCGCGCCAGTTGTAACTACAGGTGTTATGTATCAAGTAGGTGCAAAAGATGAAGAGCCTGGACGAACTGGATTTGCTCACTTTTTTGAACACTTGCTTTTTGAAGGTACAGAAAATATAGAGAGAGGTAAATGGTTTGATATTGTTTCTGCAAACGGTGGTAGCAATAATGCAAACACTACCCAAGACCGTACTTATTATTATGAAACCTTTCCTTCTAATAATCTAGAAATGGGTTTATGGATGGAAAGTGAGCGTATGCTACATCCTAAAATCGAACAAATAGGAGTGGATACTCAAAACGAAGTTGTAAAAGAAGAAAAGCGTCAGCGTATCGATAATGCACCTTATGGAGCTATTATCTATAGAACTGGTATTGATAAACATTTGTTTAAATCTCACCCATATGGCCAGAGTGTTATTGGATCTATGGAAGATTTAAATGCTGCAAAGCTTTCTGAATTCCAAGATTTTAATGACAAATATTATAATCCTAATAATGCAGTGCTTGTTGTAGCTGGAGATATCGATATCAATGCTACTAAGAAGATGATCAAAGATTATTTTGGTCCTATCGAGAACAAGGCACCTAGAAATGTACGTAAGTCTATTGTTGAACAACCTATTACTTCAACACGTTTTGCTACAGAGTATGATGCTAATATCCAGATTCCAGTTAAGATATTTTCTTACATCACTCCTAAATCTACAGATCGTGATGCTTATGTAATCGACTACATCTCTGCAGTACTTACAGGTGGTGCTAGTTCTAGAATGCAAAAAAGAATGGTAGATGAGGAGCAAATAGCTCTTCAGGTACTAGCTTTCGGACAGTCTAATCAAGATTATGGAACTTATACAATGGGTGCTCTTGCAAAAGGGGATATTGAGTTAAGTAAGTTAGCTGAGGTTATGGATGAAGAAATTGTAAAACTTCAAACAGAATTAATCTCAGAAAGAGAGTATCAAAAACTACAAAATCAATTTGAAGCTCAATATGTAAGCTCAAATTCTCGTGTAGAAGGTATAGCAGCATCATTAGCTCGTTATAATATGTTAATGGGTGATACAAGTTTAATTAATCAAGAGTTAGACGTTTATAGAGGTATCACTCGTGAAGATATTAAGCGTGTTGCAAATCAATACTTAATGCCTAATCAAAGATTAGAATTAGATTACCTAGCAGGAACTGCTCCTACAGAAGAGGAGATGAAAGATGCCATGGACGATGTTAAAGTGGTAGATAATAAATTACAAATCAATAAGATTTACTTTGATAACGATAAGGCGGTAATTACAGCTAGTGCTAGTAAAGAATTAGATCGCATTGTTAACATGATGAATAAGAATGCATCAATGGAGATTCTTGCAGAAACGTACACAGATACCAAAGGAAGTGATGCTTACAATAAAACTCTTTCTCAAAAACGTGCAGATGCTGTAAGAAGTTATATGCTTGCAAAAGGTATTGCTGCTAACAGAATTAAAGCTGTAGGTCGTGGAGAAGAGAATCCTATTGTAGATTGTGAAAGCAAAAACTGTTCTGATGAAGAGTTAGAACAATCTAGAAGAACTGAATTTACCATTACAAAAAAATAATTACCACAATGAAAAAGCAACTTATATTTTTAATGGTACTATTCCTTACAGGAGCTACTGCCATTGCACAAATAGATAGATCACAAATGCCTACTTCTGGACCTACTCCAGAAATTAACTTAGGTAAACCTTACACATTTGAATTAAAGAACGGACTTCAAGTTCTTGTGGTGTCAGATAAAAAACTGCCTACTCTTAACATGAGTCTTGACCTTAATAACCCGCCTGTTTTTGAAGGTGATAAAGCTGGAGTACAGTCTTTAACTGGTGCTTTAATAGGTAAAGGTTCTACAGAGACTTCTAAGGAAGAGTTTAATGAAAAGGTAGATTATCTAGGAGCAAATATCTTTGTAGGAGTTAACGGTGGTTTTGCTGGTGGTCTTTCTAAGTACAAAGAAGAAATTTTTCAACTTTTTACTGAAGCAGCTTTTAAGCCTAACTTCACTCAAAAAGAATTAGACTTTGAAAAGTCTCAAGCTATTGAAGGATTAAAATCTGGAGAGAACAGTGCTGCTGCCATTGCTGGTAAAGTACGTAGTGCTTTAGTATATGGTAAAAATCACCCAGCTGGTGAGTTCTCTACAGAAGAGACTATCAACTCTGTAACTCTAGAAGACGTTAACGCGTTTTATACAAATTACTTTAAGCCGTCAAATGGGTATTTAATCATCACTGGTGATATCGAGAAAAAAGAAGCTAAGAAGTTAGTAAAGAAATACTTTGGTAAATGGGATAAGGGAATGGCACCTAAACCAGTTCTTCCAGAGCTAGCTGATGTTGAGGAAACCCAAATCAACTTAATTGATGTGCCTAACGCAGTTCAAACAGAACTTGCTGTTATGAGTCTTTCTGAATTAAAAATGAGCGATCCAGATTATTATGCTGTTCTTGTAGCAAACTATGTATTTGGTGGTTCTTTCGGTTCTTACCTTAATATGAACTTGCGTGAGGCAAATGGTTATACATACGGTGCACGTTCTAATATAGGTACAGGTAGAAACTATAAAGGAACTTTTAGTGCAACTGCAAAGGTGCGTAATGAAGTTACTGATAGCGCTCTAGTAGAGACTTTTAAAGAATTGAACAGAATTAGAGATGAGTATGTAGAAGATGAAATGCTTTCTACTGCAAAGGCAAAGTTCTTAGGTAGCTTTATCATGCAGTCAGAAGATAAGTCGGTAGTAGCGAGTCGTTCTATTAATATCGAGAAGAATGATCTTGATAAAGATTTTTACAAAAACTTTATTTCTAACATAAATAAAGTGACTAAAGAAGATGTGAAACGTGTTGCAAACAAGTACCTGAGCCCAGATAACTTACGTATCGTATTAGTAGGTAAGGCTGCAGATATTCTTGAGCCTCTTGAAAAAATGAAATTAAATGGTAAAACAGTACCGGTTAAATTTTATGACAAAGATGCAAACGAGACAGAGCGTCCTTCTACTATAGAGATTCCTGCAGGTCTAACTGCTCAAACAGTTATGGATAACTACATCAACGCAATAGGTGGTAAAGATGCTGTGTCAGCTCTTAAATCTACTTCTTATTTTGCTGTTTACACAGCACCTATGGGTGAGTTGATTCTAGACGTAAAACGTGCAAAAGGTAATAAGTGGAACCAGACTATTAAAATGGGTGGTAATACTTTGGCAAAACAAACGGTTATGAATGGTAAAGCAAATGTAAGCGGTATGGGCGGCAGCCAAGAGTTAACTGGTGAAGATGCTACCATAGCGATGGAAGAAGCTATGTTTTTCCCAGAATTATATATGGCTGACAAAGCAACTCTTGCAGGTGCAGAAATGATGGGTGATAAGCAAGTTTACGTCATCAAATGGTCAGATGATAAGAAGACTTTTTATGATGTAAACACAGGTCTATTAGTTGGTCAGGAATCTCCTACAAAAACACCTCAAGGTGAGAAAGTGAGTGCTCTTATTCAGTTCAGCGATTATAAGGCAACTGGTGGAGTTCAGTTTCCTATGACTATTACTCAGCAATTAATGGGTAGAGATCTTGGTTTCAAAGTTCAGAAAGTACAAGTAAATACAGTTACTGACGCAGACTTTCAATAGACTAGAAATATTGATGTTGTTCCCGCTTTTGCGAAAGCGGAATTAAAATAAACTAAAATGTACCAAAAACGGCTTCTAGAAATAGAAGCCGTTTTTTGTATTTCAATGCTTTTCCAGCCTCTGAGGTTTAAAGCCCAAGAAATAATCCCTTACCAGCCACTAAATTTAGGTGGTGTAATTCCTTTTAGGTTAAGATAAACAAGCAATTGACCTCGATGGTGCGTTACATGATCTTGCAGTAAGTTCATGATTTGTAGTTTAGATTTAGGGCCAGCAAAGAAGTCTACAATGTCTTTTAAATCCTTTTCTGGAGTTGCTTCTATAGTTTTGTATACTTCATCAAAACTCGATTGTAATAATTCTATAGTATCCTTTTTATTAAAAGTGAAATAATCTACTTTTTCTTTATCGCCTTCATTTTTCACAAAGTAAGAAGTGTTCAACCAGTTCATGTTTCCTTGCATATGAAGTAATTGTTCTTTAAAAGATTTTTGTCTTTCGGTAGGTTTATAATCATAAAACTCTTCTGGCATCGCCTCGGCAACAGCGATAAGGTAATCGCGTGAGTTATTCCATTTTTCTAAAAAAGCGCCTTTAACGGTTGTTTGTTGTGCCATGCTAGCAGTACTTGTAAATAATATGAGAGCTATAATTAACTTTTGCATTTCTAATTTTTAGTATGCTAAAAGTAATTATTTATTCTGAGCTAGATTATTTATGAATTAACTACACCAGCGATAATAGCTATTATACCTACCGCAAAGCAGTAGTAAGAGAAGTAATAAAGTTTTGCTTTACGTACTAAGGATATCATCCAGGTACAAGCTAGTAACCCTACTATAAACGCTGCAAAAAAGCCAACAATTAAAGGAGTTGTAGATACATTTTCTATAATAGTGTCACCTTTTACTACATCTAATAAATCCTTTGCGATTTTTCCAAAAATTAATGGAACAACCATTAAGAATGAAAATCGAGCGGCTTTTGCTCTATCATTACCTAGTAATACTGATGTAGAAATGGTTGCGCCACTTCTAGAGATACCTGGCAACATAGCTATGGCTTGTGATGCTCCTATAATTAAGGCATCTTTCCAGCTGACACCTTTCTCTGTTTTTTTTGCGCGACCAGCTAGAAATAACAGTAAACCAGTTATAATTAACATGAAGCCTACAAGTATAATTCTACCTTCAAAGAGTTCTTCTAGTTGTTTCTCAAATAATAAACCTACTATAACGGCAGGTATCATAGAAAGAACAATTTTAGAAGCAAATTGAGTCTCTTCATTCCACTTAAAAGCAAAAATACCTTTAAGTAATTCTATAATATCTTTTCTAAAAACGATAATGGTACTTAGCGCTGTGGCAAAATGTACTACCACTGTAAAGAGTAAATTCTCCTCTTTGTTTGCTATATCGGTTCCTAAAACGGCTTTCCCTAATTCTATGTGTCCACTAGAAGAAACAGGTAAAAACTCGGTAAGCCCTTGAATAACTCCTAAAACAAATGCGTCTATAGTCTCCATTTACTTTTTATCTGGATTTAAAAGAATAGCATACATCTCGATCCCAAAACCTGCAAGAACCATCATAGGTGCAAGTCTAATGCGTCTCCATGAGAAAATATCTTCATTAAAAACAGCAGGGTCTTCACTACCACCACCGGCCATAAGAGCAAATCCAGCAGCAATAACTACGAGTCCTATAACCATCCATAGATAGTTTTTCTTTTTGAAAACAAATTCAAAATTAGGCTTGATATTCTCTTCTACTTCGACAGCCTCTTGTCTATCAAGAGGTTTAGAAGCTTTATGGTGAGATTCTTTAATGATTCCTTTTTTCATTTTTATAATATTGCCATTCCGCATCAATCGCAGAATCTGTTTATATTTTCTCAGTTTTCATTCCCCAATCCTAAAGGTTGAGAAGACTTTACTTTAATCTCTCCTTATAGAAACCTGCCCTTTAATGCTAGGGAAAGGTTTCTTACCTAGTAATACAACTGATCTGTTTTTAAATTTAAATAACGAGTTGTTGCAAAAAATGTACTGATCAAACTTATTAATATTCCGAAAACTAAGACACCAACAAATAGAATAGTCAGCATTTCATAATTTTCAAGTATTTCTAATTCTGGCACAAAACCGTCTGCATAATAAACTACTACGGCTAGTAATCCTAGAGCTAGTATGGCAGCGATTAATCCTAGTTTTATGCTAGTCATGATAAATGGTCTGCGTATAAACCCTTTGGTAGCGCCTACCATTTGCATAGTTTTTATCGTAAAACGTTTGGCATAAACGCTTAGTCTTATAGAACTGTTGATTAATAAAAATGCGATTAAAACAAAAATTCCAGACACGATAAGCATCCAGAAAGAGATGCGCTTTACATTTTTGTTAAGTAAAGAAACCAGTGGTTTATCATAGCTTACTTCTTGCACGTATTCTTTTGCAGCAAGATCATCTGCGATTTGTTGTATCTCGGTTGCGGTAACAAAATTTGCATTGAGTCGCACATCTATAGAGTTAGGGATAGGGTTAAATCCATCTAATTTTGCAATAAAATCTTCTCCTAGATCTTCTTTGGTACGTTGCGCACCTTCTTCACTACTCACAAAAACAGCATTCTTTGTATAGTCTGCCATTTGTAGTGTTTTTTCTAGTTGTCGCATGTCCACATCCTTTGCGGTGTCCTTAAAATAGATAGACATAGGCACCTGCTCACGGAAATAATCGGCTAGTTTCTGGCTGTTAAGCAAGAAAAAACCTTGTAAACCTAGCATGAATAAAACCAGAAACAAGCTGATTACCACCCAAAAATAGGAGCTGAATAAACGACGTTTCTGATAACTGGACTGTGATGACATAAATTTTACAACGACTAGAATTGATTTACAAAAATAACAAAGTAACACACCTAGAACGATTTCCAGATAGTTATTTTATCTCACAAACGGTATAACTTGTTTTTTAGTCTTTAATTATTGACAAAATGGGATGGATATGATGTTCAATAACCATTTTCTATCTCAAAACTTATTTAATACCACAATTCACAAACGCTTTAGTATTTTTGCTACTTACAAGAAGAAACTATGTTACTCTACGATCACAAAGAAATAGAAGCAAAATGGCAAAAACATTGGGCTACTAATAAGACTTTTAAAGCTACAAATAACTCTGATAAACCTAAATTCTATGCACTCGATATGTTTCCATATCCTAGTGGTGCTGGGCTACACGTAGGGCATCCGTTAGGTTATATTGCTAGTGATATTGTGTCTCGTTATAAGCGTCACAAGGGTTTTAATGTCTTGCACCCTATGGGTTATGATAGTTTTGGACTACCTGCAGAGCAGTATGCGATACAGACAGGTCAACATCCGGCAGAGACTACTAAAACAAATATTGAAGGAGGAACTGATAAGTCTGGAAACAAAATTGCCGGATACCGCAATCAGATGGATCGCATCGGTTTTAGCTTTGATTGGGATCGTGAGGTAAGAACTTCTTCGCCAGATTATTATAAATATACACAAGAGATTTTTATCATGCTATTTGATAGTTGGTATGATAATGATGCAGATAAGGCGCAACCTATTAGTTTGTTAGAATCTCGCTTTCGCGAAAGCGGAACAAATAACATCAACGCTGCCACAGAAGAAGATTTGAGACACTTCACAGCTGCAGAGTGGAACGCGTTTACAGAAAAAGAGCAACAGGAGATATTGCTTGATTATAGATTAACTTTTCTTGCAGATACGGAAGTAAACTGGTGTCCAGGACTAGGAACAGTTTTGGCAAATGATGAGATCGTAAACGGCGTTTCAGAACGTGGTGGACATCCTGTAGTGCGCAAGAAAATGCGTCAGTGGATGATGAGAATTAGCGCATTTGCAGAGCGTTTATTAACAGGTCTGGAAGGATTAGACTGGGCAGAATCTATTAAAGAAATACAACGCAACTGGATTGGGAAATCGGTAGGTGCGATGGTGTCTTTTCAACTAGATGACCATAAAATAGATGTTTTCACCACTAGACCAGATACCATCTACGGAGTGACATTTATGACACTTGCTCCAGAACACGAGTTAGTGGATCAAATTACTACTGCGGCACAAAAAGACGCGGTAGAAGCTTATAAAAAAGCAACAGCAGCACGATCAGAAAGAGAACGCATGGCCGATGTGAAGACCATTTCTGGAGTATTCACAGGAGCATATGCTACGCATCCATTAAGTGGTGAGCCAGTACCGGTATGGATCGGTGATTATGTTTTGGCTGGTTATGGTACTGGTGCGGTTATGGCAGTACCGTGTGGTGATGAGCGTGATTATGCATTTGCCAATTACTTTGCAGGTCAGGAAGGAATGCCAGCGATTAAGAATATTTTTGATGGTGTGGATATATCTGAAGAGGCTTATGGAGCAAAAGATAGAACACCGCTTTGTAATAGTGATTTCTTAAACGGAATGAGTTATCAGACTGGTGCAATGGCAGCAGCGATTGAGAAATTAGAAGAAGTAGGATCTGGAAAAGGAAAAACCAATTACAGATTGCGTGATGCGGTATTTTCTAGACAGCGTTATTGGGGTGAGCCATTCCCAGTATATTATAAGGACGGATTGCCACAAATGATAGATAGCAAGCACTTGCCTATCGCATTACCAGAGGTAGATGAATATTTACCTACTGAAGATGGTGCGCCGCCACTAGGTCGTGCAACAACTTGGAGCTGGTGTACTCAAGAAAATAAAGTAGTTTCTAACGATGACGATCGCGATTGTGTGTATCCACTAGAATTGAACACCATGCCAGGTTGGGCAGGTAGTTCATGGTACATGTTTAGATATATGGATGCTAATAATGAAAACGAAATGTTTTCTAAGGAAGCACAAGAATACTGGAATAACGTAGATCTATATATAGGAGGTAGCGAGCACGCGACAGGTCACTTGTTATACAGTAGATTTTGGGTAAAATTATTACACGATCTAGGTAAAGTCACGGTAGAAGAGCCGTTCCAAAAGATGATCAATCAAGGGATGATTCTTGGTGAGAGTGCTTTTGTAAAGGAGTTAGAGGTTGAAGTTGATGGTAGGATTGAAAAACGATTTATTTCTCAAGGTGTAAAAGCTAAGGATTTAAATATCAAGTCGGGAAGAAAGCTTCATGCAGACGTTTCTTTAGTTAATCTTCAGAATGAATTAGATATGGAAGCTTTTAAAGCTTGGCGTCCAGATTATGCATCTACAGAATTCATTACTGCTGAAGACGGAACATTCAAAGTCTCTCGCGAAGTAGAAAAAATGTCCAAGTCCAAATACAATGTGGTAAGTCCAGATGATATCTGTGACCAGTATGGAGCAGATACCTTGCGATTGTAC
Organism: Nonlabens sp. Asnod3-A02; assembly: GCF_045063755.1. Classification (NCBI taxonomy): domain Bacteria; kingdom Pseudomonadati; phylum Bacteroidota; class Flavobacteriia; order Flavobacteriales; family Flavobacteriaceae; genus Nonlabens; species Nonlabens sp. Asnod3-A02. Next base: position 730,788 of record NZ_JBEFOC010000008.1, read on the forward strand.
GAGATGTTTTTAGGTCCGCTGGAGCAGGCAAAGCCATGGAATACTGCGGGAATTACAGGAGTTTATGGTTTTATGAAAAAACTATGGAAACTGTATCATAACGATAATGGATTCTCTGTAAGCGATGAAAAAGCGTCACCAGACAGCATGAAGACTTTGCACAAGACTATTAAGAAAGTGCAAGATGATATTGAGAACTTTTCATTTAATACAAGTGTGAGTAGTTTTATGATTGCCGTAAATGAATTAACTGCTCAAAAATGCAACAGTCGTGAAGTGCTAGAGCCACTTGCTGTTCTTGTATCACCATATGCACCACACATTGCAGAGGAATTATGGTCACTATTAGGTCATAACGAGTCGATAAGTGAAGCGCCTTTCCCAGTTTTTGATGAAAAGCACTTGGTAGAAAGTAGTAAGACGTATCCTATTTCTTTTAACGGTAAAATGAAATTTACACTGGATTTACCAGTAGATGTTTCAAAAGACGAGTTGGAGAAAATGGTGCTGGCTAACGAGAAAGTACAACAGCAATTAGGAGGAAAACAGATCCGTAAAACGATTATTGTACCAGGTAAGATTGTGAATTTTGTGGTAGGGTAGTTTTCTAAACATTTGATAATCAAAAAAGGGAGTGGTGTGTAACCATTCCCTTTTTTATGTTTTATCATTTGGTAATTAATCATGATTAAATGCATTTAAGCGATATTACAAAAACATAAATATCGCTTTTAATCGTTTAAATATACTTTTAGTCTATATATTTTAAAAACATTAACAAATATGATATTTATAGGGTTATAGTTTTATTTAGTTTTATGGTTCCCCTGAGATAAATTACATAAATACTCTAAAACTAAAAATTATGAAAAAATTTACTCAAGTCATGTTAATAGCTATTTTCATGATTAATTCGACACATGTTTTCTCACAATGCGGTCAAGAAGACATTGAAAATCCTTCAACAGGTTCTAATTCTCTCTCAATAGATGTAGGCTTGTTAGATAGAGTTGGGCAGTCCTTTACTTCTAACCCAAATAATGTTTCCTATTTAAATTCGGCAGCTTTTGATATAGATTTATTAGTTGCTGGTGTTGGACTATCTATACAAGTTAGAGAAGGTGAGGATATAAATGGCCCTCTACTGGCTTCAAGTACCAGCTTAATTGTGGTCTTAAGTACAGAGTTAAAGGCTGTTTTCTCTACACCAGTTAGTTTAGAGCCTAATTCTAAATATACAGTGGTTGTTAATGGTGTTGCTTCTGTTGTTACTAATTTAGGAACGTCTACTGATACATATTCTGGAGGTAGGGCTTTATCTGCAGGTGCGATTCAAGATTTTAATTTTAAGTTTGAGACCTCTCTTGCTACTGATGCTCCAGTACAAACTGCTGTAACTAATATGACAAGCGATGCGGTTAATTTGAATTGGAACGCCGTTCCTGCTGCTGCTAGCTACCAATATGAAATTTATGCCACTGGAGATGATCCAGAAGTAGATTCTCCTGTTGTTTCTGGTAGTACTAGTGATACATTTGTAGCACTTGCTGCCGGTAGTCTAGCTGCAGAAACTACCTATGATTCTTATATAACAGCTAGTTGTGCGGCAGGTGTGCTGAGTGACTATTCTAACGTTATTACTTTTATGACTTACAGAGTAGGTCCTTATGACTATACTTGTATGTCTGGCGTATGGGTGGATCATCCAGAGGGTGATATAAATAACCCTCCATCAAGTGATAATGATGTTGTTACGGTTGCTGCAGGTGTAGCTGTTTTAAGTTCAGAAATTGTTGCAAAGGATTTAGTTATAAATAGTAATGCAACATTACAAAGTGATTTTGGTATCAATGTAAGTGGTAAGCTAGAGGTAGAAGGAATGGTTTCTGGAGAAGGGACTATTGTTCTGTTACCTAGTGGTGCTGTTTCAGAGATACGTTATGACCAGTTTTCTCAAGGAGTAAAAAACCTGCGTATTGAAAATCCATTAGGAGCTTCTATTGGTGCACCTTCTGTTGGTATTAATGGTGCGACTGGAGATGAGCCATTTATTGTTTATGGTGTTTTAGATCTAGCAGGTGGTGGTATTGTTAAGTCTACAGATCCTAGTTTTTCTACTTCTAACATAACTTTTGCTAGTGATGTAAATGCTACAGGATCTATTGTTGGTGCAGGAGGTACTATTGATTCACAAATTAATGTATGCGTAGAGCGTTATATATCAGGACAGCGAGCATTTAGATTTCTTGCAGGACCTCTCGCAGGACCATCTGTTTTTGAAAGCTGGCAAGAAAATGGTGCTTCACCTGTAGGTTATGGTACTCATATTACAGGTGTGGTAGGAACTCCTAATACAGCTGCAGATGGAGTTACTGGATTTGATCCTACCTCTACAGGTAATTTCTCGATGTTTGATTATGATCCGTCACAAGGTTGGGGTAGTATTGATAACACTAAAACAGAATTGCATAGTATAGGAAAGGGATATAGATTAATAGTGAGAGGAGATAGGAATGTAGATATTTCTATTAATGATCCTATGCCTGTAGAAACGGTATTAAGAATTTGTGGTCCTGCTTCTGGATTACAACAGACAGATTTTACTCAACCACTGGTTACAGGGTTTAATCTAGTAGCAAATCCATACCAAGCAAGTGTGGATATGGCATTTGTTGCAAGAACTGCTGGTGTAGACGCTATGTATTATTGGGATCCGCTTCAGGGAACGAGAGGTGCTTATAGTACTATATTGATTCCAGATGCTGGTATAGCGCCTGGTGACTTAGAGGTTTTAGGTACAGTAGGTGATGCTACTAATATTATAGAGCCAGGCGCTGCGTTTTTCTTGAGTTCAGCGGTAGGAGGAAATGTATTTTTTGAGATTGATGATAAGGTGTCCCGAACTACTGCAAACAATATTTTTAGAACTTCTAATGTGGTTAGTGATATTAGAGTGAAATTATTTGAATCAAATAGATTTGCCACAGGATTAACTGCTCAAGATGGATTAATTATAAGGTTGGGTGACGGAGAGAATGATGGAGTAGATGGGAGAGACGCTGTAAAGATTTCTAATCTAGATGAAAGTATTTCTGTAATGCATAGTTCTGGACAGTTGTTAGCTATTGAGACTCGCTCAATGCCGTTGAGTAGTCATGTAATTAATTTAAATGTAGCAAATTATACTTTTTCTAACTATACGTTAGACCTTTCTGTGCCAACAATTCCAGGGATGGAAGTTGCACTAAGAGATAACTACAGTTCAAATATGACATTGCTTAATCAGGGAGTTTCTACACAAGTTTCATTTCAAGTAGATTCTAATATTCCAGAAACAACTGCTGTAGGTAGATTTGATTTAGTCTTTACGCCGGTTACATTAGGAACCGATGATTTAATCGTAGATAATAAGTTAGTGTTGTACCCTAATCCTGTAACCGCTGGTGTGCTTAATGTTAATGTAGGTGATGCTATGGCTGGAAAATGTAAAGTCTCTTTATATAATACGGTTGGTCAACAAGTTATAGAAAAAGAAGTTGAAATCACCTCTAACGGTATTATAGTTTTAGACGAGTTATCTAGTTTGAATAGAGGCTTGTATATCCTTAATCTAAATGATGGGCAAAATACTGTTTCCGAAAAAATTATAATAGAATAAGAATTGCGTGTTTTAATTAAAAAATAAGATTTATGAGAAATAAGAAATATGTACTATTGGTTTTAATGTTATTGGTAATTTCGGTGTCATACGCCCAACCAGGTTTTGATGATGATATTGAAGATGTAGCACCTATTCCAGGTCTGGTTGTTGCTGTTGTGGCGGCGATAGGATTAGGAACGGCAAAATTAATTAAGAAAAAATAGTTATAAAATTCAGTTGTATTTAAAAGAGACTCTCACTAAGGGTCTCTTTTTTTATTTCTATCTCTCTGATTATTGAAATTCCGCTTTCGCGAAAGCGAGACTCTTAAAATTCCATTTTTGTTAATAATAGCATTTAATATTTCGTTATTAATTGAAAAACAAAGTGATATAATGCGTTAAACGGACTTTGTAATCTACTCAACGAAAAGATTTTATTGTTTCCTTAAAACGCTTTCACGATTGAGATGTAAATGAGTTATTTGCCGTGAATTAATTTTAAGAATTATGAATAGGGGAATTCTAAAGGCCATCATCTTGATGGTCATGACCTCTTGTGCTATAGGGAATACACAAGTATGGTCTAACGCTGTAATGGCGCCAATGCTGCCTTCTGGAGCAGATAATGTTAACATTTCAATTGATCTCGTAAGTGATACAGATCCTACCTATGATAGTGCTAGGTCAGGTATCTTTTATTGTTTAGGTGCTGGTTGTGATCCACTAACGGTACCTACTGGTATACGTGCCATACCAGAAGTGTTGCCACTTAGTACTACAGATGGTTTAGGTACTTATTCTGGAACCGTACCTCCATATTACGGAACGGTAAGATGGGTAGCAAGAAAAGTGTCTGCTTTGCCATCAGAGAGAATAACAGATTCTCCTGTACAAGAATATACAACGCCGCTACCTAGTGGTGTACGAGTAGAGATGGTTACTGCTAGTGCGCTAGAAGGTGATAATGCTACTGATGGTGGTACCTTAGTGTATAGATTTGTAAATACCAATATGGGTGTTACTACTATTAATTATTCTGTCTCGGGAACAGCAAACACTATTCCAGGTGAGGATATTGTAACTAACCTCACTGGTACAGTTACCACCGGTGCAGATGGTGTTGCATTATTAAATGTTGCTATTAATGGAGATGACGTTTTTGAACATCATGAAACAATTGTTTTAAGTATCGTGCCAGACACTTCTTATGTGGTGGATTTAAACTACAATAGCGCGACAGGAACCATTATTGATGATGAGGTAGGTAGTTATGTGTATAGAAACGATACCATGGGATGGATTAATGATCCTACTGGTGCAGACGGTGGTAGACCGTCTTCTATGCAGGATGTAGTGATTATTGAGGCGGGAAGTTCTGCTGGGATAAGTGGTTTTCTGTGTAGGGATCTTATTATAAATGATAATGGAACGCTTAATGTCTCATCTGACGTGCATGTGGGTAGGGATATTATTTTAGGAGATAACACTGCTGTGTTAGGTAGTGGTTATTTAGTGCATGGAGATCGTAATGATGTGGTAGATGCTGTGTTAAGATCTACAGCTACTTCATTTGAGATATCCTTAAGTAATTATAGAACGGCTAGTGATAGGAATCAGATTTTATGGCTAGGTGCTGTAAGTGGTCAGACTGTTCTTAATGTAGCTGGAGAAATAGATCTTGCTGGTAATGATGTGTCAACTTCTGGAGATGTTTTAGGTAAGGTTGTTTTTAAAAGTAATGCTGTGCATACGGCGCAAATAGTAGGTGATGGTAGTTTTAACCCTAATCCTTTAAATGGGATAGAAGTAGAGCGTTATATTTCTGGAAATCGCGCATTTAGATTTTTAACATCTCCAGTGTCTGGGGAGTCTTTATTTGATACATGGCAAGAAGGTGGTAATACACCTGTAGGATATGGTATGCAAATAACAGGTGTATTAGGTTCTTTAAATGAAGTAGGTGGCCCTGCAGATGCAGTTACAGGATTAGATTTTACTACAACTGGTAATCCAAGTGCCTTTGAATTTAATGGAGGTAGCTGGAATGCAGTTACTAATACTAAAACTACATTACACAGTGTAGGGAAGGCTTATAGAGTTTTAGTAAGAGGTGATCGTAATCTAGATCTTAATAACAACAGTTCTGGTCAGGATATGACTACTACGCTTAGAGCGACAGGAGTTTTAGAGCAGGAAGATGTTTCTTTACCTCTTGCGGCAGGATTTAATCTAGTAGGTAATCCATATCAGTCTAAGATGGATTTAGGTCTTGCAACTAGTGCAACAGCGATAGGGTTTGCTTATTACTGGGACCCTACTTTGGGTACTAGGGGTGCGTATACAACTATTACATTACCTAGCGGTAGTGCAACAGGAGCGTCTCTTGCAAGTAATGTTTTAGAACCAGGACAGTCTTTCTTTATAGAAGCTCTTACACCTGGTACCATAGATTTTCATATCGATGATAAAGTTTCATTAACAGACGCAGGTATATTTTCTGCGCCAGTGTTAGATAATATGCTGACGATAGATCTTTATGAAACTAGTAGGTATATGGGTAATTTAACTGCTCAAGATGGTGTTTTAGTGAGGTTTTCTAATGTAGAAAATCCTGCAATTGATGAGCGTGATGCAGTGAAGTTTAGTAATCTAGACGAGACATTATCTATAGTGAGTAACCTTTCTAATCTAGCAATTGAGTCAAGACTATTTCCTGTGAATGCAGACGTGATTCCTTTAAGTATTACTAATTATAAGAGTACTAATTACACGTTAGCTATTAAAATGGAAGCTGTGCCAGGAGTAAATGCATATCTAAGAGATAATTTTGCAGGTACGATAACAGCTATTAGTTATGGCGTAAATAACGCTATAGATTTTATAGTAGATCCTGCAGAGATGGAAGGCCGCTTTGAATTATTCTTTGAAAATGTAACATTATCTAATGAGTCTGTTACGGACGCTGTGGTTTCTGTATATCCTAATCCGGTAACTGGTGATGTGATCCATATAAATACTGGTAATATAGTTTCAGAAAAATGGACGGCTCGTTTATTTAACTCTTTAGGACAAGAAATTTTGAAAGAAGAGTTAGATGTAAATCAACAGACTTTAAGTCTTTCTAATATGTCTAGCATACGCTCTGGATGGTACATCCTTCAGGTAGAAGGCGATGATAATGTGTTTACTGAAAAAATTATGATTCAATAAATGATTTTATTTTAGATTTTAAAAAGCTGTCTCTTGTTATAAAGAGGCAGCTTTTTTTGTTAAAAAAGGTTGAGGTGGTTCTTGCTTTCGCGAAAGCGTAACGCCTATCAAATTCCTTTTTAAAACAATTAATCGTACAATCAATATAAATTAGACCGAAAGCTTTTTAAAACCTTTGCAACAAAGTAGTTGTGAGGTATCTTTGCACTCCTTTAAAAACAGCTTTTTTTTGACAGAAGTAAATGCCATAGAACGATCTCCTAGTATGTTGAAAAATTACATCGAGATTACTAAGCCTAGACTATCCATAGTTGTGGTGTTTTCATCTATTGCTGGATATTTTCTAGCTGCAAATACTTATGAGTGGCAAACCCTTGTTCTTTTATGTATAGGTGGTTATTTTCTTGTAGGTTCTTCAAATGTTTTTAACCAGATTATAGAGAAAGATCTAGACGCTTTAATGAAGCGTACTCAAAACAGACCGCTACCTACCGGTAGAGTGTCCGTTAAAAACGCTTGGATTTACGGTGTTATAATGGCTTTAAGCGGTATTTACATGCTGTTTTTAATCAATTTTGCTACGGCATTTTTTGGTGCGTTAAGCATTTTGCTTTATGCCGCTGTTTATACTCCGTTAAAGACTAGGACGCCATTATGTGTCTTTGTAGGTGCTTTTCCAGGTGCGATTCCTTATATGTTAGGTTGGGTTGCTGCTAGTGGAAATTTTGGTATAGAGCCAGGAACTTTATTTATGTTGCAGTTTTTTTGGCAATTTCCTCACTTTTGGGCGATAGGATGGATGTTAGAAGACGACTATAAAGCTGGAGGGTTTAAAATGCTCCCTACCGGTGCGGCAGATAAGGGTACTGCGGTACAAATTATATTATATACTATCTGGACGGTCATGGTGTCTTTAGTACCTGTTTTTGGCGTTACTGGAGATTTGTACATGACTCCTTATAGCGCTGTAATAGTTGGGTTGTTAGGAGGCTGGTTTTTATACTACGCTATTAAATTATATAAAGAAAGAAGTAATGCTATTGCAAAAAAATTAATGTTAGTAAGTGTGAGTTACATTACACTTATTCAAATAATTTATGTAGTAGATAAATTTATAAGATAAAAATGATAGATATAACGCAATTACCTATTGAGGAAAAAATCGCAAGATCTAAAAAACAGATGATGTGGTTTGCCATCATGAGTCTTACCATGATGTTTGCTGGGTTAACTAGTGCTTATATAATAAGTAGCAGCCGTAGAGACTGGGTAGATGTAGATTTGCCTTCAGAGTTTTTTTATAGCACAGGTGTTATTTTATTGAGCTCGCTTACTTTGTTTTTAGCAAAGAAAAGTCTGAAAAGTAATAACCTATCTGGCGCTGCGATTCTTACTTTTATTACTTTTTTATTGGGAACTGCCTTTGTAATTATGCAATTTATGGCTTTTGGGTCATTAACCGATGCTGGAATTTTCTTTACAGGAAAAGGAAGTAGCGTCGCAGGATCGTTTATTTACATCATGGTAATGGCGCATCTAGCACACATAGTTGCAGGCCTTATCTCCTTAACAGTCATTACCTTTAAGGCTGTGACAAAAAAATATTCTAATGAAAAAATGTTAGGTTTTGAATTAGGAGCGATCTTCTGGCACTTTGTTGATGTGCTATGGATTTTTCTTCTTCTGTTTTTAGTTTTTGCTAAAGATATTTTTTAACCTATTTTTGCAATATATTACAACTAATCTAAAGTTATGGACACAACAGTAGCTACTACTGGTACCGAAGGTCAAAAATGGGGTGGAGCGTCTAAGCCGCTTAACGTCAGCTACGGGAAAATGATGATGTGGTTTTTCATCCTATCGGATGCATTAACCTTCACAGGATTTCTTGCAGCCTACGGTTTCTCGAGATTTAAATTTATTGAAGAATGGCCTATCGCAGATGAGGTATTCAATCACTTCCCATTCTTACATGGCACTGATGCGCCTATGTTCTATGTGGCATTGATGACCTTTATTCTTATCGGTTCTTCTGTTACTATGGTACTTGCAGTAGATGCAGGACACCACATGAACAAGAAAAAGGTATCTCTTTATATGTTACTTACCATAATTGGTGGTTTAATATTCGTAGGTTCTCAAGCCTGGGAATGGAAAAACTTTATCGCTGGTGAATATGGAGCAGTAAAAACTAAAGGAGGAAAGATTCTTCAGTTTCTAGATGTTAAAACTGGTGAGAGAGTTGCTTTAAATGAATTTGTTGAAGTAGGTCCTAGAGATGTAGATACTTATGGTAACAGTGAAGGTATATGGTATACCACATCTGGTGAGTATAACGCAACTTATACCATAGAAGAGGTTAAGAAAGGTTTTGTAGATAACCCTAACGTTACTATAAGAACGCAGCAGTTAGTCGTAAATGAAGAAACTGGTGCTAGTGAGAAACTAGTTCTTTCTAGAGAAGATGCTTTAGTAAAATTAAATAAAGACGCTGTAGGTGTTGTAGAAGGTGCAAACCTTACTGAAAATGAATACGGTGCTCCTCTATTTGCAGATTTCTTTTTCTTTATTACAGGTTTTCACGGTTTTCACGTTTTCTCTGGTGTAATTTTTAATCTGATCATTTTCTTTAATGTTCTTTTAGGAACTTATGAGAAAAGACGTAGTTATGAAATGGTAGAGAAAGTAGGTCTTTACTGGCACTTTGTAGATTTAGTTTGGGTATTTGTATTTACATTCTTCTACCTAGTATAATTTTTTAAGATATTAAAATGGCAGATCACGCAGCACACGACGGACATAAATTAGCGATTTTTAGAGGAACTTTAAAGTTCAAATCTAATACGCAAAAGATTTGGGGTGTATTAATATTCCTTTCTTTAATAACGATAGTAGAAGTAGCTTTAGGTTACATTAAACCAGATTTTTTAAATGCAAAGGTTATAGGTCTCAAATTATTAAATTGGATATTTATAATTCTTACATTAGTAAAAGCTTATTACATCACATGGGACTTTATGCACATGAGAGATGAGGCAAGTGGTTTAAGAAGATCTGTGGTATGGACTTCAGTTTTCTTAATCATATACTTAATGGTTATTCTATTAGTAGAAGGAGAATATATTTATCAAGTTTATAAAAATGCAGCTGTAAGTTTTGACTTCTAGTGGCTACTAAATAAACATATAAAAAAGGACGGTTTTTCCGTCCTTTTTTATACCTCATTTTTAAAAAAGAATTATGTCTAAATTTCCTGAAGCCGAAGGGATTAAGCAAACTAGTAGGGTGGCGATAATAAGCGTTCTAGTAATACTGTTTGCGTTGCCATTGCTTACTTATTTGTTTTTCTTAAATGGAGAACATCACTTTAAAACATTGCCTATTGTAACAGAAAAGGTCTCAAGCCTAGACGGTTTTAGGAACTTAGATGGTGAGCCTATTCATTTAAAAGATAGTGTGTCTATTGTTACCTTTTTGGGAAATCAGCCTTATAAGAGAATAGGATATGTTTCTAATGTGAATGAAAAAATCTATAAAGACTTTCATGAGTTTGATGGGTTTCAAATGATAAGTATTTTTCCAGAAGCTGGAGTAAAAGATATAGAAGAGATTAAGTTGCAAATGGCAGAAAGTACAGATCTTAATGACTGGCATTTTCTAGTGGGTAGTGATGATGCTATAAATAAATTATTCAATTCTTTTGAGTCTGACTTAAGTCTCAATAAAGATCTCTCTTCAGAGCATGCTTTTATAATCGATAAACAAATGTCTTTAAGAGGTCGCAATGACGACCCAGAGTTGGGTATGGTTTACGGTTATGACACTTATCTTATTGCAAATCTTAATAAAAGAATGATGGATGATATAAGAGTCTTGCTTGCAGAGTATAGATTTGCATTTAAGAAAAATAGAGACGAAAAAATACAGAAAGATGAGCGATAAGAAAAGCGATACTCCATACTACGTAGGGTTAGGTATTATAATTATCATTTTTGGTTACTTTGCTGTTACTAATGTTATTCATTATGTAAATAAAGATAAGATAGTAGATAGCAACAGGTCAGAAGATCGCGTGCCTGTAGGAGATAAGTTCCTAAAGAAATTCAATAAAGTCCCAGATTTTAAATTTATAAATCAAGATGGCGATACTATTACTAACGATTCACTACTCGGTAAGGTTTATGTGATAGATTTTTTCTTTACCACATGTCCTACTATTTGTACTCCTATGAGTATCAATATGTCCAAGGTTAGTGAAGCGCTTTCTAGTCATGAAGATTTTAGAACTGTTTCAATTACTATTGATCCAGATCATGATCAACCTGCGGTTTTAAAAGAGTATGCTGCTAAGTATGATGCAAATGATCACTGGCAATTTCTAGTAGGAGATAAAGAAGCTACTTATAAACTAAGTCGTGAAGGGTTTAACGCCTATGTAGGTGAGAGTGATGACAAGGCGATACGTTTTGAACACAGCGGTAATTTTGCGTTAGTAGATCGTGATGGTTACATACGCTCTCGTAAAGTGCGTATCGATAAGGATAATGAAAACTGGATATATCACTACAGTGGTGTTCAGGAAAATGATATACCTGCCCAATTAAATGAGATTATTGAAGATGCAGAAACACTTTTAAACAAGTAAAATATGTTAGAGAAAAGAGGTCCCGCTATAATTATAATTATTTCTATTCTAGTACCGCTAGTAGTTGTTTTTTTAATGCTTATGCCAGAGCGTTATAACTTTTTAGGTATAGAATCAGGTTTGTTGCCATTATTTCATGCAGTTATTAATGGTATGACCGCTGTGTTGTTAACTACAGGTTTTATTCTTATTAAAAAGGAAAGTAGAACAGCGCACAGGTGGGTTATGACGACAGCCTTCTTATTGAGTGCTGTGTTTTTAGTAAGTTATGTGATTTCTAAAATCAGTAACGATCCAGTACCTTATCCAGATGAGGCACCGCTCAAAGCACTTTATTTATTCATACTCCTAACTCACATCGTTCTTTCTGGAATTATACTGCCATTAGTGTTATACACGATGTATTTTGCATGGAATAAAAAGTTTGAAAAGCATAAAAAGATAGCTCGTTGGACGTTTCCTATTTGGTTATACGTTGCGGTGACTGGTGTTTTAGTGTATGTTTTCATGCAACCTTACTACTAATATTGTACTATGAAAAAATTATTTATTCTAGTTATTGTTTTTAGTTTTCCCGCTTTCGCGAAAGCGCAATGCGCCATGTGCCGTGCCGTTATAGAAAGTTCTGGAGATACCGCAGCTGCTGAAGGGCTTAACAACGGAATCACCTATTTAATGGTTTTTCCATACTTGTTAGTAGGTGCGATTATTTACATGATTTATAGAAATACTCAAAAGGGTTCTAAGGAGATGGAATCGTAATAATCTGTTAGTCACTATCTATAGAGATTTCAAATAGATGTTGATTTATGTATATTAACATTTTATTATAATTTTTAGTGTAACAAGTGCGCAATTTTAGGGTCTATTAGAAATAGGCCTTTAAATTAGGTTTCATAAACACTAGCCATGATCGAAATTACTAATCTGCAGAAGTCTTACGTTACAGGAAATACGTCATTACATGTTTTAAAAGGTATTGATTTTTCTGTAAAAGAAGGTGAGTTGGTTTCTATAATGGGTTCTTCAGGGTCTGGTAAATCTACTTTACTTAATATATTAGGTATGCTAGATGAGGCAGATCAGGGTACTTACATGCTAGATAATACGCCTATAAAAAACCTTAACGAAAAAATTGCTGCTCAATACCGCAACAAGTTTCTTGGTTTTATTTTTCAATCATTTAATCTTATTAATTATAAAACCGCCGTTGATAATGTGGCCTTGCCTCTTTATTATCAGAAAGTAGGTCGTAAAGAACGTGATGAAAAGGCTATGCATTACCTAGAAAAAGTAGGTCTTGCAGACTGGGCAAATCACTTGCCTAATCAACTTTCTGGTGGTCAGAAACAACGTGTTGCCATAGCACGTGCTCTTGCTAGTGACCCTAAAGTATTACTTGCCGATGAGCCTACTGGAGCTCTAGATACAAAAACCTCTTATGAAGTTATGGAGCTTATTCAAGGTATTAATGAAGAAGGTAGAACTATTCTTATCGTTACACACGAACCTGATATAGCCGAAATGACTAAACGTGTCGTGAATCTTAAAGATGGTAGAATTATAGATGATAGATTAGTAAATCAGATTAAAGCATCTGCTCATGTTTAATATTGAGAGATGGCAAGAAATCTTTGAAACCATAAGTAAGAATAAGCTACGTACTTTTTTGACTAGTCTGTCGGTAGCAGCTGGTATATTTATATTGGTTATTTTGTTAGGTTTTTCATCAGGAATTGAAAATGGTGTTCGTACTCAGTTTGAGGGTGACGCTACTAATCGCATACAAGTAAGTACGCGTACTACTACCAAAGGTTTTAATGGACTTAATCCTGGTAGGAAATTACAAATGACTAATTCTGACTACGAGACTCTTAATGTTAAGTATGAGGATCAAATAGAGTATAAAACTAGTCTTTATAATACTTGGGGTGGAGAAATTAATTATAAAGAAAAACAAGGTAGTTATCGCATAGAAGGTTCCTTCCCAGATCAACAATTTATTGAAAATGCAACTTTAACTCAAGGACGCTTCTTAAGTCAGTCTGACGTGGACGAGTCTCGCAAAGTTGCCGTGTTAGGATATCAAATGAAGGAGGATCTTTTTCCTGATACAGATCCTATAGGAGAGGTTATTTTGGTTAATAACAACATCAACTTTACTGTGGTAGGTGTTTATACAGATCCAGGCGGTAGTAGAGAAGAGTCTAGGTTATTTATACCCATGACTACAGCGCAAAAAGTATTTAACGCAGGAGAGAATATCAACCGTATTGCTTATACGGTTAAAATGAGTGACAACTTTGACGAAGCTGTAGCTCTTAGTGCTGCAATGAGACAATCTATAGATCAAGATTTAAGAACAAAATTTAGTGTTGCTCCAGACGATAGAATTGCTGTAAGAGTTAACGATACTCTTGAAGAAGCTAAGAAAATATACAGTTTAATCGACACAATAAGAATGGTGTTTTGGTTTATAGGTATAGGTACTATTATCGCTGGTATAGTAGGAGTAGGTAATATCATGTTGATAGTCGTTAAAGAGAGAACAAAAGAGATAGGGATACGTAAAGCACTAGGTGCATTACCTAGTGAAATTATATGGATGATTTTACAAGAGTCTATCTTTATAACTGCACTTTCTGGATTAATAGGTCTGTTTGCCGGTGTAGGATTATTACAGTTGATCGCGCCATATGCAGAGACTGATTTTATAAATAACCCTACAGTAGATTTTACTACTTCTATAACCACGGTAATTATCCTAATTGTCGCAGGTACATTAGCTGGTTTTATTCCTGCTAGAAGAGCTGCAAATATTAAACCTATAGAAGCCTTAAGAGACGAGTAATATGTTCAATAGAGACCGCTGGATAGAAATAATAGAAGCACTTAATGCTAATAAGTTGAGAACATTGCTTACCGCTTTTGGTGTGTTTTGGGGTATCTTTATATTAGTAGCATTACTAGCGTTAACTAATGGATTGAGAAATGGCGCTACTGCAAATTTTGCAAATAGCGCTACTAACTCTATGTTCATGTGGGGTCAAAGTACCTCAGTACCTTATAAAGGAATGAATAAAGGTCGCAGAGTTCAATTCAAACTTGCTGATGTTGAAGTGCTCAAAGAAAAAATGCCTTCACTTAAATATGTTTCCCCTAGACAGCAGTTAGGTGGTTATCAGGGTGCAAATAATGTAACTCGCGATGAGAAAACTGGAGCCTTTCAAGTAAACGGTGATTATCCAGAATACATATACCAACAATATATGGATATTGTAAAAGGTAGGTGGCTCAATTATTCTGATATTCAAAAAGAGATGAAAAGTGCCGTAATAGGTACTGATGTGGTAAAATCACTTTATGATATAGGTGAAGAGCCTATAGGAACTTATATAAAATTACAAGGAGTAAACTTTAAGGTCGTAGGGGTTTTTGAAAATCCGAATACCCAAGGAGATAGTGAGGAAGAGGCTAATACTATTTTTATTCCATTTACATCATTTGCCAAGGCTTTTAATACTGCTGATAATGTACAGTGGATGGCTATAACCGCTCATGATAACGTCAGTATAACAGATGTTAAAGAGCAAGTGCTTTCTATTATGAGAGAACAACGTAGTGTTCATCCAGATGATAAACGTGCGATAGGTAATTTTGATAGAGCAGAGTTATTTGCAAAATTTACAGGTCTATTTGATATCCTTTCTTTTGTAGGATATTTTGTAGGTGCATTGGTATTGCTTTCTGGTGGTATAGGTATCTCTAACATTATGCTTATTGTAGTTAAAGAACGTACTAATGAAATAGGTGTACGTCGCGCTTTAGGTGCTACCCCATGGGCTATTAAATCTCAAATTTTACAAGAGTCTATTGTATTGACATTAATTTCAGGGCTTGCAGGTATTGCCTTTTCCGCAGGGCTTATTTGGTTTATGAATTACTTCTTAGATAATAATGGGCCAGTAGAGAACTTTGCAAACCCTTCAGTAAATATTGTAGTAATAGTTATTGCTTTAATAATATTAAGTATAGCCGGACTACTCGCTGGTTTTATACCGGCTTCTAGGGCTACTACCATGAAGCCAGTAGACGCTTTAAGAACAGAATAAAAAAGAATCATCCATTAATACATTATAAATGAAACGTACAGGAACCGTCATAACATTATTAGTAATCTTGTTTGCAGCAGCAGCAGGAATCTGGTATATCTATACTAAAGATCTTGAAGATCCTATGGAGTATAAGACAGAGCAAGCTGAGACAAAGACCATACTAAAAGAAACAGTTGCTACAGGTAGTATAGTCCCTAAAGAAGAGGTGAATATTAAACCTAATATTTCTGGTGTGATTGATAAAATACATGTAGAAGCAGGTGATTATGTAGAGGCTGGTGACTTAATAGCAGATATTAAAGTAGTTCCTAACGTGAGCTCTCTTACTAATGCAAAAAACAATATTGCAGGACAGCGCACTACGGTAGAAACAGCAAAACTTGCTAGAGATAACCAAAAAGCTATTTACGACAGACAAAAAGCGCTCTTTGATAAAGGAGTTATTGCAGCAAATGATTTTGATCTAGCACAAAATGCATACAATAATGCGGTGCAACGTTATAAGCAAGAACAAGTTAGTTTAACCAGTTCATTGCAAAATTATGACATCATTAGAACAGGTACCACTGCTGGATTAGGTAAATATGCTAACACAAGTGTACGTGCAACAGTATCTGGTATGGTGCTAGATGTACCGGTAAAAGAAGGAAATCAAGTAATTGAAGCAAATAACTTTAATGACGGTACTTCTATTGCCGTAATTGCAGATGTTAAGAAAATGATTTTTGAAGGTAAAGTGGACGAGAGTGAAGTAGGTAAAATAAAAGAAGGGCTGCCACTGGAGATTACAGTAGGAGCTTATAATAACAAGAAATTTGATGCCGTATTAGACTACATCGCGCCTAAGGGTATTGCAGAAAATGGTGCTATACAATTTGCCATAAAAGGAACATTAAAAACGGTTGCCCAAGATTCTACATTTGTACGTGCAGGTCTCAGCGCAAATGCGAGTATTATCTTAGATAGAGTAACTGATGTGCTAGCAGTTAAAGAAGCGCTTGTGCAATACGATCCTAAAACTAAAAAACCTTTTATAGAAATTCAGACAGGTGATCAAGAATTTGAAAGAAGAGATGTAGAATTAGGTTTAAGCGACGGTATCAACGTAGAGATTAAAAGTGGTGTCACAAAGTCGGATGAAATTAAAGTTTGGAACCCTCTTAAAGCACCTATTGGGCGCTAATTTTTAGAGGCTTCTATTTTTTCTGTAACAAATTACATTTTTAATCTACATATAGACATTATCACATTATGAAGAAGTTAATAATTTGCAGCATTGTTCTTTTAAGTTTCGCTTTCGCGAAAGCGCAATCGACAAAAATCTGGACCCTACAAGAATGTGTCCAGTACGCTATTGAGAATAATATAGATATAAAACAAGCAGACCTGAATACAGAGGTTGCAAAGTTAGATAAGAAAGATGCCCTAGGTTCTTTCTTGCCTTCACTTAATGCAAGTGCTAGTAATTCATGGAATACTGGTCTTACTCAAAATATTACTACAGGAGTTTTACAAACTCAAACCACTCGTAATTCTTCTTATGGAATCACCTCTGGAGTAACGTTATTTGATGGTTGGGCAAATGTTTATAGATTGCAAAGAGCAAAGATGAGTGTTCTAGCAAGAGAATATAATTCTGAGTTAATAGAAGATAATACTTTACTTAATGTTGCAAACTCTTATCTGAATGTTCTTTTTAATAAAGAAAATTTAAAAAGACTAGAAACTCAACATATACTGACTAAGGCTCAAATAGATCGTACATCTCAACTAGTAGAAGCTGGTTCTTTACCTCGTGGAGACTTGTTAGAAATAGCAGCAACATATGCAAATGAGGAGCAACAAATTATTGCTGCAACTAACAGTATTGTAAACTCGAGAATCGCTCTTGCACAAATTTTAAATTTAGATGACTTTACAAATTTTGATGTGCAAGATCCTAATTTAACTGATCCTAATGGTTTTGTGCTAGATAAAGCGGTGACAGATATTTATGAAAATGCACGCTCAAAAAGATTTGAAGTAAAAATAGCCGAACAAAATACATTACTGGCAGAGCAAGATTATAAAATTGCAAAGGCAGCTGTGTTGCCTAGGCTTTCAGCTTTCTTTAATTACAATACTAGAGAGTCGGGACAAGGTAATTTTAATTCTTTTTTAGATCCTAATGCACCTACTAGACAGATAGGTATTGTAGAAGGGACTAACCAGAGTGTCGTTGCTCCTAACTTTACATCTACGGTAGGTAATCCAGATCCATTTTTTGATCAATTATCACGTAATGATGGTATCTCTTATGGATTAAGTCTTAGTGTACCTATTTTTAACGGTTGGTCTGTGAGCAATAATATTGCACGTAGTAAGATTAATGTAGAAAGTAATAAACTTACAGAAGACCAGACTAAACTGACTCTTAAACGTAATATTTATCAAGCATATAATGATGCTAAAGGTTCTAAGGCAGCTTATGAAAGTGCGTCCTCAGCATTAGAGGCTAGAGAACAAGCATTTGAATACGCTAGAGAACGTTATAATGTAGGTCTTATGAATGCTTTTGACTTTAATCAGGCACAGACGGCACTTACTAATGCTCAAAGTTCTTTGTTAAGTAATAAATACGATTATATCTTCAAGCTAAAAGTATTGGAATTATTCAATGGTATAGCTCCAGAAGAATTAAAACTTTAAAACCCAACCATGAAGAAGGCGATAATAATTATAGTAATACTACTAGCTTTTATAGCTATAGGCTTTTTTGGCTACCAGAAAATCGCTGGTTCTAGCGATAAAGGTGTTTCTGTAGAGGTTATGGATGTGCAATCCATGAACATCGTAGAAACAGTAAGCGCCACTGGTAAAATAACACCAGAAGTAGAGGTAAGTATATCACCAGAAGTGCCAGGAGAGATTATAGAATTACCTATAAGAGAAGGGCAGGCCGTAAAAAAAGGAGATTTACTCGCAAGAATAAACCCAGATTTACTACAATCTAGTGTTAGTAGGTCTAGAGCTGGTCTAGCAAATACTAGAGCAGGTTATGAGCAATCAAAAGCAACTCTTGCCGAAGCTAAGGCTAACTACCAGCGTAGTTCTACCCTTTTTGAAAAAGGCGTGATCTCACAATCAGATTTTGATACAAGCACTGCGTCTTATGAAAGAGCAAAAGCAGCAGAACGTTCTGCTTACTATTCAGTTCAAAGTGCTGGAGCGACAGTTAATGAAGCTACAGATAACTTGGGGCGTACTAGTATTTTTGCCCCTATGACAGGTACTATTTCTTTGCTAGCGGTAGAGTTAGGAGAGCGAGTAGTAGGAACACAGCAAATGGCTGGTACAGAATTACTACGCGTTGCAGACCTTTCTCAAATGGAAGTAGAGGTAGATGTAAATGAAAATGATATCGTTAAGATAGAAGTAGGTGACAAAGCTATAGTAGAAGTAGACGCTTATCTTAAAAGACAGTTTAAAGGTGAGGTTACAGAAATAGCAAACACGGCTACAGGAACATTAAGTGCAGACCAGGTGACTAACTTTAAAGTAAAAGTGAGAATCTTGCCAGAAAGTTACAAAGAATTAGTAGAAGGTAAGAGTGAAAATTACAGTCCTTTTAAACCAGGTATGACTGCTACAGTAGATATCATAACTAGAGAAAAGAATGATGTAATCGCGGTGCCTATAAGTTCTATAGTAATCAAAAATGATACGGTAGAAAAAGCTTTCCCAGCAAAAAGCAGTGTTTCTACGAGCGATGAAAAATTTGAATGTGTATATCTAGAAGTAAATGGTAAGGCAAAATTAAGAGTAGTAACTACAGGTATTCAAGATGATAAAAATATCGTTATACTTTCTGGTCTTGATAAAGGTGATAAAGTAATTACCGGACCTTATAGAACGGTTACCAAGACATTAAAATCTGGTAAAGCGGTTAATTCAAAGAATAACGATACTTCTAGAGAATACTCTACAGAAGAATAAGTAAACTAGCACATCTATCCCTATGGCTTTAATTTTATGTGTAGAAACTACCTCTACTAATTGTTCTGTTGCACTAGCGTCTGATAATGGAGGTTTTGATAATGAATATGGCATTGTCCACTGTCTAGATTTAATAGAAGATAATAGTGATGGTTACAGCCATGGAGAACGACTGCATATTTACATAAATGAGATTTTAACACGTAATAATATCACTGCAAACGATCTAGACGGTATTGCTGTTAGTGAAGGTCCAGGTTCTTACACCGGTTTGCGTATAGGTGTTGCTACGGTAAAAGGATTGTGCTACGCTTTAAGCATACCTATGATGGCTGTGAGTACCTTAGAATCTTTAAGTAAACAAAATACCAGTTCAAATGTTTCTATCGCAATGCTAGATGCTAGAAGGATGGAGGTATATGCGGCTGTTTTTAAGGGTGTAGAACAAATAGAGCCAGTTAGTGCGGTTATATTAGATCAAGAAAGTTTTTCTCGCTTTCGCGAAAGCGGAACCGTAACATTCATCGGGACTGGTATTACTAAGTTCGAAGAGCTTATAAAAGAAGAGCAGCATACTTATACTACTTCTAATCCGACGGCACTTACCATGTGCGATCTAGCCATGGAAAAGTATAAAAAAAGCGACACCGTAGATGTCGCTTATTTTGAACCGTTTTACCTTAAAGAATTTAAAGCAGGTTAGAATTAATTAACCTCAAAAGTGATTTTTACATTCACTCTGTATTCAGATACTTTACCGTCTTTTACCTGAGCACTTTGCTCATTTACGTAAACAGATCTTATGTTTTTCACACTTTTTGCAGCGTGTTCAACGGCTTTATTTGTTGCCTCTTCCCAGCTAGTGTCACTGTTTGCTAATACCTCGATTACTTTTAAAACTGCCATGATTGTATTTTTTTATGATTAATTAATCATAAAAGATACACTTTTTAGCCATTTAGTGCAACAACTCTATCTATTTTACCAGGTATCATATCTTTAAGCATAGTTTCAATACCATTGCGCAAAGTCATGGTAGAAGATGGACAGCCGCTACATGCGCCTTGTAAAATAACTCTTACCTCACCACTACTTTCTTCATAACCTTCAAAGACTATATTACCTCCATCACTTGCGACAGCTGGTTTTATATATTCATCTAGAATCTCAACTATCTTTTTAGAAATGTCATCTAGATTTTCAAATTTAGGTAGGTCTGTAGACTCTCCTTTTTCTTTTACAATAGCGGCACTTTCATGTTTTGTTTCTCCTATGGAATTACCGTTTTCAATAGATTCTCTTATGAAAGAACGCACCTCGTGAGTTACTTCGTCCCAAGAAATGACGTCATGCTTTTGAATAGAAATATAGTTTTCATCTACATAAAGCTCCTTAATAAAAGGGAATTTATATAAATCTCTCGCTAGTGTGTTTGCTTCAGTATCATTGATGCTTTTAAACTCCTTGCTGTTTACAGTAAGTTTTTTATTGGCAACAAATTTCATTGCATTAGGATTAGGAGTAGCCTCTGCATAAACAGTAACGGGCACTTTCTTTTTCTCTTGGTCTGTGGTAACTAGAGTAGCGCCACTATTGAGAAAAGTCTCAATTTGCTCTGCCACCTCTGTTTGTACATCTGCCCATTCTACAATATCATATTTTTCTATAGCGATAAAGTTCTGTGCGATATAAACTGTTTTTACAAAAGGAAGGTAAAAAAGCTGTTGTGCTAGAGGTGATGGCTTTGCGTCATCTATATTTTTAAACTCGTAACTATGGTTTTTTACTAAGAAATGATTGCTTTCGAATTTTACAATCGATTCATTACTAGTGTTTACAACCTTAATTTGATGATTTTCCATAATTATTTTAATCTAACACAAAGATAAGGCGCTTAAGAAGGTAAAGCTTCATATAAATCAATCGATTAATTTTATGAAGCTTTTTGTTTTACCAATTCTGTGAGATTATAGGACAAATTTGTGATTTTATTTCATTAGTTGTTCAACATAATCCTTATAAACCCTTGTTCTAAAACAAAAATTTATATATTTGAAACCTTGTCATCTAATCCTAGGTTTTTAGACGATGTTTTTCAGAAAATGCGCCCAAGCAATTCATTTGTTTCATTTTTGAAAAATCAATTAACTAACAAGGTATAAAACATTTTTAACGTTGATAACGTTAGAGAGTTACACAAAACTAAACATGAAAAAACTATTCATTTTACTAGCTATCGTTTTTAGTGGTCAGCTAGCCATCGCACAAGAAGGTGTTCCAGTTTATTTAGATTATCTAACAGATAACTATTACTTACTTCACCCTTCTATGGCAGGAGCTGCGGCATGTGGTAAAGTAAGAGGTACAGTAAGACAGCAATGGTTTGATCAAGAAGACGCGCCTAACTTACAAACGTTAAGTTTTAATACAGGTATAGGAGAGAATAGTGGTATAGGAGCAATATTATTTAATGACAAGAACGGTTATCACTCACAAACTGGTGCTTACCTTTCTTATGCTTATCACTTACAAATAGGTGGTGGTTTTGAAGATTTAAACAGACTTTCCTTCGGTATGAGTGCTGGTCTAGTGCAAAGTAGACTAGATGAATCAGATTTTAACCTTGCAGATTTTGACCCTATTATTACAGGAGTTCTTAGAAGTGATTCTTACTTTAATGTAGATATAGGTATGTCTTACTTCTACAAAGAATTTTATGCACACTTTACTGTTAAAAATGCTCTTTTCCAAAACCGTGAAATTTATTCTGAAGGTTTTGAAAGTACTAACCAGCGTCGTTATGTTGCAACAGTAGGTTATTTATTTGCGCCACGTAATAGTGACTGGCAGTGGGAACCTTCTGTATTATATCAACGTACGGACCGCACTGGAGAGCAATTTATGGACATAAATGCAAAGGCTTATTATGACCTTAACGATACTAGTGTTCTTTACATGGGACTTTCTTACCGTCAGAGTTTTGATGGGGCTGAGTTCTTAGATGGAACTAGCGTACAAGAACAAAACCTTTCTCTTCTTTCTCCTATTCTTGGTGTAAAGTACAAAGAGTTTACATTTGGCTATAACTACAGTTACCAGTTTGGTGATGTACAGTTTGCAAATGGAGGTTTTCACCAGATTACCTTAGGTATCGATTTCTTATGTAGAAAAGATAGATGGAGTTGTAACTGTCCTGCGGTTAACTTATAATATTACATAAATCAATTATAATATAAAAGGATAGCTTTATGGCTATCCTTTTTTTTTGTGTTCCGCTTTCGCGAAAGCGGAATAACTTTAATGCCATTACCTAAATAAAGTTTCTAGAAAGAAAATACAACTTCTTACCTTTGACACATGATGAGAAAACTACTTAACGAAGAACTAGATCGCCTTACTACAGAAGGTTTTAAAGAAAGTGATAAAACACCTTTGATAATTGTCTTAGATAACGTGCGTAGTTTAAATAACATCGGTTCCGTTTTCCGTAGTGCAGATGCTTATCGTGTTGAAAAAATTTATTTATGTGGAATCACTGCACAACCACCTCATAAAGACATTAGAAAAACGGCCTTAGGAGCTACTGAAACCATAGAATGGGAATATGTAGAAGATACTGTGGATATAGTAAACAGGCTCAATGAGCAAGGTTATACAACCTGTGCAATAGAACAAGCAGAGCGCTCGCAAAACCTTTATAATTTCTCACCATCAAAAGGTGATAAGGTAGCCATTGTTCTCGGTAACGAGGTAAAAGGTGTACAGCAAGAAGTAGTAGACGCGTGTAAAGAAGTCATAGAGCTAGATCAATATGGTACTAAACACAGTTTAAACATATCAGTTTGTGCCGGTATTGTGATCTATGATGTCTTTAATAAGATTAGTTTGTTAAGAGATTAATACAGGTAGAGTATATGACTGATAAAACTGCAAAAAGAGTTTATACTTATTCTTTATTTCTAGGTTTTGCTTTATTGTGTTGGCAAATTTTAATCTATCGTAAGACTATTGTAGATCCTAAATTATTAAGTGCTATAGTAATCATAGCTACTATAATAGGTGTAGTTATGATATCAAGAAACTACAGTAAAATATATCCCATATATAGTGGTATAAAACTTATGTTTTTTACTGTGTTACAATCTTTAATCAGTTTTGGCTTTATCGTTTCTGGTATTTTTATTTTGATGAATTTTTATTTATCAAGTGGGCAAATAGAAATTCAACAACATACTATTATAAGTAGATCTTCCATGTCTGGAGGGAAAAGACATAGAAATGAAAGAAAGCCAATTTTTGAAATTCAATACAATTCGTATTATCGTAAACAGCTAGTTTTCTCACATCAATTTTATGAACGAAGAAATGAGTTCAAAATAATTGAGTTAGAAGTAAAAGAAGGTTTTTTTGGTTTTGATATTTTAGAAAATAAAACGCTTAAATAACTCGATCGTTTAAGTTAAAACTTAACGTCATTATTTGTAATGGAATATATTTTGTCTACTGTCTACTCATCCACAATCCCCATTTTCCTCAACAAGAAACTCGCATTCATATTAGTAGCAATACCATCTTTGAATTTGTAGTCAAAGGTGAGCTCGTCATTAGTGATGTCTGCGTCAAAGAAATAATTGGAAATGGTGTCGTATTCGTTTGCTACTTCAGTAAGGCTTAAATCGTGTGTAGCGATAATTCCTGTCGCATGTTTTCTAGAGAGTTTTTCAATAAGCTTGCGAGAACCGTTAGCTTTATCCTGACTGTTAGTTCCTTTAAGAATCTCATCAAGAACAATAAAATACCGATCGGTTTCTATTTTATCAACTATATATTTAAGACGTTTTAATTCGCTAAAGAAGTACGATTCATCATCTGTTAAAGAGTCGCTGGTTCTCATACTTGTAATCAGCTTAATCGGGCTATAAGTCGCTTGTTGAGCGCGTACAGGTAAGCCTACGTTAGAGAGTACTATTTTCATAGATACAGTTCGTAAGAAGGTACTTTTTCCAGCCATGTTTGCACCGGTAATGATAAAGAACTCACCAGAGGATATATCTATGTTGTTGCCTATGGATTTGTTTGGATCTAATAAAGGGTGATGTGCCTCTGTCGCTTTTAATTGAAAATCACCTGATACTATTTTAGGATAAATAAAGTCAGGATGGTTGTAAGCAAAGTTACCTAGCGAGCTCATTGCATCTATCTCTGCAGCGGCTTGTAACCAGTTTTCTATATGACTCGCGTTTTCTTGTAGCCAGTTTTCTATGGTATGTACTTGTTTTAAATCCCAAAGTCCCAGACCATTTGCCATAACACCAAAAAGCATGTTGTTTCTTTGGTCCAGTCTTCCTATGGATCTTGCTAGTTCATAAAAACGTTCTGAAGCCGGCGCTCCATCGGTTGTTATTTTTGACTTTAATTCTACTAACAATTCACTTTCAAAATTTTCATTTTCTATCGCGAGAATTAACTGACTGTACTGACTAAAAAATAATTCTAGACTACTTATGTTACCAGAAAAAGCAGTGATTCTTTTAATGTATTTACCTGTAATTCCTAAACCTGTAAAAAACACAACAGATGGCACATAACCAGTAACTAGATCGTAGAAGTATAGAGCAAATGTCGATATACTCAGCGCTAGCCATAACCAGCATAACCAGGAGAATATCTTAGGGACAAAAGGTTCATAGCCTTTTACCCATTCTAACATCGATTTGGGATTGCGTTCATTATCAAGCAATGTAGCTGTTGCCCAAAATTCTTGTCTAAAATCTACCTTGTTTGCTAGTTCTTTTACAGCTCCTTGTTTTTTCTCTATTTGAGAGATGTCGTTGCTGTTTAGTTTATGAGCAAGTGATTTAATTCCATCTTTAGTAACACTTCTATTGAGGTATTGAAATATAGACCCTGCACCGAATAAATCAATATCACGACCATATTCATGATCTTCTGTTAGAAATTCTTTACCATCAGGGAAGCCATGAAAATCACGATCTAGAATTTGTAATTCCTTACCATTAATATCTCTTAATGCTATTTGAAAATCGCGCTTGCGTTTTAAATTCTCATGTCTAGAAACTAAAAATAGAAAGATACCAAATATTACAAATGCTGCTAATAAGGCATATTGCCAGTAATCAAAAAGTAAATAAACGGCAGCACAACCACCTATAAATACTAGAAACCGTATCGTGCTAGATAAGCGCAATTGATTTTGTAAACGGTTGCTAGAGTCTGTAAATTGAGCAATGCGCTCGTTATAAAAGGTGTGGAGTTTTGAATCCAATTAGCTGTTTTTTAAAAGTTCTTTGTCTTTGCGAGTCAGTTTTGCAACGACTAGATCATAACTGTGATCTATCCATTGTTGCAGTTCTTCTCGCGGCATATCACGGTCTGTGTATATGGTATTCCAGTGTTTTTTATTAGAATGAAAACCACCTATTACAGTGCCATCATATTGCTCTCTTAACTCTATGGCTTTGTCAGGATCGCATTTAAGATTTATAGTTTTTTCTCCACGTTCCCATTTTTCAAGACCAGCGAGACAAAACATCTTATTCATTACCTTAAAAACTAAGGTTACCTCGTCAAAGGGGAACTCTTCTGTAGCTCCTTTTTTAGAAAGACAGTAGTCCCTAAGTTGGTCTATTTCCATCTTATGAATCTAGTTTTTTAGTCTCCTCGTGTTTTTCTAAAACTAAGGCATTATAATCTAGGGTCCAGCCTATAGTTGCTGCGAGTCCTTCCATCATTTTAATAGCAAGAATAGCTTCTTTACGAGCTTGTTCCATAAGGCCGCTTTCTGGTACTTTATCAATAATGTGTTGTTTTGCATTGCGTGTTACCTCAGTAAGGTCGTCGCTGGTAAAATAATTTGCCCATCCTTCTGACTTGTCATAGTAACTAAAATCGGTTTCTATACTCAAAATTTGCGGTTGCGGAAAGTTCTTAAGAACAATCGTTTTTCTCTCAGGATCGCTATCCATTTCTATTTTAGTAAGGTCAAAACCTATATGTGCCTTTGCATTAATTAAGATAATGGCTTTTTTCTTTCCTAATAGAAAGTTTGCAATTTTGTCTTTTACATTTTGATAGTGGTAGATTTCAGAAAAATCCCCTTCTACGGTTATGAATTTACAAACCGAGCGTATTTTCTCCATAAGTACAACACTTTGCTCGCGTGTGTTTTCTTTTTTGCCATTTTTAAAAAAGAATTTAAAAATAAAAAATGAAGCGACTGCTCCTAATGCCAGTCCGAGAAAAAATAATAATTCCATAAATCAAAGTTACAATATCTCGTAGAGAATAGGACGAGAAGGTGCAGCATCATTTTCTATAGGTGCTACTTGAAGATCTAGCATGTAAAAGCCGTCTTTTATTACATCAGGTACATAAATCAACTCGGTGATAGTAGCGTCTAGTCGTTGCTCACCATTAAAATCCCAAAATTCTTTATGTGCCAGTAACGCACCATCATCTTTTTCTTTGTCCACACTAGGTAAATCTATGAGAATGTGTTGGATTCCGCTTTCGCGAAAGCGTAACATTAATCCAGCATCTACATACGGTGGGTTGCTATTGGAATAATTCTTACTCTTATTACTTTCTGGATTAGGCATGGTACGCAAGATCACAGCCTTTATTCCAGTAGTGAGAGGAGTTGTTACCGATTCATTAATGACTAGATCGCCATCTATTTCTTGAGGTCTTACACTTATCAACTGCGCTTTAAAGAAGGTCCCATCTAGTGCATTATTCACACTATGAAACTCTTCTGTAATATGCCCAATACATTCCGTATGTGTTCCATGACTATGCGGATTAAAATTAACGTCATTAAAATTAGTCGAGCCACCCAATTTTACATTCCCCACATATCCATCTACTTCCACATGTTTAATGACCGGTTGATCGATATACCAAGCACCAACTCCAGCATTGTTTTGTATCGCTAGACTAATATCATTTGGTTTTGAAAGATCTATAGATATTTGCTCTTTTTCTAGCTGTATGGTTGTTTTCATGAATGATATTTGTGGTTCAGACTTATTTTGTTCTACGCAACTAGTCAATACAATGGTAAGTAATAGAAAGTAATATTTCATATATAACTTATTAATTTACATTTCGATAACTGAGTGATTCTACATCGTTTTTTTACGAATTAAAAACTCTGATAGTTGATGTTTTAAAATCTTAGACTCTTCGTAACTTATCTTTAATTTAGTTAGAGGAATTGAAAGCTGTTGATTTGCATCAGTTATTTCTAAAACGCTTTTTATCCCATTATAATTTATAGTTTCAAAATCAGATAGAGTGTACTCATTAGAAACTTTATTTCTAATGATTAAAATTATTCTTTTTTCAGTTAAAACGAGATAGTTAAGTTTCTTTTGACTTAAAAAATATAGAACAGATAGAAAGGATATCCAATTATTAAGAATTGCCTCAAAAAAGGTTTGCCCTGAATCTTTTACTAGTAAAACAGTACCAGATTCTTTCTTAATAATGTGATCGATCTCTTTTTTTGTCATTTTAGAAAAACAAATACTTTACTCCACTACTAACTCCTGACTAGCGTTTCCACCACTACCACTTAATTTAACAGAATAGACTCCTTTAGGTAAATAATACTTTCCGTTTTGTGCTTTTACTGGTCTGTTTTCTTTGTCAAATCTTTTCACAGCATATTCTCCTACAGTACCATTATAAGTGTAAAAGTTAATACCGATAGAACTCATGCTAGCATCTTCAAAAATGGTTTTTCCATCTTTATTGAGCACTTCTATTTTTACTTTTCCAGCCATAGGAGTGTAGTAAGAAAGTTTTATAGCAGGTTCTGGTCCTTTGCTCCACATAAATCCTTGCGATCCATATCTAGACGAGGCTCTGGTTTTATCGATTTTCGCGAAAGCGAAACCATCATTATTCATCAATGCAAGTGCATCTAAATTTGCAGTATAAATAGAACGACCGTGCGTACCGATTAACAAGTCGTTTGCAACTGGTTGTATTTTCATATCGTGAACGGCAACTGGTGGCATACCGTTATTTAAAATGTCCCAATTTGCTCCACTGTCTGTACTTATGTAACTACCATTATCTGTTCCTACAAAGAGAGTATTCTTACTTTTAGGATGCTCAATAATCACGTTTACAGGAGAGGTAGGAATGTTGTTGCCTATGTTTTTCCAAGTAGTTCCATAATCATCACTCATGAAAACGTAGGTAGTGAAATCATCAAATCGATAACCGTTTAAGGTTACATAAACACGTTCTTTTTTATGTTGAGAAGCAACGACACGACTTATCCATAAGTTTGCCGGCCAGTTGCCTTTAACACTTTTCCAGGTAGCACCGCTATCTTGAGTAAGTTGTACTAAACCGTCATCTGAGCCTGTGTAAATTAATCCGAATTGAAATGGAGATTCACTAATAGTCGTTATGGTTCCATAAGCTACATTTCCTTCTTTACCACCTTGGGTAAGGTCTGGTGAGATAGCGGTCCAGTCTGTACCATTGTTCATAGAACGGTGTAATTTATTGCTACCTAAATAAAGGATATCCTGATTATGTGAGCTTAATAGAATAGGAGTTTGCCAGTTGAAACGGTATGGAGATTCTCCTAATTCATGTTTGGGTTGTATGTAAGTGCGTTTTCCAGAATCGCGATTTATTCTATAATAGTTACCAAACTGGTATCCGGTATAAACGATGTCACTATTTCTAGCGTCTATTTGAACCTGCATACCATCGCCACCCATAATGGTTTCCCATGGGTAGTGACCTCTTTGTTGCCATGCTCTGTTTTCTCTTGCGTTGTGCGCGCCTACCCAAACGCCGTTATCTTGTAAACCACCATAAATATTATACGGTTTTTCTGTGTCGTAATTAATAGAGTAGAACTGACCTACACTAGGTGAATTGTTTTTAATCCACGTCTCACCATCATCATAGGAGATGTTAAGTCCACCGTCGTTACCGTTGATAATATGACCACGTTTATTAGGATTTACCCATAAAGCATGATGGTCTGCATGCACGTTTTCTCTTGAAATGTTGATCCAGTTCTTACCGCCATCTACAGATTTAATAATCGGTACGCCCATAACGTAAAGGTGATTTACATCGCTAGGGTCTACACGTACTTGTGCAAAATAGTATCCATAGCTGTAAAAAACGCCATCTATCTGTCCTTCATGAGTCTTATTCCATGTCTTACCACCATCATTAGAACGATACAATTCGGCGCCCTTTACAGGTGTGTCAAAAAGCTGTGTGTTTGCCGTTTCAAGATATTTTGCAACATCCATAGGAGTAGCATCTCCTGCACGTACCATGTTTTTTACGTTTTGGGCGCGGTACTTTTCTTGAAAACCGTTTTGTTTTAAAAAGGTGTTTAGTTTTTTATCATCTAGTTGTAAGAAGTCATCTTTGGACATCGATGTAAAATCGTTTTTAGAAAGTTGATTTCTAGTTGTTTTTTTAGAATCTGTTTTTTGAGCTGGTCTTCTAAATTGAGAGTCATGAATAGCATATACGGTGTTCTCATTATATACAGCTAGTCCTATGCGGCCTGTTCCACTTCCTACAGGAAAACCACTTGCCTCTGTAGTGATTTTAATCCAGTTTTTTCCAGCATCGGTACTTTTATAAATGGCACTTGCCGTTCCATTTCCATCAAAATTCCATGCTTTGCGATTTTTCTCCCAGCTGGCAGCATACATAATATTAAAATTATTTGGTGCTGTCGCTAGATCTATAAAACCTGCAGTACTGGTTGCAAAAAGAGTTTTATCCCAAGTTGTACCACCATCTTGAGTAGTGTAAATACCATGATTATCACTTACTGAATATAACGGACCAGTTACGGCAACGACTACATGGGCGGTATTTTTAGGATCTATTAAAATACGTCCTATATGTTGAGAGTCTGTAAGCATGGGCTTGCTCCATGTTTTACCCCAATCGGTAGATTTAAGTAAACCTATACCGGCATAACTACTACGGCTAGAGTTGTTTTCTCCTGTTCCTGCCCATATGGTTTTAGAAGTCCAGTCTGCAGCGATATCACCTAGATTAATTGTGCCAGCATTATCCATAATAGGAGTAAAGCTAGTACCGTTATTATTAGTGTACCATAAACCGCCACTGGCATATGCGACTAACATTTCTGTTGGGTCTGCTGGGTTAATGTCTATATCTACTACACGACCAGACATTACTGTAGGTCCTATGTTTTTAAATTCTAGGTTTTTAAAAGGAGAAGATTGCGACAGTTGCTCTTTTTTATCTAGACTACTTTGCACATCTGTACCGCTTGTGGCAACTGGATTTTGTGCAAAAGTGAAGATAGAAGAACTGATAAATAGAAAAGACAAGAGCTTTTTCATGAAGTGTTTTTTAAGTGGCGTTTAAAGATAAGGACTTTGAGTTATAGTTTTAATCCATATAATTCCTTACCACAAGAATATAATAATTTTTTCTAGGGTAGTTTTCTTCTAACTTAATTTTATAATATCCCTAACATAATCGTGATACTCTTTATTTATTTTCCGCAGATGAAAAAAATTATACTAGCTTTATTTGTAGCGACATTGATGGTGTCTTGCAAGACCGAAGAGAAGAAAGAAGTTTCTGTAGAAAAAGAAACCGTTGTAGAAAAAACCATGGTAGACCTATCTAGATATCCTCAGGGATTAAAAGATGTTCTTGCTGCACATGGAGGACTTCAAAAATGGTCTGAAATGAGAAGTCTTACTTACTCTCTAGATGAAACAGAAACTATTGCAGATGTGCAGACTAGAGATATAGTGGTAAAATCACCTACTCATACCATAGGTTCTCTAGACGGTAAAGTGTGGATCGCACAGGATAGTGCTTATTTTCCAGAAGCTAGAGCAAAGTTCTATCATAATTTAATGTTCTATTTCTACTCTATGCCTTTCTTACTTGCAGATAGTGGTATTGTGTATGAAGATGTAGAACCACTAGAATTTGATGGAGTTACTTATCCTGGTATTAAGGTAGGGTTTGAAGCTGCAGTAGGAGACTCGCCAGATGATAATTACCTAATGTTTTACCACCCAGAAACTAAAAAAATGACATGGCTAGCTTATACAGTTACTGCTGGTAATAGAGGTAAGTCAGATAAATTTAACTTTGTGAACTATAATGAGTGGAATGAGGTAAACGGTTTATTGTTACCTACACAACTTACTTGGTATAAAGTAGAAAACAACAAACCTACGGTGCCTGCTGGTAAAGTAAGAGAATTTAAGAGCATAGATATAGACGGCGGTAATATGGATACAGCAACATATGCAAAACCTGAGAACGGTGTTTATGTAGACTAGATAGAGTTATAAAATATTGTAAAGCCCTGTTTCTTAAGCTAAGGAACAGGGCTTTTTTTATCGCTAGTTTTTCTATAAATTTAGAAGACTAATCAAAATCATCATTATTATGGAAGTTGCAAGATATTTTATCATCGGTGTTACCATTGTTATTGTACTACTTTTAGTAGTTACTTTTATTAAAAATCGTAAAAAGAAACGTTCTTAATCTTTCTTGTAATTCTTAAAAAGAAAGGGAGATTGTGTTGTTAATGAATTCTAGTTTTCTTTGCCGTCTATAGAGCTATTCTTACCTTGCGGTAGGTTGTAGTTCCGCTTTCGCGAAAGCGGTATTATAACCATTATCCTAACTCAATTATAGATTTTACATATGAAATATCATCCTATAAATCCGGCTCTTTTTATTAAAAACCGTAAGAACTTTATGGCTAAAATGAAGCCGTCTAGTCTAGCTGTTTTTAATTCTAACGATGTTTTTACAACAGGAGCTGATAGTACGCTGCCGTTTAAACAACACCGCGATATATTCTATCTAAGTGGTGCAGATCAAGAGAATACTATTTTAGTTCTTTTTCCAGATAGTCCGGATCCAGCACATAAAGAAGTGCTTTTTGTTACGGAAACTAACGCGCACATTGCTGTATGGGAAGGTGAAAAACTGACTAAAGAAAAGGCGACTGAAGTAACAGGTATAAAAACTGTATACTGGTTAAGTGATTTTGATAAGAAGTTTTTTGAAATGATGACGCAATGCGATACCATCTATTTTAATACTAATGAGCATTACCGCCAGTCTGTAGAATTAGAAGGTCGTGAAGACCGATTTATTAAAAAAACCAAAGCGCAATACCCAGCGCACAATTATGCAAAGTCTGCACCGATTATGCAACGTTTAAGAGCGGTTAAAGATCAAATCGAGATAGATTTAATCCAGAAGGCTTGTGATATTACTAATGCAGGTTTCCGTCGTGTATTAGATTTTGTGAAGCCTGGTGTCATGGAGTATGAGGTAGAGGCAGAGTTTTTACATGAATTTATAAGAAGCCGTAGTGATGGTTTTGCCTACACGCCTATTATTGCGAGTGGTAATAATGCAAACGTACTGCACTATATAGAGAACAATCAAGAATGCAAGAGTGGCGATTTAATTCTTATCGATGCTGGTGCGCAGTATGCTAATTATGCAAGTGATATGTCTAGAACTATACCAGTAAATGGTCGTTTTACAGATAGACAGAAGCAAGTGTACAACGCGGTATTAAGAGTAAAGAATGACGCGACTAAAATGCTTGTGCCAGGTACGTTATGGAAAGAATATCATGTAGAGGTAGGTAAGATAATGACCAAAGAACTTCTAGAACTAGGTCTTATCGATAAGGCAGATGTTGCAAACGAAGACCCTAACTGGCCAGCATATAAGAAATACTTTATGCATGGTACGTCTCACCACATGGGTCTAGATACTCATGATTATGGTATTTTATGGGAGCCTATGCAAGCAGGAAATGTATTTACGGTAGAACCTGGTATTTATATTCCAGAAGAAGGATTTGGTATACGACTAGAAGATGACGTGGTTATCAATAATAGTGGTGCACCATTTAATCTTATGAGAGATATTCCTATAGAAGCAGAAGAAATAGAAGATATAATGAACGCTTAATTTTATAGTATTTACATTTATTATCTAACACAATATTATAGGCAGTTCTTTAAATAGTGCTGCCTATTTTTTTTAATTTAAAACAGACTCATGAAAAAGGATATTTTAAAAACATCGATTATTCAGACTTCTCTGGTTTGGGAAAATCCAAAACAAAATTTGAAGAATTTTTCTAAGAAGATGGAGTCACTCAATGGAAAAACAGATTTAGTAGTGCTTCCTGAGATGTTTACTACAGGTTTTTCTATGAAGCCTGATGGTCTTGCTTGTGACTCTGGTGTTATCGATTATTTAAAAGACCATGCAATAAGAGGTGGTTTTGCTATTTATGGAAGTGTCATGTTTCAAATAGGAGATAAATTTGTAAACCGCGGTATTTTCATGCGTCCTGATGGATCTTCTACCATTTATGATAAAAGACACACGTTTACACTTGCTGGTGAGCATGAGGTGTACGAGAAAGGTGGAAAAACCGTAGTAGCCGAATATCTAGGCTGGAAATTTAACCTGCAAATCTGTTACGACTTGCGTTTTCCTGTTTTTGCAAGAAATACTAGTAATTATGACGTGTTGTTATATGTTGCTAACTGGCCTGTACCTAGAATAAACGCTTGGGATGCTTTATTAAAAGCTCGTGCCATTGAAAATATGAGTTATTGCATAGGTGTGAACCGAGTAGGAAAAGATGGTACAGGAATGGATTATAACGGACACTCTCAAGTTTATGATGTTTTAGGGAGTGAATTACTTGATCAGCCTTGGGAAGAAGAAGGAATACAAACTGTTGAGATTCATAAGTCTGAAATTAAGAAATACCGTTCTAAGTTGTGCTTTTTAGAAGATAGAGATCAATTTAGTTTAAGTTAAGATTATAAATTCTGTCCCAATTAGGTTTGAGCTTAACAATTTCTGGATGGTAAACTACTTTTTCTGGTTGAGTTCCTTTTAAGAAATTACCGGCATCATATTTTCCATTGCCATTAGTGTCGGATACTACTCTTATATAGTATTCTCCTGGGTTGAGGTAGAAGAAGTTATAAGTACCATTTTTATCCACAGACTGTTCTAGCTCTATGGTCAAGTCCTTTTTAGTAATTTGAATAAGGATAGGGAAATCTCCTGTGTTATTTACGGTAACGCTTATATTACCTAAAGATGTTGATTTTACTGTGTTGAAATTATAACTTAACGTATCTGTGTTTTTCTCACCATAAAAATCTGTTACAGCACCTGGTAATAGGGTTAGATTATATTTTTGAGACTCTTTTCTTTCAAAGTCTACTACAGCATTATTTTTAAGACTGTCTAACCTTGTAGTAAAAGATACTTGTAGACTGTCTTTATCAATAAGTTTCATGAAATTAGTATCCACCTTTTCTATAGGAGTAGATGCTGAAAAGGTAAATGGTTTATTTAGTGAGAAATCATTGCCTTTTTTTATGCTTAATGTGTCTTTTGTCAGCTCTTTTAAGCGTACTTTAAATTCTTCTTCTTGATTTGAAACTGTTGTACTTATCATAACAGAATCTTGCTTAATTACTGGCTGATACCAGTATTGTAAAGTATCTTTCTTTTCTAATTGTGTTAAGCGACTTTTGGTAATTAGTGATTTGTTAGTAGGTTCTATTTTTAAATCGTCTACGTTACCTGTATAACCTACATATAGTCTAGATGGAGCTTGCTGTGTGATTTTTTTAATGCTAGGATCTAGTTCTTGCTGGTACATGTTAAGTTCATAAACTTTATCACTAGGAATAGTTATGTGTTCTGTTATAAAGCCTATTTTATCTCTTGTTACATCAAAGCGTAAATCGTAATTCTCTTCTTTGAGAGCTACCATTTTGTAAGTGCCTTCTTTAAGGTTTTCCATAGTAAAGGTAGTCAGACTGTCTAGGGTGTTTAGAACATATCGCGGTTGTTCTTTATATATGATACTATCTGTATATTCTTCATTTACTTCATATAGCAAAACGTTTACAAACTCTTCTGCCTCATAATTTAAGGCATCAGTTATTTTACCTTTTAAGGTTAAGGAGTCTATCACGGTCCCAGTACTGAAAACGTATTTAAAAAATGGATATGGATTCCCTTCATTGTTGTCTACTATACTTTGTCCAAAATTGAAAACATAAGTAGTATTATCCTTTAATGTGTCGGTAATCTCTATAGTTATTTTTCTCGATGGAGTTCCCTGTGGTGTAATAGTAGGACGCGTTTTTAAAGGCGGTGATATAACCAGTTGTTTTTGTAAATCATTAAGTTTTACAAATTCGTCAAATTCTATCTCGATAATGCGATTTTTGAAATTACGAGTATAATTATCTGGATACATACGTAATATTACTGGTGGCTTTTCATCCACTGGACCACCTGTAGGTGAGCCTTTTTTTGCACATTGAACTAGTGTGATAGCTATTAATAGAACTGCGAGTATGTTTAAAAGATGTTTTTTCACTGGTATATTTAACGTGTGCAATTTAAGTTGATTATTCTTAATGATAAAAAAGACTTTAATGTTCGATAATTTTATAAAATGTTATGAAAAAACAAAAATTAAGGCCTTGATTTACAAGATGATTTATAGTTAAATAATTCACAATCAACGAAATGGGTATTTATACTCATTTGCCTTACTCTAAAAAAGAATAACTTTATCATGATGATCATCAATTATTTATTAACTAAATTTAACGAGATGAAAAAACAAAAACATCTATTGAAATATTTTTCAATAGGATTACTAACTCTCTCTCTCTCTCTAGTTAGTTGTGAAGATGAGATAACAAATGATGCGATTACTACAAAATCGGAAGAAGGTGGTGATGGCTCTATTTGTGATTTTGAACCTTATGGTCTATACTTCGATAATGGTAAATCTGTAGAATGTGAAAATAACATGATGCATTTTCCTTCATGGGAATCATTTGCAACTACGCTTGAAGACTTAGAAGATCAATTAGAATCACATGATGATGATTTTTTAATTCCAAATCAACATTTATCAGAAGACGATTTGAATGATCTAGAAGAAAGTATAGGTCATGATCCAGACCTACCTTTGATTGAATATGAACTGATACATCAATTTTGTTCATTAAGGCAAGTTGAAGCTGCTGCAGAGAACTCTTGGTTAGATGCATCAGATCAGCCTGGTTGGACCATGAATGATTGGCAAGAAAACCAATTTTTGGTTGATCCAGCAGAGCAAACTTTATACAATCCTTACAACGAGGTCATGATTTGTAATGTGATTTACAAAGATATGGAAGGTGGTTTGCTTTTGATTGATGCTAACCATCCAGATGCTATTGATGCACTATCTTCTGCAAATAATGGAAGCTCTATAGAAGAAGTTATTGAAACTTACGGTGGTAATGTAGAAGAGCCAGGTGCTGCAACAGCTGACATTGTTACACCAGGTGCTCCAACTTGTTTTTATAAATCTGCGAAAAGTGAAGGCTTTCAATTAGATAATACATACGGCATGAGAGCTTCTCATCAAATTAGAAGTAGAACTTTTGATAGTGGACCTGGCGATGTTAATGTATTTAAAGCATTTACTAGGAATTATAAGAAAAAGCGCGGTAAGATGAAGAAGAGAAGAATAAGCAGCAGTGCTCGTATTTATGGTGATTTATATACCGTAGACATTAATGCAGGTGTAAACCCAAATGAGAGGTGTAATTATTTGGAACCTATAGATGACACAGGTGCTTATCGTAAAAAGCGTCGTTCCAAAGTTAAGTCTCGAGAATCACACCCTACTAATTTAGTGACAGGTACAGATATTGACCAGCTAGATTCTGATCACAGACAACGACCATTTTATAAAACGCTAACTTTTGAAGATTAATATAAATCTATTGTTACTTGCACTTATATTAGGTGCAAGTAACTTTATTATCGCACAAGATGTTGATAAGGATAATGAGCTTATTCCTACATTTCCTGTTGGTTTAAGAATAGGAGCGCATAATGATTTTTTTTCCAATACTTCTGAAAATGATATTTTAGGTTTAAAATTTACCGATAGGGTTACTTTAATAGGTGGTTTTGATGTTGAGGTTTTGAGAAAAAAGCGATGGATAATTACGACAGGTTTTTTTATAAAAAATATTGGACATAGATACGAGTACACGCTAACACCAGAGTTAATAAATATATCTCGAAGTGTTTCTAGAAATTTAACTCAATCACCTTATTGGACTTATCACTTGCCTATTGAAGCATTATACAGAATTAATAAAAATTCAAAGTTGCCATTCTTTATAAAAACAGGTTTAGAAATTCAGCATTACGGTTATACTAAAGGACGATACGAGAATCCTATTCTTTCAGTTAACAATGAAGTTATTCTTTCTAATAATTACGAAGAGCATCAAAGTCCTTTTACCTTCGGTATTAACGCAGGAGTTGCTGGAGATATTTATCTTAAAGATTACAGTAAGTTTAGGCTAGCACTGACCGGTCATTATCATTTTCAAAAAATGGATATTAATAGAATTACTTCAACTAATGTTAACGGTTTTCCTGATGCTACCTCTACACATCGATGGACAGGTAATTATGTAAACTTATCATTAACCTACTTCCCACGTGAGGGATTTTTAGACTTTTTAAAATGAGAATAGCCATACTTTTTTTACTAATTGCTAGCTTATCACATGCGCAAAAGAAACGTGGTGATGCACAATTATTGCGAGATGGTACTATTCATCTAGGTATTATGACTGGTTTACAGGTAGATCGCATTCTTAATAATGGTACTGTAGGTTATGATTTTGAATATAATGTTGCTCCTAGAGCAGCTATAGGATTGGACTGGAATTATGCAGCTACAGGCAAATTTTTATTTGGTTTCAGTACCACATATGAACAAATGAAAGTGCGTAGTAGAGGATTTATTCCTGAGAGTTTATTTGGAACAAATAATGTTTTGTCACTCAATAATAATAGAGTATTTAATATTTACACAGTTAATTTTAGGTTTGAGTTTGTGCATCAACTTGCAGAGCGTCACTTTGTAAGTTTAGGTGTTAATGTAAATACAAGATGGCGTATTAAGGATGATTTAATTGCTACAAGTGAATCTTTTACCATTTCATCAAATCAAAATAATAGTATACTTATAGCAAGACCAGATAGAAGTGACGCTTTTATAAGAACACCATTTTCTCTTTCTTATACCTA
Organism: Nonlabens sp. Asnod3-A02; assembly: GCF_045063755.1. Taxonomy (NCBI): domain Bacteria; kingdom Pseudomonadati; phylum Bacteroidota; class Flavobacteriia; order Flavobacteriales; family Flavobacteriaceae; genus Nonlabens; species Nonlabens sp. Asnod3-A02. The sequence continues at coordinate 769,584 of NZ_JBEFOC010000008.1, forward strand.
TAAAGATCAAAAGTTAGGAGCGTTTTCTTTACGTGGTATGGCAGCCTTTGGAGATGGACGTCTAGTAGATGATAATATCTTCATTTTTAATGAAGATATTAATCAAAATACAGTTTCACAGCATGCAGTAACTTCAAAGTTTTTTAATATATCACTCACATGGTTTCCATCTAAGGGTTTATTTAAAAGCTCTAATAATTAAATATAAAAATCCCTTTGCCTCAAACAACAAAGGGATTTTTAAAATAATTTATTAGGTTGTATTACTAACTCACCGCCTTCAATTTCTGTATAGCGCTTTTGTCTAATTTAGACGCAGCATACTCTTTCGTAACAACTAATTCTTTAGTATCTCCACCTGGCATGTCGAACATGGCGTCTGTTAGTATGGCTTCACATAAAGAACGTAGTCCACGAGCTCCTAGCTTATATTCAATAGCCTTTTCTACTATATAGGTAAGCGCATCGTCGGTGATTGTGAAATTAATATCATCCATGTCAAACAATTTTTTGTATTGTTTTACTATGGCATTTTTAGGCTCTGTAAGTATTGCTCTTAACGTATTTGCGTCTAGCGGATTCATGTACGTTAATACAGGTAAACGACCTATGATTTCTGGAATCATCCCAAAATCTTTAATGTCTTTAGGTATAATATATTGTAAAAGATTGTCTTTTTCTACAACCCCATCGTTAGACATACTCGCGCTGAAACCTACTGCCTGCATGTTTAATCGCTTACGTATTACTTTTTCAATACCGTCAAAGGCACCACCTGCGATAAACAAGATGTTCTCTGTATTTACCTCGATAAATTTCTGATCGGGATGTTTGCGTCCACCTTTAGGCGGTACGTTTACCACAGTTCCTTCTAGTAATTTAAGAAGTCCTTGTTGTACACCTTCTCCAGACACATCTCTTGTAATAGAAGGGTTATCACTCTTGCGAGCAATTTTATCTACCTCGTCTATAAAAACGATTCCTGTTTGTGCTTTTTCAAGATTATAGTCTGCTGCCTGTAATAATCTAGTTAAGATACTTTCTACATCTTCTCCTACATATCCAGCCTCAGTGAGTACCGTTGCATCTACTATGGCAAGAGGCACGTTCAACATTTTTGCAATTGTTTTTGCAATAAGTGTTTTACCGGTTCCTGTTTGCCCTACCATCATGATGTTAGATTTTTGTATCTCTACATCGTCATCGGTATTTTTTTGTAATAATCTTTTATAATGGTTATAAACCGCTACAGACATTACTTTTTTAGTGAACTCTTGCCCTATGATGTATTCATCGAGAAAAGCTTTTATAGCTTTAGGTTTTTTAAGTTCTAATTCTGCACTAGAAACTCCAGGTTTATCGACTGTAGTATCTTCGAGAACTATTCCATGAGCCTGCTCTATACAGCGGTCACAAATATGTGCGTCCAGTCCTGCAATAAGCAAATTAGTTTCTGCTTTATTGCGTCCACAAAAGCTACATTCTAGTTGTTCTTTACTCATATTTCTGTTTTTGACACGATAGTTTGTGTCTTTTTAGATAGGAGTCGTTTTTCTATAAAGTTAGAAATGCGATTCTTAATTTTAATATAGGCAGTTTAAGTGTTGTGGTTTCCGCTTTCGCGAAAGCGGAATAACCACAATTTTATTGCAAGAAACGTTCTTAGTCTCTTCTTAATACTTCATCGATCATACCGTATGCCTTAGCCTCATCAGCTTTCATCCAGTAATCACGGTCAGAGTCTGCATAGACTTTATCATAAGTCTGTCCAGAATGCTTTGCTATGATGGTATATAATTCTTCTCTAAGTTTTACAACCTCACGTGCTGTTATCTCTATGTCACTAGCCTGACCTTGTGCTCCACTAGATACTTGGTGTATCATTACACGACTGTGTGGTAGAGCACTACGTTTACCTTCGGCTCCTGCACATAATAAAACAGCTCCCATACTTGCAGCCATACCGGTACAGATAGTGGCTACATCTGGCTTTATAAACTGCATCGTGTCATATATACCTAGTCCTGCATAAACACTACCACCTGGTGAGTTAATGTAGATCTGTATGTCTTTCTTTGCGTCTGCACTTTCTAAGAAAAGCAGTTGCGCCTGTACGATATTAGCAATGTGATCATTTACTCCTTGCCCTAGAAAGATAATCCTGTCAGCCATGAGTCTTGAAAAAACATCCATCGGTTGGACGTTTAATCTACGTTCCTCTAAAATATAAGGAGTCATATTAGTTGGGTACATGCTACCCATAATTTTATCGTAATACATAGGATTTACTCCTTGATCTTTTACGGCAAATTTTTCAAATTCTTTAGATATATCCATGTTGTAATGATACTATATGAGTGATAAAAAAGGCGTTAACTAATTGATAAAATAGTCAACGCCTAAAGATATGAATTATTGACAGGAATAAATTATGCTTCGTAAGCTTCTTTAATGAAGTCTTCGTAAGTCAATTCTTTCTTTTTCAATTTTGCGTTTGCTTTGAAGAAATCTAGCATTTTCTCATTTTGAAGTTGCTCGCTCATGCGTTTTACTTCTTCTTGATTGCTCATGATACGTGCTACTACACCGTCTACCTCTTCGTCAGTTGCACCGGTATGACCATATTGAGCCATTTGTAAGCGTATCATCTTACGAGAATATTCTTGTAGGTCTTCAAACTTTAATTGTAATTCTTCATTGTTTTTTACAATGTTAGATTCAATAAGTTGGTATCTCAATCCTTTTTCAGAACGCTCGTACTCTGCTGCAGCTTCTTCTTCTGTTAATTGATTCTCGCCATTACTTGCGATCCATCTTTTAAGAAAGTCTGCTGGTAAATCAAATTTTGTGTTCTCAATAAGTGATTCTGTAACGTCTGTTAATAATTTCTGATCAGTTTGTTGAGCAAATTGTTTCCCTGCGTCTTCACGTAGTTTTTCAACTAGTTCTTCTTCACTCTTGATAACATCTTTTCCAAAAAGCTTATCAAAGAATTCTTGATTTAGCTCTGCTTTTTCACGCTCGTTAACTTCAGTGATTTCAAAAGTTACAGGTATTTCAAGACCGTGTGCTTTATCATGTTCTACTTTAAGAAAATTCATTAGATCGTGATCATCATTAAAAAGACCTTTAGTTTTAAGTTCTAAAGAGTCGCCTACTTTAGCACCAACAAATTTCTTAAGATTGGTCTTTCCTTTGATTTTTGATGTAGAGAATGTAGCGTCAGAATTGATTTCTTCGTCGTCATTTCTAAAAACTCCAGTAACTTCATTTCCTTCTTCAACTTCTTTCTTTGCGATTAACTTACCATATTGCTCACGTATGCGATCGATCTGGTCGTTAATAGTTTTGTCATCAGTTTTGATTTCGTACTGTGTAATGGCTTTTTTACCTTTTACATCTACATCAAATTCTGGAGCTAGACCTACTTCAAATTCAAAAGTAAAATTGTCTTGATCCCAGTCAATGTCTTCTTGAGCCTTAGGAAGTGGGTTTCCTAAAAGGTTCATTTTTTCACTGGTGATGAATTTATTAAGTTGAGATTGAGTCAGTTTATTGATCTCTTCTACTAATACGGGAATGCGGTACTTTTTATTGATAAGGCTAGCAGGTACATGGCCCTTTCTAAAACCAGGTATGTTTGCTGTCTTGCGGTGAGTTGCAAGTACGTTATCTACTTGGTGGTGATAATCTGCCTTTTCAATTTCTATGGTAATTGTCGCATTTAATGCGTCTGTGTCCGTACGTTTTATATTCATTTAAAGACTTTTTTATGCTGTTAAAATTGGGCTGCAAAATTAAGCTTTATTTACTAGTTATCAAAGTGTTTGTCTTATTGCTATTGACCTACGTGGTGGTTAGATATTCTTAGTTATCTTCTTTGTCTAATAATTTAAAGAGAAAAGATCGTGCCGCTGCGAGTAATAGTGAAAATATAAATGCCCAAAATACACTTGTTACCGTAAAACCGCTTACAAACCAGTCTGCTAGGTAGATAATGATAACGTTTATAAATAATAGAAATATACCTAATGTGACTATAGTTATAGGTAAGGTTAGTATAACAAGTATGGGTTTTACTATAAAATTTAATATAGATAAGGTAAGGGCAACTAGTATGGCGCTTACATAATTAGTAATACCTATACCTGGTAATATTTCTGCCAGTCCCATAACTAGAGCAGCTGTAATAAGTAATTTTATAATGAATCTCATAATATAGAATTTGTGTAAAAATAAAAAATCTGCTGAAGAACGAGCCTTCAGCAGATTTATATAGAAATTATATGCTCTGTTTATTGAGCAGAATCACTTAGTTGAATAGAATCATAAGCACCTATGTCTACTTTAGGTAAAGTAGAGCTGTATTGTGCGTTGATAGCATCTATTATAGTGTTTGCGGTTAATGCATAACCTCTAGCTGTAGGGTGAACACCATCTAGTGAAAAAGCACCACCTGAAGCATATGTAGAAGTTAAAACGCCACCGTTATAAGAAATCCCTGTAGTAGCTACTGTAGAAAGTTCTGTACGTACGTCAACATATGCAAGACCATTTGCAGCAGCAAGTGCTTCTATAGTTGCGTTATATGCAGTTTGTGCAGTTGTTATTCTATCTTGCTCATCTTGAGTAAGTACCCACTGGTCTTCAAGTGGGAAAGTAACACCGTTAATAGAAAGTTGTCCAGCAGTAGCAGCGTCTAAACCAGCTCCTGTAAGTTGTGCAAAGCGAGCTGCGTTTAACTCACCGATAACTGTCTGACTTGTAAAAGTTAATAAATCTGTAGCGTTAGCTTGTCTTGCCTGACCAAATTGTTGTCCGAATAGAGTAGCTGTAGCAGCGTCTAATCCGCCACCTATTAAAACTTGCGTTAATTGTGCAGATAAGTCTGTTAATGACTCGTCGTTAATTACTACAGCGCTTGCAGCAGTTTGAGAAAAAGTAATTGATCTTTCTGGAACACCTAAAAATGCAAACGCTTGATTTAGACCAGCAAATGTTGCGTTTAAAGTAGGTATCTGAGGACCGAATGTAGGGCTTGCAGGGCTTAATGGAGCAAATGGTACCGTTGTAAAGAAAGGAATAGAAGTAACATCTGGGATGTTAACTAGAGCTCCTTTTGCACCGTTTGCAGTAAGTCCAGCAACTAATTGTTGGTACACGGCAGCAAATACATTATTGTTAGTTATACTGTTGTCTCCTTGTGCAGCTGGGTCTATGTTGTTTAATTCGTTGTTATCAACACCTAACCCACCGCTAGTAGCATATCCTAATATATCATTATTACCTATCCATAGAGTAAAGAACGTTCCGTTTGCAGCAATCGCATCATCTATTACTGTAGAAGATTCTGAGCTAGAAAAACGAGCATAGTATGGGTTTGCAGTACCTGTAGCAACACCAGCTAAAGCACCGTAACCTGGAGCTGCTAGGTGAAATACTCTTGCGCCTGGAACACCAAAGTTGTTTAATGGTCCGGTTACTTTGTTAGTAATGTCTGTTGTAGGAGTTGCGTCTAGAACAACTGGTCCAGCAGGAGTTCCATTACCGTCAGACGCTAGTACAAAACGATTAGGTAGTATTTGTACCCCAGCGGCAAGTAGGCCACCAGCATTATCATTAACGAGTGGTTGATTAAATTCACCACCACCAGCAAACTGCATTTGACCTGCAATAATGTTAGGGTAAGAATTTAATTGTCCATTTAGGTACAATGCGTTATCTGCAAACCCTGCCGTTAAAGAGTTTCCTACAGTTACAAATTTAGAGAAGTCTGCTTCTCCAGATGTGTATACTCCGCCATCTTCGATAGCGTTGTCAAATTCGTCATCACAGCCTATTACTGCAGCACCTGCAAGAAAAAGAGCAATGAATTTTATATTTAAGTTTTTCATTATTTTATTTTTTACATGCTATAAGTTATACCTAGACCACCGATAAATGCTGATGATTTGTAGGTTCCTGCAAATGGTGCAGTAGTAGTTGCGCCAGTATCAGAAAAGAAATCATAAGATTCATTTATTTCTTTAAACTGTACAAATAAGAATGATGTGTCAATAGATAATTTTGAATTCACTTTGTAAGAAAGACCAAAAGTATAGTTGTTAGAATCATTACGTGGTGTTTCTGGAGCAAAGAATCCAGATTGTACAGGAGACTCGTCAAAGTAATAACCACCTCTTACGGTTAATTTTTCAGTAAACTCATATTGAGCACCTAATCTCCATGTAGAAGCATCTTTATAGTTTCTTGGGTTAATAGAAGCAACACCATTACTAAATTCTAGATCTAGACTGTTGTATTCACTCCATAGAGTTCTATTGTAATCAAAAGCTAGAAGTAATTTGTCCCATTTATAAGACATTCCTATAGTAAGTTCTGCAGGTAAAGGAAGTGTTGCTGTAAATCCAGTCTCACCATTACTAGGAGTTAAAGAACTGTTAGGGAAGTTTGAGAAAGTAGCAGTACCTTCTGTACTATTAATGTCTATTAAAGAACGGTAGTTGAAACCTAGAGTAAATCTATCGTCTGGAGTAAACATAAGTCCAGCAGACCAACCCCAAGCTGTAATACCAGAATCTTCTATTTCAATGTTAGAACGATTACCTTCTTCATCAGTTAGTGTTCTACTTGCGTTTCTATTAAATGTAACCGCTCCTATAGCTAGGATAGGTCCACCACCTATACTTACACTATCAAATAATTGATAAGATAAAGTAGGCTGAATAAAAATTGCACTTAAGTCTATTTCATTAACTAGGTGAGATCCTGCCCAATCAGTAGGCCATGTTACATTACTACCATAAGGTGTGTAGACACCTAAACCTACAGCAAAATCTTCAGATACTTTGTAAGTAGCATAAAGATAAATAGGAGTACTAGTTTCACTTTCTGTTTCAAATGTGGTCCCAAATTCTTGATTTTGGTACTTTACATCAGAAAATACACCGAAACCACCGGCGCTTATATTTAATTTGTTCTCCAGGTGTACTATTCCAGCTGGATTAAAGAATAAGATGTCTGCATTATTAACGACAGCGACACCAGTATGTCCCATTGCTAATTGCGTGTTACTTTGTGTGCTAACACGATATCCACCTGCATAAGCAAACGTAGAGATCAAACAAAGTACAACAAAAACTTTCAGTTTGTTCATAATCAAGGGTTTGAGGTATAAGTTAAATTTGTATGTGTCAAATTTAATATTAAATTAATATTACGCAAGCGTTTTCGTTATTATTATGCAAGCATAACAACTGTTATTTTACGAATTTCGTAACATATGTTAAGAATTCTTGCGGTTTCTCTGCATGAAGCCAGTGTCCTGCATTTTCTATTGTTTTTAGTTCCGCTTTCGCGAAAGCGTGCTCTATAATCATCACGTCACTGTCTAATATGTATCCAGACTTACCACCTCTTATAAAAAGGGTAGGTGTTTTTATAGGTGTAGTAATAGGGTCGTGAACACCGACTTTTTCTTGAGACTCACCTAAGATATCTAGATTAAATCGCCATCCATAACGACCTTTCTCAACGCGATAAAGACTTTTTAACAAGAACTGACGTGTGCCGAAGTCAGAAATTACTTTTTCTAACATTTCGTCTGCATCATTGCGAGAGCTTACCTTATCAAAGTCAATGCTTTTTAGTCCATTTATAATATCGCTATGGTGTGGTGGGTATACTTTAGGGGCGATATCTGCTATTATCAATTTGTCTAAATAGCTTTCATTTTCTGCAGCAAATCGCATGGCTACTTTACCACCCATGCTGTGTCCCAAAAGAATAATGTTTTTAAGCTCATGCTCATCACAATATTCTTTTATGTCTTGTGCCATTAATGAGTAGTTAAACTCGTCGCTATGTAAACTGCGTCCATGATTGCGCTGGTCGATTAAGTGTACTTGAAAACCGTCTTCACTCCATTTGCGACCTAGAGTTTTCCAGTTATCTGCCATGCCTAAAAAGCCATGTAGGATTAAAAATGGCTGTCCTTCACCTAAAATTATAGAATGTAACATTATGCTAGTCTTGATTTATACATGTTAACTACATTTTCTAGTCCTAGATATAAACTTTTAGAAATTAAAGCATGACCTATGGATACTTCTAATAAGTCTGGTATTTGCTCACTGAAAAACTTTATGTTTTCTAAAGATAAGTCATGTCCAGCATTAATTCCGATACCTAGTTCGGTAGCTTTTTTTGCTGCTGTTATATAAGGAGCGATTGCTTTATCTCTGTCCGTATCATAAAGACTAGCAAAATCTTCTGTGTATAACTCAATGCGGTCTACACCAGTTTGCGCAGCGCCTTCTATCATTTCTATAGTAGGGTCTACAAATATGCTGGTGCGTATCCCTTGATCTTTAAAATGTTTCACGATTTTAGTCAAGAAATCTTTATGTTTAATAGTATCCCATCCAGCATTAGATGTCAAGGCATCTGGTCCGTCTGGTACTAGGGTTACTTGAGCAGGTTGTACCTCGTCCACTAGTTTTATAAAACTTTCTATAGGGTTTCCTTCTATGTTAAGTTCTGTTTGCACTACTTTTTTAAGATCTCTAGCATCTTGATATCTTATGTGTCTCTCGTCAGGTCTAGGATGAATTGTTATTCCTTGTGCGCCGAATGCTTCTAGATCGATCGCGACTTTTAGTAGATTAGGTACATCACCACCTCTAGAATTACGCAAAGTTGCTATCTTGTTGACATTTACACTTAAAATTGCCATGTTGTATTTTTATTTCAAAAATACAAAGGATTGCGTCAGACGCATAAGTGTAGAATTGATTAATTTGCGTTAAATTTTGCACTCTATGGATATTAAGCAATACATAATTAATGATGTGAAGCCTTTGGACATTTCGTCAGACATGAAAAAGGCTCAAGAAATATTCTCGCAGCTTACTTATTCTCATTTGCCTATTATGGAAAATGATATTTATATAGGGTGTCTGTCAGAAAATGATGCGCATTGTTTTGAGTCAGATCAAAAATTACAGACCGTTAAATATTCTATGACTGCTTTTCATGTAAAAGAAGAAACGCACTGGTTAGATGTTTTAGAAGCGTTTGCACAACATCAATCTAATATGATGCCTGTCTTAGATGGTAAAAATGAATATTTAGGCTACTATGAGCTTAAAGATATTATGGAGCTATTTAATGACGCACCATTTATGTACGAGTCTGGTGCAGTAGTAGTCGTTCAAAAAGGATCTAATGATTATAGTTTTAGTGAAATAGCACAAATAGTGGAGTCTAATGATTCTAAGATATTCGGTTGTTTTGTAAGTAATTATAATGATCATATGTCTGAGATTACACTCAAACTGAGTCCTCAAAATTTAAATACCGTTCTGCAAACTTTTAGAAGGTATAGTTATGAGATAGTAAGCGCTGCCGAAGAAGATTCTTATCTAGATACCTTAAAAGAACGCTCAGATTATTTGAATAAATACCTAAATATGTAAATGAAAAAAGTCGCTATATACGGTCAGTATCTTCATGATGACACAGTGAAAACGTGTCAGAAGCTCATCGATCTTTTAAAAAGTAAAGATTGCGTCGCGCTAGTGGAGTCTGGCTTTCATGATTTGCTTAAAGGTCAGGGTGTTGCATTAGGGTTGGATTCTTTTGATCAATTAGATAAATCATTTGACCTGCTTATAAGTATGGGTGGAGATGGTACGGTTCTTAGAGCTGTCGCCTACATAGGTAAAGTAGATATTCCAGTAATAGGGGTTAATACAGGTAGACTAGGTTTTCTAGCAACACTGCATAAAGACCAACTAGAAGAAGCGGTAAATGCTTTACATAATGGAGATTATACTTTAAGTAAGCGCAGTCTTATCACGCTGGTTTCTACACATGAAGAAAACCATCCAGAGCCGCGTAATTTTGCACTTAATGAGGTGACTGTTAGTCGTATGAATACCACTAGCATGATTCAAATAGAAACTAAATTAAATAAAGAGCTGTTAACTGTTTACTGGGCAGACGGTTTGATAATATCCACACCTACAGGTTCTACAGGTTATAGTTTAAGTTGTGGAGGTCCGGTAATATCTCCAGATACAGATGCATTTGTGATAACACCTATAGCGCCTCATAATTTAAATGCACGTCCACTTGTTATTCCAGATCATACAGAGATCACTATTAAAGTAAGTGGTCGTGAAGAAGAATTTCTTGCATCGCTAGATAATCGTATAGCATCCTATCCTAATGAGACGCAATTGACACTTAAAAAAGCAGATTTCACTATAGATCTCATAGAGTTAAAAGGACAAAGTTTCATTAAGACCATCAGGGAGAAGTTGCTTTGGGGTGAAGATAAACGCAATTAAACAATAAAAAACATCAATACTAGTTCTGTATTACTAGAATCGAGCATGTAAACATCATGCTGGGTAAAGAGAATTGTTATATTTGCACGTTTTAAAAATTCCATGCGGTTAGTTTTTTTATTTATTGTTTTTTTTAGTTTCGCTTTCGCGAAAGCGCAAACCTATGAGTTAGGTATTTTTGCAGGAACCTCAAATGTGGTAGGTGATGTAGGAAGTACTCAGTACATTCAATTTAACGATGTCGCAATAGGTGGTGTTTTTAAATGGAACCGTAGTCCACGACACAGTTTTAGAGCTACCATTATATCTGCAAATATGGTAGGTGATGATAATGATAGCGACGATATTTCAAGAGATTTAAGAGGTTTAAACTATGATTACACGATGCTAGAAGCGAGCGTAGGTATAGAGTATACCTTCTGGGATTGGGAATTATATTCAGGTAGACCACAATTTACACCCTATTTATATACTGGGCTTACTGCGTTTCATTATGAGTTGTTTGCACTAAATAACACAAATGAGTTGGAAGAATACGGTGAAACAACAGATATTGCGGTGCCTATAATTTTTGGAGTTAAGATGTCTCTTACTCCTAAATTGATACTCGCAGCAGAGATAGGCGCTAGGTATACTTTTACAGATAATCTCGATGGAAGTAGTCCTGTGAGAAGTAAAGATTTTGACAATTTGAAATTTGGTAACTTAAATAACAATGACTGGTACGTGTTTAGTGGGGTGACTCTTACCTACACATTCGGTCGTAAACCTTGTTATTGTAACTTTTAAGTATGGCACAAGAACTACTCGATCGTACTAGAATCCCTAAGCATGTTGCTATTATCATGGATGGTAATGGTAGGTGGGCAAAAAAACAAGGTTTAATGCGTGTGCGTGGACATGAAAAAGGCGCAAAAGCAGTTAGGCAATCAGTAGAAGCATGTGCAGAATTAGGTGTGGAGCACTTAACTTTATATGCTTTTAGTACCGAGAACTGGAAAAGACCAAAGTTAGAGGTGGACACCTTAATGAGGTTGTTAGTTTCTAGTCTTAAAAAAGAGCTTCCTACTTTACAGAAGAATGATATTTCTCTTAAAGCTGTAGGTGTTCTAAGTCTTTTACCTAAGTCTGCCCAAAAAGAGCTGGCTGAGGTTATTGAGGCGACTAAAGATAATAAAAGAATGAATTTAACTCTAGCTTTAAGTTATGGATCTAGAGAAGAGTTGATATCAGTTATAAAAAATGTGGCCGGTCAGGTAAAGGAAGGTTCCTTAGAGATCGATCAAATAGATACAGACGTTATTAATAAACATCTATATACGAGTTATATGCCAGATGTAGATTTATTGATACGTACCAGTGGAGAACAACGTATTAGTAATTTCCTTTTATGGCAAATTGCTTATGCAGAATTATATTTTACAGAAGTGCTTTGGCCAGATTTCAGAAGAGAAAATCTGTTAGAAGCAATACATAATTATCAAGATAGAGAAAGAAGGTTTGGTAAAACAAGTGAACAATTATAGAATGATAAAAAAGTTAGCAAACTCGCTACTACTGGTAACATGTTTACTATTAAGTGCAACTACATACGCTCAAGAGAAAAGAGGAGACCTAGCTATAGGTGATGCCACCAAATATAAAATAGGTGAGATTACGGTTACAGGAAGCCAGACTTATAATGAAAATACGGTAATCGCTTTTACGGGACTACGTAAAGGTGAAGAGGTTTTTGTACCAGGTGAACGTATAAGTCAGGTAGTAAAGAAAATGTGGGATCTAAAACTATTTAGTGACATAAGAATTTTTGCTACAGATATTATAGGAGATCCAGAAGACGATGTGATGGATACTATTAATCTAGAAATTAATATTATCGAGGTACCTAACCTTAATGAGGTAACTATACAAGGACTGCGCAAAGGGCAGACTAAAGATCTTAGAGAAGAATTAAAGTTAACTAGAGGACGTAAAGCGACTGAAAACCTCATTACTACAACTAGATCTTTTATAGAAGATAAATACAAAAAGAAAGGTTTCTTGTACGCTGATGCTAAAGTGAAAACTCGCACTCTAGTGGATACAACTGGAAAGAATAGAGTCGATATGAAAATAGATATCGATAAAGGTAAGAAAGTTAAAATAGCAGAGATAAATTTTGAAGGAAATTCTATGCTTACCGATAAGGAATTGCGCGGTGCAATGTCCAACACTAAAAAGAAGAATTTTATAAGACTTTTAAAAAGGTCTAAATATATTGAAGACGATTTCCAAACTGATTTAATCGCTGTTGTAGATAAATACAAAGAGAGTGGTTATCGAGATGCTCGTGTTATTTCTGATACTTTGACTAAGGTAGATGATAAAACCATCTCTCTAGATATAAAAGTAGAAGAGGGAAGAAAGTATTATTTTGGAGATATTAAGTTTATAGGTAATACTGCTTTTTCTGATGAGCAATTAAAGAGATTACTTAAAATAGAAAAAGGAGATGTTTATAATGGTGTTGCTTTTGATGAACAAATTAGTAATCCACAAGATCCAGATTCTGATGATTTAACTAATCTATATCAAAACAGTGGTTATTTATTCTCTAGTGTAAACGCTGTAGAAACTCGTGTTCAAAATGACACGATTGATTTTGAAATTAGAATAGTAGAAGGTAAAGAAGCTTATTTTAACAACATTAGTGTAAGTGGTAATACAAGAACAAATGACCATGTTATTTATAGAGCAATAAGAACGTCTCCAGGAGAGAAGTACTCTCGTCAGAAGATTATTAACTCTATTCGTGAGTTAGGACAGTTAGGTTTCTTTGATGCCCAACAGATTAATCCACAATTGAATAATGTGAATCAAGAAGATGGAACTGTAGATGTAGATTATGAACTAGTAGAAGCAGGTGCAAGTCAGATAGAATTGCAAGGTGGTTATGGTGGTGGAGGTTTTGTAGGAACGCTAGGTTTACGTTTCAACAACTTCTCATTACGTAATTTATTTAATGGCGAGGCATATGAGCCAGTACCTATGGGTGATGGTCAGACTCTAGCCATAAGAGCACAAGCAAGTACTATTTTTAGAACCTATAGTTTAAACTTTACAGAGCCTTGGTTAGGCGGTAAAAAACCAGTTTCTTTTAATGTTTCTTTTTCACACAGTGAGCAATTCCGTGTAAATCAACAAGATTTTAGTGAAGTAGATAGAAATCAAAGATTCTTAATTACTGGTGGTACGGTAGGTATTGCAAAGAGATTAGAATGGCCTGATCAATTTTTTCAATTCTCTCAAGCTATTTCTTTCCAACATTATAACTTAAAAAACTACCAGACTAGTTTATTTAATTTCCCTAACGGTTTTTCAAATAACCTGGCATACACAGTTGGTTTAAGTCGTAATAACGTGGGTGTAAATCCTATTTTCCCTACATATGGATCTTCCTTCTCACTTACAGCAAAAATGACTTTACCTTATTCTGTATGGAATGGAGTAGATTATGAAAATCTAGAAGATGATCCAGAATTTCAAACTAATGGAATAGCAGATAGTGGTAAGATAGATCAAGAGAAATTTAAGTTTTTAGAGTATTATAAAATTAAATTTGAAGGAACTTGGTATACCCAACTGTATGAAAAATTGATATTACAAACTAAGACTGAATTTGGTTTCTTAGGAGCGTATAACAATGATCGTGGTCTAGTTCCTTTTGAAAGATTCTTTGTGGGTGGTGATGGATTAGGTTCTTTCTCTCTAGATGGTCGTGATATTATTAGAATGCGTGGTTATGATAACAGTGCATTAACTACAAGTGATGATGGAGATACGGTATACAATAAATTCTCTATGGAATTACGTTATCCTATATCATTAGAACAAGCAGCATCTATCTATGTATTAACTTTTGCTGAAGCTGCAGGTTCTTATGACCGTTTTAGAAGCTATAATCCTTTTGATGTACAGCGCTCTGCAGGTGCAGGATTACGTATATTTATGCCAGCATTTGGATTATTAGGTGTTGACTTTGGTTATGGTTTTGATAGTGTTCCTAACGTTGCAAGTGATGAGCCTAGTGGCTGGAACGTTCACTTTATAATCGGACAACAGTTTTAAATATGGCATGATTATTTCTTTAAACAACTAGCTTATGAGAACTAAGATTTTAATTATTGGAGTAGTAGCTTTTTTTAGTTTCACTTTTGCGCAAGCACAAAGAGGAGCAAGAATAGCTTACATAGACATGGAATACATTTTAGAAAGTGTTCCAGAATATCAAGAAGCATCAAAACAACTAGAGCAAAAAATGCAAAGGTGGAAAGGTGAGATAGACCAAATGTCTAATGAGATTTCTCAAATGAAAGCCTCTCTTCAAAATGAAAAGGTTTTACTTACTAAAGAGCTTATTGAAGAAAAGGAAGAAGATATCTCTTTAAAAGAGCAAGATCTAGCAGATTATCAACAAAAACGTTTTGGTCCACAAGGTGACTTTCTATTGCAAAGACAACAGTTGATACAGCCTATACAAGACCAAGTTTTTAATGAGGTGCAAAAGATAGGAAAGCAGAAGAAATACGACATGTTAATCGATAGTTCTGAAGCTGCTTTGTTATATAGTGCAGACCGTCACGATGTTAGTGATTTAGTTTTAAAAGCTATCGGTAGAACTGGTAAAAGAAAAGAGGCTCAAGAAAAGCAAGATGCAAAAAATAATCCTGTAGAAGATGATGAACCTTACTTGTCTGTTGTAGAGGCAGAGGAAAAGGAGAAAAAGGAACAGGCAAAAGAAGATAAAAAAGAAGCGGTTCAAAAAGCGATCTCAGAGCGTGATGCTGTCCGTAATGAGCAAAGAAGAGTGCGTGACTCTGCAAAAGCAGCAAAAGCAGCAGCTTACAAAGTAAGAAGAGATAAGCTCATGGCAGACCGCAAACGTAGAAAAGACAGTGTTCTTGCAGTAAGAGCAGCGGCTAGAGCAAAGAAACAAGCTGAGATAGACGCTAGAAACGCAGAGAAAAATAAGAAAACACCACCTGGTGGTGAATAATATAGGAACTCCTTATATTTGCAGCCGCCTCAGTAGGCTGATGGAATTAAAAATTGATAACAATTAATAAAGAAATGAAACAAGTAAAAACACTAATAGCAGTAATCGCATTTATCTTTGCAGGTATTAATCTAGGTCAGGCACAAGATGCGCAACCTACTAAGGTATGTCACGTAGCTTCTCAATCATTAGTAGAGTCGTTACCTAGTGCTATTGCAGCAGATAAGCAATTAAGAAATCTTGCAAAAACTTATGAAACTAAGTTAACTGCGATGGATAAAGAATTGAAAACTAAATATCAAAATGCACAAGAAGCTGCACCGCAAAGAACTCAAGAAGAAAACGAAAGAATTCTTGCAGAGCTTGCTGAAGGTCAGAAAAAATTAGAAGAGTATTACCAAAATTCTCAAACTGCAATGGGTCAAAAAAGAACGGACTTATTAAAGCCACTTTATAAGAAAGTAAGAGAGGCTATCTTTGCAGTTGCTAGAAGAAAAGGATTTGATTATGTACTTGATTCTACTACAGGAACTGGTATCATCATGGCTGACGGTTATGATCTTACTAATGATGTAAAAGCAGAATTAGGAATTAAGTAATTCAATTCTATAAAATACATTTTAAAAAGCCGCTGTAGTTATATAGCGGCTTTTTAATGGGCTGTAATTAATTACACCCATACTCTTTACCATAAAAAAAATCCCAACTCATTTAATGAGTTGGGATTTTGCTTTTTCTATGGAATGAAAATTAATCTACTAGTCTTACATTAACTGCATTCATTCCCTTTTTTCCTTCTTTTTCTTCATATTCTACGTGGTCACCTTCTCTTATCTCGTCGATAGTTCCTGTAACGTGTACAAAGCATTCTTGGTTAGTTCCTTCTTCAATGATGAATCCAAATCCTTTTGATTCATTAAAAAATTTTACGGTTCCTTGTTTCATGGTTTATTTTAATAATAGTTTAGATCATAAAAGTAAAAACTTTCATCGTTTTAAAATTAAAAATGTAAAATTATTTTAAGTCTATAAGGACTCTTTTGGAACACCATTTATGTAGACATGATTTCCTTTTACGCTTCTATCATACATGATTATACTTCCTGCAACTGCCACGTTTAGGCTTTTGGGAGTATTAAATTTTACTATATGATGTGATTTTGTGATGGCCTCGTTAGTTAATCCATGGTCCTCTGCACCTAATAAGTAAACACAATTGCGTGGGTGTTTAAAATCTTCTAGCACCACAGCACTGTCAGTTAACTCTATTCCCACCACCATAGCGCCTTTAGGTAAATGACTGTAAAAATCTTCAAATGTTTTATAATGAAAATAAGGTATAGCACCTACAGCGTTGTGAGTGTCACAGGCTTGTTTTGCATAACGTTTACCTATGGTGTAAATGAAATTTGCTCC
The DNA here is from genome assembly GCF_045063755.1 of Nonlabens sp. Asnod3-A02. Taxonomy (NCBI): domain Bacteria; kingdom Pseudomonadati; phylum Bacteroidota; class Flavobacteriia; order Flavobacteriales; family Flavobacteriaceae; genus Nonlabens; species Nonlabens sp. Asnod3-A02. The sequence continues at coordinate 786,387 of NZ_JBEFOC010000008.1, forward strand.
TAGATTTTGTGCCGTACGCCATAATACACCTAGATTTTCTGGTGTCTTGCCATGCATAATTCCTATTCCGTAATATCCTTGCTCTAGATTATCTATTTTCATGATGCAAATCTATTAATTTAAGTGATTATATGCAGTCTGTCCTCGCGCAGAGTTTTATGGACTCTTTATAGATGGATGTTGTATTCGCTTTCGCGAAAGCGGAATTAAAACACTATTCACTTATAAGATTTAATATTTTTTTACAACTGGCTCGGTTATTGTTATTTTTACCTTAATGAAATTGTATAAAAATAGCCTTAGAAATCGCATCTTCTTCTCCATGATGGTGCTAACTATTATTGCGAGTGTCTTGATTGCTGGTATGTCTATATATCAATTTCAGGAGCAGGCTAAGGATTATCATGAAAAGCGATTATTACGCAAGGAACAAGCAATTAAGGAACATATTGCGTTTATTCTTGATGAAACTACTTTTGAGGTGGTGACTAGTAATTTGCCTTATATTTTTAAAAAAGATATTTATGATTTGAGTGCTGTACACGGTATGCCTATTTATATGTATGATTTAAATGGAGCTTTACTTAAAAGTTCTAAAGCACAATTTATTAGTGATAGTTTACATAATCAAATATCACCAGGTATTATTAAAAGACTCAATAATGCCGAAGATGATCGTTTTGTAGAACAATTTGAAGTAGATGGTGAGAGTTATCGCTCTAGTTATACCTACCTAGTAGATAATAGGTTTAAAGATATTGCTATTCTTAACTTACCCTACATAGAGAACGACGACTTTATGAATCATGAACTAGAGGAGTTTCTTAAGAGACTGGCATTAGTTTATGCGCTTATGTTCTGCTTTTCTATAGTCCTAGCATATTTTCTATCCAGATATATAACTAGATCCATTAGAAATATTTCTGATAACCTGAAAGAGTTAGATATTTCAAAACGCAACCGTAAGCTAGAAATAGATTACAAAGGAACTGAAGAAATAAATACTCTAGTAGAGTCTTATAATAAAATGGTGGACGAGCTAGAAGAAAGTGCTGTAAAACTGGCAACTAGCGAGCGAGAACAAGCATGGCGAGAAATGGCAAAGCAAGTCGCGCATGAGATAAAAAACCCACTAACACCTATGCGACTTACAGTGCAAAGTTTTCAGAGAAGATTTGATCCTGAAGATCCAGATGCTAAGGAAAAACTAAATGAATATTCTAATTCTATTATCGAGCAAATAGATGTCATGAGTAATATCGCTAGTGCATTTTCTACCTATGCAACTATGCCGGCTCAAAAAAACGAAGAGACTGATGTGTGCATGGTTACCCAACTAGCGCTGGATATATTTAATGAATCTAATATTAATTATACAGAAGATACAGATTCTTTAATGATAGTTTTTGATAGAACTCAATTGATACGTGTGGTTACTAACCTTGTTAAGAATGCAATACAGGCTGTGGATAGTAGCCGAGAAAATGTTATAGATGTGTCAGTTACTCACAATACTCAACATGTATTTCTAGAGGTGAAGGATAACGGTACAGGTGTACATCCTGATAACGAAAACAAAATATTTGAACCTAAATTCACTACTAAAAATAGCGGTATGGGATTAGGTCTCGCTATGGTAAAGCAAATCGTAGAGAACTTCAATGGAAAAATAGAGATGAACACGATCTATGGAGAAGGGACCACGTTTACAGTAACGCTACCTAGAAGTTAAGCTCTCATAATCGTTGTTAGATCTTGTTTAGAGTAATTTCAAAGGTAGTTCCTAGGTCTTTTTTACTATCGGCTACTCTTATTTTACCGTTGTGGTAGTCTTTGATAATGCGCTTAGCAAGTGATAACCCCAGGCCCCAGCCTCTTTTTTTAGTAGTAAAACCAGGTGTAAATATTTGATTCCATTGCTGTTTTGGAATTCCTTTACCAGTATCTTTTATTTTTATAAATACGTTGTACACGTCTGCTTTGAGGTAGACAGATATATTTCCTTTTCCCTTCATGGCATCGATACCATTTTTAATCAAGTTTTCTATCACCCATTCAAAAAGGGGCTCATTTAACTTAACCTGTATAGGTTGATCTGGTAGGTCTATGTCAAATTTGATGAGCTTTGAAGACCTATTAGCTATATACTCGACGGCTTGTTTAGTTTGCTGTACGATGTCCACTTCGGTAAGTGTAGGGATAGAACCTATTTTAGAAAAACGATCGGTAATCATTTTTAAACGGTTTATATCTTTTTCCATCTCATCTATGTAAGAAGGATCTACATCTGTATCTCTTAAAATAGTAGTCCATCCTACGAGAGAAGAAAGCGGCGTGCCTATCTGGTGTGCACTTTCCTTAGCCATACCGGCCCAAAGTTTGTTTTGCTCGCTGGCTTTACTAGATCGATAGAAAAACCATATAACTGAGAAGAATAGAAGCATTATAATTACCAGCGCCATTGGGTAGTACTTAATCTTTGTAATTACGTCGCTATTTCCATAATAAATGGTACTAAATGGCTCTCCTTCAAACTCAGTGATTATAGGGTCATTTTCTTGTTTAAAAACCTCGATTAATCTTTTAAGTTCTTCTGTATCGCGCTCTGCTTTTTCTGGTAAATTACGGGCACTCATTTCACCTTTATAGTTAACCACTATCATAGGTACTGATGTAGTATTTCCCATTACGGTAAAACCTAAATCACCTAAGTCTGCATTAAGAGATTGATTTTGAAGATCTGTTGCTGCGATACCAAACTCGCGTATATTCTTACGTTCGTTCTCTTTCAATTGCTGGAAAAAATCAAAAGTATTCCATAGAATTAATGAAGTAATAATGACTGCAACTACAATCATGATCCATCGGTAGATGTCTTTATTAGAAGTGAAGTTCATGTAAGAATGAGGTGTTTGTATAGAGGTTTTAACGTGCGTTTACGTGTTTTATTGATCAGTCGCGTTTAACAATTAAATAGTGATCATCGTCCATAGGTAGATAGCCCTGATCGTATACAAAGTAATAGACGGTACCTTTTTTAGTAGTGTAAATGCTAGTGAAAAAATTAAAGTCAAAACCTGCTGCAAGCATTTTATTTCTGGTCACCTTAATCTTATCTGAAGGGTTGAGTTCTTGTAATACTCTATGATTTTTACGTAATCTATTATTGATATTGCGCATTAAGGCGTTACTATCTCTATTAAGCTTATTGTTAGCCACATTACGGCAGTAGTCGCTACAGTAAATCTTATCAGCTCTACCGCGCACTTCTTCCTTACATTCAGGACATTTTTTTCTAGCCATAATTAACTTACTATCTATTTTTTAAAGATACTAAACATTTGTAAACGGTTAGGAATGAAATTAGAACAGAAGCAGCTCTTTATTATAAATTTACTGATATGAGTGAAATAAATAGGGAGTGATTGTTTTTTTTAAAATTTACTCACCAACTCACTTAACTATACATAAAAGCATTCTTATAATAAACTTAAATGATAGGATTACTATTTTATAAAGAGCTAGAAGTCTTTACCTTTGTAAAAAATTAATATTATGTACCCAGCAGAATTAGTTCAGCCTATGCGTGACGATTTAGGTAACGCAGGATTTGAACACTTATATACACAAAACGACGTAAAAGAAGCACTAAGTAAAGAAGGTACAACACTTGTTGTTGTAAACTCAGTATGTGGTTGTGCAGCAGCAAATGCACGTCCAGGAGCAAAAATGTCTCTAGATAACTCAAAAAAACCTGATCATATAGTGACAGTTTTTGCAGGAGTAGATCGTGATGCAGTAGATGCAGCAAGAGCAGCTATGATTCCTTTTCCACCTAGTTCTCCATCTATGGCATTGTTCAAAAATGGTGAGTTAGTGCACATGTTAGAGCGTCACCACATAGAAGGAAGACCAGCTGAAATGATTGCTGAAAACCTTAAAGAAGCTTATAACGAGAACTGTTAATCGGTCTTAGTTTAAAATTTTTAAAAAGTGCTTTTGTGAAAACAAAAGCACTTTTTTTATTTAAGATGTATCACAAGATGTTTAGGTGTTAAAATAAAAAGCAAGGTCATCTTTAAATTCACAAGTAAAATAAATCCCATTTGTTGTTGTGTTATAATTTTAAAAATTTGATTTTCTTAACTCCTAACTCCTAACTCCTAACTCCTAACTCCTAACTCCTAACTCCTAACTCCTAACTCCTAACTCAAAAATACTATGCACGCATATCGATTTAAGCAGTTCTCGTTTTTTGATGTGCATTAACAAATTATCTTTGCAGCATGCAAAAAATCATCTCATATCCATTAACAGTAATTCACTTCATACTGTTCTTCTTGTTTCTGGTTATTTTCCATCCTATACAGCTTATTAGTTACAAATTAGGTGGCTATAATGCACATCGCAAGAGTGTGTATATACTTAACTGGTTCTTAATGCAATCTCATTTACCACTGTTCAATACCTTTAGCATCAATTATAAAAGCGAACTACCTGTTGGTCCATCTTACGTATTTGTATGTAACCACCAGAGTATGTTTGATATACCTCCATTAATTTATTATCTTAGAGATTATCATGCAAAATTTATTGCAAAAAAGGAATTGGCCAAAGGTATTCCTAGCATCTCACTTAATTTAAGAATAGGAGAGAACTGCGCTATTGATCGTAAAGATCGCAAACAGGCGATAACAGCACTTATTAAATTTGCTAAGAACGTACATGAAAAGAAACGTAGCGTAGTAATTTTTGCTGAAGGAACTCGCAGTAGAACAGGAGTTCCTAAACCATTTCAAACTAACGGTTTAAAGACTATTTTTAAATACGCTCCAGACGCCGTTATAGTACCAGTAACAGTTAATAATAGTTGGAAAGTAGATCGTTATGGAAAATTCCCTTACGGTATGGGAAATAAAATAGCATTAACCATTCATAACCCTATTCCTATCCAAGGAAGAGATATGGACGAGGTGATTCTAGAAACACAAGAAATTGTGCATAACGGCGTTACTTCTACAGCGGTATAGAGCTAGATAATATTTCCGCTTTCGCGAAAGCGGAACAAATTCAAAACGACTACCTTTACATAATAAGCTATACTTATGAGCAAGCCCCTTAAAAATATACGCATCGAGGTGATGCAATCGCTAGAAAGTAAAGTACAATCCTTTATGGATGAGTACTTAATTCCAGTAGATAAGATCTGGCAGCCTACAGATTTCTTACCTAATTCTCAAGAAGACACCTTTTTTGAAGAAGTACGTGAGTTAAGAGAACTAGCTAAAGAATTACCCTATGATTTTTGGGTAGCTCTAGTAGGAGATACTATCACAGAAGAAGCATTACCTACCTATGAGTCTTGGTTAATGGACGTAGAAGGTATTAATCAAGTAGAAGGAAAAGGAAACATTTGGTCTAAATGGATCAGACAGTGGACTGGTGAAGAAAACCGTCACGGAGATGTGCTTAATAAATATCTTTACCTTTCTGGTCGTGTTAATATGCGTCAGATAGAAATTACAACACATCATTTAATTACTGATGGTTTTGATATAGGTACAGATCGCGATCCTTATAAAAACTTTATTTACACAAGTTTTCAAGAGTTAGCGACATACATTTCACACAACCGTGTAGCAAAACTTGCACGTGGTTATGGAAATACTGCTTTATCAAAAATGTGTCGCATTATCTCTGGAGATGAAATGCGTCACCATAAAGCCTACAGTACCTTTGTAACAGAGATCTTTAAAGTAGATGCTAGTAATATGATGATTGCATTTAAAGAAATGATGGTGCATAAAATTGTAATGCCAGCCATGTTTTTAAGAGAGCAAGGTGAGAGTATAGGTAGTGCGTTTGAAGATTTTTCAAACAGCGCACAACGTATAGGTGTTTATACAGCTCAAGATTACATAGATATCATGCAAAAGCTTATAGATCAATGGGATATAGCAAGTATGACTCATCTTACTGAAGAAGCAGAGAAAGCACGAGATTATTTAATGAAACTACCTGCACGTATGGAGCGCGTTTCTCAACGTGTTAAAATACCGGCAGAGTCAGCAAAATTTAGTTGGGTAAATCCAGCAATCGTAGGAGGATAATTTAAACTCTTATTTTTGAGAGGTAACTTATATAGAAAGCAGCTATTATTTAAATAGCTGCTTTTTCATTTAATAAAGTCAGACCTAGTCTCAAAGAACCATAATCTATCTTACCGTCAAAATGCTCAAAGATGCTTTTAAGGCTCTCAGCATCTTTTATTTGCTCAAAGTCTGCAGCTATTAAATCATAATCCTTAGGATCTATCAATTTTTCTAAATCTATATCGTTGTGGCTTTCATAACGTTTAGTAAGGTGATTTAAGATAGTACCAGGTTGGTAATTTCTAATTGCAGCTATTTCTTGAATCGTTTTACCTTCTCTAAATAAAAGGACCGTTTCCATTACAGTATCCTTTTTAGGACCAGTACTTTTCTTTTTAGCTTTTTTAGGTTTTATTATTTCATCCCTATAGACAAAGTCTTTTTTACGGTCATCCTTAAATTCTGATATCATTTTTAAGAACTTTGCACCATAGGTATCGTGTTTATGAGTTCCCACACCGGTAATGTCAGCAAATTCATTATCGTCCAGTGGTATTCTGGCTGCCATATCTTTTAAAGTCGCATCACTAAAAATCATGTAAGGTGCTAGATTTCCAGCATTAGCTAGTTGTAATCTAGTTTTGCGCAATGCTTCATAAAGATCGCGATTCACCTCTGTCGGTAGTTCTTCTTTGGTACGTTGTGCTCTACGAGAGGCTAGTTCTTCTGGTTTAGGTATAACTGCTAGCGATACCTTGCGACCGTTAAAAAGCACCTCCTTACCTTGAGGTGTGATTTTTAAATGATTGTTCTCATGAAAAGCTATTTCTACCAGACCTTGATTAATCATTTGTACGATGTACTGTTGCCAGTTGTTCCATGTAATTTCTTTACCAGCGCCATAAGTTTTAATATGCTGGAAACCACTTTCCATTATGGCAGCATTTTGTGCACCACGTAGTACATCTATTAAAAGATTAAGAGATGCTCGTTCATTAGTGCGTATAATGGCGCTCAATGCTTTTTGTGCAGGTAGTGTGGCGTCAAAGAAGTCGGGCTTGTTAAGACATACATCACAGTTGCCACAGTCTTCATCTAGATATTCATTAAAATAGGATAAGAGCATTTTCCTGCGGCAAGTTAGTGCTTCGGCAAACTGCTTCATGCGCTCTAATTTTGCTATTTGCAATTCAGAGTTACCACTTCCCTCGGCAAATTTGCGCAGCTGGATCACGTCTGCATAACTGTGAAATAATAACGCATGCGAGTTAATACCATCACGACCAGCACGACCTATTTCTTGATAATAACCTTCTATGTTTTTAGGCATGTTATAGTGCAGTACAAAACGCACATTAGATTTATCAATTCCCATCCCAAATGCGATAGTCGCACACACAATTTTAAGGTCGTCTTTAATAAATTTCTCTTGTACATTTTCTCTTTCTTCATGACTTAGACCAGCATGATAAGCTGCCGCATCAAAACCATATGCCGAAATTTTGCTAGCAAGTGACTCACAGGTTTTACGGCTTAGACAGTAGATAATACCAGACTCGTCTTTGTTCTTTTGTAAAAAACGACGCATTTGCTGCAGTCTATTATTTCCTGGACGTACTTCTAGAGTTAAATTAGGGCGGTCAAAGGAGGAGACGTATTCCTGTGCATTTTGAATTCCTAATTGTTTTTTGATGTCTGCCCTTGTGGCTCTGTCTGCGGTGGCAGTTAGTGCTATCAGGTTAGCATCTGGAAAACTGGTTTTAAAATAAGATAACTGTGTATATGCAGGTCTAAAATCGTGACCCCATGTAGAAATACAGTGCGCCTCGTCTACCGCAATTAAAGAAACAGGAATTCCCTGAAGGTGATTATTCAGTAAACCGATGCTCTCTGGAGCTACATAAATTAATTTGAGACGTCCAGAGCGCAATTCTTCTAGCATTTCTTGTTGCTGTGTAGCGTCTTGTGAACTGTTAAAGTAAGATGCTGCAATACCGTTTGCTCGCAACGCATCTACTTGATCTTTCATTAAAGCAATAAGTGGCGATACAACTAGTGTAATGCCGTCTAGAAGTAAAGAAGGTAATTGAAAACACATGGATTTACCTCCACCAGTAGGCATGACGACCATAAGGTCTTTTCCAGCAATAACGCTGTCTATAATTTCTTCTTGTAACGGGCGGAAACTGTCGTAACCAAAATACTTTTTGAGTAGTTCTAGCTTTTTCATGATATTGATTTGAATGGCGTGTAACGTCTTAAGAGACAAGTTTCAAAGGTAGGGTTTCAGTGTGTTTTTATAAAGCTTTGTTTATAACTTGATGAGGCCACTTCCTGATTTAGCTAGTGAGATAGACACTTTTCTATCTAGTTAATTTGTATTTTTCCGCTTTCGCGAAAGCGAGATTTCTAACAACATAAATGCCTTATTTATCGTTATAGAGAAGTTTTACAGTTCAATTTATATCAGTTTATGAAATATCTATTTGCATTTTTATTTTTTACAATAACATTTTTTGCAGTTGCTCAAAATCAAGATTTGAATGATTATAAATACATAGTCGTAGAAAATCAATACGATTTTCAGAGTGAGGCAAATGAATACCGATTAAACGAGTTGATTGTTTTTGAGTTTAAAAAACGCAATTTTAATGCTTTTAGAAATTCAGCAATTCTACCAGAAGATATGAATAGAGGAGTGTGTAATGCGCTTCAATTGAAAATAGATAAAAGTGGTAGTCTCACAAGAAATTTAATTTTAAGACTGGTTAACTGTGCTGGTGATACTGTTTTCACAACTAAAAAAGGTGTAGGGAGAACTAAGTCTAATGACAAAGCCTATTTTGAAGCACTAAGAGATGCGATGACTTCTTTTGACGCTGTTGATTATAAATTTAAGGAGATGTTAAGCGTAAGCCCAAAAGCTATTGATTCTAAATCAATAAGCGATCGCCCTAATGTTGAAATTGTAGCTATGATAGGGGAATCTAGTCATTCAGAAAATACTCCTAAACCTGAAAAGAACGTGACAGACGATGCTGCGTCGTCTAGCGAATATGAATTTACTTCAAAAGAAGGTTATGCATTAATGAAAAGCGCCAAGGGTTTTTTAATCTTTGATAACAATCTACCTATAGGTGTAGCACTTAAGAAAAGTAATAATGCCTACCTAGTTCATACATCAGAGTTTGCAGGTGTAGGATACATGAATGGTGATAAATTTGTTATCGAGTACATAAATAACAAGAAAGAGCAGATTATTGAATTTGTAAATGTTCCATAAACATTAAACACTTAAAAATATAAGGGTGCTGATATAAATCAGCACCTTTTTATTTGAGGAATTTCTAGAGTAGCTTAAACATGCTTGCCTACTTCAAAGCCATGTTTTCCTAAGTATTGGTTACCGCTATCGATAGCATCACCTTCTAAGGTAGTTCCCATAGAATCGTTCCATCTGTTTAAGTAGCCGAATAGTGAGATTACACCTAGCATTTCAACTATCTCTCCATCATCCCAATGTTGGTGTAGTCTGTCATTTATGTCTTGGTTAACGGCATTAGGCACCTGACTAGCGGCTAGAGAAAAATCTAGTGCAGCACGCTCTGCTTCACTGAAGGCGGAGTGTGTGCGGTATTCCCATATATTATCCAGTTGTTCTTGTTCTGCTCCATAACGTTCTGCAGCTCTTATGGCGTGTGCCTGGCAGTACCTACATCCTGTTGCGTTACTAGATACCCAAGCAATCATTCTTTTTAAAGCGCTGGTTACACGACCTTTGTTTGCCATAACAGCTTTGTTGAGGTTGATAAAAGCCTTAGATATGGCTGGGCGTCGTTGCATGGTAAGGACAGAATTAGGGCAAAAACCTAATGTTTCATTAAAGAAATCTGCTAATTGCGCTGTTTCTGGATCATGACTGGCGTCTAATGGGGTTACTAATGGCATGTTTGTTTTATTTAAATTTTCTTGTCTTGTAATTTACGTTTTAAAAATAAAGGAAACATCACAAAAGTGAAAATTGCAAATTAAATTAAAGAGCTTAGACTCTTTTTTAGACCTTATCTTTACCAAATGCGTTGGACTTTAAAACCGGTACCAGATTCTCAAAAACAACAGCAGCTAGCTCAAGAGTTAGGAGTAGATCCTTTTCTAGCTGGTTTGTTAGTACAACGTGGTGTGGACGCTTTCGCGAAAGCGAAATCCTTCTTCAGACCTGATCTTGAAGAATTACATGATCCTTTTTTAATGAAGGATATGGAGCTGGCTGTTAAACGTATTCAAAAAGCAGTAGGTAATAACGAGAATATTCTCGTTTATGGTGATTATGATGTAGATGGGACTACTAGTGTTGCATTGATGTCTACGTTTTTAGAAAGTTTTTATGATCGTGTTTCTACTTATATACCAGACCGTTATGATGAGGGTTATGGGGTGAGTTATAAGGGAATCGATTTTGCGGCCGATAATGATTTTTCATTAATTATTGCATTAGATTGTGGTGTTAAGGCTGTAGATAAAGTTGACTATGCAAAGGAAAAGGGAATAGATTTTATTATCTGTGATCACCACAGACCTGGTAAGGAATTGCCAGACGCGATAGCAGTTCTAGACCCTAAACGATCAGACTGTAGTTATCCTTATAATGAGTTGTGCGGTTGTGGTGTTGGGTTTAAATTATGTCAGGCTCTTGCTATTGTAAATGATTGGGATTTTGATATTTTGATTCCATATCTAGACTTAGTTGCTACTGCGATAGGGGCAGATATTGTACCGATGACTGGAGAGAATAGAATACTAGCATATCATGGTCTTAATGTTATAAATACTAGTCCGAGAGCCGGTTTTGAGGCAATTATCGAGAATTTAAATAAAACGGTCCTTACTATTACTGATGTTGTTTTTACCATTGCGCCACGTATCAATGCTGCTGGTAGAATGAAACACGGGCTGCATGCGGTAGAATTGCTCAAAGAGACAGATCTAGATAGGGCTAAAGAATTTGCGGCTGCTATAGAAAATTATAATTCTGATAGAAGAGAGCTAGATCGATCCATAACAGAAGAAGCGTTAGATCAAATTATAACAAATAAAGAAGAAGAAAAATTTACAAGTGTTGTTTATAATGATGGATGGCACAAAGGAGTGATAGGTATTGTGGCTTCTCGTTTAACTGAAACCTACTATAGACCTACTTTAGTGTTTTGTAAATCTGGTGATAGGCTAGCTGCAAGTGCTCGTAGTGTTAAAGGTTTTGATGTCTATAATGCATTAGAACAATGCTCGGAATATATAGAACAATTCGGTGGGCATATGTACGCTGCTGGACTCACCTTGTTACCGGATAATTATGAGAAGTTTAAAGCAAGATTTGAAGAGGTGGTTTGTGCTACCATAGAGAATAAACATCTTACACCAGAAATACATATTGATTCTAAGCTGCCTTTAAGCGCAATTACACCTAAATTTTATCGCATACTACAGCAAATGGCACCATTTGGCCCAGGTAATATGACCCCTGTGTTTATGACAGAAAACGTGGTAGATACTGGGTACGGTAAACGTGTGGGGAAAGATGAAGACCACCTTAAAATTAAGGTGGCCTCAAAAAAAGGGGAGAAGAATGGCTTTAATGCCATAGGTTTTAATATGGGTGAGAAATGCGATCAAATTACCGATGGTAAAAAATTCCACATTGCTTATTCCATTGATGAAAATGAATGGCAAGGAAATGTTTCTCTGCAATTGAGGTTGAGAGATATCACTTCTTAAAGTACAGACGGTAAGGATTCTACTTTACCGATGAGTGTAAGTAGTTTAGACTCGTCATAGAGTTCTTCCCAGTTGTTATCTATTACATCGCTGAATGATGGGATAGAAGTAGCTATTTCACTTTTAAATTTGTTAATATCACCTTTACTCAGTTTTGCAGCCCTGCGCAATGCTTTTTTATTGTTTTTAAAAATAGCTTGGTCTTTGAGTGATGATTTTTTAACTGTTATGGTTATTTCTTCTAGAGAATTAGATAACCTGTTTGATGTTTTTTGAGCTTCTTGTGCAAAGGAGAATAAAGTGAAAAATAAAAAAATAATACTAAATGCTGCGGTTTTTAAATTTGAATTTTTCATAACTATAATGTTTTAAGATTAAACTTTTAATTACCCTACAAAGATCGGTAGGTTATGGAGTTTAACGCTTAAATATAGTTCTTCAAGAATGTTATATTATTCCTTTATTTTAAGGATTCCTTATTCATTTATTATGCTTTTTAGATCGTCTAGTCTTAGAGGCTTTTTATTTATAGAAAGTAAAGGTTCTGTTGCTTTAAATTCTTTAAAATCCTTATTAGAATACAGCTCGCTAGTCATGTGAAATTTGATATCCAAATCCTTCTTCTTTTCTGACATATCTGTAATAAGATCCCATCCATTTACTGCATTAGTCTTGTTTTCTGTGATGACTAGAATGGATTCTTTTGAGTTGGTAGTGTTTAATTGATCTAAATTTTTTAGAGCTTCTTTGTTATCAGAAAATACTTCTATATTATTTGCTAGATCGTTTACTTCTAGCATGGTTTTAATCACGTATGAATCTATAGGATTATCGTCAATTATCCAAATTTTAGATGTGGTCATAAGACTTGTAGTTTTGAAATATAAATTTCATACTTTTAAACTACGTTTTGAGAATAGACGGTTAACTTAATTTGTAATCGTTCAAATGTTTGTAATAACGGCTGAAAAGCACTTTTTAAAAGACGCGTTATACCATTAGTAGATTTATAATTCTATGGTGAACTTTGTTCCAGTTCCCACTTTACTTTGCACAGATATATTTCCTCCCATAGCTTCCACTTGATTTTTAGTCATGAATAAACCTAGTCCGTTTGAATCTTTATGTTCATGAAATGTCTTGTACATTCCAAATATTTTATCCTTATTTCTTTCTAGGTCTATTCCTATTCCATTATCAGATACCATAATGGTACAAGACTCGTTACGGATCTTTGCAGAGATTATTATTTTTAATTGTTTATTAGGGTCTCTATATCGTATACTGTTAGTAATTAGATTAAGTAGAATACTTTCTAAATAAGCAGGGAAAGCCACGATCTTTGTATCGTTTTTTATGTCTACTTCTATATCGTACTCATTCTTCATTACTTCTAAAGAGACACTTTCTAAAGTATGAAGGACAAAGTCTTTTAAAGCTATGTTTTTCAATTCTATTTTATTAGAATGTACAGAAACTACTTGATTTAGATCCTCTATGGTTTGATTTAAGTTATCGCTAGATATATCCAACATGGATATGATTTTAGAACGAATTTCTAGCTCTTCACTTTCTTTATAAAAATCAATAAGTCCTTTAAAATTACTAGAGTGCGATCTTAAATTATGAGAAACTATATAGGCAAAGTTGAGCAGCCTTTCATTTTTACTCATTATTTCTTTAAGAAACAATTTCTTTTCCTTTTCCACTTTTCGCTCATTGGTAATGTCTAGTATTTGTATAACTAGATTTTCTGGATCACCATGTTCATCATGTAATACGTTACATATAGTTTGAGTGTAGACTGTCGCCCCATTAGATGCTCTTAGGGTAATAGCTTGTTTTATATGATCGGTTTTCTTATTTAAAACTTTTTCTAGATGATGGAACCATTCTCCAAAATCAGTTTCATCGATCAACTTATCAAATGAGGTAGCTAAAAGTTCTTTGTTTTTTAGTTTAGTTATTTGTTCTAATGTCGGATTTACATTCAGGAACTGCAGTGTAGCGGTATCTAATATAGCTACACCTAAGTTTGAATTAAAGAATAACTTTTGAAATTTTTGTGATGTAACTTTAATCTCGTGTTCCTTCTTTTTGCGGTCACTTATGTTTTCAAATGTCCCGTATTGTGTTATACATAACCCATCTTTAAACTCACTTTGACCTGTTGCTCTTACCCAAATGCAATTACCCTTTGCGGTTACTAATTCTAATTCTAGATCGTATGGTTCATTTCTAGTAATAGAGTTGAGAAAAGCTTCTGATATTTTATTGCGAGATTCACCGTTTCTATAAAAATTTATAGCTTGAGTAGGATTTGGTATAAAATCATCAGATACTTCATGAAGCTCTTTTGTTGCATCTGACCAGTACAGTTCTCTAGTCACATTATTGTATTGCCAGGTACCTATGTTTGCATGTGAGCATAGGTCTAGCAAAATTTTAAAATCTAATTGATCACGTTTTTTAATAAGAACCTGTGAGCTAATGTCTTCTGTAACCATGACTATACCAGCTATTTTTCCATCATGGTAATACCATGGTTTTACACTCCACTTTAGCCACTGTTCACTGCCATCTTCACGTATAAACAGTTCTTCATCTCGCGATTCTTCGGCACCATTTAAAACTCTTTGATGTTTTGCCCTCCATTCATCACTTATTTCAGGAAATAGATCATAATGATTAAGGCCTCTTAAATCTGCCTTTGTTAATTTATAATCAGTACACCATTTTGCAGAGTGTGCAACATACCTCAATTGATTATCTAAAAAAGCTACTGCAATAGGAGCCTGAATAATAATATTTATTTGATCGTGTACTTTATGATTTTCTTGATGCTCCATTCATCTAATTTAAAATAGTAATCTAGATAATCGGTAAGATTCCTAAAAAGTTGTTAATTTTTTATAAGGTTGAATCGATAAACGGCACGTTTGATTGATTAAGAGGGTGTTTTTTTTAGTTTAAAGTGCTTTCCATTAAACACTCCATAGGTGTAATGATTTATCCAATCACCTAGGTTAATGTAGGTAGAAGATTCCCCCACTTTTATCTCCATAGGTAAATGTCTGTGGCCAAAAACGAAGTAATCAAAATGTTCTGTTTCTAATTTACGCTTTGCGTACAACGCTAGCCATTCTTGGTCTTCACCTAGAAACTTAGCATCTTCATCTCCAGATATAAGTTTGTTTTTAACAGATAAGTATCTAGCTATTCCTACACCTATATCTGGATGTACCCACTTAAAACACCATTGAAAGAATTTACTAGTAAATATCTTTTTCATGCGTTTATAACCTTTATCACCAGGTCCTAATCCATCACCATGACCTATTAAAAATTTCTTATTATTAAATTCAAAAATCTGGGGTTTGTGATATACTGGAATTCCTAATTCTTCTTCAAAATAGCCGAACATCCATAAATCATGATTTCCGACAAAAAAGTAAATAGGGATACCGCTATCTGCAATCTCAGCAAGTTTACCCAATACTCTTACATGGTTTTTTGGTACGACATGTTTGTACTCAAACCAGAAATCAAATAAATCCCCTAATAAGAATATGGCAGCTGCATCTTCTTTAACCTGATCTAACCAAGCTAGAAATTTCTGTTCACGTGGTTTACTTAATTCTTGAGTAGGCGCTCCTAAATGGTTGTCGCTAGAGAAATATATTTTTTTTCCTTCGGGAATTTGCATAGATACAAAGATAATACACTTACTGCTATCTGACTTATGGAAGAGGTTAATGTATAGCTATGATATTACAGTTTATTTAGCTTAATTTTTACATTCCTTTCATTTGTACATCGCATAAAGAGAGTATATTAGACCTGATGATTAATAAACGACTTCTAGTTAAGAACTTGCTTGCTCATAACGACGAGAATAGTTTCTATGATAAAAAGTTAAAAATAGATCTGAGCAGTAAGGAAGGAAAGGCGAAGTTTTTAAAACATATCTGTGCCTTATCAAATTCTAACCCTAAAAATAACAGTTATATAGTAATAGGTATTGATGACAAGACTAATGCTATAGTAGGTGTAGATTTCTTTGATGATTCAAAACTTCAAAACCTGATAAATGCTTACTTTACAAATGCTCCTATAATTCAATATGAAAATATCCCTTTTCCTCACTTGCCGCTGGGTAAAGTTGTTGGGTTAGTTACCATTAGAGCGCAAATAGGACTCACATCACTGCGTAAGAATATATGGAAGTATTATGGAGGTAGTGTATTCTTCAGAAATGGAAGTATGTCAATGCCTAAAACTTTTGATCTTGAAATCAAAGATGTCAATTCAGAGATAGTAGAGAAATTAGAAAAACAAGCTAGCAATAATATAGAACATACCTTAGATAGTGTTGTAGAGTTTTTAAATCGTAAAAACGAAGATCTAGAGACCCATTATAAGGTGTTTAAAGAGCAATTTGTTATCTGCTGGTCTGGAAAGGTAAAGGTGAATAAAGGACAGCGATATTATCATCGAGTGGACATTGAGATGGTAAATGAACAGGTTAAAATTTTTTACAGTACGTTAGATGAGGTTCAAATTTCTTTTGACGAGGACAGCTTCAGTATCTTAGAGTTTGTAGAGCTAGGTATAGGAGACCGACAGCGTTACCATCCACTAGAAAGACAGACGCTCCGGTTTTTTCCTAATGGAACCTATCTATTAGAGAATAAGATTTTATTTAATCCACCTTATTATGATCGTCGTACCTTGCATCATATTTATAACACGAACTTGTCCCTTTTACATAAGATCTCAAACGGCATTCTTTTAAAAGATCAAGAGTTAATTGATCTTAGACAGTTGCCTGAGACTATGTTAATTTGCCAGTTTAATAATGTAGGAGAACCCATAGAAAAGATGAAATCTCATAAGAGTTTTCTTAAAAACTATCCAGATACCTATAAATCATATAAAGAAGCATTACGCGTTTTGCGCAAAGTAAAATATAATTCATGAGAACTATTGCAATAGGAGATATTCACGGCGGTTATAAGGCCTTACTTCAACTTATAGAAAGGATAGATTTAAAAGATGACGATCAGTTAATCTTTCTAGGAGATTATGTAGACGGCTGGTCAGAAAGTTTTGAGGTAATAGATTTTTTAATCTCGCTTTCGCGAAAGCGGAAACAAAACAATCAAGTTGCACCTATTTATTTGAGAGGTAATCATGATGAATTAGTCGTAGAGAATTTACAAGCAACAATACCTAGTGAAATGTGGTTATTTCACGGTGGACAAAGCACAGTAGATAGCTACAAGAATAGAAGTAAAAACGAATTAGAACTGCATTTTAATTTTTTGAGAAACGAACTTCATAATTTCTATGAGTTAGACGGCAATGGTTTTTTTCATGCAGGATTTCATAATTTAAAAGGACCACATCACGAGTATTATGCAAATATCACTTATTGGGACCGTACTTTATGGGAGCTAGCTCTAGCATTAGATCCTAATCTAGAAAGAGATAACGATCGGTATCCAGGTAGATTAAAAATATATAATGAGGTGTATATAGGTCATACTCCTACAGATCGTCTAGGCTCTCATCAACCTATTAACGCAGCCTGCGTGTGGAATATAGATACTGCAGCGGCTTATAAAGGCCCATTAACAGCCATATGCGTAGAAACTAAAGAGGTGTGGCAAAGCGAGCCTGTGCATACTTTTTATCCAGATGAGAATGGGAGAAATTAATCTCCATCATTATCATTAAAAGTAATGACTATGCTCGCAGCACTAGAAAAATCTACTTTAAGTAATCTGATGATATTCTGAACATCTTCTTTAAGAACCTCTAGTTGATTGATGTCTGTTATAGCTATGTTTTCTAGAGAATCATTCATGTTATTTAAAGTGCTGTATGCGGCAGTAAAAGCAGATTGTAATTCTACGTTTAAATCTTCACGGTTAAGAACTTCAGAAGTGTATTCCTCTACACCAAAGCCTTCTATATCATTAAAATCACCTGTGTAGGTAAAGTAAACAGCATCTAGATTTGCTTTTATAGCCTCTTTGCTTATTTGGCTTCTGTAGTTTTCAAAAAGGGTGATGTCCGTAGGAGAACTATTTAATACTTCTTCTATTTTACGTCCTTTTATACTTTCTAAATCGGCAACCATTGCGTTTATAACTCGGTTAAAATTACCATTAACGCCAGACTCTAGATTTGTTTTAAAATCTGATTCAAAATCTATCCATAAGTCTTGTGATTCTCTAGCTCTAGATGCTAGATTTTCTGACAGTGCATTTAAGTAAGCTTTTCTATCTGTAGTTGTTGCTCCCGTAGTGAATTGATCTATTACTACCTGATCATTTTCATTGAACAACATATACTCTATAGCCGCATAGCCTTTAATGGTAGCACCTATAATATCGACATCATCACTGTTTTGCACAGTGGCATCCATAATCCTACTTTCAATACCTGTACTGCTTACTGGCCATGTATGCACTCGTGGAATTAAGAAAGCGTTTTGGATAGGTCCTATGTTAAAGGTTTCTATGTTCTTCCAGGTTAGGAATGCTGCTTTCCAAGAATCACGAGCTTCTAGTAGAGTTACCGAAGTAGGATTTAGGGTAAATGCGTTGCTCGTATTAATTAAATCATTAGCTTGATTAACATGCTGCTGTTGTAATAAGATGATGTAATTATCATATAAATGAGTCATTTGAGTCTCGCGTGCTGCTGCTGTACCAGTATCGCTAGAGCTATCATCACTATCACAAGAAATAATAAGAGTTAAGGATATTGCAAAAAGTGCAAGTATTCGAAGAATTGAAAATTTCATAATTACAGTGAATTTATAAATGCAATGATTTTACTACGCTCGCTCGAGCTTAATTCTTTAAATCTTTCTTGGGCTGGGCTCGCTTCTCCACCATGCCATAAAATAGCCTCTTCTACATTACGTGCTCTACCATCATGTAATAGATTTGTATGGTCGTTTACAGTTTCTATAAGTCCAGTTCCCCACAAAGGTGGTGTGCGCCATTCATTTCCTGTGGCCAAAAAGTCTGGAGTATTATCTGCAAGATCATCACCCATATCATGTAATAATAAATCTGTATAAGGTCTAATGGTCTGGTTAGATAACGCTGCGATTTCATGGTTGCCAGTTTGTAGTAATGCTACGTGGCAAGAGGTACAACTTATCTCATTAAAAAGCTCTTTACCTTCTAATACATCTTGATCTTCAAAATTTCTTCTTGCTGGGACAGCAAGTGTAGAAGAATAGAAAGTTACTTTATCTAGATTTGTGTCATCTATTTCTGGTGTACCTCCATTGGGTATTTGAAAACAATCTACTCCAGTAGGACAATTTTCATCAGGAAATAGGGAAGAGGTAATACCTATATCACCGGCAAATGCACCTGCCACCTGTTGTCTTAAATTAGGTTGGTTTGCTTTCCACCCAAAACGTCCTAGAGTGTTAGTTCCACTCGCAATATCATATACATAGTTAGCTTTTCCAGAAATACCATCGCCGTTAGTATCAAATTGATCTGCTAGGGCTAGAATGGAAGTCTCAGGAACAGCTTCTAAAAGTCCTAAACCTATCATTTGATTTGCTACACGTGGCGATACTTGGACATTACTAACCATCGCTCCGTAATTGAGCAAAGGAAATGTGTACGTGGGATTACGTAAGCTAACTGTGGTTCCATCACTATATGTAACTACTTTAGGTTCATACACTACTTCAAAAATTCCTTCGTCCATTTGTGATAGAATGGAGTTGTCTTGAAACTGTCCACCGTAAGTAGGTTCTGGTAAGTTACCACCATTAACGCCAGTACCTGGTGTACTTAATCTCAATAACAATCCATGAGATAGCTCTCCTGCAAATGCACTTGCTCTACCTCTACCATCCTTAAAATGGCAACCAGAACAATTACGAGCATTAAAAAATGGACCTAGACCATCTCTTGCTGTGGTAGATGCTGGTGCAGTCACCCAACTCTGATTAAATAATGAGTTTCCTACACCAAATGTCACACGCTCCTCAAAACTTAAATTAGGAGCTGCAAACCCAAAAGCCTCTGCCGAAAAATTGAACGACGTATTATCTCCACCAGATAATTCTTCTCCTATTTCTGCTGTTAGAGCTGTGTAAGAATCGTCTGTGTTGCATGAG
The DNA here is from genome assembly GCF_045063755.1 of Nonlabens sp. Asnod3-A02. Taxonomy (NCBI): domain Bacteria; kingdom Pseudomonadati; phylum Bacteroidota; class Flavobacteriia; order Flavobacteriales; family Flavobacteriaceae; genus Nonlabens; species Nonlabens sp. Asnod3-A02. Next base: position 806,412 of record NZ_JBEFOC010000008.1, read on the forward strand.
GTTATGAACAACAGTAGTGGCAATATAAATAACTTGTAATAAACGCGCATGAATGATAATTTGTATGAATCAGAAAACTGGACGTATAGAAATACGTCCAGTTTTAAATAATTTATGAGTCTAGTAATATGCGGTGTCGTCTTTTAGTTAAGACCTAAAACTACCTTTGCATCAAGTAATCTATCTCCAAAAGCAACAAGCGCTCTCACTGCATTTTGTACTTTAATTCCTTCTGTACTTGTTGGTCCATTCACAATAGCCAGATCAAATGGAGATAAAGTTGCGTCTACCTCTGTAGTAGCTGTTGCTAGTAATACATCTAGTTCTGTACCTAAATCACTGTCTGCTTCTGTAATAATGTCTTTAAGAGAAGCACCATTTACAGTAGCATAACTACCATTATATACATTTACGATACCTTCTAGGTTAAGACGTATATCTCGATCTGTATTATCGCTGAAACAGGAGTGTTCATCTTCTTGATCTTGATTTTGTAAAGCAACAGAAATACGTTCTATAGCTAGTTCACTACGTGATAATTCAGATATACTGTTAATCATGTCTGTAAGTGATGTGTCTGTGTCTTGTGCAAGAAAAGTGTTTTTATAATCTCCAGTCCATTGCTCTATCATTACTTCTAGATGGTCGGTGATTAAGTCTGCACATACATTGATATATATTCTTCTTCTGTCTTGATTTGAGGCAGTTCCTGCATCTACAAAATCAGTGAAAGGGCGCTGTCCTGGTAGGCCCGCGCTAGGTGCAGTATTGTCCTGTCCCCATAATAAAAACTCGATAGCGTGGTATCCTATGGAAACCTTTTCTTCACCACCATTACCATTTTGATTAATTAATGTGTTTTTATCAATTGTAGGAAATAATGTTGGGTTGTTAATGATACCAGCAGTTAGATCACCATCTACATAATCTACATGTGCCTCGTCCATAGGCCATGAATTTAAATAACCTTCTATATCTTCTGTGCTACCTGTATCGATAGGTCCGTTTGCAAATCTAAAAGCCTCTGTAGTACCATAAGATTCTCTAGCTGTAAACCATGCGTTTTTTGCAGCTGTAAAGTTAGCATCTGTAGGCGTAGTGGTAAATGTTTGTAAAGCAGTTTCTAGAGATTGTGCATCTGTAAGTGCATCTTGATAATTTGCAAGAACAAGATTTGCATAATTTGTTGTTACTGCACTTTTTTGTGTTCCAGTAGATAGGTCATCGTCGTCAGAACAGGCTGTGAATACTAATCCGGTGGCTAATAAAGCTGCCGTTAGGTAGTTAAATTTAAAGTTCATTATATAGTTATGTTAATTAAGACTAATTATAAATAAGGTGCAAATATAGTGGGTCATTTCATTTTAACAAGACTTTATTAAGATTAATTCTAGATAAGAAGGTTAAATAGTTGTTTGCTAGAGTTCTCAAACTGTAACAAAAAAGAGCTGTAATAGACGTATAGAGGTAAATGGTGTTAATTCCGCTTTCGCGAAAGCGGAATATTTAAAAAAACTGTACCTTAGAAATCCAAATTAAAAACAAACCAGCATGAGCATATTTGATAAGATTAAAGAGAAATTAAGTCACGAATTTATTGATATAGTCGAGTGGCTAGATTACACTGATGACACCATCGCGCATAGATTTGAACGTTATCAAAATGAAATTAAAAACGGTGCTAAATTAATAGTACGTGAAGGGCAAATGGCTGTTTTTATTAATGAAGGACAACTGGCAGATGTATTTAAACCTGGTACTTATGATCTTACCACTCAAAATCTTCCTATTCTAAGCACGCTTAAAGGATGGAAATATGGTTTTAACTCGCCATTTAAAGCTGAGGTTTATTTTGTAAACACGACTTTATTTACTGATGAAAAATGGGGTACTAAAAACCCAATCACTTTAAGTGATGATCGTTTTGGTCTTGTAGAAATTAGAGCATTTGGTACTTATGCATTTAAGATAGCAGACGCTGGTAAATTTATCATAGATATAGTAGGTACAGATAACAATTTTACCAATTTTGAGATCAATGAGCATCTGAAAAGTCTTATCGCAACTAGATTTACAGATACAGTAGGAGAGGCAAATTTACCTATAGAATTATACGCAGCAAATACAACAGAGCTTTCTGAGACTTGTCAGGAAGTGATGAAAACCGAATTTTTAAGTGTAGGTATATCATTAGAAAAATTCTACATCGAGAATGTTTCTATGCCAGAAGAACTCAAAAAGGAGATCTTTGAATACAGTAGATTAGATAAAATTGACCTAGATAAGCTCACTAAATTTAAGACTGCCAAAGCTATAGAAGCTGCAGCAAATAATGATGGTGGTACTGCTGGTGCAGGTATGGGAATGGGAATGGGCTTTGTCATGGCGCAACAAATGGGCGGTATGATGTCACCTCAAATGGGCGGACAGCAACAAATGCCTCAACAACAGCAACAGTACCAGCAACCTCAAGCTGCTGCTGTGCCACCACCTATGCCACAAGCAGTAAGTTATTTTTATGCTTTAAACGGTGCGCAGGCTGGACCTGTTTCTTTTGATCAATTAAGATCTCTTTTTGCTAGTCGTACGATTAATAAAGATACTCTAGTATGGAAAGCAGGTATGGATGGTTGGAAAGCAGTGAGTCAGGTAGAAGAACTAAAAGTTTTTCTAGGTGGTAATACACCGCCGCCATTACCTATGTAATTAGATTTTATTAACTTTATTAACCTAGATAGAATGATTAAGTCCTAATGTTAAAATACTAGGGTTTTAATCATTCTATTATTTCTATTTATCCATTGAACGTAACATCTTCCATAAATTCTGAACGTAAAAAATCCTGTGTCAATTGTGGTGCAGAGCTTACTTATGAGCCAGGAACAGATCTTATTACTTGTGATTATTGTGGTCATAAAGAAGTTATTGAGCAGTCAGACCAGCCATTTCAAGAACTGGAACTTAATAAATACATGGAACAGATGGGTGCCCAGTCACACTCCATGGAAATTACCATGTTGCACTGTGATAATTGTGGGGCAAACCAGCATGTAGAAGAGAGTTATAAATCATTACATTGTGTGTACTGTACTATGCCGCTTATTATTGAAGAGGCGTATAAAGACGATTGGATTCTACCTGGAGCTGTTGTGCCTTTTGATTTTAAGTCTGATAAAGCGCATCAAATATTTAAAAAGTGGGTCTCTGGTTTATGGTGGGCGCCTAATAATTTACAAAAAGCAAGTCTGAGTCCTGAGAATACAAAAGGGCTCTATGTTCCTTACTGGACCTTTGATGCAGAGTTAGATGCTCAATATGAAGGAGAACGTGGTGAGTATTATTATGTTACAGTAACACGTGGTTCTGGCAAAAATAAACGCACCACGCAAGAACGTCGTACGAGATGGTATGACGCATCTGGTGAGATTTCTGGTTTTGTAGATGATACATTAGTAAAAGCATCTCAACAAAAAGGAGGTCAGATCCCATCTCAAATTGCTTCATGGAATCTAGATCACCTCAAAACATTTGACACTAGATTTCTAGCCGGTTATGTGACAGAAAAATATACCATACCTCTTAAAGATGGACATCTAGATGCCAAAGAAAAAGCAAGAGATATTGCCGCAAATTGGGTGAGGCGTGATATAGGTGGTGATACCCAACGTATTCATAGATTAGAAATGCAATTAAGTGATCAGACCTTTAAACATATTCTATTACCAGTTTATATAAGCTCTTATAAGTTTAATGGAAAGCGTTATAATTTTTACGTAAATGGACAGACTGGTGTTATTCATGGTACTAGACCTTATTCTTTTTGGAAGATATTTCTAGCTATTCTAGCTGCATTGATTGTTATCGGTGGGATAGTTTATTTTATAAATACTCAACAGTAATAAGTTAATGTAATAATCAAAAATGCCCGATAAAATATCGGGCATCTTCTAGTAACATAAATTATGGTTTTATTCCTTACCGCCTTTATGTTCATCTTGCCATTTTGATAATTGAGACCATTCACCTTTAAAAGCCATGCCTGCTTGTTTAGGCCAGCTACCAGGTTTGTGTACCTGAAATCTAGGACCGCCGTTATTTAAAATTTCTTTTAATTTAACAGGGTCAGTTTGTGATAGTTTATACCAGGTTCTAATTCCTGCTGCATGAAATAGTTCAGAAATTTTAGGACCTATTCCCTCCACTATAGTAAGGTCGTCTGGTTTTATTCTTTTACCCATCGCGGCCTTTGCTGCATCGGCATCATATTTTAAATTGCTGTCTTCACTTGCACTGTCGATAACAGTATTAGTAACTGCTCCTGCTACAAATCCGCTAGCTAGATTTGCTGTGTTTGTTGCATCTACTGCAGGTACTTGATCTAATTTTAATTGAAGTGATTTTGCATCAGCCACTGCCTTTGATGCTTTTATTTTTAGATTGTTTGAATTTTCAGTTAATTGAGATACTTTGTTTTTTAAGCTAGAAGAATTGATCTCACAACTTTTTAATTGATCCCTTAGTTGGTCTATTTCTGTTTGTAATGATTTATTCTTATCTATCCAGTCATCACAATCATTAGTAACTATAGAATTAGATTTACCCCAGTAATAACCTATTATTGCTGAAATAATTCCTGTTAATAATAGTAATAACCAGCACCATGTATTTGATAAACTCATAATATTAATTTTTAGTTGGTTTTATTTAATTGTTACTTCTACACGTCTGTTTTCTGCTTTTCCTTCAGCTGTACTATTATTTGCAATAGGAGCGTCTGGGCCTTTACCTAGAGTCTCTATTTTAGACTCAGGTAAACCGTTTTCGATAAGGTATTTTTTTACCTCTACGGCACGTTTTTTACTTAAGGTGATGTTAGAGTTTCTATTTCCTACATTGTCAGAGTGTCCTATGACTAGAATTCTATCTTCAGGTCTTTTATTAGTGTAATAGTTGATGTCAGATATTTTTTTACGTTGTACCGCTGTTAATTGTACCGTATTGCTTCCTGTCTGAAAATGTAAGATCAAGGGGTTTGCTTTAATTTGAGCTTTTAACTCGTCTAGCTTTTGGTTTTCCATTTTTGCAGCATCTCCTTGAGGTATTAAAGCTGTAGAATAGGTAATAGGTCCTTTTAAAATACTATCAGTAGGTGTCATGTCATCATTTAAGCTGCCATAAATATCTATTCTAGAGTTGTCAAACCCTAAATTAGTTAAATGGTTTTTCACATCATTTGCCCTCGCCTCACCTAGGTTAGTAAAAGCACTAGAGTTAGTTTCTCTACTCGTATAGAGACCAGTAATATTTAATTTTTTATCAGGGTTTTTTTCTAGATAACTTTTGATAGTGTTAAAGCTAGTAGTTGTGTTATCTGATATAGGGGTGATATGGTGATAATCATTGCTTTTAAAATCTAGATTATCATCTGATCTTTCAATTAATTCTTGATTACTATCATAGAGTTCAATTCCGTTAAAACGATCTTTTTTTGATGCTGTTTCAATTTGAGAAGAGCTGTCGCTATCTGTTGTGATAGATGTTTTTGTTTTCTCCTGACTATCACAATTGCCACTATAACATGTGCCGCAACACAACCACATGGTGAGTAGTATGCCTATGATAATAGTTAGAAGAATTCCTATCGGATATTTTAGTTTTCCCATTATTTAGTTGATTATTAGTGAAGTACTAAAATTAGGGTAAAATCAGGGTAAAAGTATAAATCGTGCTTAAGAGCGAGTTAAAAACCGTTAAAAAGTATTTTTAACCGACAAGGTGCGTTTTGTTCCGCTTTCGCGAAAGCGTAACTTTACAAATAGCTTAAAATGATAATTAAGATCTAAATCCAGTCAATAGGTTGTTGAAGTACCTTAAGTAATTTTTCTTCGTCACTGCCAGCATCAGGTTGGTGATCATAAACCCACTGGACATGTGGTGGTAGACTCATTAAAATACTCTCTATACGACCGTTTGTTTTAAGGCCGAAGAGTGTTCCTTTGTCATGCACTAGATTGAATTCTACATAGCGGCCGCGACGTATTTCTTGCCACTTGCGTTGTTCTTCTGTATAAGTTAATTTTTTTCTCTTTTCTACTATAGGTACATAAGCTTCTAGAAAATGACTAGCCATATCCATTTGAAAAGCAAGCCAATCTTGCATGGAGAATTTTTCAGATACTTTACAGTAATCATAGAATAAACCACCTATTCCGCGAGCCTCATCACGATGTGAGTTGTGAAAATAGGCATCACACTTCTTCTTAAAAAGAGCGTAGTCTGCAATTTCATGACGGTCACATACATCTTTACATACTTGGTGAAAATGACGGGCATCTTCTTCAAACAGGTAATAAGGTGTTAGGTCTAGTCCACCACCGAACCACGAGTCTACTATAGTGCCTGACTGATCATACATTTCAAAATACCTGAAATTTGCATGTACGGTAGGAACCATAGGGTTCTCTGGATGCAATACCAGACTTAAACCAGTGGCAAAGAAATTACAATCCTCTACTTTAAAATAGGCTTGCATTGCTGGTGGTAAATCACCATGAACGGCACTTATGCTCACACCACCTTTTTCAAATACATTACCATTTTGAATAATGCGAGAAAAACCGCCGCCGCCTTCTTTGCGGTGCCACTCATCTTGATGAAAGGTTGCACCACCATCTATGGCTTCTAATTTTGAAGTAATGGTATTTTGAAGCTCTACTATAAAGGAGTAAAATTGATCTTTCACGATTCTAGTTTTGGAGTGTGTGATTGTTCTAACTGTTGCTGTTCACGTTGTACCAGCATTTTACGTTCTCTTAATAATTCTAGTGTTGTTTTACTAGCAGCAGTAACTGCAACTGGTAAAACAAGTATAATACCTATAATAGGTAGAAATAACATCGCCATAAAAACGATACCATTTCCTATGGCATAACCACGACTTTTTTTAACAAAATTGACACTGTCTCTATATTTATAATGACGTTCTAGAGTATAATCCATATTACCAAAACCTGCATAATATGCCTGCACTAAAAAGAGTAAAGGTGTGGTAATAAAGTTAACTCCTGGAATGAACGATAGAAAGAGTAGTGGTACGCTTATAAAAATCTCGTAAAGTAAATTTCTTATGTTAATACGTAAACCTCGCATTAATTGTTCGGTATTACTTGTTTTGCGATGTTTAATATCGTCATGTAAATCAGGATAGAGGTGTTTTTCAATACGCTCTGAAACAGGTGACATGAAAGGAGCACTTAATGCCATTACAACGTGTTTATATAATATAAACCCTAAAACGGCTATCGCTAGTCCACCTATCCATGTGGCTATGTCGGTAAATGTTTCTTTACCCCATTCCCAAAACCATATTCCAGCAATAAAACGGCCTAAATTATCTGATAGACCGTAAATCGCTAAAAATATACATGCTCCAAAAAGTAAACTTATACCCATAGGGACTAGAAAAAACGACCATAGTTTTAACTCTTTGATCAGTTTAAGACTGTCTTTATAAGATTTAAGTCCTTTAAGGATGTTTTTAAACATAGTAGTCTTTTATTGTCCGTATTCCTTCACAGCATCTACAAATGCTTGTGCGTTCTCTACAGGAATGTTAGGTAAGATACCATGACCTAAGTTAGCAATAAAGCGATCTTTACCGAACTCGTTAATCATTTGCGTTACCATTTTCTTAATCTCAGCAGGTGGCGAGAATAATCTAGAAGGGTCAAAGTTACCTTGTAATGTAATTTCTCCACCAGATAAATAACGTGCGTTTCTAGCGCTACATGTCCAGTCTACACCTAGTGCACTTGCGCCACTCTTTGCCATATCATTAAGTGCAAACCAGCATCCTTTACCGAAAACGATAACCTCTGTATGAGGTTTAAGTGCATCTACTATTTGCTGGATGTATTTCCATGAGAATTCTTGATAATCTGTAGGAGATAACATACCACCCCAAGAGTCAAAAACTTGAACAGCATTCACGCCGTGATTTACTTTTTCTTTTAAGTAAGCGATGGTAGTGTCTGTAATTCTTTGAAGTAATATATGTGCCGCCTCTGGTTGCGTAAAACAAAATTCTTTTGCTTTGTCAAAGTTTTTACTTCCTTGCCCTTGTACACAATAGCAAAGAATAGTCCACGGAGAACCTGCAAAACCTATTAAAGGCACTCTGTTATCCAGTACTTTTTTAGTCATATCTATGGCTTCATAAACATAACTTAAGGAGTCTTTTACATCAGGTACTACCACACGGTCTAGATCTTTTACAGATCTAATAGGGTTGGGTAACCATGGTCCTATACCGTTTTTCATCTCTACATCTATATTCATTGCTTGTGGTATCACAAGAATGTCAGAGAATAAAATTGCAGCATCTGGACCTATTTGATCAATAGGCATTACGGTAATTTCTGTAGCTAGTTCTGGAGTTTGACATCTAGTAAAGAAATCATATTTTTCTTTAAGCTTCATAAAGTCAGGTAAATATCTACCTGCTTGTCTCATCATCCATACTGGTGGACGTTCTACGGTTTCACCTTTTAATGCTCTTAAAAAAAGATCGTTCTTAATCATTACGTAATGCTTTTATTGCTGTTATCAATGTGTTTTCTATAGTCTGTTTATTTGCGACTGCTATATTTTTATAATAGAGCCTTGCAGTACTGGCTGTTGTTTCTCCTATACAAACTGCGATTAGAGGTTTGTTGTTAGGATTCGCTTTCGCGAAAGCGTGCACACCACGAGGACTATAGAAAGCTATAGCTGCAAAAATACGATCAAAGCTTTTCATGACCGCAATAGAACTATAAACAAAAACTTCTTTTAAAGGTATTTTTTTATCTAGAAAGAACGCAGGAAGTTCATCACGGCGTTGCTCGCTGCACAAATAATAAAAGTTTTCACCAGAATAAGTTGAAGTTAATTCTACCGCAAGGTCTGCTGCGTTTTGTGCGGTATAATTGGGATGGAGTCCTTTTTCTTGTAGTAAAGCGGCCGTTTGATTACCCACGCAGTAAATGTTTTTAATTTGATTTAAATAAGGTAATAACGCTGGGATTGCATTTTTACTAGTTATTATTATATGGTCCCAATTAATGTCGTCCTTAATGACTATGGGCTTTGTTCTCAATATATTATAATGTGTTAATCCTATTCCTGTATTAAGAACTAGTTCTTGCTGGGCTGGTGTGAGTGTTTTAGTAGAGAGTAAAGAGTTCTTCATAAAGGGAACAATATATTCTTTTTGAACGATTTATTCGATTTTAGATTCATTAAACCTTTTTTAATGTCTAAAAAGTTCATTTTTCATCAAAGTTTTTTCTTAGAAATTCTGTTAATTTTTTGTGGAAAGTAATTTGGCTCCAGTTTTACCATTTACGGCTTTAATCTTACCGAATTCAGGACGGCTAGTGATTTTTATCCGACGAGTAACATAGTTTTGATTTTCTTGATTCACTAGCTGTGTTTGATTAAGTGCTGATAATCAGTTAATTAAGATTTTAAATTTGCTTTGTGATTTTTATTCTATGCTCGATAAGGTCTTGAACTTTGTTTAATTATTAATTTTATCGATATTTACTAGTAAACGAGTAAATAAATCTAATCCATATTATGGAATTACCATCATTTTTATACGATTTAACTGGAGAAGGTGATAAACCTTCATTAGAGTATGCTAATGAAATTTTTAGTATGCTCGAAGTGTCTAAAGTGCGCAAAAAACAGGTTTTACTTCACTTAGGTGAGGTTGCTGACTGTATTTTTATAGTTAAATCGGGAATACTGAAGGGAAGTATTATTGATGAGTTCGGTAATTTACATACGGTACGTTTTATTGCAGATGGTAATGTCATGGCATCTATGTATAGTTTTATAGATCAAAAACCTTCTGAACTACAAATAACTTGTGTAGAGGCAGGTGAAGTGTTGTGTTTTAAATATCAAGATTTTGAATACATGAGCAAGTTGTATTCTGGTCTGTCACCAGCTTTTCATAAGATTATGTTGAAAAGATATCATGATATGGTGGACGAGAAATCGAGAATGATAAGTCATGATGCTACTACTAGATATCTTAAATTTATTGAACGTTACGATCGCATAGTAGACAGGTTACCGCTTAAGGAGATTGCATCTTTTCTAGGTATAAGGCAACAGTCTTTAAGTAGATTGCGTGGTAAGATCGATGAAACTAAAGCATAAACAAAAATCCTTTTCTTAATTGTTATCTTTGCCAAAAAACTAGGGAATGGTTACTTCTATGACTGGCTATGGTAAAGCAGTCAATCAATTATCAGACAAAAAAATAACTATTGAGATAAGAACTCTTAATAGTAAAAATCTAGATCTTAATATAAGATTAAGTTCTTTATATAGACAGCAAGAATTGCCTTTAAGGCAGTTAGTTGCAAAGTCTTTATTGAGAGGTAAAGTAGATTTTTCTGTTCACATCGAGCAAACTGGTGTCGCAGCTACTGCAAAACTTAATTTAGAGGTAGTAGAAGGCTATATGAAGCAAATGGCACAGTTAGATGGTGTTTCATTTGATAGTTCGGAGCACAAGCTGCAATTGCTAGAAATGGCAACTAGATTTCCAGACGTTTTTTCTCAAGAAAGTAAGGAAGTAGCAAAGGAAGATGTAGCTGCTATTCAACAAGTTGCTGTAGAGGCTATTGCTGCGGTGCAAGAGTTTAGAAAAGAAGAAGGTAATGTGCTAGAACTAGAATTCAATAAGCGTATTACTAACATTAAAGTCCTTCTAGACCAAGTGGTAGAAGAAGATAAAGAACGACTAGCTGGCGTAAGAACTCGACTAGAAAAAGCTGTGTCTGATCTAAAAGAAAAGATAGATCAAAATAGATTTGAACAAGAGCTTATCTATTATCTTGAAAAATATGACATTACTGAAGAAAAGGTACGTCTAGAAAATCACCTCAACTACTTTATGGATACTATGAGTATCACAGAATCTCAAGGTAAGAAACTAGCTTTTATATGTCAGGAGATAGGTAGAGAGGTAAATACGATAGGTAGCAAAGCAAATGATGCTACTATGCAACAACTAGTCGTACAGATGAAGGACGAGTTAGAGAAAATAAAAGAACAACTGCTTAACGTATTATAATGAAAGTATTACCTAAACTAATAGTTTTTAGTGCTCCTTCTGGTGCTGGTAAAACCACTCTAGTAAGACATTTATTGACTCAAGAAGATCTTAATCTTGCTTTTTCTATAAGCGCAGCTTCTAGAGAGGCACGTGATGGAGAGGTTCATGGAAAGGATTATTATTTCTTAGGAACCCATGAATTTAAGAATAGAATTAGGGCAAATGACTTTCTAGAATTTGAAGAGGTTTATAAAGACCAGTTTTACGGTACTCTTATAGAAGAGGTAGAAAGACTTTGGGCTCAAGGTAAACATGTTATTTTTGATATAGATGTGGTGGGTGGTTTACGTTTAAAGAAAAAATTTCCTAATCGTACACTAGCTATTTTTGTTAAGCCACCATCTATTAATGAGTTGCAAATACGTCTTAAAAAACGTAAAACAGAAACGGCAGAGAAAATCGCTATGCGAGTGGCAAAGGCGAGTACTGAAATGGCGACAGCACCACAATTTGACGTCATTATTGAGAATGATAATCTTGATGCTGCAAAGTTAAAAGCGTTCCAGACGGTTCATGAGTTTATAAATAAAGAAGTCAGTGATGACGAAGAAGAGTAAGATAGGTCTGTACTTTGGTACATTTAACCCTGTACACATAGGGCATCTAGCTATTGCAAATTACCTAGTAGAAAATAGCGATCTAGATGAAATCTGGATGGTGGTTACTCCTCATAATCCTCATAAGAAAAAGAAAACATTGTTAGATGACTACCAGCGCTTACATATGGTACATCTTGCTACTGATGATTATGATAAGATAAATGCAAGTAATATTGAGTTTAACTTACCACAACCTAACTACACGGTAAATACTCTCGCATATCTTTCTGAAAAGTATACTACAAAGGATTTTACTCTTATAATGGGAGAAGATAATTTGAAAAGTTTACATAAATGGAAGAATTATCATGTGATATTAGAAGATTATAGTATCATAGTTTACCCTAGAGTTTCATCTGGTGATGTTCCTGAGCAGTTTGTAAACCATCCTAAAATCACTCTTATTCCTGCACCTATTATGGAGATTTCTTCTACCATGATACGCAACGGTATTGCGTCAGGTAAAGATTTGAGGTATTTTATGCACCATGATGTGCAAAAATATGTGGAAGAAATGCATTTCTACGAATAGATTAAATTATCGCGTTCGGTTTTTCTTTTGACTTAATTTTTAGGCAAGGCTAAAAATTAATTTACCTAAATCAAATAAAAACTTTACCTTTGCCGCATGCATTCAATATCCGAAGAAAATTATATCAAAGCTATTTACCACCTACAAGATGGTAAAGCTCTAGTGTCTACTAATGAAATTGCAGGGCGCATGAATACAAAAGCATCGTCTGTGACAGACATGCTTAAAAAGCTAGCAGATAAAAACCTAGCAGAATATGTCCCTTATAAAGGTGCGAGACTGACGGATAAAGGAGTACAATGTGCCAATCAAATTATTAGAAAACACAGACTGTGGGAAGTGTTTCTAGTAGAGAAACTAGATTTTTCATGGGATGAGGTACATGATGTGGCAGAGCAACTGGAGCATATTCAGTCACAAAAACTTATTGATCAACTCGATAAACATCTCGGCTTTCCTAAGAAGGATCCTCATGGTGACCCTATTCCAGATAGTCATGGTAATTATGAAAAAACTAACAAAACCATACTCTCTAAATTGAAAAAAGGAGATAAAGGTACTTTGATAGGTTTAATAGATTCATCAAAGAACTTTCTCAAGTACCTTGATAAACAACATATGAAGTTGGGAACTAACATAGAGATCATAGAATTTGAAGAATTTGACCTATCCTATTCTATAAAAGTGAATGAGTCGCCTCTTCAAATTTCAAAACAAATTGCCGATAACCTTTATATAAAATTGAAATAATGAAAAAAATAATACTCGCACTAACTATACTTTTATCCTCGACGGTTGCCATCGCTCAGACTGATGATATAGGCGCACTGGTAACAGACAGGCCCGATGCAACAGAATCTCCTAACATAATAAGAAAAGGATTTTTACAAATAGAAACAGGTGGCTTTTACACAGAAAGCGGAGAAGATAGTTTTAAGACTAAAGAAACCGTTTATAACACTACTTTACTGCGTTACGGACTTCTAGATAATTTAGAATTGAGATTGGGAATAGATTATCTAACTACAGAGTTTGAAGCTAATGGTGAACGAGTAGGAGAGCGACTCAATGGTACATCTCCATTATTGTTAGGAGCAAAAATAGCTATAGCCGAGGAAAATGGGTGGATGCCTAAAATAGCAATTCTAGGTCATTTGAGTCTTCCATTTAGCGCTGCATCAGATTATAAGCCAGAGAATACAGGTTTAGATTTTAGATTCTCATTTGACCACACACTTACAGATAAGTCTGGAATAGCTTATAATCTAGGAGCAAAATTAGATGCTGGAAATCCAGAACTAGCTTATATCTATACACTGGCTTATGGTTATGATTTAAGTTCTAGGATAGGGGTTTATGCAGAGCTTTACGGTGATTTTCCTGAAGATACAAAGGCAAATCATAATTGGGACGCAGGATTTACCTATCTAGCAAATGATGACTTACAATTTGATTTAACCTTCGGTTCTGGAATTACAGATGGTCAAAACCTTTTATTAAGCGCTGGTTTAAGTTATAGAATTAGAAATAATAAATAGAACTTTTTTTTAATTCCGCTTTCGCGAAAGCGGAACATTTAAAATTTACAAAATGAAAAAAATACTATTCCTCTTAACAGTCTTATCGATAGTGAGCTGTGGAGAAAAAAAAGAAGATAACGGTAAGCTACAAGTTGTGACAACTACTACCATGATTACAGACCTAGTAGAAAACATAGGTGGTGATCTAGTTGATGTAAATGGTTTAATGGGTAGCGGGATAGACCCTCATTTATACAAAGCAAGTCAGGGTGATGTGAGAAAACTAGACGGCGCAGACGTTATTTTTTACAACGGTTTACATCTAGAAGGGAAACTGGTAGAGGTTTTTGAAAAAATGAATGAGCAAGGTAAAACTACTATCGCGATAAGTGATGGGGTGTCCGAGAAATCACTTATAGGTAGTGAGTATTTTGCAAGTAATTACGATCCGCACATATGGTTTGATCTGACTTACTGGAATGAAATCACATACTACGTCACTGAAAAGCTTATTGAATTAGATCCTGAAAACAAATTAGCTTATGAAGCAAATAGAGATGCTTACCGACTCCAATTAATTGATCTAAGAGCGGCTTTAAACGTGAAGATACAAGAACTTCCTAAGGAGCGCCGTATTCTAGTAACTGCTCATGATGCTTTTAATTATTTTGGTAGAACATTTGATTTTGAAGTGGTAGGTTTACAAGGTATTTCTACTGCTACAGAGGCTGGAGTTAAAGATGTTCAACGCATAACAGATTTTATAATAGAAAATAAAATTAATGCGGTATTTATAGAAAGTAGTGTCCCTAGACGTACGGTAGAGGCATTACAAGCTGCGGTTAAAGCACAAAATCATGATGTAAAGATAGGTGGAGAGCTTTTTAGCGACGCATTAGGTAGTGCCGGAACGGTAGAAGGTACATACATAGGTATGTATAAACATAATGTGAGTACTATTGTAAACGCACTTAAATAATGGAACAGAAAATAGCAGTAGCGGTAGATGACCTTACGGTGGCTTATAACTATAAACCAGTTCTTTGGGATATAGATTTATCTATTCCAGAAGGTGTATTAATGGCGATAGTAGGTCCTAATGGTGCAGGAAAATCTACGTTGATAAAATCTATTTTAGGTATTATAGACCCCATAGCAGGTTCTGTTGCTATTTATGGTAAACCTTATAAGAAACAACGTGATAAAGTGGCTTATGTGCCACAAAAGGGTAGTGTTGATTGGGATTTCCCTACGACAGCGCTAGATGTGGTCATGATGGGTACTTATGGCGCTCTAGGCTGGATTAAAAGACCAGGTGCAAAGCAAAAGAAACAAGCTCTAGAAGCTCTGGAAAAAGTAGGAATGCTTGCTTTTAAAGGAAGGCAAATATCTCAATTATCTGGTGGGCAGCAGCAACGTATATTTTTAGCACGTGCATTAGTTCAAAATGCAGCGATCTATTTTATGGACGAGCCTTTTCAAGGTGTTGATGCTACTACTGAAATAGCGATCATTAATATTTTAAAAGAACTAAGAAAAGCTGGTAAAACGGTAATAGTAGTGCACCATGATTTGCAGACAGTTCCTGAATACTTTGATTGGGTTACTTTTTTAAATGTAAAACATATCGCTACAGGTCCTGTAAAAGATATTTTTAATGATGATAACCTTACAAAGACTTATGGTATCAACTATAAAGTAGCTGTTCAAAAATAACCAGATGGAATTAACAGATTTCTTTACAGATTATACGTTGCGTACCATAACACTAGGGACAGCTGTTCTAGGGGCTATTTGTGGTATGCTAGGTAGCTTTGCTGTGTTGAGAAAACAAAGCCTACTAGGTGATGCGATTTCTCATGCCGCGTTACCAGGTATTGCGCTAGCGTTTTTATTCACTGGATTAAAGGATTCTAATGTCCTTCTTTTAGGGGCTTTAATTAGTGGTTTTATAGGTACGGTGTGGATACGTGGAATAGTGACTAAAACACATCTTAAAACAGATACGGCTTTAGGTCTTATTTTGAGTTTGTTCTTTGGCTTTGGAGAATTGGTTTTAAGTTATTTAAAGAAACAACCAGATGCAAATCAAGCAGGATTAGATAAATATTTATTTGGGCAGGCGGCTACGCTTGTGCAAAGTGATGTAATAGTAATGATTATTGTAACAGGTATAAGTCTTGTGGTAATGTTGCTGTTCTGGAAAGAGTTTAAACTCTTGTTATTTGATAAGAATTATGCCATGACTCTAGGTTTTAATACACGATTCATAGATGGATTGATCAGCTTTTTTATAGTGCTAGCTATAGTTATAGGTTTACAAACGGTAGGTGTTGTTTTAATGAGTGCCATGTTGCTAGCTCCAGCAGCAGCGGCAAGACAGTGGACTAATAGTCTTGGGACGATGGTGATTCTAGCAGCTGTATTTGGTGCTTTTTCTGGTGTTTTTGGTACAGGAATAAGTGCTAGTTATAACAACCTATCTACTGGTCCAGTGATTGTTTTAGTTGCCGCAGTTTTTGTAGGAGTGTCATTTATTTTTTCTCCTAGTCGTGGTGTTTTATTTAAACAAATACGTTTGATAAGAAACCGTAGAGATCTAGAGTTAAAAAAGACTTTGTATTTCATGTATGGTATTGTAGAAAAGCATGAAGATATTTCTAGACCTCACTCTATTAAAATATTGAACGGTTTTCAAGGTTTTACAAGAGGTACTTTAAAAGCGTTATCAGATAAGAGCTGGATAACCATAAAAGGACAAGACTGGTCTCTGACTGAAGAAGGTTTTCAAACAGCAGAGAATTTGTATAACACTAATATGCCTGAATCATGAATGCAGAATTAGCTATTATCTTAATTGCCTGCCTTACTGCTGTAGCTTGTGCTATACCAGGTGTGTTTTTAGTTTTACGTAAAATGGCGTTAATTAGTGACGCGATAAGTCACTCTATTCTTCCCGGTATAGTAATCGGTTTTTTTATTACAGAAGACCTTGCCTCACCATGGTTGATATTGCTTGCAGCCTTCAGTGGTATTATAACTGTTGTGCTGGTAGAAGCTATTCAAAAAACCGGTTTAGTAAAAGAAGATACAGCGATAGGATTAGTATTCCCAGCCTTATTTAGTATAGGTGTATTATTAATTGCTATTTATGCAAACGATATTCATCTAGATACCGATGCTGTATTAGTAGGTAGACTGGAGTATGCTGCCTTTGATAAGTTAATGATAGATCATGTAAGCTATGGTCCCAAGAGTATGTGGACCATTTCTATAACTCTAATAATAACGTTAGCTCTATTATTTGCTTTTTATAAAGAATTGAAATTAAGCACGTTTGATATAGGGTTGTCATCTGCATTAGGTTTTTCTCCTGTTATATTACATTATGGATTAATGAGTGTTGCATCAGTAACTACAGTGGTTTCTTTTGATGCAGTAGGAGCTATTCTTGTGGTCGCATTAATGATTGCACCAGCCGCTGCCGCTTATTTACTTACTACAGATTTAAAAAAGATGATAGTCTTGTCCATTCTTTTTGGAATCATGAGTGCTATAGGCGGTTATTATTTTGCAGTATGGTTAGATGCTTCTATTAGTGGTTCTATTACAACAGTCTTGGGATTAATCTTTTTACTGGTCTATCTTTTTGCACCGACTAAAGGCTTGATAGCAGTTCTGTTTCGACAGAAAAGGCAGCGTACAGAAGTTTCATTATTGACATTCTTACTTCATCTGAATAATCATGATAGTATAGAAGAAAGAAGAGTTGCCCACTTACAAGAACATATCAATTGGGGTAAAGTACGTGCCAAAACTGTTCTTGAATTAGCACAAAAAAACAACATGATTACCATGCAAGATGAGGTGGTTTCTCTCACTAACAAAGGTCTTAAGTTTACCGAGAAAGCACTGGACTATATCATCACTAATAAAGATGAACAAATCGAAGACATGAAGGATGATTTCTTCTTGTTTAGAGGATAGAAGTCTAGATGTTTACATAACTATGAGTAGAATCAATTCTGCACTTTGTGATGTGTAATTCATGTCATTTTTTTGTAATGCTATTTTTTACGACTAATACTAATGGAATAGAAAGACCAAAACCTAGCACAGATTCTAAAAGACCAAAACTTAAAATTTTAGTAAGCCAGAAATAAATTACCATAAAGATGACAAACCAGAGTATAAACTTAAAACCGCTTAGTAAATACTTCTGGTCTTTTTTATAATCATAGTAATAAGCTATTGCTATTAAAATAAAAACAGGCGATAGTAATAAAGGTAGTAAGTTGAGAAGAATAGAATTCATGATGCTAATAAACCATAAATATCAGGTAATTAATTAACAATCATATACCACAAAGGGCAAAAATTAATTCTGCCCTTTGTGGTATTAAATAAAATTTTTATTTCTAAAACTGTGCTTTACGTTTCTCAAGAAAAGCTGTTGTTCCTTCAGTAAACTGTTCTGTACCAAAACAAGATCCGAAGTTTTCTATCTCTATCTGGTAACCATCAGTACCATCTGTATAACCAGCGTTAACCGCATCTATGGCAGCGCTTATAGCCATCGGACTGTTTTTGATAATCTTAGAAGCTAGTTTTTCACATGTTGGGATCAACTCGTCTAGAGTCACTACGTGATTTACAAGTCCATAAGAAAGAGCTGTGTCAGCATCTATCATTCCTGCAGTCATTATCATTTCCATAGCGCGACCTTTACCTACTAGTTGTGGTAAACGTTGTGTACCACCATAGCCAGGTATCACACCTAGAGATACTTCTGGAAGTCCTAATCTAGCGTTATCGCTAGCTACTCTAAAATGTGCCGCCATAGAAAGCTCTAGACCACCACCTAACGCAAAACCATTAATGGCAGCAATAACAGGTGTAGAGCAATTCTCGATAGCATCAAATAATGATTCCTGACCTTTACCAGCCAGTCTCTTTCCTTCTTCTGGAGAGAAGTCTGCAAATTCTGAAATATCAGCTCCAGCCACAAATGCCTTTTCACCACTTCCAGTAAGGATGATAACACGCGTGTTAACGTCCTCTTCTGCAGTAGATATAGCCTGACTCAATTCTTCAATGGTCTCTTTATTGAGAGCATTTAATTTTGTAGGTCTATTTATGGTTATGGTTGTAATTTTATTTTCGGTAGCAACTAGAATATTGTTCATAGTAAATGTTTGAAAACAAAAGTAAAAAGAATATTAAAGCCATGATTAAAGAAAATCATAAGTTTCAGAGGGTAAAATTTTACAACACCTTCTCAAGAAACTTGAATCAAAAAATCACATCATGAATTGTTTATTCTATACAGATATGGCCATGGTCGCAATAGAGATTTTAATATTAGGATTTTTGTGTAGTTCTTTGGCACAAAGGGTTAATGTCGTTCCAGTAGTAATTACATCGTCTACCAGTAAAACATGAGTGCCTGGTGCAATTTTCTCTGCCAATTGATATGGAGATTGCGTCTCGTCACTACGCTTTACTTGACCCAATTGAGCTTGGTTTATAGTATTACGTTTTTTTATGAGTACGCTTTCGCGAAAGCGAGCACCCAAAACAGCAGCTAGTTCTTTTCCAAAACCATCCACCTGATTATAGCCTCTTTTTGCGCGTCGTTTGGGATGCACAGGAACAGGAATTACTAGATCTATGTTTTTAAAAGCAGGATCTTCCTTAAGATTGGTAGCAAGCCATTTTCCTAAAAAAGGACTTACTTCTTCATGTCCATTGTATTTTAATTGATAGATCAACTGTTGTACAACGCCTATTTTTTCATAATAGAATAAACTGGTGGCAGTCTCGATATTTACTCTAGCAAAGAAAAGTTCTTTCACTTTATCGTCTTTTTGTAAATGATTGAGAGATGTAGGGATTTCGGCACGGCAGGTGGTGCAAATAATCTGTTCTCCAGTGGTTAAACTGCAGTCACAACCCATACAGACGACAGGAAAAAACAAGTTAATAAAATCAGAAATCCACTTCAGAATAAAATATTTTAGTCATATTTATTTTAATTATAAATGAGGTGTTCATAAATCAAATGGACGAGAAGTGAAAAAAGCAACAATATCTGGCAAGGTCATTACCGCAGGATATTTTTTTTAATGCATTTACACTTTAAGACAACCGATTTATAGGCGATATTTATAATTGAAATAGGTATAATTACGTTCTAAAGATAAACAACCCAACATGGCACAGCAAAAAGATAACCGAATATTTAAAGTTTTACTAGCAGTTTTACTGTTGGCACTCATAGGATTAGGAGTGTGGTCCTATAGTACGTATCAAGAAAATGAAGGTATCAAGGTAGCTTTAAAAGATGAAAAAGCACAAATTCAAAAAGAACTAGAGAACATCTCTAGTGAATATAGTATAGAAATAGATAAGGGTAACGCCCTTAATGCAGACCTAGTCGATGCAAGAGATCGCATTACAAGACTAGTAGATAGTGTCGGTAAGTTAGAAACAGATGTAAGAGTGCTGTCTAGAATGCGTGCCGAATTATCTAATATTAGAAAAGAGCGTGATTTATTACAGGATAGAATAAATACTCTGGAAATAGTGAATCAAAACCTATCCAAGGTTAATGATAGTACGCTATCGGCTTTAAATAGTGAAATCTTAAAAAATCAGGATAAAAATTCGACCATAGAGAACATGAATGCAAACATGGCTCGTGCAGCTGCGTTAGTACCTACTAATTTTGAACCGGTAGGAATTATAGTAAGAAGTTCAGGTAAGCAAATAGAAAACGATAGAGCGCGTAGAGTAGATGATATAAAAGTATGTTTTACACTGCCAGAAAATCCACTTGCTAGTACTGGGGTTACTTCTTTTTACCTTCAAGTTATTAATCCAGATAATAATGTGCTAGGTCTTAATAAGAAACAAGTTTTTGATGGTCAAGAATTGACTTATTCTAAGATAGTACAATTTAATTATAAAGGTAAAGAGCTAGATCTTTGTGAGGTAGTAGATGCAAACGAAGATAATATTATAAAAGGACGTTATAGAGTAAATCTTTATAATGGGCCTATACGTGTGAGTAGTAATGAGATCACGCTGAGGTAATTTTAAAAACACAATGCTATATTTTAAAGGTGTAATGTTTTATTACACCTTTTTTATTTTCTAAAGATTAAATTTTGCTTTTTCCTAAGAAGAATAAGAATACACTTATTTTGTTATTTTTGATTTTCAACTAATCATCCAAAGATTTGATAAACAGCCTTAAAGTAATAGTAGTTCTTCCTGCTTATAATGCATCAAAGACACTAGAGAAGACCTATAGAGAGATTCCGTTTGATATAGTAGATGAGGTTATTCTAGTAGATGATTTTAGTACAGATAATACCAGTGTTCTAGCTACACAATTAGGTATAAAGCATGTGATACGACATGATGTAAATAAAGGTTATGGCGCAAATCAAAAATCATGTTACCATAAAGCATTAGAACTAGGAGCAGACATTATTATCATGTTGCACCCAGATTATCAATACACGCCTAAGTTGATACACTCTATGTCTTATTTAATCGCAAACGATGTGTACAAGGTAGTTCTAGGCTCTCGTATTTTAGGTAAAGGCGCTTTAAATGGTGGTATGCCTATTTATAAATACATAGCAAATCGATTTTTGACAGCATTTCAAAATATCTTAATGAATCAAAAATTAGCAGAATATCATACGGGATATCGAGCTTTTTCTAAAGAAATATTTGATAAAATAGACATCGATAAAAATTCTGACGACTTTGTTTTTGATAACCAGATGCTGGCTCAAATATGTATGGTAAATTATGAAATCGCCGAAATTACTTGTCCTACAAAGTATTTTGAAGAAGCTTCTTCTATAAATTTTGCAAGAAGTACCAAGTATGGTTTTGGAGTTTTAGGAACTTCGATTCAGTATTTTTCACATCGTACCTTAAAGATTAAGTCAAAGATTTTTACAAATGACTAAAAACCTTGCGGTATCCATACTGATATTCATCAACTCTCTTTTTTGTTTAAAATATCTTGAAAGAGTTACTGAGTTCTATGTGTTAATAACAGTTTTGTATCTTGTAATACAAGTTTTATTAGTATTTCAAGGATATCGTTTTTTTAATCTTAAAATAGTTAGAAGGATAGTAGATGCATCAATTATAGTCATGCCTATTCTTATTAGTATTATAAGTTTTTTCATTATTATACCAGAGGATTTAAATGTAGATAGGTGGAGTGTTATAGATTCTTTTCTTACAGAACTTTTTAAAGGGAATTATCCTTACAAGGCTACTTCTCATGTTGGAAACTATCCTGGCCCGATGCCTTTTTACTTCATTATAGCGATTCCTTTTTTCTTATTTAAATTTTACAGTCTGTTGAGTCTTGCAGGATTTATTCTTTTGGGATTATTTAATAGAATAGATAGTAAGAAATATCAATCCTACTTAATAATGGCAATATTATCAGTGCCTATGTTATGGGAGGTAATGACTTTGAGTAATATAATAACTTATAGTTCTATGGTAGTTATTGGTCTATATTACTTTGATAAATCGCTAGTAGGGAATGGTAAAAGATTACTGCTGCTATCCATAGTTTTAGGTTTTTTATTATCTACACGTAGTGTTTTTTCATTAGCATATATTGTCTTTTTTCTTTCTTATTTAACCACCAAAACTCTCCGTGTTAAAGAGTTTTTAAAGTATACTTTTTTTGTGCTTATTACATTTAGTTTGACCTTTTTACCATTGATAATAGCATTTCCAGATCAGTTTTTAGAAATGAATCCTTTTATTATTCAATCTTCGTTTTTATTACCTCAAAAATATATGCCTGTGTTATTTGCTACGGCATTTTTACTAGGATGGAAAGCGAGAAATTCTCAAAATAGATTTCTTTTTTCAGGCTATGTCCTTTTCTTTAGTATATTGTTTTATGCTTTTTATGTAGTCTATAAACACGGCTTGTCGAGTGCCTTTTTTAATAGTTTTGTGGATATTTCTTATTTTTTATTTTGTGTTCCTTTTCTATTGCTAGGTTTAAATAAAGAGTTTGATAAATCAACAGTTTTAGATACTAGTAAATAATTGATTTTTTTTCTCGCTTTCGCGAAAGCGAAATACACAAAATCACAACGTTAACTAATCACATTTTTTTACATTTGCAGCTATGGCAAAGAACAACGACCAAGATCAGTTTAAGAAAGTACTCTCTCATGCAAAGGAGTACGGATATGTATTTCAATCTAGTGAAATCTACGACGGTTTAAGTGCCGTTTATGATTATGGACAGAATGGAGTGGAGTTAAAGAAAAACATCAGAGAATACTGGTGGCAAGCGATGACTCAATTAAATCAAGATATAGTAGGTATAGATACGGCGATATTTATGCACCCTACGGTATGGAAAGCCTCTGGTCACGTAGATGCTTTTAACGATCCATTGATCGATAATAAGGATTCTAAAAAACGTTACCGTGCAGACGTGCTCGTGGAGGACTACTGTGAGAAACATTTACAGAAGGCAAATAAAGAAATTGCTAAGGCGGCAAAACGCTTTGGTGAAGACTTTGATGCAAAAATGTATGCTGAGACTAATCCGCGTGTGGTGGGTTATATGAAAAAAGCTACAGAGCCTACTGCTAGACTAGCCCAATTGCTAGAGGCTGAAGATCTAGAAGGTGTAAAAGCTTTAATAGAAGAACTAGAAATAGCAGATCCTGATACAGGTTCTAAAAACTGGACAGATGTACGTCAGTTCAACCTTATGTTCGGTACTAAAATAGGTGCTAGTGCAGACACTGCTACAGATTTATTTCTTAGACCAGAAACGGCTCAAGGGATTTTTGTAAACTTCTTAAATGTACAGAAGTCCGGTCGTATGAAGATTCCTTTTGGGATTGCACAGACTGGTAAAGCTTTTAGAAACGAGATCGTTGCACGTCAGTTCATTTTCCGTCAGCGAGAATTTGAACAAATGGAGATGCAATATTTTGTAAAGCCAGGTACAGAGTTGAAGTGGTTTGAGATATGGAAAGAAAAGCGCATGGCGTGGCACAGATCTCTTGGGATGGGTGATGAGAATTACCGTTTTCACGATCATGAAAAAATGGCTCACTATGCAAATGCTGCGACCGATATCGAATTTGACTTCCCATTTGGTTTTAAAGAATTAGAAGGAATCCACTCTCGTACAGACTTTGATTTAAAAGCACATGAAGAACACAGTGGTAAAAAACTACAATTCTTTGATCATGAAGATAATAAGAGTTATGTTCCTTATGTTCTAGAAACCTCTATAGGTCTAGATAGAATGTTTCTTGCTGTATTTTCTAATTCTCTAGTAGATGAGAAGCTAGATGGTGGTGGCGAGCGTACGGTACTTAAATTACCTGCGGTTCTTGCACCGGTTAAAGCTGCTATTTTACCATTATTAAAAAAGGATGGACTTCCAGAAATAGCAAACGAGATCGTAGACGAATTAAAATGGTCTATGAACGTAGCTTATGAAGAAAAAGATTCTATAGGTAAGCGATATGCACGTCATGATTTAAATGGTACACCATATTGTGTAACGGTAGATCACGATACTAAAGAAGATCATGCAGTAACGGTAAGAGATCGCGATACCATGACACAAGAACGTGTAGCGATTAAAGATCTTAAAAATTACCTGGAGTCTCGTGTAAGTATGAGTGAGTGGTTAAGAAAGATCTAATCTTCTTAAAGCAAAAGAATAGGTTCTATGTTTATTTAATATAGAATGATTTCTTTATAAAATAAAAAACGGCACAGATTTTAAAATCTGTACCGTTTTTTTGTTCCAAATAAGGTAGTGAAGTGTCAGTTCTTATGGTATAATCGCATCTAGAACGACACATAATTCACCTTCTAGGCCGTTTGCCGTTACTACGTCAAATCTGAATTCGTCTCCTACTGCAGTACCAGATCGCTGGCAGGTTACTGCTACCGTGTAATTAGTATTACCTAATCCTAGCGTACCTCCGTCACTAGAGTTGGCCGTAACCGCTTTAGTAAGTAACCATATGTTACCAGGGTTAGTCGTTTCATAAATCTCTATTTCTGGTATGCCGTTACCACTACCGTTAAGAAAAAGTTCGGTAGTTAATTGTGATTCTGGGATAAGTGTTTGTGTAGTGCCGTCAAAAAAGGTAAGACCTTCATAAGTGCACACGTTTTGATTATCGGCCATTCCATCATCATTGTCACAACTAAAAAGTAGGATGGATATGAAAATTAAAAGGGATGTTTTAAATAAATTTTTCATGGATGAGTTTGTTAAATGAATATGTAATTGAGATGTGAAAATTAATTATAACCTCTTGTTATATCTATACTCAATAGATATGCATTCACTCTCGTACTATGAAAGGCGCACTTGATTAGTTAAACCGTCTTTATAGGATCTCATGCGACTATGAGTTTGCTTAACGGCAATTTTAACTAACTTAGCCCGATGAATTGGTTAGATATAATTATTTGCATTGTTTTATTAATAGGTCTTTATAAAGGTTATTTAAATGGCTTTTTTGTAGAACTAACATCTTTAATAGCGCTAGTTGCTGCTATTTATGGGTCCATCTACTTTTCTAACTATGCTGGTGACTGGTTGCGAGAACAGGTGCAATGGGATGACGTTTATATTACTATCGCTAGTTTTATAGTCACCTTCCTGGTTATCATATTTGTAATTACCTATGTAGGTAAATTAATTACTAAGGTGCTTAAAACCGTTAATCTTAGTTTTATTAATAAACTTGCTGGTGCCGCCTTTGGCATTGTGAAAATGGGATTTCTAGCTAGTGTGATTTTAATGTTTATTAATTCGGCAAGTGGTGAGTTTCATATCATTGATAAGGATATTAAAGAACAAAGCATCGTTTATGAGCATGTAGAACCACTTGCTCCATTCTTATTGCCTAAAATTCTTGAAGAGGCAGACCGTGTAGATAGAAGATTACGCGGTGAAGATGCTGTAGAAATTGATGAGAATGAAAATCAAGAACAGGACCTAGAGCAATCTCAAGACTCTACAGGTTTTAATATATTCTAGTGTTTTATGGTTAAATAGTAGGTTGATGTTATTCCGCTTTCGCGAAAGCGTAACTATCAAAACGCTTTAAATCAGTAGTTTGAAATTTCGGCATGGTTTTAGAAAACCACTAAGTAACTTTTAAATATTACTATTATGAAAGCAATAACTACTTTTTTAGCATCTGCATTACTAGCTTTTTCATTAACGAGCTGTGATACAGAAATAGTGATAGGTGACGGATATAACGCTCCTACACTAAATGAAGTGCTTGCTTCTAGCGAGGTATGGTACGTAGATTTAAACAGCACACAAGGAACACCTAATGTGCCATTTATGACTCGAGCGTTTACGTTAAGTTTTGATTTTGGAACTGTGTATGCAAATAATAACCTAGTAGGTGTAGGAAGTGCAGGCGCAGGGTTAGGAATAGATGTAGGTTCTTATAATGCGGTTAATAATCAACTTGCTATTCTTCATGATATAGATGGGTTGCATGATTTTGAAGTCATAGTCAGGGCATACGACAGATTAGAACTGAGAGATCTACATAACAATACGAGATATTTTCTAGACGGTTATGATAGGGCAAACTTTGATTACGATCAGTTGTTTTATGACAACGTTCAGTATTTTTTGCAGGAATATCAAGCTTGGGAAAAAGTTTATACCAGTAATGTTGGGGCTATCAATGATTTTGACAGAGAAAACTACCTGAGATTCTTTCCAGGAAATAATGAAGATATTTTTGAAAGTTCTCAAGATAGAAACGGACTAAACTCAAGTAGTTTGTTTTGGGACTACAGCGGTGATTATACCGTCCGCGATCAGTCTCCAGGAAGTATTAACAAGCAATTAACGTTAGGTTATGATTTTATATGGAATGATTATTTCGATCTTTACATCGTAGATGATAGGACTATAGAATTGTTTCATATAGATAGCGGCACAACTTATAGATTTAAAGGTCGCGGTTATATACAATTAAAAAACGCTTCTAGCGTTAATAGTACAAAGAATAGAATGCTCGATTATAATAGAGCAATGGAAAATAAAAAATAATCAGGTAAAACTGATTTAAGATTTGGTTGGTTGGAAGCCGCCTGTGGAGCACTCTTTGCTCGCAGGCGGTTTTTTTTATGTTCAAATTTTTTGGGTTTCATGTTTCCATTCCCCAACACTAAAGAGAGCGGAAACATTTATTTTTTATTAGGATTATGAGAAACCTTACCCTTTAGGGCTGGGGAAAAGGTTTGGTTTTGGGTTTCATGTTTCCATTACCCAACCCTAAATGGTGCGCAAACATTTATTTTTTATTAGGATTATGAGATATCTTACCCTTTAGGGCTGGGGAAAAGGCTTTTATTGATTTTAAAACACCTAATCTATAATTCCATCTATTTCCCAGATATATATCTCTTAGGCGTTGTTCCGTATTTCTTTTTAAATGCACTTATAAAATGACTACCAGTAGAGTATCCTACTTTTAGGCCTACCTCATTTACATTATGCTGGCCGCTATCGAGCAACTGTCTAGCATAATCCATTTTATGACTTAGTGCAAAACCAAAAACCGTATCGCCATACACTTCCTTAAAACCTTCTTTTAATTTCTTAAGAGATAACCCTATCTCTATAGATAGCTCTTGTAGAGAAGGTAAATCGATCATGCGTTCTATTACTATTTCTTTGGCGCGTTTTATTTTGCGCATATTTTCTTCGTCAGCTAGAAATGGGCATGCCTCTAGATTTGCTTCTTCTTCGGTATTAAAATATAAGGATAGCAACTCATAGGACTTACCTTTAAAGTAAAGCTGTTTTATTGTATCGTTGAGGTTATAGTTCATTAACTGGTGCAAGGCAACAGCCATAGATGGAGATATTTTTCCATCTACATAGTATTTTTTATCCTTATTATCGGCACTCAAAAAGCTAACATGTTGCGCGTCTGGAGAAAAAAGAGAGTGAAATTTCTTAATAGAAACCAGTACAGATATAAACCATGTGTTAGGCGCTATACTTAAGTCCATAGGTAAGTCGCGTGACGGATTATATAGCAAGTAGGAATTCTGTTCTTTTAAATCTAGTTTGTAACTACCTTCATTAAAAGCTAGTTGCACGCTTCCTTTTAGACAGTAGTGAAACTGTAAAAAACTGCTATCGACATGATGTGAAAAAGTTGTTTTTTCTGCACTATCATTTTTTAAACGTATGACGTGAAATCCGTCTTCTATGATAGTTACCTCTCCAGCACCTTTAGCGATGTTTTCCATTTTCATTGTTATTTAAAACGACTCTAAATAAGTGTTATTCCGCTTTCGCGAAAGCGAGATAAGCACCATCAATAGTCTATTATACAGTTTGATAAAGCAAAGATAACTCATAGCGACGAAAAAGGATCGTTAAGCGTTATTTTTAAAGCCAATCCTCTGTTAATTTTGTCGACTACTACAGAAAGTAATTTATGGCCGCGGCAGCAGCATCACATTTCACATTTTACGCAATAGGAATTAGTTACCGCAAGGCAGACGCTGTCACGCGTGGCTCGTTTTCATTGAGTGCAGACGCTATTGATAACCTGCTGATACAGGCTAAGGCTGAAGGTATTCCTTCTCTAGCTGTAATCTCTACTTGTAACCGTACAGAGTTGTATGGATTTGCTCAACATCCTTTTCAATTAATTAAATTGTTATGTGAGCATTCTCATGGAACGGTAGAAGAGTTTGAGAAAATAGCTTACATCTATAAAAATGAAGCTGCAAATGACCATCTTTTTACAGTAGGAACTGGTCTGGATAGTCAGATTTTGGGAGATTTTGAGATTATAGGTCAGCTTAAAATGTCTTTTAAGAAATCAAAATCGTATCAATTAGTCAACCCTTATATGGAGCGATTAATTAATGCCGTAATACAAGCTAGTAAGCGCATTAAAACAGAAACAGATTTAAGTAGTGGTGCAACATCTGTAAGTTTTGCTAGTGTGCAGTACATCTTAGAGAATTTTGAAAAAGGATCTAATCAAAATATAACTTTATTCGGTACCGGTAAAATAGGACGCAATACTTGTGAAAACCTTATTAAACACACTGATAATAAGGAGATAACTCTTATTAATAGAACAAAGGATAAAGCTGAGCGTATTGCAGGTAAATTTGACCTAGTTGTAAAAGATTATGCGCAATTAGAAGAGCAAATTGCTCAAACTGATATTCTTATTGTGGCCACTGGAGCGCAAAATCCTACGGTTTCTAAAGATCTTATATTTACCAATAAACCTTTATTGATTTTAGATCTTTCTATTCCTAAGAATGTAAACGAGAATGTAAAAGAACTAAGTAATGTAAATCTAGTGCATCTAGATGAACTTTCTAGAATTACTAATCGCACCCTTCAAAATCGCGAGAACTTTATACCACAAGCGCATCAAATTATTAAAGAGATACATAGTGAGTTTAAATTATGGCAAGAGTCACGTCGTTTTGCACCTACTATGAATGCCTTAAAAACAAAGCTTTCTACTCTTAAAGAAGCAGAAATTAAAAGCAACAGGACTAAAATTACTGATTTTAATCAAGAACAAGCAGACCTTATTGCTGATAAAATTATACAGAAAATAGCCGGTCATTTTGCAAATCATTTGCGCAATGAAGAAGAAAGTACTGAAGAGGCTATCGAGTTACTAAATAAGGTTTTTAAGCTAGAGCAAATAAATTCCTAATAACCGTAGATTCTGGTTATGGAAATACTCTCAAATATTCAAGAGTTTATTAATGCAAACTTCGTTCGTCTGGGCTTTGTTATTATTCTATTTATCTACTTCCTATCGTTACTACCAAAAATATCGAGTAAGATTGCCTTACAAATAATGAGGTTTTTAATTCTAATTAACTGTTTATTTAATTGGTTACTGGTAATCACTTCATTTTTTACGGACCAGGAAATTTTTAGCTTAAATAGATTAAATGGTCCTTATTCTTCTTTCTATATAATAATGTTGTTAGGAAGTTTGATTCTTCCTTTAGTATTATTTATTCCTAAGGCGGGCAGTAAAGTATGGATTCTTTTCCTTGTAAGTCTTTTATCTAATATAGGTTTTTGGATGGAGCGTTGGGTTATTATAGTGACTTCTATACATCGTGATTATTTACCACCTACGCACACTGCTGGGATGGACCTTATGTTAGGTACACAAGCATTAGTTTTAGCTCATTCCTTATTTATTGCAGTTATATTTGTGCTTTTAGGAACATGGTTAGAAAACCACGCTGAAAAACTTAAATTAAAAACCACATTTTTTAAATAGATTTAAAAGTATGTCTAGTATAATAAGAATAGGAACCAGAGATAGTGAGCTTGCTATGTGGCAAGCAAAAACAGTGCAAGCACAGCTAGAGGCTTTGGGGCATAAAACGATCTTGCATCCTGTTAAATCTCAAGGAGATCTTAACTTAACAGAGCCTTTGTATGAAATGGGTATCACTGGTATTTTTACTAAAACACTAGATGTGGCGCTGGTAAAAGGTGAAATAGATATTGCCGTGCACAGTTTAAAAGATGTTCCTACACAATTGCCTAAAGGAATGGTCCAAGCAGCGGTTATGGAACGCGCTTCTTCTAAGGATATTCTCGTTTATAAAAGTAATTTTAATCCAGATGAAGAAACTACCATCGCGACTGGTAGTTTGCGTCGTAAATCACAATGGTTAGATTTATACAGTCATCATAACGTGGTAGATCTACGTGGTAATGTAAACACACGATTATCTAAGCTACATACTAATAAAGAATGGAGTGCTGCCATATTTGCCAAAGCAGGTCTGGATCGCATAGGTCTCCTAGCAAAATTAAAAGCAAATTACGGTTTTGAATATACTGACCTAGATAGTTTTATCCCAGCACCAGCACAAGGCGCGATGATGATCACTGCTATGGGAAACAATAAAGAAGTTTTAACTGCTATTGCGGCGCTTAACCATCAACAGACTGCTGTATGTGTAGATATGGAACGCGCATTCTTACGAGATCTAGAAGGTGGATGTACCGCGCCTATAGGTGCCATTGCCGTTGTGAAAGATGATCAATTATCGTTTAAAGGTACATTGATGAGTCTCGATGGCAAGCAACGTATAGATGTTAGTGATTCTATGCCATGGTTTGATAATGTAGATAAAGATGCATGTATCGCTTTCGCGAAAGCGCAATCACAAAAAGTTCTTTCTCAAGGAGGAAAAGAATTAATGGCAGAGATTAAAACAGAGTTAAAATAATTATATGAAAAAAGTATTCCTTGTATTGCTATTATTGATAGTCACTAGTTGTGGACAGTCTGGGAATACGGACCGTGTTATTGATGCTGAAGCTGTTGATTCTATACCTAAAAATCAAGAGATAAAAGCTAATGAAGAAATAGACTATACAGCTATAGCTTCTCAAAAAGCTGGTATAGATTGTAATGATGTTTATCATAGATCTCGTTTTAATGCAAAGCAATTAGATTCTATAATTTCACTTATTGTAGAACAAAATGTGGATGCGCCGCAAGTGAACACTCAATTTCTGAATTCGTTGTCAAAAATTGAAGTTAATGAATATGAGTTTTTAAAACCTATTGCTGCAATTATTGGCGAGAATAATACTGAAGCTGGTATTTATGAAGATTTTCAACATGATAGAACTCAAGAGGAATACAGGGTTTCTAATAAAGGATATCTTTTTTTTAAAGATAAAGATGTAGAATTTCCGTTTGCAGAATTTCTAAGTTATGAGTGCGATGGAGCTATTTCAAAGCACGCAGAGCATAACAATTCTTTATTTATACATTCTATTGATTCTAGGTTTGAAACGAAAGTAGATTCTATTCACTTGTATATGGATGAATGTTTAGAATATGTGAAGTATTCATTTTCTAAAAAAGATCAAAAAAAATTAATGATCGCCAGCCCTTTTAAATTAGAATTAGATTACAAAAGCGATCAAAATATTGATAGTTTAATAACTAAGTCATTTCATGATGCATGTTTAGATTGCCCAGCAGAATTAGAAAATTACAAAACATTTGCAGCTTTAAAAGGTTATCCAAATGTATACTTTACTTACAATGATAATTGGGAAGATAACGGTAAATTATATGCT
Organism: Nonlabens sp. Asnod3-A02; assembly: GCF_045063755.1. Taxonomy (NCBI): domain Bacteria; kingdom Pseudomonadati; phylum Bacteroidota; class Flavobacteriia; order Flavobacteriales; family Flavobacteriaceae; genus Nonlabens; species Nonlabens sp. Asnod3-A02. Next base: position 838,435 of record NZ_JBEFOC010000008.1, read on the forward strand.
CCTGGACGTTCTTTAATTTGGGTAGATGGAAAAGATATTAAAGTCTTGTGGAACGTGTATGCTGATCAATTTGGTTGTCCTTGCTTATAATAATTACGTACCTTTAATTTCTAAAAAACGATAAAAAATGGCTATTCAAGCACCTTTTAATCTTAATAAGTGGATAGAAGATAATAGAGATCTTTTAAAGCCACCAGTAGGTAATAAGAATCTGTATAAAGATGCAGGAGATTACATAGTAATGGTAGTGGCAGGTCCTAATGCTCGTAAAGATTACCATTATAATGAAACTGAAGAGCTTTTCTACCAATTAGAAGGTAATATAGAGGTTCATATTCAAGAAGATGGTAAGAAGCGTACTATGAAATTAGGGCCTGGTGATATGTATTTACATCCTGCTAAAGTGCCACATTCTCCTGTACGTCATGAAAACTCTATAGGTCTGGTAATAGAACGCAAGCGTCTAGAAGCTGGTGCAGTAGATGGTTTATTATGGTATTGTGATAATTGTAATCATAAATTGCACGAGACATTTTTTATTCTAGAAGATATAGAAAAAGATTTTCAGCCACGTTTTAGAGAGTTTTATGCAAGTGAAGAATTGCGCACCTGTGATAATTGCAATACAACCATGCCTACTGATCCTAGATTTGTCGAGTAAGAAGGTTTAGTTTTAATAACAAAAAAAATCCCAAACCTATAAAGTTTGGGATTTCTTGTAAAATATAAATAGGGATTTACATTTTAGGAAGCAATACTGCGTCTACTACGTGTATAATACCGTTAGATTGAGCTACGTCTGCAATAGTAACAGTTGCGCTACCACCGTTTGCGTCTGTTACAACTACTTTGTCACCACTAAGAGATAAAGTTAATTCAGATCCTGCTACTGTTTTTACAGTTGCTTTCCCATTGTTCTTTTTGATTAACGCAACTACATCTGCTGCATTAAATTTTCCTGCAATTACGTGGTAAGTAAGTATACCTTGTAATTTTTCTTTGTTTTCTGGTTTTACAAGAGTTTCTACTGTCCCTGCTGGTAATGCTTCAAAAGCAGCATTAGTTGGAGCAAATACAGTAAATGGTCCTGTACTAGATAGTACATCTACTAGGTCTGCAGCTTTTACAGCAGCTACTAGTGTTGTGTGGTCTTTTGAATTTACAGCGTTTTCTACAATTGTTTTAGAAGGATACATTTCAGCACCACCTACGATTACTGTTTTTTCTTTCATCATTTTACCCTCTTGAGCAAATGTTGATTGTCCTGCAAATAATGCAACTGCTACGAGCGCTATGCTCAAAAAATTTGACTTTTTCATAATTGTTTGTTTTAGTTATGTCGTTAATACGTATGATATACTCGCTTAGTATGCGTATGGTTTTCTAACTAACGTGTTTTAACGCTCTATTAACCTAAAACAGCCTTTTTTAAGACACTTTGTGAAAACAAGATGATTTCAATCAAAAACACCTTAATTAAATATTAATTAAGGTGTTTAAGGTTTTGTAAATAAGTCAATTAGAACTGTTTTTAACAGTGTAAATTGATGCTTATAATAGGGTTATAATGAAAAATATAGCAATTTAAGAAAGTAATATACCTTCTTGTTTCATTATTGGTAAAGCAGTGAAATGGTCCTCACTTATAGAGTGTGGTGCTGCAGTAAATACATGGTCATATAGAGTAGGTCCAATAAAATAAGTGAGAATAAATTCATTCTTAAATGGAAATACGTCTTCCATGATCAGTTCTACTTTTAAAGCAGATTTTGCTGCAACTAATTTGAAGGCGTGTCTAAATGTAGATGTCTTGCGACCGTCTTCATGTTTACCACGACTCATGATCATGATAGATTCAATAGGTTCTAGACTGTCATTAATTAAGTACACGATCCAGTCTTGTGCTGTTTTTTCTTTATTATCTTCTTTTACGATAGCGATGTAAACGTCCTTTACCACTGGTATAACGATGTCTTTTTTCATAAATTGATGTATTGATTAGTATCTATAAAAGATAGCGCGACTACATTATTAAATAGCTTTCATTTTAGATTCTAACGCATTAATAAGGTCTGGTGTAGTGGTGATTTCATTCATTTCACCAGCGCTCATAAAAATTTCAAAACCAGAATCTGTCTCAGGAGTTTTTAAAAGAATACAAGGGTATTCATATTTAGGCAGCCACTTTGAGGCATATTCTTTCTCAAATTCATCTATGTGTAAGAACTTTAATTCTATCGATGGATATGTGTTAGTTACGCTTTCGCGAAAGCGTGCCCATTCTGCATTTTCTTTAAAAATACCATAAGTAAGATCGCAAAGTCTGCACTCATAAGTTTTGGGACTTATTATTTTATGCGCGCTATCTAGCCATGCATTAAGCTTACCAGAGTTTGCATTGTAAACAAAAATGAGTTGTGATTTCACGATACTAATTTTTATAAAGCGTTAGAAAACTGCTTGAGAAAACGCACATCGTTTTCAAAGAACATACGTATATCACCTATCTGATATAACAACATTGCGATACGTTCTACACCCATACCAAATGCAAAACCACTGTACTCCTCTGGGTCGATACCGCAATTAGTAAGTACAGCAGGATCTACCATACCACAACCACCTATTTCTAGCCAGCCAGTACCTTTAGTTATTTTATAATCTGTTTCTGTTTCTAGACCCCAATAAATATCAATCTCAGCACTAGGCTCTGTAAAAGGGAAATAAGATGGACGCAAGCGTATTTTAGACTTACCGAACATTTCTTGAGTGAAATACAGTAAAGTCTGCTTCATGTCTGCAAAGCTTACATCCTTATCTATATAAAGTCCTTCTACCTGATGGAATATACAGTGTGCACGAGCACTTATCGCTTCATTACGGAAAACACGACCTGGAGAAATAGTTCTTATAGGTGGTTTATTATCTTCCATATAACGCACCTGTACACTAGAGGTGTGCGTTCTTAATAATACATCTGGATCTGTCTGTATAAAAAACGTGTCTTGCATATCACGAGCTGGGTGATGTGCAGGTAAATTAAGTGCGGTAAAGTTGTGCCAGTCGTCTTCTATTTCGGGACCTTCACTTACATTAAAACCTATGCGAGAGAATACATCAATAATCTGTTTTTTTACTATAGATATAGGGTGTCTTGCACCTATTTCCATGGGATATGCAGTACGAGTAAGGTCGCCGTAAATTCCAGCTTCTTCTTCCTTAGACTCTATAGTTTCTTTTAGAGATTCAACCTTTTCTTTGGCCTTTTCTTTAAGTTCATTGATTGCCTGACCGAATGCTTTCTTCTGCTCGTTAGGGACTTCTTTAAACTTTGCAAATAAATCCTTGAGTAATCCTTTACTACCTAGGTATTCAATTCTAAAAGCCTCGATAGACTCTTTAGAATCTGCTTTAAAGGCTTGTACTTTCTCAATATGTTCTTTTACTTTATCCAGCATGATCTCACGTTATAAGCTGGCAAATTTAATCATTTTTAAGGTGCTTTCTAGTCATATATCGCTCAGAATTCTCGTTGTCCATATAAATGTATCTCATTAAGAAAAACACAGCTATACCACCGAAGGTATGCCACAACCAGTGAGTGCCCATATATAGAAACTCTATGTCGTATTTTTTATCTAGAGTTCTAAAAGAAACTGCGGTAATAAAGGAAAGTAGAGCAAATGCTATAAATTTAAAATGCTTCCATTTATGACGGTAGGCATATAGAAAAATAGGAAGTAATACGGCAATAGCGGTGCCTATATAGCCTATAGAGTTGCGATAACCTTTGGGTATAGGTAATATTCTAGGGATGATGTTTAGTCCTAAGATAGCTAGACCTAATGCGATCTTTTCCCAAGAACTTACTGGAGACCTAAATATGAAATATAGAGAACAGGCAAAACACAGCACGACTATGGGAACCCAATCTAATAAGAGCCAAAACTCATCACTACGAGTGGCGTGATAGATAGTGCCGCCTATAAATCCTGCTAGGAAAACAGGCATGCAACAGGATAAAAACCAGTGTTTCTTTTTTGACTTATAAATTAAAATACTGAAATAAATAATGGAGGCTAGAAAAATAAGGTTGCTAGCCGTGTTGAATGGTTCCACAGGGAATCGTCCCATTATGGTTTCTTTGTAAATAGGACCGCTATCATTTACTTGTTGCAGCAAGAAGTTGATCATATGTAGGCTGTTTTTAGCGACAAATAAAGGGTTTTTGATAGGTATTTATGGTTAAATGAAAGTAAAAAGTTACGCTTTCGCGAAAGCGGAAACGTTAAAAATTAATGAGTTAGATACGTTGACCTCAATTTCTTAATAACTAGTTACCCCAAGTGCTTGATCGTTTTGTTTTAATTTTTATGTTTGTGACATGCAAATCGCTACTTACATATCAGATTTATTGTACCGCCACGAGTGTGTAGTTGTTCCAGGTTTTGGAGCTTTTATCTCACGTCGCGTTCCTGCACAACATTTTGCTAGCAGTCATACTATATATCCACCTAAAAAAGGATTGAGTTTTAATGCTCAAATCCAACAAAATGATGGGTTACTGGCTAACTATATAGCAAGTGTTGCAAATCTGACTTATGATGAGTCTATTCAAGAGATACGTAATTATGTACGTTTTCTAGATCAAGAAATGGATAGGAATGGTTCAATAACTATACATAAGGTAGGTCGTTTTTCTCGTAATGAAGAAAAGGCGTTACAGTTTACACCTATGTATCTGGTTAATTATTTGCCAGAAGCTTTTGGCCTTACTTCTCACGAGACATTTGCTATCGATAGACTTCCAGTTGCACCGGTTACTGTTGCTGAAGAAGAAATGGTTGTAGAAGAAGTTTCTGTTGTAGAGTTAGAAACTGCTAAAACTAATTCTGGTTCCTGGATACGTTATGCTGCGGCAGGTGTTATTCTTTTAGGATTAGGTCTTGGTTTTAAAGGTTATCAAACTCAAGTGAAAACCGATGCCCTTGCAGTAGAACAGTTGTCTACTGATAAAGTGAATTCTACTATAGAAAGTGCAAGTTTTTTAATTAATGAACCTTTACCTACTATATCTATAGATGTTGCACCGTTAACAAAAAACTTTCATGTAGTTGCTGGCGCTTTCCGTGATCCTGCAAATGCAGACAAGCGTGTTGCTCAATTAAAACGTAAAGGTTTTGATGCAAAACGTATAGGTGTTAATTCTTATGGTCTCCATAATGTTGCATTTTCTAGTTTTGTAGATCGTGATGACGCAACTAATGAGCTTAATAAATTAAGAGCCCTTGGTTTTGATAAGGCTTGGTTATTTACTGGTAGTTTACCTAAATAAGATTTCAATTACTTTTATCGATTCATAATATGAACTACCTACTTACAGGAGAATCTACGGTGCGTTCTACTTTCAGACTCTTAAAGAGAGAAGATTATCAAACATGGTTACCTATATTTAAAGAAGAGGATACCGGTCGGTTTCTAGGGATGAAGCAAGGTCTAACCGCTCAAGAACAATGTGATGTGTGGTTTGAAAAAGCTTTCTGGCGATATGATAAAGGTACTAGTGGTATGAATGTGATGATACATAAAGAGACTAATGAATTTATAGGTCAGTCAGGTTTACTAGTCCAGACTGTAAATGGATTAAAAAGACTAGAAGTAGGATATTCTATTTTACCTCATTTCTGGAAACAGGGATTTGCAAAAGAGGCTGCAGTAAGGTTGAGAGACCTAGCATTTGAAAGAGGATACGATAAGAATTTTGGTAACAGTCTAGTTTCTGTAATTCATGAAGATAATATAGGTTCCATAAAAGTTGCTTTGCACAACGGCATGTCTCTAGAGTCTGACTATATAGATAGTACAATTACCGATCGTTTTTTAGTTTACTCTATCAACAGAAAAACATGGGAACAGATTAAAAAGGACTAATAAATCAGGTCTTAATAACAAATTAATAATCACAGCAGTAGAATTGTTTATTTTTACGTGATCAAATCAACTTATCATGACATTACTTATTATCTATGCCGTTGTTTCTATTTTCTTTTCATTTCTGTGTTCTATACTAGAAGCAGTTTTGTTAAGTGTCACAGGAACATTTGTAAAGGTAAAGGAGCAGGAAGGTGCTTCTTATATTTCTTCTTTGAAAATCTTAAAAGAAGATGTGGATAAACCATTAATCGCTATTCTTACTTTAAACACGCTAGCGCATACGGTAGGTGCTATTCTAGTCGGAGTACAAGCTGAAGCATTAGTAGGAGAAGGTTATCGTGCTGACGTTTTTGGAATTCCATTAGTAGGTGTGGTGTCAGCAATTATGACGGTATTAATTCTAGTAGTTTCTGAAATTATACCTAAAACCATAGGGGCGACTTACTGGAAAGGTCTTGCTGGTTTTACGACTCGCGCTCTTAATATCATGATTTTCCCATTGAAATGGACTGGAATTTTATGGGTGCTCCAATTAACAACTAAGGCTATCGGTAAAAGTGCGCACATGAATTCAATGACTCGTGAGGATTTTGTTGCCATAACTGAAACAGCAGAACAAGAAGGTGTTTTTGAACCTACAGAAGGTCAGTACATTAAAAGTTTAATGAATTTTAATAGCATTATGGTGCAGGATATTATGACTCCTAGGTCGGTTATGTTTATGGCGCCACAAACTACTCTTATTAGAGATTTCTTTGATCAAAATCAAGACTTGAGATTTTCTCGTATTCCTATATTCGGTGCAAATAGAGATGATATTAAAGGGTATGTTCTTAAGGATCATATACTGTCTGATATTATTAATGACAAACCTGCAAATACACTTGAAGACCTAAAAAGGGAAATCACGATGGTGCCTGCTAGTTTGCCTATCCCACAGTTATTTGAAACCATGATCGCTACTAAAGAACACATCGCACTTGCGGTAGATGATTTTGGTAGTATTCAAGGTGTCGCTACTATGGAAGATGTTATAGAGAGTATGTTAGGTCTTGAGATTATGGACGAGAGTGATAAAGTAGAAGACATGCAACAACTTGCTCGTAAGAATTGGGAAAAGCGTAACAAGTAGTCTTAGTAATCAGTTGTATTTAATTCTTGAGAAATGATTTTTTATTATCTAACTGTTGCGGTACAGATATTTTGCTGTTATCATGCCTATAAGAATAGAAGTGAAGTATATTGGTATGCGATCATATTTCTTCTTCCGGTTATAGGGAGTCTTATTTATCTAGTGCTTAATGTACTTAAGAAGAATGACGCTCAAGTAATTACCGACGAGATTACTACAGTCATTAATCCGACTAAAAAGATTAACGACCTTATTAATAAAGTGAAGTTTTCTGACACCTTTGCAAATCGTGTTGCACTAGCTGATGCTTATTTTAATAAACAAGAATATCAAAAAGCATTAGATAATTATGAGACTGTTTTGGGCGGTGCTCATAAGGATGATGCCTATGTACAAGAGCAACTAGTGATAACTCATTATCATCTTAAAAACTATAATAAGGTTATCGAGGTCGCTAGATCTTTAAAACCCAATTCAGAGTTAAGAGCGTCCAAGGTTCATTTCTTTCTTGGGTTATCTTATAAGGAATTAGGTAAGTTAAATAATGCCGAAAAGCAATTGAGATCTCTCGATGTTAGATATTCTCACTATCCAGAGCGACTAGTTTTAGCTCAATTTTTAATAGATCGCAAGAAGCCAGAGGCAGCAAAGGAACTTATAGAAGAGCTTCTTACAGAGTACAGTCATATGAGTAAGCCTAATGTAAAATTGCATAGAAATACTTTTGCCGAGGTGAAAAGACTTCATAGCACTTTGGTTTAAGCTTATATATAAAGATTGTTTTTTAAATCCTCTTCATTTTCCACAGCTACTAGAGTAGATTCTTTAAAGACATAACAAGAGTCTGACATCTCTAGTACGTTATCATAGTAATGATCACTCATCAGAATACCTCTTCTAGGTTTTACTGTTTTAATAATCTCTTTTACACGTTCTATTTGAATAGGCGCTAGCATAGAAAATGGCTCGTCCAGTAAAATAAATGGTCGCTCTGAGTTGATGACCAATAAGAATTCTAAAAATCGTCGTTCTCCTATAGAAAGAGCTTTTACTTTTACGTGATGTACTTTATGAATAAGTGGCTCGTATAAGATCTTGTCCTGGTCTTTAGGATCTGGATACCACATTTGTACTGCATCTACTACAGTTCTTGCACCTATCATAAATGTATCTTGAGGCAAATAAGCAACGAGTTGGTGTTTTAGATGATCACGTAATTGAATAGGTTTTCCATCAAAATGAGCCACGGTATCTGCTTTTGATTTTCCAAAAATAACATTCATCAAAGAAGATTTTCCACAACCGTTTCTACCTAAAAGTCCTGTAATCTTTCCTTTTTCAAGTGTTAAATCCAAGTTATTAATCAAAGTCATTTTTTTAAATCGGCCTACTTTGTATCTATCGATATGAATATGAAGTCTAGACATAGTCCTTAATCAACCAAATGAGTGAAAATGCTACTAGAGAAAACAAAATATGCCCAACATAAGCAAATGTGTACCGTTGTACATTAGAAATTGCTAAATTTTGAAAAACATATTCTTCTGGTTTATGAATATTTTTTTGAGCTAGTAACCCAACTATAAAGCCACCAGTTAGAAATACAAAAAGAGTAGAATAAGGATCGCCTTTTGCGAGGCTTAAAAAGGAGAAGCAACTGTTGTAAAGCATTACTCGCCAGGTAAACCAGAGATTAATTTTATGGTACCACATGCGTTAATTAAATTCTTTTAGTTAGTTCTATACTCTCATTTTTAACGCTTTAATTAACAATCTATTATTGTGAAACGGGATTACTTTTTAAAAGATTCTAAAATCTCTTGATACGTTTTAGTATTATCAGGGTGAGATTCTAAATATTCATAAACCTGTCCTATCACATTTTTTGAAGCGCCTAATTCTTGAAAAAGGTTGATGTCTTGATTCCAGTTTTTGAGACTTCCTTTGCGCGTGGCAAGAGTTTCAGATAGTAAAGTAATTTTCTTTACTTGTGTGAAGCCGCTTGTTGCTTTAATTTTTTCTATTTGAGTAAATAAATCTTCAAAAGTCAGTTGTTCTATTTGCTTCCCTTTGGTCATCTTGCGCAACATGGCAGACATAGACTCCATGCGGCCAAAGAATTTTACATCAAACTCATCTAAACCACACTCCTTTAGACGGCTTATTTCTTTTCTTAGACTAGATTCATCTTGAAAACTTCCATTGATTAAAAAGTCTAATTTGCTACTTAATAATATCTTACAATTATCAGTTAATGGTAGTTCTACTGTAGTCTCTTTTTCTTGAGCATTGCTCAAAAAGGTGATGAAAATAAATAAAAAGATAAAAGGCAGTCTGGTCTTCATAATGTAGTTAACGATGCTTTTGCAAAGTTCGCATATCTTAAGACAAAGAAAGTGCCAAAACTTTTATTTTCTACAAAATTTAATTTTTAACATAGAAGAAACTGATAGATTTATTTTGTTCTTTAAATACCGTATATGTAGTCAATAGTTCTTTAATGTTAATAATAGTTAGTATTTTAGTTGTTTAAGTAAGAATATATTAAATTTATAACTTAACCTTTAAATATTTAACTTATGGCTTACTCTACTAAACCTAAAATGTGGTTTTGGATCGTGACGATCCTCTTTCTAGTTTGGAATCTTATGGGTGTCGGCGCATGGACTGCCGAGGCTATGGGAAGTACAGAAACTCTTATGGAGAATTATACTGCCGAGCAAGTCGCTTTTTATACCAGCTTCCCGATTTGGTATACTTGGGCATATGGAATAGCGGTATTTGCAGGTGTGTTTTGTTGTGTAGGGTTATTGTTTAAAAGAAAACAAGCCGTTATGCTAGCTTTAATCTCTTTACTAGCCGTGGTAATTTGTAGAATTTATGACCTTTCTGTAGATGCATGGAATATGATGGAAACTGCAGACCGTACTTTCTTTATAGTTGTCCCTGTATTATCAGTGGCACTTTGGTTATTTGCTCGTAGTATTAAAAGTAAAGGTTGGCTCAAATAAATGATTAACCAGCTGGATTAAGAGAGGTTTTACATAAAAATCTCTCGTGCTGCTCTAAAAGTATTGGCATGTGCCTCGATAATGGTTTTAATTTCTGGAGAATAACCGCCGCCCATACTGCATTGTATAGGTGGGAAAGAGTTATTTTGTGATCTCGCTTTCGCGAAAGCGGACAACGCAAATTCATCTCTTCTTTTACAACCTTCTAGACTCATACTTAATCTACCTAATTTGTCACTCTCTAGGACATCTACACCACATAGGTAAAATATGAAATCTGGTTTTTCTTGATGGATGAGATCTGGTAATGTGTTTTTAAGTTCGTTGAGATAATAGTCGTCACCTGATCCATCTGGTACAGCAATGTCTAAATCTGATTGTTCTTTTTTAAATGGATAATTTCCCGCACCATGCATGGAAAATGTAAAAACACTGTCATCGTTTTGAAATATTTGAGCAGTGCCGTTTCCTTGATGCACGTCTAGATCTACAATTAAAATTTTGTCGGCAAGATGGTGGTGTTGCAAATACCTTGCAGCGATAGCCTGGTCATTTAATAGACAGAATGCTTCTCCATGATCGGTATAAGCGTGGTGTGTGCCTCCTGCTATATTCATAGCGATGCGGTGATCATATGCCTTGATGCAGCCATCTATGGTACCTTGTGCAATGCGCAATTCACGTTCTACTAATAATTCACTGAATGGAAATCCGGTCTTTCTTATAGCTTTCTTATCTAAAGTAAGCTCTTTTAAATCTTTAAGATACTGATCGGTATGAACTCTTAAGACATCTATATCAGGACATAGTTTGCTAGGCTCAAAAAAGTCTGAAGCAGTAGCTGTTCCTTCATGTAGTAATTGTTGAGTTAACAATTCATACTTAATCATGGGAAAGCGATGTCTGTCTGGGAGCATATGCTGGTAGATAGAATGATAAGCTATAGGAAACAATGAAGTGTTGTTTTAGATTATTTTATAGTATTTTCAAAAATAAGTCTTAGTAAGGTGAATAGAATTACATCTATTTGAAATTTAAAACACATTTATTTTAACGACCACTTACTGTCAATTATCTTTGCAATAAATAGTATTTTATCAAATCACTTTTTGCAATTTTAATGTTAATGACTTTTGCCATGCGACCAGCATATCAGGCGAGTTATTATCTCTATTTTCAAATGAATATAGATGTGATAGTGGCAAAGTATTGCGTGAATAAAGAAAGACCGCAATTAAAATGCAATGGTAAGTGCCATCTTAACAAGCAAATTACACTAGCTGCTCAAGAAGACGCTGGTACAAATTCTAAGACTGTACAGCTGGCAAATGCTTTTTACCCTATTTTTTTTCAGGTAATAGATAATGATTATTTGACACCTGTTTTCAGTACTCATATTCATAATAACTTCAGTTATCATAATTCTTACAGGTACTCTAGGTCTTGGAGTTACAATCCGCCTCCTAGATTACTTTCTTAATTACTTCAGTTTTACTTATTCTATGCCATCGCTTTGATGGGATATTCTCTTAATTACTTATGCCTCTAAAAAGAAATAGGCGTGAGTAGAAATATATTACTATGAAAAAATTTCAATTTATAGCTGTACTGCTTGCTGGTATGTCAGCTTTCGCGCAAAGCGATAACAACACAACATCTACAGAACATACTTACAATGGTAACCGACCAGATGGTCATGCGCCTATTAATGTAATGGGTGACCATACACATGCTAAGGGAGAATTTATGTTCTCTTATAGATTTGCCACAACTACTATGAAGGATTTAAAAAGAGGTAGTGAAGATGTTTCTTTTGAGAGTGTTTTACTACCTAACGGTGGCGATTATATGGTTACTCCTACAGAGATGACCATGAATATGCATATGCTAGGTGCTATGTATGCGCCTACAGATAAGTTAACGCTTATGGCAATGACTATGTATATGGATATGAGCATGGAGCATTTAACAGCTATGGGTGGTACTTTTACTACAGAGTCTAGTGGATTAGGAGATACATCACTGTCAGCTTTATACCAGTTTTTTAAGAAGCCTACTTATAGACTTCATGCACAGTTAGGAGTTTCTATTCCTACAGGTTCTATCGATAATGAAGATGTGATTCCTGCGAGTATGGGTAATGATGTAGTTTTGCCTTATCCTATGCAGGTAGGTAGTGGTACTTATAGCGGTATTCTTGCTGTTACTTATTTAGGACAAAGCAAGAATTTTTCTTGGGGTTCTCAAATGAGAGGTGAAAAAAGATTCAGCGATAACGATAATGGTTATACGCTAGGAGATCGTTTAAACTGGAATAACTGGGCTGCTTACAAGGCAACAGACTGGTTAAGCGTGTCAACTCGTATAGAGGCAGTTAAGGTAGAGGATATTGATGGCGCAAACCCTGACTTGAATCCGCTTATGGTTATTACAGCAGACACTCGCAATTCTGGTGGTAGCTGGTTAAATGGTGGGCTAGGTGTTAATCTTTATGCGCCTTCTGGATCATTAAAAGGTTTTAGATTAGGCTTAGAATATAGCTTACCTATTGTACAAGAATTTAACGGTGTACAACTTAAGAATCAAGACGTGTTTACTGCAGGATTGCAATACGCATTTTAATTTATATCTAGAATAACTACAATCTATTGATTAGATTGTAGTTATTCCATTAACTTTGAAAGAAAAACTATGAAAAATTCAATTTATATTTTATTACTAGCTGTTCTAACTCTTGCCTCATGTAAGAACGAGCCTAGTAAAGAAGAGATAGCATTACAAAAGCAAATAGAAGCCTACGACCTTCTTATGACTGAGGCCATGGATGTACATGACGAGATCATGCCTAAAATGGGAGAGCTTATGGAGCTTAAAGGAGAGCTAGTTGCTAGTAAAGAAGGAGCTGAGTTAAGTGAAGATCAATTAATGAAGTTAGATGCAACTGCAGGTAACTTAAAAGCATCTCACGACGGTATGATGGACTGGATGGCAGACTATTCTGAGAAATTTCCTTATGGGGAACCATCTCCAGAGACTAAAGCTGATCTTGATAAAAAAATGCCAGTTTTAGAACAAGAAGTAGTAGAGATTAAAGAATTAAGAGATCACACGATGACGGCGATTACTAATGCTAAAGAAATTTTAGCTAACTAATTAAAGTTTTATCTATTTTAAAAGTCGCATTATCAGCTGGTAATGCGACTTTTTTCATTTCATAAGCTCTTATTAAATAGTATGCTCGCTTTAAGGGAAAAAAGTATCTTTGTTATAGTCTAAAAATCTTTATGTTAGAATTAGAAAATCACGAATACGAAAAAGCAATCCTCGTAGGTGTTGTTACTCAACAACAAAATGAAGATAAGCTTAATGAATACATGGATGAGTTAGAGTTTCTAGCTTATACCGCTGGTGCAACCGTTAGTAAACGTTTTCATCAAAAAATGCAAAAACCCAATCCTAAGACTTTTGTAGGAAAGGGTAAAATGGAAGAAATCGCAGCCTATGTGCAATCACATAATATAGGTACCATTATTTTTGATGATGAGCTTTCTCCATCTCAGCAAAAGAATATTGAAAAAATTCTCGAGGCAAAAATTATTGATAGAACCTATTTGATTCTAGACATATTTGCACAACGAGCACAAACCAGTTATGCACGTACTCAAGTAGAACTGGCACAATATGAATACCTCTTACCTCGATTAGTTGGACTATGGACGCACCTTGAAAGACAAAAAGGTGGTATAGGAATGCGTGGTCCTGGAGAAACTGAAATAGAAACCGATAGACGTATTGTACGCGATCGCATCACATTACTTAAGAAAAAACTCCTGACCATCGATAAGCAAATGTCCACACAACGTGGTAATCGTGGTGCATTAGTTCGTGTAGCGTTAGTCGGTTACACAAATGTTGGAAAAAGTACGTTGATGAATACCGTTGCAAAAAGTGAGGTGTTTGCAGAAAATAAACTCTTTGCAACATTAGATACTACGGTACGCAAAGTAGTGCTGCGCAACATGCCTTTTTTATTGACAGATACGGTAGGGTTTATAAGAAAACTGCCTACACAACTGGTAGAGTCTTTTAAATCGACGTTAGATGAAGTCCGAGAATCTGATTTACTGCTTCATGTTGTAGATATATCCCATGAATCTTTTGAAGATCATATTGCTTCTGTAAATAGAATTTTGGGAGAAATAGATGCGACCGATAAGCCTATGATTATGGTTTTTAATAAAATTGATGCTTACAAGGCTCAAGATTATGACGAAACTGATTTAATGGAAGAGCGTACTTCTGCTCATTACTCATTAGAAGAATGGCGTGAAACATGGATGGCAAAAATGGGTGAAAACGTGATCTTTATTTCAGCTACCGAAAAGGAAAATATGGATGATTTCCGTAAGAAAGTATATGATCGTGTACGTGAGATTCACGTGAAGCGTTTTCCTTATAACGCATTTTTATATCCTGAATATGTAGAGGAGGAATAAATATAGTTAATTCAACTAAAGCAGTATATCTATCAAAAGCTATTTAAAAAAGATTTTTTTGCCTGAAGTCGATCAATTTATTTTGACTGATAATTCGATTACAACTATTGACGCTAAAGAAGAGAAAATTTTAGAATCTAAAGAATTACAAATAGCTTGGAAATTATTTAGTTCTGAAGAATTTAAAAAGTCTAGAGAAATATCTAGCGAATATATAAAAAATGATGATCTTGATTTAAAAATCGAAGCGTTGAGGCTGACAGGACTAACTTATTACAGAACATTTGATTTTAAAACATCGGAGATTTTATTTCAAGAACTTTGTGAAATTTCAAATTTTTCTATCGACTGGTTTTACTTTTCTATCATTTTAACCCAAAATTCAAAATTTGATAAAAGCGATAAGAGTTTTTCTAAAGCCATTGATTTAAGGCGCTTAAGTAGAAGAAAAGACAGTGTATCTATTCCATTTATGAGATTTGAATACTTGCTTGTGCTTAATGATAATAAACAGTATGAATTAGCGTATGAACAATTATTAGAATTGTCAGAGTATTATATAAAATACCAAATAACAGACGGGACATTTTTATATATGCGAGAGGTACCTTTTTTTGAAAATATGATAGACTCTTCTAAAATCATTTTAGAACACATACCTCATGACAAAAGTAGAAGTTGGATTAAGAAAATGAGAAAAAGTGTAGATGAGTATGGAGTGGAGTATTTAACTAAATTTGAGAAAACATTGAAAATCAATTAAGTTAAATAGTTTTCTTTTTTAAAACGGTTTCAAACTGCAAGACAAAAACCTATTTCTGAAAACAGATTTATTCTTTAAATCATCGTCGTTTTCCTTAACTTTAAAGCCTAGGGGAAATACATAATATAATTGAATGACTGACGACGTTGCAATAGATAAAAAGGCACTTTTAGAGCCTTTTCCATACCATAAAAAACTAAGAGACCATTTAAAAAGTCGCAAGAAAACCTGGCAATGGTTTAAAGACGAGAAGATTAAAGCACAACAAGTAGAGTCTTTTAAAAAGAATCTGCTTAAAAACACCTACCGTCTAGATCTAGATAGTCATGCAAATTTATACCGTGTATCTGACGCTATTTGTAAAGACCTAAATATCGATGCACAAGTCACTTTCTATCAAGAGAACAACAGTCTACAAGTAAATGCAAGTATTTCTGTAATTGAGAGAGAAGCGCATATTGTTTTTTCTGGTAATGTTTTACAGTTGTTAGATGATAAACAGTTAAAGGCCTTAATAGCTCACGAGCTCTCGCACTACCTTTTCTTTAAAATAGAAGATGGAGATTATGAGGTGACACAACGTATAGTTCTTGCTCTAGCAAACGACTCTCGTAGTGAGGATAGCATCATAGAAACGGCACGTATTTTTCAACTGTACCTCGAACTTTTTTGTGATACAGGTGCTTTTAAATCTTGTAGAGAACACTACACGGTTATACAAATGCTCATCAAATTAAATACAGGGCTGGCAGACGTAAATGCACAAAGTTACCTAGACCAGGCCAAAGAAATCATAAGTCAGGAAGATGAATCTACTAACCAGCAAACACACCCAGAATCCTACTTGCGCAGTATTGCTCTAGATTTAAAAGCACGCAATTCTAAAGATTATGAAGAAGAACTACACAGGTTAATAGAGGGAAAGTGGGATATCAATAGCCTAGATATTTTTGAACAAGAAGAGACTCGAGCATTAACATCTGACTTTATACAGCTTATTTTAAGGCCTCAATGGATCAATTCTAATGCTGTGATGAATCTAGCACAACAGTTTTTTCCAGACTTTAATAGAAGTGAAAAGATAGATACGAGTTCGCTTTCGCGAAAGCTGAAACACACCACACCTAGTACTAAGAGTTATTTATGTTATCTCTTATTGGACTTTGCTAGAATAGATAGCGCACTAGAAAAATTACCGCTCGCGCATACTTTGGAGGTGTCAGAATTATTAGAGTTAAAAGAAGATTACGAGCGTATTCTAAGAAAGGAGTTAAAACTGACTATTAGAGATTTCAAGAAATTAAAGGAAGAGGCTATGAATGATTTGAGCCGTGTAACCGAGAACCCAGATAGCAGTATTTACGACAATGAGTGATTATAAAGCAAGTTTTTTCAGTCTGCTAGATGAGGTTAAAGAACATGGAGGCAGTACGACACCAGATTTTATAGCTAGAGTATTACCACTTTTAGAAAAAGCACATTTTCTTAGAGAGCGCAATCTAGTTTTAGGTATTTATTCTATCGATTCTATTGATTATAACGGTCGCATACTGGTAACAGAATCTGAAGGAAAAAATTTCACACAGTCTAATAAAGTATTCAAGAAGCCTAAACAACGTTATGCGGTTGAGGTAAGTGTAAATTATAAAGAGGTAAGTTCTCTCGACCCATTAGATGCTCCAGATGATTATGGTGATAGACTTTATGATCATGACGCGATTCATAAAGATCTAGATGTTCCTATTTCAAAACCAGTATACTTACCGCATTATAAAACTTGGGATTTTGAAACCGGTCATTACGATCCTATTACCGAGATTTTTACATTAGGTTTTATACTAGCTAGTGTAGCCTACGGTATAGATTTTAGAGATGTAGAAGAGTTAGAGCGTTTTGTAGAAAACAGAGAGCGACTTTATTTTTATAATAAAAACTTGCACCCTACTATACATCATGTAATTAGGGAGATGACACCGCTTTATAGAGAAGATCGTGCGCCTAGTCTAGAAGAAATAATAGCAAAGCTTAAAAATTATCGTGATTTTAATCCAGAAAACTATGTAGATCTTACCGATACAGAAGGTTTTAGAAATCTGAATCTGTCGGATCGTGGTAGTTATATTCTCGATAAATTAAAACGCAGACTCTTTGATATCTCTAGAAGAAATAAATTACTCTATTTTAATGATCGAGGTGGTTTTTTAAACCTTACAGAGTCCTCTGTACCTATGTTGTTGGACTATAAAAATATCAATGAGAAAGATTTAATATTTTGGAATAGTCATATAGAGACTCAATTTATAAGCAAGAAAAAGATAAATCTTAACCGTTATCTAGACATAGATCAAAATAGATTTTTATCTCCAGCACTTAATAAAATACGATTAGAAGCGCGCAAGAGTAAGAACGAATACGGTTTTGACCAACTGCGTGTTGTAGTCGCATTTTTACACTGGTATAATTTTAAAGAAAGCGCAGACGAGCGTATAAGTTCGCCACTTTTATTACTGCCAGTTTCTATCACAAAAAAGAAGGGAATAAAAGATAAGTATGAATTAACGGTAAATGATACAGAGGCCGAGGTGAATCCTGTCTTGAGTTATTACCTCAAGGATCTTTATGACATAGATTTGCCAGATTTTGTAGATCTAGAAACGAGTAGCATAGAAGAGCTGGTACAAAGTATAAAAAACCAGATTGCTTTAGGCGGCACAGGAATAGATTTACAATGGCGCGATAAGCCTAAAATACAGCTCATACATAAAATTGCAAAACGCAACTTTAAACTTAAAAAGCGTAAACTCAATAACCGTAATTCTGGTTTAAGCACTCGCAGTTATGACTATTCTTATGACGCTGAAAATGTGAAGCCGTTAGGTCTCGCAATTTTCAACAATCTAATTGCCAAAAAACACAACCAGTTAGAATACATCATTAACGAAGACATTAATCCCTATACAGATCTTGCTGTTGCAGAGCGCAGGCGTAGTTTTTACCATACCGATAACGATGGAAAGGTGAATCCGCTGGTGTGGGAAGTGGATACTTGCAACATGACTCTAGGTAATTTTAAATACCGTAAAATGAGTCTTGTGCGTGATTATTCTGAGATCTTAAAAGCAGATATTAAAGATGATGTTTTTGATGAGCTCTTCAGCGATCAGCCTAAAAATATTAATCTAGACGCTTATAAAAAAACCAGTCTAGAAGAGCTGTATCCTATTATACAGTCCGACCCAACACAATCGCAAGCGGTTTTAAAAGCACGATCTGGAGAGAATTACATCATTCAAGGACCACCAGGAACAGGTAAATCACAAACGATTACTAACCTCATAGCCGACTATGTGGCGAGAGATAAAAAAGTACTTTTCGTTTGTGAAAAGCGTGCGGCGTTAGATGTAGTTTTTCACCGTTTAAAAAATAAAAAATTAGATGAGTTGTGTTGCTTAATTCACGATTCTCAAACCGATAAAAAAGCTTTTATCATGAACCTCAAAGATACGTATGAGGCTTTCATGAA
This sequence comes from Nonlabens sp. Asnod3-A02, assembly GCF_045063755.1. NCBI lineage: Bacteria > Pseudomonadati > Bacteroidota > Flavobacteriia > Flavobacteriales > Flavobacteriaceae > Nonlabens > Nonlabens sp. Asnod3-A02. The sequence goes on from NZ_JBEFOC010000008.1 coordinate 857,294, forward strand.
AAAGAATATGAATACGAGCACGCTTTCGCGAAAGCGAGATAAAACCATCCAAGAAATAGAAACACATCTAGGTAAATTAGAAAAGTTTCATATAAATATGCGAGATGGTGAGCCGCCTTTATACGATTTATATCAAGTATTGATCGCTTATTATCAAGAAAAGGAAATGCTCTCAGATAAAGAGTTGATTTATGTACCTTTTTATAAAGAATGGGCAGATAATGAAACGTGGATCACAGAATTTATCTCGCAAGTAAAGCTTAATGATCACGGTAGTTCTATTGCAAACTATGCTTTAAATGGTGTTGCTGTAGAAATATTACAAGCGTCTAATGTAAAAGGAGAAGTTCTTGAGAAAATAGAAAAAGCAACAGATGGATTAGATGCCCTGGTAGAATTGTTAGATCAACAAGAAGTTGAGGTAAAAGAACAATCTATAGAGGCGTGGCATCAAGAATTTGATTTTGCAGAGAAAGTAGCGAGAATAGTAGAGCGTGATTCTTTAGGTATTTTTGATAAAAAAACCATCGCCGCGTCAGAGTTAGATAACCTGAATAGAAAATTAGAGAAACAGCGAAGACTGCACGAGCGACTTACAGAAGAGAATGAAAACTGGACTCAAAAATTTGATGATACAGATGCAAAAACAGCTCTCCAAAAATGGGAGAAGCTAGACGGTAGTTTCTTTAAATTTCTAAATCCGGGCTGGTATAAATTAAAAGGACAGGTAAAAGCTTCTTATAATTTTAATGCCCACCAGATAAAACCAGAAATAAGCAATGTTCTTAAATCGCTTAATGAAGAATATGAAGCGTTAGAGCAGTTAGAGGAGCAGCGAGAAGAGGCAGCACAAAGATTTGGTCTTACTAATTTTGTAACAGATTATCATTGGATTCAAGAGCAGCAAGATAATCCAGATCATATTATCAAAGCATGGACGACTAGAGATCATACTTCTTATGTACGTTCCTTATTAAGTTTTAAATCTCAATTTGATGAGTTGTATGGTCATTTAGAAGGTCTGTTCTCTAATCATGGAGCACAAACACTAGTACAAATTGAAGACCAATTGCAGCGTGGAAGAGCCGCTGTACATACCCTAGGTTTATTTGCTCCTTATATAGAGCAACTTCATGGGTTGAGTCCAGAGATGCAACAGAATCTACGCACCAGAGACTGGCAAACAGATGATATTGCTTTTCACACCGCTTATAAATCTGTAAAGGAGGTTTATGAAAAGGATCCTGTGTTTTCTCAATCTAGTGAAGACGGTTTAGGAAATTCTGTGCGTAAAATAAGCTCGCTATTAGATAGTTATTACGATTCTAATGTCGCATTTATACGTTCTAAGATTAGAGATAAATTCTTAAATAAAGTGCGTATTACAGAGTCTGTGGCTGCACAGTTAACAGAAGAAGAGAAAGTTCTTAAAAAGGAATACAATGCATCGCGCAGGATTCTGGAAAATGAATTCGGTAAGAGCATGCGTTATAAATCTATACGTGAACTAGCCACAGGCGAGGCGCAAGATATTATGACTACACTTAAACCAGTGTGGTTGATGAGTCCGCTTAGTGTTAGTGATTCTATGCCTATTGATACATCTATTTTTGATGTGGTTATTTATGACGAGGCATCTCAAATAACGGTAGAAGAAGGTGTTCCTTCACTTTTCAGAACTCATCAAACTATAATCGTAGGAGATGAAATGCAAATGCCGCCTACTAACTTTTTCAGTGCAAATGTTACCGATCAAGAAGAAGACGAAGAAGAAACAGAAGAAAAAATAGGTATAAGTCTCGATGCAGATAGTTTATTAAATCAAGGGGCTCGTAAATTGAGTTCTGTAATGTTAGGCTGGCATTACCGCAGCCGTCGAGAGAGTTTAATAAGTTTTAGTAATGCCGCATTCTATAAAAGAAACCTACTTACTATACCAGACAGTCGCATACCTAATGCTGGTATTGAGCCACTAGCTCCTATAATAGATCCAGATCAAGAAATCGATTATAAAGATGTTTTGAGCCGCAGCATCAGTTATCATTATATGGAAAATGCTATTTACCATAAACGTACTAATAAAGATGAGGCTGCTTATATCGCAAACTTGGTACGTACTTTCTTAATGAATGACATTAAAAAAAGTATAGGTATTGTAGCTTTTTCTATGGATCAACAAAGTGAGATAGAGAGTGCTCTCGATAAACTAGCGTTAGAAGATCCTCAATTCGGTATACAATTAGAAGAAGAATACCAGCGTACAGAAGAAGATCAATTCATAGGTTTATTTGTCAAAAATCTAGAAAATGTTCAGGGTGATGAGCGTGATATAATTATCATGAGTATTTGTTATGGGTTTAATAATCAGGGCAAGATGTTTATGAACTTTGGACCTATTAATAGACGCGGTGGTGAGAAGAGGCTTAATGTTATCTTTTCAAGAGCAAAGCAAAATATGATGATCGTTTCTTCTATTCAGGCAGAAAATATCAAGAACGATTATAATGAAGGAGCAAATTACTTTAAGAAGTTCTTGAAGTATGCAAAACATACATCTGATGGTCAGTTAATGGCGGCCAATTCTGTTCTCGATAGTTTACATGCTCATGAAGATGAAGCAGAGAAAACCAAACGTCTGCCTATTATTAATCAGTTGAAAGAAAAGCTGGAAGCCAAAGGTTATACGATAGACGATGCCGTTGGGCAATCTCATTTTAAATGTGATATCGCTGTGCGCGAAAACGAGGCGACTTCTTACAAACTTGCTATATTAATAGATCGTTCTACTCATTATGCAACTGATAATATCTTGGAGCAATACTGTCAGAAACCAGATGTTCTAAGAGCATTCGGCTGGAAACTGCAACATGTTTATAGCAAAGACTGGTTAGAACAACCAGAACGTGTGATGGAAAAAATCATGCAAAGGTTAGAAGGTGAACTTGAACTCGAAACGGAACTCGAACTTGAAAATGAACTTGAGAACAAATCTGAAAACGAATTAGAGACTCCAATTGAAGAGCAGATTTCATCTACTGTAAATGAAGAATTACCAGCTGCAAAACCTCAGGAAAAGAAAGATCTATTAGAACTTGATGAGGATTTGAAACCTAAAAAAGAAGAAAAATCTAGTAGCAATTTAATCTTTAAACGTTATGAATTCTCAGAAGGTTCTAGTAACAAGTTTTGGGAAATTTCTGTGGATGGATTTGATATCATTACTAGATATGGTCGCATAGGTAATAAAGCACAAGAAAATAGAAAAACCTTTGAAGATCAAGTATCAGTTCTTAAAGAAGAAATGCGATTAATAGGAGTGAAAACTCGTAAGGGGTATAGACCGGTTTAGTTTTTATTCCCACTTAATCTGCATTCTCTTAATACGATCGGCGAGCTTTTCACTAGATAACTTTTCGCGTAAGCGGTCTGTAATTATAGGAAATGAAAATGGAGTAGGTTGTTTGCAAGCTTTCCATACTATCGTTTGGTTTTCAATACGTTCAAAAGCTTCTCGCAAGCGATATTCTTCAATTTCTTGCTCGTAGGTTTCTGTGTATGCCTGACGGTAAAGTAAATTATCAGGTTCATTATCTCTAAATACCTCAAAGAGCAACTGACTGCTGCTTTGCAGGTGTTTTACTTTTACGGCTTTGTTAGGATAGCCGGTAAATACTAATCCAGAAATAACAGCGATATCTCTAAATTTTCTTTTGGCAAGCTCAGTGGCATTGACACTGGCTTCTAAATCTTCAAGAATCATGTCTGATGTGATGAGGTTGTTGTCCAGCACATTTTGCATATCAAATTCTTGATCACTTAGTATTTCAAAACCGTAATCGTTATAAGCTAGCGTAAAACTGATAGGCTGTAATAAACTCATGCGATAAGCCAGGAGTCCTGCCATAGCCATGTGAACTAATCGACCTTCAAAAGGGTAAAATACCGAATGGTATCCTTCTCTAGTCTTAAACGTTTCTATCAAGAATTCATGATTCTGTGGTACAATGCTTTCTTGCTGTTGTCTATTAATAATGTCTTTGAGCGCTTTTACCTCTGGAGTTCTCTTTTTACCGCTTTGAAAATGCTGCATTTCTTCTCTTAGTAATTCACCTAATTGAGAGGTTAATGGCATGCGGCTACCCATCCAGCTGGTAACCTTTGCTTTTTTCTTTGAAGAATTACGCACTTGTGCTACCATTCCCTTTAAACGTACAAATTCTAGAGTACGACCGGCAAATACAAAAACATCACCACGTGATAATTGACTTATAAAATACTCTTCTATAGAACCTATGTAGCCGCCAGTAGCATATTTTACAGTAATACTAGTTCCTGTTACTATGGTTCCCATTTGTAAACGATGTCGCATGGCGATACCGCGATCGTTTATAAAATAACGACCATCCTCATCTATGGAGACCTTTTTATACTCATCATAAGATTCTAATGAAGCACTACCATAAACTATAAAGTGCAAGCACCATTCAAATTCTTCATAAGTAAGTTCTTGATAACAAAAAGTAGCCTTTACCTCTGGATATATATGATCAGGATAAAAACCTCCAGAAACGGCTAGCGTGCATAAATATTGAATAAGTACATCATAACAATTTAGATAAGGCAGTCTGTCCTCAACAGCTTGGGTTTTAACGGCCACCTGTAAAGCGCTCGCTTCTATAAGTTCTAACGCATGTGTAGGTAAAAAGTAAATAACCGACGTTACTCCAGGTCGGTGACCAGATCTTCCTGCGCGTTGTAAAAAACGAGCTACCCCTTTGGGACTTCCTACTTGAATGATGGTTTCCACAGGCGCAAAATCAACTCCTAAATCTAGTGAAGAGGTGCAAATACAAGCTTTTAGAGACTCGTTTCTAATAGCATTTTCTACCCAAATACGTGTTTCTTTATTGATGGATCCATGATGCATAGCTACCTCACCAGCAAATTCTGGATGTTTATGCATTAATGCCTGAAACCACAATTCACATTGCGCTCTGGTATTAGTAAAAATCAGTGTTGATTTACTTTCGTTGATAATCTTTACAACATCTTCAAGGAGATGCAATCCTAAATGACCACGCCATGGAAATTTCTCCATCGTTTCTGGAATGATGGAGCGTACTTCTATTTCTTTTTTAAGATTTGCTTTGATGAGTACACTATTGTCATAGCGGTAAGAATCCACTCCTAATAAAACCTGTCTAGCTTGTTCTAGATTTCCTATTGTTGCACTAATTCCCCATATGCGCAGGTTTTTGTTAATTCCTGAGAGTCTAGAGAGGCCCAGTTCCATTTGTACACCACGTTTGGTGCCTAGTAGTTCGTGCCATTCATCAATAATAATGGCGTTACAATCTTTAAATACATTTACATGATCCTTAGTGGCAAGCAATAAATGCAAGCTCTCTGGGGTGGTAATTAATAAATCGGGCATGGCTTTTTTTTGCGCAGCCCTTTCTTTTGTGGTGGTGTCACCAGACCTTATTCCTACCGTAAATGGTAAGCCTATACCGTCCACAAATTTTTGCGAAGTTTGTGCTATTTCTTGAGATAGCGATCTTAAAGGTGTGATCCAGATCGCTTTTAACCCTTTTTTATTTTTGGTTTTATAATCTGGGTTTGATTTAATATAACTAAGAACTATTCCTACCCAAAGTGCGTATGTTTTACCACTACCAGTAGGTGCGTTGAGCAGTCCGTTTTTACCAGATAGAAAAGCATCCCAAGTCTGTTTTTGAAACGGAAAAGCTTTCCAGCCTTGGGTCTCAAAATAGGATTCGGCGATATGGAGTAATTCTTTTTTTGTCATGAAACTTTCTGCGTTGCTGGAAGTCTTTTAGTTAGTCGGTCTATTTGCTTCTTTTAAGTGTCTTGAAGGTCCAGTAGAGATCTTGAGATGGATTTTGTTATTTCTCGCTTTCGCGAAAGCGTAAACAAATTATAAATCAAGAATAAGAAATAAAATAATGGACTTGTGTTAGTAACCTATTAAATTTGAATCTTTAAAGTCAACATATGTCAGAAAAGCTTACCATTTTACAAGATAAATTAGAAGATAGGCATCATGTTTTTATGGTGTACAAGAGTCAGGTAAATAAAGATTTACAGCGATCTGGTTATGAGTCTATAGAAATTAATGAACCTAAGGAATTTCTAGATGCTCTAGTTTCTTTATTAAACGAGGCAATAGAAGATAGTGATCCTAAATTGCAACAGTTATATTACCTGGCAGATGTGCAAGAAAAAAACCTAGAACAAGGTATTATTCTAGGTTTCATTATGAGAGAATGGAGTAAAATTCAATTTAGATTGAGGCAGTAACTCCGTATAATTATAAAACAATTCATTAAAACAGCACCCTAACAAATGGTTGTATGCCATTTTGATACACACTTTTACGATCATTATATAGGACATCATATCGAGCGCCTATTACAAAATTACCTTGTTGATATCCTGCGCCTAAAAATAAGGCAGGCACCCAGTAGGTGTCATCAAAAGCAGGATTATCAAAGTTTCTATTCACATGTAAATATTCAAAATCTCCACTAACTTGGAGAAAATCTAGCGGTTGCGCAATAGCTATTAAACTACCACCAGCAATGTTAGATTTATAACCTTGTACGCTAGAATTACTATTAGGATCAAATTCTGAATAGCTATAATTGAGACCAGCACCTAGACCAACAAACTGATTTACCTGATAAATGGCTTGTGGTGCGATTAATATAGATGTGTAGCTATTTCCAAAGTTTGCGCCTACATTTCCTCCAAATCGGACTTTTTTCCAAAATTCGGATTCATTTTGATTCTGACTGAAAGAAATGCAAGAAAATAGACCGAATAATGATAATATGATAATGTTTTTAAAATAATAGGTTTTCATGATAGAATGATTAACAAATTGTAGTGTTATAAATATACAAAACCTTATGCCATGACAACGTATTTCTTTATTTTTGCCATAACAATTGATAAAAAGGATAAATTTCCTTCCATATATGGACAAGTTTTCATTTCTCAATGCAGCTCACACTGCTCAGTTCGCACAACTTTACGACGAATATTTAATTAATCCTGATCAAGTAGAGCCGTCATGGCGTGCTTTTTTTCAAGGATTTGACTTTGGTATGGAGAGCGCCCACGAGGGTGATCTTATAGTAGAGCACTCAGGAACACCGGTTGCGGTGCCTGAAAATGTGCAAAAAGAATTTCAAGTAGTTAAATTAATTGATGCCTATCGTACAAGAGGTCATTTGTTTACTAAAACAAATCCTGTAAGAGATAGACGTAATTATGAACCTAAACTAGATCTGGTCAACTTCGGTCTTTCTGATAGTGATCTAGATACCGTTTTTGATTCTGGCGAGTTAATAGGCGTAGGTAAAACTACTCTTAGGAACATAGTCGCTCATTTAACTAAAATCTATTGCGAGAGTATAGGTGTAGAATACATGTATATACGTAAGCCAGATGAGGTGAAGTGGATACAAAACTGGTTGCACAAAAATGATAACCATCCTACTTTTAATAAGGAAGAGAAAATACAGATTTTAAAGAAACTTAATGAAGCTGTTTCTTTTGAATCATTTCTTCATACTAAATATGTAGGACAGAAACGTTTTTCTCTAGAAGGAAACGAGTCTTTAATTCCTGCACTAGATGCGTTGATAGAAAACGCAGCAGATAAAGGTGTGGATCAATTTGTTTTAGGAATGGCTCACCGTGGTCGTTTAAATGTGTTGACTAACATTTTTGGAAAGCCTGTAAAGGATATCTTTTCAGAATTTGACGGTAAAGACTACGAGCAAGATATTTTTGATGGTGATGTAAAGTATCACCTAGGATATACAAGTAAAAGAAAAACCGATAATGGTAACGATATCAACATTAATATCGTACCTAATCCATCTCACCTAGAAACAGTAGGTGCGGTAGTAGAAGGTATTACACGTGCAAAACAAGATATGCACACGCCTGAGAATTTTTCTAAGGTGTTACCTATTGTACTACATGGTGATGCAGCAATTGCTGGTCAGGGAATCGTGTATGAAGTAGTGCAAATGGCACAACTAGACGCTTATAAAACTGCAGGTACTATTCACCTAGTAGTTAATAACCAAGTAGGTTTTACAACAAATTACCTAGACGCAAGATCTAGTACCTATTGTACAGATATTGCAAAAGTGACTCTTTCTCCGGTATTGCATGTAAATGCAGACGACGCTGAGGCAGTAGTTCATGCGATGAATTTTGCACTAGATTACCGTATGGAATTTGGTCGTGATGTATTTATCGATTTATTAGGTTATAGAAAATATGGTCATAATGAAGGTGATGAGCCTCGTTTTACACAACCACAATTATATAAAGCGATAGGAAAGCATAAAAATCCACGTGATATTTATGCAGACAGATTACTTAAAGAAGGAATTATAAATAATTCTAAAGTAAAAGAATTAGAAAAGCAATATAAAGAACGTCTAGAAGAAGAACTTGCTACTTCTCGCCAGATGGAAAATACCATCATCACACCATTCATGCAAGATGAGTGGAATGGTTTTGAACAAGCGACGGAAGTGGAAATGATGCAACAGGTAGAAACTGGTGTAGATCGCAAAATTCTAGAAGAAATAACTGCGACTATTTCTAAGCTGCCAGAAGATCGCAACTTCATTAGAAAAATAAAGAAGATTGTCGAAACACGTCAGAAAATGTTTGACGAAGACCGACTGGACTGGGCTATGGGAGAACATCTAGCTTATGGTTCTTTAATGCAAGAAGGTTTTAATGTAAGAATGAGTGGTCAGGATGTAGAAAGAGGTACTTTTTCTCACCGTCACGCAGTGGTGAAATCAGAGAATAATGAGCATGAGTTTATTTTGCACAACAATCTTGATGTAAAAGGACAAATGTATATCTATAACTCACACCTATCTGAATATGGTGTGGTAGGTTTTGAATACGGTTATGCGCTGGCACGACCTAAAACACTAACGATTTGGGAAGCACAATTTGGTGATTTTTCAAATGGTGCACAAATTATGATGGACCAGTACATAAGTGCTGGAGAAGATAAATGGAAAAATCAAAACGGTTTGGTAAAATTATTGCCACACGGTTATGAAGGTCAGGGAGCAGAGCACTCTAGTGCACGTATAGAACGTTATTTACAGCTTTGTGCAAAGGATAATATGTTTATGGCAAACTGTACAACGCCAGCAAACATTTTCCACCTATTGCGCCGCCAGATGAAAGTGAATTACCGCAAGCCTCTTGTTGTTTTTACTCCTAAATCTTTGTTGCGTTATCCTAAAGCGGTAAGCACGGTGTCTGAATTTGAGAACGGGCATTTTCAAGAAGTTATAGATGTTGATGGTGACGCTTTCGCGAAAGCGGAAACATTAGTATTCACTTCTGGTAAATTCTATTATGATCTATTAGAATATAGAGAAGAAAATAACCGTACCGATGTGGCGCTGGTAAGACTAGAACAATTGTTCCCACTACCAGTAGATCAAATGCAAGAAGTTATTAAAAAATACGGTTCTAAAGATGTCGTTTGGGCACAAGAAGAACCTAGAAATATGGGAGCATATTCCCACTTAATGCTACACATGCCAGAGACTAGATCATGGAGAGTGTGCTCAAGAAATATGTACGCAGCTCCTGCTTCTGGTAGTTCTACTAGATCTAAAAGAAGACAGGCAAGAATAATAGAAGATGTATTTAATACCAATAAATAAATTATGGCTCTAGAAATGAAAGTGCCTTCACCAGGCGAGTCGATTACAGAAGTAGAAATAGCAGAATGGTTAGTTGCCGATGGTGACTGGGTTGAAAAAGACCAAGCCATAGCAGAGGTAGATAGCGATAAAGCTACCCTAGAATTACCAGCTGAAGCTAGTGGTATTATCACCCTAAAGGCTGAAGAAGGTGATGCTGTTGCCGTAGGTGCTGTTGTGTGTCATATTGATACAGAAGCAACAAACCCTAATGGTGGTTCTAAAGATGTGGATAACGCACCGTCTTCTATGGGAGGTGGCGATGAAGGAGGAAATAATGGAGATGTAGCCAAAGAGATGCAAAAGGATAATGCTGATAACAGCAAGACCGCATCTTCTAAAGCTCCACAACCTACTCAAGCTAAAGAAACATATGCTAGCGGTACTGCAAGTCCTGCGGCTAAGAAAATTCTTGATGAAAAAGGTGTAGATACTAAGTCTGTTTCTGGTAGCGGTCGTGATGGTCGTATTACTAAAAACGATGCGGTAAATGCAAAACCTTCTATGGGTACACCAGGAAATGGATCTCGTGGAGAGTCACGTTCTAAGCTTTCTATGTTGCGTAGAAAAGTAGCAGAGCGTCTAGTAAGTGTTAAGAATGAAACTGCAATGTTGACTACTTTTAATGAAGTTGACATGAAACCTATCTTTGATTTACGTAAAGATCATAAGGAAGCGTTTAAGTCTAAACACGGTGTAGGATTAGGATTTATGTCTTTCTTTACTAAAGCGGTAACTAGAGCGCTAGAAATGTATCCAGCGGTTAATTCTATGATCGATGGGAAAGAGATGGTTTCTTATGATTTTGCAGATATTTCTATCGCAGTTTCTGGTCCTAAAGGATTAATGGTTCCTGTAATTAGAAATGCAGAAAATCTTTCTTTTAGAGGTGTAGAACAAGAAGTAAAAAGACTTGCATTAAGAGCGAGAGATGGAAACATCACTATTGATGAGATGACTGGTGGTACGTTTACGATTACTAACGGAGGTGTTTTCGGTAGTATGATGAGTACACCTATTATCAACCCACCACAGAGTGCAATTTTAGGAATGCACAACATTATAGAGCGTCCAGTAGTAGTAGATGGTAACATCGTTGCACGTCCTATGATGTATCTAGCTGTTTCTTATGACCACCGTATTATCGATGGTAAAGAGTCTGTAGGTTTCTTAGTAGCTATTAAAGAAGCGCTAGAAAATCCTATCGAGATCTTAATGGATAATGATGTGAAGAAGGCGTTAGAACTTTAATTCCTTTTTTAATTAATAATTATTGATTTGCATATATGAAATACCAAGCTAGAAATGGCTTGGTATTTTTTTATGCTTATTTTTATTATTCATTAATTGGGGATTGAAAATATTTCATCCCCTTTTATGTATGTAAAATGAATATCAACTAGTAAACCAACCAGGTGGAGATATGGGTAGAGCGATTGATGAATTATTTGCGCAAATATTTTCTGGACTCAATTTTGGTGATCCTCAACATTTGTTGATGGCCAATGCCTTTGTCGAAGCTATTGGAAATTCATTAGAACAATGGCATAATGACCCTAGTGTGAGTAGTATTGAATATACTAGAATGGCTTGGTCTGGTGGGATGAAAGCTAGTACAGCCTTTCAAGATCTTGACTTTAATTTTCAAAATGATTCAAATACTAGAAATGCCGTTGAATCTCAAATTTTTTTCACCAAATCAACAATTTCCATTATTGGGAATAATACCAAATGATTGTTAAATGAAAACGATTCTTTTTACTTTTTTGCTGTTTGTATTTAACTGTGAAACACAAACACAAACATCAGCCTCATACGATAGTGAGGTTTATCGATTGATCAATGCGATTTTTAAATCAAAAAATAACCACAGTCAAAACACTTTAATACCGATTAATATTTATCATGATTTAAATCAATCTAGCAAAAATATTGAAGATGAGTTGTTATCGAGATTATTAAATACTGCAAATAATGAAATAGCAATTTCTTTGCCTGCAAGTATTCTTGAGGCCAAAAATTGGAAATCTACTAATACAGACTTTAAAAGTGATCGTTTTGATCAAAATAAGGTTATCGTTAAAAATGTTGTTTTTTGCGATCCATTAGATTGTAATCTCGTTAAGAAGAATGACAAAACAAATTTAATTTATACTATAAATGCCATCTTGTTTTTAGATAATTACGCTATAATTAAAACTACGCATATGTCATCTTTCATTACTGTTTATTTATACAAAAGAGTAGGTGATGATTTTCAAAGACAAGCAATGATTACAGATCCTCCACTAGGATACGAGTAATTTTAAATATTATTTGAAATAAAAAAACCACCCATGAAAACGTAGTTTTTCATGGGTGGTTTTTTTTCTGAGAATGCAATAAACTTTATTCTCTATAATCTAACTTCTTACTCGGCAACACTACCTTGACTTACTGTGGTAGAGCGATCTATTTTTTTAATCAAGCCTTGTAATGCTTTTCCTGGACCTACTTCTATAAATTCTGTAGCGCCGTCTTTAATCATCTCTTGAATAGACTGTGTCCATTTTACAGGTGCAGTAAGCTGGTAGATAAGATTGGTTTTAATATCATCTGTATTTTCTACCGCAAATGTCGATACATTTTGATAAATAGGACACATAGGTTTTTCAAATTCGGTACTTTCTATCGCTTTAGCAAGTTCTTCTCTAGCTGGTTCCATTAAAGGAGAGTGAAAAGCACCACCTACTGGTAAAATTAAAGCTCTTTTTGCTCCTTTTTCTTTTAAGATTTCGCAAGCTTTTTCTACTGCAGGGATAGCTCCTGAAATCACTAACTGTCCAGGACAGTTATAATTTGCTGCTACTACAACACCTTCTACATCTTTACAAACTTTCTCCACGTCTTCGTCTGCCATACCTATAATGGCCGCCATAGTACTAGCCTGGTGCTCACAAGCTGCTTGCATGGCAAGTGCGCGTTTTGAAACTATTTTTAACCCATCTTCAAAGGTTAATGCACCTGCTGCGGTAAGCGCACTTAATTCTCCTAGAGAATGACCTGCCACCATATCTGGTGCAAAATCAGCACCCATCATTTTTGCAAGAACAACAGAGTGTATGAATATAGCCGGTTGGGTAACTTTAGTCTCTTTTAATTCTTCAGCCGTTCCTTCAAACATGATTTTTGAAATCTCAAAACCTAGAATTTCATCTGCTTTTAAGAATAATTCTTTTGCTGCTGGATAAGTATCGTATAAGTCTTTACCCATTCCTGTGAATTGAGCTCCTTGACCTGGAAAAACGTATGCTTTCATTTTATGTTTGTTTATTGAAAAGGCAAAAATAATGTTTTGTTGTCTAGTTTCCGTTCCCCAGCCCTAAAGGGTGCAGAAACTAATGTAATTCTATAATAGAAACCTACCCTTTAGGGTTAGGGAAAAGGTTTCGGTTTTTGTATAGAGTATACTGCTAGAATCTACTTCCTCACCCAAGTTTCATAATCAAAACTATAAGCATGCTTCTCATCTGCAGGATGGTGTAGTGATGTTTTTATCTCCCATTTTGTAGTATCTATTTCTGGGAAATACGTGTCTACGTCAAATGTGCCGTGAACCCTCGTTAGCTCTATCTCATTAGACATAGACATGGCTAATTTATAAATCTCACCACCACCTATAATAAAAGGGTTGTTATCACCAGTCGTAGTTGCAAGAGCTGTTTCCATATCATGAACGACTATACCGCCATCTGCTCTGTAATTTTTATCTCTAGTTAGTATTACATGGGTACGGTTAGGTAACGGTTTAGGAAAACTTTCAAAAGTTTTACGTCCCATAATGATGTGATGTCCTGTGGTAAGTGATTTAAATCTTTTAAAATCATCTGGTAAATGCCATACGAGATCGCCATCTTTACCCAACTCATTATTCATTCCTGCAGCAGCGATCATAGTAATTTTGCGATTAGCATTTGGATTATCTATAGATAACGTGGTTTTAGGAGCTACGTATTCCTTTTGTACTTTCTTTTCTAATTGTGTGATGCGTTCTTTTTGTTTCTGTACCAGTTTTGCATATTGTCTCTTTTCCCATTCAGGACCTAGCAGCCTTTTAGTAATAAACACATTGAAAGCGTGGTAACAAAGTAAGAGCAACCATGCAAAAATTACCCATATCCACCATTCTATATCTAGAATGCGTATAGGTTCTACTTTCATAAGCACTTGACTAATTATAATTAGTCCTACCGCACCTACTAGAAAAACAATAAAATGAGTAAAGAGACCACGCTTTTGCTTAATGCGTTTTTGCGCATTCTCAATCATTTCTTTTTGCTCTAAATCAATTCCAGGTATATCTTTTTTCTTTCTACCGAACATTCTAGTTATTTTTATACTCAAATTTACGCTATTATCCACATAGACGTTCTTAGCAATTGTATAAAATGATCGATCAATTTCCTATTCTTAAAGAATACACTTATCTCAATACGGCAAACCATGGCTTACTGTCTCAAGATATAGTGGACTATCGCGCTTCTCTAGATTTAAAAATGCGAGACCAGGCTTCTCTTTTTACTAATAATCGCCATGTGTTTATAGAAGAAGTAAGAAATACGGTAGCCAATTTTATGGACGCCGATCCTGATTTTACGGCAGTGATTCCTAATTTTTCTACCGCTTTTAATACCTTAATTAACGGTTTTGACTCTGCAAGTAGTTTTTTACTTTTAAAAGATGACTATCCATCAGTTAATAATCCTGTAGACGCTCGAGGGTTTAAAACACATTATGTGGTTATTGATGAGCAAATGGAGCAAAATATTATTTCAGTTTGTGAGAAGGAGCAGCCAGATTTCTTCTGTTTTTCTATGGTTCAATACATATCTGGTATTAAGATGGACTTAGATTTCTTGAACGATCTAAAAAAACGATTTCCTAAGATAACTCTCATTGCAGATTTTACTCAGTATGCAGGTTTTGAAGAATTCCGCTTTCGCGAAAGCGGAATAGACATCATCATCGCGTCCTGTTATAAATGGTTGCACGCAGGAGATGGAAATGGTTTTATATGCGTAAAAGAAGAAGTGCAAGAATCTATTTTCCCTATAGAAAGGTTAGATGGTAATGCAAACAGCGGTATAAAATCTAACGTAAATTTTATAAGCACTTTTGAACCTGGTCACCAAGATATGATGGCTTTTGGGACGCTGCAACAAGCTATTATTAAAGCACATGAATTGGGGTGGAAAACAATTAGTGAACCTATAAAGGAACTGGCGCTTAAGGCAAAACTAGCTTTTCAAGAAAGAGGATTACTTTCTACCGTCGTTTGTGGTAGAAAAGATCATTCTTCTATTTTTAATATAAAAGGAGATCAAGAACTATATGAAAAGTTACTAGACCATAACATTATTACCTCCTTGCGAGGCGATGGGCTTAGAATAAGTTTCTCTTATTTTAATACAGAAGAGGACTTGATTAAGTTGTTGGAAGTCTTAGATTTGTAGTGCTATGATCACATTTATGAAAAAGTTCCTTGTACTTTGCCTAATTTTATTTTCACAATTCGGTTTTTCTCAAAATCCTAATGACTGTATTGATGCCATTTTACTTTGTGGTGATACAGATCTAGGAATAATTCCATCAGGTATAGGTAGAAACGAGTTTGCACAATTCGGTAACCCAGTGCCGAGTTGTTTCAATTTTCAGACAGATCAAGCCTGGTTTAGGGTAGAAATAGAGACTACAGGAACTTTTAGTTTTGCATTAACACCAGACACTCCTCAGGCCGATTATGATTTTGCGGTTTTTGGACCGGTAATAAATTGTGATAATCTAGGGCCTGCCATACGTTGCTCTAGTACTAATCCATCTGATGCTGGCGTTACAGGTGATACAGGTCTTAATGACACAGAGGTGGATTTAACTGAAGGTCCTGGGCCTAATGGTAACGGTTTTTTACAAGAAATAACCGTTACGGCAGGAGATGTATATTATATAGTTATAGGTCTAGCAGTAGGTAATGGTGGTTTTTCACTATCTACTAGCGGTAGTGCTACATTACCACCATCACCTACGGCAAACGTTGTTGCAGATCTAGATGTTTGTGATAATCTAGGAGTACAAGATGGTTTTAGAGAATTTGATTTCACACCACTCGATGCAGATGTCCTTCTTGGGCAAGCTAATACAACAGTGACCTATCATGAATCACTTAATGATGCTAACATAGGTATTAACGCACTTACTTTTCCCTATACTAATGTTTCAAATCCGCAGGAGATATTTGTGCGTGTTATAAGAAATGATTCTAACTGTACCGATTTTACACAGTTTACTGTAGAGGTAGACGATACTAACGTGGCGACAGATGTAGATCCTTTTATTATATGTTCTGATAATGCTACAGAAATTTTTGATTACAATACGGTAATCGATACACTAGTTCCTAATAGTGCCAATTTTAATATTACTTACCATCTTACTACTGCAGATGCTAGTAGCGATACCAATCCACAAGGCTCTACATTTACTGCCACTACTACCGAAGAGTTTTACTTTATTAAAGTAATAGACCCAACAGGACTAGCGTGTGAATACATTTTAAACACTTCTCTTTTTGTTGCAAACCCACCATTGATCGCTACGCCTAACGATCTTGTATTGTGTGATGACGATTTTGATGGTTTTTTAAATGTCACCTTAAGTAGTCAAAATACTGATATTTTAAATGGTCTAGACCCAGCTTTACATCAGGTACGATTTTATGCGACACCTGCTGACCGTAGTCAGGAGCAAAGTGCATTAGGTAATACGTATACCACAACTCAAAATCCGCAACGTATTTATGGACGAGTTACAGAAACGAGAACCTTGTGCTTTGCAGACGTAGAATTTGATATAACCATTAATCCTAGACCAGTACTTGCAGCCCAAGATGATATTATTGTTTGTGTAGATGCTGTTAATTCAACGAGAATAAGTGTGGAGACAGGCTTTGATCTTTATGAGTGGAGTACCGGAGAGATGGGTGCTACTTTAAATAGTATCGAGATAGATCAACCTGGAGATTATACAGTTACAGTGACTAATAATTTTGGTTGTCAAAATTCATTAACCATAACCGCTTTACCGTCTGATATAGCTGTGATAGATGATATCATTACACAAGATTTTAGAAACGGAGATAATACAGCACAATTTATCGTTTCAGGCCCTGGAGATTATGAATTTTCTGTAGATAATGGCGCTTTTCAAGACTCTAATTTCTTTTCTGGGCTCTACAAAGGGTTTCATACAGTTAGAATACGCGATAAAAATGGTTGTGGTACGCTAACTCAAGAATTTGTGGTATTAGATTATCAACGTTTCTTTACACCTAATAATGATGGTTTTCATGATTATTGGACATTAGACGGTATCACTACCTCGCCAGAAGCGGTAATTTTTATTTATGACCGTTATGGCAAGTTGCTACATCAAATGGCACCGCTAGGTCCAGGATGGGACGGTACTTATTTAAATACACCGTTACCTGCTAGCACTTACTGGTTTACTTTACAAATACCCAATAAGCCATTGGTTAAAGGTTATTTTGCTTTGAAAAGATAAGATAACGTTGATGTTCTCGCTTTCGCGAAAGCGAGATAATGATCCAACTTAATTCTCAATCATATAGCTTTTTTTACTAGGTGTTTACTACTAGATAGGATCTTAAATATTTAAGTTTTCTAATGAGTAAACATCATTTTATGTCGTTAATCGATAAATAACTATGTAGTTTATCGATTATTATCTTGTTTAATCCTAATAATCATGTATTTCGTCGATAGAAAATTCTTACATCTTTGATAAATTCATTTTATCTCTATACTTATTTATTTTGCAGTCATAACCCTGTATTATGAAGTTTACAAAATTAATTGCAGCCCTGACTTTTTTATTAACTGTTACCATGACTACTGCACAAGTAGGTATAGGTATCGCCTCACCTGAAGCGGCGTTAGACATAAATTCATCGGACACTGGTGTGTTGTTGCCTAGGATAGGTTTACTCTCTGCAACAGACGTAACGACTGTTGTTAATCCAGATGGAGGTGCGTTGGTAAATGGAACCATGATATGGAATACTGGAGATGCAGGTTTAGCACCTGCTGGATATTATTTTCATGAAGACGGTGTGTGGTATGAGGTAGCTAGAGGTACTACTCCTCAAGTGTTTTTTGGTAAACTTATTATAAGCGCCAAAGGAACACTGAATATTACAGACGTACCATTTAAACCAGAGTCTATTGAGTTTCTTGCCGTAAATAGAGTTCAAAATTATGATGAGACTTATAGATCAGGTGATAATAATTCTAATGATATAAGAATGGCTGGTGGGCAGACCATGGGATATGCTCAAACGGTAGGTACTGGTATTGATCAACAAGTGATATCTAATGGTGCAAATGGCTCTAGTATAAATAACATAGGTACATACTCTTCTAGTAGCCACTGTATAGCAGCATTTTTTGTAAATAACAATGGAGAGCCTATTCATGATAATGGAACAGCAAATGGCGGTACAGATGCAGAAGGCGGATTAATATCTGCATCATTACAATCTTTTGATGCCTCTGGTTTTACTCTTAATGTAGATAAGTTTTTAGCTGGTGCAGCATTAAATAGTAGAACAAATCAAATAGTGGTTATTTACAAAGCATATAGATAATTAGTAAGTATTGTAAACGAACAACTTCTAAACATAAAAAAAAGACCTGCGGTACCAGGTCTTTTTTTTATGTTTATAGTTTAATGCGCTTCTAACCAATTCTGTCCTATACCTACTTCTACATCAAGAGGAACACTCATTTTATAAGCATTTTGCATCTCGTCTTGAATAAGCTTTTTCATATCTTCTAACTCGTCGTTATGAATGTCAAAAACCAATTCATCATGAACTTGTAACAACATTTTAGACTTGCAGTTCATATCTTCAAACTTCTTGTGTATGTTGATCATGGCAATTTTAATAATGTCTGCTGCGCTACCTTGTATCGGTGCGTTAACCGCATTACGTTCTGCTGCGCCACGTACGATACCGTTAGAGCTATTGATATTATTTAAATAACGACGTCTTCCTAAAATCGTTTCTACATAACCATTCTCACGAGCAAAATCCACTTGGTCCTGCATGTAAGTTTTAAGTTTAGGATAAGTAGCATAATAGGTGTCGATCAATTCTTTTGCTTCTGCACGAGTAAGATCGGTTTGATTACTTAAACCAAAGGCACTTACACCGTATATAATCCCAAAATTCACCGTTTTTGCATTGCTACGTTGTTCTCTAGTCACATCTTCTAGTGCTACATTAAAAACTTTGGCAGCTGTAGAGGCGTGAATATCTTCACCGCTTTGGAAAGCAGCGATCATGTTTTCTTCTTCACTTAACGCAGCAATAATTCTTAATTCTATTTGAGAATAATCGGCAGCGAGTAGTGTGTAGTTTTCATCTCTAGGTACAAATGCTTTACGCACCTGACGACCACGCTCTGTACGTATAGGTATATTCTGTAGGTTAGGATCTGTAGAACTTAATCTTCCCGTCGCAGCTACCGTTTGCATATAATTAGTGTGTATGCGTTTTGTATGAGCATTTACTTGTAGCGGTAATGCATCTACATAAGTAGATTTTAATTTGCTTAAACCTCTATAATCAAGAACATTTTGAATAATCGCGTGATCCTTTGCGAGGTAACTCAGTACATCTTCTGCAGTAGAGTATTGACCAGTTTTAGTCTTTTTAGGTTTTTCAACCAGGTTTAATTTTTCAAATAGAATAATTCCTAATTGTTTAGGAGAACCTATATTGAATTCTTCTCCAGCAACTTCATAAATATCTTTTTCTAGTTGTGCAATATCAGTTTCTAGATCACCAGATAGAGAATTCAAAAATTCTTCGTCTAGATTAATACCTTCTATTTCCATAGCAGCCAGTACATCTAGTAAAGGCATTTCTATATCGTTAAAAAGTTTATCGGTTCCTGCGCTAGCCAATTCTGGGGTAAAATGTTCTTTTAATTGTAATGTTATATCGGCATCTTCTACCGCATATTCTTTTTGTTTTTCTAGATCTACATCACGCATAGAAAGTTGGTTCTTCCCTTTCTTACCTATCAGTTCTACTATAGATTGCGGTGTGTAGTTCAAATAAGTTTCTGCCAGCACGTCCATATTGTGACGCATATCTGGATTAATAAGGTAATGAGCCAGCATGGTGTCGAACATAGGTCCTTTTACATCGACTCCATATTTGTCTAATACTTTGATGTCGTATTTTAAATTCTGACCTATTTTTTCGATGTTTTCACTTTCAAAAAATGGTTTTAATTCATCTACTATAGCTTGTGCAGCATCACGATCTTCTGGAATAGGTAAATAGAATCCTTTTCCTTGTTCCCAAGAAAAAGCAATTCCTACTAACTCGGCAGCAAGAGCGTCTAGACCTGTTGTTTCTGTGTCAAAACAAACGCTAGATTGTTTCATTAAAGACTGTAAGAACAATTTAGTTCCCATTCCTTCTTCTACTAACTGGTATAAGTGATCACTGCTAGCAAGACCATTGCGTCCTGTAGATTGTGCTTCTGTAGTGGTGCCAGAACCTGGAGCGTCAAATAAAGAGAACTGTCCAGCGCCAGCATCGTCAGTCTTAGTGCTTTTAGTTTTAGTCTCTGGTAAGTCTTTAGAAAATATTTTTGCTAGCGTTTCCTTTGCACGACGAAATTCTAACTCGTCAAAAATGTCGTGAACCTCTTCTACGTTAGGGTCGTCCAGTTCGTATTTTTTGGCATCAAAGGTTACCGGGCAGTCCAGTCTTATGGTGGCAAGTTTTTTAGAAAGAAGACCTAACTCTGCATTAGCGATTACTTTTTCTTTCATTTTACCCTTAAGCTGGTCGGTATTTTCTAGTAAACCTTCCATAGAACCGTACGCAGCGATAAATTTCTTAGCTGTTTTATCACCTACACCAGGTAATCCTGGGATGTTATCACTCGCATCACCCATCATTCCTAGGTAATCGATTACTTGTTCAGGTCGCTCTACTTCAAATTTCTTTTGTACCTCAGGAATTCCCCATATCTCAATTCCATTACCCATACGGGCAGGTTTGTACATAAAAATGTTTTCAGAAACTAGTTGTGCATAATCTTTATCTGGTGTTACCATGTAAGTAGTAAAACCTTCCTTTTCAGCTTGTTTTGCTAGGGTTCCTATCAGGTCATCTGCCTCAATCCCTTCTACTACCTCTATAGGAATGTGCATTGCTTTAAGAATACGCATTATATAAGGAACCGCTATTTTGATAGCTTCGGGCGTTTCATCACGGTTTGCTTTGTAATCTTCGTACATCTCCACACGGTCTGCACTACCACCTTTATCAAATGCAACGGCTAGATATTCTGGTTTCTCACGTCTAATTACATCAAAAAGCGAATTTGTAAACCCCATAATGGCACTGGTATCCATACCGGCACTATTGATTCTAGGGTTCTTAATAAGTGCATAATAACCTCTAAATATCAAGGCGTAAGCATCTAGGAGAAATAATCTTTTATCGTTTGTACCGTCGTTAGTCATCGTGAAATTTTATGGAGGCTAAAGATAAAAAACGAACCTAGGAAAATAAGAAATCTATAAGGCAATTATGACTTTTTTTACACAAGGATGACCTGTGTAAAAAGCTATTTCTGTAAGAATGGATGTATAGGTGTTCCGCTTTCGCGAAAGCGAGATCAGAACAATTATTTTCTATAATGATGGCTCATCGATACTACTATCCTTAAAATCTTCTCTCAGATCTAAATTTCTAAAAGTAGGAGAGACCACTGCTGTAGTGATTACAGTAATTAATGTCATCGTACCACCGAATACCACGGCAGTTACTGTTCCCATTAATTTTGCAGTAACACCACTTTCAAAAGAACCCAGCTCATTTGAAGAACCGATAAACATGGAGTTCACTGATGCCACACGACCACGCATATGATCTGGGGTTTTGAGTTGGAGTATAGTCTGTCTTATAACCATAGAAACGCCGTCTGTCAAACCGCTGAAGAATAAGGCGATTACAGAAACCCAAAAAGAAGTGGATAAACCGAAAATGATAATACAAACTCCAAATCCAAAAATAGCGGCAAGTAATTTCATACCAGCATTTTTACTTATAGGTATATATGCCGTAGCAATCATGGTTAATATGGCACCTACAGACGGCGCAGCTCTCATAATACCAAAACCTTCACTACCTACACATAAAATATCTTGAGCAAAAATGGGTAATAAAATCACCGCACCACCGAATAGAACAGAGATCATATCTAGTGTTAGTGCGCCTAGAATAGCTTTGGTATTAAATACAAAACTTAAACCTTCTTTTAAACTTTGTAAAATAGGCTCGTTGACTTTGGTATTTAAGATGGGCTTTTTAGAAATAAGGAAAACGGTAAAAAATGATAACACGACTAGACTGAAAACGATACATAACGACCAGTGTACACCGAACCAGTTAATCGCAAAACCGGAAAAAGCAAGTCCTACTACAGATGCTATTTGCCAGGCAGAACTGCTCCAAGTAGCTGCGTTAGGATAGACTTTTTTAGGTACGATAAGAGCAATCAAAGAAAATAGAATAGGACCGAAAAACGATCTTAAAAAACCGCCAAAAAATACCAAGGCATAAATACTATAAAGAATAGTGCTGGTAGACCAGTCGCTTACTATTTCTGGCCACGTAAGAAGAAATAATCCTAAACTAATTAGAGAAAATGCGGCAATACATAGCGCTAGGAGATTGCGTTTTTCTTTTTGATCTACTATATGACCTGCAAATAATGCCATGGAGAACGCTGGAACAAACTCCATCAAGCCTATTAATGCTAGCGACCATGGATCTTTAGTTAAAGAGTATACCTGCCACTCGATAACTATAAATTGCATAGACCAACCGAATACTAGGAGAAATCGCATTAACAAAAACGTGTTGAACTCCTTAATTCTTAATGCTGCGTATGGATCGTTTTTTGTCAAAATAATAGAATGAGGTATTGAGAGTGTAAAATTAAAGTATGTCTACGGTATAAATTTTACTTTTTAAGTAAAAACACAGAGGTTTTTGCTGGTAAATTATTTTGAATGATTTTCATTTTCAGTCTTTAATGATATTTGAACATTTTAAAACCCAAAAGACAGTAATTTAGCATTATGATTAGACTACTTATTGTTCTCGCGGTTTTTATCGCTCTTGAGTTTTATTCCTTTCAGTTAATACGCACCTTATCTAGAGGTCACTGGTGGAAATGGGTGTACCTAGCAGTTTCTGTTTTAGTTATTCTCAATGTGTTTTTACAGTTTTATTTAAATCCAGATCGCAGTCATATATCTGCTTCTAGAGATGTGGCTATCACTATTACATTAGCATTTTTCACTTTGAAATTAGTGTTTGTCTTATTTATGTTCGGTGAGGATATTTATAGAAGTATAGAGGGTTTGATAAGCACGCTTTCGCGAAAGCGAGAATCAGATCAATCTTTTTTACCTAGTAGAAGGGCTTTTCTGGCTAAAGTAGGTCTTGCCGTTGCCGCATTGCCATTCGGTGCTATTTTATACGGTGCATGGCGTGGTAAATATGATTATCAAGTAAGAGAATACGAATTAACCTTTGACGATTTACCAGACGCGTTTGATGGGTATAAAATCACACAGTTAAGTGATATTCATGTAGGTAGTTTTGATGATAAGGAAGAAGTGAAGTATGCTATTGATCTAGCAAATGAACAACAAAGTGATTTGATCTTATTTACTGGTGACCTAGTGAATAATGTGGCTACAGAAATGAATGGTTGGGAAAGTATATTCGGTTCTTTAAAAGCAAAGGATGGAGTGTACTCTGTTTTAGGAAACCATGATTATGGAGATTATGTGCAATGGGATACTGACGAGGCTAAAGAAGAAAATATGCAGCACCTCTATAAAATCCAGAAAGATATGGGGTGGAGATTAATGCTCGATGAAAATGAGAAAATCACTCGTGGTACGGACTCTATTTCTCTAGTAGGTGTGCAAAATTGGGGTGGCGGCCGTTTTCCTAAGTATGGAGATTTAGAAAAAGCATCTCAAGGATTAAGTAAGGAAGAGTTTAAAGTCCTTTTAAGTCATGATCCTACGCATTGGGATTTACAAGTTAAAGACGACGATAAGAAATACCACTTAACTTTGAGTGGTCATACACATGGTATGCAGTTCGGTATAGAAATCCCTGGTTTTATTAAATTAAGTCCAGCATGGTTTGTTTATAAAAAATGGGCTGGAATTTATAAAGAAGCAGGTCAATTCTTGAATGTGAATAGAGGTTTTGGTTTCTTGGGTTACTCTGGACGTGCGGGAATATGGCCAGAAATCACTGTGATCACTTTGAAAAAGGGTTAAAATCATAGATTTCTCAAATTATTTTATGGCTGTTACTGTCTTGTTAAGAATAGTTTATGTTTTGTTTTGACGATTTTATGTACATTTGGTAGTATAATTTGTGATTATGTCAAAGTTCGGCGAGCTTATTAGTGCAAATGTTCCAGTATTGTTTAACTTTTTTACTAACTGGAATGAAGATACCGTTGCTATGAATGCAGTGTTACGTAATGTAGCTGCAGCTCTAGGTGATAAGGCCAAGGTTATTAAAATAGATGTAGAGAAAAATCAAGAGCTCTCTGAAGCGCTTAGGATAAAAGGTGTTCCTACCTTTATTATCTATCAAGGTGGTGAGATGAAATGGAGGCAAAGTGGTGTGCAAGATGATAATACCTTGATACATCAATTAAAACAACTGCGTTAAATAGATTTGGGTTGTGAAATAGACTTACTATTCCATCCTTTTTCTTTTAGAAATGCCAGGTATTCTGGTAATATTACTTTTAATTTTTCAAAAGATTTATCGCTATCGTGAAAGACGATGATACTGCCGTTGCGTGTATTTTTCTTTAAGTTTTTAAGGCATGATTCTGAAGTTCTACTTTGATCAAAGTCGCCTGATAAGACACCCCAAAGAACAATTTTATATCCTTTTTTAATCAACCTTTGGGTGACGGCACTAGTTATACGACCGTATGGTGGTCTAAATAGTTTTGTCTCTACCACTTTGCTGCACTCGTCAATATTATCGAGATACCTATTTTTTTTAGTGGTCCAGGCATTGAGATGGTGGTAAGTATGGTTGCCTATTTGATGATTTTCGTTTTTTAGAAGCCTATAAGTTTCTGGATAACGATTTACTTTATCTCCTATACAGAAGAAAGTTGCTTTAAATCCGTATTGAGATAAAAGGTTTATGACATAGTCGGTAACCAGTGGAGTAGGACCGTCATCAAAAGTTAGATAGACTGTTTTTTCTCCACGGTTACCGTGCCAATAATAATTTTTAAACAAGTTAGAGAACTTGTCTGATATGTGATCTGGGTATAATTTAATCTTGACTTAATGTATCTACTACAGTCTCTTGTTGAGAAGTAGTAACGTTATCTACAGAGTTATCTAGAAGTTCTCTTAATTCCATCGCTTCAGCAGAGTCTGGGAATGATTCTTCTGGGCTTTCTCCTTTTTTTCTGATGTAATAAGCGTCATTCATAAATCTTATAAACGGCTCAAAGTATCCATTATAAGTATCTACATGTTTATCGATCATTTCTTGATCTTCATAAAATACTGGAACCTCGGCAATAGAATTATATCTAGAAATTGCTGTTGCAATTCTTAGATAATTATTGTCTTGTTCCTCTAGACTCAATTGGTTGTAATGATCCAATTCATCTTGGTATTTTGCAATGACTTTATTTAATAAATCCCTTGCTTTTTCATGCTTGTTAAGTTCATAATATCCGGAAATAAAAGGTTCTAGCATCGAGTAATTGCCGTAATATTCTAAAGGCATATGCTTCATTCCTAAGTCTAAAACTTCTTCAGCCTTAGTTAGTTGTCCATCTTTCATCAATGCCTCTGCAGTACGAGTAATGTTGCTTCTGTAACCTACACTATTACGTCTAGTCTCTACATCATGATATATGTCTGAAGAACCACCGTTACCCCAGTCCCATTTCTTGATTACTTGATATGCATAATCAGGATCTACTCTACCCATGTCAAATGGATCGCGTGGATCTTCTGGTGTGGTTTTAATAGGTAGTAATCTGTAGGCGCAACCATCTAGTTGCAGGTAGTCCTTCATCCAGATATAATCTTCGTCACTAAAAGCGCCACCAGAGAAATAAATAGGACGTTCCCAGTTATTTGCATTGATAATGTCTAGCATAAACATTCTGTTTTTATAAACTGCATTGCTTTTTATGTTGATGACTATTTCATCTACGATTTTATCAGCATCTTTTTGAGGTACAACACCGTTTTTAAGAACAGCTTCTTTATTTACAGGAATAGAGATAAACTTTGTTGGGAATGTGTGCTCAAAGTGCTCGTTTCTCATTTGTTCTTGAGTGACTTTGTTATCGCTAGCTACCCATTGCATCCATTGATCTAATTGCATCGTATCAGGAAAAACATAATTTGGATCTTGATTTAAATCCTGCATGCGTTGTTGAATACGTTCTTTATCTGAATAATACAGAGCATCTCGAGTACCGTATTTATATTTGCTATGAGTTAAAGTGCTAGGCACAGGCTCGCTATCCCATGCTTTCTTTTTCATATCATCCATGTACCAGTCTGTACTTAATAGAGAAGTACATACGACACGCACGTCTGTACGATAACCTTCTACTTCTTGTGCATACCATAATGGGAATGTATCATTATCTCCTATAGTAAAGATCAACGCATTAGGTAAACAGCTATCTAGATATTTCTTAGCACTTGCTAGAGCGGTGTATTTATCTGACCTATCATGGTCGTCCCAGTTTTGATATCCCATAAGTAATGGTGCAGCTGCAAAACATGCTGTCAAAGATATTATTTGTGCAATCCTAGACTTCATGAGATCTCGCAGCATTTCATAAATGGCATAAACTCCCATTCCTACCCACATGCTGAATACCAGAAAGGATCCTACATAAGCGTAGTCACGCTCTCGTACTTGAAACATAGATTGATTAAGGTACACAAGTATGGCTAGCCCTGTAAAAAGGAAGAGCACTAGAGTGACATAAAAGGATTTTAAATCTTTGCGCGCATGGAAAACAGCACCTAATATCCCTAAAATCAATGGTAAGAAAAAGTAAGTATTGCGTCCTTTGTTATTAAGCATGTCATCACTTAGTTCATCTTGTGTACCTAGGTGTGCCTCATCTATAAAGCTAATACCGCTTAACCAGTTACCATCATAAGAATCCCATTCTCCTTGTACGTCATTTTGTTTACCCACAAAGTTCCACATGAAATAACGCATGTACATATAGCTTATCTGATAGTTTGCCATGTATTTCATGTTGTTAGCAAAACTAGGTTTGTCTATTTCTACAGCTTCCCTTAAAGACATTAATACGTCTATATATTCTTCGGTATCAATTGTCCCGCGTTGCAACCTACGTTCATAATCGTCTAGAACAGAAAGTAGTTCTTGATTGTTTTCAAAGCCTTCCTTTATAGTGTAGTCTAGGCCGCCCATAAACTCTATGTAATTAGATGCTCTAGATGGGTCTGTCATACGTGGAAAAAATCCTTTATGACTGTCATTAGTATTAGGTATCGCGTCCTTGTAATTATTAACTATTACGTACTTACCTAATTTATAGTCTTTTTCATATTTAGGTTTTTCGTCTTTAAAAGCTTCATTTTCCTCAGTAGTAGGATCGTCTTCGTTATATCCTGCGTACATGTCTGTAAATGATTCACCAAAGAAAAGTCCAGGTGATGGGTATTGTTCACGGTTATAATAAGCTAACAAAGAACGAGCGTCTTCCGGAGCGTTTTCATTAATAGGTGTACCAGCATTTGCTCTTATAGGTAGCATGGTCCAAGAAGAAAAACCTGCTAATACAAACATGATGCATAAAGTAATCGTGTTTAATAGAGGTAGGTTACGCTTTCGCGAAAGCGAGATTAAAAAAGCAAATAATCCAATTATAAGTAAGAGAACGATAATGGTACCAGAGTTGAACGGTAAACCTATGTCGTTAACAAAGAATACTTCTAAGTATCCAAATATGCTTAATGTATAAGGTAATAATAGTTTGAAAACGAATAGTAATACAGCTACTACTGCTATGTTAGCAACAATAAAGTTGAGAACGGTTATTTTTTTATAGTGTTTAAAATACCATAACAATCCTATAGCAGGTATAGTAAGGATACCCATAAAGTGAATACCAAATGATAGTCCTACTATAAAAGAAATCAGTATTAACCAGCGGTTGCCGCGTGGTAATAGCATGTCACGTTCCCATAACAAGCCTATGTAAAACATAAGACTCATGAGTAATGTTGCTGGTGCATAAACTTCTGCTTCTACAGCGTTAAACCAGAAACTGTCAGAAACCGCAAAGGTTAATGAACCTATGGCTGCTGCTCCTAAAATCATTAGGTCGTTTGCATGATCTTTTAATATATGTCTCTTTAAAAGTAAGGTAAGCGACCAGAACATAAATAAAATAGTGAATGCACTAGAGAAAACTGCTAGTAAGTTAACCGTGTATGCTATGTCTGTTGCGTCTAGAGCAAATACAGAAAAAGCGGCACCCATCATCTGGTAGAGCGGTGCTCCTGGTGGGTGGCCTACTTCAAGTTTTGAAGATGTGGCGATATACTCTCCAGCATCCCAGTAACTTACCGTAGGTTCTACAGTGCTCCAGAATATAAAAAGTGCTGCTGCAAAGACTGTCCAGCCTATGATTTTATTTAATTGTGCGTAGTTCAATTTCATAATGATGGTTAACTCTGGCGAAAATAAGATTTTATGGCCTTATTAACCATATAAACGTCTAAGAGAAAATTACAGTATGTGAGGTGTTGTTGATTTTTATTTAATTATTTTCAATCGTATTTTTCTAATAATTATGGGCTGTTCAAGAGATTTGATATATCCTATCGGAAGATTAATTTAAATTTTCATGATTTTTTTTTGCAAGATTTAAGAAATGTTATAAATTTGCACTCGATTTTGTCCCATGGTGTAATGGTAACACTCCGGTTTTTGGTACCGTCATTCAAGGTTCGAGTCCTTGTGGGACAACAAGTAAATCCTGATTCTTAATTGAATCAGGATTTTTTAGTTTTAATAGTTTCGCTTTCGCGAAAGCGAAATACTACTTAATTCTAAACGTAACTACAGGTAGGCTAGAGTGGTTTACGATGTCTTCACTAACGCTGCCGTTGAAAAAATGTGAGAGTCCGCGGCGACCATGAGTTGCCATACCTATTAAGTCTCCTTTTACGTCTTTAGTGTAGTTAAATACACCTTCTTCTACAGAGTTGTCATTATATATAACATAGTCAGCAGGTTGAACGTTTACATCTTTTAGGTATTTAGTAACCTTTTCTTCTGCCTGTCTAGTGCTTAGAAATTGAGATGGAGTGTTTACATATAATAAATGGAGGTTGCATTTAGTCTTTGTAGCAAATGTTGCTGCCTCTTTTAACGCGCTAGTAGATTTGGGATCTAGATCTGTTGCAAATACAAATTCATTCACATCTAGTCTGTTTTTTCTGTCTTTTACGACAAGAACTGGGACTTCAGAATTGCGTACTACTTTTTCTGCATTAGAGCCTAAGAACATATTTTTTATACCGTCAGCACCATGACTACCCATTACTATAAGGTCTGCACTGTGTCTTTTTACGGTATCCATAATTCCACTGAATGCGCCTCCTGTTTCCACGTCACCATGAATGGTAACGCCTTCTAGAAAGTCTGCATTTAGTAGGTTATCAAATTTTTCTTTGGCAAGCTTCATGAAAAACACAGCCTCTGGTAAGTTTGAGCTACCGTTATTTGCAAGGTGTAATGGTAGGTCTAATAGGTGAAGTAAAAATAATTCTCCGTTATTCTCTCGGGCTATGTCAGCTGCTACTCTAAGTGCGTTTTCTGCCTGTATAGAGAAGTCTGTAGGTACGATGATCTTTTTCATAATGGTTGTTTTTTATATCACTTAAAGATACAAAAAAATAGCATGTTTATCACTCTGTTTTTTAAGGCTTTGGAAATGCTTAAAAAAACAGTATATTTGCAAAGTATTTAAACAAGTATGAGGGGACTAGAGTCCCCTCTTTTTATAAATATGTTGAAAGATAAAGTAGAAAAATTATTAAACGAAGCGTTTGAAGAGCGTCCAGATATCTTTTTGATTGATTTCAAAATGGGTGCTGGGAACGAGATCAAAGTCATTATAGATGGCGATGATGGTGTAAAACTGTCTGATTGTATGTTTTTTTCTAGAGCGGTAGAGCATAATTTAGATCGAGAAGAATATGATTTTTCTATAGAAGTTCTAAGTGCAGGTGCTTCTTCTCCTTTAAGTTCTCCTAGGCAGTTTGTTAAAAATATCGGTAGAGATATTCAGATAACAGATAGAGAGAAGAGAACTGAAACTGGTTTGTTAAAAAAGGCAGATGAGGAAGAAGTTACTATTACATGGAAAGCTCGTGAGCCTAAACCGATAGGTAAAGGGAAAGTTACTGTTGAAAAAGAGTGGACTTTGAACTATGAAGACGTGAAGCAAGCAAAAGTTGTTATAAAATTTAATTAAGAAGTAGTATGGAAAATCTCGCATTGATCGAGTCTTTTTCTGAGTTTAAAGATGATAAAATGATAGATCGTGTCACGTTGATGGCGATCTTAGAAGATGTGTTTAGAGCCGCTTTAAAAAGAAAGTATGGTGAAGATGACAACTTTGATATTATTATCAATCCTGATAAAGGGGATTTAGAGATATGGCGTAATCGTGTTGTTGTGGCTGATGATGAAGTTGAAGATGATAATTCTGAGATTTCATTAACAGAAGCTCAGAAAATCGAGCCTGATTATGAGGTTGGTGAGGACGTTGCAGAAGAAGTAAAGCTTATTCAATTAGGACGTAGAGCTATTCTTGCTTTAAGACAAAATCTTATTGCTAAGATTCATGAACATGACAATACTAATGTCTTTAAACATTTTAAAGAATTAGAAGGTCAACTTTATAGTGCTGAAGTTCATCATATTAGACATAGAGCAATTATATTGTTAGATGACGATGGTAATGAAATTATCATGCCTAAAGATAGACAGATTCCATCTGACTTCTTTAGAAAGGGTGAAAACGTGCGTGGCGTTATAGAAAGTGTAGAGTTAAGGGGTAATAAGCCTAATATCATATTATCAAGAACCTCTCCTAAGTTTTTAGAGAAGCTTTTTGAACAAGAGATTCCAGAAGTTTTTGACGGTGTTATATCGGTAAAAGCTGTTGTTAGGGAGCCAGGTGAGAAAGCTAAGGTTGCTGTAGATAGTTATGATGATCGTATAGATCCTGTAGGTGCTTGTGTAGGTGTGAAAGGTTCTCGTATTCATGGAATAGTTCGTGAATTAGGAAATGAAAACATTGATGTAATTAACTTTACAACAAATACACAGCTATATATTGCTAGAGCATTAAGTCCTGCAAAGATTGTCTCAATGGTAATCAATGAGGAGACAAAGAAGGCTGAAGTGCGTTTGAGTCCTGAAGAGGTTTCTAAAGCAATAGGTCGAAGAGGTCATAACATTAGATTAGCCGGTAAGTTAACTGGTTATGATATTGATGTGATTAGAGAAGGTGCTGAAGAAGATGTGGAATTAACTGAGTTCACCGATGTTATCGATGGATGGGTTATTGAAGAATTAAGTAAGATAGGATTGGACACTGCCAAAAGTGTTCTAGAGCAAGACGTTGCTGACTTAATAAAACGTACAGATCTTGAGGAGGAAACCGTTTTAGACGTAGTTAGAATCCTGAGAGCAGAATTTGAAGATTAGATTAGAAATTAAAGTCAATCCTGAACCATTTTATGGCCGAAGTAAAAAACATGAGACTCAACAAAGTTCTAAGAGAATTTAATATTTCTCTAGACCGTGCTGTGGAGTATCTTAATTCTAAAGGAATTGAGATAGAGGCTCGCCCTACCACAAAAATAGATGCTAGCGTCTATAAAGCACTTGCTGATGAGTTTCAAACTGACAAGAGCAAAAAAGTAGCCTCAAAGGAAGTAGGTGCTGAACGTCGCAAGGAACAAGAAGAATTACGATTGCAGCGAGAAAAAGAACTTGAGGAAAAACAAAAGAGACAACAAGAGGTTATAAAAGCTAAGGCTTCTATAGGTGGTCCTAAACAAGTAGGTAAAGTTGATCTAGATGCTGGTAAGAAAGCAGAAAAGTCAACTAAAGAGCCTGAAAAGGCTTCTGAAGCTGTTGTTAAGGAAGAGTCTCCTAAGGTTGAGAAAACTACTGTTGCTCCTCCCAAAGAAAAAACCGATTCTGAAGAGTCTAAAGAAATCACACAGGTTTCTAATAGACCTAAAGCAATGGGTACTACCTTAAAAGGTAAAATCGATTTAGATGCAAATAAGAGATCTAAACCTAAAAAGAAGCCAGAGGCTGCAAAAAAGGTTGAGGTTTCTAAAAAAGAAGCTAAGCCTAAGGTAGAAGCTGTTGCGCCTAAAGCGAAATCTAAAGTAGAAGAAGTAGCTAAAGAGGCTAAGCAGCCTAAACCTGCTACTAAGTCTGTTGATGGTTCTAAGACTGAAGCAGCTGAGCCTGTGGTTAATTCTGAGCCAGAAGTTATTAAGACTGAGTATAAGAAATTAGGTGGTCTTAAAGTTACTGGTAAAAAAATTGACCTTTCTCAATTTGCTAAGCCGAAGAAAAAAGCTGCAGATACTAATAGAGGTAAACGTAAGCGTATTTCAAAACCTGGAGGTTCTGGAGGTGGTAATCGCTCTAATAATAGACGTGGTGGTAACAATAATAACACTGGTCGTAAAAATATTGTTAAAGAAGAGCCTACTGATGAAGAAATTCAAAAGCAGGTAAGGGAGACTCTTGAGAAATTACAAGGTAAGTCTTCTAAATCTAAAGCGGCTAGATATCGTAGAGATAAGAGAGAAAGTCACCGTGATAAAGTTGATGCTGCAGAGCAAGCTCAAGCAGAGGATAAGTCATTACAGGTAACGGAATTTGTTACTGTAAGTGATCTTTCTATTATGATGGATGTTCCTGTAAATAAAGTTATCGGTGCATGTATGTCTCTAGGGATGATGGTAACGATGAATCAAAGACTTGATGCTGAAACGATGTCTATCGTGGCTGAAGAGTTTGGCTTTGATGTAGAGTTTGTAAACGCTGATATTGAAGAGAGTGTTGCTGAAGTTTTAGATAATGAAGAAGATTTAGTTTCTCGTGCTCCTATCGTTACTGTAATGGGTCACGTAGATCATGGTAAAACATCTCTTCTAGATTATATTAGAAAAGAAAATGTTATTGCTGGCGAGAGTGGTGGTATCACACAGCATATTGGTGCTTATGGTGTTGAGCTTGAAAATGGTCAGAAAATAGCATTTTTAGATACGCCTGGTCACGAAGCTTTTACAGCGATGCGTGCTCGTGGTGCTCAAGTTACTGATATTGCAATTATTGTTGCTGCAGCAGATGATGATATCATGCCGCAGACTAAAGAGGCTATTTCTCACGCGCAAGCAGCTGGAGTACCTATAGTATTTGCAATTAACAAGATCGATAAGCCACACGCTAATCCTGAAAAGATAAAAGAAGGTCTTGCGCAAATGAATTTACTTGTAGAAGATTGGGGTGGTAAAATTCAATCTCATGATATCTCTGCAAAAGTAGGTACAGGTGTTAAAGAATTACTTGAAAAAGTTTTACTTGAGGCTGAGTTACTAGATTTAAAAGCTAATCCTGACAAACCGGCAACTGGTACAGTAGTCGAGGCATTCCTTGATAAAGGTCGTGGATATGTTTCTACTATACTTGTTCAAGCTGGTACATTAAAAGTAGGAGATTATGTTCTTGCTGGTCCTAGACATGGTAAGATTAAGGCGATGCAAGATGAGCGTGGTCATGATGTTCAAGAGGCTGGTCCTTCTACTCCTGTTTCTATATTAGGTTTAGATGGTGCTCCACAAGCTGGTGATAAGTTTAACGTATTCCAAGATGAGCGTGAAGCTAAATCTATAGCAGCAAAACGTACACAATTACAACGTGAGCAATCTGTTCGTACTCAGAAGACATTATCTCTTGATGAAATCGGTCGTCGTATTGCGTTAGGAGACTTTAAAGAGCTTAACTTGATCCTTAAAGGTGATGTTGATGGATCTGTAGAGGCGTTAACTGATTCATTCCAGAAATTATCAACTGAAGAAATTCAGGTGAATATCATACACAAGGCTGTAGGTGCAATTACTGAAAGTGATGTGTTACTTGCGACTGCATCTGATGCGATAATAATCGGATTTAATGTACGACCACAAGGTAATGCAAGAGTTGTTGCAGATAGAGAAGAAGTAGATATCCGTACTTATTCAATTATATATGATGCGATCAATGATCTTAAGGACGCGATGGAAGGAATGCTTTCTCCAGAGCTTAAAGAAGAGATTACTGGTAATGCAGAAGTTAGACAGACATTTAAAATATCTAAAGTTGGTACCATTGCAGGATGTATGGTTACAGACGGTAAGATATTTAGAAATGGTGGTGTAAGATTGATTAGAGATGGAGTAGTTGTTTACACAGGAGAACTAGTTGCTCTTAAGCGTTTCAAAGATGACGTTAAAGAAGTTGCTAAAGGTTATGAATGTGGTATGCAGATTAAGAACTATAATGACTTGCAAGAGGGTGATGTTTTAGAATCCTTCCATGAAGTAGAGGTAAAGAAAACTTTGAAATAATAAGTTATACCTTAATAAATAAAAAGCGCCTTCATGAAAATGAAGGCGCTTTTTTTATGTGTTAAGTTAGTTTGAAAAATCAATTGGTAAGATTCTTCTCGAGCCTATTTGGTTATCTAAATGACTAATTGGAAGTTTTTGTAAAGTTAACTTGTTATTGAAAGATTGCATTGTTCATCTTGTTCCGAGGTAAATATTTTTTCAGGGTTTTAAATTTTCAAAATGTTGAATTGAATGTCAAATCTGTTTGTTTGATAAGCCGTTGGAGTTTGTGGTTTTGGTTTTACAGAGGGTTATTGATTTTCTTGTATAGTTAGATTCATGTTGTTTCTGTTTTACTAAGCTACTCCAATTGGTGGTTGTATTGTGGTTGCAATAGAAATTGAGCTTTGCTTGTTTAAAAGGCCGATGAATGGTTTAGCGTTATGTTTCTGCTTCGATTTTAAATGATGTTTTGTATTTTAATTGTTATGTGTACGAATCCAATTTTGGTTTAGTTTCAAATATGTTATGTAGAATTTTATTCCGTTGTCTGGATTCTTTTAAAGCTTAGAATTTATAAGTGATAAGGGCGATGGTGTTTATTGTAGGATGTGTTTTGATTTTACCGTATTTGGTTCCGATTTTTGAGGTTTTGCTGTGTGAATTGATTTTTTATATATTGATATAAATAAAAAAAAGCTCAATGATATTATTATCATTAAGCTTTGAGTTGATATTTGATAATTCACAATAATTATAAAATATTAAAGAGTTATTCCAGTAGATTTATGGTTTTAAGATAAGCGCATTGGAATATTTTTCTTTTATTTTAATTAGTGCTCTTTCTGCTTCTAATCTGCTTCTGTAAGTTCCTACACATATTTTGTGATAAGGGTGTTCCCATGTTAATTCTGATTTCCATTTGTGATCTAAGGCATCGTATTGACGTTTTGTGGCGATGGCTTTGTTCCGTTCACCGTAAAAAATTTGTATGGTATAGTGTTCTTTAAAGTCACCAGATTTGTCCATGGCGATTTTTGTAGAAACTAAGGCATCCAATTTTTGCTTATCAATTTGCTTTGATTCTTGTGCAATTCCTTGAAATGCAACACCGAACATGGTTAAGCTTACCATTAAAATTTGTATTTTTTTTCTAGACATAGCGTGTGTTCTCTTATTGTTAGCTTTCGCGAAAGCGAATCTATTTAGAATAGTTATAAATTATTTTCTTCATTTTATTCACGGGCAAAAATAAACGATTTATGACCTATTTTTGCGGAAGCATTTACGATACGGTAAAATACCGTAATTATTGTGCCAAAGTTATAGTAATATTCATTAAGCGAGATGATAAATAGGAAATTACATTTTTCCGCATGGCAGTTCATGCTAGCGTTTGTTTTCGTAACACTAGGTTCTATTAGTGTTTACGGACAGGATGCTACCACCTCAGATGGTGAGCCAGCGGCGCCTGTAGAAGCTACTAGTGGTGGAGACGCTGCTTTAGGAGAGGCTCTTTTTAAAGCTAATTGTGCATCGTGTCACAAATTGTACAAAAAAGCCGTCGGTCCGGCGCTTTTTCAGGTAAGTCAGCGTCACGATAGAGAGTGGCTTTACAGTTGGGTTAAAAACTCAACGGCATTAATTGCTACAGGAGATGCTGAAGCAGTTGCTATTTACAACGAGTATAATCAGTCTAACATGAATGCTTTTCCACAGCTTTCTAATACTGATATTGATAACATCATTGCTTATACAGATACTGAGAAGCCTAAACCTGCTGGTCCAGTTGTTGATGCGGCTAGTACTGGTTCTGCTACTGGTGGTTCTTCAATCTCTAATAATATTATATTAGGTGCGCTAGCGGTAGTTTTGTTACTGTTAGTAGTGTTGTTGATAGTAGTAAATAAGACGCTAAAGAGATTTGCTCAGGCAAATGGAATTCAGACTGAATTTGAAGAAGAAGAGCGCACTCCTATTTGGAAAGCGTTTGTTCAGAATCAGTTTTTAGTATTAGTTACTTCTGTATTCTTGTTACTAGCTAGTGCTTATTTTGCATATGGTGCATTAATGAGTGTAGGTGTTGATCAAGGTTATGCGCCGGTACAACCTATTCATTACTCTCACAGAATACACGCTGGTTCTAATGAGATAGATTGTAAGTATTGTCACTCTAGTGCTCGTGAGTCTAAGCATTCTGGTATTCCTTCTTTAAATGTCTGTATGAATTGTCATAAGTCTATCGGTGAGGTAGCAGATGCTACTTATCAAGAAGGTATCGATGAGTATGGAATTGATTATAATAAGGAGATTCAGAAACTATATGCAGCTACAGGTTGGGATAGTGATGAGCAGAAGTTTGTAGGAGAAGAGAGTCCTGTAAGATGGGTTCGTATTCATAACTTACCAGATCTTGCTTATTTTAATCACGCACAACACGTTACTGCTGGTAAGATTGCTTGTCAGACTTGTCACGGTCCTGTTGAAGAAATGGAAGTGATGTATCAATATTCACCATTAACTATGGGATGGTGTATCAACTGTCACCGTGAAACTAATGTAGATCTTCAGGGTAACGGATATTATGAACAAATTCACAAAGAACTTTCTGAAGCTCGTGGTGGTCGTCAATTGACTATCGCAGATTTAGGAGGACTTGAATGTGGTAAATGCCACTATTAATAACATAGTTTTAGATATTTATGGCTACTACTAAGAAATACTGGAAAAGCACTGCGCAACTTGATGACAGCAATGAGATTGTAAAAAATCTTGAGCAGAATGAGTTTGCGAGTCCTATTCCTTCTGATGAGTTTTTAGGAAATGATGAGGCGATGGAGTCTTCTAGCACGTCACGACGTGATTTTCTAAAGTATGTTGGTTTCAGTACTGCGGCAGCATCGCTTGCGGCATGTGAAGGACCAGTAATATACTCGGTACCTTACGTTAATCAACCAGAGCAAATCATTCCTGGAATGGCTAACTATTATGCGACAACTATCGCAAATGGTTATGATTTTGCTAGTATATTGGTTAAAACTCGTGAAGGTCGACCTATTAAGATAGAGAGTAATAAAGATGCAATGTATCGTGGTCATGCAAATGCTCGTGTTCATGCTTCTGTGTTATCGTTATATGATAATAACAGATTGAAAACTCCTATGATTAAAGGAGTTGAATCTAATTGGGAAGATTTTGATAAGCAAGTTGCAAATCAACTTTCTTCTTTAAATGGAAAAGAACTAGTTGTGTTAGCGCAAACTTTTGCTAGTCCATCAATGAATAAAATCTTTTCACAGTTAAAAGCTAAGTATTCTAATGTGCGTGTCGTTACTTATGACGCTGTAGGTGAAGATGCTGCTCTTGCTGCTTTTGAAGCTAGATATGGCTCTAGAGCATTAGCTGATTATGATTTTACCGATGCAGAGACTATTGTTTCTATAGGAGCTGATTTTGTAGGTGACTGGCAAGGTGGAGGATTTGATAAGGGTTATGCAAAGTCTCGTGTTCCTAAGAATGGTAAAATGTCTCAGCATATCCAATATGAGGCAAACTTATCTTTATCTGGTTCTAATGCTGATAGACGTTATCCTGTAACGCCTACTGAGCAAAAAAATATCATTGCTGCATTATATAGTAAAATAGTAGGTGGAGGGGCAAATGTCTCTCTATCTGATAAAGTTGCTAAATCTGTTGAGCAAACGGCTATAAGCCTTAAGCGCGCAGGTAGTAAGGCTGTTGTTCTTTGTGGTGTCCCTGATCAAGCAGCACATCAATTAACTATTGCAATAAATGAAGCGCTAAGATCAACTATAGTTGATACAGTTTCTCCTATCATGACTCGTCAGGGTAATCGTAAGTCTGTTGATACTTTGGTTAAAGATATGAATGCAGGAAAGGTAGGTGCTATTTTTATAGCAGGTGTTGATCCTGTATATAGTTATAATGATAGTGATGCTTTCGCGAAAGCGTTAGAAAAAGTGTCGCTTAGAGTGTCTTTTGCTTCTTCAATGAATGCAACAGCTGAAAAGTGTAATTATGTTGCTACTACTCCTCATTTCCTTGAGTCTTGGGGTGATACTGAAATAAAGAAAGGGCATGTGTATTTAACGCAGCCTACTATAAATCCAATTTTTAAGACAAGACAATTACAAGACACTTTATTAAAATGGTCTGGTAGTTCTCAATCTTTTAAAGATTTCCTAAAAGAAACTTCTAAAGCGTCAGGTTCTAGTTGGAATCAATCATTACAGGATGGTTTTTATAAAACATCTGTTGTAGTTAACGATTCTGAAGAGGAAGTTGAGCGCGCAGTGATAAGTAACTCTGCTGCTTTAAGTGTTATGGCTAGCGCCAAGAAGCCTTCTGGCTATGAGCTTACTTTATATACTAAAACTGGTCTTGGTGATGGTGTTATGGCAAATAACCCATGGTTACAAGAATTGCCAGATCCTATTACTAGAACGACTTGGGATAATTACGTAACTATTTCTCAAGCAGATGCGGAGAAGGTAGGTGTTGTTAATGAAAATGTAGCTAACGGTGCTCTTGATGGAACATATGTAACGGTAACGTTAGATGGTGTGCAAAG
The DNA here is from genome assembly GCF_045063755.1 of Nonlabens sp. Asnod3-A02. Lineage (NCBI taxonomy): Bacteria > Pseudomonadati > Bacteroidota > Flavobacteriia > Flavobacteriales > Flavobacteriaceae > Nonlabens > Nonlabens sp. Asnod3-A02. Next base: position 896,528 of record NZ_JBEFOC010000008.1, read on the forward strand.
AAAATTACCTGCTCTTATTCAACCAGGACAGGCTGCTGGAACTATAGGTATAGCTTTAGGTTATGGGCAGACAGCTGCTATTCAAGAAGAAATGCAGACTGGTGTAAATGCATATCCTTTCTATAAGAACGGTGTTGCAGTACAAACTGTTTCTGTGAAGGATGCAGGTGGTACACATGAGTTTGCTTGTACTCAATTACAAAACACTATGATGGGTCGCGATATTATACGCGAGACCGATCTAGAAACATATAGAACTGGTAATAAGGATAATTTCAATCCTATGCCTGAGGTTTCTTTGAACCATGTTGAAACTCCGGTTACTTCTCCAGATGTAGATCTTTGGGAAAGTTTTGATAGATCTGTAGGTCATCATTTCAATATGTCTATCGATTTAAATGCATGTACTGGTTGTGGTGCTTGTGTTATTGCTTGTCATGCAGAGAACAATGTTCCTGTTGTTGGTAAGACTGAGGTTAGAAAATCTCGTGATATGCACTGGTTGCGTATAGATAGATATTACTCTTCTGAAGATAGTTTTGAGGCAGATGAAGCTAAGAAAGATGGCTTCGATGGATTATTCGGTGATAATGGTTCGTTAGGTGGTTTTGGAGAGTTGGAAGTCCCAGCTGATAATCCACAAGTGGCTTTCCAGCCAGTGATGTGTCAGCACTGTAATCACGCACCTTGTGAAACTGTATGTCCAGTGGCTGCATCTTCTCATGGTCGTCAGGGTCAAAATCACATGGCTTATAACCGTTGTGTAGGTACTCGTTATTGTGCAAACAACTGTCCTTACAAGGTTCGTAGATTTAACTGGTTCTTGTATAATGGTAACGATGAGTTTGATTATCATATGAACAACGATTTAGGTCGTATGGTTATTAATCCAGATGTTACTGTAAGAAGTCGTGGTGTAATGGAGAAATGTTCTCTATGTATGCAAATGACTCAAATGACTATTCTTGAAGCTAAGAAAGACGGTCGCATGATTAAAGATGGTGAATTTGCTACGGCATGTTCTAATGCTTGTTCAAGCGGTGCGATTACTTTCGGTGATATCAACGATAAGGAATCTGAGATTTTTAAAGTGAAACAACAAGACCGTATGTATCACCTATTAGAAGAAGTGGGAACTGAACCTAATGTGATGTATCAGGTTAAAGTGAGAAACGTATAATTAACTAGCAAAACTAATCAAGATATTATGGCTCATTATGAAGCGTCCATAAGAAGACCTCTCGTTACAGGAGATAAAACATATTCTGATGTAACAAGGGATATCGCAGCACCAGTAGAAGGTGTTGCAAATAAGCAATGGTGGATTGTGTTTACAATCGCTCTTATTGCATTTCTTTATGGATTAGGATGTATTACTTATACGATCTCTACTGGTATTGGAGTATGGGGATTGAACAAGACCATAGGATGGGCTTGGGATATTACTAACTTTGTATGGTGGGTAGGAATCGGTCACGCAGGAACATTAATTTCTGCAGTACTTTTATTATTTCGCCAGAAATGGAGAATGGCTATTAACCGCTCTGCAGAGGCGATGACTATCTTCTCTGTAATTCAAGCAGGTTTATTCCCTATTATTCACATGGGACGTCCATGGTTAGCTTATTGGGTATTACCTATTCCTAATCAATTTGGTTCTTTATGGGTTAACTTTAACTCGCCATTACTTTGGGATGTATTTGCAATTTCAACTTACTTATCTGTATCGTTAGTATTTTGGTGGACTGGTTTGCTTCCTGATTTTGCAATGATCCGTGATAGAGCTATAACACCTTTTAATAAGAAGATATACGGAATACTTTCTTTTGGTTGGTCTGGTCGTGCAAAAGACTGGCAACGTTTTGAAGAGGTATCTTTAGTTCTTGCAGGTCTAGCAACTCCATTAGTACTTTCAGTTCACACTATTGTATCTTTTGACTTTGCAACATCAGTAATACCTGGATGGCATACAACAATTTTCCCTCCTTACTTTGTTGCTGGAGCGATTTTCTCTGGTTTTGCAATGGTAAATACTCTTCTTATTATTATGAGAAAAGTATGTCATTTAGAGAATTATATTACTCTTCAACATATTGAATTAATGAACATAGTAATTATGATTACTGGTTCTATAGTTGGTGTCGCTTATATTACTGAATTATTCGTTGCTTGGTACTCAGGTGTTGAGTATGAACAATATGCATTCTTGAATAGGGCTACTGGTCCTTACTGGTGGGCTTATTGGGCTATGATGACTTGTAATGTATTCTCTCCTCAGTTTATGTGGTTCAAGAAATTAAGAACTAGTATTATGTTCTCTTTTGCTATTTCGATTGTGGTAAACATAGGGATGTGGTTTGAGCGTTTTGTTATTATTGTAACTTCTTTACATAGAGATTACCTACCATCTTCATGGACAATGTTCTCTCCTACGTTTGTGGATATAGGTATCTTTATAGGTACCATTGGATTCTTCTTTGTACTTTTCTTATTGTACTCTAGAACATTCCCAGTAATAGCGCAAGCAGAAGTGAAATCTATACTTAAAGCTAGTGGAAGTAAGTACAAGACTTTAAGAGAAAATAAAATGACGTCTAACGCAGGAGCTTCTTCGGGAGATCCTATCGCTCACCCAGGCGAGTAGAACTAAGATACTATGTCAACAAAAATTATACACGCTTTATATACTGACGACGATGTTTTACTGCAAGCGGTAAAACAAGTTAGAGATAAGCATTACCATATTGATGAAATATTCACACCGTTCCCGGTGCATGGTCTAGAAAAAGCTATGGGAATTGCAGATACTCGCCTTGCGATTAATGCTTTCTTATATGGAATAGTAGGTTTGTGTGTAGCAACTGCTATGATGAATTATATAATGATAGAAGACTGGCCACAGAATATAGGTGGTAAGCCTAGTTTTTCGTATTTAGAAAACTTGCCAGCTTTTGTACCTATCATGTTTGAGTTAACAGTATTTTTTGCAGCCCACTTAATGGTTATTACTTTTTATATGAGAAGTAGATTGTGGCCATTTAAAAAAGCTGAAAATCCTGATGTAAGAACGACTGATGATCATTTCCTTATGGAAATTGATACACATGGTGCTGATGTTGAAGAAGCGACAAAGTTTCTTTATGACACTGGTGCAGTAGAGATAAAATTAATTGACAAAGAAGCGCACTAATGAATAGATCTGTAAAAACGTTCTTGTTTGCATTTGCTTCAATTCTTGTTGTTTCCTGTGGAGGAGATGATAAGTCGACAGCAACTGATTCAAATAGAAGTGTTCAGTATTTCCCTAATATGTATGAGTCCGCAGGTTATGAGGCTTATCAAGAAGGAGAGATATTTCCTGGAAATGTAGAAGCTCAATTACCTGTTGAAGGTACGGTTTCTAGAGGGTGGATGCCATATGATTATGATGATACTAATGATGGTTACGCTTCCGCGAAAGCGAACTTAAAAAATCCTCTTCCATATACTGAAGCTAATTTAACTAATGGTGAGGCTCTTTTTGGAATTTACTGTGCTATATGTCACGGTAAAAAAGGTGATGGTCAAGGTACTCTAGTTAAATCTGAAAAGATATTAGGTGTACCTAGTTATGATGCTCGTGATATTTCACAAGGTTCTATTTATCATGTTATGTATTACGGTATAAATTACATGGGTTCTTATGCTGCTCAAACTTCTATAGAAGAGAGATGGCAAATAGCTCATCATGTAGATGCTTTAACTAGAGATTTGAAAGGTCAGGCTCGTCAAGAGTTTGTTACCGAGGTTTCTAATGAAGATGAAACGGCGATGATGGATGTACACCACGATGAGGAGACTCATAGTGTTGATGATCACGTTACAGAAAATGAACCAACAACTGAAGGGCATTAAGCCCTAGTAGATATTGTATATATGTATAAGGTAACAAGCAAATTAAAGATTGTAGCATTCTCTCTTATTATTTTAGGAGCACTGCTAACTGCGGTAGGATTTTGGCAAGTACCAGCTTCTCAAGATGCAGTTAAAGAAATGCTTGCAAATGAAGCAGCGCACGGAGGTGGGCATGCTATAGAAAGTAACGAACATCATGATGTTGCAACTGTATCTCATGGTGATGCAAGTCATGAGACTTCCGTTTCGGGAGAGCATCATGGAGAATCTGCTCATGGTGTTAGTCATGAAGATGAGCATGCAGAGCATGTTTATCATCAACTAAAAAATAGACCGTGGTCAGCTGTTTATGTAGCAGCTTTCTTCTTCTTTATGATAGGATTAGGTGCTCTTGCTTTTCATGCAGTTCAAAAGGCAGCACAAGCAGGTTGGTCACCAGTACTATTCAGGGTAATGGAAGGTGTTAGTAGTTATATTTTGCCAGGTGGTATTATAATGTTTCTTCTTCTTTTAGCTACTGGATTAGGTGCTAACCATATTTTTATATGGATGAATGAAGGTGTAGATGTTGTAGGTCATGAGAATTATGATGCAATTGTTGCAGGAAAAACAGGCTTCTTGAATGTTCCTTTCTGGTTATTCAGAGCTGGTGCTTTTCTTGTAGGTTGGAATATTTATCGATGGAACATTAGAAAATTTGGTTTAAAGCAGGATGAAGCTGAGGATGGTGACATTGCTTGGTATAAAAAAGGCTTTAAGCACAGTGCTATGTTCTTGGTGTTTTTCATCGTAACTGAATCTATCATGTCTTGGGACTGGATTATGAGTTTTGATCCTCACTGGTTCTCAACTTTATTCGGTTGGTATGTATTTGCAAGTATGTTTGTATCTGCTATTACTGCGATTGCTCTGGTTACTATTTTCTTAAAATCTAAAGGTTACTTAGAATTTGTAAATGATTCTCATATTCATGATTTAGCTAAATTCATGTTTGGTATTAGTATCTTTTGGACGTATTTATGGTTCTCACAATTCATGTTGATTTGGTATTCTAATATTCCTGAAGAAGTAACTTACTTTGTTACTCGTATAGAAGATTATAATATTGTATTCTTCGGTATGGTTGCTATCAACTTCTTGTTCCCATTATTGATTCTTATGAATTCTGACTTTAAACGTATCAACTGGTTCGTAGTAACTGCTGGTTTGTTTATAATTGTAGGTCACTATTTAGATATTTATGTTATGGTTATGCCTTCTACGGTAGGTGAATCTTGGTTCATAGGTTTCCCGGAAATAGGTTCATTCTTATTTTTTGCTGGTCTATTTATCTTTTATGTATTCCATACGATATCAAAAGCTCCTTTATTAGTTAAAGGTGATCCTTATGTAGGAGAGAGTAAACATTTCCATTATTAAAACCCATAGAAAACAACTGTAATGACAGCATTTCTAATCATATTTATAGCAGCCCTTTTTGCGATCTCTGTATGGCAAATATCTAAAATCGTTAATTTAGGTAAATCTCCTGAACACGATGTTGAAGCAGCGGAAGTAGCAAACGACTCTGATAATAAACGTCAAGGTCAAATGATGCTTGTTTTTGTAATAGCCATGTACATCATGATGATTGCATGTTTCGTAGGGTATCAAGATTATTTCCTTCCTGATGCAGCATCTGCACATGGAGCAGATTATGATAACTTATTACTTTTAACAACTGTAGTTATTATGGTTGTACAAGTTTTAACGCAAGGTCTACTTCACTTTTTCTCATATAAATATCACGGTAGAAAAGGTCAAAAGGCTTTGTTCTATGCAGATAACGATAGACTTGAGTTTATTTGGACAGCGATTCCAGTTGTTGTATTAGCTGGTTTAATTCTTTGGGGATTATTCTCTTGGAATGATATCATGGATGCAAACACTGATGATGATCCATTAATAGTGGAAGTATATGCTTATCAATTCGGTTGGAAAGTAAGATACAGTGGTGCAGATAATACTCTAGGAGATGCAAATGTACGTTTCATCGAAGGTCAAAATGTTATCGGTATTGATCCTACGGATAAGGACGGTATGGATGACAAAGTAGGTTCTGAATTACATTTACCTGTTAACAGACCTGTTATTTTCAAATTCAGAAGTCAGGATGTTTTACATTCAGCTTATATGCCTCATTTTAGAGCTCAAATGAATGTGGTGCCAGGAATGGTAACTCAGTTTAAATTCACTCCTTCAGTTACTTCTGAAGACTATAAGTCGACTGAATTTATGACTGAAAAAGTTCGTAAGATTAATGAAATTAGACGACAAAAAAGTAAAGAGTTAGTAGCTGAAGGTGATGTGGCTTTAGATCCATATGAATTTGAATACTACCTTCTTTGTAATAAAATTTGTGGAGCTTCTCATTACAACATGCAAATGAAGATCGTTGTAGAAAGTGAAGAAGACTACAATGAGTGGTTAGAAACACAACAAACTTTTGAAAAAACTTTAGCTAACGCTGAAAACTAGAAATATGGCACAATCAATAGCTGTTACTGCAGATCAGGGACATGATGAAGAACACCACCATCATAAGCAAACTTTTGTAACTAAATATATTTTCTCTACAGATCATAAGATGATTGCTAAGCAATATCTTATTACTGGTCTAATCATGGGTGCGATAGGTATCGCTATGTCTGTGTTAATGAGATTACAACTGGCTAATCCAGGTGAGCCAAATATGGTATTTGAAGCATTATTAGGTAAGTGGGCTCCTGATGGAGTGATGGATCCTAATATGTATCTTGCTTTAGTTACTATACACGGTACTATAATGGTATTTTTTGTACTTACTGCTGGTCTAAGTGGTACGTTCTCTAACTTCTTGATTCCATTGCAAATCGGTGCCCGAGATATGGCATCTGGATTTATGAATATGGTTTCTTATTGGTTGTTTTTCCTTTCGGCTGCGATTATGATAGGTTCTCTTTTTGTAGAATTAGGGCCTGCTGCTGCTGGTTGGACTATTTATCCTCCATTAAGTGCGCTACCTGAGGCTATGGGTGGATCTGGTTTAGGTATGACTTTATGGTTAGTTTCTATGGCCATTTTCATTGCATCTTCTCTTTTGGGTTCTCTTAACTATATTGTAACTGTTATAAATTTAAGAACAAAGGGAATGTCTATGACGCGTCTTCCTTTGACTATCTGGGCATTTTTCGTTACTGCTATTATTGGTGTTGTTTCATTTCCAGTTTTATTTGCCGCTGCGTTACTGCTTATAATGGATAGAAGTTTTGGTACTTCTTTCTTCTTATCAGATATTTATATTAAAGGTGAAGTTCTTGCGCATCAAGGTGGTTCTCCTGTATTGTTTGAGCACCTTTTCTGGTTCTTAGGTCACCCAGAGGTTTATATTGTATTGCTTCCAGCATTAGGTATTACTTCTGAAATTATTGCAACTAATTCACGTAAACCTATCTTTGGTTATAGAGCGATGATAGCATCTATTCTTGCTATTGCATTCCTTTCTACTATCGTATGGGGTCACCACATGTTTGTATCTGGTATGAATCCTTTCTTAGGTTCTGTATTTACATTCACAACTTTACTTATCGCTATTCCTTCAGCGGTTAAATCTTTTAATTACATAACCACATTGTGGAAAGGTAATTTACAGATGAATCCTGGTATGTTGTTTTCTATAGGTTTGGTATCTACTTTTATTACTGGTGGTCTTACAGGTATTATATTAGGTGATAGTACTCTAGATATTAATGTACACGATACATATTTCGTAGTTGCTCACTTTCACTTAGTAATGGGTATATCTGCATTATATGGTTTATTTGCTGGGGTTTACCACTGGTTCCCTAAAATGTTTAACCGCATGATGAATAAAAACTTAGGTTATGTACACTTCTGGTTAACTGCAATTGGTGCGTACGGAGTATTTTTCCCAATGCACTTTGTAGGTATGGCTGGTTTACCTAGGCGTTATTATACAAATACTAACTTCCCGTATTTTGATGATTTAGCTGATACTAATAAGTTGATTACGTATTTCGCAGTCGCTACAGCCTTTGCTCAATTATTCTTTGTATATAATTTTGTTAAATCTATCTTCTTTGGTAAGAAAGCTCCTGCTAATCCATGGAAATCTAATACATTAGAGTGGACTACTGGAGATACTCATATTCACGGTAACTGGGCTGGTCCTATTCCTACTGTTTATAGATGGCCTTATGACTATAGTAAAGTTAATGAAGAAGGTGAGTATGTAATCGCAGGTCAAGATTATGCACCGCAACACATTCCTATGCAAGATGGTGAGGAAGAAATGAATCACTAATTCCTAAAGATTATAAATAAAAATAGCCGCTCTTAGAGCGGCTATTTTTATTTGCAGTTATTTTATTTTGATTTAATCTTCACCTCTAGCAGGGTAATTTTTCTCTTCTACAAAGTCTACAGCTTTAATAACTGCGTCTATTCTTGGTCTTGTGAACGGCATGGTTTGTACTGATGAGAAGTATAAAGTTCCATCTGCTTTTATTAAAAACATTCCTGGTTCTGAAAATAGATCTGGCTCCTTATCGCTTATTCCTTTAGAAAAGTATAGTCCCCATTGTTCAGCTGCTTCTCTCTTTAATCCATAACCGATAGGTAGTTTCTCTACATTCCAGCTGGACCCTGCCTTTTTAGCTCTTTTCTCGCTGTCCATGCTTACAGCTATAACGTTTATTCCTCTTTCCTCTAACTCATCCAGATGTTTGGTAACGTTTTCTAATTGTTTTTTACATACCGGACAGTGTAATCCTCTATAAAAAATAACTAATGTATATTTTTCAGGATGTTGTTTGTCTAATGACCATGTAGTGTCGTTTATTAAATTAATTTCTAGGTTTGGTGTTTGTTGAGTAGGTTTCATTTTTTTTATTTCAATATACACATTAGTGGTGTTCGGTATTGCTAAGTTATTATTAAATCAAGTTAAGCTTATGTTATACCGCTTTCGCGAAAGCGGTATCCCTTCATCCTTTTTATTACTATAATTAACAGTGTTACTTTAATAAAGGCTGCGCAATGAGTAGTATCTTTGAGATATGAACGAAAATCTAGATCCTAACGGCGGCCATTTTTCTAATGAAGAACATGATGTAGATAGAGCACTACGTCCTTTATCCTTTGATGATTTTGCAGGGCAAGATCAAGTATTGGAGAATTTGAAAATATTTGTTGCTGCTGCAAATGGGCGTGAAGAAGCGTTAGATCACACTCTTTTTCATGGACCTCCGGGATTAGGTAAGACTACTCTTGCTCATATTCTAGCAAATGAGTTAGGTGTAGGTATTAAGGTTACCTCTGGTCCGGTGTTAGATAAACCTGGTGATCTCGCTGGCTTACTTACTAATCTTGATGAGCGTGATGTGCTGTTTATTGACGAGATTCATAGGTTAAGTCCTATTGTAGAAGAATATCTCTACAGTGCGATGGAGGATTATAAGATCGATATCATGATCGAGACAGGTCCTAATGCGCGTACAGTACAAATTAACCTTGCTCCATTTACTTTAATAGGTGCTACGACTAGGTCCGGTCTTCTTACTGCTCCTATGCGAGCAAGATTTGGTATTGCATCTAGATTACAATATTATACTACAGAGCTTTTATCTACTATCGTAATACGTAGTGCCGAAATTTTAAATATGCCTATCGACCACGATGCAGCTATTGAGATCGCAGGGCGCAGTCGCGGTACTCCTCGTATCGCAAATGCCTTGTTACGTAGGGTGCGTGATTTTGCGCAAATTAAAGGTGATGGTAAAATAGATATGAAGATCGCAAAGTATGCTCTAGAAGCACTTAATGTAGATGCTCATGGTCTGGATGAAATGGATAATAAGATTCTTACCACTATTATTGATAAATTTAAAGGTGGTCCAGTAGGTATTACTACATTGTCCACTGCGGTCTCGGAGAGTGCTGAAACTATAGAAGAGGTTTACGAGCCGTTTCTTATACAACAAGGCTTTATTATTAGAACACCTAGAGGTCGGGAAGTTACAGAAAATGCTTACAAGCATTTGGGACGTGTTAAAGCCAATAATTTAGGCGGTTTATTTGAATAATATATGAGAGAGATTGAACAAATACCGGCGCTTACTTTTCTATCTAAATCTATAGAGATTTACAAGGATCCATTACCATTTCATAGAGCTAACTTTTCTAAATACGGTTATACTTTTAAGTTAAGTCCTAAGCCAGGTCTTATGATTCATTTCACTTGTGATGAAAAAATTACGCAACACATACTTCAAAAAAATCAAAAAAACTTTCATAAGTCATCTTTACAAACAGATGATTTAGGAAAATATATAGGTCATGGTTTACTTACTGAAAATGGTGAAAAATGGAAGGCCAACAGAAAGCTAATACAACCTGCGTTTTATAAAAAATCTATAGCGATGCTTATGCAGACTATGGATCAAGTGATCATGGAAGAGTTAGACGGTATTGAGTTAGATAAGGTAACTGATGTGTTTTCCATATTTAACGATCTTGCATTTAAAGTGGTTGCTCGTAGCCTCTTTGATCTGGCAGATATCGAGGACTTAGATAAGAAGATTAATCGCCTACAAGAGATCACAGAACATGCGCAAAAAATGCTCATTAAAGAATTGCGTATACCGTGGATGAAATGGTATTTTGACCGAGAATGGTTATCTGGGCAAAACAGTATTCCTCATGCCTTGTCAGGAATTGAAGAGGCACGGGATTTATTACTAACTATAATTAAGAATAGACGCCTTAGTGATAAAGAACCTGGAGATTTACTTGACATGCTGCTCCATAGTACTTATGAAGACGGCACTTACATGCAGGACGATCAGCTAGTAGACGAGATTCTCGTATTATTTGTAGCCGGTCATGAAACTACGGCAAATGCGTTGAGCTTTGCAGCGCAATTGCTTGCTCATCATCCAGAGACTATTATAAAAGCGAGATTAGAATTGGGTAATCTTGATACGGAAAACCTCATGTCTGGACTTATGAAAATGCCGTATGTAAAGCAATGTGTAGAAGAGACATTACGTCTCTACCCACCGGCATATGTGACAGACCGTGTTGCTTTAGAGCCAGATGAGTGTGAAGATATAGCCATAGAAAAGGGCAGTATCTGGCTGGTTTCTTTTTATGAAATGCACCGTCGCAAGGATTTATGGAATTCACCAGATCAATTTGATCCAGACCGTTTTGCTCCCGAAAAAGCAAAAAAGTATAGGGATTTTTATTTTCCATTTGGTGCGGGACCTCGCATGTGCGTGGGAAACAATTTTGCAATGTTTGAAATGATGCTTGTTATTGCTAGAATGCTAGAGCGTTTTGATATAAAACCGGTTAATGATACCATTGAGTACCATCCTTTAATTACATTAAAACCTAAAAACGCTCTTCTTACATTTAGTAAAAGGTCAGGAAATTAAAAAGATGTTTTGTAAGATTCCGCTTTCGCGAAAGCGAGAAAATAACCCATCCTTTATACAATACAGTTAAAGTCTAATAGGGGTGACTCAATATTTACTACTTCTCAAATGCATAATGAAACATAAGCGCTATCTTTGATTTACGAAAAATTCTATCGGATTTATGAGTGAAGAAAGTAAGAGAAGAGAGGCGTTAGTATATCATGCAAAGCCTACACCGGGAAAAATAAAAGTAGTTCCTACTAAAAAATATAGCAGTCAGAGAGATCTAGCACTAGCTTATAGTCCTGGAGTGGCAGAGCCTTGTCTAGAGATAGCAAAGGATAAAGCAAACGTTTATAAATACACGACAAAGGGAAATCTAGTTGCTGTAATTTCTAACGGTACAGCTGTTTTAGGTCTAGGAGATATAGGTCCAGAGGCTTCTAAGCCAGTAATGGAAGGAAAAGGATTGCTTTTTAAAATATTTGCAGATCTTGATTGCTTTGATATAGAGGTAGATACTAAGAATGTAGAAGAGTTTATTCAAACGGTTAAAAATATCGCACCTACCTTTGGTGGGATTAATCTGGAAGATATAAAAGCTCCAGAAGCCTTTGAAATAGAAAGAAGATTAAAGGAAGAGCTGGATATTCCTGTAATGCACGATGACCAGCATGGTACAGCTATAATTTCTAGTGCGGCACTTTTAAATGCATTAGAACTAGCTGACAAGAAAATAGAAGAAGTAAAAATTGTTATTTCTGGTGCTGGTAGTGCAGCTATTTCATGTACTAGTTTATATGTAACGCTAGGGGCTAGAAAAGAAAACATCATGATGTTTGATGTAGATGGCCTTATTACAAAGGATAGGACAAATCTAGGAAAAGAGCAAATGCAGTTTGCTACTGATAAGCCTAAGGTAGATTTAAGAGAGGCTCTTAAAGATGCTGATGTTTTTCTAGGTCTTTCTGTAGGTAATATCGTAGATGGAGATATGTTAAGGTCTATGAGTGAATCGCCTATTGTGTTTGCAATGGCAAATCCTACTCCAGAGATAGATTATGATCTCGCTATGGCATCTCGAGAAGATATCATTATGGCTACCGGTAGGAGTGACCATCCTAACCAAGTAAATAATGTTTTAGGTTTTCCGTTCATTTTTAGAGGTGCGCTAGATGTTAGAGCTACTAAAATTAATGAAGAGATGAAAATGGCAGCTACTAAAGCCATAGCTCAACTAGCTAAAGAGCCTGTTCCAGAACAAGTGAATATCGCTTATGGTGAGTTGAAAATTGCCTTTGGTAGAGATTATATAATTCCTAAACCATTTGATCCTAGATTGATAGCTACTATACCGCCTGCAGTTGCTAGAGCAGCTATGGAAAGTGGAGTAGCAAAAGAACCTATTACAGACTGGGATAAGTATGAAGAACAATTGCTTAGCCGCATGGGGTCTGATAATAAGCTGGTACGTTTATTACTTAATCGTGCGAGAATTAATCCTAAAAGAGTCGTATTTGCCGAGGCAGATAATATAGATGTTCTTAAAGCTGCACAAATCGTACTTGAAGAAGGTATCGCTACTCCTATTCTTTTAGGACGTCGCGATATGATTGAGGAGCTTATGGAAGACATAGGTTTTGATCAGCCTTGTTTAATTATAGACCCAAAGTCTGACGAAGAAAAAGCACGTAGAGATCGATATGCTCAAGAGTTTTGGAAACTGAGACTAAGAAAAGGAACCACGGAATTTGATGCTGGTAAAACTGTAAGGCAGCGCAATTACTTTGCTGCAATGATGGTGAAATTGGGTGATGCAGATGCGTTGATAACTGGTGTTGCGCAGTCTTATCCTATATCGGTAAGACCTATGATGGAAATTATAGGAAAAGCACCTGGTGTAGATAAGATAGCAACGACTAACTTAATGATTACCGCCAGAGGTCCATTATTTGTGTCAGATACTTCTATAAATATTAGTCCAGATGCATTAGAACTTGCAAAAATTGCTCAAATGACTGGGCGTACAGCAAATATGTTTGGTATATCGCCTGTAATAGCGATGACTTCTTATGCTAACTTTGGATCTTCTTCACATCCACATGCGACTAAAGTTACAGAGGCTGTTAAATATTTACATCAATACTATCCAGATTTAGTGGTAGATGGAGAATTGCAAACAGATTTTGCACTCAATGCAGATTTGTTGCAAAGTAAGTTCCCATTTTCTAAACTAGCTGGTAAAAAAGTAAATACGCTTATTTTTCCTAACCTAGAAAGTGCAAACAGTACTTATAAGATGCTTAAAGAACTTAATAACATCGATTCTATAGGTCCTATAATGATGGGTATGGAAAAACCAGTTCATATACTTCAGTTAGGAGCAAGTGTAGATGAAATTGTAAATATGACTGCTGTTGCAGTTATTGATGCACAGCAAAAAGAAAAACACGCTAATAGGAAAGAGTAACCACCCAATTTAGTAGGTTATAATTTATTACATTTGAGTTCTTAAAAACTGTTAATTAATGATTGCGCAACTTCAAGGAAAACTGGTGGAAAAGAATATGACCGATGTGGTTATAGACTGTGGTGGAGTAGGTTATCTAGTAGAGATATCCCTTCATACTTATTCTTTAATTCCAGAAGGAGAACTAATTAAATTGTTTACTTATCAATTAATTAGAGAAGATGCGCACCGTTTGTTCGGTTTTATAGAAAAAACAGAGAGAGAGGTTTTTAAATTATTGCTCTCTGTTTCTGGTATTGGGGCAAATACGGCTAGAACAATGTTGTCTAGTTTAGACCCTAACCAAATTGCACAGGCTATTGCATCTGGAGATGTGAAAACTATTCAAAGCGTTAAGGGAATAGGTGCAAAAGGTGCTCAAAGAGTAATTTTAGATTTAAAAGATAAAATCCTACAAGTCCTCGATAATCCACAATTAACAGTCGTGGCAAGCAATACTGGAAGGGATGAAGCGTTATCTGCTTTAGAAACCTTGGGATATATGCGTAAACAAGCACAAAAAGTGGTTGATAAAATCCTATCGAGTCAGCCAGATGCTAGTACAGAACAGCTTATAAAACAAGCACTTAAACAATTATAGGATTTGAGATACAGTAATAATAACCTAAGGGCTTTTGTCTTTCTTTTGTCTTTATTTGTTTTCGCTTTCGCGAAAGCGCAACAACCAACAACTACTCCACAAGATTCTGTCAGAACAGGTGCAAGAATAGGTAGGTTAAGTTTACCTAATCCGCCCAGTATAGTTACTCTGTACACTTATGATGCAAATCTAGATCGCTATGTGTATTCCAGTAGTTTTAATGGGTATAACATAGATTTTCCATTTATACTTACTAGAGAGCAGTATCTAGACCGTGTTCTTAAAGAACAAATGTCAAATTATTTTAAGGAAAAAGCTGCAGCCATTGCTGGTAGAACAGAAGAAGATAAAGAAAAGCAAAAAGATTTATTACCTAATTTTTATGTAAATTCTGAGTTGTTTGCGTCCATTTTTGGAGGTACAGAAATCGATGTAGATCCACAAGGGTCTGTAGAAGTGGATTTAGGATTGCTTTTCAATAGGTCAGATAATCCTAGTTTTTCTCCAAGAAATAGGCAGAATTTAACCTTTGATTTTAATCAACGTATTAATTTAAGTCTGGTAGGTAAAGTCGGTACAAGATTACAGGTAAATGCAAATTATGATACTCAAAGTACGTTTAACTTTCAGAATCAAATTAAGTTAGATTATACACCTACAGAAGATGATATACTACAAAGTATAGAGGTAGGTAACGTGTCTATGCCGCTTAACTCTCAATTGATACGTGGGGCTCAAAGCCTTTTTGGTATTAAGACAGAGTTGCAATTCGGTAAAACTAGAATAACTGCTGTGTTTTCAGAACAGCAGTCAGAATCCACTACGGTACAGGCCGCTGGTGGTGCGACAATTAATGATTTTGACTTTTTCTCATTAGATTATGATGAGAATAGACATTACTTCTTATCTCATTATTTTAGAGATAATTATGACACTTCCTTGGAGAATTATCCTTTCATTAATAATAACATCCAGATTACACGTGCTGAAGTATGGATTACAAATAGAGGTAATAGTACTCAAGATGTACGTAATCTAGTCGCAATACAAGATATAGGAGAGGCAAATCCTGATAATATAGGTCTAGGCACACAGCCAGGAGGTTTTATTAATGTAGCTGCAAATAGCTTTCCTGATAATGAAAATAACGATTTTAATCCAGAAGGAATTAATGGTGGTGGGCAAACGATTTTAAATTCTCAAATTAGGGAAATAGCAACTGTTCAAGCAGGTTTTGGTAGTGCTACGGTTAATGAGGGTTTTGATTATGTGACCTTGGAAAATGCACGTAAACTTACCGCTCAAGAATATACTTTAAATACCCAACTAGGTTATATTTCATTAAGACAGCGTTTAAATAATGACGAAGTTCTTGCAGTTGCGTTTCAATATACTGTAGGTGGTCAGGTATATCAAGTCGGTGAATTTGCAAATGACGGTGTTGTAGCTACAGATGTTGTGGTAAATGCAAATCCTAATCAACCAGCTGTAAATAATCAAAGTCTAGTTGTTAAACTCCTTAAAAGTAACCTTACTAACGTTAGTCAGCCTATCTGGGATTTAATGATGAAAAACGTCTATAATTTAGGCGGTTTTCAATTAACTCAAGAAGATTTTAAATTAAATATTTTTTATCAATATCCGCCAGAGTTAAATTACATCACGGCTGCCGAGGGAACCTTAACTAATCCTGCTGTTCCATTACCAGGAGATGTTGATCAAACCACATTAATACGAGTGTTCAATCTCGATAGATTGAATCAACAAGGAGATCCACAGCCGGCAGGTGATGGTTTTTTTGATTACCTACCAGGTATAACCATCGATCCAGAAAATGGTCGGATTATTTTTACAACAGTAGAACCTTTTGGTAGTCATTTATTTGATAAGTTGAATACTGGTTCAGGTACTGAAGATTATAACGATCCGACTACCTATAATGCAAATCAAGAACAGTACGTATATCGCGATATGTATCGCACCACAAAAGCGCAAGCATTACAAAGTGCCGATAAAAACAAATACTTAATAAAAGGTGAATACAAAGCAACTGGTCAGGAAGGGATTCCTATAGGTGGTTTTAATGTGCCTAGAGGTAGTGTTACGGTAACTGCTGGTGGTAGGACACTTCAGGAAGGTATCGATTATACCGTAGATTATCAACTAGGTCGTGTGATTATTCTAGACCAAGCATTGCTTAACTCTAATACGCCTATTCAAGTTTCTACAGAAAACAATTCTGTTTTTAATCAACAGACCAAACGTTTTACAGGAATTAACGTAGAGCATAAATTTAGTGAAGATTTTATTTTAGGTGGTACTTTTTTAAATTTAAAAGAACGACCTATAACTCAAAAATCTACTTATGGTTTTGAGCCTATCAATAATACTATTATAGGAGCTAACTTTTTGTACAATACGGAAGTTCCTTTTTTAACTAGGCTGGCTAATAAACTGCCTAATATAGATACCGATGTTGCTTCTAATCTTTCTCTAAGAGGTGAATTTGCTTATTTATTTCCAGGGTCACCAGCAGGTGACGATTTTGGAGGTGAGGCATCTGCTTATGTAGATGATTTTGAAGGTTCTCAAACTTCTATAGATATTTTAACCCCATTTTCATGGTCGCTAGCTAGTACACCTATGGCTTTTGAAGGTAATGGTAGTACTGCAACCCCATTAGAGTATAACTTTAGTCGTGCAAAATTAGCATGGTATTCTATTGATCCTATCTTTTATGGAAATCAAAGACCTGATGGTATCACAGATGATGATGTGTCTGACTATAGAACTAGACGTGTTTTTGTTGATGAAATATTCCCAAATGTAGATTTGCAACAAGGTCAGCAACAAGTTATAAATACTCTTGATTTATCATATTATCCTAATGAAAGAGGACAGTACAATTATAATCCGCTAGCTGCAGGGACCAATGTGTTGCCTAATCCTGCAGATAATTGGGGTGGAATTATGCGTTCTTTTTCTAGTACAGATTTTGAACAGACTAATGTAGAGTATGTACAGTTCTGGATCATGGATCCGTTTCAATATGATGCGACTAATAATGGTGGTACTATTTCTATTAACTTAGGTAGTATTTCTGAAGATATTTTAAAGGATAATAGAAAGCAATTTGAAAATGGATTGCCTAACGATGGTGGTACATTGCTCACTACAAATACCGCTTATGGTAAGGTCCCTGTTAATCAGTCTTTAGTTTATGCTTTTGACACAGATGGGGCAGAGCGTGATAATCAAGATATAGGTTTAGACGGTTATGATGATAATGAGGAATTAACAGATTTTCCAACTTTTGGACCTTTTGATCCTGCTGGAGATAATTATGAATATTTCTTAGCGACCACAGGCGATATATTTACACGCTATAAGAATTATAACGGTACTGAAGGAAACTCACCTACTACCGTAACTCAAGATGATCGTGGTGCGACAACTTTGCCAGATGTAGAAGATATTAACCGTGATAACACGATGAATACTATCGATAGTTATTATGAATATGATATTGAGATTTTTCCTGGTATGGATGTAACCACTAGTGACTACATATTTGATACTAAAACAGTACAAACTGTTTTACCTAATGGTAATACACTTGACACGAGATGGGTTCAATTTAGAGTTCCTTTAAATGACCCTAATAGAGAAGAAGTAGGAGGGATTGCAGATTTTAGAGCTATACGTTTTATGAGAATGTATCTGTCAGACTTTGAAGTAGACACTTTTTTAAGATTTGGTTCTTTAGATTTAGTGCGTGGTGATTATAGAAGATATACAGAGTCACTAGATGATACAGATCCTATCGCATCAGATGATCCTACTGTATTTGAAGTAGAAGGAGTTAATATTGAGAATAATGAATCTCGTACACCTATTCCTTATAGATTGCCACCTGGTGTAGAAAGAGAAGAATTGCGTACACAAAATCAAAACATACGTCAGAATGAGCAATCACTAGCATTAAGTGTTTGTGATTTAGAACCTGGCGATGCGCGTGGAGTTTTTAAGAACATTAGAATTGATATGCGTCAGTATGAATCTCTTAAAATGTTTGTTCATGCAGAGTCTTTAGTAAATGAGATTTCTGTAGATGATGATGATTTAGAGGCATTTGTAAGAATAGGAGTTGATTTCACTCAAAACTATTACGAGATACGACTGCCGTTAAAACCTACCGCTTTTGGTACAGATGTTAGAGAAGAGATATGGCCGGTTGCAAATAATTTTGATATAGATCTATCGTTGCTTCAGTCCATAAAAGCACAAGTTTTAGGTGATAACACGCTTAATATTAGTGATCTAAACTTCTTTGATCAGGCAGATTTAGATCCGGCTAGTGCTGGAGAAGAGAATCAACATCAATACGGTATTAAAGGTAATCCTAACTTTGGTGATATACGTGCTATGATGATAGGTGTGCGCAACGCAACTACTAATAATATTTGTGGTGAGATATGGGTGAATGAAATGCGTCTCGCTGGTCTTAAAAATCAAGGTGGTTATGCCGCAGTGATGAATATGGATGCAAACATTGCAGACTTTGCAAGTGTGAGCGCAACTGGTAGAAGAAGTACAGTAGGTTTTGGAGCTATAGAGCAAGGTCCTCAAGAAAGAAGTCGTGAAGACGTTACTCAGTACGATGTAACAACTAATGTGAGCCTGGGTAAGTTACTGCCTCAAAAATGGGGTGTTTCTCTACCTTTTTCTTACAGCATAGGAGAAGAAACGATTACACCGCAATACGATCCTCAATTTGAAGATATAGAACTAGAAACCAGATTAGATAACGCAACTAGTGATGCAGAGCGTGATGCCATTCAAGAACAGTCAGAAGATTACACTCGTAGACAAAGTATTAACTTAATAGGTGTGCGCAAAGAAAGAACAGGAGATGCAAAACCGATGCCTTATGATATCGAGAATTTCACTTTTTCTGGGTCTTACAATCAGACAGATCAACGCAATTTTGAAGTAGAGAAATTCCAAGATCAATCGGTTAATGTAGGAGGTACTTATAATTATGCTTTTCCTAAATTAGAGTTAGAGCCGTTTAAGAATGCGGCATGGTTAAATAACTCTTACTTGAAGTTTATAAAAGATTTAAACTTTAATCCATTGCCTAATAATTTCTCAGCAGGATTAAATGTTTTACGACAGTACAATACACAGAAGTTTCGCGATTTACAATTAGATACTAACCCTGTAGATTTAAATGGTGATGGGCTACCAGATGCTCAAAATATAACCATTGCACCGCTTACTAATCGCAATTTCACAATGAATCATCAATATGCGATCAATTGGGATTTAACTAAATCATTGCAAGTAAATTTATCTGCAAACAGTGATCGATTGATACGTGATTATGTAAATGAAGATGATACTATTGATGAGAATTATACCGTATGGACCGATTTCTTTGACGAGGGTATTCCTAACTCACACTCTCAACAAATGCAACTTACTTATAAATTGCCATTTGATAAATTTCCTTTTCTCGCTTTCGCGAAAGCGAACTACACATACACATCTGACTTTAACTGGACTCGTAACCAGCAACAATTTGCACAGCTAGATGGCATTCCCGATTTAGGAAACTCTATTCAAAATGCAAATACACATCGCATTAATGGAACGCTAGATCTAGATAAATTATACAGATATGTAGGTCTTGAGAAAAAGAAATTTGGTGTGACGGCAAATGCTGCTAGATCTAGAACAAGATCTAGAACACCTAGACCTAACGAGGCTGCTCAAAATGATAAGAAGGACAAGACCCCAAAGAAGAATTTTGGTAATAAAGCATACAATACACTTATAGGTGTCGTTACATCGGTAAAACGTGCTCAAATAAATTATCAAGAAACTAATGGTATTTTCTTACCAGGTTATACACCAGATATTGGTTTTATTGGGACATTAAAACCTACTTCAGGTTTTGTATTCGGTAGTCAGGCAGAGGTGCGTGACCTTGCCGCAAGACGTGGATGGTTAACCTTATACCAAGATTTTAACCAACAATATAGTGAAGTAGAGACACGACAGTTAGACTTTAATTTTAAAGTAGATCTGTTAAAAGACCTGTCTATAGATATATTAGGTAATCGTGCTTATCAAGAAACCTATACAGAGAACTATCGTGTAGACGAAGATGATTTAACCTATCAATCGCTTACTTCAAATACTTTTGGTAATTACAACATTACTAATTTAATGATAGGAACTGCATTCCAAAAAAGCACTATTGAAGATTCAGAAACATTTGATACTTTTAGAAGTAATAGACTTGCTGTGGCAGACAGGCTGGCAACTAGTTTTTATGGAGGTAACACCTTTACACGAGATGCAGATGGGTATCCATTAGGTTTTTCTAGGAACAGTCAGCAAGTGTTATTACCAGCATTTCTTGCTGCATATGAAGGTAGAGATGTAGAAAAGCAAGATTCTAATGCTTTTAGAAATATTCCTTTACCTAACTGGACTGTAAAGTATACTGGGTTGATGAATTTAAAATGGTTTAAAAAGAACTTCCGTAGGTTCTCTATTAATCATGGATACCGCTCTAGTTATACTATTAATCAATTTCAAACTAATCTAGATTATGTGCCTGGTAACGGTGCGCTGTCTTATGAAGATCAAGTAGGAACTAATGCTCTGAATCAAAATGGTGATTTTAAATCAGAGCGACTTTTCTTTAATATCAACCTTGCAGAGCAGTTTAGTCCTTTGATAAAGATAGATATGGAAATGAAAAACTCGTTGTCCGTTGCGGCTGAATTAAGAAGAGATAGAGCAATATCTTTAAGTTTTGATAATAATTTACTTACTGAAATTAATGGTAATGAGCTTATTTTGGGATTAGGTTATCGTATTAAAGACCTTAGATTTAAATCTAATTTTGGAGGTAGAAGTAAGATTATCAAGAGTGATTTAAATTTAAGAATGGATGGATCGGTTAGAGATAATGTTACTATAGTGAGGTATCTAGATCTAGATAACAGTCAGGCGACCGCTGGACAGACTATTTATGGTCTTAAATTTACTGCAGACTATAACTTGAGCCAGGCGTTTACAGCTATCTTTTATTACGATCATACGTTCTCAAAGTTTGCTATTTCCACGGCGTTTCCACAAACTACCATACGTAGTGGATTTACTTTAAGGTACACATTTGGTAATTAATTCAAGTATCATGCATAATTCAACTTTAAGGTTTGAATTAATAGATAGAGTTATCTTAAATTTACGCTTTTAAAAAATCATATAAAATGAATATTCCATCAGAATTAAAGTATACTAAAGATCACGAGTGGATCAAAATAGAAGGAGACGTTGCTACCATAGGTATTACTGATTTTGCACAGAGCGAGTTAGGTGATATTGTTTATGTAGAAGTAGAGACTGTAGATGAGACTTTGGATCAAGAGGAAGTTTTCGGTACGGTAGAAGCGGTAAAGACTGTTTCAGATCTTTTTCTTCCGTTAACTGGAGAGATTACTGACTTTAATGAAAAGTTAGAAGATGAACCAGAACTTGTGAATTCTGACCCTTACGGAGACGGATGGATGATAAAAATGAAGTTTACTGACGCAACTCAAGTAGATGGATTATTAAGTGCTGACGCTTATAAAGAGTTAGTAGGATAATGAAAAAAGTTATTTATTGGCTAGCTGCTCCATTGTTTACTGTATTCATTACCGTAGCGTCTATGATAGCAAACCCAGCGCCGCCAGTAAATATCGATAACGTAGATAAGATATACCATGCTACCGCCTATTTTATAATGGCGATCTTGTGGTATATTTTCTTTTACAGTCGTTTTTTAGGAAAGCAAAGCCTTTTGAGTTTTGGTCTAAAAACTATTTTAAAAAACTGGTCTAGACCTATTGCGATAGGAGCAGGTGCTTTGTCCTTGATTATAGGGGTGTTAATAGAACTAGGACAGGAGTTTATTTCTGTAAATAGAACAATGGACATAATGGATGTACTAGCAAATTTTGCTGGCATCATTATTGCTATGTTATTCTTAATGATAATTGATAAATTATTTAACAAACATAAAGTTGCATAATTCTTTTGTTAGCACAAAGAATTAGTTATTTTTAACCTCTTATAAATACAACCATAATGGAAGTAAAAAAATCAGAAAAAGCAGATTTACGTAAGAACATTACGCTATACGCCTTATCAGGGCTGGCGTTTATGTTGTTATTATCTTGGCAAGGACTTGAATATGAGTCTAAAACCGTAGAAATAGAAGAGGTGTATGAGGAGCCTGAAGAAATCTTCATCGAGGAAGAAATTCCGATTACTCAAATGTTGGATACTCCACCGCCACCACCGCCACCACCGCCAGCTCCTGAAATTATCGAGGTAGTTGAGAATGAAGTGGAAATAGAAGAGGTTATCATTGAAGATACAGAAACAGATGAGCAAGAAGAGATCGTTGAGATCGAAGAAGTTGCTGAAGAAGTAGGTGTTGAAGAAGTAATTGCTGATGTTCCATTTGCGATTATCGAGAATGTGCCTATCTATCCTGGTTGTGAGAGTAAAAAGAACAATGCAGATCGTAAGAAATGTATGAGTGAAAAAATTACCAAATTTGTAAATAAACAGTTTAATACTGGACTTGCAAATGATTTAGGTCTAGAAGGAAGACAGAAAATTTCTGTTCAATTTAAAATCGACTCAAAAGGTAATGTTGTAGGTATTCAGTCTAAAGCAAAGCACCCTAAATTACAGAGTGAAGCAGCTAGAGTAATTAATAAATTACCTGCTATGACTCCAGGAATGCAAAGAGGTAAACCAGTAGGTGTGATTTATGCACTACCTATTATTTTCCAAGTGCAAGACTAATAATAGACACTATTTTATATATAAAATCCCAACCTGTATAGGTTGGGATTTTTTTTTGGTACACTTCTTGATTTCTCTTTGAAATAACATAAAACCATTGATTATGAACACTTCAAATGAGAAAAGAGATGCTGCAACATCTCAAAACACTCGCCGTGAAGACAAAAAAGCGGCAAACACAAAGGTCAATCCCATCGTTAATTTTCAAATTGGACTCATAGCTGCATTAGTAGCTGCGTTTCTTATTATAGAATTAACGACTGAGGTTCCTGAAACAAACACTCCTATTGCTACTACGGTGCCAATTGATCACACAGAAACAAATATAGGAGCTGTTAAAATAGTTCCAAATGAGGCTCCTAAACCAGTAGTAAAGAAAACACATAAGCCAAAAGTCGAGACACCTAAAGTAGATCCAAATAAACCACCTAAGGTTATCGAGAATGATCAACCAGATGTTCCAGAACAAGATGATGATACAAAGGAGCCTGTTGAAAATAACCTTGTAGATACTGATACTAGTGATGCAGATGTAGCCAGTAGTAACAATGACGCGCCAGCTAGTAAACCATCTGGACCTACAGTAATAGCTGCACTGCATGAGGTGCCGTTGTTTCCAGGATGTAGTTCTAGAATGGATAGTAAGGAGCGAGTAGAATGTCTCAATAAAAAAATGGGAAGGTTTATTCAAAGAAAGTTCGACACGAGTCTGGGTAATGACTTGAATGAAAATGGTATGGTTAAAATCGCTGTGCAATTTACCATAGGTGTAGACGGCTTGCCTAAAGATATTCTAGTAAAAGCACCTAATAAAAAACTAGAAGAAGAAGCTTATAAGGTAATTTCAAGATTACCTAAAATGACACCAGGTAAGATAGATAATGCTGCGGTTAATGTTACCTACGCACTGCCTATACGTTTCCAGATTAACGATTAGTAACTTTACTATTATACGATTTTTAAAAAGCCATGAAATTTCATGGCTTTTCTATTTTTGGGACAGTAGGTAAAACAAGTATATTTGTCACTTATCAAGGGACTATGAAATTTTTATATACTTTACTCTTTCTTACATTTTCAAGTTGGTTATTTGCTCAGTCTGATATAGAACGGTTTCCGGTTTTTGAAGATTGTAAAGGGAATACGAGTAAGCAATTAGAAGATTGTTTTTATAGTGCTCTTTATGCTCAGCTTAAAAATAGTTATCAGCATCCTATTAAAAATGATACGCTTGCAGATCAGTCGGTTACCATAAGATTTGAGGTGGATCGCGATGGTAAATTTGTTCTAATAAGAACAGATGCATTTAAATCTTCTTTAAAAGAAGAGATGATTAAAGCGTTTTCAAAACTACCAGTTATAGAAGCTCCTACATTTAATGGAGACGCTACGTTCATGCAATTTATACTTAATGTGCCAGTGCCTATGAAAGAGTCTGGTTCTTTTAAAGTGTATAGCAACTCTCAGTCTAAAATAGATCAACAAAATGAGGTTAAAAGGAAGGAAGATAGTCTCGCTTTCGCGAAAGCGAATGAAGAATACAACACCATAATTAGTGACCAGTATGATAACCATCAATTAAGGTCTGATGCAGTAATACCTCTTTCTTACCAAAGATATCATAGATATGAAGCAGCGATGAACCGTGTAGGGAATAATGCTCATACGGCGGTAAAACCTTATACTTTTAATTATGTGGATCAATACTTTGACCTTGAAGCAGAGCGTGAATCCTTGCTTAAGGATCGTAATACATGGTTGGGACGCAAGTGGCATAATGAACATTTCTTTGAACTTGCTGGAGAAGATTATTGGGTGGTTATAGATCCAGGTGTAGATCTTCAAGTAGGTAAAGATTCTAGAGATGATGTGACTACTTATAACAACACCAGATTAGTTAATGTGAGTGGTGGAATAGGAGATCAAATCACATTCGGTGCTAGTATACAAGAGTCTCAAGCTAGATTTCCTGGTTTTTTTGAAAGAGATGTTATTTCTAGAGCGCCAGATGGTGGTAATCCTGGTATAGTACCAGGTAGAGGTATCGCCGAAGATGGCGGCGACAGAATATTTGATTATCCAGTAGCTACAGGTTACGTTAATTATAAGCCTAGTAAATATTTTGATTTACAATTAGGGCATGGACAGCACTTTATAGGTGATGGTTACCGCTCATTAGTATTAAGTGATAACTCGCAGCCTTTTCCTTATTTTAAGCTCAATGCTAAGTTCTGGAAACTAGATTATACGGTATTGTACACATCATTGAGAGATGTACGACCTGAGGTAACCGCAGACGATTCTTTCCGTACGAAGTTCATGACGCACCATTATCTAAGTTGGAATGCAACTAAAAGATTAAATCTAGGTTTCTTTGAGAGCGTTTTATGGCAGGATGATAACCAGAGAGGTTTTGATTTTAATTATTTAAACCCTGTGATTTTTTATCAAACCGTAGAACTAGAAACAGGCTCTAGAGGTGGAAATGCTTTGTTAGGTCTAACAGCTAAATATAAAGTCAGTGATAAGGTAACTGCATATGGACAGTTAGTTCTTGATGAGTTTTCTGGAGGATCTGTTGTGAGTGGTAATGGTAGTTATCAAAATAAAAGTGCTTATCAATTAGGTGTAAAATGGCAAAATGCCTTTAAGTTACCTAATTTAATGATGCAACTAGAATATAATAGAGTAAGACCTTACACGTACTCTCATAATACAGTGGTGTTGAATTATGGTAACAGTAACCAGGCGCTCGCACATCCATGGGGTGCAAATTTTTATGAAACGGTATTAATAGGACGCTACACAAAAGACCGCTGGTATGGAATAGCTAAGGCTATTTATGGAGAGCGTGGTTATGATGTGCTTACTGATGGTGATAACGCCTTTTATGGAGGTGATATTTATGGTACAGAAGATGATCGTATTTCTGATAATGGTAATGTAACCGTTCAAGGTAATATTTCTAACTTTTTCTATGGACACTTAGAGGCTGGTTATGTCATAAATCCAGCAAGTAGGTTGAAGGTTTTTGGACAGGTAATCTACCGCAGTTCAAATCCGATAATAAATAATAGTGTTGTACGTGGAGAAAGCACGACGTGGTTAAATCTAGGTTTGCGCACCGATATTATGAACTGGTCATTTGATAGATAGATCTATAGTTTAAGGTCTAGCCTCAAACATTTTTATAAATAGTATACTAGCCATGTTTCTAGCTCGTCGCAATGCGAGGTCTGCTATATCGCCGCGGTACATTTCATTTATGGTTTCTTTCCATAGGTTTATCCATATGCCAAAATGGTTCATATCTATAGAATGATTTTCCTGTACATCTAGTTTTTTATGTGCTGTAACAGGGTTTCCTTGATAGCTTTTGGCCATTAGTAGACTGCTTTCCCAAAAATCTGTTATGTGCTCTAAATGTGTGTCCCAGTTCTCAATCGCTCTATTAAAAATAGGTCCTAGGGTTTTCTCTTCTCTTACTTTACTGTAAAAACAGGTAACAAGTTTATTGATGTCATCTCTGTTTTTTAAGTCTTCTAGTGGTGTCATCAGCGCTGTAGTTTTGGTATGGGCAAGTTAGTTTTTTCAACTCTATACTTTGTATTTCATCTATGTAATTAATAAATGAAAATTTAATTTTAAAGATGTAACTTTAAATTCTTAACTTGATTAAAATTATAAATTATGATGGGCGGCGGCTTAATGGGTTATTATATTATCGGTGGTATAGTTATGCTGGTAAGTACTTTAGTAAGTAAAAAACTAAAGTCAAAATTTGAGTACTATTCAAAATTGACTCTCAAAAACGGAATGAGTGGGGCAGAGATCGCTCAAAAAATGCTCGATGATAACGGTATTACAGATGTAAAAGTAATTTCGGTAGCTGGACAGCTTACAGATCATTATAACCCTAGCGATAGAACGGTTAATTTAAGTGAGGTGGTTTATTCACAACGCAATGCAGCTGCAGCCGCAGTCGCAGCTCATGAAGTAGGTCACGCGATACAACATGCTACGGCTTATTCATGGATAGGAATGCGTTCTAGTCTAGTTCCTATAGTGAGTATTGCATCTAAATATTCTCAATGGGTAATCATGGGTGGTGTTGCTCTCGCGGCAAGTACTTTTTTTGGTAAATGGGTACTGCTCGCAGGTATTATTATGTATGGTATGGGAACATTATTTGCTTTTGTAACTTTACCAGTAGAATATGATGCTAGTAATCGCGCACTTGCGTGGTTAGAAAATGAAAGAATGCTTACTCAAGAAGAACACGCTGGTGCAAAAGACGCTTTAAAATGGGCTGCTAGAACTTACTTAGTTGCAGCCATAGGCTCACTTGCTACCTTACTGTATTTTATTTCTATCTTTTTAAAGAGGAGATAATACTTAATACTCTATCAAAAAAAGTCACTTATTAGTTAACTAGTAAGTGACTTTTTTTATTGGCTGATTTTTGAGAATAGTTACAAGTGTAATTTATTATAACCTAGATATTCTGTCTCGCTTTCGCGAAAGCGAATGCCATATCCTTCTAATTCTTTAAGAATAGGCTTGTATACAGATTCTTTAATAGGAATTTGCACTCCAGGTTCTGTAATTTCTTTATTTAATATTTTTAAAGCAGCTATAGCTACAGGTAGTCCTACGGTCTTAGCCATAGCAGTTTGAAGTTTCCCATCGCCTAGACAGACCATGGTGCTGTCTATTTGATATTGTTCTCCATTCAATTCATAGCCGAATTTATGATACATCACAATCATATCCTTTTCTCCAGGTTGTAATGTCCATGAATCTTCTAAAATGGCTTGCAACATCTGTGCAGGTGTGGCATCTTTAAGACCTATTTTCTTTTCACTATTAAAAATATCTAACTCTTCTAGTTTTAACCACATAATGTCGTCTTGATCTATTTTAAGTTCATGACGCATTTTTAGTTCCACACTATCTGTAGGAGAATAAGGTAAAAAGCTATTGACAAAATCACGATAGGTCATGTCCTCAGAATCTTCTATAGTATAGGTGTCGTCTGTCATGCCTAGTTGTACAAACATGTTCCATGCTTTACTGAAACCTACACGTCTCATGGTGCCTCTATATAAGGTTAAGACATCTTGTAGGCCATAAACTTCTCTATATTTGAGACTATTTCTATTTGCTAAAGCTTCAAAACGTCCATAATCATCTACATCTAGAAACTCTGTTCTTCTAAAAAGGCGATGGTACGGTATGTATTTGTATTTGCCTTCTTGAATAAACTTTGCAGCGCCACCTTGTCCTGCCGTAACTACATTACGTGGGTTCCATGTAAATTTATAATTCCATAGATTATTATCGTCTTCTGGAGCAACAAGGCCACCAGTAAAGGATTCAAATAATAAAAGTTTACCACCTTTGTTTCTAATGCTATCTATTACTTGCATAGCACTCATGTGGTCTACTCCAGGATCTACGCCTATCTCGTTCATAAAAACGAGGCCTTTTTCTTTAACTTCTTTATCCAGCGATTCCATTTCTGGGCTTACATAACTAGCAGTCACCATGTTTTTGTTATAAGTTACACAGTCTTGGGTAACTTCTATATGGAATCTAGCAGGTAGCATGGATATAACGATATCTGCTTTTTGAATGTGTTTTTTACGCTCTTCTGGATTAAAAATATCTAGTTCTATGGCGGTTGCATTTTCATGATTCTGACTTAACGATTGAGCACTCTCAACGTTTTTATCAGCGATGATTAGATGTAGGTTATGTTCGTTAGATTTATTAAGAAGATAATCTACTAATACTCCTGTAGATTTTCCTGCTCCTATAATTAAGATGTGACGCATGGCTGTTGTAATTTAGTGCCAAGTTAAGTGACTTAATTAAAATTTAGGAAATAATGGAAAGAAAGTTATTAATCGTCGGCTGTAGTTTTGCGGTTATCGCGGTAATTTTAGGAGCCTTAGGTGCTCATGCTCTAGAGAAAGTGTTAGAGCCACAACAGTTAAAAAGTTTTGAAACAGGTGTGCGTTATCAATTATTTCATGCCATTGCATTGATTGCTTTTTCTCAAGTAAATATTTTAACAGATTCTTCAAAAGGTGTTTTGTTGTATTTGTTTGCTATCGGAATTGTGTTGTTTTCATTTAGTATTTATGGACTTTCAGTATCAAAATGGCTTAAAATAAGCTTGAAATTTCTTGGTCCGATAACTCCTTTAGGCGGCCTAAGCCTGATATCAGGGTGGTTCTTTGCCTTATGGAAAATCATTTCACATAATTCTATTAATAATTAGTGAGAGCCATTTGAGAGTTATATTTTTGCAGAAATCTTAATTAAAGGATTATCATGAATTCAAACACCTCTATTACGCAATCGATTGCGTTAACCGAATGGGGAATCAAAAATTCCAAAATCAATTACCAACTCGCGCCTGAAATTTTACAAGAGAAATCTGTAGAGGACTATGGCGGTAAAGAAACTGATAATGGCACGCTCGCGGTTCATACAGGTGAATTTACCGGTCGCTCTCCTATGGACAGATTCATTGTGAAAGATGAAGTTACTGAAAAACTAGTCTGGTGGGGAAACATTAACCTTCCTTTTGAGTCAGATAAATTTGACGCATTACTGGATAAGGTAACATCTTATCTAGATGGTAAAGAGCTTTTTGTGAGAGATGCATATGCATGTGCTCATAAAGACTACCGTCTCAAATTAAGAGTGATCAATGAGTATCCATGGTCTAATATGTTTGCTTATAACATGTTTATCAGACCTGAAGAAGAAGAGCTTAATGGCTTTGATCCAGAGTGGACAGTGATCAATGCACCAGGATTTATGGCGGTTCCAGATCAAGATGGGACAAGACAGCACAATTTTGCTATTTTAAATTTCTCAAGAAAAATCGCTTTAATAGGTGGTACTGGTTACACAGGAGAGATTAAAAAAGGAATTTTTAGTGCTCTTAACTTTATCTTACCTGTTTACAAAAACACGTTACCTATGCACTGTAGTGCAAACGTAGGGAAAGATGGTAGCACAGCTATATTCTTTGGCCTTAGTGGTACTGGTAAAACGACTCTCTCTACAGATCCTAATCGTGCTTTGATAGGCGATGATGAGCATGGATGGACTGAGGATAATGAAGTCTTCAACTTTGAAGGTGGTTGTTATGCAAAGGTTATCAATCTGGATCCAGAAGGAGAACCAGAAATTTTTAATGCTATACGATCTGGGGCAATTCTAGAAAATGTTATTTTTAAAGAAGATAATACTGTAGATTTTGCTGATACTTCTATAACACAAAATACAAGAGTAAGTTACCCTATTTATCATATCGATAATATAAAAGTACCGTCTCAAGGAAAAAATCCTAAGAATATATTCTTCCTTACTGCAGATGCTTTTGGTGTACTGCCTCCTATTTCAAAATTAACACCTGGTCAGGCTGCATACCACTTTATAAGCGGTTATACAGCAAAGGTAGCAGGAACTGAAGCTGGTGTTACAGAGCCGGTGCCTAGTTTTTCTTCATGTTTTGGAGCGCCATTCATGCCGCTACATCCTACTGTGTATGCAGAGATGTTGAGCAAGAAAATGAAAGAAGCTGGTGTGAACGTGTGGTTAGTAAACACAGGATGGACTGGTGGTCCTTATGGTGTAGGTTCTCGTATGAAATTAAAATATACTAGAGCTATGATTACCGCAGCGCTAGATGGTTCATTAGAAGAAGCTAATAAAGGAAATTACCACGTGCACTCTATGTTTGGACTTGCGCAACCTAGAACATGTCCTAATGTACCGACAGAAGTCTTGAGCCCTCGTAAATCATGGAATAATGATAAAGGTTATTATGAAACTGCCGAAAAATTAAGACAGTTCTTTATTGATAACTTTAAACAATTTGAAAGTGAAGCATCAGAAGAAATTCTAGCTGGTGGTCCACCTAGAAAATTATAAATTTAACCTCTAAAATGGTTGCATAAAAAAAGTCCTGAATAAATTATTCAGGACTTTTTTGTTTGTTGTAATTCCGCTTTCGCGAAAGCGGAAAAATTATCTTATGCTTTATCTTTAATATAATTCTCGATAGCCATAGTCATTGATGGAGACTCTGGTGTAGGTGCTTGAATATCTATTCTTAGACCTTTATCTTCGGCAGCCTTCATGGTAGTGTTTCCAAAAACTGCAATTCTAGTCTTCTCTTGAGTGAATTCAGGAAAGTTTTTAAATAAAGATTCTATCCCACTAGGGCTGAAGAATACTAATACGTCATACTTTACATCAGCAAGATCAGAAAGGTCACTAATTACCGTACGGAAAAAAGTACCACTAGTCCATTTAACACCTAGTTTATCTAATTCTGCAGGAGTAGAGTTTCCTAGTTTATCAGAACTAGGTACTAAGAACGTTTCGTTTTTATGTTTTTTAATAAGCGGAGAAAGTTCTGGAAAAGTTCTTTTACCTACATAAATCTTACGTTTACGGTATACTACATATTTTTGTAAATAATAAGCAACAGCTTCACTCTGACAGAAGTATTTTAAAGAATCAGGTATCTTATATCTCATTTCTTCAGCGACTCTAAAGAAGTGATCTACAGCGTTACGGCTGGTTAAAATAATAGCTGTGAACTGAGATAAATCAATCTTTTGTTCTCGTACTTCTTTGGCTGCAGCTCCTTCAACATGAATAAAGGAACGGAAGTCTATTTTCACCTTTGTTCTATCGACCAAATTCTGATATGGTGAATTTTCCATTTTAGGTTCAGGTTGGGAAACCAAAATTGTTTTCACTTTCATAAACTCATTTTTCTATTAAATACAAGTCCTCACAGCATAATATACTTATATAAAAGTAGATAGGGCGCGATTTCAAGCGCGCAAAGGTACAAAATAAAATAGAAAGGAGCTGAAATTAATAGGGCTCGATACGTATAAATCAAAATTATGTTATAAGTAAACAAGAATAATGCTACAATTATAAAGGCTATTAGGAATGGAATTTGCTCCATATGAAAGGCATAGATGACTATACAATTGATTAAAAGTAGCCCAAAAGAGAATATAGATCTGTTAATATTTCTGTGATGATCGATCACTTCAACGATCTCTTCAAAATGGCACAGGTTTGCAATCAATTTTCCTAGATAGTGTTTGCCTAATAAAAAGGTGACTATAAAAGTTAAGGCTAGAATAAAATTGATAAACTGTGGAGGACTTGCTATTCTCGATTGATAGAATAAGTAAACAAATAGAGAAAGACTTATTCCATAAACTACCTGACTAGAAATAAGGAGTAATGAAGTGCTCTCACCATTTGATTTTGAAATTTTTATAAATCTATCTTTAAAGTAAGAACTGAGTAAATCACCTAACGGTATAGAAGAAAACCATTTTGCTATAGCTAGAATTACTATACATATTAATAATGTAATGGTGATCCAGTCGTTGGGAGATATGTGACGTAATTCAAAGTTCATATGAATCAGCAAAAATAATATGATTTATCAAACGTTTAGTATGCTGCTAGATTAATTGTCTATTTTTGCCGCTTGTTATGAAAAACACAGTAATTATTATTCCTACTTATAATGAAATCGATAACATACAGTTAATGATCGATGCCGTTTTAAGTCAAAGTGATGATTTGCACTTGCTTATTGTAGATGATAATTCTCCAGATGGTACTGGTCAGGTTGTTAAAAACAACCTTGCTAATTATTCCGGTAGATTATTTCTAGAAGAGCGCGAGGGTAAACAAGGCTTGGGTACTGCGTATATTCATGGATTTAAATGGGCGCTTTATAGAGATTATGAATTCATTTTTGAAATGGATGCAGACTTCTCTCATAATCCTAATGATATACCTGTATTGTACAAGGCTTGTAAAAATGAAGGAGCAGACCTTGCCATAGGCAGTAGATATGTGCGTGGTGTAAATGTTGTTAACTGGCCCATGTCTAGAGTTTTGCTTTCCTATTTTGCCTCAAAATATGTAAGATTCATAACTAGAATGTCGATACACGACACGACTGCAGGTTTTAAATGCTATAAAGCATCACTTTTAAGTAAAATCAACTTAGATAAGATTAAATTTGTAGGATATGCATTTCAAATAGAAATGAAGTTCAAAGCTTTTTTATTAAAAGCTAATATTATGGAAGTTCCAGTAATCTTTACAGATCGTTCTAGAGGACAGTCTAAGATGAGCGGTGGTATTATACATGAAGCGGTTACCGGAGTATTTATTATGAAAATTAAAAGTTTGATAGGGAAGCTTGAATTATGAAGAAGACATTAATTAAAAACGCAAAGATTGTTACTGACGGTGTCACTAGAGAAGGTGATGTTTATATAGAAGGAGATACAATCAAAGAAATAGCAGAAAGTATAAGCGCAAAAAATGCAGATACTATTGTTATTGATATAGAGGGTAAATACTTATTACCAGGAGCAATTGATGATCAGGTTCATTTTAGAGAGCCAGGTCTTACACATAAAGCAACTATAGCCACAGAAAGTGCTGCTGCTGTTGCAGGTGGGATTACCACATTTATGGAAATGCCTAATACAAATCCACAGACTACTACCATTAAAGAATGGGAGAAAAAGATGGAAACGGCTGCAAATGATAGTCATGCAAACTATGCTTTCATGTTCGGTGGGACTAATGATAACCTAGAAGAAATCCTAAAAGTAGATACGTCTAGAGTACCTGCTTTAAAATTATTCTTAGGATCTTCTACAGGTAATATGCTTGTAGATGATAAAGAAGTATTGCGTGAAATATTTTCTAAAGTAAAATTGCGCATCGCTTTACATTGTGAAGATGAGGCTACAATTAAAGCAAATTTTAAAGAAGCTTTTGATACCTATGGAGATGATATTCCTATGGATCAACATCCTAAAATAAGAAGTGAAGATGCTTGTTATATAAGTAGTAGTGGTGCGGTAGAACTAGCTAAGGAAACTGGTGCTAGAATACATGTGTTCCATTTGTCTACAGGGAAGGAGACCTCACTGTTTTCTAATAAAGAGGCAATTAAAGATAAGAAAATCACTGCAGAGGTATGTATACACCACCTATGGTTTAGTGATGAAGACTATGCTACAAAAGGTAAGTTTATAAAGTGGAATCCAGCAGTAAAAACAGCTACTGATAGAGAAGAGTTGTGGCAAGCGCTATTAGATGACCGTATAGATGTGATCGCAACAGACCATGCGCCACACACACTAGAAGAAAAATCAAATCCATACACTAGTTGTCCTAGTGGAGGTCCATTAGTGCAACATGCATTACCTGCAATGTTGCAATTTGTTCACGACGAAAAGATCTCAATAGAAAAGGTAGTAGAGAAAATGTGTCATAATCCGGCATTACTATTTGATATAGAAAACCGTGGTTTCATAAGAGAAGGTTATAAGGCAGACCTTGTTGTGGTAGATACTAACAATCCATGGACTGTGACTAAGGAGAACGTGCTTGCAAAATGTGGGTGGTCACCATTTGAAGGTGTTACATTTAAAAGCCGCATTATGCAAACCTTTGTTAATGGAGAGCTAGCATATAAAAACTTTAAAGTAAGCGATCATAAAAGTGCTCAAGAACTTTCTTTTAAACGATGAAAAAAATAACCGCCATAATCTTAATCCTTTTTACACTTTCATGTTCTAATGTAGAGACATCTGCAAAACCAGATAATCTGTTTGATCAGGATAAAATGGCAGCTATCATCACTGATCTATATATAGTAGAAGGTGCGATATCTTCTAATAGAACAGCTTATATTGAAAAAGGTGTACAGCCTAGTTCTTACCTTTTTGAAAAGTATACTATGGACAGTATAAGTTTTCAAGAGAATTTAAATTATTATACAGATAGGGTAGAAGATTACGTTCTGATAATGCAAAAAGTACAAGATAATTTAAAGGTTCTTCAAGACTCTGTAAGTTCTAGGCAAGAAAGGTTTAATAAAGAACAAGAGAATCTAGTCCCTAAAAGCACTGTTGAAAAAGCTAAGAAAAAGGAGAAAGTAAAAAATATTGAAGAAGAACTTTAGTGTTTTCTTTCATTATAAAATTTACAAACTCTTTCTATACTTTCAGCTACAGAGATGAAATCAAAGCTTAAAACAGTTTTTGCATTTTCATTAGAATACTTAGTACTTGAGCTTAGTGAATTAACAGTTGCTGTGCTAAGTTTTCTTTTTAACCCTAATAGATTGGGTATTTTTAATAAGTAAGAAACAGCTGTCAGTAAACTTTTAGATAGTTTTATGCTAGGCTTCTTTTTGTTTAGAGAGATCGCTATATAGTCTAATACATCTTTGTAAGATTTATTTTCAGATACTAATATGACACGCTCGTTAGTATAATCACTCTCGGTAAGTTCTTGCATGGCCTTTGCTACATCTCTTACATCTACAAAACCACTGCTGCCACCTGTGTAGAAACTATTACCGCTAGCCGTTTTACTAAATAATTGACCAGAGCCACTGTTCCAGTTGCCTTCTCCTAGAATTACACCAGGATTAACAATAACTACTTCTAGGTTTTCTTGTGTTGCTCGCCATGCCTCCATTTCTGCGCCAAATTTTGTGATCGCATAGTCTGTGTTGAGTCCGTCTAGATTAAAATAGTCATCCTCATTTACAGCCCTGCCGCCTACAGATTCTCCTAGAGCAGCAATGCTACTTACGTGGCACAATTTACTCACGCCACTCGCTATGGCTACATTAATCACATTCTCTGTGCCGCGCATGTTTATGCTTTTAAGATGTTCAAAATCTAGACCATCAATTGCGGCAGCACAATGATAAACGGTAGTGATATTTTCCATTGCTTTTTCAAGACTTGGAATCTCAAGAATTTCGGCTTGTAGCCACTGAAAATTATCGACTTGTACACTTGCACCTTTTTCATAAGACTCAAAAATCTCACGTGTATTATCAAGAGTTTTTAAATCTCGATAAAGAGCAATGATGTTGTTTCCGCTTTCGCGAAAGCGGTATAACAAATGTCCACCTACTAATCCTGTTGCACCTGTGATTAAAATCATGCAGTAAAAGTACACAATACAAGGCTTAAAAAACCTTTAAAAAAAGCCAAACACATATATTTGCAATTGTAAAAATGGAATTATGGCTTACAACTTTGTAGAAGAGTTAAAATGGCGCGGTATGATACACGATATCATGCCCGATACAGAAGAAATGTTACAAAATGAAGTGGTGTCTGGTTATATAGGTTTTGACCCTACTGCAGACTCTCTTCATATAGGTAGTATGGTGCAAATCATTCTTTTAATGCATTTACAACGTTCTGGTCATAGACCTATAGCGCTAGTAGGTGGTGCAACAGGTATGATAGGTGATCCTAGTGGTAAAAGTGCAGAGCGTAATTTACTAACACAAGATATCCTAGATAAAAATATCGCTGGTGTTAAAAGCGTTATTTCTAGATTTATTGATTT
The DNA here is from genome assembly GCF_045063755.1 of Nonlabens sp. Asnod3-A02. NCBI lineage: Bacteria > Pseudomonadati > Bacteroidota > Flavobacteriia > Flavobacteriales > Flavobacteriaceae > Nonlabens > Nonlabens sp. Asnod3-A02. The sequence goes on from NZ_JBEFOC010000008.1 coordinate 933,336, forward strand.
TGAAGGTGGTGAAGAAGAAACGAGAGCTAAATTGGTGAATAATTACGACTGGATGAAAGACTTTAGTCTTATAGATTTTGCTCGTGATATCGGTAAGCACATTACGGTTAATTACATGATGGCAAAAGAGTCTGTAAAGAAACGTGTGTCTGGAGAAGGTGATGGAATGAGTTTTACTGAGTTTACTTATCAATTATTTCAAGGGTATGATTACTTACACTTGTATCAAAATGAAGGTGTAAAATTACAAATAGGTGGTTCTGATCAATGGGGAAATATTACTACTGGAACAGAGTTAGTACGTCGCGTGGCTAGAGGTAAAGCATACGCTTTAACAACACCTCTTGTTACTAAGACGGATGGAACTAAATTCGGTAAAACAGAAGGTGGTAATATCTGGCTAGATGCAGATAAAACAAGTGTTTATAAATTTTATCAATTCTGGATTACAGCAACTGATGATGATGCGGTGAACTGGATTAAGATTTTTACTTTCTTAGATAAGGAAACTTGTGAGGCTTTAATTGAAGAGCATCAAAAAGATCCTAGTTACCGTGTGTTACAAAAACGTCTTGCAGAGGAGATAACTACTTTAGTTCATGGTAAAGAAGCTTTTGAGACAGCGGTTGAGGCATCTGGAATATTGTTTTCTAAAAAAGTAACTCCAGAGCAATGGGGTAAAATGGATCAGGCAACATTGTTAGAGATTTTTGATGGTGTGCCACAGGTAGAAATAGAAAGAGACGCAATAGCAAATGGAGTGGATGTGGTTACTTTTATGAATGAAACTACTGGTTTCCTTAGTTCTAACGGTGAGGTGCGTAGAGCACTTAAAGAAAATAGCCTAAGCGTTAATAAAAATAAAATTACTGAAGATAAGGTGATTACCGAAGAAGACGTGATTGCTGGAAACATGATCTTATTACAACGTGGAAAGAAGAATTACTTTTTAGTAGTTTTAAAATAATTTTACTTCACACCATATAATATAAAAGACAACTTGGAAACAAGTTGTCTTTTTCTTTTCTTAAGATATGGATTTATTAATTAACTGCCATTAAGTTACAACCCCTAATGTCAGAGTGATCAAACCTTCCCAAAACTTGAAAGCTTCCATCCTTAAAGCTTTTACCTAAGTCTTGTGTTGCGATAAAAGAACAGGAATTATAATTGGCTAGATCAATAATATTTAAACCTCCAGTTTTACCATTATCTATAAGCGATAAAGGATCATTTGTGTCTCTAGTAATTACCTTCATCCATTGCGGTGTGGTAAAATTGATGCCGTCACTCGCATAGGCTTGTGATAAAAGTTCGGTCATTCCATATTCACTTTGAATACTTGCTTGCGGGAAAGCTGTTTTGAGAATCTGGTGTAGTTCTGGTTTTACGATCTCTTTGCGCATACCTTTCATACCGCCAGTTTCTATAATAATGACATTATCGAGTGGCATAGCATATTGTTCTGCTAGTTGTAGTAGAGCAAATGTAACACCGATAAGAATTACTTTTTGATTGGTTTTTTGAAGGTTTTTAAGTATGCCAGCTAGTTCTTCTAAATTGTTGAGGTAAAAACCGCTTTCTGTGCGTCCAGACTTATTAATCCAGCGTTGTGCCATGTAGACTAATGAAGAGCCTGTGCGGTCTAAATAATGCGGTAGTAAAGCTAGAACCACATAATCTTCAATAGCTCCATAAGTAGCTTTAAAACTGTCGTCTAGGCTGTGGTCATATACCTTTAAATCTGTTACAAGATGTTTTGAGACTGTGCTACCTGTTGTGCCACTGCTGGTAAATGTTATTTGGGTAGGGTCAGTGTTGCTTATTACTTGATGGGATTTAAAAAATTGTATAGGTAAAAAAGGGATTTTTTCTAAGGAGTCCACTTCTTTTACGTTTAACAAATCGCAATACTGTTTATAAACTGGATTGTACTGCCTTTGATAAGCATAAATTTTTAAAGCCATTTGTTCAAAAGCTTTATTAGAATCAATATCAAAAACAGGAAATATCACATCAAGAATTTGAAACAAAAGTAAATAAAAAAGCGCCGCAGTAAAACTGCAGCGCTTAGTAAATTATAAAGGTTAGTTATCGATTACTTGATAACTAGTTTGCGTGTTTGAGTTGCGTTTCCTTGAGAAATCTTAACGATATACATTCCAGAATCAAGGTTGCTTACATTTAATTCATTTGTAAGACCAGCTGCAGTTAATACTCTCTGACCTAAAGTAGAATAGATTATTACATCCACGGCTTCTCCATTTGTAGAAACTATGTTTACTGTAGAACCATTTACTGGATTAGGATAGATTTTGAAAGTATTTGCGTCAAAAGTATCGTTAGATAATGTAAAGTCATTTACTGCTCCAGGAGTACCTAAATCACCATCACCATAAGCAGTTACGGCAAGACCCCAGTTTGTACCTAAGTCATTATCTGTAGAGTTATAGCTGCTTAAAGATAATTCCATGCTCACACCAGTTCCATCAGGGAAAGTTGCACCGTTATCCCAAGAAACTTCGTCGATAACAGTTCCTCCACATTGGATAGATAATTCATCAGATCCATTTCCTAAAAATGTAGAAGTACCATCATAAACATAGTCAGGAGTGATTCCACCGTTTGCAAGAGGATCTGCATTTGCAACAAATACAGCATATCCATTTGCAGGAACAATTACAGAAAGGATTACAGTAAAGTTTTCGTTTGCATTTGTTAAATCTACAATCTCATAACCTAACATGTCTATCGCAGCTCCTGTTGTGTTGTATACTTCAAAGTATTCACCAACGTTATCACCTACCGCAGCAGGGTTTTGCATAATTTCTGTTATTATTAAATCTCCAGGGTTTGCACAAGTTACATTACCTAGACACGCAGGGCTTGAGATGTTGCGAGTTAGAGTACATGAGCTATTTGCTGCATCACCAGTAACTGTAACTGTAAAGTCTACACCTTCAGTAACACCTGTAATTGTAATCTGTCCAGCTGCAACAGTAGAAGGATCATCTCCAGCTACAGTTCCATTACCAGCAGTGTCAATAACATAAGTAGAAGTACTACCACCTGTAAAATCTATAGTTACATCATATAAATCTACACCAGATGTAGAAGTCTGACACGTTTCAGTGATTGTACCTAATTGTAGGTCACATGGGAATGCAACGTCAAAACTAGTTGAGTCAGTAGTGACTAACATAGTACCGTTTACCATTGAGACAGTTACATTATAAGTAACACCATCCATTACAGTTATAGAATAAGGAGAAGTAACATCTAAGTTATCAGTACCGTTTACTGATACATTAAATGTTGCTCCAGCAGGAAGGTTCATAGAATTCCATATGATATCAGTTGTAGTTGTACCACCAGCAAGTGTAGATCCATCAGAAGGAGCAGTAATAGTAACAGCAGGAACTGTAGACATAACAGTTGTGTATGTTCCTATTCCACCTATTAAAGTTTCAAAAGTATCAGTACCACCTTGACAAACTCCAAGGTTGTTTAAAGAACCTGCACCGCCAAATACCCAGTTAGCTTCTACAAAACCATTATCTGGTCCAGTACCGTTAATTCTTTTTGCAGAAGAATCTGCATATTCCCATGTCTGACCAGATCCGTCCACACCGCTTACTCCATATTGATCAATTACAGTACTAGTTGCTGTTTCAATAATTCTAATACGGTCATCACCATTTAGGTTAATTACATTATCAGTAAGTACAGTTGCACTTGCTAGACCAGGAAATTCAGTAGCTAATGCTCCTGCACTACCTGTAGTCGTTACATAAATAAAACCATCTGTAACAGTACCGAATCCAGAAAGATCAAATGCACTACCCCAAGTTGTGTTTCCGTTAGTTTGATTTTCTAATGAGAATAAAGTAAAGTCAACTGTACCGCTAGCATAAATCTCTAGTAATTTAGGGTTTCCACCAGAACAATCACCGTCTACAATAGAGGTAATTATAGGTTGTTGAGCAAAAGAAGTAGCCGCAATAAAGAACATTACGACACTAAAGTAAATTTGTTTCATCTTGTTGTAGTTTTTTGCGAATATACAATTTCTATAATGGTGTAAGTTTTGGCAGTCAGTTATTTAACGTTAAAGTAACATGCCTTCTAGTGCTAGTGATAGCTAACTAATTGTACTAGTATTGATAAGTTTATGAATTCCGCTTTCGCGAAAGCGAGATCATCACAAATTATTTTCATAACTTTATTTTTTTAATACACTGAGTTAACCTAAAGCTAACATGGATTTAAAACGCTTGAGTAACTATCTTTTTAATTTAGCCCATTAAGAATATGAAAGAAGAAATGAAAGACGCTAAAGCGAGAGTTTTATTAGTAGACGACGAGCCAGATATTTTAGAGATAGTAGGATACAATCTTAAAAATGAAGGATATCAAGTGTTTACGGCAGAGAATGGAGAGGAAGCTCTCAAAATTGCAAAGAAGAAAAAGCCAGACCTTATTATACTAGATGTCATGATGCCGGTAATGGATGGGATCGAGGCCTGCGAGAAAATGCGCAAAACACCAGAATTAGACGGTACTGTGATAACTTTTCTAACTGCAAGAGGTGAAGATTATTCAATGATCGCTGGTTTTGATGTGGGTGCAGATGATTATATTACAAAACCTGTAAAACCTAGAGTTCTTGTTTCTAAGGTAAAATCTCTTTTAAGACGTAGAGAGAATGTTACTCCAGAGGCTTCAAATATTTTAAAACTAGGAGATCTAGTTATCGATAGAGATCAGTACAAGATTATCTTTAAGAAGGAAGAAATGATATTGCCTCGTAAAGAATTTGAATTACTTTCTTTACTGACTACTAAACCTGGTAAAGTGTTTAAAAGAGAAGAAATTCTTGATGTGGTGTGGGGTAATGAAGTGATAGTGGGTGGTCGTACTATAGATGTACATATTAGAAAACTAAGAGAGAAGTTGGGAGATGACAGTTTTAAGACTGTGAAAGGGGTAGGTTATAAATATGTCAAATAATACAGCGCCGCAAAGAAATAGTTACCGATTTGCGATTAGATCTTCTATTTATATCGCTGTTATACTTTTTTTACTTTTATTAAGTGTGTCATCTTTTGATGATGTAGAGTTACCGTTGTACCTTATTTTCTGTTTTTCTTTGGCGTGTTTTTTAATATGCTTTACGATTATTCAGTTTAGGGTACAGCGTTTTATTTATCGACGTATCAAACGTATTTATGAAGACGTGTCTCTGTTAGAATCGAGCAATTTTGATGACAGAGAAATAGCTACAGATATGCGTACTCTCAAAGATCAGGTAGAGCGATTTGCTAGAAATAAGAAAACAGAAATAGAAACACTGCAAGTACGTGAGAATTATCGTAAAGAGTTTTTAGGTAACATATCTCACGAGCTTAAAACGCCTTTATTTACCGTTCAAGGTTATATAGATACCTTAATTGATGGAGCGCATAAAGACAAGGTTATACGTAAGAAATACCTAGAAAGAGCACAAAAAGGAGTAGAGCGTCTTACCTATATTGTAAAAGATATGGATATGATCACTAGGCTAGAAGTAGGTGATATGCGTCTAGAAAAAGACGACTTTGATATAGTAAAATTGATGAAACAGGTGTTTGATCAATTTGAAATGAAAGCGGCTAGAAAGAATATTTCTCTAGTTTTTGATATGAATTATAATAATAAAATTATGGTTCATGCAGATAAGGAGCGCATCCAGCAAGTAGTATCTAACCTTATCGTTAATTCTGTTAAGTATGGGAAACAAAATGGTACCACCGAGGTGGCTATTGAAGACCTTATTAATAATAAGGTAATCGTGCGTGTTACTGATAATGGAGAAGGGATTAAAAAAGAATTTATACCTAGATTATTTGAGCGCTTTTTTAGAGTGGATAGAACAGGATCGCGCAGAGAAGGTGGCTCTGGGTTGGGACTAGCGATAGTTAAACATATTGTAGAGGCTCATGGAGAGCGTATTTATGTTGATAGTGAAATAGGTATAGGTTCTGAATTTTCATTTACTCTAGAAAAAGTTTCTTCTAGTATAGAAGATATAGATGTAGTGGTAGAATGAATGTCGCCTAAACCTTTATAATTAGGTATTCTAGATAACATTTCTATTTTAAAATCTTCTTGTGTAGTATAAGGAACAAGACCTTTGTCATCTAGTGATTGTGCTAAGTATTCTTGTTCAAACTGTCCTGGTGTAGGGATGAAAAAGGCTTTTTTGCCTAATTCATTTAAATCCATAATAGTGGTGTAACCGCTTCTGCTTAGCACGCATTCACTTAAATCTATAGCTTTTTGTAAACTTTCTGTAGAGAGGTAATTGTAAAAAGTTACGTTTCCTTTCTTTTCTACTTTTTGCTCTTTTTCTATTCTGCCGGCTATAAATAGTACCTTACCATGATATCTTTTTATTTCAGAAAGTAATTTCTTTTCTAAAATACCTCGTTGAGGTTCTGGTCCAGATAATAAGATAAGTAGGTCGTATTTTTTTTGATACTGACCAGTATTTTTAAATCTAGAAAGTGGACCTAAGTAAACTTTGTCTAGTTGGCAATCAGTATTATGCGATAACTTACCAGTTAAGTTATTTGTTCCACTGATGTCAGGTATCCAGCAATAATCAAATTTTTTTATGTAATGCAGGTGCAATTGTGTACTGACCCATGTCGTGCTACCAGATAAAACCTGTAGTTGATGTGTTATAATTACCGATGGTATTAAATTGCTGTATAATCCCAATCTGTTATCTGATATGATACCAGTTATTTTGTGCTCTAGGATTAAGCGGTTTAATATTTTGTGTTCATTGCGTATAGCTTTCCATATCTTAGGAGAGTCTTTAAGCATTTTCAATTTTAAATTGCGACCTTCCTTTGCATATTCAATGTCATAAGATGGTAGCTCTATAAAAGTATGGCCTTTAAATTCTTTTTTAAGTAAAGCAAGTGCCTGTCCATCACTAGCTATAATAGGGTTGTCCCCATTATTAATGATTTCTAATATTATAGGTATGCATCTAGTGGCATGACCTAAGCCCCAGTTTAAAGGGGCAACCAAAATGTTTTTGGATTTTTGCATGTAGTAAATATACAATGACTTTGTAATCAGGTATATTTGTAGCCATTAATTAACCTTTAAATAATTGTATTGGGAAGCAAAAATAAACTCAAACGATTTAACGAAAACGAAACATTCGACAACGTTATTCAGCCTACTCGTGAAGAAGTAACCACTGGTTTTAAACATCAGGGTAAATGGAATGAATTTTTCGGTAACGATAATCCTATTACCTTAGAGTTAGGTTGTGGTAAGGGAGAATACACGGTTGCTCTAGCTCGCAAGTATCCTGAACGTAATTTTATAGGTATAGATATTAAGGGAGCGCGTTTCTGGCGTGGTGCAAAAACGGCTATTGAAGAAGGTCTTACTAACGTAGCTTTTTTACGTACTCAAATTGAGTTGGTAGATGACGCTTTCGCGAAAGCGGAAATACAAGAGATATGGATCACATTTCCAGACCCTCAAATTAAATACAAGCGTACTAAACACAGAATGACTAATCCTGATTTTCTTGCAAAGTATAAACATATTTTACAAGCTGATGGTATTATGAATCTTAAAACAGATTCTGAATTCATGCATGGATATACTTTAGGGCTATTGCAAGCTAGAGGAGAAGAGATTCTATATGCACATCATGACGTCTATTCAAATACAGAATCTCCAGAAGAAGTTACCGGTACACAGACTTTTTATGAGAAGCAGTATCTAGAAACAGGTAAAGCGATAACTTATATCAAGTTTAAATTGAAATAATGGCAGGACTTTTACATTTATTATTCGGTTTAATTATAGGTTTTGTGGGTGTTATACCGCCCGGATTATTGAATCTTACAGCGGCCAAAATAAGTGTGAAACAAAATAGAAAAGCAGCTGTAATATTTGCATTAGGAGCATCACTTATAGTTGTGGCGCAAGTATATGTAGGGGTTTTCTTTTCTAAATTATTGAATAACAATCCTGATACCTTATTGCTGTTAGAAAAGTTTGCGGTAGTTGCTTTTCTAGCATTATCTGTTTTCTTTTTTATTAGAGCGTTACTTGATTCTGGTACACCAGTAGTAAAAGAGGTAAATAGATCACCTGTTAAGCTTTTTGCGCAAGGAATCATATTATCGGTTTTAAATATATTTCCTATTCCATTTTATATAGGTTTTAGTTCTTTTCTTGCCAGTCGTGGTTTATTTGAATTTACTTATCCCATGGCTCATCTATTTATTATAGGCGCCGCTAGTGGAACATTTTTAATGTTATTAGCCTACATTACTTATGTGAAGAAATTTGCCTTTGACAGCAATACATTTGCTCGCAAAATTAATTACCTATTAGGAGGTCTTACTTTGTTTATTGCGGTATTTACCATATTTAGAATATACTCATGAGTACAAACGATTTTTATTTAAGAGTGTATGAGGTCGTTAAACAAATACCTTATGGTAGAGTAACTAGCTATGGGTCTATAGCAAAAGTTTTAGGAACACCACGTAGCAGTAGAACTGTAGGCTATGCTATGAATGCTGCGCATAATGATCCAGACGTGCCTGCACATAGGGTTGTAAATCGCAATGGAGTGTTAACTGGTAAACATCATTTTCCTGGCACTAACTTAATGCAACAACTTCTAGAAAGTGAAGGGCAAATTATCGAAGAAGATCAAATTAAAAATTTTAAAGAGACTTACTGGGATCCATTAGAAGAACTTGGATTACAAGAATAAAAAAAAGCCTTTCTATTCATTACAATAGAAAGGCTTTTTTTATAATAATTGTTAATGCTCTACAGATAGAAGATGTAACCTACGTTAAACCACCATATCCAGTCATTTGCTCTGTTGTTAACATTATTAGGACTTAATCCATCTACATAATTACTGTCTACATAATAATGCCACTTAGACGATATTAAAATATCACTTAGTTCACTTATTTTATATCTAAAACCTAGATCACCTACTAGAGCAATCGCACTACCCTGTGAGGTGTCTATACGATCTATAAAAGTAGGGAATGTCGTTATTGGGTTATCCAAAGGACCTAACACACTAGTGGCTTCTGGTCTATAGTTTACATAATGAGCTCCAAAACCTACGTAAGGTGCCACTTTAGGTGTGCCACTCTGAAAATCTCTAATGCTTAATGGATACCATTCTATTTGTGCACCCAACTCAAAGACTTTTGCTTTTCCTTGCATAGATCTTAATTGAAGACCACCTATAGAGTTCTTGTCCGCTTCATCACCTAGATGATTAAGGGTGGTCACATGATAATCTATCTCACTACGTATTTTAAAATGATCATTCCAGTAGGTATCTCCGGTATAACAATCACAGTCGGCACGATAAGCAAAATTGATATAGTGAATGAGTCCAACACCGATACCTACATTACCTTTGTTAGTGTTAAAGTCATATCGCTCACCATAATCACTTTGAAAAGCGACAGGTCCAGTGATAAAACCTAATTCGTGAGAGAAGCCTAATTGCGCATTACTAGTAGCTACCATTCCTATAAGAATGATAAGAGTTGTAATGTGTTTTTGTAGATACGTCATTAATATAAGGACTTAAGTGATGACGACAAATATAACAAAATGTAGTTCATACAGACATTATTAAATATGTTTAAAACTAATACAATAGATGAAATGCATCATTATTATAGGTGTGTATGGTGATTACAACGTGAGTTAACTTAAATTATTGGTAAAAAAAAAATTACGTTAAGCGATAATATTATATTTGCATAATTAACGCAAACGTTTTCTTAAAGGAACAAATTAAAGATAATGGAAAAAAACATCCAAGATTTTATCGATTTGATAAAAAAGAAGAATTCTAACGAGCCTGAATTCATACAGGCAGTAACTGAGGTTGCTGAAACCGTTATACCATTCATCGAAAAGAATAAGCAATACCAATCTGATAAGCTGTTAGAAAGAATGGCAGAACCAGAGCGTGTAACTATGTTCCGTGTGCCATGGACTGATGATAGTGGTGAGGTACAAGTTAACCGTGGGTACCGTATTCAGATGAATAGTGCTATCGGTCCTTATAAAGGAGGATTAAGATTTCACCCTTCTGTAAATCTGAGTATTCTTAAGTTTTTGGCATTTGAACAAGTGTTTAAAAACAGTCTTACTACTTTGCCTATGGGTGGAGGAAAAGGTGGTGCTGATTTTGACCCTAAAGGGAAGTCAGACCGTGAGGTGATGCGTTTCTGTCAGTCATTTATGGTAGAGTTGCAACGTGTTATCGGTGCAGATACTGATGTGCCTGCAGGAGATATAGGTGTAGGTGGACGTGAGATAGGTTACCTTTTTGGATACTATAAAAAATTAAGAAACGAGTTTACAGGTATTCTTACTGGTAAAGGACGTTCTTACGGTGGTTCTTTAATCCGTCCAGAAGCGACAGGTTATGGAAACGTATACTTTGCACAAAACATGTTAAAGACACGTGGTGAAGAGATCAAAGGAAAAACAGTTGTTATTTCTGGATCTGGAAACGTGGCGCAATATGCTGCAGAGAAGATATTACAACTAGGTGGTAAAGTAGTTACCATGTCAGATTCTGGTGGTTATATACATGATGCTGATGGTATCGATGCAGATAAACTAGCATTTGTAATGGATCTTAAAAATAATAAACGTGGTCGTATCTCTGAATACGTAGAGCAATATTCTAGCGCTACTTATCATGCAGGTGAGCGTCCATGGTCTATTAAATGTGATATCGCTCTTCCATGTGCAACTCAAAATGAGTTAAACGGTGAAGAAGCAAAAACATTAGTATCTAACGGTTGTATTTGTGTAAGTGAAGGGGCAAACATGCCTAGCACACCAGATGCAGTTGAGCACTTTGTAGATAGTAAGATATTATTTGCTCCAGGAAAAGCATCTAACGCTGGTGGAGTAGCAACATCTGGTCTAGAAATGTCTCAAAACTCTATGCGTTACAGCTGGACTTCAGAAGAAGTGGATAATAAATTACATGCAATCATGAACGATATCCATGAAGCTTGTGTTACTTATGGAACTGAAGAAGATGGATTTGTAGACTACGTAAAAGGTGCAAACATTGCAGGTTTTGTAAAAGTTGCAGACGCTATGCTAGCTCAAGGAATTGTGTAAGAACTATTTATTTATATAAGTTTCGCTTTCGCGAAAGCGAAATTATAATCAACAAGAACCTCTGTAAAATCTACAGAGGTTTTTTCATGCCCTTAATTAAGTTTATTTTTGTTCTTATTCATCATATAATAAAGATGGGTACGTTGTAGATATATGAAAAAGCTAATACTCTTATTAATACTCGTCGGCAATTTTTGCGCAGCTCAAGATTTTTCTGATTCTTGGGAAGGTCTTTTTTCTTTTACTAACATTATTGATATAGACGAGTCTGATGATGCCGTTTATGCTGCTAGTGAAAATGCTGTCTTTATTTACGACCTTAGTTCTAGAACCTTTACAACCTTAACCACTATTAATGGGTTGAGCGGTGATGAGATAAGTCAGATTCATTACAGTGAGGCAAAATCCACTCTAGTTATAGGATATGAAAATGGACTGTTACAGGTAGTTGATGCGCGTGGCAACGTGACTAGCGTGGTTGCAATACAAGATAAACAAGTTATTGCACCAGATGATAAAAGGATTAATGAGTTTAAAGAGAGTGGTGATCTTATTTACATCGCTACAGATTTTGGGATTGCCATTTATAATCTAGAGCGACTAGAATTTGACGATACTTATTTTATTGGAGATAATGGGGAACAGTTAGAGGTAAACACCATCGAGATATTTAATAACTTTTTATATGCAGGTACTATAAATGGTGGGATAAGACGTGCTAGCATTGTAGATCCTTTTTTAATTGATTTTGCAAATTGGAACCAAATAAATGGTAATTCTTGGGATGAATTAGAGAGTTTTAATAACCGTTTATTTGCTACGGCGGTAAATAGGTTTTTATATGAAGAAGGACCAGTAGATTTTTTAATAAGCTCTTTACAATTTCCAGGTAGAGCACTAGATTTTCATTCTTCAGATCAATTTTTTACCGTTGCCACTAGTAGTGCTGTTCTTGTGTACGATTTAAGTTTTACAGAAATACTTAGAATAACAACGGTAGACGGCATTGCATATAATTATACCCAAGCAATAACTGTAGGTAATGATTTATTTATCGGTACAGAAGAGGCTGGAATGATACGTATCGATCTTTTAAATCTAACAGACTTTGAATTTGTCGTGGCAGACGGTCCATCTCGTAACGCGGCTTTTACAGTAGCTACATCTCCAGATGAGTTGTGGGTGGGTTATGGTGATTATGATGTGTTTTACAATCCTTTTCCATTAGAGCAATTTGGGATAAGTCACCTAGTTACGGACGAGAATTGGGAGAACTTTTCATTTGATGATATTCTTAATGTTAGAAGTTTAGGAAGTGTAACCATTAACCCATCAAATCCTTCAGAGATTTTTCTTAATTCCATGAATGATGGTTTGGTACAGTTTGTAAATGGGGCTGCGGTAACTTTGTTCGACAATACAAATAGCTCTTTAATCCTATCGGAAGTTCCTACTAATAATGGTCCTTTTAATTTTCAAAGATTACCAGATAGTGAGTTTGATAGTGAAGGTAATCTTTGGGTTTCACAAAGTCTTGATGATAATTCATTACATAGAAGGACTCCATCTGGTCAGTGGACGGCCTTTGATTTAAGTGATGAAATACCTGAAGTAGCGCAAAGCACGACAAAAATGGTGATTACAGATGATGGTAAAATTATTTATGGTACTCTAGATATTGGTATAGTAGGCTTTGATCCAGCAAATTCAACGACTATTAATTATGATGAAGATAATAATCTAGTTAATAATTACATAGCCTCATTAAGACTTGATCTTAACGGACAGTTGTGGATAGGTTCTAATCTAGGATTACGTATACTGTTTAACCCTAATAGTATGTTTACAGACACACCTAGCGATGCAAGATCTGTTATTATAGAAGATACTAATGGTATTGCACGAGAGTTGCTACAGGATGAGGCGGTACTAGATATAGAAGTAGATGGTAACAACAATAAATGGGTGGCTACAGCTAGTTCAGGCGCGTTCTTGTTTTCACCTTCAGGACGAGAGACTATATTTCAGTTCACAACAGATAATTCTCCGTTGCCCACAAATTCTATTAATGATATCGCTATAGACGAGGCGACTGGTAAGGTTTATTTTGCAACAAATAATGGTATAGTAGCATTTCAAGGAGAAAGATCGAGTAAGCCCGAAGATGATTTAGAAAGTGTAAGAGCTTTTCCTAATCCAGTGCGTCCAGGATTTGATGGAAATGTAACTATAGATGGATTAACAGATAGAGCACGAGTTAAAATAACAGATATAGAAGGTAACTTAGTTTATGAAGCGGTTTCTCAAGGTGGTAGTATACCATGGGATACAAGAAGTTTTTCTGGTAATAAAGTAGCATCTGGGGTGTATTTACTATTTATTTCTACCAGTGATAATATTGAGACTGCTGTTTCTAAACTTATGATAGTAAGATAAATGCTTATAAAAACACAAGCAATTGTTTTATCTTCTCTTAAGTATGGAGAGTCAGATCTTATAACAAGATTATATACCAAAGAATTAGGCACGCAATCTTATATATTAAAAGGAATACGCAAGTCTAGAAAAGGGAAATTGCGTATTTCTTTTTTTCAGCCACTTACTCAGTTAGAATTAGAAACACAGCATAAAGGAAAAGGTGCGCTAGAATATATTAAAGAGGCAAGGGTTTTATTTGCTTACCAAAATGTTCATACTAATATCATTAAAAGCAGTATTACCATGTTCTTTTCTGAAGTACTGTCTCAACTATTAACAGAGCAACAACCAGACGAAGAACTATTCGACTATCTATCTACAGCTTTTCAATTTTTAGATCAATCAGATCAAGTTGCAAATTTTTCTATAAAAGTGTTGCTAGACATGACTGGCTTTTTAGGCTTTCAACCAGATGATAGTACTATCAATTTACCATATTTTAATATGCTTAATGGTAACTTTGATGATAATGGGTTGCAACCACACCATTTAACAGACATAGAGAGTAACTTGTTAAAGTCTTTTCTAGGCATGAAATTTGATCAAATTAATGAAGTAAAAATGAATAGAGAAGAGCGTAATGGCTTATTAAATTTGGTCATTGAGTATTTTCAGATACATTTGCAAATCTTTAAAAAACCTAATTCATTATCAATACTAAAACAGCTATTCGACCAGTGAGATTAATCGGTATACTTTGTCTTCTTATAGGTTTTTATACTACAGCGCAAACCGTGACTGTAGTTAATGCAATTACTAAGGAAAAGCTATTCTCTGTTGCTGTTTATAATAAAGATAAAAGTATTAGTGGTATTACAGATTTTGATGGAAAAGTCTCCTTAGAAAAATTCTCAGACACAGATCGCATTTATTTTCAAAGCATGGCTTTTCAAACCTATGTGATTAATAAAGTAGATATCCTACCGCAAGGTACTGTTATAGCTATGGTGCCTAGATCAGAAAAGATAAATCCTATAGTTATATCAGCATCTAAATTTGAACAGCGCAAACAAGATATTCCTCAAAAGATCATTTCACAAAATAGTGCTCAGATACGATCTAATAATCCACAGACCAGCGCAGATTTATTACAACAATCAGGGCAGGTTTACGTGCAAAAATCTCAACAAGGTGGCGGTAGTCCATTAATAAGAGGTTTTTCTACTAACAGGTTGTTGTTAACTGTAGATGGCGTGCGTATGAATAATGCCATTTTTAGAGGTGGTAATCTTCAAAATGTTATTTCTATCGACCCTTTAAGTATTGATCGTACAGAGGTTATTTTAGGTCCTGGTAGTGTCGTTTATGGTAGTGATGCGATAGGTGGTGTTATGAATTTTTACACACTTAAACCTAAGTTTGCTCAAGATTCCATTTCATTCTCAGGGAATGCTTTAATGAGATATGCTACAGCAAATAATGAAAACACAGCACATCTAGATTTCAATTATGGTACAAAGAGATTTGCATCTGCTACGAGTATAAGTGTTAATTCTTTTGGCGATCTTAAGATGGGTTCTCACGGCCCAGATGACTATCTTAGAAACCAGTATGTAGACCGTATAGATGGAGTAGATGTGATCGTTGATAACCCAAACCCAAAAGAACAAGTCCCTACAGGATACGACCAGATTAATTTATTGCAAAAATTTAGATATCAAGCATCTCAAAATTGGGAGCTTGATCTAGGTATTATTTATACCGCTACAGGTGATTTTCCTAGATATGATTCTTTGAGTAGATTTAATGATAACGGTGACCCTCGTGAGTCAGAATGGTATTATGGACCACAGACCTGGTTAATGTTAAATGCCAAAGCTATTCACAGAGGTAATGGAAAGTGGTATGATAAAATGATCTTTTCGCAAGCATATCAACAGTTTGAAGAAAGTCGCAATAACCGCTCTTTTGAAGACGTAGATTTTTTTCAGAATAAAGAAAAAGTAGATGTTTTTACTACATCCATAGATTTTGAAAGACGCAATCGCGAGAATAATGTTCTTTTTTATGGAGCAGAGTTTTTACATAATCGAGTTGGGTCAGTAGGTAGTGTTCTTAATATAGAAACTCAAGAACGACAGGATGCTGCAAGTAGATATCCAGACGGTTCTTCATGGAGATCACTCGCTGCCTATGCAAACTACCAGTGGAGACTAGATTCTCAAATCACTATACAATCAGGATTGCGATATAATCACATATGGTTAGACGCACAATTTGATAATAGATTTTTCAACTTTCCTTTTGAAGAGGCCAGTCTTAACACCGGTGCATTAACCGGTGCATTAGGAGCTACCTATTTACCAGATGACACATGGGAGCTTAGAGCAAACTTCAGCACGGCATTTAGAGCACCTAATGTAGATGACATCGGTAAAATATTTGATCCTAGTCCAGGTACAGTTATTGTTCCTAATCCAGACTTAGAGTCAGAGTATTCTTATAATACAGAATTGGCAGCTAGAAAACGTATTAATGATAAATTCACCTTTGACGTTTCAGCTTACTACACGCTGTTAAAAGATGCATTAGTAGCTAGAGATTTCCAACTTGACGGTCAGGATATGATTACCTATCAAGGTGAATTAAGTCAGGTGCAGGCTATTCAAAATGCCGAAAAAGCTACTGTTTACGGTATAGAAATAGGCGCTCAATATGAGTTTAATAAAAACCTTAGAATGTACGGTCATTATAACTGGCTAGATGGCGAGCAAGAAGAATTAGACGGTTCTAAAGTGGCTGTGCGACATGTCTCACCTAGTTTTGGGGATATTCATGCGGTTTTTGAAAGTGATAGATTACAACTAGATGGTTATGTAATGTTTAACGGACAGTTTGATTTTAACGACCTCGCGCCTAGCCAGCAATCACGCCCTTATTTGTATGCACTTGATAGTGATGGAAATCCCTATTCACCTAGTTGGTACACCGTAAACTTGCGTTCTAGCTATAAAATTAACGACGGACTTACTGCAACAGCGATTTTAGAGAACATAACAGACCAGCGTTACCGCACGTATTCCTCAGGAATAGCAGCTGCTGGACGCAATCTTATACTCGCGTTGAGGTATGCCTTTTAGATGATTGTTTGTAACGGTCTCGCTTTCGCGAAAGCGAAATTATTAACCAACCATTTATATACAAAATACTTTTAATCATTAATAATCATCCTGCAAGCTGGCACTAGAAGTAAAACTCCAAGATCAAACATTTCAATTGCACCGCAGTGGCGCATGCTATTGGGTAGATCAAGATGTTATTCTTCTTGCCGATGTTCATTTGGGAAAAAGTGCTCATTTTAGAAAACATGGTATGGCTGTACCTATCCAAGCAGATGATAAAGAATATGATAAGTTAAATGCGATAATAGAGGAGTTCAAACCATCTCGATTATGGTTTCTAGGTGATTTATTCCATTCTTATAAAAATGCAGAATGGCATTTCTTTGAGCAATGGATCAACTCTCAAACCATAGAAATAGGTCTGGTAATGGGGAATCACGATGTTATATCTCGCGATTCATTTGAGAACTTGGGCATGAAAACGTATGATTCTTTACAAATGGGAAAAGTACTTTTAACCCATCACCCAGAAGAAATAGAAGGTAATTATAATATTGCTGGTCACATACATCCATCAGTTAAATTACAAGGTAAGGGTAGGCAGCGTTTAAAACTGTCTTGTTTTTTCTGTACAGATTATGGGATGATTTTACCAGCTTTTGGTGATTTTACTGGTACCTACACTTTAAAGCCTAAAAAAGGGAATAGAGTTTTTGCTATTGCAGGCGATGAGGTAATAGAGATTAATTAGGTCGGTAAACTTAAAATAATTCTAATTTCCTACAATTACTAGGGTATTCTAACGGCAAGATCTATCTTTATAAGATGTCTAGAAAATTAACCTCCATATTAAATTTAATAAGTATTATCATTTTAATAGCCTGGAATGGGTTTGCAAATACTGGTAACTATAACGGTAAAAGTGTAGGTGACCTGAGTGCAGAGTATGATAATTTATTCACTCCAGCGCCGTATGCGTTTTCTATTTGGGGTATCATATTTTTAATGCTGCTAGTCTTTGGTGTCTATGGCGTTTATGTGTCATTTTCTACAAAGCATCTAGCCATAAACAAGGATTATAAAGCAGACTTTGTGAAAACTACGAGTCCGTGGTTTCTAGCGGCAAATGTTTTTTGTACACTATGGGTGGCTTTATGGTTAGATGAGCATATTGCAGCATCTGTAGTGATGATGTTAGGGATTCTTTTCTGTCTATTAATGTGTGTGCGACAGTTAGATATGGAAATATGGGATGCTCCATTTCCGGTTATAGCCTTTATATGGTGGCCGCTGTGTTTGTATTCTGGATGGATAAGTGTTGCCACTATTGCAAATATAGCTGCATGGTTAAATGGAACATATGACATTGATATTACTACACAAGTGTATGTCACTCTAGTCATGATTTTTATAGCTTTTATGGTAAATCTTGGGATGCTTATTTATCGCAACATGCGCGAATTTGCTCTAGTAGGAGTATGGGCACTAGTTGCGATATTCATGAGATTCAAAACACCTATGGATGGAATAAGTAAACTTGCAACTAATCAGATAGCTTACCTTTCTTTGGGTTGTGCCATACTTTTAACGCTAGCAATAAGTTTTCATGCTATGAAAAATGCTAAGACTAATCCTATGAAAAAAATGAAGGAGTGGAATGCCTCTCGATAAAAGTTACATTCCTTTAAAGTCATTTCCCCAACTAGGATAATTAAAAATGGTTTTTCTTAACTCTTTAAAGGTCATTTGTGCTTTCATAGCAATAGCGATCATGTTGATTTGTTCACTAGCTTCTGGCCCTACGATGTGAGCACCTATGATGAGTCCGTTTTCTTTATCTAAAATTATTTTATAGGCATATGCTTTGGCATTGATACGTTTGTTATTAAACCACTCGCTTCCATCTTCTTGTAGTACCTTGTATTTTCTGTTTTCTTTTTTAGCTTGTAATTCTGTAAGACCTATACCTGCACATTGAGGTATGGTAAAAACAGTGCTAGGTATGGCCGGTGTGTCTATTTTTACCTTCTCACCGATAAGATTTTTTGCTACTACAGTTGCTTCTATACTGCTCAACGGTGTTAGTGGTAGATTTTTATTAGATACATCTCCACAAGCATAAATATGGGGCTGGCTAGTACTTTGTAAAAATTCATTAACTACCACGCCATTTTTATCGCTGACTATATTAGCCTTTTCTAGATCTAGAGATGACGTTGCAGGTACTCTTCCTGCAGTATTGAAAACACAATCTGTAGTGATTTGATGCATGCCATCTTCCATAGAATAGTTCACGATATATCTCCCTTCTTTTTGCTCCACACTAGATGCTTGTGCGTTTTTAATTATTTTAATACCTAATTGCTCAGAAGTGTTTTCAACCTGTCGGGCAGTAAATTCTTCAAATGGAGCAAGGATTTGTTCTCCTTTTTGTATCATGGTTACTTTAGATCCAGCTCTAGCTAGAATTTGACCAAACTCCATACCTATGTATCCTGCACCTACAAAAACTACTTTTTCAGGTACTTCCTTTAATTTAAAGAAATCTCCTGAGGTAAGCATGAATTTTTCTCCAGGTATGCCTAGTTTTAAAGGCGTCATTCCAGTGGCAATAACAAAATGCGCGGCTTTTATTTTCTCTCCATCTAGAATAACAGTTTCAGGATCTATAAAAGTAGCTTCTCCATGTAAACAAGTAATTCCTTTATCTTTGAGTTCATGTTCTGTTTTATCTGGTATGTCTTTAGTATATCTATGAGCATAATTCATTGCATCATTCCAGTTGAAGTTAATGGTACCATCGATACCATCGCCGGTCATGTCTTTTGCAAAATTAAATGCTTCTACAGATGCTAGAATAAGTTTTTTAGGATCGCAACCTCGCTGGGAACAAGTGCCTCCATATTCTCGATTATCTATTATAGCAACGCTCATTCCAGCTTCTTTACATGTGTTAGCTACTAATTTACCTGCCGTACCAGTCCCAAAAACAAAAACATCAAATTTCTTCATGACTTAAAGATAAGAGTGCAATCCATGTCCTTGTATTAAAGAATTCTCAATATTCTTGATATGCTTTATTCAGGACGTATCTTTGTGATTATATTATGAGTTTTACTACTATTCTTAATCAATTTTCAAAAGCTGTCCAAACGCAAAGCTTAAAGGAAATCGTTGCCCAATCTCAAGGTTCAAATACTATAAGTGGTCTTAATGGAAGTTCACTGTCCATCGTTTTAAAAACAGCTTTTCAAGATGCAGATAAGCCTTTTTTACTTATTTGTAACGATAAGGAAGAAGCTGCTTTCTATTTAAACGATCTAGAAAAGATGATAGGAGAGGATAAAGTCCTATTCTATCCAGGTAGTTATAGACGTCCTTATCAAATAGAAGAAACAGATAACGCAAACGTGTTATTACGTGCCGAGGTGCTCAATCGCATTAACTCGCGTAAAAAGCCAGCAATGATAGTTACCTATCCAGATGCTCTTTTTGAAAAAGTAGTTACTCGTAAAGAGTTAGAAAAAAACACGCTCAAAATTACGGTAGGAGACCAGATTTCCATCGAATTTGCAAACGAGGTCCTTTTTGAATATAAATTTAAACGTGTAGATTTTGTTACCGAACCTGGAGAATTCTCGCTGCGAGGTGGTATTCTTGATGTTTTTTCATTCTCAAATGATGAGCCTTATCGTATTGAGTTTTTTGGAAATGAGATCGATTCCATAAGAGTCTTTGATGTAGATACACAATTATCAAAGGATCAAACTAAAAAAATCTCCATCATTCCTAATGTGGAGAATAAACAGTCAGAAGAAACTCGAGAGAGTTTTTTAGAATATATTTCTAATAACACGGCTATATTCTCGATGAATATGGATTTATTATATGGTCGTGTTGATTCGCTTTTCGCGAAAGCGGAACAAGCATACAATGAATTGCAAGGTGAAATACGACAGTTAACACCTAAAGAAATATTTAGTGATAGTAAGTTGATTAAAGAACAATTGAAGTCTTTTAATCATTTTGAATTTACCACAGCCCAAGGTGTACTAGTTTATAAAACATCTCCACAACCATCTTTTAATAAGCAATTTGATTTACTTATTGAAAATTTAAAGGAGAATGAAGAAAAAGGCTATAAGAATTATTTATTCTGTAGTAGCGAGCAGCAAGCAAAACGTTTTCATGACATATTTGAAGATATGAATGCACAGGTGCAGTATGAAACGGTCGTTATGTCTTTATATCGAGGTTTTATAAGTCATGATTTAAAAGCAGTTTGCTACACAGACCATCAAATATTTGAGAGATACCATAAGTTTAATTTAAAGAATGGTTATGCAAAGAAGCAAGCGATTACTTTAAAAGAATTGAATACGCTTGTCATAGGTGATTATGTAACTCATATCGATCATGGTATAGGTAAATTTGGTGGGTTGCAGAAAATAGATGTCAACGGTAAAAAGCAAGAGGCTATTAAATTGATTTATGGAGAACGTGATATTCTTTATGTATCAATTCACTCGTTGCACAAAATAACACGTTACAGCAGTAAAGATGGAAAAGCGCCTAAAGTCTATAAATTAGGTAGTCCTGCGTGGAAAAAATTAAAGGCCAAAACCAAGACGAAGGTCAAGCAGATAGCATTTGACTTAATTAAACTTTATGCAAAGCGTCGAGCACAAAAAGGATTCCAGTATGCTCCAGATGGCTATTTACAAAATGAACTAGAGGCAAGTTTTATTTATGAAGACACTCCAGATCAAAGTAGCGCGACAGAGGACGTAAAAAGAGATATGGAAAGTGATCGACCTATGGATCGATTAGTTTGTGGAGATGTAGGTTTTGGTAAAACTGAGGTTGCTATTAGAGCAGCGTTTAAGGCGGCAGTTAACGGTAAACAGGTTGCGGTTCTTGTCCCTACTACTATTCTTGCTTTTCAACATGCAAAAACTTTTAAAGAACGTCTAGCAGATTTACCGGTTAAGGTTGATTATCTCAACCGTTTTAGAACAGCAAAAGAACGTAAAGGTGTTCTAGAAGGGTTAGAAAATGGATCTATTGATATAGTTATAGGGACGCATCAACTAGTTAGTAAATCCATTCAATTTAAAGATCTGGGATTATTAATTATAGACGAAGAGCAAAAATTTGGTGTTGCGGTTAAGGATAAACTCAAAACACTTAAAGAAAATATAGATACACTTACATTAACAGCTACACCTATACCTAGAACTTTACAGTTCTCTTTAATGGCAGCACGAGATTTAAGTGTGATAAAGACGCCGCCACCTAACAGGCATCCTGTAGAGACTAAAGTAGTACGTTTTAGTGAGGAGACTATACGTGATGCGGTGAGTTATGAAATATCTCGTGGAGGACAAGTGTTTTTTGTACACAACCGCATTGAAAATATTAAAGAAGTAGCAGGAATGATACAACGATCTGTTCCTGAGGCAAAAATAGGTATCGGCCATGGACAGATGGACGGTAAGAAGCTAGAAGAGCTCATGCTTGCTTTTATCAATGGAGAGTTTGATGTGCTTGTTTCTACCACAATTATTGAAAGTGGTCTAGATGTGCCTAATGCAAATACTATTTTTATCAATAGTGCCAACAACTTCGGTCTGTCAGATTTACACCAAATGCGTGGACGTGTAGGACGTAGTAATAAAAAGGCGTTTTGTTATTTTATCACACCACCGTACGATGTGATGACAGAAGATGCTAGAAAACGTATACAAGCACTAGAAATGTTTTCTGACCTAGGTAGTGGTTTTAATATCGCTATGAAAGATCTAGAAATACGTGGTTCTGGTGATATTTTGGGTGGTGAGCAAAGCGGATTTATAAATGAGATAGGGTTTGACACGTATCAAAAAATTCTTAGTGAAGCTATTACTGAGTTAAAAGAAAATGAGTTTGCCGATCTTTATGAGACTAACGATAAAGAGAAGAAACATGTTACAGAAGTAACTATAGATTCTGATTTTGAGTTGTTGTTTCCAGATGATTATATCAACTCGATTACAGAGCGTCTAGCGCTTTATGCAAAACTTAATGACGTAGAAGATGAAAAAGGTCTAGAGGTTTATAAAAAAGAGCTAATAGATCGTTTTGGCGAGCTTCCAGAAGAGGCAGAGAATTTAGTAACGAGTGTTAGGATCAAATGGATTGCTACTCGATTAGGGCTAGAAAAAATTGTGATGAAACAAGGTAAGTTTGTAGGTTACTTTGTATCTGACCAGCAAAGTGGTTTTTATCAAAGTGAATCATTTGGGAAAGTATTAAAAGCGGTACAAAACAATCCGAAAATTCTTAGAATGAAGGAAAAACAAACTCGTGCAGGATTGAGATTGTTGTTAACTGTAGAGAACGTGAAAACGGTAGATAGGGTTTATGACATATTAAACACTATCATGCCGACTTCTGTTTCTGCGTAAATGATAGGAATTTGCAGCACTGTGTTTCCGCGAGGCTAGAGTTATCCTGCCTTATAAAATTAAAGATACAATGTATTAATTTTTACAATTAGAGATATAAAATTTGAAACAACTTACCCATTACGACATAGAAAATCAGCAGAAACAATTTCCTATAACCATAGTTTGTGACGCGATTAGAACACCAGAGAATATAGGGATGTGTTTCCGTATATCAGAGAGTTTTGGGGTAGAGAAAATATATTTTCATGAAGACTCGCCTACCATAGCAAACAGAGTGGTTAAAAAAACGGCAAGAAACACAGCAGGTCAAATCGACCATGACACCTATAAGGATTTTACAACTGTAGTCAATAGATTAAAACAAGAAGGCAACGCGATTATAGGTATCGAGATCACAGATAAAAGTGTTGCTATTCAAAAGTTCGATTTTAAGCAACATGATAAAATTGTTTTGCTTTTGGGTAGTGAGCGTCATGGAATAGAAAACGTGGACTTACTAGATTACACGGTGTCGATACCTATGTTCGGTAGGAACTCGAGTATGAATGTGATACACAGCCTCGCTATTTCATTATACGAGGTTACAAATCAGCTTTCAGATAAATAGAAATCTCGTTACTCCGATTTACTTAAATATAAAACGCCTCGATCATGTTACTGATCGAGGCGTTTTTGTTTATTAGTTGCGCTTTCGCGAAAGCGAGGCTATAACAATCTTACATCCATTGTTTCCATGGCAGTCTAGAAAGAACTACTAAAAATGCTAGGGTATAAAATATAGCTAGAACTTTAAATTTACCATTACTAACGATTTTCTTTTTGTGCTTAGAATATCCTACCGTTAGCAAGGCAACAGCGATGATCATCATTAAAGGGTGTTCTAGAGCTAGTAATCTTATCTCTGGAGTACTCATTACAGTAGAGGTGTCGCTAAATAACATACTAGAATATGGAGAGAATGCCCATAGAGCAAGTCCTAATAAAAGTTGAATGTGTGTAACAATAAGTCCTACTAGAGCTAGACTGAAGTCTTTATTGCCAAATTCTTTCTTACCTGCAAAACCGATTATGGCATTAATAGTTGCGATGGCCAATACTAAGATTAGTAGATATGCCCAGCCAGAATGAGCAGATTTTAAAATGCTATACATAATTTAATAATTTGGTTCAAAAATAATCCAAAAACAAAGAACCCTACTCGTTTTGAGTAGGGTTCTTGTAATATATGGTAAAAAGTATTTCTTAGTTAAAGATATATCTAAGACCTACTTGCATTTGCCATCTTGAAGAACGAGTACCTGCATCATCTACACGCTCAAACTCTTCAGCAAAATTAGGGTCAAAAGTAAACTGTGGGTCTGGTCCACCTTGCTCTGTATTAATAAGACCAACATTACCAAAACTCTGGTTGATAGTATTTTGTTCACCCCAATCCTTGTTCAAGAAGTTGAAGAAGTTGAAGATATCAAGAGAAGCTTGGAATGTGTGTTTTTTACCACCGAAATCTAAACTGAAATCTTGAAGTAATTTGAAATCAACAATATGATTCCAAGGTCCACGATCTCCATTACGACCTGCGTACTCACCTCTTCTCTCTCTTAAGTAGTCATTACTTTCAATAAAAGCATCTAAAGCGCTCCACTGCTCAGCAGCAGTTACACTACCATCATCAATTAAGTTGATTTCGCTTTGGTCTCTAGGGATATAGATAAGAGCGTTATCTCTTGAGTCATCACCTAATAAATCGGTACCATTACCATCGTTATAAATGTAACTTAAAGTACCACCTTGTTGTCCGTTATAGAATATACCGAATGTTGTTTTAAGGTTTTCATTCCATTTTAATTCATAAGATGCATTTGCAGAAATTCTGTGTCCTAATGCAAAAGCAGAATTACCTACACCAGCATTATTCTTACCGTTAACAGTTACAATGTTTCTCCATTGAGAACTGTTTTGAGAAGATGTACCTTCATTGATAGATTTACCTTGTCCATAAGTATATGAAACCTGACCTGTGAAACCATTTTCATATGGCTTAGTTAAGCTGAAACTAGCATTGTAAGACCAACCTTCGTTAGTGTTAGATCCTAGATATATAGAGCTATATGTTCTGTCTATTGCATTACGAGAAAAATATGGTCTGTTGTCAGCTCCATTAAGTGTACCTACTGCATCACCTATGTTTAAGTTTTGGTAAGTTACATTGTTAATGTTGTCATTATATAAGAAGTCTGCACTTGCAATTAATCCCCAAATATTTGTTTTTTGATCAATACCGATGTTGTACTTCATTACCTGTGGTAATTTGAAGTTAGGATCAAAAAGATCTATCTGACCTCCTAATTGTCCACTACCAGGAGCAGCACCATCACCGATAGGTTGGTTGTTAGGATCTGCTACAAAGAATGCGCCATCTACAAAGTTACGCTCATCTACACTACCTACAGAAAGACCATTGTTGTTATAGATACCACCTGGCCATACTAAAGGAATACGTGAAGTAAAGATTCCTAGTCCACCACGTAATTGTGTAGTACCGTCGCCATTTACATCCCAGTTAAACCCTGCTCTTGGAGCAACGTGTATTTGACTTTTAATACCTCTACCAGATCTCGCTCCGCCTAAGTCTTTTCCTGCAGCTTCTAGTAATGCTACAGTTCTGTCGTTGAAATCATCATTTGTTATTCCATCTTCAAAGAAAGGAACGTCAAAACGTACACCGTAAGTTAACTTGAAATTATCTGTTAAATCCCACTGATCTTGAGCGTATACTCCTAATTGAGAATATTTAAATGCAGCTGCTGCATTTACTATATCATCACCAGCAGTTCCTAAAGGATCTAATAGTGAATAAGAGTAGTCAAAGTTATCTGCAGCAACATCATTAGTTGCATCGTTGTCAAAGTAAGTGTTGAAATCATCTAAAGATCCAAATCTGTATTGACCAAAGTTCTGTCTTACGAATACGTTTCTCATATCGTAATTTTCATAGTTACCACCAAATGTCATGTTATGAGCTCCGTTAGAAACTTCAAAGTTGTTGGTTACTGTGAAAACTTTTTGATCTAAAATGTTTCCAGTAGAGAATGCTTCAGAACCAAAACTTATACTACCACTACCATCACCGATGCTTACATTAGGAAATGGATTCCCGATAGGATCTCTATCATCTGTTACCTTAGTATAACTTACTATTAAGTTGTTAGAAAGGTTGCTACCGTTAGTAGTATTCCATTCTAATGTAGAGAAGTTAGTAGTAGATGGGAAAAAGATACCACCATTTGCAAAATTGATAGATCTTGCACTACTTCCATTAGGTGAAGTAGACTCACCATTTACATAGTTATGTTTAAAAGTTAATGTGTTTTTATCATTAACGTTATAGTCCAATTTAACAGTGAATTTCTCACTATTTAAAGTTTGAACAGTGTTACCAAAACTACCTGGGTCATAACCAAATGTGTTTATTAAGTTTTGTCTTAATTGTTCGATACCTGCAATTGAAGTGTCTCCACTGTATAAACTGCTATCAAAAGGTCTAGGCTCTTCTTCTCTTTGTATCTCTGCATTTACAAAAAAGAATAATTTGTTCTTGATGATTGGACCACCTAAGCGAGCTCCGTATAGGTTAGCTGTAAATTCGTCTAGTCTTTCACGGTTATCCTCTCTGATACCTACTGGAGTTTTACCAGCAAGTTTTTCATTACGAGTGTAGAAGTATGCACTACCTTTAAAGTCATTTGTACCAGAACGAGTAATTGCGTTAATCGCACCACCTGTAAAACCAGACTGACGTACATCAAAAGGAGCGATGTTTACTTGGAAAGACTCGATAGCATCAATAGAGATAGGGTTAACACCTATCTGTCCACCGTTAGTTCCTGTTCCTGCAAGACCAAAAACATCATTATTTACAGCACCATCTACAAAGATAGAGTTGTAACGGTTGTTCTGACCTGCGATAGAAATTGCACCACCTTCACTAACTTGTGCTTGAGGTGTTTTTCTTAAGAAATCACCTATTCCTCTTGTTACAGAAGGCATAGTGTTGATATCACGTTGTGAAACGTTAGTTTCTGCTCCAGTTTTACCTGAATCAAAAATCCCATCTCTTACAGCATTAATAGTAATAGCATCTAATGCATTAGATTCGTCTGATAAAGTAATACTGATTTTTTCAGCTTCACCTAATTGAAGAAAAATGTTTTCTAGTTTTTCTTCTGTCTTACCTACGTAAGAAATAGTAATCGTGTAAGGTCCACCTACACGCATGTTAGAAATACGGTAATAACCTTCAATATCAGTAGAAGTACCATAATTAGTTCCTGTAGGACCATGTACTGCGACTATGGTAGCTCCTAAAAGAGGCTCTTGAGCAGCGTCTATAGTTTCCATGATACGACCATTAATGCTTGAGGTAGTAACCTGTGCACCAACTGCCATAGAACTTAAGAAAAGCCCGATTGCAAATAAAAAGTGTAATGTTCTGTTCATTTCAGAATTAGATTTAGTTTGATTTTGCAAAAGTACGTCGCAAATCATTAATCCAATATTAAGCTAACATTAAGAAGTGAAACACTTGTTAACGTTAATTAACTGAAAAACAGTTTTTTATTTGTTACGGGAATAAAATCTTTTTAAAAGTGCGTTTGTACTGCTGTCATGACCGCTAGGTTTAGAACTTTCTATATCTGTTAAAATGGCGTCTGCTAGTACCTTACCTAATTGTACACCCCATTGATCATAACTATAGATGTTCCATATCACACCTTCAGTAAAAATTTTATGTTCATACATGGCCACTAGTTTACCTAAACTTTGTGGTGTAAGCTCGTCTATAAGAATAGTGGTGGTAGGTTTATTACCTTCAAATACTTGAAAAGGAACGAGATGTTCTATTTCTGACACCGTTTTCCCTGAGTCTTTATGATCTTTTAATGCTTCTTCTTTGGTTTTACCATTCATCAACGCCTCAGTTTGTGCAAAGAAATTTGCCATAAGCTTGTTGTGATGATCCGGTTGGTTGTATTTCGCTTTCGCGAAAGCGATAAACTGGGCAGGAATTAATTTAGTCCCTTGATGTATTAATTGAAAAAAGGCATGTTGTGAATTAGTTCCTGGTTCTCCCCAAACTACATTACCAGTTTCATAAGTAACTCGATCTCCATTGCGGTCTACACTTTTACCATTACTTTCCATAATGGCTTGCTGTAAGTATGCTGGTAATCTATGTAAGTATTGAGTGTATGGGATAACGGCTTCACTCTGTGCTTTATAAAAGTTGTTATACCAAATGGTCAATAAAGCCAACTGCACTGGAATATTTTTATCAAAAGAACTATTCTTAAAATGTGTGTCCATTTCTTGAGCACCATCGAGTAACCCTTGAAAATTCTTTGATCCTATGCCTAAAGCAACGCTCATTCCTACCGTGCTCCAAAGAGAAAAGCGTCCACCTACCCAGTCAAACATTGGAAATATATTTTCTTCTTGAATACCAAAATCCACGGCACGTTGTATATTACTGCTTACGGCAATAAAGTGTTGTGCAACGGCTTCTGGATTTACTTTTTCTTTAAACCAATTTCTTATGGTGGTAGAGTTAGTAAGTGTTTCTTGAGTTCCAAAAGATTTTGAAACGATAACAAAAAGCGTCGTTTCAGGATTTATTTTCTTTAAAACTTCTTCTACATGATCACCTTCTACGTTAGAAACAAAATGTAATGTGAGGTCATTTTTATAAGCTTGCATAGCTTCATAAATCATGACAGGTCCTAAATCGCTACCACCTATCCCTATATTAACTACAGTGTTAAATTTCTGGCCATTTGCAGCGGTGATGGTACCGTTATTTACAGCGTCTACAAAGGCAAACATTTTTTCTTTGCTTGCAATTGCCGCATTTATATTATCTGCTACAGGTGAATCCGTGTTGTTAGTTCTTAAAGCAGTATGTAGTACCGCACGATTTTCAGTCGCATTTATTTTTTCTCCACCGAAGTAAGAATCGATTGCGTCACTTAATCTACATTCATTTGCTAGATCAACTAATTTACCTTGTGTTTCTTTGGTGATTAGGTTCTTAGAGAGATCTACATGAAAATCACCGTCCGTTAGTGTTAATTCTTCTGCGCGATTTTTATTGTTTTGAAAAGCTTCTTTTAGATTTAAACTTTTTGCTGTTTTATAATGATCTAGAAGTTCTTGCCATGCAGTGGTAGAAGTAGGGTTGATGTTTTTCATGATCTTACAATTTTTAAAAGTTATTCTTATAAAATGAAGCTGTAGGTTTATTTATAGTACTGGATCAATTTCTTTAAAAGGAAGTTGGTCTATTTCTATCTTTAATGGGGCTATAAATTCCATGTAGGTTTCCATGGTTTCTTCTGGAAGTGGGTCTGCGCTAGGTAAATTCTGTTTATAAGGATCTACTTGTTTTCCATTTACCCAAAATCTATAACAGACATGAGGTCCAGTGGCAAGTCCTGTACTACCTACGGTACCTATTACCTGTCCTTGTTTTACTCGCTGTCCTACCTTTACCTTACGTTTAGTCATATGTAGGTATTGAGTAGAGTAGGTGCCGTTGTGTTTTATTTTTACATAATTACCATTTCCGCCTGTGTAAGAAGATTTTGTCACCGTACCATTTGCGGTAGCAACTATAGGTGTTCCATATGCAGCTGCATAATCAGTACCTTTATGTGCTTTCCATCTTTTTTGAACTGGGTGAAACCTTCTTTTAGTAAATCTCGATGATATTCTAGAATAGTTAACAGGTGCTTTTAAGAAAAAGCTTCTTAAAGTCTTTCCATTATCATCATAATAATCACTCATTCCTGTGATGGAGTCTGTTACATAATCAAATGCATAGAAAGGTGTCTCATCTGTCTCAAAAACGGCTGCTTCTATAGATTCTATTCCTGCATATATAGAATCGTTAATGTAACGTTCTTGATAGATCATTTTAAAACGATCTCCTTTTTGAAGTTTAAAGAAATCAATAGACCATTTATAAATATCAGATAATTCATAGATGGCACTTAATCCTAGACCTTCTTCGGCCATAGCCTCAGATAGTGTCGAGTTGATAATTCCACTTGCTGTTTTTCTTTTATAAGAAATAGGGTGTTTATCTTTATAAGCGGCAAGAGTGTCGTTAAAATGAACAACAACGTAATCTAGCTTAGTAGGCTCATAAATAAATGCTTCTGGAGTTCCTAGGCTGTCTTTTCTCTTTAAGATTTTAAAAGGTTTTCCAGCTTGTATTCTACGTAGGTCATAGACTTCATTAAGTCTGTTTGCGGTTTGATAGGCGCTTTGACCTTCTACGATATGGTTGGAGATTAAATCATTAAACGTTGCACCGCTAACTACTGTGTCGGCAACTAGTTCAAAATCATTAAGGTCATAACCATACTTCATCTTAGGTTCAATAACCACAGGTATAGGTTCCTGAACATCTTCGATAGTTTCTACATCTTCTTTACATGATGTAAAGCTCAGTGCTAGTAATATACCAGCGATGAAATATTTTTTCATCATTACTTTGTGTTTAATACGTGATCCACCCATTGCTTACCCCAGTTCTCATGTTCTTCTTGCGTCCATAAAGTAGGGAAGTAAGATATTTTCTGGAAACTAGGTGGTAAAAACTCTTTCCAGTTGGTACCTCCTGTCGCTTTTACTGCTTTTCCTTCTTTTCTCAAATATCTATGTGCGGCACCCATGTGCATAAGTAGCCAATTGATATTTGCATTTTGATCTAGCAGTCGCAAAGCTGTTTTAAGTTCTGGTGTTTTTTCTTCTTCTGGTAGGGATAGATAACGTTGATTAAGGTTTGTGTTTTCTACTTCGTTTGCTATTCTTAAAAATCTAGGAGTGTAACGTTTTTCAAACTGTTTTAGTGTGAGTGTTTTTTCTCCTGTATTCATGTCTATGCCACCTTTTTTCCAATAGATATTTTCAAATAGATCTTCAATGGTGTTGTTGTTCTCGCTTTCGCGAAAGCGGGACCTAACAGAAGGATGAACTAGATTTATTAAATCACTGCTGTAAAATTCTAACATTCTATATTGAGCACTTTGAAAACCACTCGCAGGAAGTAAGGACATTCTAAATTGTAAGAATTGCTCGCGCTCCATACCTTTAATCATTACTTCAAAAGAATTGATTAAAACGGTAAAGTATCTATTGATGCGTAGTATTTTTTCTTCAAAAAATTTACCGGTTAATTGCTCGCTTTCTATAATTTGCGTTTGCTCATGTATGATGAGCTTAAAGTAAAGTTCGGTAATTTGATGATAGCCTATAAAAATCATCTCGTCAGGAAAATCTGTAGACGGCACTTGTAGGCTAAGTAAAGTGTCTAGTCGTATGTAATCCCAATAGGTTGTGTACCTGTCATAAAGTAAGCCGTCCAAG
Organism: Nonlabens sp. Asnod3-A02; assembly: GCF_045063755.1. Taxonomy (NCBI): domain Bacteria; kingdom Pseudomonadati; phylum Bacteroidota; class Flavobacteriia; order Flavobacteriales; family Flavobacteriaceae; genus Nonlabens; species Nonlabens sp. Asnod3-A02. The sequence goes on from NZ_JBEFOC010000008.1 coordinate 964,963, forward strand.
TAGGAGAGCATGTTCTGGCCAGAGTGTTTAAATTTATCTTCTAATAATTTAATGCGCTGGGCTATTTCTGGGCTGATTTCTTGAGACATGTAATTCATTTAAAATGACAAGCAAAAGTAATCAACCTATAGGTTACTATCAATTATACAAGGCATAGAGTTCACCTTAATTGATTAAAATGAAGTAGGTTTTATTTATCTGCAATAACCTGAAAGGAGTGTTTTAGGCCTTTAAAAGCTTCTAAGTCTGCGGTAAGAGAGCCTACAGCTAGTTTTGCTTTTATTTTTAAAGGCATTTTGTTTTGATCTTTTGATATCCATACAGTAAGGCTTTCTTCTTCTTTAAATACACGTCCAGACTGCACGTATGGTCTAAATTTTAAAGAAGCCACATTACCAAATTTAGTTTTAAGAACCTCTTCACCTAGATATTTGAGTTTAAAGTCAAAGTTTTCTTTGTCAAAAAACATAGGTAGTGTGAACTCGTCACCGGCTTTTATAGTTTCTATATCTACCATGTTTCTTAGGTGGTAAAAAGCACTCATCATATCTTGTGTAGAAGGTTTAATGTCTACGGTAGTCTTTTCCTTGTGCTTCTTATCATTAACTATAGCAGTGCCTGCTTCGTGGTCAAAGTCTATTTGAATATCTTTTGTGTGTCCACCTTCGTCTATTTTACGGATAAAACGATATGGTTTTACAGTTTCACGATCAATATAAGTTTCATACTTATCGTCTACCTTAAAGAAGAGATGTAATAGTCCGGTAGATTTTCCTTTACCTTTAATGTGATATACAGGTTTACCTTTAAGTCGGGCTTTGTCTATTTTCATCTCGGCATAGCTGGCATTGAAGACGCCGTAGTGTATTCTAAATTTGAACCATTCACCATCTTCAAAAGCCTGCTGTTCTATACCGTTAGATTCTATTCCTGGAGTAAAGGCTGTAGTAGTTGCAAATACAGCTATCATTAAAAAAATAATCTTTTTCATATCTATAAAAGTTGATTGTGAATAATGCTCACGATCTTTTAAATGCAAAGTCTATTCCAAACTGATAACTATATTGTTATCAATGTATTACAGAGTGCCGCGTAAAGCTTGCTCTCTTTCTATCGCTTCAAATAATGCTTTAAAGTTTCCTACACCAAAGGATTGAGCACCCTTGCGTTGTATCACTTCTATAAACATGGTAGGTCTATCAACTACTGTTTTTGTAAACAGTTGTAATAGGTAGCCTTCTTCGTCTCTATCTATTAAAATACCATGTTTTTTTAGTACCTCAACGTCTTCGTCTATTTCTCCTACACGCTCTGTTAAATCGTCATAATATTCATCTGGAACGTATAAGAATTCTACACCTCTTTCTCTCATTGCGCTTACTGTGGCAACTATATCGTCTGTAGCAACAGCGATGTGCTGTACACCAGGGCCGTTATAGAAATCTAGGTATTCTTCAATTTGTGATTTTTTCTTTCCTTTTGCAGGTTCGTTAATCGGGAACTTAACTCTACCATTATCGTTGCTCATCACTTTACTCATAAGAGCTGTGTAGTCGGTAGCGATGTCATCATCTGCAAATGAGATAATTTGTGCAAATCCCATTACTTCTCCATAGAATTTACACCAAGTATTCATCTCGTCCCAACCTACATTTCCTACCATGTGGTCTATAAACTTAAGTCCTACTGGTTCTGGATTATAATGAGATTCCCATTTTTGAAAACCAGGTAAAAATATACCGTTGTAGTTTTTACGTTCTATAAACATATGGACTGTTTCTCCATAAGTGTAGATTCCAGACTTTACGATTTCGCCATGCTCGTCTGAGTCAACAGTAGGTTCTAAATATGGTTTTGCACCTCTTTTAGTTGTTTCTTCAAATGCTTTACGAGCATCTTCTACCCAAAGAGCAACAACTTTTACTCCATCTCCATGGACGTTGATGTGTTCATTAAGTTCCCCATCTTTTTGTAGAGGAGTGGTGAGTACCAGTCTTATTTTGCCTTGTTTTAAGACATAAGAAACACGATCTTTTAATCCGGTTTCTAATCCAGCATATGCTTCAGATTGAAACCCAAATGCTGTTTTGTAGAAATGTGCGCTTTGTTTTGCGTTACCTACATATAATTCTACATAATCTGTTCCTAGAAGAGGAAGAAAATCTTCTGCTTCTTTGAATAGTTTTTTAAGTGAATATTCTGTGTTTTGTAAGTCTTTTAAGTTTTTGATTTCAGCTGCCATAATAGTTGTTTAAAAAGTATAAATAAATTGTGATGTCGGTGGTGTTGGGCTAACCTTTATTACCACATTGCCCTCAAATGAGGAGTTATATCTATTCTTTTTGCAATCATTACCCTTCTGTTTCTTCTATTACGTCCTCAACAATAATCTCTTTATTCTCTTTAAGAGAATCGTTTTTCTGTTCAAGAGAATCTAATTCTTCTTCTTCATAATATTGCCAGTCCTCATCTTCTGTAGAGTCTTCATAATCGTCATCATAATAGGATTCATTATTATATTGATCTAAATCATCTAGACTATCTAGTTCTCCATTTACTGCCGCCATAAGTAGACTACCGAAAAATAAGGCAACTATTAATAAAACTAAACAAACCAGACCTGAAAGAGCTACACCTACAATATTTATAATTTTAGCAATATTTACACTCTTATAAGAGCTTTGACTATAATTACTAGGATTAGATTTATAATCTTTTAAACTTCTGTTTGCTATAATGAGCCCTATTAGACTCAGGATTAATGTAATTATAGCAACGAGTCCATAGCACCAGCACCCTATAAAGAAAAGTACTAACGATATAATGCCTAATGTAATTGCGCTGGGGTCACCAGATAGTTTCTCTCCTTGATAAGGGAATTGATAATTACCTTGGTTTTGATTCTGATTTTGAAATTGCTGCTGCTGCTGCTGTCCAAAGTTATTGGACTGCTGTGGTTGATTAGAGTAATTTGGGTTGTTCTGTTCCAACTTGATTTTTTTTTTACAATATTAATTAATCTAACCAGCTTTTGTGATAACTATCATCAGCAATTTCTAGTCCTTCTTTAGTTACCATTAATGGTTTAAAAGTATCTACCATAACAGCTAGTTCTTCTGTTTTAGTCTTTCCAATACTTTTTTCTACTGTTCCAGGGTGTGGACCATGCGGAATACCTGCAGGGTGTAAGCTAATATGACCAGCCTCGATGTCATTACGACTCATAAAATCACCGTCTACATAATAAAGGACTTCATCACTATCTATATTACTATGATTATAGGGTGCCGGAATACTATTAGGATGGTAGTCATAAAGTCTAGGGACAAAACTACATACTACAAAGGCATCTGTTTCAAATGTTTGGTGTACTGGTGGTGGCTGGTGAATGCGTCCAGTTATAGGTTCAAAATCATGAATAGAAAATGCATATGGATAATTGTAACCATCATATCCTACTACATCAAATGGATGTGAAGCATACACCATATCAAAAATATCGTCCTGTTTTTTTACTTTGATTAAAAACTCACCTTTCTCATCATGGGTTTCTAGTGTCTCTGGACGTCGTAAGTCACGCTCACAAAAAGGAGAATGCTCTAACAGTTGTCCGAACCAGTTTCTATATCTTTTAGGAGTATAAATAGGACGCCTACTCTCTACTATAAATAGCCTGTTGTCTGTCGTGTCAAAATCAATTTTATAAATAACACCTCGTGGTATCAAAAGGTAATCACCATATTTAAACTCTAAATTTCCTAAATGAGTTCTTAGGGTTCCAGTACCACGATGGACAAAAAGCAACTCGTCTGCATCACTATTTTTATAAAAATAGTCTTGTGTAGCGTCTTGAGGTGCTGCAAGAATAATTGCCACATCGCTGTTGATAAGAACAGTTTTACGACTTTCTAGATAGTCTGCTTCTGGTTGTATTTTAAACCCTTTTAAACGGTAAGATTTAATATGATTCTCTAATGCAATCTCAGGCTTTACACTGTATTGATTTCTTATCTCTTTAACCATGGTAGGTCTATATTCATGATAAGAATTTGTAGACATACCATCAAAACCTATAGTTCCAAAAAGCTGTTCTGAATATAGAGAACCATCAGGTTTTCTAAATTGTGTGTGTCTTTTGGGTGGTATTTTACCCAATTTGTGGTAGAAAGGCATAGTTAAAAGTTAAATCTCTCAAATTTCGTAAATTCCTGAGACCATTCCATGACTAAACTGGATTATTTAACTTTTAAATAGTTTACTTACTGATTATTAGTAGTTTGAGTGTGTGTTGGTCAGCTTTTTGACGTGAATTTAATTAATCGAAAAAAAAATTCTTTTCAGTGTATTTAAAACTTGAATCCTAGGTTAACAAAGACTTGTCCGTCATCTTGCTGTGGAGAGAAACTATATTTTATTTCTAGAGGTCCTAAAAAAGATTCTAATCCATATCCTATGGCATATCCAGTGTATCTAGCCTCGCTAAACCAGTTGTTTTGTTCAAATAAATCATCTTGTGCATTTGCAATGTTTGCGCTGAATATGATGTGATTCTTTTTGAAGACTTCATAATCTGCCTCTACTAGCAATTTCATCATGGTGCCACCACTAATACTTAAAAAATCATATCCATAAAATGGAATTAGATTATTAATCCTACGCGATCCATAACCACCTAGAAAAAAGTCCATAGAAGAGTCATTAGTATCGCCTATGGTTATACCTATGTGTGCATTACCACGTAATGTGAATTTGCCAAAATTGCGGGCATGACCTATCTGTAGCTGGGCGACAGAAAATTCTTTAAAGCGTTCTTTGTATTCAGAGTTAAAAAGGTAAAGGTGGAAATCACCATCTATTTTCCAGCCAGTAGATGGGAATTGTGCGTTATCATAAGAATCGACTAGTACTTTTCCATAAAGACTGCCTCGAGTGCCACTTGTAAAATCGGTAACATCATCATTTGGGTCTGTGGTGATTAAAGTTTCTGTGAAAATATTAAGCGTTTTAATCTCAGTACCCACCATTAAATTTGCAGATCTGTTAAGCCTAGTTTGTAAGAAAACTTGCTGTGTCCAGTCTCTATATTTTACCTCAAGACTATTAACTCCTAATGGACCAAAGTTAGCTGCGTCTTCAATAAATGCAGCATTAGCATCTTTTTGAAATCTCATGTATTCACTGTGCAAGCCTATCGACCAGTAACGACCTTTATCAATATAATAGTCAAAGTTATATCTTAAATTATCGCCGACTATAAAATCTACTGATACTATGTCGTTATCAAAAAGCACCTTTTTTCTAGAAAGATTAAGTAAAGCAGCACTGCGCGTTAATTCATCATAATGTAATCCCAATCTTAAATAATTGCGTACTTCATTCTCAACTAAGTCTATTTCTAGAACAGCTCCTTTATCATCATTGATGATTTCATAATTGATTTTGGCAAAATTATCTGTCGCTTGTAGGTTTTGAATCCCACTATTTAAATCTGTATAAGCGACCATTCCTGGGATACCTACTTTAAATCTACCTACTACAAATGCTCTGGTGTAATTTTGATTTCCTTTTATATTGATCTCGTTAAGGTATATACTATCACCTATTATATTTTTTAAATTAGGTTTTATGTAAGCATCAGTTGCTAGTTCTTTGAGTTCATCAATTTTTGCTCTACCAGCTTGTTCTCCCTTTTCAATGATTTCTTTTCCTAAGTCAAAAGACACGACAGTAAAATCATTAATATCTGGAGCGATATAAACGTCGGTTTTAGGAGCTTTATATTTCATCGCATTAATCGTACGGAAATTGTTGATCTGAGATAATATATCTAGGGCACCACTAAGTTCTTCTCTCGATTTTAAATCATCTTGTACGTCTACACCTATAATTATATCGACACCTTTTGCCTTTAATTTTTCTATAGGATAGTTGTCTATTACACCACCATCTATAAGTAGTCTGCCATCTATTTCAACAGGAGCAAAGAGGGACGGCAGCGCACCACTTGCATTTACTGCTTTGGGTAAATAACCACTGTCTAGAACGATCTCTTCTCCTGTGGTGATTTCTGTAGCGATGCATAAAAAAGGAATAGGTAATTGATTAAAGTCCTCAACATCTTTTACATGGGCAAGCAGCCTGGATAGAAGATCGTATATATTTTGTCCTTTACTTAATGAAGAAGGTAATTGTACTTTAAAATCTTTAAACGGCAAGGTTACTGCATATCGTTCTGTATTTCTACGCTCGTAAAATGTTTTTGATTTGCGAGGTATGTCGTCAGATATGATTTTATCAAAATCTATAGTTTTGAAAATAGAATCTAATTGTTTGCCTGTATAACCAGATGCGTATAAAGATCCAACTATGGCACCCATGCTCGTACCTGCTATGTGGTCTATTTTTATTCCTAGAGAGTCTATTATTTTAAGTGTTCCTATATGCGCTAGGCCTTTTGCTCCACCACCAGATAAAACAAGTCCTATCTTAGGTCGAGAATTGTTTTCTTTTTCCTGTGCTAGTGTGAAGTCCGCTTTCGCGAAAGCGAGAACAATAAAAAATAATAAAAGCCTATTCTTCTTCATCTTTATAAAAGTCTATTATCTTTTGTGCTTTAGAAACGCCTACTATTTCTGTAAGTTCTTTCTTTGTAGCATTCTTAACGCGTTTTACGCTTCTAAAGTGTTTTAATAATTCAACAACTGTTTTTTCTCCTATCCCAACGATTTCATCTAGCTCAGTTTCTATAGCCTGTTTGCTACGTTTATTTCTGTGATGGGTGATACCAAAACGGTGCGCCTCATTACGCATTTGTTGAATAACCTTTAAGGTTTCAGAACGTTTATCTAGATATAAAGGTACAGGATCATTAGGATAAAATAGCTCTTCTAGTCTTTTTGCTATACCTATTATGGGTATTTTACCTCTTAAACCCAATCGTTCTAGTGCGGTAACACCGCTAGATAACTGCCCTTTTCCACCGTCTACTATGACTAGTTGTGGTAAGGGCTGGTCTTCTTCTAGTAATCTTCTATAACGTCGATAAACGACCTCTTCCATACTAGCAAAGTCGTCTGGTCCTTCTACCGTTTTTATATTGAAGTTTCTATAATCTTTTTTACTAGGTTTTCCATTCTTAAAAACCACACAAGCAGCAACAGGGTTAGTCCCTTGAATATTAGAATTATCAAAACATTCCATGTGTCTAGGCTCTTCACCCAGTCTTAAATCGGCTTTCATTTGTGCCATTAATCTATTAACATGTCTGTCTGGGTCAACTATTTTAATAGTCTTAAACTGTTCTTGCCTAAAAAACTTTGCATTGCGCTCTGATAAATCAACGACACGTTTTTTATCTCCTAACTTAGGGATAGTGATTTTTACTTTCTCACCTACATCTACGTCAAATTGTGTGTAGATCTCGGTAGATTGAGAGTCAAACCTGTGGCGCAGCTCTACTATGGCTAGTTCTAGTAAATGCTTATCATCTTCGTCTAGTTGTTTTTTAAGTTCCATAGTGTGAGAACGTGTAATCGCACCATGATTAATTTGCAAGTAATTTACATAGCCGGCAGCTTCATCACTAACTATGGTGAAAATATCTACATTAGAGATATTAGGATTAACCACGGTAGATTTTGCCTGATATCTAGTTAGTATTTCTAGTTTTTCTTTGAGTTGCTGTGCTTCTTCAAATTCCATATTTGCTGCATGCTCTTGCATTAGATCTGTAAAGTAACGTACAGCTTCTTTAAAGTCACCTTTTACTATACCTCTTATAGCTTCTATACTTCTGTTGTATTGTACTTCATGCTGTAGTCCAGCACATGGACCTTTACAGTTACCTATGTGGTATTCTAGGCATAGTTTAAATTTACCTTCATTTATTTTATCCTGTTGTAAATCGTAATTACAGGTGCGTATGGGGTATAAAGTCTTAACCAGCTCTAGTAGTGTTCTTACCGTTCTTACACTAGTGTATGGTCCATAATACTCACTACCATCTTTGATTAAATTGCGCGTTAAAAATACACGTGGGAAACGTTCTTTTTTAATGACTAGCCAGGGATAAGTCTTATCATCTCGCAACATGATGTTATACCGTGGGTTGCGACTTTTAATTAAGCTGTTCTCTAACAATAAAGCATCAGTTTCTGTCTCTACCACGATATGCTCAATGCGGTAAATGTTTTTAACCATCGTTTTTATGCGATAGCTGTCATGCGTTTTATTAAAATAGGAGGAGACTCTTTTTTTAAGTTTTTTAGCTTTTCCTACATAAAGTAGCTTGTCCTTTTTATCAAAGTACAAGTAAACTCCAGGTGATAAGGGTAGGGTTTTAATCTGAACCTCTAAAGGTGGTATTTCCATAGCACAGTAAAGATAGGGATTATGCTTAATGGGTTAAATATATTTTAATAGAAGTTTATGTTGAACTAACTTTTGCAAAAGCAGAATAATTATCATCAATAATCATAAGTATTCTGAATATTTGCCACATATTCTTAGTAATAAGGCTAAACTATGCTGTAAAACAAAGGAATATTTATTCGGTTTGGTTAAATTGCGCACAGTAACCCTAAAGTACTAAATGGAATTTTATCCCTTAAAATTTAAACCTGTTTTTCACTACCGTATTTGGGGTGGTGACCAGCTGAAGACTAGCCTTAATAAAGAGTATGATCAAGAGTCCATAGGTGAATCTTGGGAGATAAGTGCTGTTCCAGATAGTGAAACTGTTGTTGCAAACGGTGTTTATGCTGGGGCAACCATCAATAATTTAATTGAACGATTTAAAGATGCGTTTTTAGGGAAGTCTGTGTATGATAAGTTTAATGGAGAATTTCCATTACTTATTAAATTTATAGATGCAAAAAAACCACTTTCTATACAAGTACATCCTAATAATGAAATAGCCAGAGAACGACACGGTTCATTTGGTAAAAATGAAATGTGGTACATCATGCCTTCTTATAAAGATGCTACTATAACAGTAGGTTTTAAAGAAGAGGTGGATAGAGATTCTTATCAAAAACATTTAGAAAACAATACACTTACAGAGGTACTCAATGAGTTTAAGGTAAAAGCAGGAGATGCTTTTTACATTCCTACTGGTAGAATACATGCCATAGGAGCAGGAGTGATGCTTGCCGAAATCCAGCAGTCCTCTGACGTGACTTATCGTATTTATGATTATGACCGTAAGGATGTGAGAACTGGGCAAACTAGAGAGCTACATACAGACCTAGCGCTAGATGCGATAGATTTTAACTTGCAAACCCAATATCATACCGATTACAGTCGTAAAAAAAATCAACCTAATAAGCTGATTAATTCACCTTACTTTAAAACTAATTTTTTAAAAATAAAAGGTGTTCTAGAAAGAGATCTTTCTGATATAAATTCTTTTACCATTTATATGTGTGTAAAAGGAAGTGCTACCCTAACTTATCAAGAAGAAAATTATTCACTTGTACAAGGAGAGTGTATTTTATTACCTGCAGGAATTGATTTAATTACTCTAGATTCTAAAGATGCGCAATGCATCGAGGTTTACTTATAATCTAAAATAAATATTTATGTCTAGCTTTAAAGAACTAACTAATAGTGATACACCAGTATTAATTGATTTTTTTGCAACCTGGTGCGCGCCATGTCAGACCATGATGCCAGTTCTAGATAAATTAAAGGACGATCTAGGTGATCAAGTACGTATTCTTAAAATAGACATAGATAAAAACAAAGCGCTTGCGACAAAGTTTGCTATAAGAGGCGTGCCGGCATTCATGATTTTTAAAAATGGTAAGCAAGTATGGAAAGCTGCAGGGGTACAACCCTTACATGAATTAAAAGCGCAGATTCAAAAGGCATAAACATTCTGTCAGTTAGTTTATTCAATATCATACCGTTTATTTAATCTTCTTACATTTTATGTAACAAATAACTATCTTCATACTCTAGTTTTAATATAGATTAAAAACTTAGATTTATGAAAACTGTTGTTTATTTTACTTTATGGGTAGTAAGCCTATTATTCTCATTAATCACCTTTGCACAGGAATTTAATGGTTCTTGGACAGGAGCAATTCAAGGAATGCCGTTGGTTTTTGAAATTTCAAATATTAACGGTGAGTACGCGGCAAAGATGCAAAGCCCCACTCAATCTAAAACTTATATTCCTATGAATAGTATCATGGTAGACGGTAATCAAATCACTATGTTGCTAGATGTTTATAAAATAAAATATCAAGGAGAATTAATAGATAGTAAAATCATAGGGACTTTTACTCAAGGTGCTGGCTCAGGAAAAATGATTCTAGAGAAAAAAGAATATGTAGAAGTAAAACCTAATAGACCACAAGAACCTAAAGCACCGTTTCCTTACCATATAGAAGATGTGGTGTTTACTAATCCCAAAGCAAATGATATTAAACTGGCAGGTACATTAACCTTACCTAATAATGTTAACAATCCAGCAGTGGCGATTCTTATTTCAGGTTCTGGGCCTCAAGATCGTAACGAAGAGCTTTTTGATCATAAACCGTTTTTAGTTCTCGCAGATCATTTGACTAGAAAGGGTATTGCTGTTCTTAGATATGATGACCGTGGAGTCGCCCAATCTCAAGGAACTCAAAAAGGAGCAACCAGTGAAGATTTTGCTACAGATGTAGAAGCGGCTATTGCTTATCTCAAATCTCGTAAAGATGTTGATTCTAAAAAAATCGGACTTATAGGACATAGTGAAGGCGGTTTAATTGCGCCTATGGTAATCGCAGATAATAGAAGAAATGTAGCATTCTTTGTGTCTCTAGCTGGACCTGGCGTAGATGGTTATCATGTTTTACTGCCTCAAATAGAAAAAAGTCTCAGGTTTCAAGGAGTGGTAGGAAGTCAGTTGGACTTTGAAAAAAAACTGATGGATGCTATGTTCTTAAAAATAATAGACTCTAAAAAGTTATCTTCTCAAGTATTAGAAAATGAGCTTATAATTGTAATGAAGAAGCAGGTTGCTGAGGCTCCTGATGTTTCAAAAGCAAAATATACCGATGAAGTTATATCAGCTCTCAGCAAACAGTTTTCTGATGACTGGATGCGATTTTTTTTAAGTTATAATCCGGCTACTAACTTGAGTAAAGTAAAATGCCCGGTTCTAGCTATTAATGGATCTCTAGATTATCAGGTAATTCCAGAAATCAATTTACCAGGTTTTGAAACGGCACTTTCTAAAAATAAAGACGTGACCATCAAGAAAATAGCTGGACTTAATCATCTGTTTCAAAATGCGCAAACAGGTAGTGCTGGTGAGTATGGACAGTTAGAAGAGACGATAGACCCTAGGACACTAAATTTAATTTCTAGCTGGATTAATTCTAGATTTTAAAAGCTTTCATTCCTATTTTGTTTTTACAACCATACTTATGTTCCGTTGGTAAATATGAAATTTGATACGTTTTGAATACTGCTATTTATGAATAGTGTTCACAGAACTGTTGTTTTAAGTGTTTGTGTTAAAGGTTTTTGTGCAATCAAATGTGTGTATTTTGATATGTGATACGCTTTCGCGAAAGCGGAATAATTTTTATCTATCCCTTTTATTTAGAATGGGTTTTAACTAACGGCTATGATCGTTATCTTTGTAACACTCTAAACGTCAAAATGAAAATAGAAAAGAAAGATGTTCTCAAAGCACTAGAAACCATATCGGTTCCTGGTGAAGGACAAAATATGGTAGAAAGTGGTGCAATTAAAAATGTACTTGTTTTTGGTGATGAGGTTGTGGTAGATGTTACTATCAACAACCACAGTTTACAAGCTAAGAAAAAAACAGAAGTTTCTATCTTACAGGCTATCCATAAAGAAGTTTATGAAAAAGCACAAATCAAAGTAAACCTTAAAGTAGAAGCTCCAGAAACGACAGATAAAAAACCTGAAATTAAAGGTAAAGCGATTCCTGGAATAGATAATATAATTGCTGTAGCATCTGGAAAAGGTGGAGTAGGTAAATCTACTGTAACGGCAAATCTAGCTGTGACTCTTGCAAAAATGGGCTTTAAAGTAGGTCTTCTAGATGCAGATATTTATGGTCCTAGTGCGACTATAATGTTCGATATCGTTCATGAAAAACCACTATCGGTAACGGTAGACGGTAAATCAAAAATGAAACCAGTAGAGAGTTATGGTGTTAAAATTCTTTCTATAGGCTTTTTTACACAGCCAGATCAGGCTGTAGTGTGGCGTGGACCTATGGCTGCAAAAGCTTTAAATCAAATGATTTTTGATGCAGCATGGGGAGATTTAGACTTTTTAGTAGTAGATCTACCACCTGGTACAGGAGATATACATTTAAGTATCATGCAATCATTACCATTAACAGGTTCTGTTGTAGTTTCTACACCTCAAACTGTCGCACTGGCCGATGCTCGTAAAGGTGTCGCAATGTTTCAACAAGAAAGTATCAATGTACCTGTTCTAGGTATTGTTGAAAACATGGCTTATTTCACACCGCCAGATATGCCAGAAAATAAATATCATATTTTTGGTAAAGACGGTGCGAGAAACCTAGCTGAGGATTTGAAAATTCCATTTTTGGGAGAATTACCTTTAATACAATCTATTAGAGAGGCAGGAGATGTAGGTCGTCCAGCAGCAATGCAAGAAGGCACAGATATAGAAAATGCATTTATCGAGATTACTAAAAAAGTAGTGTCTGAAACGGTGCGTAGAAATGATGCTTTACCGCCTACAAAGGCGATTGAAATTACTACCATGGCAGGTTGTAGCGCCACAAATAAATAATTATGACTGGATCAGAATTAAAAACAGCGGTCGAAGCTGGGTTAGAGGAGATAAGGCCTTTTTTACAAAGGGATAATGGCGATATAGAACTAGTTTCTATAGAAGATGATAAGTTTGTTAAAGTACGCTTATTGGGTACTTGTGTAGGGTGTCATGTAAATCAAATGACTCTTAAGTCTGGTGTTGAGCTTACTGTTAAAAAACATGCTCCACAGATAGAAAGCGTTACCGATATTTCTGGTCAAGAATTAAAAGAAGAACAACGAGATAGCGTAGAGTTGTAATCCTAATAAAATGAAAAAAAGCCGATTCGTGAGAATCGGCTTTTTTGAGTTTAAACTAGCTCTGGTTCAAACTCTTTTATTTCTTTTAAAATGCCGTCAAATAGTTCTATTCTTGATTGTAGAGCCTCTTTTGCAACTTGTATAGCTTCTTCCCATTTTAATTGATCATCGTCGCAAAGCATAGCTACCATTTTATGTGCCATGGGTCCGTGTTCATCTCCATCTAGCTCTATATGTCTGTCAAAATAGTATTTAATAGGTTCTAGATCTATATCAAATGAAGATGTTGAGATACCGTCCAGTATTTCAGTAAACATTTCTGGGATTAAATCTTCTCTTCCATATGTAAATGCTGCAGCTATTTCATGGTCTTTACCTCTGTTGATAATGGTAAATGTGGTAGTCAGAAATTGTTTTACATGTTGGGGCAATAACGAGTTATTTATGGTTTCAAGAATGTGGCTAGATAATGACAGTTCGTCTATTTCTTTTATAGCAATATTTACATCTATACCTACTGCATTCATGGCGTTTAAATACATTTCATAATGACTCATTCTGTTGCCTAGATGGTCTATGTCTGTCTCTTCGGCAAGAACTATTTCATTGATTAAATACCTTAGATCAGGATCACCTACTGGTGTCCATGGAGTAGTGGTGCAAGTAAGAGAGTTTTGTAAAGCTTTTAAAAGCGACATAAAGTCCCAAACAGCATAAATGTGTGAAGACATAAAAACCCTTAAATCTTCATCATTTTTAATATGGTTGTATAGCTGGTGATTCAATAACTGTTCACGCACCGTACTAATTTTATTCAAGATTAAATTGGCTTCCATCGCTGTGTTTTCTAGTGCAAAAATAGTTACTGGAGAGATCTTAACCATCTTCAGAAAAGAAATTATTATAGGATTAACTAGTGTTGTGTACTTTATCGAATTGAGAATAAAAAAAAGGCCTAAGAAATTTAATCCTTAAGCCTTTGATTTTTTTGATTGTAGATCGTTTATTGTCTTACTAAAGTATAAGTAGCCTCTGCCTCATAGCTGTAATCAGTATCTATTTCAGTTTCTTGTAGGTATAGCTCCAGACCGTTGCTAGAAAAGTTTCTAACAGTTACACTAAAACCGTCTGTATTTGTTATGATTAAAGAATTACCAGAAATGGTAAAAGCGCCATTTATTTCTAGATCTTCCACATTTGTTTCGGTTTCTGTCATTCCGTCTTCTGTATAAATAGACGTTTGAGTATAAGATCCGGTTGAGGTAACTAAACCAGATTCTGTAAATGTAACTGTCGCATTGTTAAAGTTGCTAGCGGTAAAATCTGCTTCGGTAATATCAGGTGTGTTTCCAGACGTATCAGACTCTGTAGCGTTGCCAGAAAATGCAGTTACATTATAAGTACCAGCTAGACTAGCGTTAGTTAATGCAGGTCCGTTATCATCATCAGATTCACAAGAGAAAATAAATAGAGACAGGATTGCAAGGCTTAAAATTTTAAAATTTTTCATAATTGGTTTTTTTAGTTCAACCAAATAAACAAAAAAATCCCTTCAATTCAATTGAAGGGATTTAAACTTAGTACTAATTAACTGTAGTTTACTTAAATGCGTTCTCTCCAGTAATGTCTAGTCCAGTAATTAATAAATGTATATCATGAGTGCCTTCATAAGTGATTACACTCTCTAGGTTCATCATATGACGCATGATGCTGTATTCTCCTGTAATTCCCATACCGCCTAGTATTTGTCTTGCCTCACGAGCTATTTTAATAGCCATGTCCACGTTGTTACGTTTTGCCATAGATATTTGTGCGCTTGTAGCTTTTCCTTCTTCACGCAATACACCTAGTCTCCAAGCGAGTAATTGTGCTTTGGTAATTTCGGTAATCATCTCAGCGAGCTTCTTTTGTTGTAGTTGGAATGCAGCAATCGGCTTGCCGAATTGGATACGTTCCTTTGCATATCTTAACGCAGTGTCATAACAGTCCATTGCAGCGCCTATTGCGCCCCATGCAATACCGAAACGTGCAGAATCTAAACAACCAAGTGGTGCTCCTAATCCTGATTTACCTGGTAAGATATTACTCTTAGGAATTTTTACATCTTGAAAAATTAATTCACCTGTCGCACTAGCTCTTAGTGACCATTTGTTATGAGTCTCTGGAGTAGTAAAACCTTCCATGCCACGCTCTACGATTACTCCATGAATGCGTCCTTCTTCATTTTTTGCCCATACTACAGCAACATCGCAAAACGGACTGTTAGAAATCCATAGTTTTGCACCGTTAAGAATAATATGTTCTCCATCTCCTGCATCTTTAAAGCTAGTAATCATACCGCTAGGATTAGAACCGTGATCAGGCTCAGTAAGGCCAAAGGATCCCATAAACTCGCCACTAGCTAGTTTAGGTAAGAATTTTTTACGATGTTCTTCACTACCGTATTTCCATATAGGATACATAACAAGAGAAGATTGAACAGATGCTGTAGATCGCACACCGCTGTCACCACGTTCTATTTCTTGCATGATAAGGCCGTAAGAAATTTGATCCAGTCCAGCGCCACCATATTCCTCAGGGATATACGGCCCGAATGCACCTATAGAAGCCAAGCCAGGTATTATGCTCTTAGGGAATTTTGCCTCTTGTGCAGCTTCTTCTATAATAGGCGATACGTCACGTTTTACCCAAGCTCGGGCAGCATCACGTATCATCTTATGTTCTTCTGTTAAAAGGTCGTCCAGGTTATAATAATCTGGTGCTTCAAATAAATCTGGTTTCATTCTATATCTTTTAAGTTAGAAACTACATCGATAGAGTAATTTCACGGCTGTTTTTGAATTGGTCGTAAAAATAGCGATCTACAGACGGTTTTTTGATAAAAAATGTCAGATATTTTTATTGATGCTCAATTACATTTTGAGATAAAAGTCTTTAGTTAGACTTTTGTAATCTTCTGTATAATCGTGTCGTGCTTTTTCTATAACTAGTTCACTGACTAAGTTTTTGGAGTTGTTTTCTTTCACGCTTTCGCGGAAGCGGAACTCCATCAAACATCTTTTAACTTTACTGTCTACGGTGCCTTTTACATAAGTAGTACGTACAGGTTCTAGTTGAAAATGAGAAGTGATTTCTAGAAATCTTGTCTCTCTATCCTTGGGTATTATACAAGCAAAAGTACCATCTATATCTAGTAATTGATAGACGCCGTAAACTAATTCTTCAAACGGTAAAGCGTCATCAAAGCGTGCTTGCTGGCGTTTTTCTTCGATTTGAGAATCTGTTTTGACACTGCTAGAATCGTAAAATGGAGGATTGCTTATTATTAAATCATATCGTTCTTCTACTTCTTCATAGAATTCTTGAAACTCTGCATGAAAGCAGAAAAGACGATCGCCCCATGGGCTGTTTTCAAAGTTCTCAGCAGCTTGTTCATAAGCGTCTTGATCTATTTCTATCGCCTCTATGTTTGCGCGGTGATAACGTTGTGCTAGCATGAGAGATATGACTCCAGTACCACTACCTATGTCTAATATGGTGTGTGGTTCTTTATAAGGAGCAGCCCATGCGCCTAATAGGACACCGTCGGTTCCTATTTTTTGAGCACATTTATCCTGAGCTATTGTGAATTCTTTGAATTTGAATAGACTCATTTATAAAAATTAAGATGTTTTATGAGAGGTAAAGGTCTATTAAACCTTCTGGAGTGGTGATAGTGATAGTTTTATTCTCACGATCTACTTTATCGATAAAATGATCGTTAAGCGGAATCAGAATTTCACTACCGTTGTTATCTATTTCAAATAGAGCCTGACTGGTAGTGTCATTAATACCTGTTATGGTACCTATGTCTCCATGAGTAGCGTCTATCATTTTGTAATTGATCACCTCATGAAAATAAAATTTATTTCCTTCTAGTTTAGGTAGAAAATCAAGGGGTAGATAAAGATCTCTTTTCATTAATGTGTCAGCGCCTGCGTCGTCATCTATGTCTTCTATTTTTATTCTTAGAAGTAATGATTTGTGCAGCTGACTTCTTTCAATAAAAAATGGAACCAGGTTTTTACCGATTTCGATAAAAACTGATTCCATTTCTGTAAAAAGCTCAGGCTCGTCAGTATCTAGTTTTACTAGTAACTCACCTTTAAAGCTGAATTTATTTACTACGGTTCCTACGTAAAAACATTTTTCCTTACGCATGACCTATAGATTTACTCTTCTTCTCCTGTTGCGTCATCACCTTCAGCAGCTGGTTCTTCAACTACTTCTGGAGCATTTGCTGCGATACGAGCTTCGTTCACTGCTTTTTCTGCTTCAAGAGCTTTTGCAGCTGCTGCATCAGCATCTGCTTGAAGTCCAGATGCTTTACCAGCAATCTTAGCTTCTTTTTCAGTTAACCAAGAGTTGAATTTTTCATCTGCTTGCTCTTCTGTGAATGCACCTTTCTTTACACCACCTTTAAGGTGTTTTTTCATCATAACACCTTTGTAGCTTAATAAGTTACGTGCAGTGTCAGTAGGTTGTGCACCATTTTCTAACCATGTGATAGCACCGTCTACATCTAAGTTTACTGTTGCTGGGTTAGTGTTAGGGTTATAGGTACCTAATTTTTCAAGATATTTACCATCTCTTTTTGAACGTGCATCAGCTGCAACGATCCAATAAAATGGTTTTCCTTTTTTACCGTGTCTTTGTAATCTAATTTTTACTGGCATAACTATTAAAGTTTATGGGTGCCCGACCCTGATTATTAATTTGAGTTTGCAAAAGTATCATTATATTTAATAATATTCATCATATGTGTATATTTTATTTACATTTGCTTAAACACATTTATCCTATTCTATGAAACTGATTTGTAAATACTTGTTGATAGCCCTAGCCATTATTTCATTCTCTTCTTGTTCTGATAATCTAGAAGATAACAATACACCTGCTATACAAGCGGTACGTAATGGAGAGTTTTTTAAAGCAGACCGTATGAGTGCCACTGTTAATGCAGACGGTACGATGTCTATAATAGGACAGAATTTTCTTGAAACATTAGAAATTAACCTTCAGGATGATTCGGTAGGTGTTTATAGATTAGGTGCTGGATCCCAAAGTGAAGCATTGTATACGTTTAATGGTGCAGAGCAATTTTCTAGTAATTTAGGTAACGGTCTAGGAGAGGTGCGCATCACGTCTGTAAATGCAGAAACTGGTGTGACTGGTGAGTTTAGCTTTGTTAGTTATCTAGCAAGTAATGTAGATTCACTTTATATGAGAACAGGAGTGATTTATCAGGTGCCATTCGGTGCTGCGTTAGGATCTGGTGCTGGTGGTTCTACAGCGGCGACGTTAACAGCAAATGTGGACGGAACGGCTCTTAACCCTACGGCTGTAGGAGCTGTAGAGGCAGGTGGTACAGTTCTCGTAAATGCATCTAACGGTCCTAGTTCTATAGTTTTAAGTTTTCCTGATAGCGTAGTGCCAGGAACTTATGCTTTTGATGGAGCAACTTACTCAGCAAATTATATTAATGGTGGTACACTAGACCCTGCGGTTTCTGGATCTCTAGTTGTGCTAACGGCAGATGCTACTGCAAATACTATTACTGGAACTTTCAGCTTTATGACTGGTCCACCTAATAATTTTGATATTACAGACGGTACTTTTAATGTTTCTTACTAGTATATTAGGAATTACATTTTTCAAATAAATCAAAGCCTTGACTTATAGAGTCAGGGCTTTTTTATGGTTTTAAATAGATCTTCTTTCCTTTGTAATCGATTACGGCCTTGGCAGCTATTAAAAAATCGGCTCCTAGTAGGCCTTGAATGGATCGCATTCCTTCAGTCTTTAAAGCGGTGTTTATGTAACTCATGTCCATACTTAATAAGGTAGTGTCTTGGTCTGACCAGTCGCCTAATTCTAAGGTGTTGTTGTGCGATATGCGTGGCCTTAAAGAACCGCTGGCAGTACCTATTTGTCTGTCCATAAATTCTGTTTCTAATTGAAATTCTTCATACATGGCCTGGTTGACACACGTCGCACTAGCGCCAGTATCTATTATAAATCTACCAGAATGGCCGTTTATAGAAGCTTTGGTAACTATATGCCCACTTTTTGTGGCAATTCTAATATTGTGGCTGGTGTAACCTTGTGATAGTAGTAATTTTTTAAGTGAAGCCATGAAATATGTTTATGAGGTAAATATAATTCCGCTTTCGCGAAAGCGGACTACTAACTATTCCTATTTTTGTTTTATGATTTTTACAGATACACATACACATTTATATAGTGAGGCTTTTGATGAGGACCAAGAGCAAATGATACAGCGAGCAATGGATGCTGGAGTTGAGCGATTTTTTATTCCTGCTATAGATTCTACGTATACAAATGCGATGCTAGATTTAAAAAAACGCTATCCTGAAAACGTTCATTTAATGACAGGTTTGCACCCTACACATGTAAAGGAAAACTATCTAGAAGAGCTGGCACATGTACAAGAAATGCTAGAAAAAGAGAACTATGTTGCCATAGGTGAGATAGGAATGGATTTATATTGGGATAAGACCTTTAAATCTGAGCAGCAAGAGGCATTTCATACACAGATTAAATGGTCTGTTGAGAACAAGTTGCCTATAGCTATTCACTGTCGTGAAGCATTTGACGAAGTTTTTGAGGTTTTAGAGGAATATAAAAACACCTCTTTACACGGTATTTTTCATTGTTTTACAGGTAATGTAGAGCAGGCAAAAAAAGCTGTTGATCTTAAAATGAAGCTAGGAATAGGTGGTGTTGTGACTTTTAAAAATGGTAAAATAGATCAGTTTCTAGATCAAATACCACTTTCTGAAATAGTTCTAGAAACAGATGCGCCTTATCTGGCACCAGTGCCGTACCGAGGTAAACGTAATGAAAGTTCTTATCTGGTAAATGTTGCAGCAAAACTAGCGACAGTTTATAACAAAGACATCGTAGAGATAGCAGAAATTACAACCTTAAATTCGCGTGAAGTCTTCGGTATATAAACCTGAGTTGATTACATTTGCGCACCCTATAGCATCATATTTTGAGTAGATACGACGACATAAGATTTTTTAACGACGCCGAAGTGCAAATAGCGCTTAAAAGCGCCGTGCGTCACCCTATGATAAAAGAGCTTTTTCAATACAGTTTTCCTAATAAGAACTATGAAGAGGTGAAAGAAATTGTACTGGCATGTAAATCTATTAACGATTTCCAGCGAGATGTAATATGCAACACCGTAGAGCGTGTGCTAGAAGAGTCCAGTGCCGGTTTAACCACGTCTGGTTTTGACGATCTAGATCCAGAAATCACCTACTTGTATATTTCTAATCATAGAGATATCGTCTTAGATACATCTCTTATTAATCTTACCTTATTTAAAAAAGGCTTGATAAGAACAGCTAGTGCGATAGGTGATAATCTAGTGCAAAGACCATTTGTAAATGCATTGAGCAAACTAACTCGCAACTTTATCGTGAGACGTGGTGCTAGTCCTAGAGAGATTTTATTAAGTAGTAAGAAGTTAAGTGAGTATATAGACTATCTAATGCACAAAGAAAATAGAAGTGTATGGATAGCGCAAAGACAGGGACGTACTAAAGATGGTAACGATGTTACTGAGCAAGGTGTTCTTAAAATGATAGGCCTGGCCGCAGGTAAAAACGGTATAGAAGGTTATTTAAATAATTTGCGCATTGTACCAGTTTCTATCTCTTATGAATATGATCCTACAGATATTTTAAAAGTGCCAGAACTGCTCGCAAAGCAAGCTGATGAAGAGTACATAAAATCAGAAAACGAAGATTTTAATAGCATACTTAAGGG
Source organism: Nonlabens sp. Asnod3-A02 (assembly GCF_045063755.1). Lineage (NCBI taxonomy): Bacteria > Pseudomonadati > Bacteroidota > Flavobacteriia > Flavobacteriales > Flavobacteriaceae > Nonlabens > Nonlabens sp. Asnod3-A02. The sequence goes on from NZ_JBEFOC010000008.1 coordinate 985,881, forward strand.
TGCATTAGGACAGAAAAAACATATCCACATTCACGCAGGAGAGCCAGTTCATATTCACGCACTAGAAGATCAGAGTACCAACCAAGTATTGCAACGTGTGGTACAACATCTAGATAAAGAAATACAGAATAATTACATGTTATGGCCTACTAATTATGTAGCACATGACTTATTAACTTCTAGTTCTAAATATAAAGAACACTATTCTGACCACGATATGCAACAATTTGAACGCAGATTAAGGTTAAGGGTAAATGTAGAAGACCATAAAGCGGTAGAGAGTTTCCTTAATATGTATGCTCGACCAGTTCTTAATAAAGAAAAACTGGCTGTTTCAAATGAAGCCTAATATATTATTAATTTATACCGGTGGTACCATCGGTATGATGAAGGATCCTGAGACTAAAGCCTTAAGAGCTTTTGACTTCTCAAAATTACTTGTTCATATTCCAGAAATTAAACAACTGGACTGTAAAATAGACACCTATTCCTTTGATCATCCTATAGATTCATCTGACATGAATATAGAAGAATGGCGCAAATTAGGAAACGTCATTCATGAGAGATATGATAATTATGATGGTTTTGTAGTCTTGCACGGTAGTGATACCATGTCTTATACTGGTAGTACACTTAGTTTTATGTTTGAAAACTTAACTAAGCCTATTATCCTTACAGGTTCTCAACTCCCAATAGGAGACCTGCGTACTGATGCAAAAGAGAATCTTATAACCAGTCTGCAACTAGCTACTGAGCAGTATAATAATGAGCCTATCATTAAAGAGGTTTGTATTTATTTTGAATACCAGTTGTATAGAGCAAATAGAACTGCAAAGATGAATGCCGAGCATTTTGAGGCCTTCAGCTCGCCGAATTATCCGCCGCTGGCTATAAGTGGTGTGCATTTAAATATAGATGAGAGTTTGTTATGGAAATGGCAGGTGGATGATCCCGCTTTCGCGAAAGTGAATACAGAAAAATCCCTCTTGTTAGATTCTAGCCGCATGAGATACCGTCCAGACCTTGTTGAGGATGTGGTAGTTTTAAAGTTATTTCCAGGAATTACAAAAAAAGTAGTACAAGCTATTTGCGGTATACCAGGACTTAAAGGTATTATTTTAGAAACTTATGGTAGTGGTAATGCACCTACTCAAAAGTGGTTTGTGGATATTCTTAGCGAGGCTTTATTAAAAAATATTAGAATAGTAAATGTAACACAGTGCGTGGGTGGTGCGGTGTCGATGGGAAAATATGAAACCAGTGTACAGCTCAAAAATATAGGTTTAGTCTCTGGTAAAGATGTTACTACAGAGGCAGCACTAGCTAAGATGATGTACTTATTACAGCACACAGATAGTATAGAAGATTTTAGACATTATTTTGAAACTTCATTACGAGGCGAAATAAGTGAGTAGACTTTAAAATAAAAAATTGGCTTTAAAAGGTATATTGCCTTATTATTGCAAACTGAATTTATCATTTAGAGAGGTGGCCGAGTGGTCGAAGGCGCACGCCTGGAAAGCGTGTAAACGGCAACGTTTCGAGGGTTCGAATCCCTTCCTCTCTACTTTTAACCTCGTAGTCGTCTGATTGCGAGGTTTTTTTTATGATTTTATTTCCTTGAAGAGATTTAGGAATTAAAACTCTCCTAACATGGCAAATGGTTTTAATAATCTTTTTAATTTAAGATTAGTAGAATTTGATATGTCTTGATTAAGGTAATTAACGATAGTTTTTAAATCTTCTGGAGATTTTACGATATCAAATTGCGATTTATAATCTAAAAAAACTGGATGCTCTGTGCGCTTGTTATATACTTCGTAGATATCACTATGCCTGGTATCTTCTTGAATTTTTTCAAATAGATTTTTTAGATAACTTTCTTTACCTTCTAAAACCTGAAAGAAATTATCTAGAGAATGAAGAAGGAATCCGCTTACTTGATTGTTGTTATTTGTGCTAGAAGTAGTTTTAAATAGCTCTTCAATGTCTTGTTGCGTAAGTCCTGGAGTAGCTTTGCTTATGTAACAAATGGTGTAAGTGGAGTCCATAAAAAATAATTGAATGGACAAATTTAAATGTTTGTAAGAATAAAACTTATAATAAAGTGTAAATTATTATTTAGCAAAAATCTAGTATAAGTTAAACAAGAGTGGTTTTGGTTTTTTTTAGTTCACTTTATTTGCTGCGGTGCCTTGTATTTTTGATGGTGTTGATCTCGCTTTGGCGAAAGTGCCATAGAACCGGCCTTAATAAATTACTTAAATTGTTGGATTAACTAAAATAAGACATAAAAAAAGACCTATAAATAGGCCTTTCTCTCACATTTTTAGAAATATTAATCCATAATATCTTCTAATTTTTTGATGGTATGCAACGTACTTTGAATACTACTCAATTGCTGTCTTACAATGTTTTTAGATTCATGTAAGTATTCCTGATTGTCAAGAACAGTTTGATATTCTTCTACAGCCGCTTTATCACCTCTTATACATTCTTCTAGAATGGCCTCGTCGTCTTTACCGGTAAAAGCTGTTTTAAAATCCATCCATGTCCTGTGTACTGCTGCTGTTGTGCTACCTTTTTCAATAGGTGTGGCATTAAGGTCTCGTATGGCTTTATCTAGTTCATTTGCATTCTGACTTCTACTAGCTGCTTGTTTTGTGAAGTATGTTTTTAAATAAGGATTTTTAGCATCTAATAATGCATTCTTATAGCCTGACTCTGCATCGTAATTTTTTTCTAATAGTTGGTTCAACGCATTTACTGTTTCGTCTAGCGCCATTTGTTTTGCTTCTTCTCTTGTAGTTTCCATAGTTAATTGTTTTAAGGTTAAGTGGTCTTTATATAGTTCTATCTAATTTTTGATCGATTTGTTGCAATTGCCTTTTACGCTGATGCTCCATATAAAAATTATAGGCCTGAAATGCGAGTTGAGCAACCGTTAAAATTTTAAAGAACTTTTTCATTTTTTATTTTAAAGGTAATTTTCCTACAAGGATTTGAAAGAGGTTTTAATACTGTTTAACAGGTGATCTATAACAAATTCTTAAATAAACAGCTGTTTCTCCTCTTATTTTTTAAATATTTAAGAAATACATCTAACTTTTTAAGCGATTCTGTCAGTGATTCCATGTGCCCAATCTTCTATTCTTTTACCAAAACACTCTAGGATGGCATCTACGCCCATAACGCTACCTTTGCAATTGCGACCCAACATGGTAAGATGAATACTATTATTCTTTGTATCCAACTGTACAGTGCCATCTTTATTTGTGGATACTCCTAGATCGCTAGTGACAGGTTTTAATAAATCACTATTCATAAGGTCGATTATGAGACCACTCTCTATATCTACTAATCTAGGCGGATCTAGAACCGTATTTATCATTACATCTATATGCTGTGTTTGCTTGTCGTTATCTAATTGCCATCCTTTTACATCACAATCTATTGTAGGATTTGCAACATAATTAAGGTCTAAAACGCTTGCATCTTCTAGTGCAATTAATTGTAGTGTACTCTCTACTGGTGGTCCATAGGAGTATCTTTTTGTGCTCTCGTCTAGCTTTATTATGTCTTCCATTATGAGATCATTAAGGTCGCAATGTGAGAACAACTTGTACATAGATGGTTGTAGATGTCTCCATACTTGCCCTATTGTATAGTCTAATGATACTGTCGTTTTACCCATTGCCATTTGTGCTGTGGCGATCATATATTGTTTGCAATCTAGGCTGGTATCCAGGATAAGATCGTGCTTGTAACTCATATCACGCATCCATTTTTTTGCTATAATATCTATGGTTGCACTGTCCATAGAATTATTTATAGATGTGTGTTTTTCATATATAGGTAAAGCCACGTCTAAAAAAGCGTTGTGCAAAAAGTTTAAGTCTGTTATGGTGGGCGCATTTTCTAATGCGTGATTTATTTTTGATTTAAAACTAGAGATTTGGGCATCGTTAGGTGTAAAGAATTGGTCTACTTCTTTTCCCAGTGGTTTCGGTACGACTGGTAATCCATTAAGCGAAAAAGGGACTATTTTTTTTATGGATGCATCGCTTGGGATATATTTTAAAAAGTCGCTGTCTTGTATTTTTTTAAAGCTAGCGCCTTTTTCCACAGTTAAGATTCTAGTGAGATCTATCATAGCAAGGCCAAAACCTCTTAAGGCAACACTATAAGTTGTGGTAAGTTGATTTAAGACCTCTTTTTCATATTCATAAGGATTATCAAATAATTTTCCAGAACCTTCTTTACAGTGTTCTTTCCATGATTTAATTTGGTCATCGTCTTTTGTGGGCTGGTGTCCTATGGTAAGTAGGCATTCATCATACTGGTGTGAAGTGTTCTGCGCATCTGTTATTATAAAATGAGGGTCCTTAAAGCTAAGTTCAGTAACATTTTCAGTCTTTACTTCTAATACTTCCTGATTCTTAAGAGTAGTCGCTATAGAAGTATAACGTTCATGAAGGTAAGCTCCCATTACTCTTCTAGGTGGGAATTGATCTACCTGATCAGATAATACATAGTCATGATTTTTCTCCATCCATTCTATAAAAGAAGGGAAACTCGGGACTTTAAATGATTGATAATTTGTCTCTGAGCGGCCTTTTAAATTTAATAGAGCACGATCTGATATATTTAACCAGTTTGAACCTGCCTGATCTGTTTTCCATACTTGGCCAGACCCTAATTCTCGTTGATCGTCATAAATGGTAATATGTATGTTGTGGTCTCGCTTTCGCGAAAGCGAACTTATTAAACACTCGAAACTATGTAAACCTCTAGGGCCACAGCCAATTATAGCAATTCTTTTCATTAGTTAGTATTATGGTTTAATAATACTCGTCAATTGTTATTTTTAATGTTAATAATCTTGCAATAAGGTTATTATTAACAGTATAAAGTGTGAATTACGGAATAATAAAGTTCGTTTTACTTGTATTTTCATAATTTTTCTGTAATTTAAAAGATCTTAAAAATCAAATAGTTATGGGAATTAAAAACTTTATGGGTAAACGTGAAGAGTCTTCTTCTATTGAACGTCAAAAATTTCAAGTAAAGGATTTTATGACACGTAAATTAATTACTTTTTCTCCAGATCAAGGAATCACATCTGTCATGGATACTTTACTTAAACAAAGAATAACAGGTGGTCCTGTGGTAGATGCAAGTGATAATCTGGTAGGAATTATTAGCGATACAGATCTCATGCATGTCATAAGTGATAGCAGGTATCACAATATGCCTGTAGGTAATAGATTAGTTAGTGAGTTTATGTCTTCACAATCGGCAACTATAGATCAAGAAGCAGATATATTTGATGCAGCATCTAGGTTTTTAAAAACCGGTCACAGACGTTTTCCTGTAACTAAAGATGGTAAGTTGATAGGTCAAATATCTAGAATGGATGTTATCATCGCTGCTACACAACTCAAAGGAGACGAGTGGAGATAAGTGTCTATAAAGACTCTATTTGTTTAGCAAGTATGTTGTTGATGATTACGTTCTTAAATACCTTCACGTCATAAGGTTTTATAATGATATCATCCATACCAGAGTCTAGAATACTCTGTCGCATTTCTGCTATTTCTACGGCTGTTAATGCAATAATAGGTGTGTTATAGGTCTTTTTAATTATTTTAGTAGCATCTAGTCCGTTCATTACTGGCATGTTAACGTCCATTAGTATGAGGTCGTAAGTATTGTGTTCTACTGAGTTTATTGCCTCTTTTCCGTTTTCTACTATGGTGCAAATGGCACCGTCTTTTTCTAAAATCTTTTTAGTCACCATTTGATTGATGCGGTTGTCCTCGGCAATAAGGATATGTTTGTCCTTTAAGATGTCAGTGTCTACTACATAAGAGTTTTTAGACAGATGCTCTTGCTTATTTACATGGGCTACGATTTCATAGACCAGATCAAAGCTGAATGTTGATCCTTTACCTAATTCGGTCTCTAAATTTATATCAGACCCTGATAGATTTAGTAAGCGTTTTACAATAGGTAGTCCTAGTCCAGTACCTTGGTAATTATAACTAAGAGAGTCCCCTTGTTTAAATTCTTCAAAAATGTGTTCTTTCTTGTCTTGTGCAATTCCTTCACCATCATCCTTTATGGAAAATCCTAACTTTATATTATTGTCAGGCAGTAGGTGTGTGGTTACGGTAATTTCTATGAGTCCGTTTTCGGTAAATTTACTTGCATTACCTATTAGGTTCATTAATATTTGAGACAGTCTCGTCGCATTTCCTTTAACCAGAGCAGGTAAATCATCAGCAAGATGGATAGCGATGTTGTTTTTGTTTTGCCTGCGCATGTATTCAAAGGTGGTGACTATTTTTTCTATTAACTCACGAGGGTTAAATTGTACTTCTTCATCGTCTATCTTATCAGAATCAATTTTATTAATTTGCAATACATCATTTACTAGAGCTAATAAATAATCGGCAGAGAATTTTAAAGATTTTAAGTCGTCCTCAACATCTTTTTCTTTATTGTTTTCTAACAGTATGGTGCTAAGGCCTATTACTCCATATAAAGGTGTGCGTAATTCATGGCTTACTGTACTGAAAAAGTCACTTTTTGCAAGAGCTAGTTGTTCTGTTTTAGTTTTTTGATTTAGGTATTGGGTGTTTTTATCTTTTAAAGCTTTATTGAGTTGTTTTCTTTTTTTAGAAAGCTTGAAAGTAAAATAAAGGCCTAAAAAGGCTATGACTGTAATACATATCAAAGCATAATTAAAGGCTGTTTTTGTGCGTATTTGCTTTTCTTGTAATTCGCTTTCGGCTTCTGATTTTTCTAGATCTTTTTTAAATTGATCGTTTTTATACGCAGCAGCTAGTCTGTTGTTTTCTATAGCTGCTTTTTCCTTTGCTCTTAACTTAAATACATTTTCATATTTAAGTCTCGTTTCATATGCTTCTTTGTACTTCTCTTGTGCGGTAAGACTTAGTGAGAATAATTCATATGATCTCTGTAATTCGTCATTGAAGCCTAGATCTTTGCTTAAAGAAATTGCCGCTAGTAATAAGGAATCTGTCTTTTTATAATCTCCAGAATGAAAGTAATAATTTGCCGTCATGTTATTGATAGAAGAGCGGTAAAGAGGTTCGTCATATTTCTCAAACATTGCTCCATTAAGTTTATCGATTACCAGTTTCATCTCGGTAAACCTGCCGCTGTCATTTAATGCATCTGCATAGTTATGATATATATACTGTAGGCCTAATGTGTCGTTAGTAGCTTTATAAGTTTCTATGGCTTTTAAAGTAAATTCTCTGGCTAGGTTTTGCGTTTTTGGATTTAGGGAATAGATGCTAGAAAGGTCGCCATATGTATTTGCTAGTATGGTTGGGTCGTTGAGTTCTTTTGCAATATCGTGTGCTAGCTTAAAATTTTTAAGAGCTTCTATCGTGTCTCCTTGGTTAAGATAGTCGTATCCTAAATAACCATAGGCCCTACTAGCATAAAGATCATCTTTGACTAATAAAGCTAGTTTTAATGTTCTTAAATTGATTTCAAAGGACTTTACATAATTCCCTTCAGAAAATAAATTGTAGGATTTTTCAAATAAGGAGTCCATTAATTTCACATCTAACACAGTAGAGTCTTTCTGTGCAGTAGTTGTGCCAGTCCAAAACGTAAATAAAATAAAGAGTAGTGCGTATGGAGCGTTTTTATGCGTCAAGTGATTCAGTATAAGATCTACGGTAAAAATATTATGTTTTTATAATTAAATGGCTCTTTACTTAAAGAAATCAGTGAATGTTTCATATTAAAAACCGTTTGCCGAATAAACCACAGTCGCAATTAATATTTTAAATACTCATTTATAGATTCTTGTAAATATCTTAGGGCAAAGCATTTTCATTCTCACTGTCTAAACCTTATTTTTGATCATACCCTAAACAACTATTTCTAATGGACGATTTTATTTTATATGTTAAAGAAGGTTTTTATCACGTTATGAACTTTAACGTCGGTGCATATGATCATGTACTTTTCTTTATTCTTATGGCAGTGCCATTTTTATTTAATAGTTGGAAAAAGCTTTTAGGACTGAGTCTTGCATTTACAGTAGGTCATATTCTTTCATTATTGCTAGTGATTTATGGTAAGGTGTCATTTAATAGTTCTTATATAGAGTTTTTAATTGTGGTCACTATAGCTATTACGGCGCTGTATAACATTTTTACAGCAGGAAAAAGACATCGCGATAACCATAACTGGATCACCATGATATTTGCATTGTTCTTTGGTCTTATCCATGGATTTGGTTTCTCTAGTGGTTTTAAAATGTTAGCTGCTGGAGCAGAGAGTGATTTGTTAATGTTATTAGAGTTTGCTCTAGGACTGGAGTTGGGTCAGTTGCTTATCATATTAGTGATTTTAATCTTAAACTTTATATTTACAGGGATATTCCGATTTAATAAAAAAGAATGGGTTCAGATTATCTCTTCCATTATTTTAGGAATGATACTGCCATTGTTAATTGTAAGATGGATTTTTTAAAAATTGTTTTCATCTCGCTTTCGCGAAAGCGGAATTTTAAAAATCATTTCAAATACTTACTTATTTTATAAGTACCTAACAAGCTTTTTAACTAGAAGGCAATTTACTATTATACCAAAAAAGTGAAAAAAGAAAAACAACATAGATACGACGTTGCTTATTTGAGAATGGCGACAGAATGGGGTAAATTATCGCACTGTCAGCGCCGTCAGGTAGGTGCGCTTATCGTACGTGATCGCATGATTATAAGCGATGGTTATAATGGTACACCTAGTGGTTTTGAAAATTTTTGTGAAGATGACGAGGGTTATACAAAATGGTATGTGCTACATGCTGAGGCTAATGCGATTTTAAAAGTAGCTGGTTCTACACAAAGTTGTCGCGATGCAACGCTTTATATAACCATGTCACCCTGCAAAGACTGTAGTAAATTAATACATCAAAGTGGCATAAAACGTGTAGTCTACATGGAAGGTTATAAAGATGATAGCGGCTTGCAATTTCTAGAGAAAGCAGGAGTTATTATAGAACAAATAGAAGAAGTCGATTAATGAAAAAAAGTTACCTGTATTATCCTTTGTTTTTGGGAATATTCTTTGCCATAGGTATATGGTTAGGGAGTGCTCTTAACAGTAGTAATTTAGGTGATAATTATATCGCATCTTCTAGCACTGCAAAAAAACGCAAGCTTAATAGATTGATAGATCTCATAGACCAGCGTTATGTAGATAAAATCGATACAGATAGTATTGTGGATGTAACGGTAAATGAGATCATGCAAAATCTCGATCCGCATTCGGTATACATACCTAGTGACCAGACAGAAGATGTAGAGAATAGCATGAGAGGCGACTTCGTAGGTATAGGAATACGCTTTTTTGTGAATCAGGACTCCATATCTGTTTTGAGATCTATAGAAGATGGCCCAAGTGATAAGGCTGGAATAAAAGGTGGTGATAAAATATTATATGCAGACGGTAAACCACTATTCGGTGAGAACGCCGTTTCTACAAATGTTTTAAAAGGAGAAGAAGGTTCTCGTGTTGTTTTAGGAGTTTTAAGACCTGGAGATGATACTGTAATTAATATACCGGTTACTAGAGGTAATGTAGCTATTAAAAGTATAGATGCTGCTTATATGCTCACGAGAAGTCTAGGGTATATTAAAATTAACCGCTTTGCAGAAACTACCGATGCCGAGTTTGAACAAGCAATTAAAGACTTAAAAAAAGCTGGTGCTACTCAAATAGCACTAGATTTAAGAGATAATCCAGGTGGCGTTTTAAGTGCAGCAGTTCACATAGCCGACGAGTTTCTGGAAGATGATAAGCTGATTCTTTTTCAAAAAGATCGCGATCAAAAACGTAAGGATAGTTATGCTACTGATTACGGCTCTTATGAAAGTAGTGACGTATTTATCTTAATAAATGAGAATAGTGCTAGTGCAAGTGAAGTAGTAGCAGGTGCTTTACAAGATAATGATACCGGTACTATTATAGGTCGTAGGAGTTTTGGTAAAGGACTGGTGCAACAAGAAATTAAATTAGGAGATGGCAGCTCTGTACGTTTAACTATTGCAAGATATTACACACCTACTGGTAGGAGTATTCAAAGACCTTATGAAAATGGTAATGAAGATTACTTTAAAGAATACATAGATAGATATAATAATGGAGAGTTATTAGATGAGTCTAATATAGAAGTAAACGATTCATTGCGCAAGGTGACACCTGGTGGTAAAGTAGTTTATGGCGGTGGTGGTATTATACCAGATGTTTTTGTAGCTAGTCCAGATGATTATATCTTACAAACGCTAGATTACTTTGGTAGAACAGGTTTTGCAGACCAATTTGTAAATAAATATCTTCAAGAAGAAGGACGTTTTATGAGAAACATCTCTCAAGAAGAATTTATAAACAACTATAAAGTCTCAGAAAAATTAATGGGTGACTTTATAATCTATGCAAAATTATATAATACTAGTATGAAACTGCCAGGTTATAGAGATGAGATAAGTTCAATTATTAAATCTTCTATGGCAGAACAACTTTTTACGACAGAGCTTAAAATCAAATTGTTAAATCAAGATGATATAATGATTGAAAAGCTGCTGGAATTGAGTAACTAAGGGTTGCTTAGCTTTTCTCGTATTTGTCCTTAATTTTATAGGACACTAACATGATACTCATGAGTATAGCTACACATAATGCTGCCACTATGCTTATAGCGCCTATCTGGCTTTCTCCTTGAAGCAAGTTGTTAAAGTCTAATTTTGTTGCGTTAAAAACGATACTGGCAATCGCAAGAATTAAGATAAAATAAAATACATATTTCATAACTAGAATAGCTCTTTAATATTTGCTGTAAATAATTTCACAGCTATGGCTAGCAAGATAACACCAAAGATTTTTCTAACCACGTTAATTCCTTGTTTACCTATTAGTTTTTCTATGCGACCAGAGTTTTTAAGAACTATGTACACAAAACCGATGTTGAATATAATCGCTAGTATAATATTAATAGCAGAGTATTCAGATCTTAAAGAAAGTACAGAAGTTAATGTTCCTGCACCAGCAATAAGAGGGAAAGCGATAGGGATAATCGCAGCAGTTTCCGGCGCGTCATCTTTATAAAGCTGTATACCTAAAATCATTTCTAGAGCAATAAAGAAAATAATAAAAGCACCTGCTACAGCAAATGAGTTCACGTCTATACCTATAAGTCCCAACATGCTCTCTCCTACAAACATAAAAACGATCATAAGAATACCAGCAACTATAGATGCTTTTTCACTTTGTACATGACCCACTTTACGTCTTAAATCAACGATAATAGGAATACTACCTATAATGTCAATAACGGCAAAAAGTATCATCCCAGCCGTAAAAGTCTCCTTAAGATCAAAGGCAGTAAAAAATTCAATAAATGCATTATTTCCCATAACATCTGTATTTTCAGCGTGCAAAAGTAATTCTAATAAACTGTTTAATGATTAACAATATAGGTTAAATAAACATTAAGGATAATTAGACACATAAATAACACTTAGTTAATCGCTTAAATGCTAATAGCCTTATCATTACATCGATTAATTTGATGTGATGATAAGGCTATTTAAAGTTTTATTATCGTTATTATAAAGCGACTACTTCACTTATAATTCTACTAGTTAACTAGTTTTTTAAGGCCAGCAACGGTAGCTTCTTGATCATTAGACTTAAATACATAGCTACCTGCAACTAGAACATCTGCTCCTGCGTCTACCAGTTGTTTTGCATTTTTATCAGTAACGCCACCATCTATTTCTATAAGAGTGTCGGCACCTTTTTCAGTAATTATCTTTTTAAGAGCTTTTACTTTATCATAAGTGTTCTCAATAAAGCTCTGACCACCAAAACCAGGGTTTACACTCATAATACACACCATATCTAGATCTTGTATAACATCTTTTAATAAATCAACACTGGTATGCGGATTTAATGCTACACCAGCTTTCATTCCATGTGATTTAATTAACTGTAGCGTTCTATGTAAATGAGTACATGCTTCATAATGTACTGTAAGAATGTCGCAGCCTAAATTTGCAAAAGTCTCTACATATCGATCTGGATCAATGATCATCAAGTGACAATCGATAGTTTTAGTCGCATGCTTTACGATATCTCGCAATACAGGCATACCAAAGGAGATATTAGGAACAAAAACGCCATCCATAATATCGATATGAAACCAGTCAGCATCACTGCGGTTAATCATTTCTACATCACGTTGTAGGTTAGCAAAATCTGCTGCAAGTACTGATGGTGCAATAAGTTTAGACATCTTGTGTGTTTTAAAGGTTTTGCAAATTTAAGTTTTTTGATTCCGCTTTCGCGAAAGCGGGAATAAAAAAGATATCAATCTGAGATAATTATTCATTTATAAATCCTTAAATTGGTCAACCAATTTTTATGATATCTTTAAAAAGTCCTCTATGATTTCACGATATTCTCTTTTAGCGATTTTAGTTTTCACCTTATTAAGTTCATTTCAAGCGCTAGCCACAGACTATACTGTAAACTCAGCGATTCAGTTCAATGCATTGAATCTTCAACCATGTGATGTCGTTACCTGGACTGACGGGACCTATTCTAATCAAAATATAATCTTTAATGCTTCTGGTACGCTTGGTAGTCCTATTGTTTTAAAGGCTCAAACACCTGGTGGTGTTATTTTTAATGGTAGTTCAGAAATGAATATTTATGGAGATTATTTAATAGTAGATGGCTTTTACTGGAATGGTGGAGTAGGTACTAGAAATCATGTAGAATTTAGACGCGATGGATCAAGCAGTGATTTTGCAAACAATAGCGTTATTAGAAATTGTACGTTTAATAACCTAGCGACCGCAGGAGATGAAAAAAGTCGATGGATTGTACTATATGGGACAAATAATACGGTAGAAAATTGCACGATGATGAATAAGAACACTACAGGTGTTTTTATCCTGGTAGAATTATCTCATCAAAATAGTGGTGTTGCTGGTCATATTATAAGAAATAATTATTTCTATAATGTACCTCCCAAAGATGGTCGTGCAAACGCAGGAGATTCTGAAGGTATACGTATAGGGTCTAGTGGTAGGCAATTTGTTAATGCCGGTGTGCTGGTAGAGGGAAATTATTTTCAAGATGTAGATGGTGAGTCTGAAATTATATCAAATAAGAGTTTAGGAAATACATATCGTAATAACACTTTTAGAAGCTGTCGCGGCTCGTTAGTGCTAAGACATGGTGCTGGAGCTCTGGTAGAAGGGAATTATTTTTTAGGTGAAAATAAATCTGGTTCTGGCGGTATTAGAGTTATAGACCAAGATCATATTATCATTAACAATTACATGCAAGGACTTAATAATTCTAGCAGTACGTTTAATGGTGGTATAACTATTATGGGAGGTGATTCAGTTTCTGGAGGAACGAGTAATAGTTATCAATTTGTAACCAACGTGTTGATTGCTTTCAATACTATTTATAACTCTGACGATCCTATTTATTATAATAGTGAGAGAGCGACGACTCCACCGCAGGGAATTATTGCAAATAATTTGATTTACAGTACAAATGGAACTATTGTGTCTGGTTCTGTAGCTGCAATAGGTGGTCAAATGACTTATCAAGGAAATATTTTTGGTGGTTCCAACATCGGAATCACTAATTCTGGAATTACAAACGTAAATGCTAACTTCAGTCCAAGTGGCGAGATTTTTAAACCAAGTACAACTGGTCCAGCAGTAGATGTTTCGTCTGGAACTTTTAATCAAGTCTCTAGAGATATAGAGGGTTTTACAAGACCGTCTACAAATAAAGATGTGGGAGCTCATGAAATAGTAGGAGCAACTGGTATGGCTACAAATCCATCTCCTATAATAGATGCTCAGGTAGGTAATGGTAAAGGATCTTGTTATATAAATGCCATAGGAACTACTGTTACTTCGACGTGTTCTCCTATTGTTACTTGTGCACCTGTTTCAGTAACTGGGCTGAGTATAAATCCTACTACAGCTACTGTTCAAGAATCAGGAACCATTCAAGTGATTGCAACTGTTACTCCATCAACTGCTACAAATCAACAAGTGAATTGGTCTTCTAGTGATACCACAATAGCAATTGTGGATGCAAGCGGTGTAGTAACTGGCGTGGCAGCAGGAAATGCAACGATCACAGCCACTACGGTAGATGGTGGTTTTACAACAACATCTATGATTACGGTAACAGCACCGTTAATGGCTCCAGATTGTTTGCCAGGAACTAACCTTGCGTTAAATGCTAGTGTAGATAGTTTTACAAATGAGCAAGTTGGTAATGAGGCTATAAATGTAATAGATGGCAACGATAGTAATAGATGGAGTGCGATGACATTTCCACAATCTATGGTGATTGATTTAGGAGAAGGACTCAATGTAAGCGGTATGAATCTATATCCATTTTCAGGACGTGATTATCAATATGTAATTGAAGGTTCTACCACATCAGCGACTTCAGGATTTACAACCTTAGTAGATCGTCAGGCAAATACGACTGGAGGTACTTCTATAAATGACACGTTTAATCCTACTGTTGTACGCTATGTAAAACTAACAGTTACAGGAGCAGCAACATATACAGGTCCATGGGTTTCTATATCTGATCTAGAAATTATTTGTGGTGGTGTTGTATTATCTAACACTGATAACATCTTAGAAGCTCAAATAAGTATTTATCCAAATCCATTTAAAAATCAATTTACTATTGATATACCGAATACTTTTGTAAATGAAGTAAGCTCTATAAAATTAGTCGATCTTCTAGGGAAAGTGGTGTATGAAAGTGACACCATCACTTCTAGTAATCAAATTTCAATTAATAGTTCATTAACTGCTGGAATGTACTTTATACAGCTGACAGGAGATAATAATGAAGTTTTGTTTATTGATAAAGTGATTAAACAATAGTAATAAATAACGATTTATGTAATCAAAAAAGCCCTGTAACTTAATAGTTATAGGGCTTTTTTAATACCGCTTTCGCGAAAGCGAGATAACAAATAGTTGCTCCATAAAAAAAAACTATTATTTTAGAACTATGAAAAAAACAACTAACCTTCCAATTCTTATATTTTTATTTCTTTTTGTGTACTACATGTTTGTAAGAAAGTATGTAGAGGACTTCAGAATTGAAATGGCTATTTTATTAGTTGCAATAGCTGTTTTTAGTTTCTTGATTTTTAAGAAGGTTAAAAATGGCGAGATTGTAAAAAGTAGAACCTCTTGGATTATTTCTGGAGTGTTTATCTTAGGTAGCCTAGTCTATGGCGGCTACATGATGTTTTATGTATTATAGTCGCTTTACTATAAGCCTTTTTAGGGCTGTATTAGACGCTTTTAGAGCAATGACAAACTATAGATTAAAAATCCCTCTTGAAATTTCAAGAGGGATTTTTTGTTTTAATAAGTTAATGTTGCATTATAGTCCAGCCGCCGTATTTGCTATCTTTTGTAACGCTTTTGATATTTTATCAATTGACTTTTTTATGAATAATTCCTATTATGGCAGAAAGCAATATGATAATATCATCCGATTAAGAGCGATTGAATCGAACAAACCAGTTTTAAAAGTTAGCAACGGAGGTAAAAGTTATTATATTGATGGGCGTGGTAGTATTTTGGAATTAAAGGACCATAATACAACTTATATTATAAAGTACCCTGTTATCATAAATTGAATGTTATGAAATTATCGTTATACATATTTAGTTTTTTTATTTTTTTATTTACGAATACTTCCCTTGCACAATCTAATGATTTTGAAGCTGCTGGGTATAGTATCGGTATTGGTACAGTGTTTACAACAGTAGGAGCGATAATTAATAAAGATAAGGAAGAGAAAGTCTGGGATGTAATAAAGAAACGGTGGTGGCAAGGTGCAGTAGGTGGTTATTTACAATTTGAAAGTAAACGAATCTTGAGAGAAGTTGATTCACATGATCAATGGCCTTTATTCTGGAGTTCAAAAATTGTAAATGAAATGGGTTCTAGCATTCAGCATAATGCGGCATATAACCAACCTTTTGGACGTTATTGGTACTTTAACATTGCATTTAATAGGATTGAAATAGATACAAAGGATAGATGGCAATTAAAATATAAATTGCGACCTATTGATTTTTTATTCACTACTGACGCAGCAATACGTTACAACTTTGAGTTTCAAGAATCACTTCGTTATGGTCATCCCGTTTTCACAACTGGAGACTCTAATTTGAATGGCCAAAGAGCATATGCAAGTGCAGGATATCTAGTGAGAGAAAGAAATGAGAATTCTATCTCTTTGATTAAACATGAATTTGTCCATGTTTTGCAAAATAATGAGTACAGTATTTTAAATACTTATTATCAACCGTTTTTAGACATCAGAAAAGACAAAAATAAATTCTATAAATGGTTGAACTCAAACTTATATATCGAAGCACACTATATTCCATTAAGAGGTTTGTATTTGCTGGAAACTTGGACTGCTGAGAACTATACGGATAATTTCTTTGAGATGGAAGCAGATTATTTTTCAGGATTTAGAAGGTAGAACATATAAATTACTGTATTCAAAAAAGAGAAACAAGTTATCCGCTTTCGCGAAAGCGAAACAACAACAAACAAAAATGCCTCTTGAAATTTCAAGAGGCATTTTGTTTTTATAAATATGTCCCGTCCTAGAATAGCGATACACTAAAATTTTAGTGTAATGAAAACATCTATAAACATTGGTTATGTAAAGCGTACCCAAAAAGACTACTCGCTTTCTTTTAAACTTCAAGTGGTAGAAGAAATTGAATCAGGACAACTTGATAGATTGAATGCCCATTTGAAATATGGTATTCAAGCAAGATCAACAATTACCTCATGGCTTCGTAAATACGGTACCTTTGATTGGGAAAACCTATCCGTTGTAAGCATGTCTAAAACACCTGAACAAAAAATTATCGAACTAGAAGCAAGAGTCAAGTTGCTTGAAAAGCAGAAAGCAAGAGCAGAACATTTAGTAGAACGAGCAGATAAGAAAGTAATTATTTTTGATATGCTTGTTGATATGGCAGAAAAAGAATACGACATTGAGATCAGAAAAAATTACAAGCCCGAGTTATCGAAAACTTCAAAAAAGAACACAAAGAAACAATAGTTTCTGCCTGTAACTTACTTGGACTTAGCAGACAGGTTTATTATAGAGCTCTAAGGAAAAGAGCTCGCAATCAACGTACAGCACAAAAGGTAATTGCCTTAGTTAATGATGTGCGTCGTGTGATGCGTAGAATAGGGACTAGGAAATTATATCACAAACTAGAAAAACAGCTCTCTGAATTAAACGTGGGAAGAGATAAGCTTTTTAAAATACTTAGAGTAAATCATATGCTTATAAAACCTAAAAGGAGCTACCATATAACTACTGATTCTCATCATAGGTTTAGAAAACATAAAAACATAGTCTGCTCTGTGGAGATAAACAGACCAGAACAAATATGGGTAAGTGATATAACTTATATAGGAACCAGAAAAAATCCATCTTATCTAGCATTAATAACAGATGCATATTCAAAGAAGATAGTTGGTTATAATGTATCTCAGAGTCTAGCTGTAGAAGGTTCACTGCAAGCATTAGAAATGGCACTTAATGAGAGAAACTATAAAGACAGCCCGTTGATCCATCACTCTGACAGAGGACTTCAATATTGCTCAAATGAGTATCAAGCTTTATTAGGCAAAAACAGTATTAAACCAAGCATGACCGAAAAATATGATCCTTATGAAAATGCTATTGCAGAGAGAATAAATGGAATTTTAAAACAGGAGTTCTTCATTAACAAAAATATCCAAAATATAGAGCTAAAGAATATACTCGTTAAAGAATCTATTGAAATATATAACTCATTTAGACCACACTGTTCTAATCATATGCTTACACCTAATCAAATGCACAAACAAAATCAATTAACAAGAAAAACATACAAATCAAAAAAAAAATCTCAATGAAGATAGCTTCATTGAGATTTAAATAATAAATTTAATCCTTTAATAATCTGTATCGGTTATTTAGGACTAGACATGAGGTGAGGTTACATTAAAGTCCAGCCGCCGTATTTGCTATCTTTTGTAACGCTTTTGATATTTTATCAATTGACTTTTCTGTATCTTTTAAATGGTGACGATTGGTTAGAAAGTCAGTACTGTTGTAACTAATTTTAACCTCACCTAATTCATTTTCATATACCAACATTTTTTGTGGTAAATCGAGCGCGGTAGTTGGTGACGAATCCATTAATGGGCTTCCTAGATTAGGATTGCCAAAAATAATCACTCGCGTAGGTCTTAGTTCTATGTCAGTATTTTGAGCATTTGCTTGATGGTCTAACTCTGTAAATATTCTTAAGGCAGGATTATTTTCAATCGTGTTTTTAAGAGTTGTGTAGGTAGCGTCAAAGTCTTGTTTACTTACTGTAGTAATAATTCCTTCATTAAGTGTTGTTTGAGTGTCGTCACTTTCCATGGCAGTAGAATTGCTTGCCTTTTTTGTGAGCATAGCAAGAGCATTAGAAATTTTGTCTAAAGTTGTTTCTTCAGAAGTTAGACCGTGACGTTGACTCAAAAAGGTGCTGTTGTTGTAGGCCAAGTAAACATCTTTATTACTGTCTTGAAAAACGAGAATACGTTGTGGTAAATCTAAACCAGCTTGTTGATTTTCTAACATTAGCGGACTTCCTAACTTTGGGTTTCCAAATAAAATTAACTTAGCTGGATTCAGTTCAATGTTGGAATTACCAGCGTTAGCGCTATGGTCGACTTCGGCAATTATTTTTATAGCAGGGTTGTTGGATAAGGTAGTTTTTAAAGTCTGGTAGGTGTCATCAAATGATTGATTGCTCTTCATGTAATTCATTCCGTTTACTTGATGAGAATTAGCGATGACAGGTGTTGTCTTTTTATCTGTAGTATTACAAGAGATAAAGATGATAGGTAAAGCAAGTATTAGGTATATGAACTTCATGTCGTTTTTTTTTGCTTAAAACTAAGCTTGTTAACTCAATATAAGGTCTAAAATGATCTTAAAATAAAATCCCTGCAACAATTAAGTTACAGGGATTTTAAATTTATAATAATCTATAAGAATAATACATACTATCAGACTCTGAAATGAATTCAGAGTGATAGTTGTAATTTATTACTCAGACTTAGAATCATTAGCATCACGACGTGGTCTGTCGTCTTTCTTACGGTCATCACGACGTGGACGACGGTCATTAGAACGACGGTCATCACGCTGGCGTGGTGGACGCTCTACCCAACCTTCTGGTTTAGGCATACATTCTTTACGAGATACTTTTTGCTTTTTAGTACGTGGATCTACACCCATGTATTTTACGTCAAGAACATCTCCTACTTTAAGAACTGTAGATGGGTCTTCAATACGCTTGTAATCAAACTCACTTACATGAAGTAATGTTTCTTTACCTGGCCTTAATTCTACTACTGCACCAAAGTCAAGCATTTTTACAACTTTTACGCTGTAAACCTCACCGACAGTTGGTTCAAAAATGATGTTTCTGATTTTTTCTAGAGCAGCCTCGATCTTAGCACGGTCTGTACCAGCTATCTCGATAACACCCATATCACCATCTTCTTTGATGTTGATTACAGTCTCAGTTTCTTTTTGCATCTCTTGGATAACTTTTCCACCAGGTCCTATTACAGCACCTATGAATTTACCTTCGATCTCTAAAGATTCCATTTTAGGAGCGTGTGACTTCACGTCTGCAGCTGGTACAGCGATAGTGTCAGTAAGTTTTCCTAATATGTGCATACGACCATCTCTAGCCTGCATTAAAGCATTAGTAAGGATTTCATAAGAAAGACCTTTTACTTTAATATCCATTTGACAAGCAGTGATACCATCTGCTGTACCAGTTACTTTAAAGTCCATATCTCCTAAGTGATCTTCATCACCTAAAATATCAGAAAGAACGGCGTATTTATCACCATCTGTGATTAATCCCATTGCGATACCAGAAACTGGTTTCTTCATAGGTAAACCTGCATCCATCATAGCCATAGTACCAGCACAAACTGTTGCCATAGAAGAAGAACCGTTAGATTCAAGTACTTCAGATACTACTCTTACTGTGTAAGGAAGATCTTCTGGTAACATTCTTTTTAATGCACGTTGTGCTAGGTTACCGTGTCCTATCTCACGTCTAGACGTACCACGTAATGGGCGAGCCTCTCCTGTAGAGAATGGAGGGAAGTTATAGTGTAAGTAGAAACGCTCTTCTCCTTCTTGAGATGCCATGTCTATTACATTTGCATCTCTAGAAGTACCTAGAGTTACTGTTGCCAGTGCTTGAGTTTCTCCACGAGAGAAGATAGCACTACCGTGTGTAGATGGAAGGTAATCTACCTCACACCATATATCACGTATATCTGTAGTCTTACGACCATCTAGACGTACACCTTCGTTAAGTAGTACATCACGTACTGCTTTCTTATGTGTTTTGTTGAAATACTTAGAGATAAGATCTCCATTTTCAGCTTGATCTTCTTCAGAAAAAGTTGCTTTGATCTCTTCTTTGATTTCAGAGAATGCTGCGCTACGTTCGTGCTTTGCACTTCCTTTTTTAGCAACATCATATACTTTTTGGTAAGCAAGTTCTGCTACTTTTGTTTCTATGGTAGCATCTTCTTTTTCACCTTCGTACTCACGTACTTCTTTTTTGCCTACTTGTTCAGCAAGAGCGATTTGTGCAGCACATTGATCTTTGATAGCTTCATGAGCGGCTTTGATAGCAGCGATCATTTCTTCTTCAGAAATTTCACTCATCTCACCTTCAACCATCATTACAGAGTCAGCACTAGCACCTATCATCATCTCAAGATCTGCTGCTTCTAACTGTGCATAACTTGGGTTGATAACAAACTCACCATCTACACGCGCAACACGTACTTCAGATATAGCACATTCAAAAGGTAAATCAGATAGTTGTATTGCAGCACTTGCAGCAAGACCTGCCATAGCATCTGGCATTACTTCTGGGTCATGAGACATTAATTGAATCATTACCTGTACTTCTGCATGGTAATCTTTAGGGAATAATGGACGTAATACACGGTCTACAAGACGCATAGTAAGTACTTCTCCATCGTTAGGACGTGCCTCACGCTTAAAGAATCCACCTGGATATTTACCGGCAGCGGCAAATTTCTCACGGTAATCTACAGTAAGTGGTAAGAAGTCTAGTCCAGTTGATTTGTAGCTGGATACTACAGTTCCTAGAAGCATTGCTTTTCCACATGTGATCACAACAGATCCATGTGCTTGTTTTGCAAGCGCTCCAGTTTCGATAGTGATGTCAGGCCCGTTGGCCATTTTAATCACTTGTTTAAAAACTTGTGGTTTCATAATTATAGTTAAACATTAATCTCAAGTTGTGTGGTAGAGAAGGCGTTTACTTTGTGAGAAACCAGCTTTGATTTGCAGTGCAGTCCTTACACTGTTAAGACGCATCGCATGCATCTTGAACTGCGATTTGTATTTTTGTTACGCTTTCGCGAAAGCGTAAGTAGAATCTAACTTCTACGTTTAAAAACCGCTATGTATGCGGTAAGAAATTTCTACGCATGCGATGCGCAGAAAACAAAAAAGGGGACGCAAGGTCCCCAATTTATTATTTTCTAATACCTAAGTCTTTAATCAACTCACGGTAAGCAACGATATCTTTTCTCATCTTGTAATCAAGAAGTGAACGACGCTTTCCTACTAGTTTTACTAGACTACGCTCTGTGTTGTAGTCATGACGGTTTTTCTTAAGGTGTCCCGTTAAATAGTTAATACGGTAAGTGAATAACGCGATTTGCGCGTCTGTGTTACCTGTGTCGTTTGCGTCTTTTCCGTACTTTGCGAAAATTTCTGCTTTTTTTTCTGGTGCTAAATACATGCCAAAATTATTTTATAATGAATATTATGTATGTCAGTCTATCTGACGGTGCCGCGAGATTCATTCTCTTAGCGTTTGCAAAAATACGACTAATTAATAATATGCGATCATTTATATCTTTATTTTCTAACTAACTATAGGTAAGATTCAAAAAAAACAACGTTAAATTAATGATAGCTGTCATAAAACCGTGATCTCTTTACCTTAATATTGTAGTTATAAACCCTTTCTTTTGAATACAAATAATTCCAATTGCCTTATCATTTTTACTCGCAATCCTGAAATAGGAAAGGGTAAACGACGTCTTGCCGCTACCGTAGGAGATCAAGTTGCATTTGATATCTATAAATTTTTACTAGCTCACACCAGAGAAATTACAGGAAACCTTAACGCTACTAAACAGGTGTGGTATAGTGAGCGTGTTCATGAAAACGATGCTTGGGATAATAAGGTGTATGATAAATATGTGCAGGATGGTGAAGATCTAGGCGTGCGTATGGAAAATGCTTTTCAAGAAGCATTTAAAAATCATGACCATGTTATTATCATTGGGTCTGATATGCATGATATGAGTCAGGCAGATTTAGATCATGCTTTTAAACAATTAAAAACTAACGATGCTGTAATAGGCCCTGCCGAAGATGGAGGTTATTACCTTCTAGGGTTTACTAAAAAACTAATCGATGGCGTTTTTGAAGATAAAGAATGGGGAACTGAAACGGTATTAGAAAAAACTCTTAATAATCTAAAAAACGTAAATTATGCTATGCTGGAAGAGCGTAATGATGTAGATTATTATGAAGATATAAAAGACATTCCAGCATTTCAACCTTTTTTAAAAAACATATGATGCTTAGTAAAAAACAACTCACACAGTCTATAGAATATTTACAATCTCAAGGTTTTGAAGCTCCTGAGGTAGGAATCGTTCTTGGGACTGGTCTAGGTAAACTAGTGGATAGTATAGAAAATCAAAAAGTCGCACACTATAATCAAATACCTTCTTTTCCACTGGCAACAGTAGAATTTCATTCTGGTAAATTGATTTATGGAGATTTAGGTGGTAAAAAAGTGGTGGTCATGCAAGGTCGTTTTCATTTGTATGAAGGTTATGATTTTATTGATATCACGTACCCAGTAAGAGTAATGCATGGTTTGGGAATTAAAAACTTATTAGTTTCTAACGCTGCAGGTGCGGTTAATCTAGATATGAAAAAAGGTGATTTAATGCTTATCGATGACCATATCAATTTACAAGGTGGTAGTCCGCTTGCGTTTAAAGGTGTAAGTGAATTTGGTGAGCGATTCACAGATATGAGTGCTCCTTATGATAAGGAGATGAATGATAAATTAAAATCGCTTGCAACATCTCAAAATATCTCTCTTAAAGAAGGTGTTTATGCTAGTGTAGTAGGACCGCAACTAGAAACTAGAGCAGAGTATAGAATGCTTAAAATATTAGGTGCAGATGCAGTAGGTATGAGTACGGTGCCAGAAATCATTGTGGCAAATCATTTAAACTTGCCAGTAAGTGCTATATCTGTATTAACTGATGAATGTGATCCTGATAATCTTGAACCAGTAGACATTGCAGATATTATCGCAATAGCCGGTACAGCAGAGCCTAAAATGGTTGCTTTATTTAAAGGACTGATTGAATTGATCTAATTTATATAATTGTACACTGTTATATTGATGTGATATTATCCTATTACTTTTACAATGAATTAAAAAGCGGAATCTTGTTTTCCGCTTTTTTGTTCTTTAAAATTAAGATAGAATTGTTGTGCTTGAAGCAACACTAAGTTTGATATCATGAAGTACATAACTATAGTATTATTAGTCCTATTAACAGCATCTTGTGTAGGTGGTGGTGATCTTTATTTCGATACTTTGGAAAAAGGTCAAGAAATACCGTCTGAAAATGGACAGTTAGATCATAGTAAATGGGATGCTATTCTTAAAGAGTATGTAAATAGCGAGGGATTTGTCGATTATGTAGGTCTTAAAGAAGAACAGGCAGAATTAAAAGAATACTTAAGTTACTTAAATGAAAACGTTCCTCAAAAATCATGGAGTATTAATGAGCAATTTGCCTATTACATCAATTTGTATAATGCAAATACAGTAGACCTTATTCTTATGAATGACCTGCCTGCTAGTATTAAAGATATAGATGGACCTTTGGGTCAGGTGTGGTTAAAGAAATTTGCTCAAGTTGGAGATAAAGAATATTCTCTCGCAGCAATAGAAAAAAATGTGCTTCAAAAAATGGGAGACGCTCGCATTCATTTTGCTATTAATTGCGCTAGCTTTTCATGTCCTAAATTACAGAATACTGCGTTTACAGCGGCAAATGTGGACGCACTTATGGATAAAAGCGCAAAAGAATTTGTAAATTCAGAAAAGAATGATCTTAGCGATCCTCAAAATCCTAAATTGAGTTCTATTTTTGATTTTTACCCAGAAGATTTTACCCAAAACGGTATGACACTCGCACAGTTTATAAATCAATATGCTGACTCACAGATAGCAGAAAAAGATTCTTATTCTTATAAGGATTACGACTGGTCATTGAATAGTCAGAAATAAAAACCGAACCTAGCTTGCTTACGTACATGTGACCATATGATCAGTATTATTATTCCGGTTCTTAATGAAGAATCTTCAATTATAAAATTATTAGACCACCTCTGTGGCTATGCAAATAATGCTAGCTTATTAGAAGTTATCATTGTAGATGGTGGTAGTGATGATGAGACTGTAAAGTTAGTAAATGATTTTGCTAGTGCTCATCAGGATATGTCCGTACGACTAATTAATTCGCAAAAAGGACGTGGTAAGCAATTACATAATGGCTCAAAAGTAGCCACAGGAGAAATTCTCTATTTTCTGCATGCAGATTCTTATCCGCCTAAGGATTATGATTTGTTAATTATAAATGCGGTTAAAAATCAGCACGCCGCTGGTTGTTTCAGGATGAAGTTTAAAAGCTCACATCCTTGGTTAATCATCATAGGATGGTTTACAAGATTCTCATGGAAAGCAAGTCGTGGTGGAGATCAATCTCAATACATTACACGAGAATTGTATGATAAAATAGGTGGCTATAAAACAAATATTCCTATTTATGAAGATTATGATCTTATTACAAGATTATATGAAATAGATCAATACTATGTAATCCCCAAATGGTTAAAAACTAGTGCAAGACGCTATCATGAAAAAGGCGTGCTTAAGCTTCAGTGGTTTTATTTAACTATCTATTGGAGAAAATATCGAGGTGCAACTATTGATGAGTTGTATAAATATTATTTAAGTAAATGTGATTGATATTATTACTCTGCAGTTAACTCGGTAAACATCGCTTCTAGATTTTTATTCTTTTTATTAAGGGATAGAATTTTTAATCCATTATCATGAGCAAAATCAAAGACCGTGCTGCGCATGTCTTCTTTAGTCTCAAATTTAAGGCTGTAGTTAAAACCCTGTAGTTGTTTTACCTCTCGTACTCTATTTATTTGATTGAGTAATTCTGGCTCTACGCGGTAATCAAATTCTACCTCGATAACTTGAACAGTATCACTATTAAGATTTTTAAGATAATCGTCTGCGACTATTTTGCCTTTATTAATAATAATCACGCGATCACACATCGCTTCTACCTCTTGCATGATATGCGTGGAGAGAAGAATGGTAGTGTTTTCACCTACTTTTTTAATTAATTGGCGTATTTCTACCAATTGATTAGGGTCTAGACCTGTGGTAGGTTCGTCTAGAATTAAAACTTTAGGACGGTGCAGTAACGCATTGGCTAGTCCTACACGTTGTTTGTACCCCTTAGAAAGTTCGTTTATTTTTTTACCTACATGAGACGTTAGTCCGGTTTCTTCAATAACCTCGTTGATTCTTTTTTTAGAATCAGTGATGTTATAAACTCCTGCGCTAAAAGAAAGATATTCCTTTACGTACATATCTGGATATAAAGGATTGTTCTCTGGTAAATAGCCTATCGATTTCTGTACCTCACGTTGTTCTTCTACAACATCATGTCCGTTTACAATCGCATTTCCTTCATTTGCATTAAGATAGGTAGTGAGAATGCGCATCATGGTAGATTTTCCAGCACCATTAGGGCCTAAAAAACCAACTATTTCACCACTATTAATGGTAAAACTAACTTCATCGAGAGCTTTTTGCTGCCCGTAATATTTAGATACTTTACTTACTTCTATAGACATAAGGTAAAGATAAGAAATGTAACGCTTAGAAGATTGTTTTTTATCTCGCTTTCGCGAAAGCGAGAACATTACAATTACCCTACTATAACGATAGAGTAGTAAATATTCCTTAAAAGTTCTTGAAAACTAATGGATTTATAAAAATCTATTTTACATTAGCTGCTTATTATGATGACAAATATTTATTTCTGGTATGGATTTTACTTCTATTTTATAGAGGGAAAGGCTGTATTGTAATAATTAAACAATTTATATAACAACAAAGCCTTGATCTAATCAAGGCTTTTTTTTTACTCAAAAATGAAAGTAGCTATTCAAGGTATTAAAGGTTCTTATCACCATCAGGTGGCTGTCGAGCTATGTGGTGATGTGGATTTATTAGAATGTGATTCATTTGACCAACTAGTAATAGCTGTTTCAAACGGTCAGGTGGATAAAGGAATTATGGCTATAGGTAATTCTATTGCCGGTAGCATATTACCCAATTACAGTTTGATTAGAGAACAAAAACTACATATAACAGGAGAGTATTATTTAAATATAGAGCACCAGTTAATGGCGCTGCCAGGTCAGGATATTACAGATATAATAGAGGTGCAATCTCATCCTATGGCTTTGTTGCAATGCAAGCCATATTTTAGAAACCACGAACATATTAAACTGGTAGAAACAGATGACACCGCAGCTGCCGCTTTTAGAATTACGCAAAGTAATAAACGTGGTATTGCGGCAATAGCGTCTGCACACGCGGCACAATTGTATGGATTAGAAATTATATCAGGAGATATTCAAGAAGTAAAGAAAAACGCAACCAGATTTGTGGTCGTAGAGAAATCAAATGGCTTTGTAAAAGAAGTGAATAAAGCGACTATTAATTTTACTACCGGACACCAGCCAGGTAGTCTGGGAGAAATTTTAATCACTTTAGGTAAACTAGATATTAATGTTTCAAAAATTCAATCCATACCTATTGTAGAAAAGCCGTTCTTATTTTCATTTGTCGCAGATCTTGAATTTAAACGAATGGGTCAGTTTGAAGAAGCAAAATTAGAACTAGGTATTCTAGTAGAATCACTAGTTGTTTTAGGAATATATAAATCACACTCGCTATGATACAACCAGCAAAGAGACTCGATAGCGTCCAAGAATATTATTTTGCGACAAAGTTGCGCGAGGTAAGAGGTTTAATAAATGAAGGTAAACCTGTTATAAATGCAGGTATAGGTAGTCCAGACTTATTACCGCCACCTAATGTGGTACCGGCTCTTATAGAAGCGGTACAAGATGCTAGAGCACATGGTTACCAGAGCTATTTAGGATTGCCAGAATTAAAAAATGCCATGGCTGGCTTTTATAAAAAGCAATATCAAGTAATAGTAAATCCAGAGTCAGAAGTAGTTCCTTTAATGGGAAGTAAAGAAGGTATTTTGCATATTTCTATGGCTTTTTTAAATCCAGGAGATGAGGTTTTAATTCCAGATCCTGGTTATCCTACTTATGCAAGTGCGACTAGATTATGTGAGGCGACTGCTGTAACTTATAATTTAACAGCATCTCAAAACTGGATGCCAGATTTTGAAGCGTTAGAAAAACTCGATCTTTCTAGAGTAAAGATCATGTGGACTAACTACCCTCATATGCCTACAGGCGCTGCTGGGTCGTTAACTGTTTTTGAAAAATTAGTAGCATTTGCAAGAAAGCATAACATTCTAATAGTTAATGATAATCCATACAGCTGTATAGGTTATGATAATAAAATAAGTATCCATCAAATAGATGGTGCTATGGATGTTGCTCTAGAATTAAATTCTATTAGTAAAACTTATAACATGCCTGGGTGGAGAGTAGGTATGCTTACTGGTGCTGCTGCATTACTTAAAGAGGTTCTTAAGGTAAAGACTAACATGGATAGCGGTATGTTTTATGGTGTGCAAAAAGGAGCAATTGCTGCTTTGCAAACAGATAATAGCTGGTTAAATACTCAAAATGAAATCTATAAAAAACGTAGAGCTGCAACTATAAAACTTGCAAAAAGTCTGAATTTACAACCGCAGGAACAAGATGGCGGTTTATTCTTATGGTGTAAACTACCAGATGGACAGTCAGATGATAAAGTATTTGTAGACCATTTATTACATAATAATGATATCTTCATCGCTCCAGGAAGTATTTTTGGTAAAAACGGAAAAGGCTATGTGCGTTTTTCTCTTTGTGTAGAAGAAAAGCAAGTAGAAGAAATGATATTAAGAGTGGCTAATAATGTAGAGGTATGAAAAATATATTTCTAATAGGGACAGGACTAATAGGTGGCTCAATCCTTAAAGACTTGCGTAACCATTATCCAGAATCGACATTATATGGTATTGATAAAAATCCAGAACATGCTTTAAAGGCAAAAAGCAATAAAATTATCGATCACGTTGCACAGATAGAAGATGTTAAAGATGCACAGTTAGTCATCGTTTCTATACCAGTAGATGTGGCACTAAAAGTTTTACCTCAAGTACTCGACCTAGTAAATGAAGATGCACTAGTTATAGATGTAGGATCTACTAAGGAGGCTATTTGTAAATCGGTAGAAGAGCATAAGAATAGAAGACAGTTTCTAGCAGCACATCCTATAGCAGGTACTGAGTTTTCTGGACCAGATGCAGCTATTCATGATTTGTTTAAGAACAAAACAATGATAGTTTGTGAGGTAGAAAAAACAGCTTTTAAATTGCAGGAAAGCGCAATAGCACTTTTTGAAAAATTAAAAATGAGAGTGCGTTACATGACGCCGGCGGCACATGATAAACATATCGCTTATGTCTCTCATTTATCGCATATATCTAGCTTTATGTTAGGGAAAACAGTGATACAAGAAGAGGTGAATGAGCGTGATATCTTTGATCTTGCAGGTAGTGGTTTTGAAAGCACAGTACGATTAGCAAAAAGTTCTCCGGCCATGTGGACACCTATCTTTGCACAAAATAAGGAACACGTTCTAGCTAGTCTAGATGGATATATTGAGAATTTATCTCGCTTTCGCGAAAGCGTAAAAAACAACGATCATAACGCCATATTTAAAGATATGGAACAAACAAATAGAATAAAAACGATACTGAAAGGAATAGAAAATGGAAAATAAAAAAGAATTTAGGAGTTGGTTAGATGCTCACAAATTAGAGCATCCGATAGTAATCGCTGGGCCATGCAGCGCAGAGACAGAAGAACAAGTACTTAAAATTGCACACCAGTTAAAAGATACTGATGTGACTTACTTGCGTGCTGGTATATGGAAACCTAGAACACGTCCAGGTAACTTTGAAGGTGTAGGTGCGATAGGTCTTAAATGGTTGCAAAAAGCCAAAGCAGAAACAGGACTTTTAACCGCAACTGAGGTAGCAAACCGTGCTCACGTAGAACTAGCACTAGAACATGATATAGATTTATTATGGATAGGAGCACGATCTACGGTAAGTCCTTTTATAGTTCAAGAAATAGCAGATGCTCTTGAGGGAACGGATAAAGTGGTACTGGTTAAGAATCCAGTAAATCCAGATCTAGCACTATGGATAGGTGCTGTAGAGCGCTTTCATACGGCAAATATTAAAAACCTAGGTGTTATCCATAGAGGTTTTTCTACCTATGATAAGTCAAAGTACCGTAATAATCCAGAATGGCAAATAGCTGTCGATTTCCAGACACGCTATCCAGATATACCTTTAATATGTGACCCATCACACATTACTGGTAAAAGAGATATGATACTAGAAGTATCGCAAACGGCACTAGATTTAAACTTTGACGGTTTAATGATAGAGACCCATTACGATCCAGATAATGCATGGAGTGATGCAGCACAGCAGGTAACGCCAGATTCTCTTATCCAGATATTCAAGGATTTACGCATAAGAAAAGAGCAAGATGATGAAGTAGGTTACCAGTCTAAGTTAGGTGTTCTTAGAGCCCAAATCGATATTATAGATAATTCTATTATTGAGACATTAGGTAAAAGAATGAAAACTGCCGATGCTATAGGAGAACTTAAAAAAGAGCGTAACGTTGCTGTTTTACAATCTAAAAGATGGAATGAGATTTTGGGTAAAATGATTCTCGCTGGAGAAGAGCAAGGTTTAAGTGAAGAGTTTATACTGCGTGTTTTTAAAGCAGTGCACCAAGAATCTATTGTGCATCAAGAAAAGGTGATTAATAATTAAATTACTACATTCATAAGGGCAGATTAATTTCTGTCCTTTTTGATTTTTAGAAAAATCTCTTTAGCTTTAAAAAGCGTAATTTTGTGATATGCAGAAAATACAACTTAATTAATGACTGGAATTGTTTATAGGTCAACAGGTAGCTGGTACGAAGTAAAAGGTGAGGATAACGCATTTTACTCTTGTAGGATTAAAGGAAAATTCCGTTTAAAAGGGATTAAAAGTACTAATCCTGTTGCTGTAGGTGATAAAGTACAGTTTGAGATTGAGAAAAAAGGAGATGAAGAAATAGGAATTATTAATGTGATAGAAGAGAGAGATAATTATATCGTACGCAAGTCGGTAAATCTTTCTAAACAAACTCATATTATAGCTTCAAATGTAGATCAGCTTTTTTTATTGGTTACTTTAAATAATCCACCCACATTTACTTCTTTTATAGATCGTGTCCTTGTCACTGCCGAAGCTTATCACATACCAGTAGTTATCGCTTTTAATAAAGTAGATACTTATAATGATGACCAGGGTGAAGTAATGATAGATCCAGAAACTGGAGAAGAATTACTTACCATGACAGAGCTGGATGAAGTACGGTATTTAATGAGTCTTTATAAATCTATAGGTTATGAATGTATAGCTATAAGTGCCGCTAGCGGTAAAAATATAGATATAATAAAGGAAAAGATGAAGGATAAGACCAGCATGTTTGCAGGTCATAGTGGAGCAGGAAAAAGTACACTAGCCAATGCTGTACAACCAGGATTACAGATAAAAACAAAACAAATTTCAGAACAGCACAAACAAGGTCAGCATACCACCACATTTGCACAAATGTTTGATTTGGATTTTGGCGCACGTCTTATAGACACGCCAGGTATAAAAGGTTTTGGAGTAGTAGATATGGAAAAGGAAGAAATAGGAGATTACTTCCCAGAAATTCAAGAGTTAAAACAAGACTGTAAATTCCATAATTGCATGCACATAGAAGAGCCTAAATGTGCAGTAAAAGAAGCAGTAGAAAACGGCGAGATGGTATTAAGTCGCTATGAGAGCTATGTGCAAATAGTAAATGGAGACGAAGAAAATTACCGTCAGGATAAACACCAGGCGCAACCATGAGAGTAGTAAT
This sequence comes from Nonlabens sp. Asnod3-A02, assembly GCF_045063755.1. NCBI lineage: Bacteria > Pseudomonadati > Bacteroidota > Flavobacteriia > Flavobacteriales > Flavobacteriaceae > Nonlabens > Nonlabens sp. Asnod3-A02. The sequence goes on from NZ_JBEFOC010000008.1 coordinate 1,017,464, forward strand.
ACAAAGAGTTACTAGTGCAAGCGTTACCATAGAAGAACAAATTCATGGAGAGATAGGTGACGGACTCCTTGTTTTATTAGGAGTTACAGATGGAGATGCGCAAGAAGATATAGACTGGTTAGTTAATAAGATAACTGGTATGAGAATCTTCTCAGATGCAGATGGTAAGATGAATCATAGTGTAAAAGATACCGATGGAGATATATTGTTGATATCACAATTCACTCTTTTTGCAAATGTAAAAAAAGGCAATAGACCTAGTTATATAGAGGCTGCAAGACCAGATATAGCAATACCTTTATATGAGGCTTTTATAGATTCGCTTTCGCGAAAGCTGAACAAAAATATAGCCACAGGAAAATTCGGAGCTGATATGAAAGTTCAATTGCTTAATGATGGTCCTGTGACCATTACTGTAGATAGTAAGAGCAGGTGATTTAAGATTACTAATTAACTTCTCTCTTTTATTATGGTAGTTACCCATAAATTTATTTTCTTTGAGATGTTATGAAAAAACTATTAGTACTATTCGTTTTTTGCTTGTCTATTTCTCACACTCTTAAAGCACAAGACAAGGAATACCTATCTTTTCAAAATATACCTGCAAAGCTTTTAGAAAACGCCAATGCGGTGATTAGAAAAAATAATGTTTCTATTGTTATCAAAGATTTTGATGATGTTGAAGTGACGACGGATAGAGTGGTTACAGTTTTAAATAAAAAAGGATTGTCAGATATCAATGCGGCAGAATCTTATGATGAAGATACTAAGGTAGATGAGATAGAGGCTACAATTTATGATGCTGTAGGTAATAAAGTTGTTAGAATTAAAGAAAAGGACTTTAAGGATGTAAGTGCAGTTTCTAACGGGACTTTATATAGTGATAATCGAGTAAAGTATTTAGACTATACACCTCGCGACTACCCATTTACGATTCATTTTACTTCTACCGTAGAATATAGTACTACGGCTTTTCTACCTAGTTGGGTGCCGTTAGAATATTTTTATGTGAGTACGCAATCTTCAAATTATCAAGTGATCAATAATTCAGGGATTGAGGTGAAGTTCAAAGAGTCTCATCTAGATGATTATACTATAACTAAGGACGGTAATTTAAATTATACAGCGACTAACTTAACCGCACTTGTACCACAGGCCTACAGTCCAGGGTTCGATACTTATGGGCCAATTGTTAAAATTGCGATGAAAGAGTTTAATATGAAAGGTGTAGCAGGTGTAAATAATGACTGGAAAGATTTTGGTAAGTGGATGAATGATGAATTATTGTCTGATGTTGGAGAGTTACCTAAAGAGGTTATTGATGAGGTGAAAACACTTACTAAAGACGCTAAAAGTCAAAGAGAAAAAGCAAAAATAGTATATGAATTCATGCAAGAAAGGTCTCGTTATATAAGTGTACAAGTAGGCATAGGTGGCTGGAAACCTATAGATGCAATGAGCGTGCATAATGTAGCTTATGGAGATTGTAAAGGACTGTCTAATTATACCAAAGCTTTATTGAATGAAGTAGGGATAGAGTCTCATCACGCAATTATTTATGGAGATAGTAATATACGTAGTGTGGATAAAAGCTTTTCTTCTACACAGGGAAATCACATGATTTTATATGTACCACAACTTGATGATGAAAAGAACATCTGGTTAGAGTGCACGAGTAAAACAAATCCTTTTGGTTATATAGCAGGATGGACAGACGATAGAGATGCCTTAGTCGTAAGTGATGCTGGTGGAGAGATTCTTCATACTACATCTTATCCTACTGAGAGTAATGTTCAGGGAACTTATGCAGAGGTTTTTATTAACTCTAATGGGACTATAACAGCCAGTATTCAAATGATAACAGAAGGGTATCGATACTCTTTTAGAGAATTTATCAAGGACAAGACTAAAGAAAAAAGAAAAATAGCCTATCAAGAGTTGTGGGGAGAACTGAATGGGCTTGTAGTTGAGAATTCAGAAATTATTAACGATAAGGAAAAAGTGAAATTTATTGAAAATGTTGAGATAACATCTCCACGTTATGCTAGGAAAACAGGAGGTTTATTATTGTTTAAACCTGTGTTTTTTAATCGCAACACTAATATTCCTGCTAAGTACGAAGAGCGTAAATTTGATTTTAAGATAGATCATGGTTACATAGATAGAGATGAGTACCATATAGCTCTAGAAAAAGGTGTGTCTATTGAAGCGTTACCAGAAAAGGTTAGCTTAGAAACTAAATTCGGTAAGTATAGTTTAGAAGTTGTAGAAAATAAAGGAGGTGTAAATGTCGTGCGATTTTTACAGATAAATAAAGGTGTTTTTTCTAAAAACGATTATGATTCATATAGAGAGTTTAGGTCACAGATAGTAAAACACGATAAAATTAAAGCGGTATTAAAAAGGCAATAAATGAAAATAAAATTACTATTAGTTACGGTATTAGCATCTTTTACAGGCCTTGCTCAAAATTTAGATTTTGATAAGGTTTCTAATGTTGATTTTGAATTAGAAGCTACTGACTCTGTTGAGCACGATGCTATTTTCATTTATAGAAATGTAGATGTTAATTTTAGATATGAGAAAGGTGAGGGTTTTGTTCAAAATCGTGAAATACATGAGCGTATTAAAATTAACAACGAGGCAGGAATAGAGTATGCTACTAAAAGAGTGCGGCTTTGGGATAAAAGCGGTAAAAATCGAGAGGTTTTACGAGGGCTCAAAGGAGCAACGTATAATTTAGTGGATGGTAAGATAGAAAAAACCAAATTAAAAAAATCAGGTGCGTTTGATGATAAGCTTAACGATAATTGGAAAATGCAATCTTTTACCATGCCTAATGTTAGGATAGGGTCGGTTATTGAGTATAAATATTTTATTGATTCGCCATTTCCTAGTATAGACGATATTGATTTACAAAAAAATGTCCCTATTCTTCAACAAGATGTTAAGGTTCTATTAGTGGAATTTTATTTGTATAACGTGTTATTTAATCCTCAAGCTTCTTATGTCCCAACAATGAATAGAGAGCCTGTAAGAGGAACTATTAATTTGACTACTAAAAATCGTGTTTCAACTAGATTTGAAACTAAAACAAATTTTGATACTCAACGAATAAATATTGAAAATGAATTGTTGGAGTTAAACGGAAGAAATATTCCTGCGCTTGATAGTGAACCTATGTCTGGTAATTTAGAAAATTATCGAGCTAAATTAATTATTGAACTTTCTGGAACTAGATTCCCTAATTCTCCGTATGAAAATTTTTCAACGACTTGGCAAGCAGTATCAAAAACTATTTCGGCAAATAATAAGTTTGGTGACCAGCTTAATATTAATAATTATTTTAAAGATGATTTAGATAAAACAATATCTGACGAGTCTACTCAAGAAGAAAAGTTAGTTAAAGTTTTTCGATTTGTAAAAAATAAGGTGAAGTGGAATGGTGTTTATGGTAAGTTTGTTTCAGATGGTGTGAGAAAAGCTTACAAAGAAGGCTCTGGTAACATAGCCGAAATTAATTTGATGTTAATAGCTATGTTAAGAGAAGTTGGCTTAGATGCAAACCCTGTTCTAGTTAGTTCTAGAGATAATGGGATTCCTTTATTCCCAACGCAGAATGGATTTAATTATGTGGTTGCTCACGTAAAAATAGATAATAAGACTGTTTTGTTAGACGCTACTGAAACTTATATCGCTCCTAATCTTTTGCCTTTAAGAGCTGCTAATTGGTTAGGTAGATTAATACAAGAAAATGGAGATTCTTCATGGATCGAGTTAAATCAACAAAATATATCTAATGAAACTGTAATGTTGTCTGTAGAGTTAAATGATGATATGACTTTTTCTGGCAATGTTCAAAAGCGACAGACAGAATATATCGCTTATCGTACAAGGTATAAACAGGCCGAAAAAAATATGGAGAGTATGGAAAACTTTTTGATTAATGAAGAAGCAGGTTTAGATATAGATAATCTTCAGGTAATTAATTTAAATGAACCATTAGAACCACTAACGTTTAAATATGATATTGAATATAATGAAGGTATAGATGTTGTCGGTGGCAAAGTGTATATTTCACCTTTATTATTTGAGTCTAATGAAGAGAATCCATTTAAAAGAGAGAGCAGGAAGTTACCAGTTGATTTGATTTTTCCATTAAAGACAACTACAGTTGTTAGTTTAAAAATACCAGATGGATATGAAGTAGAGTCTATTCCTGAAGTAACAAAAATAGTCTATGGAGATAAGGTAGGTTCTTATACTTACATTGTAGAGAATAAAGGAGAAGAGATTGTTACTAGAGCAATATTTGATATCAAAAAGCCTCTTATAGCTCCAGAAAATTATGAATCATGGAGAAAGTTTTATATCAGTATGATAGACTTAGACGCTCAAAAAATAGTCCTCAAAAAAATATAATATGAGTATTAAGAAATCACAAGCGCAGGTTGATCAGTGGATCAAGCAGCATGGAGTACGTTACTTTAATGAACTTACTAATATGGCACAACTTACAGAAGAAGTAGGTGAAGTGGCGCGTATTATAGCAAGAAGATATGGGGAGCAAAGCGAGAAAGAAAGTGATAAGAATAAAGATCTAGGAGAAGAACTGGCAGATGTGATGTTTGTGGTTCTATGTCTTGCAAATCAGACAGGAACAGATCTAGAGGCATCTTTTAATAAAAAATTACAGATTAAGACAGAGCGCGATCACGATAGACACCATAACAATGAAAAACTAAAATCTTAATACATGGATTTAAGATTGCATAAAGTAGAAAAGCCTAGAGGGCATGTGGCATTAACTATTTCAGGATCAAAAAGTGAAAGTAATCGCTGGTTGATATTGCAAGCGCTTTATAAAAATTTAGACATTGATAATTTATCAGATAGTGATGATAGTGATCATTTAAGTCATGTCTTAAAAAGTGAAGAAAGCATTCTTGATATAGGACATGCAGGTACTGCGATGAGATTTGGGACAGCTTTCTTTGCTTCTCAAGAAGGTAGAGAAATTACTTTGACTGGTAGTGATCGCATGAAACAACGTCCTATAGGTATACTAGTAGATGCACTTAACTCTTTAGGAGCAGAGGTGTCATATCTTGAAAAAGAAGGGTTTCCACCCTTAAAAATTAAGGGGAAAAAGATTCAGGGTGGTAAACTGTCGGTAGACGGTAGTGTGTCCAGTCAGTTTCTTACAGCCTTGCTGTTAATAGCACCCAGTTTTGAGAACGGACTTCAGCTAGAAATTTATGGAGACCTAACCTCGCGACCTTATCTAGAAATGACAGTAGATATTTTAAAACAACTTGGTGTAAATGTTAATTTCTCATCAGGTAATAAGGTTGTAGAATCAGCAAGTAGTACCCAAAAGGTTAATGAGCTTATTGAGGTAAAGCCATTACATAATAATGCTATTACTAACGCGCTAGTAGAAAGCGACTGGAGTAGTGCCGGCTACTGGTACAGTTGGGTAGCGATGCAAGAAGTAGGGTATGAAATGAGTCTTTCTTTTTACCAAGATAACTCGTTGCAAGGAGATAGTGAGTTGGTTCAAATATATAAACCACTAGGTGTGGAAACTGTTTTTGTTGAAAATGGAATTCGTCTAGTAAAAATAGATCAGCAACTGCCAGATATGGTCATGTTGGACCTAACTAATGAACCAGATCAGGCTCAAACGATATTTGCTACTTGTTTAGGACTAGGTGTAGATGCGCAATTAACAGGTTTACATACTCTTAAAATTAAAGAGACGGATCGTATAGAGGCAATGAAAACTGTTGGGGCACGCTTTCGCGAAAGCGAGATAACAACAACTAACGACTCTATAAAATTACATTTTAAAACCCCATCTAGTTTTAATCCAGAGGTAACTGTGGACACTTACCAAGATCATAGAATGGCAATGGCATTTGCGCCGTTGTGCATGAAAACAGAGCTCATTATTAACGAGGCGATGGTAGTAACAAAAAGTTATAAAAACTTTTATAATGACCTTAATAAGGTAAATGTAAGGATTACAGAAATTTAAGCGCTTATTTACTTGACAAGGCCTATGCGCAAATCGTATATTTGCAGCTTATAATAAAAAGGAATTAATGAAGTTATCACAATTTGGTTACGATCTGCCAGAAGATCGCATAGCACAATATCCAGCAGAAAATAGAGATGAGTCTAAGTTAATGGTCTTGCACAAGAAAACTGGAGAAATTGAACACAAGATGTTTAAGGATGTGATAGACTATTTTAATGAAGATGACATTTTTGTGATGAATGACACTAAGGTTTTTCCTGCCAGATTATATGGTAATAAGGAAAAGACTGGTGCTAGAATCGAGGTTTTCTTACTTAGAGAACTTAATCCTGAAACAAAATTGTGGGACGTTTTAGTAGATCCTGCTAGAAAAATAAGAATAGGTAATAAATTATATTTCGGTGATGACGAGAGTCTGGTCGCTGAGGTTATTGATAACACTACATCTAGAGGACGTACTTTGCGTTTTCTTTATGATGGTAGTTACGAGGAGTTTAGACAGGCTCTTAAAGATTTAGGAGAAACACCGCTTCCTAAAGAGTTAAATAGAGAAGTAGAGCCAGAAGATGAAGAACGTTTCCAAACTATTTTTGCTAAGAAAGAAGGGGCTGTAGCGGCACCGGTTGCAGGTTTGCACTTTTCTAAGCATTTATTAAAGCGTCTAGAGATTAAAGGTGTTAAGATGGCTACGGTTACTATGCATATAGGTTTAGGTACATTTGCACCTGTAGAAGTAGAAGATCTATCTAAACATAAAATGGACAGTGAGCAAGCTTTTATCACAGAAGAAACTTGTGCTGCAGTTAATGAAGCGCTGGATAATAAAAGGAATGTTTGTGCTGTAGGAACTACAACTATGCGTACTTTAGAAAGTGCTGTGAGTAGTAATGGTCGTTTAAATACATTTGATGAGTGGACTAATAAATTTATTTTCCCTCCTTATGATTTTTCTATTGCAAATAGTATGATTACTAACTTTCACCCTGCAAAATCTACTTTAATGATGCAAGCAGCTGCATTTGCAGGTTATGATCTACTTAAGAAGGCTTATGACGTAGCTCTTAAAGAAGATTATAAATTTAGTACATATGGTGATGCGATGCTTATTATTGATTAATAATAAATAAAACTCATTATTTTAAAATGCCACAAGTTTTACTTGTGGCATTTTTTTTGATTTTCATTTATAAGAAGAGTTAATTAAGGTTATCAAAGGTTTATGTTTATATTAACAATTTAACCTAAGAAATTATGTGGAATACTAACATTGAATTATCTTGCCATCATTCCCTTAAAACTATTTTATAATGAAAAAATTATACTTTATAGCTGTTTTATTTGTTTCTCAAATAGCTCTAGCACAAGTAACAAATGAAGCAACTCCACGTGGTTGGGATTTGACTTTTAAAAGTCAGCCACAAAAAATATCAATGCCTCAGTTTGATCAAGCGACTTTGGAACAAGAAGATGCTTTAGCGAGCTTTGAATTGACTAAGCCATATAGATTTGGAGAGAAAATCCCTGTTGACCTTAATTTGTTCAATTCTGGTCAGTGGTCAGAGTTAGATAATGGTGATAGAATATGGAGGTTAAATATCGAGTCGACAGGGGCTAAAACTATAAACTTTTTATTTGATCGTTATGAGCTTCCTGTTGGAGCTGAGTTGTATTTATATAATAATGAGCATACCGATAAGATAGGTCCGTATACTCACAAAGAAAATCAAGAAGATGGTATTTTAGGATCTTGGATTGTATATGGAGATAACATATGGTTGGAGTATTATGAGCCAGCAGCTGTTAAAAATCAAGGTCGTATATCTATTGAAAATGTAGTTCATGGTTATAGAGGTTTTGGAGAAGAAGAAACTAGTTTTCTTAAGTTGAATGAATCTGGAAGTTGTAATGTAGATATGATGTGTGATCCTAATCAAGGGTCTTTTAATAGTCAAGATTGGACCACTATTAGAAATAATTACAGACACGCTGTTGCTAGAATAATCATTAATGGAAATGGTTTGTGTACTGGTACTTTAGTGAATAATGTTAGAGCAGATGCTACACCTTATTTCTTAACTGCAAATCACTGTTTATCTACTGCAGATGGGTCTTCTACTTCTTATAATGCTAGTAACTGGTCTTTCGGTTTTGATTGGTTTACCAACACTCCAGATTGTGCTACAACTAGTAATACTATAGGTAATTTAAATCCAACTAGAGTTCTGACTGGTGCTACTTTAAGAGCAAATAGAGGAGCGAGTGATGTAGCGTTATTTGAAATTAATCAAACTCCACCAGCATTATGGAACCTTTATTATGGTGGATGGAATAACGGGAGCTCTGCAGCTTCTTCACAAATTAGTTTTCATCACCCATCTGGAGATATAATGAAGTTAGCTCGTAATGATCAATTTACTTTTGCTCAAACAGTGTCAGGTGTTGCTTGTTGGACTATATCTGATTGGGATTACGGAGTAACTGAAGGAGGGTCTTCTGGTAGTTGCCTTGTAAATCAAAATGGTCAAATAGTAGGTCAATTGCTAGGCGGTGGTGCAGCTTGTACTGGAACGGATGGTAATGGAACAACTGATAATGGTGCTCCAGATTATTATGGTAGAATGGATACATCTTGGGCAGGAGGTTTTAATTCAGCTACTCGATTGAGAGATTGGTTAGATCCAGATAATACTGGTGCTACGTTTGTAAATGGAGATTATTATGATGTATTAAGTAATGATGAAGTAAATACTATCATGAATATTCAATTGTACCCTAATCCATCTAGAGGTATTTTTAATGTTGTGTTAGAGAATCCTGCTAGTTATGGAGTTTATGATCTTTCTGGTAAGTTGATACGTTCTGGTTCTTTTAACCAAATAGAGAATCAATTAGATATTCAAAATTTATCTAGCGGTATTTATTTCTTAAAAGTTGAAGACGGAAATAACTCTATAACAGAAAAGATTTCTAAAATCTAATTACTTAAATATTAGACTTAGTTAAAAAGTAATAAAGTTAAGATTTCATACAAAACGCGTTGCAAGATCATGTAATTTTGCAATGCGTTTTTTTTTATATACTATTTTGAAAGAGAAGAAGAAAGATATTAGATCACTTACTAAAGATCAACTTAGAGATTATTTCACTGAAAATGGAGATAAGGCTTTTAGAGGTAACCAGGTTTATGAATGGTTATGGAAAAAAGGTGCGCATTCATTTGACGATATGACTAATGTTTCTAAAGATACGAGAGCGTTTCTTGAAGAGCATTTTGTTATCAATCACATTAGGGTGGACGATATGCAGAGGAGTGAAGATGGTACAATAAAAAATGCAGTTAAACTTCATGACGGTCTAACTGTAGAGTCTGTACTTATACCTACTGCTACTAGAACCACAGCTTGTGTGTCTTCTCAAGTAGGTTGCAGTCTTAATTGTGAATTTTGCGCTACTGCAAGATTAAAACGTATGAGAAACTTGCAACCAGATGAGATTTATGATCAGGTTATAGCTATAGATCAACAAAGTAGACTGTACCATAATATTCCTTTATCTAATATTGTGTTTATGGGTATGGGTGAGCCGTTGATGAATTATAACAATGTTCTTAAATCTATAGAAAAGATTACAGGTGAAGATGGTTTAGGAATGTCTCCTAAGCGTATAACTCTTTCTACCAGTGGAGTTCCTAAGATGATGAAAAAACTTGCTGATGACGGCCCTAAGTTTAATCTAGCGCTTTCATTACATAGTGCAATAGATGAAAAGCGTACTAAGATCATGCCGTTCAATGAACAGTTCCCATTGTCTGACATAAAAGATGCCTTAAAATACTGGTATGATAAGACTGGTACAAAGGTTACTTATGAATATGTGGTGTGGAAAGGTATTAATGATACAGAAGAAGATGTACATGAATTGGTTAAATTCTGTAAGGTTATACCTTGTAAGGTAAATATTATTGAATATAACTCTATAGATGATCCTAGATTTGAACAAGCTAGCCCCAAGGCTATAGAAATGTATAGATCACAACTAGAACGCAACCGTATAGTTGTTAATGTTAGAAGGAGCAGAGGTAAGGATATCGATGCAGCATGTGGTCAACTGGCTAATAAACAACAGTAAGTTTACTCCATTATATCTAGTGCTATGACTCCATCATAAATTTTGCTATAACTGCGAGATTTAAAACCAGATGAATTAATTTCTAGTTCTCCATTAACCTCTATCGACGCGTCCATTTCCCAAACAACTTCGTTATTGTAGTTGACTTCTCTTATGACGTTACTTGATGTACTTGTAATAAGAGTGTTACCTGAGTCGAGTCGTTGTGCGCCAGACGTTCTTGGAGATAGTATTTCAGGGCTTGAGTATGTCCAAATCGGTGCAGTAGGATTATTCCCTGAGGTAGGGATGTTATCGTAAAAACCATCTGCTGTGACATTAATATTAATTTCTTTAATGGTTGAAAAAGTTGAGGAGTCTTGGTTGTCAAAGACTAAGAAAGTTCCTCTAGAAAAATTATTATTTCCTACAAAAGTTGCGTCATGTTGGTCGTGCAGTTGTTGGTCATTAATAGTTCCTGAATTATAAGAAGCTGGATTACCCCATCGGTATAATATATCACCACCGCGATTATATCTACCGCCGGTGCTAGTTGCTGCTTGGGTTGTACTGGTGTTATGATCAATAATTATAAATTCATTTAAGACTCTGCTGTTTAATATAATTTGATCTAATGATGGTATGTAATCAAGTCCATTTCCGTGAGTAAAATTGATGCCCTCAGTAGATTGATTGATGTCAAATAGTTGCGCGTTACTTGCGTTCCCAAAATTAAGTTTTGATGCGTCAAAGTCCTGAACTAAATGATCCCAAACGGACCACTCCCATACTATATTAGCTTGATTTGTTCCTATAGGTTGTATTTCAATTATCCTGTCGATTACTAATTTATCATCTATAATTGTGCTAGGGTCTCTGCCGTTTTCAATGGCCTCTATTCTATCTTTAACAGTCCATACAGAGGCTAAGATGTTTCCATTAGGTAACAAAGCAATGTCATGGTGTAAAACATCTGTTGGGGTATCTAATGTCCATTTCCAAATCTGGTTGTTCTCTTTGTCGATAATTTCTATTGCTCCTGTATTGCCGCCTAAATTTATTCCATTATCTACACCTGTGTTTATGGCGCGTACTGCTGAGCCATCTTCTCTTAGATATGCCATAAATACAGATTCTGAACTTGTCCATCTGTGTAGGATGTTACCTAGACGATCTATTAGGAATGAAGTGTTTTCTCTAAACGGAGAGATAAAGACATAGTCGTCCGTTAAATTATTTACATCGTATACTGTAATATTGCTTTGAATGGTAGGGACAGGATCGGTAATAATTTCGATAGCTTCATCATCGTTGCATGATATTATTAAAGAGGTTAAAATTAATAACATAATTATTAAGTTCGAAAATCTGAAATTTTTAAATGCAAATGGGCTCATCTCTATTTTATTTTAATTTACGTGAAATTAATGATTAGGTATCACAAAGCTATTGTTTCTATAGATTCAAATTAATATAATAATTAGAATACTTAAAAAAATAAACTTATCTAATAACATTGATTGTATAGGTACGATTTGTTGATTGTCTGTAGATTTAAGATTGTTGTAAAAATAAGTCTTAAGCAAAAAAAAGCACCTCAATTGAGGCGCTTTTTAGTTGTTGAAAGCTTACTATTGTTTGATGAAACGGATAGTTTGTGTTCCTAACTCGCTTGTAGCTGATAAGAAATATAAGCCGTTTTTAAGAGAGCTAACATTTAGTCTGTTATTCTCTAGTTTTAAATTGTTGCTTATAGATTGACCTAGAGCATTAGTTAAAACGATGTCATCTATTGCTAGCTCAGTATTTAAATTGATATAATCAGTTGCTGGATTAGGGCTTAATGTCATGAAGTTAATCTCTTCATCATTTACAGAGGCAGTAATTCCAGTTGTAAATTCCCAAACAGGACTAGACGTGTTTTCTCCACCTAAATTTTCAGCATCTAATTTCCAATAAAAAGTAGTGTTGTCAGGTACACCGCTTAGTCTAAAACTAGACGCAGGACCTACTATACCTGTAGTAAATAGAGATAAATCTGTTGGAGAAGTTCCTAGGCTGAAAGTATATATTTCTACTGGATCTCCAGAAGGCTCTGTCCACATGAAAGTTATTGCATTATCAGGGCTACCATCCATATCTACGTCAGTAGTTTCTAAAGGTACCGTAGCAGTATCTGCAGGAGTTGGGTTTGAAACTGTTCCAGGTGCGATAGTTGTTCCTGTCATTGTTGTAAAACTCCATACTGGTTGAGTTGTTGATGGGCCAAAACTATTACCTGGTACCACTTGCCAGTAGTATGTAGTTCCTTCAAAAAATCTAGGTAATGTAACGGTTGTTGCTGTCCCTGCTAGAGTACCTAAAGATTGAAGAGTAGTCGGTGAATCACCTAAGAAAAATTCGATTTGATCAGCAGCTTGTCCTAGTGCTGAAACTTGCCAAGCAAAGTTGACTGAATTATCAGGAACATTGTCAGCATTTGCATCTGCAGTGCTTATTGCAACTCCTGAAGCCATGTCAGCTGGTGTAGGTCTAGTTATATTGTTTGGTGCTGCCGTTGCTCCTTGTACAACTTCCACGTTGTCAAAGGTAATAAAGTCACCATCATTTTGTCTGTGTACAAATGCGATGTATACACTTTGTCCAACATATGCTCCAAGATTTACTTCAAATTGAGAGAATACAGCAGAGTTAGGTGCTGGATTACCTAATTGAGCCTCGTTGAATGTTTCTATTTCCGTAAAAGAATTTGGATCTGTTTGTGAAGTAGTTGATACTTGAATAGATAAGATAGATCCGAAGTCTCCTTGATTAAAATCTGTTGCTAGAAATCTTAATAGATTTTGAGTTGCGTTAATAGGTATAAGTGGCGATACAATAAAATCTTCAGCAACCATTCCTGCTGTAACTACCTCAAAACCTGATTGAGCTCTGAATTCAGGATCAGTACCTGCTTGAACCCATTGTTCAACCGTACCTAATCCGTTTGCACCGTTATAAACTGCCCAACCAGCTGGTGGAAACGCTGCATTTGTGCCGTTAAAGTCTTCAGAAAATTGCGCGAAGCTAATCGTGAAGCTAAAAAGCATTAATAAAATAGTAATTTTTTTCATAGTTATGGAATTTTTTGAATAAGCGATAAATATATAAGATTTCAAGGTTTATTAAACAGATTATTACGAGTAAATCATTATTAATTAGTATTAAATTAACATATTTTCGTTATCTAGTAGGTTAAATCGGACGTATTAACATGTGCGTTTGTTCAATGAAGTAATCACTACTAACATAATCTGTTAAAATAGCATTCTATTTAATAGATAAACGTGGTAGTCTTATATTTGCAACCTTATGAAGATAGTAGAGCAAATAAAAGAGCCTATAGCTCATGAAATGGAGCTTTTTGAAAAGAAGTTTCATCTTTCTATGGCTTCACGTATTGCTTTATTAAATCGCATCACGCATTTTATAGTAAACCGTAAGGGGAAACAAATGCGCCCTATGTTTGTCTTTTTAGTAGCAAAAATGGTGGGTAATGGACAGGTTAATGAGCGTACTTATCGCGGTGCATCTGTTATAGAACTTATTCATACAGCAACGCTAGTTCATGATGACGTGGTGGACGATAGTTTAAAGCGTAGAGGTTTTTTCTCTGTAAATGCTTTATGGAAAAATAAAATAGCCGTTCTAGTAGGTGATTATTTACTTTCTAAAGGGCTGCTTCTTAGTATTGATAACAAAGATTTTGACCTTTTACAAATCATAAGCGTTGCTGTACGTGAGATGAGTGAAGGTGAATTACTGCAAATAGAAAAGGCTAGACGCCTAGATATTACAGAAGATGTCTATTATGACATCATTCGTAAAAAAACGGCCACTTTAATAGCTGCATGTTGTAGTCTAGGTGCTGGTGCTGTCTCTCCAGAAAGTGAAGACGTGGAGAAGATGCGCAAATTCGGCGAGCTTATAGGGATATCATTTCAGATCAAAGATGATCTTTTTGATTATGGAAATGAGCGTATAGGAAAGCCTACTGGAATAGATATTAAGGAGCAAAAAATGACATTGCCATTAATTTATTGTCTTAATAATGCTAGTGCTAAAGATAAAAAATGGCTTATCAACTCAGTTAAAAAGCATAATCGAGATAAGAAAAGAGTGCGTCAGGTTGTCGATTTTGTTAAGAATAACGGCGGTTTAGACTATGCGATAAAGGCTATGTATCAATATAAGGAAGAGGCACTTGCTATCTTAAATACCTACCCAGAGTCTGAATATAAGAATTCGCTTAGAATGATGGTGGATTATGTAATAGATCGCAAAAAGTAAGATCTAGACTTCAGGCTTTTATGGCGCAATTTGGTTGGTGTTTAGCTCGCTTTCGCGAAAGCGGAATTTTTATCAAACATCTTAACCTAGCTAGTACGCTAATCCTCAATAAAAAACTACCTTTGCAGACGCAAAAAATGCCATCATGAGTATAGTAGCAATAGTAGGAAGACCTAATGTAGGTAAGTCAACTCTTTTTAATCGTATGATTCAAAGGAGAGAGGCGATCACTGATTCTGTAAGTGGAGTAACTAGAGATAGACATTATGGAAGAAGTGACTGGAATGGTAAAGAGTTTTCTCTTATTGATACTGGTGGCTATGTAGTCGGTAGTGATGATATTTTTGAAGAAGAGATAGACCAGCAGGTTGAGCTAGCTATTGATGAGGCAGACGCGATTCTTTTTATGGTTAATGCTGAAGAAGGCATTACACCTATGGATGAAGATGTAGCTACCTTACTACGCAAGGTGACTAAGCCGGTTTTTCTAGTAGTTAATAAAGTAGATAATAATCAACGTGAGCAAGATGCTTATGAATTCTATAACCTAGGTCTAGGTGAGTATTATTCTATTTCTAGTATGAATGGTAGTGGTACTGGTGATTTATTAGACGAGGTAGTGAAAATATTACCAGATACAGAAGAAGAAAAGGTAGATGATTTACCGCGATTTGCTGTAGTAGGAAGGCCTAATGCTGGTAAAAGCTCTTTTATCAATGCGCTTATAGGTGAAGAAAGATATATCGTTACAGATATCGCTGGTACTACAAGAGATTCTATAGATACAAAATACAATCGTTTTGGTTTTGAATTTAATCTAGTCGACACGGCCGGAATTAGAAGAAAGAAGAAAGTACGTGAAGATCTAGAATTTTATAGTGTAATGCGTAGTGTAAGAGCTATAGAACATGCAGATGTTTGTATACTTATGCTGGATGCAACTAGAGGATTTGATGGTCAGGTGCAAAATATTTTTTGGTTAGCAGAGCGCAATCGTAAAGGAATCGTTGTTCTAGTGAACAAATGGGATCTGGTTGATAAAGAAACTAACACGGCTAAGGAGTACGAGGCAATGATTAGAAAAGAAATGGAACCTTTTACAGATGTTCCCATTGTCTTTATTTCTGTAATGAATAAACAACGTATTCATAAAGCTATTGAAACTGCTGTAGCGGTTTATAAAAACCGTAGTAAAAAGATTAAAACGAGTCAACTTAATGAGGTGTTACTTCCATTAATTGAGAATTATCCACCGCCATCATTAAAGGGTAAATTTGTTAAAATTAAATTTATTACTCAATTACCTACACC
Organism: Nonlabens sp. Asnod3-A02; assembly: GCF_045063755.1. Classification (NCBI taxonomy): domain Bacteria; kingdom Pseudomonadati; phylum Bacteroidota; class Flavobacteriia; order Flavobacteriales; family Flavobacteriaceae; genus Nonlabens; species Nonlabens sp. Asnod3-A02. The sequence continues at coordinate 1,033,254 of NZ_JBEFOC010000008.1, forward strand.
ACAGCCGCAGTTTGCATTTTTCTGTAACTTACCACAGTATGTAAGAGATTCTTATAAAAGATATCTAGAAAATCAATTGAGAAAACATTTTGATTTCAATGGTGTGCCGATTAGTGTATACATGAGAAAAAAGTAAAAGAGATTTTATACTATTTAAAGGCATTCTGAAAAGGATGCTTTTTTTATGCTCTTAATGGAGAGTTAGATAATGGGCTTGTGATTTCTTAAGAAATTGTTAAGAATAGCGCGACGTTAAAATTTTACTAATAACATTGCGTTTCCCTCTAGACCATAACTAACTAACCATACCACTCAACTATGAGGTTACTCTTTGTTGCCGTTTTTTTAATGGCTTTTTCTTTCTCGTCACAAGCACAGCAATTTACTATTAAGGGAATCGTAAGCGATTCTTTAACTAATGAAAAGCTCCTAAGTGCAACTGTTTATCTTGAGAGTGTTAAGGACTCTACTTTAATAACTTATTCTATTACTGATATAGAAGGTGTCTTTACCTTATCCGGTAATACGGCTTATGAAAAAGTAGCGCTTATAGCCTCTTTTCAAGGATATAAAAATTATTCTAAAACAATAAACCTTAACGATGGGCGTGAGTTAGATCTAGGTGCTATTTACCTTAATAGTGATATAGAGTCTCTTAACAGCATCGTGGTAACCGCTCGTAAAGCACCTATAACTGTAAAACAAGATACTCTAGAATTTAATGCAAAGTCGTTTAATACAAAAGCAGATGCTACTCTGGAAGATGTGATGAAAGAGCTGCCAGGAGTGAAGGTTGATAAAGACGGTAAAATCACCGTAAATGGTAAAGAGGTTTCTAAGATTTTAGTAAACGGTAAAGAATTCTTCGGCGATGATCCACAAATTGCTCTCAAAAATTTACCTAAAGAAATTATTGATAAAATCCAGGTGACAGAGTCTAAAACTGATGCCCAAAAAGCAAATGGAGAAGATGGAGATGCTAACGTTAGTGAGATTAACATAACCATAGACGAAGATAAAAACAAAGGTTGGTTCTCGAGATTAACAGCTGGTGGCGGTACTGATGATAGGTACTCTATGAGTGGTATCGTTAATTATTTTAATGAAGATTTTAAATTAAGTGTTCTAGGAAGTAGTAACAATATTAATAGTCCCGGATTTTCCTTTGACGAGATATATGACGCCATGGGCAGCAGTGCTTATTCTATATCTAGAAGTAGTAACGGTAGTTTTGGTGTTAATGGTGTCAACTTTGGTGGTAGTGGTGGTATTACTTCTAGCGATAGCGCTGGACTTAATATGTCTAACGATTGGGGTAAAACCGTAAGTGCGTCTGTAAACTACTTTTATGGAGGTAATGATACAAAGTCAGCGTCTGATAGTCGTCGTACTACGTTCTTACCAGATAGAACATTTAATACAGAAAGTTCTAGCCGTGGTGATAGATCTGGAAATAGTCATAGAATAAGTGGCCGTGTTGAAGTTAAACCAGATACTCTTACCACTATTAGTGTAAGGCCTAACATAAACATTTCAGATAACTATAGTGATAGTACGAGTAGTTCACTTTCTAGTGATGAAAATGGCAATAATATCAATAGCGTTAATACATCTTCTATATCAGATTCCAAAAGCAGGTCTTATAGTGCCAGTATGAATCTGTCTAGAAGAACTCAAGAAAAAGGTACTAACTACGGATTTTATGGGAACGTAAATAAAAATAACAGTGATTCACAAAGTGATTTTAATAGTACAACAACCACTTTTGATACATCAGGTAACCCTGAGACCCCAGAGGTTCAAGATCAATTAATAGATGAAGATTCGGACTCACAAAGTTTTTCCATAACTCCATATCTCAATAAGAAGCTTACAGAAACTATGGGACTGGTTTTGAATTATAATTTTGAAGCAGGGAAAGAGACTAATCAGAGAAGTATTTTTGATAGAGATGGATCTGGTAATTTAGTTTTCAATACGACGCTAAGTAATGATTATGAGGTTAAAAATACACAGCAAAGACCTAGTGTAGGATTAAGGTATAAGAAAAATGATTTAAGACTAGATGTAAGTGCAGGAGTTATTTATCAAACACTAGATAGTGAAGATCAATTATTGAGTACTAGTTTTGAGAAAGAATTTACAGACCCATATGTGCGAGCAAACCTTAGTTATAAATTTGGCAAGTTTGGTAGAGTATATTTAAATTACCGCAATAGTGTAAATATACCTAGTGTACGACAGTTGCAGCCTGTAGAAAATACTACAAACCCACAAAATATAGTTATAGGTAACCCAGATCTAGATGCTAGTCAACGACATAATGTGTACTTTAATTTAAGTCGTTATGATTGGGAAAAAGGTTCTGGTTTTTATTCTGGTGGTGGGTTTACTTATACAGATAATAGTGTTGCAGCGATTACGACTACAGATTTAGATCTAATAAGAACCACTACATATACTAACATAAATGGAGAGTATAACGGTTATCTTTATTCTAGTTTTTCAAAAACATGGAAAAAAGATGCTAGAGAAATAGGCTTTGATTTAAGTTTAGATGCAAGCATTTCTGTAGATAAAGGTTTTACTAACGGTGTGGCTTTTAAATCAGATAATTTAAGTTTTTCGCCTAGTCTTACTTTTGAGTATAGTTTAAGAGATTACATAGATGTAGATCTAGAGTATGAAATCACGGCAAATAAAACGCAATATGATATAGCTTCTATAAGCGAGCAAGATTTTGTGAACCAGCGTGTGGCGGTTGATATCACTACTTCCTGGCCGCAACATGTTATTTTAGGATTGCGTGGTGAGTACAATAAATTCGGTAATATTTCTGGTGATTTTGATGACGACTCTATCGTTCTTATCGGTAGTCTAGGGTATAAATTTGCTAAGGATAAAGCGACGGTTAAGCTTAAAGCTTATGATATACTTAACCAGATTATAGATACCAATAGAACCATTACAGGTGACTACGTTGCAGACACGAGTAGTCTTGTTCTTAAGCAATACTTTATGCTTAGTTTTACTTATAAGTTCTCAAAATTCGGTGGTAAAGATCCTAATAGAGATAATGGTTTTTAAATGTAGGATGAGTGTTCCGCTTTCGCGAAAGCGGAATACATACCAGCCCAACCTTATTTTGTACATAGTTCCCAAATTATGTCAGATTTTACCTTTTTGAAATAGTCGTATACCCTTTTGTGATCAAAATGTGATGTGTTTCTATGTTCTTTGAAAAGAATAAGAGATATCATCATGAAATATATAGGAGCCTTAATTTTAGTATTAAGTAATTTGTTTTTTTTGAGTACCGATAAGGAGTATGTCAAAGATTATCAAAACGGTGTGTTAACTAGTGAAGGTTGGGTAGTAAATGGAGAAAAAAATGGTTACTGGAAATTCTACAAGGCTGGTGAGATAAGTGCTCAAGGGCATTTTAAAAGTAATGAAAAGGACGGTTATTGGTATTTGTACACAAATGGAATGTTAGATAAGGAAGGGTTTTATAAAAATAATTTTAAGCAAAATTGGTGGGTGTTTCATAATCATAAAGGATACCGCACAATTAAAAAACAGTACGAACACGGCAAAGTTTCTGGTTATGCACTTTATTATAAAAAATCTAGTCTCTCTAAAGTAGAGGAGTATAAGTCTAATGAAAAATTAGGAGAATGGACTAGTTACTGGAAGTTTAGAGCAGACCATCCTGATTTTTCTATGAAAGATTTAAAGAAGTAAATTGATTAGTTTTTATGACTAACCCATTCATAATCCTTAAATTGCCCCACTTTTAAACTCCCTGTTCTGAAAACAAATCCTATTATAAGAGTTATTATACCTGCCTATAACGAGGCAGATTCCATACCTCTAGTCATTAAAGCGGTACCTTCTATGGTTACTGAGATAATCGTATGTAGTAATAATTCTAACGATGATACGGTAATAAATGCCCGTAATGCTGGTGCCACGGTAGTAGAAGAATCTACACCAGGGTATGGAAATGCATGTTTAAAAGGAATGGATTATGTCGCTTCATTATCTGAGTCTACAGATATTATCGTGTTTCTAGATGGAGATTATAGTGATTATCCAGAACAGCTAGTAGAACTGGTATCGCCCATAATAGAAAAGGATATAGATTTTGTGATAGGTTCTCGAGTTCAAGAATTAAGAGAGGCAGGTTCTATGACCGGTCCTCAAATATTTGGAAACTGGCTGGCAACCAGTTTAATGCGATTGTTATTTAACTCTCGTTTTACAGACCTAGGACCTTTTAGAGCGATTAAGTATGATAAGCTTTTAGAGCTTAAAATGGAAGATCGTACTTATGGATGGACTGTAGAGATGCAACTCAAGGCTTTAAAGAAAAGTTTTACTTATACTGAAGTTTCTATGAAATACCGCAATAGAATAGGTGTTTCAAAGGTATCAGGTACGGTTAAAGGTGCTATCTTTGCAGGCGTTAAAATTTTGACATGGATTTTCAAATACGGTTTTAAAAAATGATTTTAGAGTGGATATGTATAGTAGTTTATTCTATATCGTTGATTTTGATTTTATTCTATGCTTTTGCACAGCTTAATTTATTAATTAACTACGTTAGAGCCCAAAAAATAGTAGATAACTCTCCTTTATTAGATCTTAAGAATCCTGAAGAGGTTCCTTATGTGACTATTCAATTGCCAGTGTTTAATGAGGCATATGTAATGGATAGATTGCTAGATAATATAGCGTTAATAGAATACCCTAGAGAAAAATTAGAAATACAAGTGCTAGACGACTCTACAGATGAGACGGTAGAAACTACAGCGGCACATGTAAATAGACTAGCAGCGACAGGTCTAGATATAGTTCATATTACAAGAACAGATCGCAGCGGATTTAAAGCCGGTGCTTTAAAAGAAGGTCTAGCCATTGCAAAAGGTGATTTAATAGCAATTTTTGATGCAGATTTTTTACCAGATGCAGACTGGCTGTATAAAACGATTCCTTATTTCAAAGATCCAGAAATAGGTGTAGTGCAAACGCGATGGGCACATCTTAATCGTGATTATTCTATTCTTACTCAAATACAAGCATTTGCACTAGATGCTCACTTTACTCTAGAGCAAGTAGGTCGTAATTCTAAAGGGCATTTCATTAACTTTAATGGAACTGCTGGTGTATGGCGCAAAGAGACTATTTATGATGCAGGTAACTGGGAAGGTGATACCTTAACTGAAGATCTAGATTTAAGTTATCGAGCACAATTAAAAAACTGGAAATTTAAATACCTAGAACATGTAACCACTCCTGCAGAGTTACCTATCGTTATTAGTGCGGCTAGATCGCAACAGTTTAGATGGAATAAAGGTGGAGCAGAGAATTTTAGAAAAATGTTTAAAAGAGTGGTTTCTTCAGAGATGTCTTTTAAATCAAAAATGCATGGCGTACTTCACTTGTTAAATAGTACGATGTTTCTTAATGTACTTATAGTAGGTATTCTTAGTATACCTATGTTATACATAAAGAACGAGTACGGTCATTTACGAGAGTATTTTATAGTCATGAGTTTCTTTGTAATTAGTACGATCATATTTTTTATATGCTATTGGTACATGTATAAGAAGACTTATGGTAGTGGCCTTAAAAACTTCATATCATATATAGGTATGTTCTTTACTTTCTTTTCTATAGCAATGGGATTTTCTTTTCATAATTCTATAGCAGTATTAGAAGGTCACGCAGGTAAGCGCAGTGAATTTGTTCGTACTCCTAAGTTTAATCTGAAAGCAATGGGAGGCAACTGGAAATCAAATAAATACTTGCGTAAAAAAATTAGTCCGCATGTTATTATAGAAGGGGTTTTGATGTTGTATTTTGCATTTGGTATGTACTCTGCGTTTGTAGTGGGGACCGAGCCAGATTTCGGACTGTTTCCTTTTCACTTAATGCTTACTGTTGGTTTTGGATTTGTATTCTTCCGTAGTTTAACAGATAAACAATAATGGAACGCCGGTTAAGTAATGCTTTAGGTATTTTAACCATTATTAGTGCTGTACTTTATGGATTGTTCTTTTCTATAGAGCGCAAGGAGTTTTCTAGTTTACTTATTATTTATGTATTGCTTTTTACGCTATTTGGAACGTTAACTTATGTTCTAGATAAAGCGACTAAAAGCAATCTTAAACTCTTACCTGACTTTATTGGAAAACGTTTTTACGGAATGCCATTACTAGGTGGAGTGTTTTTAATCGGACTGTTGTTAAGGTTTTTATTAATTGATAATACGCCACATCTTTCTCAAGATTTTTTCAGATTCATATGGGATGGACATCAATTAATTAATGGTTTTAATCCTTATTTATACTTACCAGATGATGTTATAGCTTCTGGTGCAACCCATATTCCTAATGCTTCTTTTTTACATGCTTCTATGGGAGAACTCTCTAGTGGTTTGTATACAAATTATCCACCTTTAAATCAGTTATTCTTTGCTGCAGCGGCATGGTTGGGTGGCGATAGTATCTTATCCAGTATCATATGGATGCGTGTATTCTTAATTCTCGCAGATGTAGGTATATTTATTTATGGTATAAAACTTTTACGTTTACTGGGTAAGTCAGAGTGGCTTATCACCTTGTATTATCTCAATCCTTTTACGATTATAGAACTTACCGGTAATTTGCATTGGGAAGGTATGATGGCGTTTTTTCTACTCGCTGCGATTTATCATTTGTTGAAATCTCAAAAAGTACAAAGCGTGCTTTTCATGGGGTCTGGAATTCTTTTAAAGTTGCTGCCAGTTATGGCACTACCATTACTTTTAAGAAGATTAAAGTTTAAAAAAGCAGTTGTTTATTACTTATTGGTTTTAGTTGTGGTAGTAGCAGGATTTAGTCTTTTTGTGTCCCAACAATTATTAGATAACTACGCTGCTTCAGTAGGATTGTGGTTCGGTAAATTTGAATTCAATGGTAGTATTTATTACCTAGTAAGGTATGTTGGGTTTAAGATTACAGGTTACAATATTATAGAGACAGCAGGTAAAATCTTACCATTGTTTACCTTTTTCATTATTGTCCTTATTAGTTTTATTCGTAAAAATGAAATTCCAGAAATACTTATTTCTAGTATCATGTTTTCCTTTTTTACTTATTTAATGTTTTCAACTACCGTACATCCATGGTATTTAACTATACCGCTGCTGTTCTCTATCTTTACAAAGTATCGTTTTATGCTGGTATGGAGTTGTACTATATTTCTAAGTTATTATGCTTATTCAAATACAGACTTTGTAGAAAGTAGCTTGCTACTCACTATAGAGTACGTTTTAGTCTTAATTATGTTTATTTTTGATTTGTACAGCAATAGGGTTTCTCTCAACAACACACGACCTAATGATGTGCCACAAAACCTTTAACCATGAAACCAATCATTATATTTTTATTGCTCTGTATATTAGGGTTCATTTCTTATGATTTCTATAAAGACTGGAACAGATTTCACGCACCTGAATATCATTATCAAACAGACGCTACTATAGATAAAGACTACCATGACTCTTCAGTGGTAATGGATTATCACGCAGCAATTCAAGATCTCAACTCTTTTATTAAGCTACAATGGACAGCAAATGATATAGATGTAAGATTACCAGAAGATGACGATTTAGAAACAACACTCGCTGTAGAAAAGTATGCTGAAAAATTAGCACGTGTTACTTATCTAGAACAAAAACTAGCGCAGTCTGCAAGTTATAAATCTAATGGATGGAACAATCAACAGATTATCGATTTTGAAAATAATCACAGTAGTCCAGAGGAAATCAAAACTATAAAACAAAAGAGTTTAATAAAGCAACTCTATAATAATCATTGGGAAAATAGTCAACGCATAGGTGCTAAAAACGTGTTGATTTTTGAGATACAAAAAAAACTCATAGCACAAGGTTATGATATGTCTCTAGACGGTGTTTTTGCAAAAGCGACTATGGAAGCACTAGCTGATTTTGAATCCAAAAACAATCTTTTTCCAGATGGTAAAATAGATGTATTAACTTTTGAGGCTTTAATGGGTAATTGAGTATTGCGATATCATTAATAACAACCTTGATTGTATCTTAGTATATAACTTTCAATGTCACCTTGTTTAAAACGTTTTTGTGCTCTTATTTCTTTAACTAAGTTTAAACAATCAGGCATCAATATCTCTGCGTTTTTTTGAAGATAAGTAGCTTTTCTATTGGAACTCTTATGGATACTGCCGAACATATCCATGTAAAGGAAACGTTTGCATAAAAATGTATATTTATTGTTTCTAAAAGTTGTGATGGTAGGAAATTCAGAATTGATATTGCTGTAGTGTGTATCGTAACTAGGTTCTGTTGCTTTCATCATATATCCATAATATGATAAATCACCTTTTATTAATTCCACGGCATATATCCATTTAGGTTTTTCTTCATCCCCTAGATTTAATGGTTTTATGTAGAACCTTTTGTCTTCATGTACTAGTTCACCTTCTACACGTTGCTTTTTGGTTACAAGTAAATCTACTATTATGTACTCAATTTCTGCCGCAGTAATTATTTTTTTAGGTAGATCATCTGATTCAATTAACTGAATCGGCCTATTGGGAGTATTGGGAATTTTTGCTCTTCCATATACTTCTTCACCACTTATTAAACCTATAGCTACATCTGTTTCATAAATCTGTGCGTCTATTTGACATACTATTAATAGTAAAAAAATGAATATGAATCTCATGAAAAATGGGTTGGTTTTCAGATTATAATTTCTAAAAATACTAACCTATTTTGATTTTAAAACTAATTCAATGAAATAATTTTCATACTACTTCTTACTCACCTCGTACAAGTCAGTCCTGCGGTCTTTTAAATTCTTCACAGCGCCATAACTGTGTAGTTCTTTTAATAAATCAAGATCCACATCTGCCACCAAGATCATTTCTGTGTTTGCTGTGGCCTCTGCCTTGACTCCATTTGATGGGAACGCAAAATCACAAGGAGTGAATACAGCACTTTGCGCATAAGAAATATCCATATTCTCAACTGCCGGTAAATTACCTACGCTACCAGCTATAGCTACATAACATTCATTTTCTACCGCTCTAGCTTGAGAGCAAAGGCGTACACGAGCATAAGCATTTTGTGTATCTGTCAAGAATGGTACAAAAAGAATTTGCATCCCTTCTTGTGCCATAATACGACTCAATTCTGGGAATTCACTGTCATAGCAAATCAAGATTCCTATTTTACCACAATCGGTGTCAAAAGTCTGGATCTTACTTCCACCTTGAAGTCCCCATACTTTTTGCTCATCTGGTGTGACGTGGATTTTTTCATAACGTTCTATCGTACCATCACGACGGCACAGATTTCCTACATTATACAATTGCCCATCAATAATTTCTGGCATAGAACCTGTAATAATGTTGATGTTATACTTAATGGATAATTCAGAAAATTTGTTTCTGATCATCTCAGTATATTTTGCTAGTTCTCTAATAGAATCACTAACACTTAACTTATTGTAAGCAGCCATAAGTGGCGCATTAAAATATTCAGGGAATAAAGCAAAATCAGACCTATAAGCTGCAACAGCATCTACAAAGTATTCTACTTGTTGCATCAACTCATTAAAACCTGAGTAAGGACGCATTTGCCACTGGATTAATCCTAACCGCACCGTGCTTTTTAATGCTGTGGTTTCTGTAACTGGTTTTGTATAGTAAATATTATCCCATTCTAGTAATACGGCAAACTCCATAGAGGCTTTATCGCCATCCAGATAGTTTTTAAGAACACGAGAAACATGGAAGTCGTTTGATAGTTGAAAGTTCAGTACAGAGTCTGTAATCTCTTTATTGCGCACTTTTTCGATGTATTCCTTAGGTGTCATTTCACTCGCGTGATTATGATAGTTAGGAATACGACCACCGAAGGCAATACCTCTTAAATTCAAATTCTCACACAGCTCTTTACGGTAATCATATAAACGACGACCTAATCGCATACCGCGATATTGTGGTTTTATAAATACCTCAATTCCATAAAGTACATCACCATCATCATCGTGCGTGGTGAACTTGTAATTTCCGGTCACTTGCTCATAGGTGTACTGGCCACTAAAATCTTCATATTTTACCACTATAGAAAGCGCACAGGCTACGATCTCTTCATTCACTTTGAGAACAACTTGACCTTCAGGAAACTTTTCAACTAGCGTTTTAATTTGTTCTTCTTTCCAATAAGAATCTGGTAGATTGCTATAAGAATCTATCATTGCATGTTTCAACTCTTCATAATCTTTAAGCTGTAAAAATTCCAGATTTAAGTTGTCTATTTTACACATATTAATATCACTCATAGTGTGTTACTTGTATTTAAATGTAATCGCAATCCATTAATATCTCACAATTGAAACGTTAATTTTTCAAGCATAAAAAACCTGTAAACCGCTATGTGTTGAGCAACTTACAGGTTTTGATTTTTGTTCCGCTTTCGCGAAAGCGGAATTAAAAATTTACATCTCTAATAAATAAGCAAAAATGAGTGGCGCCACGATAGTCGCATCACTTTCTACTATAAACTTAGGTGTGTCTTGATCTAGTTTTCCCCAAGTGATTTTTTCATTAGGTACGGCTCCAGAATAACTTCCATAACTAGTCGTAGAGTCAGATATCTGACAGAAATAACTCCAGAATGGCGTGTCTGTACGTTCCATATCTTGATACAACATAGGCACTACGCAAATAGGGAAATCACCAGCGATTCCGCCACCTATCTGGAAGAAACCGATACCGTTCTGTGAGTTGTCAGTATACCAGTCTGCAAGGAAAGTCATGTACTCGATACCACTTTTTACAGTGCTGGCTTTTAACTCACCTTTTAATACATAACTGGCAAAAATATTACCCATCGTACTATCTTCCCATCCAGGAACGACGATTGGAAGATTGGCTTTGGCAGCGGCATACATCCATGAATTCTCAATAGGAATCTCATAATACTGTTCTAGTACACCACTTAAAAGTAGTTTGTACATATATTCATGAGGGAAATAACGCTCGCCTTTTGCCTCTGCATCTTTCCATATCTCAAAGATGTGTTCTTGAAGTCTTCTAAAAGCCTCTTCTTCTGGAATACAAGTATCTGTAACACGATTCAATCCTTTTTCTAATAAATCCCATTCATCTTGCGGTGTTAAATCGCGATAGTTAGGGACTCTTTTATAATGGCTGTGCGCCACTAGATTCATCAAGTCTTCTTCTAGGTTTGCGCCTGTACAAGAAATGATGTGTACTTTATCCTGACGTATCATCTCGCCAAAGATCTTCCCAATCTCTGCAGTACTCATTGCTCCAGCAAGTGAGACCAGCATTTTAGAACCTTGATTTAATTGCGTTTCATAACCTTTGGCTGCATCTACTAGCGCAGCACTATTAAAATGTAAAAAATAGTTTTCTATAAAATCTGTAATAGGCTTACTCATTGTCTTTTATTTAATAATTAAACTAAATTGTAATAGTCACTTATACCGGTTAAGATGCTTTGTACAGCATATGACGCTAGTATAAGTCCCATAACTTTACTTATTACTGTGATACCATAACTACCTATGCGATCTTGTATTTTATTTGCGGCTAGTAATATTAACGCGGTTAATATGATGACTACAAAGACCAAAGCGGTAGTAATGAGTTGATGTTGTATCGTGTACAAATGATTATCAGTCATAAGTACAACAGCCATTATCGCACCTGGTGATGCAATAGATGGGATGGCAACGGGAAAAATGGTAACGTGTTTATAGTCTGTGATTTCATTTTTCTCACTTTCTGGTTTTCCATCACCGAAAACCATGGTCAGTGCAAAAAGAAATAAAATAACCCCACCAGAAATTTGAAAAGCATCTAATGATACTTCCATTCCTTCTAGAATGAGCTGTCCTATAACTATAAAGAATAACAAAATCAAGAATGCAATAGCACTAGCTCTTATGGCAATTTTCTTTTTATGAGTATTGTCAAATTCTTTAGTCGCCTCTAGATATACAGGAACGGTGCCTATAGGGTCTATGACGGCTATCAAGAAAAAGATGGTAGTGATTATTTGCAACATAAATTTAGTTTTCTAGGTTTTTCATTTTTTTTAATCCTGCTTTTGCAAAATCATTTGTTGTTGTATAGCCATTTTCTCCTTCTAGAGCGATGTCTTTAAACTTATAGCTCAACATTTTGTAATACAGTTTTGCTGCAAGAAAATCAGACGACTTCTCTGATGGGTTAGGGCATAACTCTACGATGTCAAATCCTACTACGTTTTTTTCTTCAAAAACAGTTTTCAAAAATTCTAGAGTTTCATACCAGTATAAACCACCAGGTTCAGGCGTGCCAGTAGATGGACATATCGATGGGTCAAAAGCATCTAAATCGATGGTGATAAATACATTTTCTGTAAGTGCTTCAGTAGCTTTCTCTTGCCAGTAGTCATCTTGAACCATTTCATGAGCCAAAAATATTTTATCGTCGTCATTAATACCTACTTCTATACTATCCATAGAGCGTATTCCTACTTGAACTAGGTTTGTTTTTTGACTTGCTTCATAAACGGCACAAGCATGATTACAAGAACTACCATCGTATTCTTTTCTTAAGTCTGCATGAGCATCAATTTGAAGTACACTTAGGTTTTCATACATTTCATTAAAGGCACGTATGCTACCTATAGAAATAGAGTGTTCTCCACCAAAAAGGGTCACAAACTTATTTTTCTTGATATACTTTTTAGTAGTTGCGTGAACGGCATCTACCATTGCTTCTGGCGAGCTGTTTTCTGTAACAGTATCTGCGAGAAAGACTCCATGATGATACACTTCTGTATCCGTTTCAATATCGTATAATTCCATATTTGCACTGGCGTCTAGAAAAGCTTCTGGACCTTTATCTGCGCCTTTTTGCCAGGTGCTTGTTCCATCATAAGGAACTGGAATTAAAACAATAGATGCATTATCTAGTCCAGCATATTCATCTGGAATTCCTGCATAGTTTAAATTGTTCATGTTATAAGCTTAAAAAAATTGGTTTTAAAATTCAATGTTTGTGTACAGCTGTATTCTGTTATAATAAAGCTTTTTTAATAAACTCAGTTATTAATATCCCAAAATATCCAGCATGTGTTCGCTGGTTTGTTGTTCTTTAAAAACGCTAGTTTTAATATCGCCATTTTCATCACGATCGATTAAAATATGTTTAGGAGCAGGTATTAAGCAGTGTTGTATGCCGCCATAGCCACCTATGCTTTCTTGATAAGCACCGGTATTAAAGAAACCTATGTAAAGAGGTTTATCTTTATGATATTTAGGTAAATAGATGGCGTTTATATTTTGCTCACTATTATAATAATCATCACTATCACAGGTAAGTCCTCCTAAAAGTACACGTTCATATTCTTCTTTCCATCTATTGAGAGACAGCATAATAAAGCGCTTATTGATAGCCCATGAGTCAGGTAAAGTGGTGATAAAAGAACTGTTGATCATGTTCCATTTCTCACGATCGTTTTGTTGTTTTTGATACAGTACTTTATAAATAGCTCCACCGCTTTCTCCTACGGTAAAAGAACCGAATTCTGTAAAAATGTGAGGTACGTCTACTTTTGCTTCATCACAAACTTGTTTAATTTGAGAAACGATCTCATCGATCATATATTCATAATCAAAATCAAAAACTAAAGAGTTCTTGATAGGAAAACCACCACCTATATTTAAACTGTCCAGAGTTGGGCATATTTTCTTGAGACTTATATAGACCTTAAGACATTTATGCAACTCATTCCAGTAATAGGCATTATCACGTATTCCAGTGTTTATAAAGAAGTGCAGCATCTTAAGATCTACTTGATCATTAGTAGCTATTTGAGTCTTATAAAAATTTAGAATATTCTTATATCCTATACCTAGTCTACTGGTATAGAATTCAAATTTAGGTTCTTCTTCACTCGCGATACGTATGCCAGCATTAAACCTCTTTGAGGTAGCATCAGTAAGAAGTGTTAACTCTTCATAGTTATCTATGATAGGAACACAGTTCTGACCAGAATTTATTAATGCGGCAATGTTTTCTATGTATTGCTCTCGCTTAAAACCGTTGCAAATAACAAAAGTGTCATTCTTAATTTTACCTTCAGCTTTTAGCTTGTTGACTATATTAATGTCAAAGGCACTCGAGGTCTCGATGTGTATGTCGTTGCTTAACGCTTCGTCCAGTACATGTTTAAAATGCGAGCTTTTTGTACAATAACAGTAGTGGTATTTTGCTTTGTAGTCCGCTTTCGCGAAAGCGGAATCAAACCAACCCTTTGCGCGGTTGATATTATCAGATATCTTAGGTAGATATGTGAATTTTAACGGCGCACCATATTGCTCTACTAGAGCCATTAGATCAATGCCGTGAAACTGAAGTTGGTCATCTTTCAGTTCAAACTCTTCCGTTGGGAAATAGTAAGTCTGGTTGATGAGGTCAATGTATTTTGTGTTCAATGTCGTTAACAGATAAATTAAAAAATAATCCCTTAAAAGCTAGAGCTTAAAAGGGATCAAATGTAAATTAGTAAAAGTTAACGGTATGTTAAATAATCATTAGATCATCTTCAAATTGATCACTTCTTGATCTTTAAGTTTACGGTAATGACCTCGCGGTAAATCCTTCTTAGTAAGACCGCCTAAAACAACGCGATCGAGAACTTTAACTTCATAACCTACCGCTTCAAATACACGTTGTACGATGTTGTCTTTACCACTGTGTATTTCTATTCCTATCTCGTTATTTTTACCGTTTTCTACGTAGTTGATTTCTTTAATTTCTATCGGTTCACGATCGATAAGAATACCGTTACGTAATTGCATTAAGTCTTCATGCTTAAAACTGCGGTCTAGGGCAACTTGATAAATTTTACGTAGTTTTTGTTTAGGATTGTTCAGTTTGTTTGCTAACTCAAGATCGTTAGTAAATAACATAATACCTAAAGATGCTCTACCTAGTCTACCTACAAAGTGAAGACTGTTAGGACTCGCACTCTCCATAAGGTCTAGAACGGTTCTACTAGAGCGTTCTCCTTTACGAGGTGAATTAAATCCTTTAGGTTTATTAAGAATAAAGTATTCCTTTTTAGATGGTTGTATAGGTCTATCATCAAAACGTACCTCATCACCAGGCATTACCTGATAACCCATTTCTACTACAGGTTTACCGTTTACACTTACACTTCCAGCTTTTATATAAATATCTGCATCACGACGGCTGCAAAGGCCAGAATTTGCGATGTACTTATTAAGTCTTGTACCAGCTTTGTCTGTCTTTCTTTTAGTAAAGCTCTCTGCTTTTTTGCGATCTATGTATTCTTTTTTAGTAACAGGTTTTCCAGAACGAGATGTTCCTACTACCTGATTTTTACCACCGCGAGTAGTAGGACGGTCGTTAGATCCTTTACCGCGAGAAGAAGATTTTCCTTTATCGCTATATGGTCTGTCATTACGTCTATCATTACCTTTTGAAGCACCAGCGCTTTTGCCATCACGGCGACCGCTACCTTTACTTTTTGATCCTTCGTTACCTCTACTCATCGTATTAAAAATTTTTTGCAAAGATAGACTTTTAGTTATTTGAATATCAACATGAAATTCAAATTATAATAGACTATTTCTTACGTCTTTAAATGGCCATATTTAACGTATATGAAAACATGAAAATCAATCGTTTTTAACACGTGATTCTCATGCGATTTAACGAGCATATGAATAGGTAATGAATGTGGTAAAAACCTATTCTCCTTTTGTATAATAGTAAAGGCCTAGAATCTACATTCCTGTTCTTATAGCCTCTACAGGATCTAGTCTTGCAGCTATAAACGCAGGGATAATACCTGCCACTAGGCCTATGCCAGCACTTACACTAGTACCTAAAAGTACGTTATAAGAAGAGAGTACAAAGGTAAAATCATCTGCCATGGAATTTGCTAGTAGCGTACCCAGCCATACAAATAGTAGTCCAAAGAGACCTCCAAAAAGTGCTAGAATAATAGATTCAAATAAGAATTGAGAAAGGATAAAACGTCTTTTGGCACCCAGAGATTTTTGAATACCTATTAAATTCGTTCGTTCTTTAACACTTACAAACATGATGTTTGCAATACCAAAACCACCTACTAGCATAGAAAAACCTGCTATAATGACTCCTATAAAAGTTAATACACTTGTAACCTGGTCTATTAAATCTGCAAAGCCTTTTAAAGGGTTGATAAAGAAATTAGTAATTTCATCTGGTTTTAAACCTCTGTAAGAACGTAGTTGCTGTTCAAAGGTTGCGATAAATTCATCTTGGTCGACTCCTTTTTTAGGTTTTAAAATAAGAGCAGCAGTTCTGTTTTTATTATTGTCACCATAAATTTTACGTACAAAATTAACCGGTACAAAAGCACTACCATCTTTAGAAGGTCCCATAATTCCCTGACCTTCTTTTTCTAATACACCTATTATTGTAAATTTATTTCCATATAACCTAACACGTTTACCGATAGGGTCGCTATCACCGAATAGGCTAGCGGCGACCTCACTGCCTATTACAGCCACAGGACTACCACTATTTGATTCGGCTCCATTAAAGAAACGCCCTTCCTTTAATTTAAGGTTTTCTATGTCGTAAAAAGACTCCGTACCTGGAGTGATGTTTACACCGGTAGCAGTTTTGTCTTCATATTTAATGTTTTCTGGAGAGGCAAAAACCGTGTAAGTAATCGCGTCTATGTCATCCATACTACGTTGTAGCATCTGGTACTCATCATAAGACACATTAGGAAATTTTTCATATTCATAACGCTCCAGTTCTGTAGGGCCGAAGGATCTATTTAAAACATAAATAGTAGAAATATCAAGGGAACTTAGGCCGTCAGTGATTTCATTTTCTAGAGAATCTATAGCTGCGAGAACACCTATGATAGAAAATATCCCTATAGTCACACCTAGAAGCGAGAGAAAAGTACGCAGCAAATTGGTGCGCAATGCATTCATGGCAAAAAAGAAACTTTCTTTTAAAACTCTTAGATAAATGAGCATGGATTGACTTTAAATTTTAAGCTGGTTAAAAATACGCTTTCTCATTGGACAAAAAAGAACCTAATTTGTTACAAAATTGTTGGAATTAATTCCGCTTTCGCGAAAGCGGAACCACAAATAACTTCTAAACGCACTAGGTAACTTATCTTTGCATCTTAAATACTATCGACAATTGGAAGAGAATTTTAAACTTACAGATCAAGTAGAATTAAAGGAGTCGCTTACTACAAAATGGCAAGCACCTTCTAATATTGCACTAGTTAAATACTGGGGAAAGCATGGTGTACAACTACCGGCAAACCCTTCTATAAGTTTTACTCTCGATGCATGTCGCACCATTACTAGTGTTAAAGCTAGTAAGGGAACACACGGTTTTAGTATAAGTTATGATGGTGTAGAAAAGCCAGAGTTTGCTCCTAAAATCAAAGCGTATTTTGAACGTATTTCTAGCTATTGTCCATGGATTACCAGCTATCATTTTGAGATAGACACACATAATACATTCCCGCACAGTTCTGGGATAGCGAGTAGTGCGAGTAGTATGGCCGCGTTGAGTGCTTGTGTAATGGATTTTGAAAGTGAGCTTACTGGTACATCTTTAGATTATCATAAAATGTCTTTTTTATCGCGTCTAGGTTCTGGTAGTGCCTGTCGCAGCCTGAAAGGAGCTGCTGTTTTATGGGGCGAGCATGTAGATACAGACGGTAGTTCTAATCTTTATGGAATTGATAAGAGTGACTTATTACATCCTGTTTTTCAAGATTTTCAGGACACTATATTGTTAGTAGACAAAGGTGAGAAGGTGGTAAGTTCTACAGTAGGTCATGATTTGATGAATGATCATGCTTATGCTAGTGCAAGATTTGAGCAAGCACAAAGTAATTTAACGATATTAAAAAAGGCGTTAAAAGATGGCGATCTAGCTGCTTTTATTAAAATAACAGAAAGTGAAGCGCTTACTTTACATGCGATGATGATGACTTCTCATCCTTATTTTATACTCATGAAACCTAATACGTTGTCGATTATCGAAGAGATTTGGGCTTTTAGAAAAGAGACGCAAATACCAGTGTGTTTTACTCTAGATGCAGGCGCAAACGTACATATGTTATATCCTAGCGAGCATAAAACTGCTGTCGATGGGTTGATTAACAACAAATTGACTAAATATTGCCAAAACTCTCATTATATTTGTGATCAGATAGGCACAGGAGCAAAAAAGTGCTAACTTAGTCATATGAAAGGACCTTTATTTTATTCTAAGATTTTACTCTTTGGAGAATACGGCATTATTAAAGACTCAAAAGGTCTCTCGATTCCTTATAACTTTTATAAGGGAGCGTTAAAAATAAGTGACGCATTAACCGATACGGCTGCTCAATCTAATAAGAATCTAGAACGTCTAGCGACACATATTGAATCGCTTCAAGAAACTGATCAAAGCTTTCCTAAGTTTGATATCGCTAGTTTTATGAATGATGTGAATGCAGGAATGTACTTTGATTCTAGCATACCACAAGGGTATGGAGTAGGAAGTAGTGGTGCGCTAGTAGCTGCTGTTTATGATAAGTATGCTATAGATAAGATTACAGTTTTAGAAAACCTGACTAGAGAGAAGTTATTGACTTTAAAAGGTGTTTTCGGTCAGATAGAAAGTTTCTTTCATGGAAAGAGTTCTGGACTAGATCCATTAAATTCTTATTTAAGTTTACCTATTCTTATCAATTCTAAAGAAGATATAGAACCAGCTGGGATACCATCGCAACTTGCGACAGGTAAAGGTGCTGTTTTTCTTTTAGACTCTGGAATAGTAGGTGAGACGGCGCCTATGGTTAACATCTTTATGGAGAATATGAAACAAGAAGGTTTCCGTTCTATGTTAAAAGATAAGTTTGTTAAATACACAGATATGTGTGTTGAAGATTTCTTAAGTGGTGATGTAAAAGGGCTTTTTGGGAATGTAAAAAAACTATCTCACGTAGTATTAGATAATTTTAAACCTATGATTCCTGCACAATTTCATGACTTATGGAAACAAGGTCTGGATACTGGTGATTATTACTTGAAACTTTGCGGTTCTGGTGGTGGAGGCTACATCTTAGGATTTACAGAAGACTTAGAAAAAGCAGAAAAAACACTTGAAGATTATAAATTAGAAGTTGTTTATTCTTTTTAAGAAATAACGATATATAAAAAAACGCTCAACTGAAAAGTTGAGCGTTTTTTGTTTAAAAGCATTTTAAGATTTTACATTAAATCTCTTCTCTCCATGCAAATCCATAAGGGCCATCTTTAGAAACCGCTTTGGAATATGGCTTTAAGTGTTCAAAATCTATTTTTAAGAATGGGATATTTTTAACCTCTACAATTATTTCTACCATGTTTATAGAAATATTAATATCAGTAGGCGATAGATTTTCTTGAACAGCAACTGTAGATGCGTACTCTTCCATTAAAGGTGGTTGAGAGCCTTTTTCAATGTAGGTCTTTACATCTTCATTACTTTGTACAATAAGGCCGCGAGAGCATATAAAACCGTCACAGAGAATTTGATATTCTTCGTTTACATTTTCAAAAACGTAGGCCCATAAACTATGCTCATCTCCTTCTACGACAACATTAAAATCTCCAAAGGAGTCTGATATATAAATTTCTTCATTCATAAATAACAACGGTTTTTAAACAATGACATCACCATCTGGAATGGCAGGTTCTAGTGTTATAGGACTTATTGTAGGATAGTAATTGCGTTTATAATGCGTGCGCTCATCATCACCTATTTTTCTAATTGCCTGATTACCTAAATTTGTAGTAACTAGTACTTCTTCATCATTAGGGAAGTGAGGAAATTTAGTCTTCCATAAAGGATATTTCTTATTCTTTCTAGCCCGGTATGCCTCATATTCAAATTGCTCGTGGTAAGCATGTATAAACTCATGTGCTAGAATAGAAGCAGCTGTATTGCGACCTACGTTAGACTTATGCCACGATTTTCTCAAATCTTTACGGAACATGGATCCCATCTCATCATAAAAAGTAATGATGTCTCGAGTACCTTCATATTGGTTTATAGTTCCATCTCTTATTATTAGATTTTTACCATGACTAGAAATGAATTCTTCTAGTATATCTACCACACGACCATCAGGAAATTCTAATATTAGAGCCTCTTTTTCATAAATAAAATCTAGAGTTCTAAATGTATTGTGTACAAATAGATTTGCCTCTGGATTAATGTAACGATCTGGATTATAGTGATAGGGCTCAAATTGCCACTTCCCAGCATTGTTCCAAAGTATTTTTATATTGCTTTCTAACATGATATTCATAAGGTGGTGGTTTATTTGTATTCAGGAGTAAGTAACACAAGAAAGTCTATGACTAGAGACACTATTTCTCCTTTCTCATCAATTCCCCAAAAGGAGGGATAAGTGCCATCACCGTAACCAGAACTATACATAGTTATGTTTGATTTAGAATTAGGAATATAAAAATTTATCCAATTGTTCTTGTTTGCTTCTTTTTTGAACTCTTTATCTAAAATATCGTCATATAAATTTTTGTTTGGATTAATTCTATAAAAATCAGATTCAAACACTTGATATTCTTGCCAAATTTGGTAATCAAATAAGCCGCCTAGTCCAGAATCAACAGGGAATCCAAAATAATCATATTTGTCTTTAAACTCGTTAATGTTCTCATTTTCGGTCAAGGCCATAACCCATTTTATTGCTTTTTTATGACTGAATTTGATTTGTACTATAGCATTTCGATCCCCTGACTGTTTTGTCTTTGCAACATAGATTTTAACAGGGTATCTTCCTGGTTTCACTGTTTTGATAAATGGTGAAGAGTTCGAAGAGATCAACCCATCACACGCCACTATTTTGCCAGTAGGTAGGTTTAAGTTTCCAATCTCAACTATTTCAATAGGAGTTTTGTCAACAAAACTATTATCAAAAAATATATTATAATCAATTAAAGAATATGCCTGAGTCTTAGGTTTTAATTTAGTATCATTCTCAGTTGAGTTTTTTATTGATTGTATTTTGTTGTTTGTCTTTAATTTTGAATCAATTGAAGTTGATTTAAAATTTTTTTCATTGTCTTTTTTACAAGATGTACAAAAGACAAACAAAAGAAGTAAAAGGATTTTATACATAATAACACATTAACTCTTCTTATAATATTCAATCGCCTCCTTAATGCGTTCAATTCTGTTTTCAGGATCAGGGTGTGTACTTTGAAATTCTGGTGTACGATTAGGACCGCCTGCTGCTTTAAGAATTTCCATAACGCCTATCATTTCATAAGGATCAAAACCTGCGTCTAGCATCATTTGTACTCCTAATTGATCGCTCTGCAACTCGTCATCACGACCATATTTCATAGTAATCATTTGTGCTATAGCTTCTGCCGCCTGGCCACCGCCTTCAGTTCCTACACTTACACCTGTAATAACACCTTGTGCTAGGCCTTGCTGGCTCATTCTAGCGGCGCTGTGTTTTGCAACTACATGACCTATCTCATGTCCCAACACTCCAGCAAGTTGGTCTACGTTTTCTAGCTGACTATAAAGTGCATAGGTGATAAAACACTGGCCACCAGGTAAAGCAAATGCGTTAATCGTACGTTCGTCTGCCAGTAGGTGAAATTCATATCGATAATCGGTGCTTTTTCCTATACTACTCTGTACTAGTTTTTGCCCTACAGCATCTACTATATTTTGATATTCTTGATTTTGATAAAGACCGCCGTGTTGTTGTATCATGCTAGGTGCCGCTTGCAGTCCCAAAGCAATTTCTTCATTTACGGTAAGATCTATGTATTGTTTTTCTCCGGTATGTTCATTAGTCTCTGCGCTGCCGCAATATTTTATAACGGCAAATGCCACTATCGCAAGCCCTATAAAAAGTCTGATTTTTCCTCCTCCGCGTTTCATTATGGTTGATTTAATAGCTACTAATTTACTTAAATCAGTCTTTTAATTTAGGGTTTACACCTTTAATGTGTTCTTCTAGATAACGATTAATGCGTTCTTCACTTATCTTATCCATTCCCATGATGTTCTCTGATCTTAAAAAAGAGACTAAATCTATGGTAGTTAGATAGTCGTTGTATCGCTTTCGCGAAAGCGGAACATAACTATAATGCCACGGCTCATATTTAAAACCTGTGCGGTTATCATTCATGGTGTAAACCAGTTCAAAGTCATACTCAGAGCTGTGTTTTTCCATCCAGTCTTTAAGTTTGCAAAAAGGACCGGTTCCATGAAATTTAGACGGTACTAAAACACTACCACTATATGTTGCGTTAGCGTCTATTAGGTCCATGTCGGTACCCCAGTGATGTCTAGATGTACCTGGAACAGTACTGTATTCTACGATTTTGTCAAAAATAGCGTCTGGTTCCAGACCTTGTGCTGCATGTTTTTTATACTTGCGATTCCAGATTTGTGTCTGTCTCGTAAAACTTCTATAACCAGAAACAACAGTGAGGTTAATGCCATCTTTTGCAGCAGCAGCTTGCATTAAATTAAAGGCAGTTTGAGTTTCTTTTTCTAGAAGGTTTTTAGGATTAGGGGACTGGCCTGTTAATTTTTTTTGGTCTATTTGAGAAGTAGTTGCGGTTGCTAACAATAAGATGCAACATAATAGTCGTATCATAATTTTTTTATCATTTTATAATGTTCTCCTACACCAGGAATGTCAAATATTTCACTGACTATTTGATAATTCATCTTTTCATAAAAAGCCGTTGCGTTTACTCTAGCGTTAAACCATAAAACTTCTATGTGGCGTTCTTTAAGGATTTGCTCTGCATGTTTTAATATTTTCTTACCTATCCCTTTTCCTTGTGCGACTTCTAGAACTGCCATACCTCTTAATTGATAGCAATGGTGTAACTTGATATCTTTTATATCTTCTAGATGTACATCCTTATTCATGAGGAAGGTGGCTACGCCTATAATCTTATCTTTTTCAAAAGCACCTAGATGAAAAGTAGTGCCCAGATCATCTCCAGAAAAGTGACAGTCTTCTATGGGTCTTCCTTTTCTAAGTACAGGCTGTCTGACAGGAAAGGTTTCTCTTGCAGTAACTGGTAATATTTCTATCATTTGTAATTACTTGAACGTTTTAAAATAATTGCTAGCAGTAATTTTGTAAAATCTAGCAGGTTCTCTATCGTCCCAAAGAAATCGATGATTGAGCTGCATTCCTAATTTTTGAGCCACTATTTGTGAGCCATAATTTAATTCATGCACGTGAGCAACGAGATATTCTATTTTATGATCTTGAAAAGCATGCCTTAATACTTCTAGACCGGACTCTGTAGCATAGCCTTTTCCCCAATATTTTTTCATAAATCGGTAGCCTATGTCTACATATCCTTCTTTTTCATTTTTCTTTAATCCAGACCAACCTAAAAATGCATTATCTTCTTTTCTTATAACTGCCATTCTACCCATTTTAAATAAAGCAAATTGCCCCTGCGGATTTGATACATAGTCCATGGCAAATTTTTTTGCGGCTTCTATATCTTCAAAGGCAAAATCACCTGTGTAACGCATCACTTCTTCATCACTGTTAAGTTCATAAAGAAATGTTGCGTCTTCCTTTTTAAAAGGACGTAGGTATAATCGTTCTGTTTCTAGTTTTAGAATCATATTCTTACATCGCTCCAGCTCTCATTCTGGTCAAATAGAACTTCAGCAAAGGGACATAATGGATTTATTTTGCGCCCTTTTTCTTTGGCAAATTCATAACTCTCTGTGATTAATTTTGTGCCTAGTCCATTGCCTTCATGCGCAGGCTCTACTTCGGTATGGTCTATGGTCATTACATTATCTTGTAGAGAATAAGTTAATTCTCCTATAGTTTTGTCGTCTTCTTTTAGATAAAAAATGCCTCTTGAATCGTTTTCGTTATGTTGTATTGTTGTCATTATTATTTTAAATATAAAATTAAATCAATTTGAAAGTTGGGCAAAATCATAACCACTGTTTACTTCTATAGCCTCATTGTCTTTAGTAAATACTCTTGCGGTGTGTGGACCACATAACAACTCTTCTTTATCAGTTACTCTTATATAACTGCCTTCTCTTAGTCCTACAACTGGTAGGTTATTGTAAAAATGAAACTCCTTGATACGTTCTTCTCTAGTTTCTCCCATGTGTGTAGAGTCTGTGTCAGGATCTAGATAATGTGCGTTAATATTATAACCTATGGCACCTGTTGTTTTAAAACTGGCTGGCATCACTATAGGCATGTCGTTAGTGTTTCTCATATTTAAACCACAAATATTACTGCCAGCACTGGTACCTATGTAAAATGTGCCTGCATAAATTTGCTTGCGTAATGTTTCCATAAGATTAAGGTCGTGCAGTGTTTTTACTAACACAAAAGTATTGCCGCCACCAGTAAAAATAGCTTGTGCATTTTTAATAGCATCCTGTGTGTTTTCATATTCATGAATACCTTTTACAGTAACACCGGTGTCTTTAAAAGCTTCTCTTACTTTGTCTGTATACGAGTCGTAAGAAATACCGCCTGGTCTGGCATATGGTATAAAAAGAAGGTTTTTTATATCGTTTATTTTGAAGGCTTTGAGTATATCTGGTAGTAAATAAGCAAGATAACTACTACCGTGTATGGTAGATGTGCTTGCGATAATCATGTTTCTCATAGATTGCGTTTGCTAGGTTAAACATCGTTAAACTCTAGCAATGATAGGGTTAATTGTACGTTCTTTGTTAGTATTAATCTTTTTTGACATTATTTTAAGTCAATAATAAACCTACCAGATGAAAAATATATTACTTCTTCTAATTCTTGCGTGTGGTGTTGCTACCGCCCAAAAAGAACGTGTACAGATACAAGGTGTTATTAATAGCGTTACTAATGAACCACTGGAAGGTGTAGCTGTTTTTAATCAGGCATCGCTCGAGGGGACCATAAGTAACAAAGAAGGTGGTTTTTTCTTACATGCTAGAAAAGGAGATAAAATATCTTTTAAAGCATTGCAGTTTGAGTCTTTTTCTTTGATCATTACTGCAAAGGTTATGGAGAATAAAAAAGTAACCATTTCATTAAATGAAGGTGTAAACCAGCTAGATGAGGTAGTGTTAGACGATGGTTTAATGAGAATAGATGTAAAAAGAACTCCTTATGTAGATCCTAAAATAAATGAAGTAAGTGATTATAATCAAAAGACTAGAGCAGTAGATCGTATAGAAAATACTTTTTCTGACCGAATTAAGCAACCAGAAGAATACGCTATACGCAACGAAGCTTTTAAACAAAGTCAACCACGATTTAACATGATAAATATAATAGGAGGACTGGCATCCATGGCTATCTTAGGTACTCTAGATGGACTTAATTTAAACACAGGCTCTGCACCAGAGACAGCGGAAAAGGAATTTGATGTTTACGTCTTGAAAAATAAATACAGCACAGAGTATCTGTTGAATTATCTAGAAATCCCACAAAAAGATTTGTACGAATTTATGCACTTTGCAAAGGATAAAGGTCTTAATGAGTCTATGTTTGAGCCAGAAAGAGAATTAGATCTATTACAATTCCTTTCAAATCAAGTAACTTTGTTTAAAGAAAAGAAAAATTACCCTGAAAAAAAAGAAGGATTCTCACCTTCTGTAAAAGAAAAAAGCAATGAAAAATAATCTATTAAGAAATGCCTTTTATGGTATCGCAGCTCTATTTTTAATAACCACTACTTCTTGTGATAGTGATGACGACCTGCCTACCGGACCATCAATTACCGTTAACACATTTTGTTACGGACTAGACTCTTTAAATTCAACTGATGTTTTTGATGCATTTAATCGTGAGGTTCTTGAGACCACCACGGCAGGTGTTTTTAACACAAGAACCTTTATCGTTGATGATAATATTACTGTAGATAATGGACAGCTAGACGGCACAGGTTTTCTTATTACTCTAGATTTATACGGTAATAGAGAACAAGAATTTCAGTCAGGAACTTATGCAATAGGTGATACAGAAGAGGTGGCAGATGCTGTAATTACTTATTTTACAGATTATGATGCTTCTATGAGAACAAATGTAGGTGTAGAGCTAGTTTCTGGTTTTGTAGGTGTTTCACCTTTCCGTACAGGTTATGCGCTAGAGATAGATGGTATAGATGCAAATGGGGATCGTTTTCATGGTATTTATCTAGGTGAAGTAACGCCTCTTAATTAAACATTTGAAGTAATCCCTAGAACATTTGATTGTGGCATGAATCTAGTTAGATTTCTATCGCAATAAAAAATAGCGCATGAAAAATTTCAAAATTGTATTGTTATTATCAGTATTGAGTTTAAGTATTTCTTCTTTCTCATTAGATAGTACGAGTGAAAAAGAAGTAGAGATATCTCGCTTTCGCGAAAGCGAGAACAACAACGATCTACACAAATACTATATTTCAGTGTCCAATGTAACTTATAGCGAGAGCGCAAAAAGTCTACAAATGATTACTAGATTTTTTATAGATGATTTAGAAGATGTGTTGAATTCAAGAATAGAAACACCGGTAGTACTGGGTGACGATGCTACTATACAAGATTTATATCCATTAATTAAAAGTTATCTAGATAAAAAGCTAGAGGTTAAAATCAACGATCAAGTTTCAAAAATTAACTTTTTAGGAGCCGAGTATGAAGGAGATCAAATAGCGCTTTACATAGAAATACCTACTTTAAAAGAGCCTAAAGAGGTATCTATGAAGTTTAATGCCTTTCTAGAATTGTTTGAAGAACAGAAGAATCTGGTTCATTTAAAAATCAATGGAGAACGTCGCACGCTTTTAATGGATAAAAATAAGGGTACTGATACTGTGAAGTTTTAGTTAAATCCTTTTTAAATTATTCTTAATTGTTAATTTAGCAAACCTTAATTTAAATCAAACACATGAAAGCTATTAAACTATTGTTTATCAGCATGATGCTTGTTTCTTATGGTTCTTTTGCACAAGAGAAAGAAGCAAAAGAAGAGCCTAAGGCTGAAGAACATGCTAACATCAACAAATTCCGACAGTTGTATCAGGAATTTTCAACTCCTAATCAATACCGTAGTGCAAGTGGTGCTCCAGGACCACAGTATTATCAGCAACGTGCTGACTACGAGATGGATATAAGATTAGATGACGAGAATCACCATATTTATGGTTATGAAACGATCACGTATACTAACAATTCTCCAGATGTGTTGGATTATCTATGGGTACAGTTAGATCAAAACATGCGTGCAAAAGATTCTAAAACTCCTCTAATAGAAGGTGGTGGTGTACAACCGTTCATGCAACCTAGTGGATTTGCAGGTGAGTATCTTTCTGAGCCATTTGATGGTGGATTCAATATTTTAAAGGTTCTTGATAAAAGCGGTAACCCATTAAAGTATATGATCAACAACACTATGATGCGTGTTGAATTACCATCAAAATTAAAAACTGGTAAAGAGTTTGAATTTGATATAGAATGGGATTATAATATTAATAATCACGTAGAAGGTCGTGGCCGTAGTGGTTATGAGCAATTTCCTGACGGACATAGAGCTTATGTAATTGCTCAGTTCTATCCAAGAATGGCAGTTTATAATGACGTAGAAGGATGGCAAAACAGCCAGTTCTATGGTCGTGATGAGTTTGCATTACCTTTCGGTACTTTTGAAGTAAACATTACAGTACCTGCTGACCACTGGCTAGACGGAACTGGTAAATTAACTAACCGTAAAGATGTTTATTCTAAGACTGAACTTGCACGTTATGAACAAGCACAAAAATCTTTTGAAAACCCAGTAGTTATTAGAACGCAACAAGAAGCTGAAAAGCTTGCTATGATGCCAGGTTCTAAATCTACTAAGACATGGAAACTTAAAGCAGATTATGTTCGTGATTTCGGATGGACTTCTTCTCGTCGTTATGTAGCAGATGCTATGGCAGTAAAAGTAGGAGGAAAGGATATCATGGCTGTTTCTATCTACCCACCAGAAGGTAATCCTTTATGGGAACAATGGTCTACTAAGGCTGTTGCACAGACTTTAAAGTCTTATTCTAGAATGACTTTTGACTACCCTTACCACAAAGCAATCTCTGTACATGCAAAGAATCAAGGTATGGAATACCCAATGATCTGTTGGAATTATGGACGTCCTGATGCAGATGGTAACTATTCTGACCGTGTAAAATTCGGTATGATATCAGTAATTATTCATGAAGTAGGTCACAACTATTTCCCTATGATCGTAAACTCTGATGAGCGTCAGTGGACATGGATGGACGAAGGTTTAAACACTTTTGTACAGTACGTTGCAGAGCAGGACATGGGAGAGAATTACCCAGCTTCTATAGAAGGATTAGACGCTTATCCATCTAGACGTGGACCAGCAGCTAAAATTGTTCCTTACATGGCTGGTGATCAACGATACATTGCTCCTATTATGAGTAAAGGTTTAAATACATACCAGTTCGGTTCTAACGCATATGGTAAGCCAGGTACTGCACTTAATATTTTGAGAGAAACAGTAATGGGACGTGAGTTGTTTGATTATTCTTTCCGTACGTATTCTCAAAGATGGATGTTTAAGCACCCAACGCCAGAAGATTTCTTCCGTACTATGGAAGATGCAAGTGCAATGGATCTAGACTGGTTCTGGAGAGGATGGTTCTACACAACTCAATTTAACGATATGGGTATTGAATCTGTAGATAAGTATTATGTTTCTAGTGAGAAAAACCAAGCTATGAAAGATTTACAGAAGCAAAGGAACATTGATGATAGCAGAATTCCACAAATGGTTTACATGGTAAAAGAAGGTAGTGAAGATTATAATGAATCTCTTAAAGGTCAAGAGCCTTCTGAGGTAGTAGGTGAATTAAAATCTTACTTAATGGATAACTTTACAGCTAGTGAAAGAGCAGCTATGAAATCTCCTAAGTTTTTCTATGAAATTAAAGTAGTAAAGCCAGGTGGTCTAGTAATGCCTATCATTATTGAGTATACTTATGCAGACGGTACTTCTGAAACAGTAACGCACCCAGCAGAAATCTGGAGACTTAATGATAAAGAAGTAGGTTTAAGTAAAGCTAGTACTAAGGAAATCGTTAAAATAGTAATAGATCCTAAACTAGAAACTGCAGATGTTGATACATCTAACAATACATGGCCAGCTGCTGCTGAAGTAAGCAAGTTTGACCAAATGAAGAAATAAGAATTTCTTCTTATAATAACTTTAAAAACCAGATTCACAATGAATCTGGTTTTTTTGTGTTTAATAACAAATATCTTTACGGTATGAAATTATTCCAGCTAGTAACTATTTGTGCTTTATTAATTATTTCTTGTGATGATCCATCACTAGACCAGCAAGGTGATGTGGATGAAATAGTAGATCCTATTGCAAACCTTATGGAATTAAGTTCTATACAAATAGCACAAGGGACATTTAATAATGTGACAGATAACATAGACATCGTTTATAATAACGATGCATTGATTAGTCAAATATTGTTTACCGGTACCACAAATATTACTTATAATATCGAGTATACTTCTAATAATAGATTAGAGACTATTACTAAAGTAGATGCAACTACCTTACTTTATAACTTCACTTATGATGAAGATTTTGTTTTTATAAACTTTACAGATTCTAATGGAGATGATGTAGAGATGCAGTTATTTACCGATACCCAAAACAGAATTAATAGGGTTCTCACCACGGTTACAGACGTTTCTGGTATTTCTACTCAAACAGAAGATTTAAGGTACTCTTATAATGCAAATTTTAATGTAGATCGTATTAATAGTCTTGCTGCTAATGGCTTTACTGTAGATGCGTATAGTGAGCTTACATACGAGTTTAGTAACAACCCTTTTAGAGACATGAATGATGTCTTAAGGTTACTTATTTTTCCAGATTTTGTACCCTACACTAGATATGTGCCTATTACTAGAGAAAATTTTATCGCAGCATCCAGTGGTTTTACTTTAGAAAACTCTTTCTCTTTTATTTATACGTTGCGTGAAGATCAGTTTCCTAGCTCTCGAGAAGTTGTAAAAACAGAATCAGGAGTAAGTACAACAACATTTGAGATATTTAATTATCTATAATTCTTAACGTAATTCAAAATAGTCCTATCGTATATTTGCACTATGAAAATGATTCCACTATTTATCAGTACACCAGAGCTTATGATCGTAGGCCTAGTAGTGATATTGGTTTTCGGTTCTGATAAGTTGCCAGAAATTGCTCGCGGCTTAGGTAAGGCTATGAAGACGGTACGCAACGCTACTGACGACATTAAAAATGAAATTACAAAAAGTGCAGACGAGCACGGTTTTACTAAAGACGTAAAAGAAATCACTAAACAGATCGAGCAAGTAAAAGATCAAATAGAAGACTCTGGATCTATCAAACGCAAGTTCTAGATGTGGCAATCTATTGTAGAGGTAGATCAGGACATTTTTAGATGGATCAATGGACTTGCTATAGGTAAATTTAAAAGCTTTTGGTTATTTGTTACTCACATAGAAAACTGGTTTTTACTCTACATTTTCTTCTTTTTTTTACTTTTTAAAAGTTTTAAAAAACCTGTCAGTTTTATTGCCATGACAGCTGTTCCACTAGTAGTTTTTATAACTTTAAGCCTGACTAATCTTGTTAAGAATGGAGTAGAACGATTACGTCCTAATAATGAGCCTGTACTTATGGACAGTATACAGATATTATTAAAACCAGGTAACTTTAGTTTCTGGTCTGGTCATAGTGCCGTAAGTTTTGCGGTAACCACGTTTGTTGTCCTAGCATTGCGATCAAAAGGAATGAGTAAATGGATTTTCCTATTTTACATCTGGCCCACAACCTTTGCGCTTTCTAGAATCTTTGTAGGTGTTCATTATCCGGCAGATATTACCGTAGGAATGCTAGTCGGTATATTGCTAGGCTGGTTGTGTTCTCTTATCTTTTTTAAGATAGCTAGTAGATTACAACACACGACTTAAAGTAAGACCGTCTCTAACAGATAGAAGCACAGTTTGTAGTCTTGGGTCCTCCTTTAGCAACTTGTTATATTCTAATAGTACAGGGGTAGATTTGTCCTTGCTATTTACATTTTCTACGACTTTCCCGTGCCATAAAACATTGTCCGATATGATTAAGGTTCCTGAATGTACCTTTTCCATAATCTGGTGAAAGTAATTTACATAATTAGGTTTATCTGCATCGATGAAAATTAAATCAAAAGTCCCTTCTAGTTGTGGGATTATTTCTATCGCATCGCCTATTTTTTGATTTATGTTTATGTTGTTGGTTCCGCTTTCGCGAAAGCGTGCAAAGTATCCAGCAGCAAGTTCTTCTAGTTCTTCATTAATATCTATAGTGATAAGCTCGCTATTATTAGGCATACCCTCGGCAATGCAAAGTGCAGAGTAACCGGTAAAAGTGCCTATCTCAAGAACACGTTGAGGTGTTTTTAAATGAGAAATCATACTTAGTACACGGCCTTGATAAGGTCCAGAAAGCATGATAGGTTGTAATACTTTTTGATAGGTTTCTCTCGCAAGATCTTGTAGAATTTGTGGCTCGTCTTCAGAGTGTGCGACGATGTAATTATCTAGATCTTTGGGTAAGAAAAACATGGGTATAATTTAGAATTGTAAAATTACGAACTAAGAATGTAATGATTAGGCCTATTTTGATATTTGAATATGAATATGATCATCATGTCTTACGGCATGGCAACCGTGGTATCTTATGATGCCTTTCATGTATGGCTTAATTTGATCTAGTTCTAGTCTAGGTATTAAGTGTGGTTCTATAAAAATCTTTTCTGGTGGTAACATGTCCATCAGGTCTATAATCATGTATTTTGTTAAACCTCCATCTATTTCTAGATCTTTATTGATATTGATTCCTAAATATTTGGCATAATCGTATTGCCAGTAGCCCGCGTCTTTGCATTTTTGGGTTTGAGTAATGCGATTATCGAGCGGCTCGACATAAACACCATAACCTAGAAGTGAAGGATTAGAATCTGTTGCCTCACCTTTACTAGTTTGATAGGCAAATGCGATGTCTATTTTACGTCCGTCATTATGACTTAAATGTGGTAATAATGGAAAACCATCTATAAAAGGGAAACCTGCATCTAAATAAATCATTTTTTGCCCAGATATACCTAAATAATAATTTTCAGAATGAAAGTCCATAAAAGAGTACAAGTCGTTGTGCACATAATTGCGACACAATAAGACATAGCCTAAGTTATGAGGTGCAATATGATCGTTAAATACTGGTAGTGCTCTTCTGTTATTAAGTGGTGCTAGAATAGGTACTATGAAAAACACGCATAACAAATAGATTACCGAGAAACTAAGTATTCGTTTTCTCTTATTCCAAAGTGATTTTCTGTATTTAAAGTATCCGAAAACTACTATCCAAATCATACCACCTACTTGGGTAACCAATGTAAGAGCGATAACAATACATAGGTGTAATAGGATTTTTAAGTATTTCAAAAGATAGTTTTTGTGTTAAGTTAATGATCATAGCTCATTCTATGGGCATCTAGTTTTATAAAGATAAATAATAAAATGGTAAAGCCCATGAGCCCACTACCGCCATAACTCATAAATGGTAATGGAATCCCTACGGTAGGTAGTAAACCTATTACCATACCTACGTTAACAAAAAAGTGAAGGAAAAATATTCCTGCTACTCCATAACCATAAATACGTGCAAACTGGTTGCGCTGACGCTCTGCCATGATAATTATGCGATAGATTAAGAACATAAATAATAAAATGGTGATCGATGTACCTAATAATCCAGAAACCTCTCCTATAGCGCTAAAAACGAAATCTGTATGCTGTTCTGGTACATAGCCACCTCTAGTTTGTGTGGCTTCTTCTAGTGGTTTTCCTGCCCAGCCACCATTTCCTATTGCAATCATGCTCTGATTAATGTTATATCCTATACCAGCATCATCTTGTACTCTACCCAATACGATATCAATTCGGTTTCTGTGTCTGTCTTCTAGTATGTTGTTAAAAATGTAACTAGTAGATAGGGTGTAAGCAATGCATATGAAAGTAGCAATTACATATAGATATATTCTTGGTTTAGGAAGACGTTTGTTGTGTTTCCGCTTTCGCGAAAGCAAATATATAATTGCTACTACCACTACTATTATTAAAATGATCCACCATATATTGATCACTAATGCTGCTAAGAATAAAGCTAAAGCGATAATTCCTAAACTAAGATACCATAAGGACAAACCTTCACGATGCAATGCAAAGAAAAAGGCAGTGTAGATTAATGCACTACCAGGGTCTGGTTGCGGC
Organism: Nonlabens sp. Asnod3-A02; assembly: GCF_045063755.1. Taxonomy (NCBI): domain Bacteria; kingdom Pseudomonadati; phylum Bacteroidota; class Flavobacteriia; order Flavobacteriales; family Flavobacteriaceae; genus Nonlabens; species Nonlabens sp. Asnod3-A02. The sequence goes on from NZ_JBEFOC010000008.1 coordinate 1,066,740, forward strand.
ACAATGAGTAGGGCAGGAAGTGCTATAATACCTGCGACTATCATAAAATCCCTAACATTTTTTAGAGAAACGTTGAGCTGACTCAGAAATTTTGCAACGGCAAGTGCGGTAGCAAACTTTGCAAACTCACTAGGCTGAAAGGTGAATGAACCTATAGGATACCAAGAGACGGCACCATTTACTTCTTTACCGAAAATATACAAACCAGCTAGAGATAGCATGGAAACTACATAGATAAGTCCTGCAAATTTCTCGTAGAACTTAACTTCTATGGCTAGAATAATGATGATTAGTAAGGCGCAAACCCCTATAAATAAAAATTGTTTTCCATACACTTGATTAATGTCGGTGATCGAGGTGTATTCTAATACTGGAGCAGCACTGTAGATGCTAAAAAGTCCTATAAAAACTAATGCAGTATATATTAATATGGCTGCTATGTCATATTTGGGTCTATCACCTATCCCCATCTTATTTTAATATTTTAAGATTAAGACTGTCTACTAGTTGGTGTAGTTTTCTTTCTTTCTCATCGGTAATAAGGCCTTGATCTACTGCTACATTGATGTTGTAAGGTTCTTTCCCTAATTTTTTTGCATATTCATATTCAAGACTATGTGACATAAGGTAGTCTTCTAGGTCTGTTCTGGTGATTTCTCCTTTGATGTGTTTTTCAATGAGAAGACTAGCTATTTTTGCAGCATATCTAGAACCCCAATATCCATTTTCTATAAAAACCGCGATGGCAATTTTAGGATCGTCTTTAGGAGCAAATGCGATAAAAACAGAATGGTCAGTTTGCTGTTTACGAACTCCGTTTACTTTAGCAAAATTTTCTACTGTACCAGTTTTACCACAAATCTCTATTTCTGGAATTTTCACATATTTTGCTGTTCCAGAATTATACACCTCATTCATTCCTTCTATTACAGGTTCAAAATGTTTTGCATCTATGGTGGTGAAGTTTTTTGTAGTGTATTTAGGATTATCTATGGGTTCACCATTCATTTTTTTAATGATGTGTGGAGTGTAGAAGTATCCTCTATTTGCTATAGCTGCTGTCATGTTTGCTAGTTGTATAGGTGTTACAGCAACTTCACCTTGACCTATAGCATTTGAAATTGTGGTAGGAGCATACCACTTGTATTTATATCTAGATGTGTAATATTCTCCATCAGGAATTCTACCTGGTTGGCCTACCGGTAAGTCATAGCCTAAGTAATTACCTAGTCCAAAGCTGGTCACATGATCATGCCAAGTATCCATACCTTGAGAAGAGGTTTCTCCTTTTTCAATAATTCTTCTGTACACTTGAGCAAAGTAAGCGTTACAACTTTCGGCTATACCTTTACTCATCGCTAATGGACTAGCATGAGAATGACATGCCATTTTTTTTCTACCTCCATAGTCATAACCATGATTGCATCTAAAACGTTCTTGTGGTGTTGTGACTCCTTCTTGTAAGCCTATTAAAGCATTGATGACTTTAAAAGGAGATCCTGGAGCGTACTGGCCTTGTAATACTCGATTAACATCTGGTAATCTAACGGTGTCTCGTAGTATAGCGTTGATGTTTTTAGAACGGTCACGCCCCATGAGTAAGCTTGGATCGTAATTAGGTGCTGTGACTAAGGATAATATTTCACCTGTTTTAGGTTCTATAGCGACTATGCCACCGCGCTTGTTAATCATTAATTTTTCAGCGTATTCTTGGAGTTCTTTATCTAGTGTAACCGTAAGGTCAGTTCCAGCAATAGGAGCAAGATCGCTAGATCCATTTTTATAAGATTCTATGGCCCTACCGTAATGATCTCTAGTGTATTTTTTATATCCTTTTTCACCTCTTAACTCTTTTTCATACTGGAGTTCTATGCCACTTTTTCCGGCAAGATCTCCTTGAACATAGTAGTCATCTTCATTAATTTTACCTTGATTCACTTCTCTAATATAGCCCAAAACACTTGCGCTATGATCTACTTGATACTTGCGTAAAGAGCGTCTTTGAATGTAAAATCCAGGAAATTTTCTAAGCTGTTCTTGTAAAGGTGCGTACTCTGCTTGTGTAAGTTGCGGTAAAATAACACTAGCTTGTTTTGTGGACCAGATTCTAGCCGTTTTTAATTTTTTTTCTAATCGAGACTCATCCATTTTAAGTAAACCAGCTAGTTTATTTAAATCAAAATCTCCAGTTTCTTTGGGAATAACCATTACATCATAAGCTACCTGATTTGCGACCATTAGTTCTCCATTGCGATCATATATAAAACCACGTTCAGGATAATCATAAACCGTTTTTACAGAGTTGTTTTCTGCTTCTAGCTTTAACTCTTCAGATATCACGACTTGTAAATAAATCATTCTACCTATAAAGGTCAGTCCGACTAGGGTGACAATAGAAAAAAGCAGTAACTTTTTCATGATTTGACTTTAGGTTTGAAAATTATTAAAAACAGACTTGCTATAAGTATGGTAGCAATACCCACGCTCAACGTGAGCTTCAATGTGTAGAGTATTTGAGAAGTGTTAAAAATTACTAGACTAAAGAAAATTAAGTGATGTGTGATAACCGATAGTACTGATAATAGTAATAATCTGTCTATAGGGGTTCTTATTATTTTAAGATTTTTCATTAAATAACTTTCTCCATAAACTAGCTTTAAAAACACAGGTCTAACAAAGGCTAGAGTTAAACAAGCCGCAGCATGTGCGCCTCCTGTATTTTGAAAAGTGTCTAGAAGGATTCCTAGCGCAAACGCTATGAACATAAAAGACCATCTATTGTTATCTACAGGGTATAGAATGATGAACAATATATAAACCATAGGGTTGATATAGCCCAAAAAATTAATTTGATCCAATAGAAATATTTGCAGAATAAGTAATCCTACAAATCGAAGCACGTTATTTAAAAGAGTACTATTCATTAGTGCCTAGTGTATCTATTACCTGTAAAGCTGCTTTGTCTCTATTCTTGATAACATTGACATAATCTAGATTAGTCATATCATTGAATAGCTCTACATTTATTTTATACCTAGAGCCATTTTCAGTTAACTCTGCATCTTTTATAACACCTATTAAAATATCAGGTGGAAAGGTGGTGGATTGTTTTCCTGTAATTATAGTGTCTCCTTTATTTACTTTGGCAAGTCTTGGAACGTCTTCTAAGCTCATCGTATAAGGATTATTACCATCCCATTTTAAGGAGCCTATAGTTGCGGTTCCTTTAATCTGTGCGTTTAAGGAAATTTGTGAATTCAAAATTGAAATTACTCTAGAAAATTGATCACTACTGCGATCTACTACGCCCACAATACCTGTAGGGCATATAACACCCATGTCAGATTCAATACCTTGATCACTTCCTATATCTATGGTAATAAAATTATCAGATTTATAGAAATCATTTTTCATTACTCGTGCAGGAAATACTTTATAAGGAATATTATCTGTAAATAAAAAGGTAGATTCTTCACCTAATAGGGTGTCGCTTATCTCTAACAGTTTCATTCTCAACATAGCATTCTCAGTGCTCAGTTTTTTATTTTGATCATCTAAATCAAAATAGTCATAAATACCAGTTTTTGTACTTAAAACATTACCTGTTAAGTATCCTGTAGAGTGAATTGCTGTATTGCGATGGTAATCATGACTCTGTATAGTGAAACTGAGTGCGATAACCATTAAAAATAGATACAACAACAAGTTTCTGTACTTGATCAGAAAATTGATAATTTGTTGCATGCGATTACTTCAATATATTAAGAATAAGGTTTTAGTACTTATTTGCTAGTACACTTTTGTATTTGTCTAGATTCTTAAGAGTAAGACCAGTACCACGTACTACGGCTCTTAAAGGATCTTCAGCTATATAAACAGGCAGATCTGTTTTTTGTGATAAACGTTTATCTAGACCACGTAACATAGAACCACCACCAGCTAGGTAGATACCGGTGTTGTAAATATCTGCTGCAAGTTCTGGAGGAGTTTGTGATAGTGTTTCCATAACCGCATCTTCCACGCGTAAAATAGATTTATCTAGCGCTTTAGCTATTTCTCTATATCCTATTTTTACTTCTTTAGGTTTACCAGTTAAAAGGTCACGTCCTTGAACGCTCATTTCTTCTGGTGGCACCTCAAGATCTTCAGTAGCAGCGCCTATTTGTATTTTAATTTTTTCTGCTGTGCGTTCCCCTACATAAAGGTTATGTTGAGTACGCATGTAATAAACTATGTCGTTAGTAAAAACATCACCTGCAATTTTTACCGATTTATCACATACGATACCTCCTAGAGCAATAACGGCGATTTCAGTAGTACCACCACCTATATCTACGATCATGTTTCCTTTAGGTTGCATGATATCTACACCTATACCTATGGCAGCTGCCATAGGCTCGTGTATTAAGTAAACTTCTTTACCATTAACCCTTTCTGCACTGTCTTTTACAGCTCTCATCTCTACTTCTGTAATTCCAGAAGGGATACAAATAACCATACGTAAAGAAGGGGCAAACCACTTCTTTTTCAATGCAGGGATCTCTTTTATAAACATAGAGATCATTTTTTCACTCGCATCAAAATCTGCAATTACACCATCCTTAAGTGGTCTAATTGTTTTAATGTTTTCATGAGTTTTCCCTTGCATCATAGCAGCTTCTTTACCTACGGCAATAATCTTGCCTGTGGTTCTGTCTCTTGCTACTATAGATGGACTGTCTACAACTACTTTACCGTTGTGGACAATAAGTGTATTTGCCGTACCTAGGTCGATGGCAATATCCTCTGTAAGAAAATCGAAAAATCCCATAAATGATGAGTGGAAAAACGTTAATAATTAGGGCTTTGCAAAGCTACTACAAATCTAGTGTTTAAAATGCCTCGTCCCAGTGAAAACCATCGCAATGTTATTTTTATTGCAATAATCTATAGAAAGTTGGTCTTTTATTGATCCGCCTGGTTGTATCACTGCGTTAATCCCTGCATTATCAGCTATTTCTACACAGTCTGGGAATGGAAAAAACGCATCACTAGCCATAACAGAACCTTCTAGGTCAAATTTAAAAGACTGTGCTTTATGGATAGCCTGGTTTAATGCGTCTACTCGAGATGTTTGTCCTGTACCACTAGCACATAATTGTTTGTTCTTTGCAAGTACAATAGTGTTAGACTTAGTATGTTTACATAATTTAGAGGCAAATAGTAAATCTTCTATTTGAGCATCGGTAGGAGCAAGAGTAGTTGCTGTCTTTAAGTCTTCTTTTTGATCTGTTTTAAGATTAGGATCTTGAACCAGATAACCATTTAATGAAGCGCGTACTTCTAGTTTGTTGGTATCTCGCTTTCGCGAAAGCGCACCATCAACAAGCTCTAACATGATTCTGTTTTTCTTCCCTTTTAAAATTTCTAGTGCATCGCTAGTAAATGATGGAGCAATTACAACTTCACAGAATAATTTGTGAATTTCTGTTGCCGTTGCAGCATCGATCTCAACATTAGAAATTAAAACACCACCGAATGCCGATACAGGATCTCCAGCAAGTGCATCTACATACGCCTCAAGTACTGTCTCACGTTGTGCGACACCACAAGCATTGTTATGTTTAAATACACCAAATGTAGGTGCGTCATTCTCAAATTCACTAATTAAATTTACAGCAGCATCTACATCGAGTAGGTTGTTATAAGAAAGTGCTTTACCGTGATGTTTAATAAACATCTCGTCAAAGTTCCCATAGAACCATCCACGCTGGTGTGGGTTTTCTCCATAACGCAATGGCATAACGTGTTGCTCACTTAATTTTAATGCTTTTTCTGGAGAGTCGCCAGAAAAGTAATTATATATAGCACTGTCGTAATGAGATGAAACGTTAAAACAGCTTGTTGCAAATTCTTTACGCTGTTCGATGGTAGTAACTCCATCTCCTGATTCTAGAACTTCTAGTAATTTAGAATAATCATCTACCGTACCTACACAAAGAGTGTCTTTAAAGTTCTTTGCACCAGCACGTATCAAAGAAATACCACCTATGTCTATTTTTTCAATAATATCTTGTTCTGCAGCACCGCTTGCTACGGTTTTTTCAAATGGATATAAATCTACGATTACGATATCGATTTGCGGTATTTCAAATTCTGCTAACTGAGCAACATCACCATCATGATCACGTCTGTTAAGAATACCTCCGAAAACTTTAGGGTGTAATGTTTTTACACGACCACCTAAAATAGAAGGGTAAGAAGTTACATCCTCTACTGGGACAACATCTATACCGAGATCCTTAATGAATTTTTCAGTTCCTCCTGTAGAATAAATTGTGATACCTAGATCGTTCATTTTTTTAACGATAGGACCCAAGCCGTCTTTATTAAATACGGAAATAAGGGCGCTTTTTGCAGTGATTTGACTCATGTTGTGTGGTTATTTGTGGGAAAATGCAAAAGTAATTCTTTAGAATGTTTTATGTATTTAAAGAGCGTGTTAATTGAAGTGTTTTTAAACTTTTATAGATTTTTCTTAATAATTAAATGTTAGTTTAAAACTTTGTAAGTGACTGCACGTGTGTATTACGATGTTTTAACGAATTTTTCTGTGTATTTCATTTGAATAGTTTAAATGTCACAGAATAAAAATCTCTTTATCACAGAAATAGAGATAATGTTTCCATATTTTAGCAACCTATATCCGAAATTATGAAAAAAATTAACTTGCTTTTAGCTTCATCTCTATTGGTCTCATCTTTGTGTTTCTCACAAACTAAGGAGGAAAAAGCTGAAATTATCAAAAACAACAATCAGGAAAGCCTTCAAAGATTAATAGTCGAGTTGGATCAAAAAAACACTATTGGTCTAGAACAAGCTTTAGAATATTCAAAGGCTAATAATGTACCGATGATTATTGAAAACCCAAAAGATGGATCTTTTCAGCAGTTAATGAGAATTGCTGAAGATGGCTCTCCGGTTTATTATACTATTCATAACGTAGATGCTGCAAATAGCTCTAGAGCTAATAGATTACACAATGGTGGGTCTTTAGGTTTAAATGTGGAAGGTCAAAATATGACTGCTTACGTTTGGGATGGTGGAGCTGTGTTGACTACTCATAATGAGTTTAATAATTCGTCAGTAGGACGCGCTCAGGTAGGAGATAATGTGTTAGTAGGTAATGGGAATAGTTTTCATGCCACACACGTTTCTGGAACTATCGCAGCTTCTGGAGTTAATCCAGCTGCAAAAGGTATGGCACCTCAAGCAAATGTTATTACTAACGATTGGAGTAATGATTTTACAGAAATGGCGATTGCTGCCTCAAATGGCGCTCTTTTAAGTAACCACTCTTACGGAGTTAATGCAGGTTCTATTGGTGATGATTTGTTCGGGAAGTATATTACTGATTCTAGAGATGTAGATCAAATAGCATTTGATGCACCTTATTATTTACCTGTTTTTTCTGCAGGTAACGATGGAGGAGATAATACTTCAAATGGAAATCCAATAGAAGGTAATTTGAATTTAGATAAACTTTCGTTTAACTCTGTAGCAAAAAATGTAATGGTTGTTGCAAACGCTCAAGATGCTGTAATTAATACAGATGGTTCATTAAATTCTGTTTTTATTAATGCTAGTAGTAGTCAGGGCCCAACAGATGACTTAAGAATAAAACCTGATATTACGGGAAATGGAACTCAATTACTTTCTACTTTTGATACTTCAATCAGTGCTTATAATTCTATTTCTGGAACGTCAATGTCTGCCCCTAATGTAACAGGTTCAATGTTGTTGTTACAGCAACATTATAAAAATTTTAATGGTGAATTTATGAGAGCAGCTACTTTAAAAGGACTCGTTCTTCATACTGCAGATGATGCTGGTCCAGTAGGTCCAGATCCATTTTGGGGTTGGGGAATGATAAATACAATGGAAGCTGCAAATGTGATTAGTGAAGATAAATTAAGATCAAATATTATAGAAGAGGAATTACAAGATGGAGATACATTTACTTTAGTTGTAAAATCTGATGATATTTCTAAATTAATGGCTTCTATTTCTTGGACAGATGTTGCTGGAAATGTTAATCAAGGTGGTGCAAATGATACCTCACCAGCCTTAATTAATGATTTGGATGTTAGGATTTCTCAAAATGGTACTGTTTTTGACCCATGGAAATTAGTAACAGCTAGTTCTAGCGGTACTGGTGATAACATTGTAGATAATGTTGAACGAGTTGAAGTTCCTAACGCTACTGGTGAATATACGATAACGGTTACTCATAAAGGTTCTTTAGTAGGTGGAAGTCAGAAATTTAGCTTGGTTGTTACAGGGTTAAATAATGTGTATGCTTTAACCTCTGCACAACCTATAATTGAAGTATGTAATGATCAAATAACTAGCTTTCCAATTGAGTTTTTAGCTGACCAAAGTTTTAATGAAACAGCAACTCTTAGCCTTGTAAACCTTCCTTCAGGTGTAACTGCTAGTTTTAGTAATTCTAGTTTTACAAATAATGCAAGTTTATCTCTAAATTTAAGTAATTTAGGAGCTGCTCCTGTTGGAACTTATGATCTAACGGTTAACGCTGTGACTCCGACTAGAACAAGAAGTATAGATTTAACGTTAAGGATAATGAGCGATACTTTTAGTCCTGTAAACCTAGTTTTTCCAGCTGATCAGGCTACTACTATCGATACATCAGCAATTTTAGATTGGGATGATGAGCCTAACGCACAACAATATCAAATTCAAATAGCTGTAAACCCTGCATTTGGTAGACCTGTTTTAGATGTGTTAGTAGATCAATCCTCCTTAAGAATTGACCCTTCTTTATTATTTCCTTCTTTAACTTATTATTGGAGAGTAATGCCTATTAATGATTGCGGGCAAGGAACTTTTGTTACCAGATCATTTACCACATTTGATTGTGAAGACATAATGGCACCAGTGCCTACTCCTATAAGTATACCGGATGATAACGCCACAGGAATTACGAGCGTTTTGAGCATTAATAGAGCAAACAATGTTAATATAGGTAAGATTTCTGTATTTGTAAGAAGTACACATGAGTATTCTGGTGATCTACTTATAACATTGACATCTCCTGCAGGTACTACAGTATTGTTAGCATTTCCTTCAGGATGCGATTTGGAAAACTTATTAGTAACCTTTGATGATAATGGAGGTCCATTTACTTGTGATGTCGCTACAGGTTTATCTGGTTATACAGGTGTTATTCAACCAGTAGGTAACTTATCAGACTTTAATGGAGAATCTATTAATGGAGATTGGACTCTTAGTGTTGCAGATCGTGGCCCTGCAGATTTAGGTACTTTGAATGCATGGAGCATCACTTTCTGTGAAGAGCCACAAACTCTAAGTAACGAGTCTATTGAAGAACTTGATTTTGCTGTATATCCTAATCCATCTAATGGTGTATTTACTGTAAGTACTGCAAATGCAACTAATAGTGGTGACGCTGTAATAACTATTTCTGACCTTAATGGTAGAAGAGTCTTTACTAGAGATGTTAAGAATTTAAGTGGTAATTTAAATGAAACGATAGATGTTCAGAATCTTACTAACGGTTTATACTTATTACAAGTACAACGAGGTGCTTCTTCAACTGTAGAAAAGATCATTATCAATAAATAATAATCTGAGATAATCTTATATAAAAAATGCGATCCTGAAAAGGATCGCATTTTTTTTGTTTTTTACTTTTAAAGAAAGAACCTTAAACTAAATCAGCCAGTTCTTTAAAATCTAATCCTCCATAATTACCACTACTCATTAATAGCAATGCGCTATGGTCTAGTTGCTGTTTAAATAGCCATTCTTTGAATGCTGCAGGATCTGTCATAACTATCAAGTCATCACGATCAAAAGCCTCTAAGATTTGCTCTTTGGATACAGGAGCAAGTTTTTTAATCTCTACCGCATGTGGACTATAAAATACCACAGCTACATCTGCTGGGTTGAGTGCATTTTTATATTGAACTAAAAATTTTGGATCAAGGCTAGAATATGTGTGTAGTTCTAGACAGGCTATGGTTTTACGTTCTTTATATTGTGTAGCAACTGCTGCTGTAGTAGCGGCTACTTTACTTGGTGAGTGCGCAAAATCCTTATAAATAACAGCTGTTTTACTCTCTGCTACTTTTTCTAATCGTTTTGAGGCACCTTTAAAAGTTGCAATCGCTTCATAGAAATCATCTTCATCTATTCCCATGTGCTGGCATATCCATTTTGCGCCGGCTAGATTGCTCAAGTTATGTTCTCCAAAGATTTCTATAGGCATGTCACCTTCTGGAGTGTCTAAATAGGTGGTGCCATCGATTATTTGATGCTGGGGTACTGTGTAAGAATGTTTTCTAGTGGGCTTTGTAGCTGCCTCTGCAATATCCTTAACAGCTGTGTCCTCTTCATTATAAACTAGAATACTACCATTTTTCATTAGTTCTACAAACTGCTCAAACTGACTCAGATAATTTTCCCATGTAGGAAATACATTTATATGATCCCAAGCTATTCCAGATATCAAGGCGATATTAGGTTGGTATAAATGGAATTTAGGACGTCTATCTATAGGGCTAGAAAGATATTCATCACCTTCTAAGACCATAAATTCATTCTCGTCTGTTAGATGTACCATGGTTTCAAATCCTTCTAGTTGCGCACCTACCATATAGTCCACTTCTCTTTCATGGTAATGCATCACGTGCAATATCATAGAAGTAATGGTGGTTTTACCATGAGAACCGCCTATAACCACACGAGTTTTGTTTTTAGATTGCTCATACAAATACTCTGGGTAGGAATAAATTTTGATCCCTAATTTTTGAGCTTTTAATAACTCAGGATTATCTTCTTTGGCATGCATTCCTAAAATAACTGCATCTAAATCTGCGGTTATCTTTTCTGGAAACCAGCCGAATTCTTCTGGAAGTAGATGGTGTTTTTCTAATCTGGACTTACTAGGTTCAAAAATAGTGTCGTCGCTTCCTGTTACATGGTCGCCTTTATGATGTAGGGCTAGAGCTAGATTGTGCATGGCACTGCCGCCTATCGCGATAAAATGTACGCGCATAATATGTGTATTTGGTAAGTTTATAAAGCTAGTAAAATATATGACTTAGTCATCCATTTCTATCTTAGATTCTAAAGAAAGTATATCTGCTTTAAGTTGTGTGTCTATATGTTTAAGAGATGCTTTTTTCAGTGTCTCTAGTGCTTTTTTATCGTCGTTTAATTTATGTTGATAAATAGATGCTAGTTTACGATAGGTGAGTAAAGAACCGCCAGTGTCTACTGCTTTTTGATAAGATACGACAGCATCATCATACTCTTCTTCATATTCATCTATATAACCATGTGCTAGATGTCCATCTACTGGCGATATTTTAATCAATTGGTCTGCATAGGATCTGCTTTTACTTATAGATCCACCCACTATTCCAGGCAACTCACAGTACAGTTGAGATAAGGCATGCCTAGATTCTATATGTTTAGGGTCTAATTCTGCAGCTTTTTTTAAATGTTTTTTAATGTCGTCTAGCATTCCTAGAGCTTTAAATTTTGAAGAGCTCTTGGCATATAAACCCATTGCACCGCCATATTTAAAGTTATATCGGGCGCTTTTTGCATTGCTGTCTATTAACTTTTTATAATATCCCATAGCTTTTTCAAAATTATTTTGATGGCTAGCAATATCACCTAATCGTTCTATGACGTCTAGGTCAGAATGGTCTTGTTCATATAATTTGGTAAATGCAATTTGTGCTTTGTCAAATTTCTCTGCTTTGAATAATTGTTCCGCTTTCGCGAAAGCGGACTGACCATAAGCAACTGTGCTCATTAAAAAGAGTAGGGCAATAAATGTCTTCTTCATTTGGTAAAAATATCAAAAAGTAAACCAAAAGCCGTTTCCCTCAATGAAAAGATACTTTTACTCAATCTTAGTTTCTATTATTTGAATATCCACGTACCTTTAGGTCAAATCTAAGCCCATGAGACATTTTTTAATCTTTATACTGTTAGTTTTAGGAAGCAACTTTCAGTCATATGCACAAGACTATTACACTGCAAAGTGGGAAAATGTCGAGAAACTAGAGGTGGAGAATAGGGTAGAAGATGCTAGAAGGATAGTGCGCGACATCTATAAACACGCAAAACGTAAAAAGGATGATGACCAGTTAGTAAAAACATTTCTCTTCAGAGCAAAATTTAATTTAATCAAAGAAGAGAAAGGGCAACAACTCGTTTTAACAGAGTTATCTGAGCTTATAGATCGAGCAAAATTCCCTAAAAAAAATATGTATCACACCATTTATGCAAAGCTTTTAAATGATTATGTGAGTCAGAATCGCTGGAAGTTACAACGCCGCACTGCTGGCGCAACGGTAGATGAAAATGATTTTGAAACTTGGGATATTAAAAAATTCTATGATGTGATTTCTACACATCATAAACTAGCTTTAAAGGATAAAGAAGCATTAGGTAAACTACCTGTTTCAGAATTTGCCGCTGTATTAAATGCGCGCCCATTAGGTAGAGAATTGCGACCTACTTTATTAGATCTACTAGCTAGAGAGGCACTTGATTTTTATAAAACAGGTTATTATGCAATCACTAGACCTAAAGAAACTTATGTCATCACAGATAAAAATGCTTTTCGCTCTACAGATGCTTTAAGAGAAATAAAAAGAGCCAAAGGAGATACCGTTTTTTCTAAATATGATGTGTTACAGCTTTATGCAACGCTAGAAACTTTGCATAAGAGTAAAAAAGACCACGGTGCTTATGTGACTATTTTATTAGAACGACTGGACTATGAAAAAAGCTTTTTAAACGCCAATAGGGAATTACCAGTATACAAATCTATTCATGAACAGTTATTAGCGACCTATAAAGGTAAAGCGGTAAGTACAATAGTTATGTATAACCTGGCTCAATATCATTATGAGCAAAGCAATTATAAAGATAAAAGTACTCGCCAGGAAGATCGTGATCTAGCAATTGCGATTTCAAAAAAGGCTATCGAGCAGTTTCCAGATTCTTATGGAGCTATTAAATGTAGTTCCTTACTGTCTAGTATTTACACGCCTAGTTTAAGAATACAGCATCAGGATCAGGTAATGCCTAATGAATTGCATCGTGGCGTGATTCAATATAAAAATGTTAATGAGGCTACCATCCATTACATTAAAGTAGCGCATGATTTTTTAAGCTCAGGCGGTGATAGAGATTCATTGTATCGCGTCACTTTAAAAACAGCGCAAAAAGAAAATCGTGTGGCTCTTTCTAAAACCATAAAGTTAGAGTCTTCGCAGGATACTTATGATCATAGTTATCAATATAATGTAGATGGGTTAGATGCTGCCACCTATCTAGTGGTGATAGAAACTAAAAGCGATAACAGTCAGGATATTGCAGCTAGTTTAATGACCGTTTCTCAAATGTCTATTTTAAATAAACGTGTAGGAAACACCATTGCTGTCCAGGTGCTAGATAAAAAAACAGGAAAACCTCTTAAGAATGTAAAGCTAGAGCTATCTCAGTTCAATTCTAATTACACAACCACTGCTATAACAGATAGAGATGGAAAAGCTGTTTTACAAAACTCTAACGGTAAAAATAGTAGTTATTCATTAAAAGCAGTTTTTGGAGACGATATTGTTGTGAATCAGGTGTATTCTTATTACAATAGATTTTATACAAAAAGTGATAAAAAAGAAGAGGTAGAAGAAGAAATTGAAGTAACTGTAAAATCGTATACCTATCTAGATCGTGCCATTTATAGACCTGGACAGACGGTTTATTATAAAAGTATTTTGGTAGCAAATGATGGAAAAACATCTTTTGTAGTTCCTAATGAAGAGTTTGTATTAACCGTGTATGATGCAAATGACGAAGAAATCCAAGAGATAACAGCAACTACTAATGAATATGGTAGTTTTCATGGTGAGTTCACACTGCCCAAAGAAACCTTAACCGGTCAGTTTTATATAGAGATAGATAGCGACGAGGAATCTGATTTTTGGGATAATGTTTATGATTTTAATGACGACTATGATAATGAAACTAAATTTCAAGTAGAAGAATATAAAAGACCTCGTTTTAAAGTAGATTTTAAAAAGGTAAAAGAATCTTATGCTATGAATGACTCTGTTGTGGTTACCGCTTTCGCGAAAGCGTTACTAGGATCCAACATCACAGATGCCGACGTACATTATAAAGTAACAAGATCTGCTAGATTGCCATGGTGGCGATATTCTGGATATCATTCTGGTGATCAAGTAATCGTTGATAGTGATGATCTAGAAACAGATGAAGAATTTGTAACTAATAATAAAGGAGAGTATGCCATAAAATTTAAAGCCCTTGCAGACTCTACACTAGTAGCTAAAGATCTCCACCCTATTTACACCTATAGAATAGATGCTGAGGTGGTAGATATAAATGGCGAGACTAGAACGGCTAGTACTAGTGTGCGTGTCGGGAAACAAAGTATAGAGGTGTCGCTTTTAAATGCTACTACCTTATCTACAGATGATAATAAGGTTAAAGTAGCGGTTAAAAATCTAAATGGAGAACTGGTAGAAGCGCAAGTAGAATTACAGATAAGACAACTTAAAACACCAGATCATGTCATTATACCATCTGGATTACCTGATGCAGAATTCTATCAAAGCGATGATAAAACCTATAGAGATAAATTCCCTTATGCAGAATTGCGTGAGAGTGAAAAACCTGCAGATTATAAAACGGCGCCCATTATTTTTAAGAAGCGCCTGACTATAGATTCATTAACTACAGTAGAATTACCTATTACAAAAAACTGGGATAATGGCAACTATGTAGTTTATGTAAAAGCTTTGGAAACAGGAAAAAGTAAAAGTCTAGATAACGAGGTAGATTATGTAGAAGAAATTAATAAAGTAGAGGTTTGGGCAAATAAACAACTGCCTGTAAATCCAGAGATCATATCACACGACCTGCAGATAAAGGATAATGTAGCGACCGTAAACTACTTTACCTCTATGGATGGCGTTTATATGAATCTTATAACTTATGACTTTAAAGGACTTAAAAAGGACGAAGTAATATTTTTACCTAAAGGAAAAACAACTAAAAAATACAAGCTTAAAAATGCAGCTAAGAACCTACTTAAATTTAGGTATTCTGTGCAAAAAGAAAATAAGTACATCAGTAAAACTTTTACGGCGCAAGGCAGCCAGAAAGCAGCAACTGTTTTTAATATAGAGACCAATACCTTTAGAAATAAACTCTATCCAGGCATGGAAGAAGAGTGGTCGTTTACCATAAAAGATCAAAAGGGTAATGGTATGAATGGCGAGGTGCTTGCCAGTATGTATGATAAAAGTCTAGATGAATTTACAGTAAAGAACTGGGATGGGTTTAGTTTTAACACTTATGAGAGTGGTTATGAGCCTGATTTTTATCGTCAGATCAATTACTTAAATACAAGCAGTACTAGATTGTACTTTCCATATAGACAGGTGCAAATGCCGCAACTGGATTTTGACCAATTCAAATATTTTGGATTATCTTTTACAGGAAATATAAATCAATACAATAATTACAAAGCTAGAATAGAAGTTAAGTATGAGAAAGTAAAACCTATTGCTGGTTATATCACTGGTCGCGTTACAGATACAGATGGAGGTTTGTTGGGAGCTGTAGTTTCTGTTAAAGGTAGTGCGGAGAATGCTACAACTGATTTTGATGGATTATACAAAATTAAAGCATCTCCAGAGGATACTTTAGTTTTTACCTATTCCGGTTATGATACAGTAGAAATTTTAGTAGGTAATCAAAATGTGATAAGTCCATTAATGGATGCTAGTCTGGATACGGTGGTGGTAACAGCTTATAGAACTACTACAAAATCAATGTCTAGCGTTTCTTCTATCATGATAACATCTGAATCTGCAGATAAAATTAATGATTTTAACACTTATCGAGGTGATACTTATCAAAGGGCTTTCCGACCAGATGGTAAAATCTCAATTGTTACAGCAAATGGTATTGCATATGATACTCTTAGTAATGGCAAAGTAATACAAAGACTAGAAGGTCAGGTAGCCGGTTTAACTGTGCAAACAGCTACTGGGCAGCCAGGAGCAATTGCACTTATTCAATTAAGAGGAGCTATTTCCATTAATGGAAATAAAGAGCCTTTAATAATAGTAGATGGTGTGCCGGTTGATGAAGATTTCTTTAAAAGCCTAGATGCTTCTCAAATTAAAGAGACCGCCGTTTTAAAAGGAGAGAACGCAACAGCTATTTATGGCAGCCGTGGTTCAAATGGTGTTATTATTATCTCGACCAAAGCTGGTGTGAGTGCAAATGACCTAGTACTTCAAGAAATGTCGTTGAATAATGTACAAATAAGAAAGGATTTAAAAGAAACCGCTTTTTTCTTACCAGAATTAAAAACAGATAAAAAAGGTAATCTTAAATTTTCATTCACTTCTCCAGAGATGTTAACCCAATGGAAATTAAGACTCTTTGCGCATAATAAAAAAGCAGAAGCCGCTTATCTAGAAAAACTGGTCGTGACTCAAAAAGAGCTGAGTCTTGTACCTAACGCTCCGCGATTCTTAAGAGAAACGGACACCATTAGATTCTCAACTAAGATTGCCAATTTAAGTGATGCAAAAATGGAAGGAGTTGCCACTTTAAAATTATTTGATGCGCTTACCATGCAACCTATAGATCAAGAGTTGAAAAACACAAATGCATTACAAAATTTCAGTGCAGAAAAAGGTGGTAACGCATCGGTTAACTGGACTTTTGTTATTCCAGTAGGTACACAAGCGGTTACTTATCGTGTCATTGCAAAGTCAGATCAATTTTCTGATGGAGAAGAAAATACCCTGCCAGTACTTACTAATAGAATGCTGGTTACCGAGTCTAGATCACTTTGGGTACGTGCTGGACAGACAGAAGAAGTGGTGATGGATAAATTAGAAAATAATACTTCCACAACACTAGAAAACCATCAAATGACGTTTGAATATACCTCTAATCCTAGCTGGTATGCGATAAAATCACTGCCGTATTTAATGGAATATGAGCATGAATGTGCAGAGCAAACATTCTCTAGATATTATGCAAACGCGATGGCTGCTCATATTTTAAATAGCAGTCCTAGGGTAAAAGAGGTTTTTGATAGTTGGGCTGCAAACGGTTCTAGTAAGAGTAAGTTAGAACAAAATGAAGAATTGAAATCAGTGATTCTTGCTCATACTCCATGGTTGCGAGACGCACAAAGTGAAGAACAAAAACAACAGCGACTTGCGGTGCTTTTTGACCTAGATAAAACAGCTCGTGAGAAAAAGAAAACTCTGGCAAAACTAGAAGAGAAACAAGGTGATTCAGGTGGTTTTCCATGGTTCAGCGGTGGGAATACTAATGAGTATATCACTAGACATATCGCTGCAGGAATAGGTCATTTGAATAAATTAGGTGTTAATGATGCAGATAGACCACAAACAGATCGCATGTATAAAAATGCCATCGCAGCAACAGATCGTGCATGGGTGCAACGATTCAATGATTATCTTAGGTATAGTAAGGATTTAAAGAAATATAACTTCGGTAGTAGTTACTGGCATTATCAATATGCACGTAGTTTTGAGTCGTCGGTTCTCGATAAAAAGATGAATAAGGTATTAGAAGATGGTAAGAAGTTAGCTTTCGCGAAAGCGGAAAAAGAATTTGCCTCTCAACCTTTATACACGCAATTATTAATGGCAATAGCATTGCATAGAAATGGAGAATCTAAAATAGCTTCAGAAATTTTAGAAGGATTAAGACAAACGGCGGTTGTAAATAATGAAAATGGAATGTACTGGAAAGAAAATACAAATTCTTGGTACTGGTACCGCAGTGATATAGAAACGCAAGCACTAGCTATCGAGGCTTTTTCTGAAATAGAGAGCGACACAAAAACAGTAGAAGAATTGCAAGTATGGTTACTTAAAAAGAAAAGAACCACACAATGGAAATCCACAAAAGCCACAGCCGATGCTACCTATGCGCTGCTGCTACAAAATGGTAAATGGACAGATGTTGAGGTGAATAATAAAATCACTTGGGCAGGAAAACCACTGCCAGAAGATAAGTTGAGTAAAACAAATGTAGAAGCTGGAACAGGTTATTTTAAAATCTCGTTGAATAAGGAAGAGATCACAAATAAACACGCTACAGTAGAGGTGAAGAATAAAGGAGAAGTCACTGGTTATGGTGGTTTATACTGGCAGTATTTTGAAGATCTCGATAAAATCACAACAGATGATCAAGGAGCGTTATCAGTAAAAAAGAGATTGTACAAAAAGGTGAGTAATAATTCTGGCGAAGAACTTAAAGAAATCACTTCTCAAGACGCGCTAGAAATAGGTGATTTAATAACGGTGCGATTAGAGATCAAGTCTGCAAATGATATGGATTTTATACATTTAAAAGATATGCGTGCCAGTGGTTTTGAACCTGTAGATGTTATTTCAAAATATAAATGGCAAGATGGATTGGGTTATTATCAAAGTACAAAAGATGTTGCGACTCACTTTTTCTTTGATCATTTGAAAAAAGGAACTTATGTTTTTGAGTATGAAGTGCGAGCAAATAACGCAGGTAATTTTTCTAATGGTATAACCACTATAGAAAATATGTATTCGCCAGAATTCTCAGCGCATAGTGCTGGAGAGCGAGTATTTATAAAAGAATAATTTGTTTTATACCCTATAATTTAAAGGTGCAGCAATATGTCTGCACCTTTTTTATTGTTGATATATTAGAATGTAATTTATGATAGGATTGTATAACGATTCCTTAAAACTTTAAGTATGTAAGATCGATGTGTTAAATTAGCTACGTGAATAAGGAGCAGACATATCAATTAAATGCTGATAAGAGTTTTAGAACGCTTATAGTTAAGGCTTTGAGTCTGTTTTCTAGTGTGCGACTTTATAATGTGACTATAGTGGCTATTGCACAATTGCTGGCTGCTATTTTTATTATTGCACCTAATCTGACTGTAAAATCCATTTTGTCAGATTATAAGTTATGGTTTATTGTACTAGCCAGTAGTGCTGCTATCGCAGGTGGTTATATTATCAACAATTTTTATGACCGCGAGAAAGACTTAATTAATAGACCTCAAAAAACCTTGTTAGAAAACCAAATAAGCAGGTCTACTTTATGGTCGGTTTACTTTACGGTAAATGGTATTGCCTTTATTCTAGGTTGCATCGTTTCATGGCGTGCAGGTTTATTTTTTGCGTTGTACATTTTTGCAATGTGGTTGTATTCTCATAAACTTAAACGTGTTCTCTTTTTAGGTAATTTAATGGCAGCATTGCTTGCTGTGACTCCGTTTTTTGTATTATTTATGTATTACAAGAACTTTTATCCAGTGATATTAGTACATGGTGGTTTTCTCTTTCTTATTATCGGTATGCGAGAATTAATTAAAGATTTAGAAAATTTAAGAGGAGATCTTGCCCAAAACTATAGAACGATACCAGTTGTTCTAGGTGAAAAAATGAGTAAGAAGTTTTATACATTACTTACATTTCTTACTATCGTACCTATCACCGTATTAGTAGCTTATTATGAAATAGGTTACATGGAATATTATTTTACCTTGATAGTAGGAGCCTTATTGGTATGTTTACCATTAATATGGTCTTCTAGACGTAAAAGAGAATACTTGTTGATTCATTTTATTCTCAAAATTATAATAGGTGCTGGAGTATTCTCGATATTATTGATCGATTTACCGGCTATTTTACAACGATTACAAACCATTTTTACCTAATGAAAAATTCAAAAATAAAAGTAGCCCTTGCTCAAATATCACCAGTGTGGTTGGATAAAAAAGCGACATTAGAAAAGGTTATGTCTACGCTGCAAGAAGCGGTTAATGAAAAGGCAGAACTGGTTGTTTTTGGAGAAGGTTTATTGCCTGGTTATCCATTTTGGCTTGCTCTTATGGATGGCGCTGCGTGGAATAAGGATGCAGTAAAAGAGTTGCATAGACATTATGCTCTCAATGCAGTTAGTATAGAAAATGGAGATTTAGATGATATTTGCGCTTTCGCGAAAGCGGAACACATATCCATCTATATAGGTATAATAGAACGACCAGAAGATCGAGGTGGGCATAGTCTGTATGCGAGCATGGTTTACATAGATCAAAATGGAATTATTCAAAGTGTACATAGAAAATTACAACCTACCTATGATGAGAGATTAACCTGGTCTCCAGGAGATGGAAATGGCCTGGTAACGCATAAATTAAAGGACTTTACAGTTAGTGGTTTAAACTGTTGGGAGAACTGGATGCCGTTGCCACGTGCTACGATGTATGCACAAGGAACAAATTTACATGTAGCTTGCTGGCCAGGAAGCGATCATAATACAAAAGATATTACTAGATTTATCGCTCGAGAGGGACGTTGTTATGTTTTATCAGTTTCTAGTATGATGTTTAAGGAAGATTTTCCTGAAGGAACACCACACTTAGAAGAGTTACTTAATAATGCACCTGCTGTACTGGCTAATGGTGGTAGCGCTATTGCTGGACCGGATGGAGAGTGGATTATAGAACCGCAAATAGGTAAAGAAGAAATTATCTATGCGACGTTAGATTATAACAGAGTGCTAGAAGAGCGTCAAAATTTTGATGCCGTAGGACATTATTCTCGTCCAGATGTAACCCAGCTACATGTGAATAGAGAACGACAAAGTACAGTGAAGTTTACTAATTAATAAGGATTTAAATAAAGTAATTTGAAAGTTAAAAAGCAATTTAAAGCTCATGGTAAGTTTTTAATCACTGGAGAGTATGCCGTTTTAGATAACGTTCCTGCACTGGCTATTCCTTTAAAACTGAACCAATATCTAGAGATTACTTATCGCGATGATCAAGAAATTACGTGGAGCAGTTATAATAATGATGGTGAGCTATGGTTTCATGTAAAAACTAATGTAAATGATCTTTATTCAGACTGTATCAATTGTGATAATCCTATCACTTTTAAATTAAGTGAGATTTTAAATACGGCCTTGCATCTTACTTCAAATAACTCTTTGAGAGGTTTTGATGCGGTAATGAAATTAGATTTTGACAGAGAGTCGGGCATGGGAACCAGTTCTACCTTAATATGCCTCATATCTCAATGGTTGGGCTGTGACCCTTATCAATTGCAGTTTAAGTGTTTTGGCGGCAGCGGTTATGATATTGCCTGTGCACAAGCAAATAGTGCTGTCGTATATAATTATAATGATGGAGAACCTATTGCTCAAGAAGTGGACTTTACTCCTTCCATAAAGAATCAAATATTCTTTGTTTACCTCAATCGTAAACAAAACAGTCGCGATTCTATCGCACAGTTTAATGTAGACTTACTTACCGAAGGTCTTAGACTTGAATTATCAAATATGCCAGAGTTGTTTTTAGAGGCTTCTAACGACATTTCTAAATTTAATAACGCAATGACTAGGCATGAAGAGATTATAGCGAGCCTGATAGGTATGAGGCCTGTTAAAGAGCAATTGTTTTCAGATTTTAATGGCGCTATTAAATCATTAGGCGGTTGGGGTGGTGACTTTATCATGGCAACAGGTGATGCTGCAGCGCGTCAGTATTTTATAAATAAAGGATATGCTACGATTCATGAATGGGATGATGTGGTACTAAATTCCTAGATTTTTCGTTTCTTGGTTGTCTTAAAAACTACAGCCTATGAAATCATTAATTTTCTTTACGTTACTTGCAGCGCAATTCTGTGTAGCCCAAGTTCATTTTAAAATCGTTAATTCTGAAACCAAGGAAGCACTAGTAAATATACCGGTGCGATTTGGTGAGAAAAATGGCATGTATTCAAATGCACAAGGAGAAGTAACTATTCCTGATGGATTTGAAGTGCAACAAATAACAATAGCTGCATTAGGGTATAAACCTTATACAGCTGAGGTTGCTACCATTCAAAATACTACTGTTTCTTTAAAACCACTAACTTATCATTTACCAGAGGTGGTGTTAAGAGGTGAGCCTAAAAAGGTGAAAACCCTTAAACAAAAAACGATAAGAAGTAATAGTGTATTTGATAGTCACTGGCAATATCATGGCGTGGAGTATGGTGTTTTTATACCTAATAATCATGATAATGCAGATATGCAGCTATTGGAGCTAACTATTCCTTTTATTTCTAAACGACGAGATTGGAAAAAAGAAAATGAAGATTATAAAAAAGATTCTACTAATGTGAGAGTAAGAACACTTAAAAACGATTTTCAATACCTATACCGTATTAGTTTTTATCACATGAATCAGGATTCTACTTTTAGTAGGTTATCTATACCGCCCAAGGAGTTAATCGTCTCAGATGAAAATCGTAAACTTAAAATGGATCTAGAAAAAGACCAAGTATGGGCAGATCATTCTGGTTTATTAATAGGATTGCACAATTTAGGTCCTTGTGATGATAAAGGAATTCTACTATCTATTCCCAGATTTGGTAAAGAGCGAATAGGTCCTAATGGAAAGATGTATAAGCCAATTAACAATCGTGAGAATGTACCGCATATAGGTGTTACAACTAAAAGAAAAGGAGATTTAGTAGATTATATAAACTGGCATTTTAAAGAAAATAGTAAATGGCAACCGATGAGGTTTTTAGGTGGTACGCCAGAAAAAACCAGACGTTTAAGCTTAGGTTACAAGTTAAAAGTAATTACGTATTAAAAACAAAAACGCCGCTCTTAAGAGCGGCGTTTTAAATAGTATATAAAATCTAATTCTTAGTAGAATACAGATCTGTTATCTTCTATTTCTACTGATTTCTTTAAAGCCTCAACTAACTTAGAAGTAGATTGATTTGCAGCCTGTGTCGCAAGTGTATTTGCGTTTGCAGAGTAGTTCTGTAAATCTGGAGCAGTTTCTATAGATGTAAGTTTGATTACAAAGACACCGTTTTCTCCAGCAATAGGCTTAGACGTTGCTCCTTGTGCAAGACCAAAAGCCGTTCCTACCACTAGTGGCTCTTCACCTACACCTGTAATAGTTGGGTTTTTACGGTTAACAGCACCTGCTATTTTAGAAGTTTGACCTTGGTTTTTTGCAATCTCAGCTACATCAGTTGCTTTGATTTTATCCATGATCATTTTTGCTTTCTTCTCTTTTCTTAAGATAGGAGAAACTTTTGCACTAGCTTCTTCACTAGACATGTTTCCTGCTTCACTCATTTTGTTAAGTTTTACAACTACATAACCTTGAGAAGTTTCAAAACGCTCTATGTCGCCTACAGAGCGATCTTCATTAAACGCCCATTTTACAATACTTCTATTTTGACCTACCACTGGCAGTGTCTCATCTAGAGGTTTAAGGTTTTTAACTGGTGTAGTAGTAACTGCATTTTCTTTGGCAAGAGCAGTAAAGTCACCGCTTTTTGCAGACTTCTGGAATTTTACAGTTTTAGTAAATAATTCTTTTCCAGTTTGCTTAGATGCAAGAACTTTTTTTGCAACTGTAGCTATTTTAACGGCTGGCTTAGGAGCAGCAACATCATCTATTCTAATAATGTGGTAACCGAAAGAAGACTCTGCAATACCTACAGTACCATTTTCGTTCTCATATAAGAATTTAGTAAATCCTGGAGCAAAGTTTCTTGCGTTACCAGAGTATACTACCCATCCTATATCCTGTCCGTTTGCTACCTCTTTGTTTTCTTTAAAGTATTCAAATTTAGAATCAAATCTAGTTTTGCTTTGACCTATTAAATTAAAGATACTATCTGCAGTTGCTTTAGCCTCTTCTTTAGTTTGAGTAATGTTAGCAGCAGCTCTTTGTGCACCAGCATATGCTATTAAAATGTGTCTGTTTTGTACACTATCGTTAATAGTTTTCTTATCCTCTACTAGAGATAATTTTAAATATTCTCCGTCTTCATAAGGACCATAAGTTTTACCTTCTTCAACACCTGCAATTGCTTTAGCATTAGCAGACAGGTTAGAAGTCATTACATAACGGTCGTTATATGGTAGTTCACTATTTTGAGATACAAATGCTTCAAGGTCTGTTGCATCTGTAAAAGCAGGTACCGTATAGTCTTCTTTAGTACTCAAGTTACGTAACGTTTGTGTAGTTAGCAATTTGTTTAAGTCTGCTTTTAGTGCATCTCTGTCTGATTGAGAAGCTTTGTCTTCAAAAAGAACAAATTCTATATCGCGTTGTGCGTCTACTTTAAATTGTTCTTTGTGTTTACTTACGTAAGAATCGATTTCAGATTTAGAAACGTCTACCGCACTGTCAGATATAGTTGAGTAAGGGATGTTTACAAAACTAAAAGAACGGTTATCGTTCTCCATTCTGTATTCCATCTCACCATCTACATTTGTAGCAATAAGACCAGACTTTAAAAGGTTAAAGAATAATTCTTGTTTTGCACCAGTTGCAGTACCGGCTACATAATCATTCCATGCTGCAGGATTAGTAGTTTTGATACCGTCTACAAAAGTTTTGAATTCTGCTTCAGAAAAACTACCATCATCGTTAAGAAATTGTGGGTTTGATCTATAAGCATCCTTTACTTGGTCAGCAACTTTCTTATCTGTTACTCTTATTCCAGTTGCTTTGATTTGTTGATCTAGAATTGCATTTCTTACTTCTGCATCCCATACAGAATTTACAGCCTGTACTTGAGAGAAGTTTGCACCTCTATTTTGAGAAGCATTTTCTACTTTTCTCGCAAAACTCTCACGGTTAATTTCTGTATCTCCTACATAACCTATCGCATCAGCTTGTTTTTGTCCATTTGATGTAAGAACACCTTGAATAATAAATGCAAATAAAGCCAGTGCAATTACTAAAATCAGAATAACTCCTTGATTTCTAATTTTACCTAATATCGCCATTGTTGTTAGTTTATTTTTTGATAGGGGCGAAAATAGTGTTTTCCGCCTAATAATTAAAGTATCATGTTGTTTTAAAAAGAGCTTTTTATCTATAAATTAGAATAGAGTAGAAGTAATGGTATGGATTCCGCTTTCGCGAAAGCGGAATTATTTTCCATCCCATTATCTTAGTTCTAATAAAATGGTTATAAATAAAGGTGGTGCGATTATTCTTTTTCTCCTAAGGTAAGAAGTACGAGGTCTATTTTATTGTCAGATTTTTCTAAGATCTCATAAGTATTCCCATCGATAATTACGATGTCACCTTCTTCTGGAATTCCGGCAGTTTCATTAACGATAAGTCCACCTAAGGTCTCGTATTGATCACTCTCAGGCAAGTCTAGTTTGTAGTTTTCATTAATTTGATCTACCTCTAGACGGGCGCTTAGCTTGTACTCGGTATCGCTTATTTGTGAGTCTATCAACTGGTCAGAATCGTGCTCGTCTTCTATCTCTCCAAATAACTCTTCGATTATATCCTCTACAGTTATTAGGCCGCTCGTCCCTCCATATTCATCGAGTACGATAGCGATGCTTTTATGGCGTTTTATGAGTAGATTTAAAACATCTTTGGCAAGCATAGTTTCTGGTACATTTACAACTTTGCGTTTAACGTCCTTTATGCTTTCTGGCGATTTAAAAAGATCAAAACTATGTACATAACCAGTAATGTCGTCTATGGTGTCCTCGTGTATTAATATTTTAGATAACCCAGATGCTACAAATTTCTTGTTCAAATCTTTAATATCAGTCTCTTGATGTAGGGCTACAATTTCTGTTCTAGGTACCATTACTTCTCTAGCCTTAAGACCACCAAAGTCTAAAGCATTTTGAAATATTTGTATCTCTGTATCTATATCTTCTTGCACCTGGACGCTCTCCATTTGCTCTGTGATGTAATTACCTAATTCTAATTTTGAGAAAGTAAGTTGCAATGCGTCACCATCTGATTTAAAAAATGCTTTGAGAATAAAGTCAGATATTAAAATGCAAAACCATGAAACAGGCCAGAATAAAAGATAAAAAATATAAGCTGGTATGGCAAAAAACTTGAGTAACTCGTTAGAGTATATTTGAAAGAATACTTTAGGTAGAAACTCTGCAGTAAGAAGGATAATAAGTGTAGTGAGTACGGTCTGGGTAAGAAGGTTGTTGAGCGTACTCGCATATTGTGGATATGCATTTACTAGAATATCACTCATTAAAGTCTCCATGGCAAAACCGTAAATAACCAGCGAGATGCTATTACCTATAAGCATGGTGATAATGAACTTAGATGGTTGTACGGTAAGGTTACGTAATACGCGACCTATGAAATCGTTTTGACGTTTTTCTAGTTCTATGTGTATCTTGTTAGAAGATACATAGGCAATTTCCATTCCTGAGAAAAAAGCACTCAGCAATAGCATTAATACGATAATAAGTATCTGTACGAGCATTATTGTTTATTACGTTCTTCAAATCTACGACGAAAACGTCGTTGAAAGAAGTACTTAAATAATGCAGCTGCTCCCATGGCAATTAATATAAGGCCGAGAGTTAAAGTGTTACCTAATTCAAATATTCCTAAAACAATAAATAGTAAGGCAAAAATTAGATAAACGTATTCTAGGTATTGGTATAGTTTACTCATTATTATTTTGTGTTACAAAGTTGTCGACTGGGTCGCGTGTAAAATGCTTTTTCAAATCCTCTCTAGCGTCTAAGATTGCTCCTGTTATTTTTCCTACGCTCTCTTTATTTTGTTCATCAACAATAAGAGTCTCTGATGGCTCATTGGTAAAAATCCACTTTGCGGTTTGATCCCAATATAATTGATCTCCTGTAAAAGTAGTGCCGTCAGAGGTGATTATATGAACGTCACCTTTAAGGTCAACTAGTTTTGTGTCATCATACATGATGCCGCTATTTGCGGTAATTACGGTTACTTCAGTTTTGTCATTGCTGTAATCGTAAACTTCTACCTTGATCCCTTCTGGAAATTCTGTGTAAGGAAAGTCATCATTTGAAAAATCTAACATTTTTTTTCCTTTTACGGTAAGTTTTAATTTGCCGCTGTCGGTATGTTTTAACAACATTTCTTCTATCTCACCCATAGGTTCGTTAGAAGCGATTTCCATTTTCTGGATTTCTTTGAGGTTATCATCACATGACGCAAAAAAACAGATCACGGCTATTGCCGTGATCGTGATTTTTAATATGTGAATGTAAGATCTCATTATGGGATTCTTACAGATTCTCCTATCCAACAGTTAAAAGTGATTGTGTCACCAGAATTGTATGCACTGTTTGCAAATATATCAGCTTTACTCGGTGCAGCACCATTATAACTAGCTACATACTTAGCAGCAGTTCTCTTTAATGATGGGTCTACTCTTCCTGCTTTACTTGCATATCTAGCAGCAACCCAGTAAATAGCTCTTTTTTCTAGAGGGTTTGCTCCACAGCTACTTGTGCTGTTTGCAACCATTTCTGCTATTTTTAAATAAGGCTGTCCAAAAGAAGGTCTTAATTCTGTAGCGTCTAGATATGCTCTTCTTGCACTACCGAATTGTCCTTTTGATTTATATAAGTTACCTTTTTTGTAAAAGATGTATGCTTTAGTATCGTTATCGATTCCTAATTCAATAGCTTGATCCCAGTACTTGAATTTCTCGTCAGTACTTGTAGCGATGTTACCTAGACCGTAAGCAGTTTTTGCACTAGGGTTAATAGCGTGTAATGCTTTAACAGATTTAATGTATAGTGGGTCATCAGTACAGTCTTTTTTCTGTAATCTAACTAGTACGTTGCTTAACCATTCTTTACTTGTTTTGTTAGCTTCAAACTCAGCATCGTACAATGGGATTAATTTATCACAGTCTGCAAGTTCACCTAACGTACCGTTTACACTACGCATTACGATACCATAATTTTTAAGGTTCTTTTCTTGATAACCTATTTGCTTTTCTTCTTTATCAGTAAGAGCAGTAGTCTCTTGCTTTGATAAAAGATCAGATACTACTTTAGATCTCTCATCTTGTAAAGATTCAATATTACTAGTTAACTCATCATAGATTTTAAAAAGCTCTTGAAGACTTAATTTATTTGCTTTAAACTGCTTTTCAGCTAGGCTAAAGTAAGTCATCATACCGTTAGGGTCTGTAAAGTTTTCTCTGTCTGAGTTAAATAAATTGTTAAGCATGTTGAACTGCTCTTCTGTAGTACCTACTTTGTACTTTTGCATAGTTCTAGCTATTTCAATTTTCTTTCTAGTTACATCTACTTTGTCAGCATACTTAGTAACTTGAGTGTTTAACATGTCTAATAGACCGTCAACGTTTTCTTTTTGGTCACCTTCTTTTTTCTTAAGACGGTATTCAAATATTTGCTCACCATACTGATATATCGCTAGACTTGCATCTGGACATTTTTCTACTAGTGGTCCTAATTGTTTATAAGCCTCACTGTAATTTTTTGATTTTGCGTTTTCAGCAAATATGCTCAACATTACATTACAGTCGTCTGGTGCTTGAGCTTTCGCGAAAGCGAAACTGAAAACAGTTAATGCTATTAATAAGTTATTTCTAAGTATCATAATAATGGTTTGTGTTATTCTTAGTTATATTTTCTTTTGATGAACCAAACATCGTTGAGTGAAAGTCCTACAGAAAGGTTGAAAAACGTTTCTTTAATAAGTCCAGCATTTTCGGTTCCTCTTTGACCGATTTCAAATCCTATGTTAGCGTTTGAGAAACCGTTTCTACGTCCGATTGGTAAACCTAAACCAAAAGATATGCCAAACTCGTTAATATCTTCTGTATCTATTCCGTTTCCACTAACTGAAAGGCCTAGTTCTTCATAGCGTATTCCACCTCGATATACTACGCGATCCCAGTAACTGGTGATACTGTTGTAGTTAGGGATGTAAAATCCTCCTGCTCTGAAAGAGTCAGCGTCTGTAAATGTAGTTCCTGCAGGAGCAAATGTTCTAGATGTTAAAGCACTGCTGCCTTTTGTAGAGTACTCTGCACCGATATTCCATTTACGTGGTTGACCTATGGTAGCTCCTAATGTGAACTCTGATGGTAATTTTAAATCCTGTTCGTCAAATTCGGCATCACGTACATTTACTGTGCTCTCAATTAAATCGGTAGAAAGAATGAATGCAGATAAGTTGCGTTCATTTTTTGCATTTAATTTACTTTCTGGACTGTAAACTGCACTTGCTTGTATTTCTAATTTATCAGTTATCATTCTCTGATAGTGTAAACCAAAGTTGTATGATGCACCACTAAAATCAGTTTCATTAGTTTCATTAGTTCCTAATTGAACCGTGCTAGTTGCTATACTTGAGGAGTTAGTTTCTTCACCAAAGTTGTATCTAAACTCGGCGCCTATACTTAATGAAGGGGTTAATTTATAACCTGCTCCTAAATAAGCGCGGTTAATACTTCCTTCTCCTGTGTAGTTAGCATATAAAGTTTCTGTAACGCTACCTATTTCATATCC
Organism: Nonlabens sp. Asnod3-A02; assembly: GCF_045063755.1. Classification (NCBI taxonomy): domain Bacteria; kingdom Pseudomonadati; phylum Bacteroidota; class Flavobacteriia; order Flavobacteriales; family Flavobacteriaceae; genus Nonlabens; species Nonlabens sp. Asnod3-A02. Next base: position 1,096,206 of record NZ_JBEFOC010000008.1, read on the forward strand.
TACCGAGTTAAATGGAACTAATCCAAAACCGAAGGCTGCTTTTTTACCAACAGGTATACCGATACTTACATATTCTATAGAAGTCGCGTCATAAGAGTCGCTTTCTGTCTCTGTAGATGCAGATGTTTTTGAGTGTAGAGCACCTAATGAATAGGTGGTTACTCTAAGGTTTGCATAGGCGGCAGGGTTTCTTAAGTTTATGTGGATACTATCTACATAAGTGGACATGCTTCCCATGCTACGGTTTTCAATGGTACCTTTAAAGGTTTGCTGTCCCAGTCCAAAGAATGAATAAGGTGATGAAGTACGCGATTGTGCAAAGCTATTCATGCTAAATAAAATCACTACCGCGATTAAAAAACTTCTGATCATAGGTTTTTATTAAATAAATATAAATAATGGATGCCATGTAGCATCAAAAAAGGCGTGGCAAAGAAACGGTTTTTTAGTTGTTTTATCAATAGTTCACTATCTCCACCGGTTATAAATACTTCTAAATTTTTATTAGACTTTTTATATTGCTTGATAACTCCTTTGATTTCTTGGCTAAGACCGTTAACAACCCCACTGTGAATCGAGGTTTGCGTGGTGTTTCCTATTATGTCTGTTACATGTTCTGAATGTAATAACGGTAGGTTTGCCGTAAAATTATGAAGGGATTCATAACGTAATCGTAAACCTGGTGATATAGCGCCGCCGAAATAATTTTCTTTTTCATCTACATAGTCATAAGTCACGCAGGTACCAGCGTCTATCACTAGTAGGGCGTTATTTTTAGATGCTGTAGATAGTGCTCCAGCGACCAAGGCAATACGGTCGTTACCCAGTGTTAAGCTTTGATAATGATTGTTAAAGGGTAGTTTAATGCTGTTATTAACCTTAAATACTGTTTTAAATGTTGTTCTTAAAAGCTCCATTAATTCCTCTGGAAAAGAACCTACGTTGCAAATAGCTGCTTCTTCTATGGCTGGATATTGCTTAGTTGTTTTTTGTATAAGCGATTCGAAACTTTTATTATCGGTACGTAAAACTTTGTAAATATTCCCCTGATCCATAACAGCCATTTTTATGGATGTGTTACCTATATCTATTACTAAAATCATAATGTGATATTTTTTTTTGGGGTGAATGGTGTTGCTCTAAAATAAAAAAGCCCGATCATGAGATCGGGCTTTTAAGTGGTACCTCCAGGAATCGAACCAGGGACACAAGGATTTTCAGTCCTTTGCTCTACCAACTGAGCTAAGGTACCATTGCTCGTAAGCGGTTGCAAACTTACATCTTTTTTTACTTGAAAAAAGTTTTTTTTCAGGTTTTTTTCAAATTATTTTTAATTTTTAAGTGTTTTGCTTTCTAGTATTTTTTCTAAACTCATTCCTCTAGAACCTTTTATTAATATAACTTGTTCTTTGTCAGTGTTTAAGTTTGTTTTTTCTAGAAAAGTAGTAAGATCTTCAAATTGTATGGCTGATTTGACTTCTGATTTGAAAAAGTTTTTCCCTATTAGATAAACGTCATCTATTTTTAGTTTCTGCGTAAGAGATGCAATGTTTTGATGTTCTTCTGCGGCATATGCGCCTAACTCGAACATGTCGCCTAAAATGGCTATTTTATTAGTGTAGTTTTGGGAGGCTAAATTTTCTAATGCAACCTTCATGCTACTTGGGTTTGCATTATAGGCGTCTAATATGATTTTAGTTTTATTCCTTATGATGACTTGAGATCTGTTGTTTTTGGGAGCGTAGTTTTCTATGCCTGAAACAATCTGTTCCGTTTGCATTTCCATTAGTTTCCCTACTGTGTAAGCAAACAGCGCGTTGTGATAATTGTACACACCTGTTAATTGTGTTTTGATTAAATTACCTTCCGCGATAAATTGTATATAAGGGGTATTTGAATGAATGCTGGTGTTCGATGGAGTGAAAAGTTGATTCATTCCTACAGTTCTAACTATCTGATCAGGATCCCATTTGCCTACAATAACTTTTCCGTTGTTTTCTTTTAGGTAGTTATATAGTTCGCTTTTACTATTTTTCACACCTTCTATACTACCAAACCCTTCTAGATGGGCTTTTCCATAATTTGTTATAAGTCCTATATTAGGTTGAGCTATATCGCATAATGCAGCGATTTCTTTTGGGTGATTTGCGCCCATTTCTACTATTCCTATTTGTAGACTAGAGTCAAAGGAGAGGAGTGTTAGTGGAACGCCAATGTGATTGTTTAAGTTTCCTTTAGTTCCTTTTACTTTGAATTGATTTGCCAATACTGATAGTATAAGTTCCTTAGTGGTGGTTTTGCCGTTGCTTCCGGTGAGAGCAATAATGGGAATGTTAAGTTGGTTTCTATGAAAGGTGGCCAGTTCCTGTAGTGTTGTAAGGGTGTTTTTCACAACGGTTACTTTGGGGTTTGTCGACCATTTAGTGTCGCTGCTTATTGCATGAATGGCGCCATTGTTTAACGCTTGTTCTATATATTGATTGCCATCAAAATTATCTCCTGTAAGAGCAAAGAATAATTGATCTTTTTCTATGCTACGAGTGTCTGTATTCACTCCGTTGGATTTTAAGAAGATTTGATGAAGTTGTTCTAACATTTAGTTTCAATTTAGGGTATTAAAAAAGCCCTTAAAAATAAGGGCTTCTTTGTAAATATGAAAGGTCTCGATTTATTAGTTACGAGGTCTTTTAGTTTTCTTTGCTTTAGAACCTACTCTAGACATTGCACAACGGAAACCTAAGTCATCCTTAGCCATATCTTGTGGGTATGATCTTCTAGCCGCTGGGTCTAACCAGTATGCTCTATCTCTCCATGATCCACCTTTAATGACTCTTACTTCGTTATTGATTAGTGAAGTTCTGTTAGTATCCTTGTCGTATTGACGATCTAGGTTACCTAATGAATCTGCAGTTACACTGTGATTAGGAGAATTGTACATTCTGTTATTTTCATCATCAAGACGATCTTTTTTATCAAAGTATTTAGTTGATTGAGCATCACCATCACGGAAGTCACGGTTATCGCTTCTATCAAAGTTAGTTCTTAGATAAGTCTCATCATCATCGATAGCTTCTTGTTGGATTTCACCTGGCAATGCACGAGCGATAACTTTACCATTACTAAGTGTGTCATAAGGAATAGAGTCTGCGCTTACAATTGCAATCATTCCATCTGCACCTATTTTGTTTCTTGTGTAAACGTTACCACGGTAATAGTTAAAGTCGTTAAACTCGTCATCTACCATAGGGCGATAAACATCAGCAACCCATTCAGAAACATTACCTGCCATTTCATAAACACCAAAATCGTTAGGCTCATAAAACTTAACAGGAGCTGTGATATCTGCACCATCATCACTCCATCCAGCTATACCACCGTAATCACCATCACCTTGCTTAAAGTTAGCCATGTGGTCACCGCGAGTTTTGCGTTTTCCACTTCTAGTGTATTGTCCATCCCAAGGGTATTTCTTTCTACCACGGTATGCGTTATACTCACGTACACTTCCTAAACCTAGAGCAGCATATTCCCACTCAGCTTCAGTAGGTAGTCTATAACCTGGTAAAATAACACCATCTTTTCTTGTTACATATAAGCCACTTACTTCACCAGTACCATCACCTTGTTTAGCTGCTTTTGCTGTTTTTTGCTTTTCTAATTGTTCAGATCTTTTTCCACCTTTTGTCTTTTCTTCGTCACCACCATAAGTTAGAGTCGGAGCGTTCAAATAAGTTTCAGTACTAAATGTTGCACCAGCCTCTTGATTTGCTAGAGCGTCTTTAGACGTATAACCTTGCTCATTAAGAATTAATTCGTTTACACGATCAGTTCTCCAGTTAGCATATTCTACAGACTGTATCCATGTTACACCTACTACAGGGTAGTTTTGGTAAGCTGGGTGACGTAAGTAGTTTTTAGTCATTTCTTCATTATAACCTAAGCGATTTCTCCATACTAATGTATCAGGAACTGCGCCGTTATAAATGTTACGGTATTCTTCATCTTCTGGTGGGAAGACAGCTTTGATGTATTCTAACATCTCAAGGTACATACCATTAGTAACTTCAGTTTCATCAATGTAAAAAGATTGAACATGCTGTTGATTAGGAGTGTTGTTCCAATCATGCATAGGGTCATCTTTAACACGACCCATCGTGAATGTTCCACCTTCTACAAAGACAAGACCAGGTCCTGTATCTTGTTCTTTATATTTTGTGTTAAGTTCAAATCCGTTTTTACCGGTGACGTCCCAACCGGTTCCACGAGATGTGGATGTGTAGTCGTTTCCACCACCACCACAACTCACTATCGCCATTCCGGCGAAGAGAGTAAAGACTGCTTTTACTGCAAAGTACTTCTTCATTTTAAGAATTTGTTTTGAAAAATGAGTCGCAATATAATTATTTCAATCTAATACGAAAGCATTAATTCGTATAATTCGCGTTACATTTGTCGTTCAAGCATATTAAACGACGACGAATTGCGATTATTATGTGTTGTCTTAAAATTTTGTGAATATTTTTAAATACTAATTCATATTAACAGCCGTTAGTGTATCGATGAAGCATTTTTTCTACTTAATAATTTTACTTCTTAATGCTAGCGCGCTTGCTCAAAGTGGTCGAGAGGTAATTGATTGGAAGGATTTGGAATCCTTTGATATCGGTGATCAGCAAATTAAAGTTCCGTATTTTAGAGAAAGCCATAGTTTTGATGGACGAGATTTATTTTGGATTAAAAGTTTTCAAATAAATCAAAAAGTTGATGAATTCTCTGTTGAAATAACAAATTTGAAGACAGAGACGATAAGGGTAACAGATCTTGGACAGTTAAATCCATCACAAATTTCTAATGGGTTTCAATATTCTTTAAGAAATGCGCTTTCGCGAAAGCGTAACTATGCTCAATTAAAAATAACACCAATTTTTAAGGATGGAAATCAGTATAAGAAGGTAGTTTCTTTTAACTACAGCTATTCTTATGCGCCGGCGCAATTTCAGGTTAAAAACGCAAGCTTTAGTAATTCTATTTTAGCATCTGGAAATTGGTACAGATTTAAGGTAGAGAGAACTGGTGTAAATAGAATAAGCAGGTCTTTCTTATCTAATTTAGGTATAGATGTTAATTCTATCGACCCTGCTAGAATTAAGGTTTATGGTCAGGGAGGTACATCGTTGCCTTTAGTTAATAGTGATGATCAATTATTTGATGCTCCTGAGGTTGCTATTACCGTTACAGGTGGTGAAGATGGTAGGTTTGATAATGGAGATGAGATCTTGTTTTACGGAATTGCTACAAATACAGATTACGTTAGTGAAAACGATAGTTTTATTAATCCTTATACAGATGAGTCTTTTTATTATCTAACGGTAGATGGGGCTATTGGTAAGCGTATTTTACCATTTGTGCAACCCAGTGCTGTACCAGCTATTACTTATGATTATTATTATGCTAGGCAACACCATGAGGTGGATCTGGTAAATATAGCCTCTATAGGTCGCGTATGGTATGGTGAGCGTTTTGATTTTGAACCAGAGCAAGTTTTTGAATTTGAGTTTGAAAATGTACGAAGTACTTTACCTGCCGTAGTGAGAATAGCCACTGGAGCAGTGTCAGATAATGATACAAGTATGAGCTTTAGTTTAAATGATGTAGCTCTTGGTACTTCTTCGTTAAGTGGTGTGGCAGGGCAAAACATACGTGCTGCGGCTAGGGCAACGCTACTAGTGTCTAATGCTAGTATTAGTTCTGATATGGTTTCTGTTAATGTGTCTTATGATAATTCTGGAAACCCTGGAGCGTCTGGTTATTTGGACTATATAAGTTTAGAGATACCTCAGAGTTTAACCGGTAAAAACGAACAATTTAGATTTGATGTACCTAATGCTGCGTCTCAAAGTGGTGTGGTAGAATATCAATTCTCTAATGCATCTCAAATAAGTGAGGTATGGGATATAACTGATGTTAATAATGTACGTAAGGTTACTAACAATTTGCAAGACGCTACTTTTTCTTTTACTGATAATGGTGGGCAAACTAAAGAGTATCTAGCGGTTGACTCTTCAGATTTTTACAATGTTGTGAGTGTAAGGAATAGTACTGTTGTAAATCAGAATTTAAAAGGGACTATTTTTAATGACCGATCAGGTAATTTTAGAGATATAGATTATTTAATTATTACGGCAGAGTTTTTACAGTCAGAAGCACAAAGACTTGCAAATTACCATATCACCGAGAGTAATCTCAATACTAAAGTGGTGACTTTACAAGAGATTTATAATGAATTTTCGGAAGGTAAACAGGATATAAGTGCGATTAGAAATTTTGTTAGATATGTTTATGATAATGCATCTTCACCAGCAAATAGGGTGCAGTTTGTAAATTTATTTGGTGATGCGAGTTATGACTATAAGGATAGATTAAGGATAAGAGATAATATCGTGCCGTCTTATCTTTCTTTAGAGAGTACTTCATTAACGGCTTCTTTTTGTACAGATGATTTTTTTGCTTTCATGGATAATGGTGAGGGGACAGTCGCTGCAAATAATCTCATGGATATAGCTGTGGGGCGCATGATAGTGAGTGATATTCAAGAAGCTAGAGAGATGGTGGATAAGGTGATCAGTTATACTGCAGAGCCTGCTTTTAATAAATGGAGAAATAATATCGCTTTGATAGGTGATGATGTGGATATTCTTTCTGATAGAATATTGCAAGAAAATGTGAATGATCTAGGTGATGAGATATTTTTAAACAGACCTGATTATAACGTAAATAAAATATTGTTAGATAGTTATGAGCAATTTAGTACGGCTGGTGGACCTAAATATCCAGATGCTGTTAATGATATAAGAGATGCTTTTGAACAGGGTTCTTTGGTGATAAATTATTTTGGTCATGGAAATGAAGATGGGCTCGCAAGAGAGTTTATTATAACTCAATCGCTTGTTCAGAACTTGCGTAATCCTAATACATTACCGTTGTTTATTTCGGTAACATGTGAATTTACACGATTTGATAATCCGTTGCGTGTTAGTGGTGGTGAGTTAACTTACCTGAATCCAGAAGGTGGAGCTATTGCTTCAGTGGCAACTAACCGTTTGATTTTTGTTAATGTAGGTGCTGGTTTTAATAATATATTAGATCAGTACATTTTTGGTTATGATAATGTTGAGCCAGTTTCAATGGCTGAAGCGTTACGACTAGCAAAAACAGATCTTAGTTTTCAATCTACTTCCACTCGTAGAGTTATTACTTTTATAGGAGATCCGGCATTAAAATTAGCTTTTCCTCAGCCTCGTGTAGTTCTTAATACTGTTAATGGAAATCCTATTGCGACAAATACAGATGTGTTACAGGCTTTAGATCGTGTTTCTTTAGGTGGAGAGGTGCAAACGATTCCTGGAAATCGTATCAACGATTATAACGGTACTCTTTATGTAACTGTGTTTGATAAAAATATAAGCAGAGAAACTTTGGCAAACGACAATACCAGAGATACAGCAGTGGCTGGTGATCCTATAATAGTCTTGCCTTTTGATCAATTAGGTGAAGCTCTTTTTAGAGGTCAGGCTACTATTACAAACGGAGAATTTGAGTTTGATTTTATCATGCCTAGAGATACACAGATACCAGTAGGTGCTGGCCGAGTTTCTTTTTATGCAAAAAGAGATAACGTACCAGAAGATCAAAATGGATATTCTCAAGATATTCAAATAGGTGGTATTAATCGCAATGCACCTGCAGACGATTTAGGTCCTGAGGTGGAGTTGTTTATGAATGACACTAATTTTGTTTCTGGTGGTGTTACGGATAGTGATCCGTTTTTACTTGCTTTTTTAAGTGATGATAATGGAATTAATACTTCTAGTGGTATAGGGCATGACATTACTGGTATTCTAGACGGTGATGAAACAAATCCATTTATCTTAAATGATTACTATGAGGCAGATGAAGATGATTTTACTCAAGGGAAGGTATGTTTTCCTCTTAGGGATATAGAGCCAGGATTACATACTTTAAAAGTTACCGCATGGGATACGTATAACAATAGTTCTATGAATGAGATTCAGTTTGTAGTGTCAGAATCTGATGGTGTAGAGTTAACTAGAGTATTAAATTATCCTAACCCTTTTAGTACATATACTGAGTTTTGGTTCAATCATAACAGGCCTTTTGAGCCGTTAGATGTCCAGGTACAAGTGATGACTGTAAGTGGTAAAGTAGTTTGGAGTAAAAATCAAAACATCACAACCACAGGGTTTACATCTAGAGAAATCACTTGGGATGGAAGAGATGATTTTGGCCAGCGATTAGGGAAAGGAGTTTATATTTATAAGATAACCGTAAAATCTACGTTAACTAATAAATCTGCGAGTAAAGTAGAAAAGCTCGTGATTTTATAATAAGATTGATTAACATATATTTGTCACCGCATAAATTTTATTGATGAAGAAAATATTTTTACTTTTCGTAGTAGTAACATTTGCAATACCTAGTGTAAGTAATGCTCAGGATAATGATACTCGAGTAATTACAACGGCACTCCCTTTTTTAAGAATTGCTGGAGATCCTAGAGCTGCTGGTATGGGAGATATGGGTGTAGCTACTAGTCCAGACGCATGGTCGCAACAATGGAATCCTGCAAAATATGCCTTCAGTACGAGGCAGCATAAATTTGGTGTAGCTTATACTCCTTACTTAGGTAATTTAGTAGATGATATCGCAATTGCTCAATTAGTGTATTCAAATAGAATCAATGAGCAAAGTGCTTTTGCTGGTAGTTTAAGATATTTTTCTTTGGGATCCATAACACTGCGACAGGATGCTGCAGACCCAGGTAGAGAAGAAAGTCCAAATGAGTTTGTTCTTGATGGTACTTATTCTTTGAAATTGAGTGAGCAGTTTGCCATGGCGGTAACAGGTCGTTTTTTAAGATCTGATTTACGTATTCAAGGAGTAGATAGCGACGCTAGTGCGGCAAATAGTTTTGCCGTAGATGTTTCTGGATATTACCAGTCAGAAGAAGAAGCTTATAATGATTTCAATGGTAGATGGAGAGCCGGATTTAATATCTCTAACATTGGTCCTAAGATTACTTATGATGCTGGTGGGCAAGAAAATTTTATTCCTACTAACTTAGCTTTAGGTGGTGGATTTGACTTTATCCTTAACGATGGTTTTAGTAAGATAGGTGTAACTGCCGAGGTGAATAAACTTTTAGTCCCTACGCCACCGATTTTAGACGATACTACTGGTGAGATCATAGAAGGTGAAGATGATGATGTAACTTTTATTTCAGGTATTTTTCAATCATTTGGTGATGCGCCAGGTGGTATAAGTGAAGAGCTTAGAGAATTTACTTGGGCTTTAGGTGCAGAGTATACCTATAATGATGCTTTTGCTCTACGTGCAGGATATTTTAATGAAGCAGATGATAAGGGAGCTAGACAGTTTCTTTCACTAGGGGCAGGTTTTGAATTCTCTCAAATCAACATTGACTTATCTTATTTATTTTCTACAAGTAGGGTAAATAGTCCACTAGAAGGGACATTAAGATTTGGACTTACTTTTAACTTCGGTGACGAATACACAGAATACTAGACTATCAAAAAATTAGAACTACACACTACCCTCGAGGTATACGATAATATAGAAGAGCTTGCTGCACCAGATCATTCACTTATGGATCTGGCTATAGAGGCTCGTCACCGTGCATATGCGCCTTACTCAAATTTCACAGTAGGTTGTGCATTGTTATTAGAAAACGGTGAGATAATAACAGGTAATAATCAGGAGAATGCTGCTTATCCGTCAGGATTGTGTGCAGAGCGTGTTGCTATATTTGCGGCAGGATCTCAATACCCTGGTGTTGCTGTTTTAAAAATGGCTATTACAGCTAGTCCCAAAGACGATTCTTTTCACAAACCAGTGCCGCCTTGTGGCGCATGCAGGCAGTCTATAGCTGAGTATGAGAATAATCAAGAAAACGATATAGAACTATATTTTATGGGAGCTGCTGGCAAGGTTTTAAAGTCAGATTCCTTGAGTGATTTATTGCCGCTCGTGTTCGATAAGAATTATCTATAACGATTGCGTACAATTTTAACCCATAAATAGGTTTTTCCTTACCTTTTTTTCGTCTATTTTTGTTCTGCAGCTTGAGCAAAAGTTAGGAAAGGATCTTTATATTTGATCTTTGTTCCGCTTTCGCGAAAGCGGACCACTTAACATATAATTACATGAAAAAAGTCACTAAAGATGTCTTACTGAACTGGTACGAGGAAATGCTTTTCTGGAGAAAGTTTGAGGACAAATTAGCTCAGGTTTATATCCAACAAAAAGTTCGTGGATTTTTGCACCTATACAATGGTCAAGAAGCAATTCTTGCAGGAGCACTACACGCAATGGATCTTACAAAGGATAAAATGATTACCGCATACCGTAATCACGTACAACCTATAGGAATGGGTGTAGACCCTAAAAGAGTAATGGCAGAGCTTTATGGTAAAGCAACTGGTACTTCTCAAGGACTAGGTGGTTCTATGCATATTTTTTCTAAAGAACACCGTTTCTATGGTGGTCACGGTATCGTAGGAGGGCAAATACCTCTTGGTGCTGGTATTGCATTCGGTGATAAATTTCACGGTGTTAACGCTGTTACACTTACCTTTTTTGGTGATGGTGCTGCACGTCAGGGTTCTTTGCACGAAGCGTTTAACCTTGCTATGTTATGGAATTTACCAGTAGTATTTTGTGTAGAAAATAATGGTTATGCTATGGGTACAAGTGTTGCTCGTACTGCAAACCATACAGATATATGGAAACTAGGTCTAGGTTATGAAATGCCTTGTGGACCAGTAGATGCCATGGATCCAGAAAAAGTTGCCGAGGCTATGTCTGAAGCAATTGAAAGAGCTCGCTCTGGTGGTGGACCAACTTTTTTAGAATTAAAAACATATCGTTACAGAGGTCACTCTATGAGTGATGCTCAAAAATATAGAACTAAAGACGAGGTGGCCGAATATCAAAAAATTGATCCTATCACGCAAGTGAAGGATAGATTGATGAGCGATCACAACATGTCTGAAGATCACTTTAAAGATGTTGCAAAACGTGTAAAAGAACGTGTTGCAGAATGTGAGAAGTTTGCAGAAGAGTCACCGTTCCCAGAACAAAGTGTGATGTACGACGCTGTATATGAACAAGAAGATTATCCATTTTTACCAGCAAAATCATAAGTTATGGCAGAGATAGTTAACATGCCACGTTTAAGTGACACCATGGAAGAAGGTGTTGTAGCTGCGTGGTTGAAGAAAGTAGGTGATAAGGTGGAAGAAGGAGATATCCTTGCAGAAATTGAAACTGATAAAGCTACCATGGAATTTGAATCATTCCAAAACGGTACGTTACTACACATAGGTGTTCAAGAAGGAGAAACTGCTCCTGTTGATCAATTGCTATGTATTATAGGAGAAGAAGGTGAAGATATTTCTAGTTTGCTAGAAGGTGGATCAGGTTCTGAAACTAGTGATGAAACTACTACAGATTCTGATTCAAAAGAAGATACGTCTTCAGATGATCAAGAAGAATCTAGTGCGAGTTCTGATATTCCTGATGGTGTTGTTATTGTTAACATGCCACGTCTTAGTGATACTATGGAAGAAGGTACTGTAGCGTCATGGTTAAAACAAGAAGGAGATTCTGTTGAAGAAGGTGATATCCTTGCAGAAATCGAAACCGATAAGGCAACGATGGAATTTGAATCTTTTAACAGTGGTACACTTCTTAAGATAGGTATTCAAGAAGGAGAAACTGCAAAGGTAGATACGCTATTAGCTATCATAGGCCCTGCAGGAACTGATGTTTCAGGAATAAGTGCAAGTAAAACTGCTGCTCCTAAAAAAGAAGAAAAGAAAGAAGAGCCGAAGAAAGAAGCTCCAAAGTCAGAGCCTAAGAAAGTAGAGGCTAAAAAAGAAGCCGCTCCTGTAGCATCTTCTTCTAACAAGTCTTCTAACGCTGCTGCAACCGGTGGACGTATTTTTGCATCTCCACTTGCAAAGAAAATGGCCGAAGAAAAAGGAATCGACTTAAGTCAGGTTTCTGGATCTGGAGAAAATGGACGTATTGTAAAAAGTGATATAGAGAGTTTTACACCTAGTGCTGCAGCTGCATCATCTGGTAGTTCTTTTGTATCTGTAGGAACAGAAACTTTTGAAGAGGTTCCTAATTCTCAAATGAGAAAAACAATTGCAAAACGCTTAGGTCAGTCTAAGTTTACAGCGCCTCATTATTATCTTACTATCGATCTAGATATGGATAATGCTATCGCTAGTAGAAAAGCAATTAATCAATTACCTGATACTAAAATTAGCTTTAACGATATGGTAATTAAAGCGGCAGCGATGGCGTTAAGATTACATCCTAAAGTGAATACGCAATGGACAGATAAAAATACTGTTATCGCAAAGCACATCCATATAGGTGTAGCAGTTGCTGTAGATGACGGTCTTCTTGTGCCAGTTTTACCATTTGCAGACCAGATGAGTATGCAACAAATAGGTGGTAAGGTAAGAGAACTTGCTGGTAAAGCACGTAGTAAGAAGTTACAACCTAAAGAAATGGAAGGAAGTACATTTACTATTTCTAACCTTGGTATGTTCGGTATTACAGAGTTTACTTCTATTATTAACCAGCCTAACAGTGCTATTATGTCTGTAGGTGCTATTGTTCAAAAACCAGTTGTAAAAGACGGTCAGATAGTAGTAGGTAATGTGATGAAGATTACACTAGCTTGTGATCACAGGACTGTAGATGGAGCAACAGGTGCTGCATTCTTACAAACATTCCAGTCTTATATCGAGAACCCAATTGTTATGTACATGTAATCCATAAGATTCATAAATTATTATTCAAAAGCCAAATCGTAAGATTTGGCTTTTTTAATTACCTTATTAATTGTTTTAGGACTATCCAGATCTGCTCTCTACTCTTTAACTAAATAACTATCTTTACTTCAACTAAAAAACAGTCATGAAAAAAATAATATTTCTACTCTCTACCGCAGCGATTCTAGCATCATGTAGTTCTTCAAAAAAAATAGACTCTGTCTCAAGGGCTATGGAGAATGTTGAGAAGATCAACGAGCTTAAATTTCCAAAAGCAAACACTATTCAAATAGCTCAAGATGTGGCTTTCCTTGCTAGTGACGATTTAAAAGGTCGTGATACAGGGTCAGAAGGTATAGAAAAAGCGGCTGCTTATCTTTCAGAACGTTTTCAAGAGTTAGGTATCGCATCCTATAAAGGGTCTTATCTAGATAACTTTGATGCAAAAGGTAAAAAAGCCTTTAACGTACTAGCCATGATTCCAGGATCTGATAAAGCGTTGAAAGATGAAGTTGTAGTGATAGGTGCTCATTACGATCATATAGGTATGTTACAAGCCGTTGCAGGAGATAGTATAGCAAATGGTGCAAACGATAACGCAACCGGTACAGCATCTGTTCTTGCTCTAGCGACTAATTTTAAGGAACTTGATTTTAATAGAAGAACCGTAGTTTTTGCTTTGTTCTCAGCTGAAGAAAAAGGACTTCTAGGTTCTAAGCACCTTGCAAACCGTATGAAGGAAGAAGGTGTGAATGTAGTCGCGATGCTTAATTTTGAAATGACAGGAACACCTATGGTAAACCGTCCATACATTGCATATTTAACAGGGCATGATGGCTCTAATATGGCAGCTGTTTTTAACGAGGCAAATATCAATCGTGTCGTTACAGGTAAACTAGATCAAGCGGCAAAATTTAATCTATTTAAAAGATCAGACAACTATCCATTCTTTGAGGCATTTAATGTTCCTTCTCAAACCTTCAGTACATTTGATTTTACAAATTTTGATCACTATCACAAAGTAGGAGACGACACAACAAAGGTAAATACAGACCACATGGCGCAGTTAGTAAATGCGGTGATGCCAGGTGTGTTTAATGTTGTTAATGGTAAGAAATTGAAATTAACACCAGCAACAAATGAGTAAAAGAATAATAATTACAGGAACTAGTCGCGGTATAGGCTTTGAGCTTACTCAATTACTTTCTAATGCTGGACATGAGGTGATAGCGCTTTCGCGAAAGATTGCTTCCGTACAGGCTCTAGAACGTAGTACAGTTCTCGCTATCGCAACAGATTTAAGTGACCAGTCTAGTATAGATCATGCAGCAAATGAAATTCTGAAAAAATGGGATCGCATAGATGTGGTTATTCATAACGCAGGTATGTTGGTTAATAAGCCTTTTGAGCAATTAACAGCTCAAGACTTTCAGCAATGTTATGCGGTAAATGTTTTTGGAGTAGCAGCATTAACACAGGCTTTAATGCCGGCTATGAACAACGATTCACATGTAATCGCTATAAGTTCTATGGGAGGTATTCAAGGAAGTGCAAAATTCCCTGGACTTGCCGCTTATTCTAGCGCAAAAGCAGCTGTAATTACACTTTTTGAGCTCTTAGCAGAAGAATATAAAGAAAACGGACCGTCATTCAATACACTTGCTTTAGGAGCCGTACAAACTGAAATGCTAGAAGAAGCTTTTCCGGGATATAAAGCACCATTAACGGCTACAGAAATGGCAGCTTATATTATGAATTTTGCCTTAACAGGTAATAAGTTCTATAATGGTAAAGTTTTAGAAGTTAGTTCTAGTACTCCTTAAAGAAATATCGATCAACGATTGCAGATTAACGATATCAGATTTTTGATTTTTTAGATGTCAGTTCGAGCGGCAGTCGGGAACGATTATTACCCAGTTTCAATTTGATATTTAATTGGAGATGTTGATTTTCAAATCTTTAGGAATGGAAATCAAAGCGCTACCTTAACTTATAAGGTTTTTCCCGATAGCAAATAGCCTAATATTATTATGTCGAACTCACGTTATTTATGAATTTACTAACGCAATGGCAGTACCTTCCTGATAATGACTCTTGTAATGAATGCGTAACACCAGAGGCGTGGAAAGTTGTACTTCTTATAGGTTTCATAGTAACGATCGGATTATTATACAGCTTTGTTATTAGAAAATATCTTGATAAAAGAGATGATTAAGAACGTAATTTTAGACACTCAATTATCAACTATGCATTTTGTCAAATTGATCATATTGTTTTTACAGCTGTCACCGCACAAAACAACCAGTAGACTTCCAGGTAGACCGATGGAAGGCTACTGGCATGTGTACGTTGGGATTGTAATTTTTATTTTGGGTTTTGCTATTTATGGAAGGTGGAAAATGAAGCAATTAAAAAATAAAAGTGATTCTGAAGATTATTGATTTAATCTCTTTTGTATCCTATATTTCATGTTCTACTTTGATCTGTAAGGTTTCGCCAATAAAAAAAGAGCTAGAAATTAGATGAAATATTAGAACGGCAACCTAAAAGGTTTTCATCACTAACAACCGATTTATATAACGAACTTACGATTTAGCCGTTTTCTATTTTTGTGGGAATTTATACGTGTGAAAATCAAGAAAAGGTATGATCAAATTTCTCATAAAGTGTGGAAATTCAATAAACCATTTTCACTACTCCGCAATAACTCTAATTTTTCCTTTTACGACTTCAGCAAGTTCACGAGCAGCGACTATATCATCTGCGACTATAGTCACATGTCCCATTTTTCTAAATGGTCTAGTTTCTTTTTTACCGTAGATATGAGGTGTTACACCTGGCATGGCAAGAATATCTTCTATACCATCGTAGATTACATTACCGGTATGACCTTCTTCTCCTACTAGATTTACCATGACACTTGCAACTGTGCTGTCTGTAGCACCTAGAGGTAAATTGCATACACATCTTACATGTTGCTCAAATTGGTCTGTAATAGATCCTTCTATAGTGTGGTGCCCAGAATTATGTGGTCTTGGTGCTACTTCATTAACTAGTAGCTCGCCAGACTTAGTAAGAAACATTTCTACTGCAAGTAAGCCTACATGTTCATAAGCTTCAGAAACTTCTAAAGCAAGTTCTCTCGCACGGTCAGAAATATCCATGTTAATACGTGCTGGACATATGACATATTCCACCTGATTTGCCTCAGGATGGAACTCCATCTCTACTACTGGGTATGTTTTCATCTCTCCGTTTGCATTACGAGCAACGATTACAGCTAGTTCTAGATCAAAATCGACCATATCTTCATAAATACACTCTACTTGAGGTAAGTCTTCTAGGTCACTAGCTTGTCGTATTACTTTGACACCTTTTCCGTCATAACCACCTTCGGCACTTTTCCATATAAAAGGATAGTCTCTTTGGTGTTCTAGATTAGGTTGAGAGTATACCTCAAAGGCTGCAGTCGCGATGTCTTTATCTTGGTAGAAAGATTTTTGTCGCGCTTTATTTCTTATTAGATTAAGAACTTTGGCACTAGGAGAAACAGCTATTCCTTTATCTTCTAGATCTTGAAGCGCTTGCACGTTTACGTTTTCTATTTCTACAGTAAGAACATCTACCTGTTCACCAAATTCCATTACAGATTCATAATCCATAATATCTCCTTCAAAGTAAACGTCACAGCCTTGAAAAGCCGGTGCCGTATCGTCCTTATCCATCACATAAGTGTTGATGTCCCATTTTCTAGTAGTGTAAAGCATCATTTTGCCTAGTTGTCCACCGCCTAAAATACCTAATGTAAAACTTGAAGAGAATTGTGTCTGTTTCATGTTTCAAAAATAAGTGGTTAAATTGAAACCTAACTTGAAATAGAAACAGAATTATATATATTTAAACCGATTAGTTTATCAGTCTAATAACCACCGCTAACAGATACTGTCAACTGCTTACTAAATAGTATCTTTGCAAAAAATGAACTATAGTGATTAAGATCCACGATCTTTATTTTAAACCTTTTTTGAGCGCACAAGAAATAGCTGCTGCTGTAGATAACCTTGCGTCTCAAATCAACAAAGATTTATCAAATAAAAAGCCCGTATTTTTAGGAATATTAAATGGTAGTTACATGGTACTTGCCGACCTGACTCGTAAATTTAATCATGAATGTGAGATAAGTTTCTTGCGTGCAAAAAGTTACGACGGTACTAGTTCTACTGGTGTCGTAGAGTTTGGTAACGAGCTAGATGTAGATCTAGCAGGTAGGACAGTTGTTATCGTAGAGGATATAGTAGATAGTGGTCTGACGGTAGAGAAGCTTTCGCGAAAGCTAGCCGAACACAATCCTCTAGAGATTAAAATAGCAACGCTCTTTTTTAAACCAGAAGTGTATGATCGAGAGTTGAAAATCGATTATATAGGGCAGGAAATAGAAAATAAATTTGTCGTGGGATACGGCATGGATTATAATAATTTAGGGCGCAATTTGCCCGAACTTTACGTACAAACTCAACGCATGAAAAATATCGTTTTATTCGGCCCTCCAGGAGCAGGAAAAGGAACTCAAGCAACTCGTCTAAAAGACAAATATGGTTTAATTCATATTTCTACAGGAGATGTTTTTAGATACAATATTAAAAACGGTACTGAATTAGGGACGCTGGCAAAGTCGTTTATGGACAAAGGAAACCTAGTGCCGGATGAGGTAACTATTAAAATGCTTAAGGCCGAGGTTGAAAAAACACCAGATGCTGCAGGTTTTATTTTTGATGGTTTTCCTAGAACAGATGCACAAGCAACGGCGCTAGACGAATTATTATCTGAAAAAAATACAGAGATAGCTGGAATGGTAGCTCTAGAAGTAGATGATGAAGCTCTAGTAGAACGTCTTCTAGAAAGAGGTAAAGCCAGCGGTCGCCCAGATGATGCTAATGAAGGTGTGATAAGAGATCGTATCTCGGTTTATTACAAGCAAACTGCACCGTTAAAAGATTTTTATGAAGCGCAAGGTAAATATTACGGCGTGGATGGAGTAGGATCTATGGATGCTATTACAGAGCGTTTAAGTGTAGAGTTTGATAAACTTTAAAAAGTAACAAGTAGAAACTATCCCCTTCTGGTCTAGGGAAACGGTTTCAAATATTATAAATACTCAGTTAACTATTAACTGAGAACAAAAAATGGTTTCTTAATAACCGTTTAACTGAACATAGAACTATGACTGAAGGAAATTTTGTCGATTATACAAAGGTAACTGTAGAATCTGGCCGTGGCGGTAAAGGAAGTACTCACTTACACAGGGAAAAATATATAGATAAAGGTGGCCCTGATGGTGGTGATGGTGGTCGTGGTGGTCATATCATACTTAGAGGAAATAAAAATCTATGGACACTTTATCATTTTAAATACAAACGCCACTTTAAGGCTGCTCAAGGTGGTAACGGTGCAAAGCAACGTAGAACTGGGTACGATGGTGAGGATATTATAATAGAATTGCCATTAGGTACCGTTATTAGAGATACAGAAACTGGTCTTGTGGTACATGAGATTCTAGAAGATGGTGCCGATTTTATTCTTTGTGAAGGTGGAAAAGGTGGTCGTGGTAACTGGCATTTTAAAACCTCTACTAGACAGACGCCTCGTTATGCGCAGACAGGAATGGATGGTACATCTCTAGATGTGACTTTTGAACTTAAAATTCTTGCAGACGTAGGTCTGGTAGGATTTCCTAATGCAGGTAAATCTACATTACTTTCTGTTCTTACAGCGGCAAAACCTAAAATAGCTAACTACGAGTTTACTACTTTAAAGCCTAATCTAGGTATTGTAGAATACCGTGATTATAAAACTTTTGTAATAGCAGATATTCCTGGTATTATAGAAGGCGCTGCAGAAGGTAAGGGAATAGGTCACCGTTTTTTAAGACACATTGAGCGTAACTCTACCTTACTATTTCTTGTTCCTGCAGACTCTGACGATATAAGTGCAGAGTATGACATTCTAGTAAATGAGTTGAGAAAGTACAACCCAGAGATGCTAGACAAAGAACGTTTTGTAGTGATCTCAAAAGCCGACATGCTGGACGAAGAGTTGATGGAGCAAATGAGAGAAGAGCTAGATAATGAAGGAGCTTTTAATGGAGCGCCTTATATGTTTATATCTTCTATTTCACAGCATAATTTAACACAGTTAAAAGATCGTCTATGGGCGATGTTGAACGAGTAGATTGCAATTTCCTAATCTAGAAAATAGTTAAAAATGATTAAACAGTTTATTCTTACAGTAATCTTGTTGACCTGTACATTAAGTACAGCGCAAGATTTTTTAGGAACATGGAGTTTTAACCGTGTGGATCGTGAGGCTATTGATGATGGTGTCTTGAGTGCTGAAGAACTAGAAAAACGAATTAGCACCGTTTCAAACATGTTTGCTTCTTATAAATTAGTTTTTAAAGAAGACGGTACTTATGTAAATAAGTTCATGGGAAAAGAGACAGAGGCTACTTACATTAAAGAAGGTAATACGCTACAACTAGAAGAAGGTTCTCTAGAGATATTATCTGAAAATGAAGCTCGTTATTCTTTAAGGAATATGCGCTTTTATTTGATAAAAGGCGATGTTACAGCGGTAAAAACTTATACATATTTAAAAGAAACCAGCTATAAAAACGAGACGATAAACGAAGAGTTGCTTCTAGGTAAATGGAAGGTAGAAGAAGTAAGAGTTGTTAATGAGTCTGAAGGTGCAGAGATGTTTGAAATGGTGGGGTTAATGATAACGCTGCATTTTAAAACTAGTGAAGAGGTAGAGCTAGGTGTAAGTGGATTCGGTAATACCCAAAAGTTTAAAATTAATCATGATAATAACGACCTAGTAGGTACTTCAAATTCTGGTGATGAAAAGATTGTATATAGAATACATCAAGTAAGTGATAATTTTATGATAGTCTCACAAATAGAAGATGAGATTTTATTATACATGGTCAGAGACAACTAGATAGTATTTAAATACTATCATAAAAGCCTGAATCTTTAAAAGATTCAGGCTTTTAGCTTTTTGGTATACTAAATTTTATAGCTCAAATTACTTAGCATATTTCACCATTGCTCAGTTGTAAACGTGCTAAATAAAACTAAGATGAGTTAATTAGTTATCATTCATTCATTGCCACCGTACGATGATTATTTATGAGCGATGTTTTTTATTTATACAGTAAATAGTTCTTTCTAATTTCTTGATAATCTTCTAGTCCTTTCTCCCAAGTGGCTGCTATTTCTTGTGCGGTCATACCTTTCTCGATCTGTGCTTGCAATGTTTTTGTTCCTGCTAGCTTAGTAAAAAATGAGTTGAAGAAGTTTTGTTTTGATGGCGCTTTCGCGAAAGCGTCTACCAAAAATTCTAAGTTTAAATGATCTAGCTTTTTATAATCTCTAAGATCTACACCGTAGCATTTCTTCCCGTTAAATTTAGGTCTTTTGGCACCTACATTAGGCGTAGGTGTAAAGTCAAAGTCTGTGTATTTTACCAGTGATGGAGAACCGTAAACTTGAAATTGCATCTCTGTACCACGGCCTACACTTACATCTGTACCTTCAAAGAAGCAAAGACTAGGATATAGATTTATAGCCTGGTCATTAGGTAGGTTAGGAGATGGTTTTATAGGTATGCTATACGAAGAGTCGTGTGTGTAGTTTTTACATTCTATGATCTCTAGGTTTGTTGTTAGGTTTTTATCTAGCCAGTTTTCTCCGTTAATCATGAGGGCGTATTCTCCTATAGTCATACCGTGAATGACGGGAACAGGATGCATACCTACAAAGCTCTGATGCTCTTGCTCTAGAATGGGACCGTCTATATAATGACCGTTAGGATTAGGTCTGTCTAGAACAATCAATTTTTTATCGTACTGTCCGCAGGCCTCCATGACATAATGTAGTGTAGAGATGTAAGTGTAAAAACGTGCACCAACGTCTTGTATGTCAAAAAGGACAACGTCTATGTCTTCTAATTGTTCTTTGTAAGGCTTTTTGTTTTTACCATATAAAGAAATAATAGGCAGCCCAGTTTGCGAGTCTATACCATCTTTAATCGTTGCGCCAGCGTCTGCAGTGCCTCTAAAGCCATGCTCTGGTGCAAATACTCTTTTAATGTCTATGCCATGTGCTAATAGAGTGTCTACAAGATGTGTGTAACGTAGTTTTTCTTTAGTTTTCCATTCTTTAGAAATAATGGTGTCTTGCGTTTTTACAACACTGGTTTGATTACCTACTATGGCAACTCTTTTACCTTTTAATTTTTCTATCCAATCGCCTAACAAATAAGCCGCAGGTATGGGATCGTTGTTATTTGCGTCTACTAGAAGCTGTTCATTGCGATTATCTTGGAGAATGATTTCTTCTTCAATAGGAGATGTAGGTGTATTATTACCATTGATCTTAGAATTACAAGAAGTTATTCCTATGACCATAGCGATTATGGTATATTTGAATATAGAAGGAGAAAAAGTGAATCTAGAGTATTTCATTGCTAAAAGGGTACAAAGTAGTACAAGTTATAAAAATAGCGTAAGTGCGCCGATAATAAAAATTGCGATAGCAGCAATTGCCATAGGTATTATTGTGATGCTTATTGCTATTGCCACTGGTGTAGGCCTACAGAAAAAAATAAAAGAGAAGGTAAGTGCCTTTAATGGACATGTAAGTATTTCGTTATATGATCGCAATAATTCTGTAACCACGGTAAAACCTATCTCAAAAGAACAAGATTTTTATCCTGACTTTGCAAATGTGCCAGCGGTAACACATATACAGGCTATCGCAACTAAAGGAGGTATGATACGCACAGCAACTGACTTTGAAGGAATCATACTTAAAGGAGTTGGTACAGATTACAACTGGCAGTATCTTCAAGATTTTCTAATAGAAGGTGCGTTGCCCGAATTAAATAAGGAGGACACTTCTTTTGATGTATTAATTTCTGATGATATTGCTGCGCGTTTACAACTTACTGTAGGAGACCAAGCGAGTACTTATTTTATGAAAGCAAATGGTCAGGAGCCTATAGCTAGATTTTTTACTGTTTCTGGGATTTATGATAGCGGTCTAGAAGAATATGACTCTAAATTTATAGTAGGTGATATTAAACACATACAACGTATCAATAAATGGGATGAGAGTCAAGTAGGGAAGTTTGAGGTTTTTATTAATGATTTTGATCAACTAGATGAAATAGGTAGAAACATACAGTTAAATACACCGTCAGAATTAAATGCCAAAACTATAGAACAAGGGCTACCTGCTATATTTCAATGGCTCGCTTTGTTAGATGGTAATATTTTTGGAATTATAGGTATTATTCTTATTGTAGGTATAATCAACATGATAACCGCATTATTAGTACTGATTCTAGACCGTACTAATATGATAGGTGTTTTAAAGTCGCTAGGCGCGTCTAACTGGACGGTGCGTAAAATATTTCTATACAATGCAATGAATTTAGTTTTCAAAGGCCTTGTGATAGGGAATGTCATAGGTCTAGGTTTGATAGGAATTCAGTACTTTTTCAGCCCGTTAACGCTAGATCCACAATCGTATCATGTGACAGAAATGCCTGTTTATATATCGTGGTGGCATGTTATAGCCTTAAATCTAGGAACCTTTGTAGTATGTTTACTCGCTTTGATTATCCCTACTTTTATAGTGAGTAAAATAAGCCCGGTTAAGGCGATGAGGTTTGAGTAGGTTAAATGGTAAATGTCTAATGATAAATATAATCTTAAGGCATTAAGATTATATTTATCATTCTAGTGAATTAAATCTATAAATATCAACATCGATTGTTGTCTTTGTTTGATGCAAAAAATCAATTGTTTTTAAATCATACCCAAGAGCTGGTGTTGATTGGTTAGGATTGATATCAATATCTAAAACAATTTGCAAAACTGAATCAAGCTGATATTCATCTTTTAGCATTATAATAATATCAATCTTACTATAAAGTATTTCAACTATCTCTTCTATCAGTTTATAAACGTTATAATATTCTTTTCCCTTTTCGGTAGATATTTTCCAGCATGAGAATCTTAGACTTGAGTTGTAATTTCCTTTATCTCCCTTATTCCGTGATTCGGTCGGTTTAATTCCAAGTCTTTCAGTTAATTCATTTGTATCAAAATCATCTCCGATTAGCGAGAAATATACATATGTATTAGAGGATTCATTCATCTTCTACCACCCTTTAGAAGTCTTTCCAGCCTCTAGCTTATCCTCAATATAATCTGGTAGTTGATAAAAGAAATCAGTTCCTGTCAACTCTTCTATTTTATCTACACTAGTGATAAAGTCATAAATAGATTTATTAGTCTTTTCATGTGGCATTAAAAAAGCAACCATTTTACCACCATTAGAGTCATTGCGATATAGGATTTTATAATACTGTTCTGGTACAGATACATCTTCAGAACCTATTGACTTTAAATCGTCTTTTAGGACAGATCCTGTGATCACATAAACCTCATCATAGCGCTTTGCATAATACCTAGTCTTTTGCTCTAGTGTGTTCCATATACCGGCATTAAAGGCATGTTCTTGTGGACTTATGTTAGAAGTAAGAAAAGTCTCGTCATGAGCAGCTTTAGTAGATTTTCTATCTCCAGCAGGAACGAGGTGGCCTTTATCATAACCACTTTTTTTATAATTGCGCCAATGAGCAGCCTTGGTTTTTACTTTGTCATCTACCTCAAAGTAAGGTCTTTTGTAATTGTTATTAGTTATGTCACTTGCTCTTAAAACATGCGCTGTCCACTCTGCCTGCTCATGTTGTTCGTTATAAGATAGACTGTAAGTATGGTGGTTTACAATTTGATTATTAGAACGTGGTAGGAAATCTTTTAATGCTAGTGATTTAATACCATCACCATCTACATCACGATTTAGAAATTCATCTTGCGATAGGTTATCTTCAGAATATGTTTCGTTTTCTTTATTTTGATAGGTGTAATAAACAGCAGCACACGCCAGTATTATAATAGGGTAAATGTATTTTCTCATCTAACTAGTTTTTACGTCCAGTGCATCTCTTAAAGCATTTCCTAAAAGCATAAAAGCCATTACTAAGGTCATGATAGCAATCCCTGGAACGATTGCAAGATACGCCTTGTCTAGAATTATGTATTGATAATGATCTTTAATCATACTGCCCCAACTAGGCATAGGTGGTTGTGCGCCTAGACCTAGAAAGCTAAGACCGCTTTCTATAAGGATGGATGCGGCAAAATTTGCTGCACTAATCACGATTACAGGGGCCATAATATTAGGTAGAATATGTTTTGTTATAATTCTAAAATTGTTAAATCCTAAAGCTTTGGCAGCAGTCACGTATTGATATTCTTTGGCGACTATTATCTGACCACGTACCACACGTGCCACTTCTACCCACATCGTTAGACCTACGGCTATAAAGACAGTGAGAAATCCTTTTCCTAAAGCTATACTTATAGCAATTACCATAAGAAGTGTAGGAATGGACCAAGTAACATTGATTAACCACATGATAGCAGCGTCTATTTTGCCACCATAATAACCTGCGACGGCTCCTAAAAATATTCCAATAAATAAGGAAATAAAAACCGTTACAAATCCTATAGAAATACTGACTCTAGTCCCTATCATCATACGGCTCAAAAGGTCACGACCATATTTATCTGTACCTAGAAGAAATGTTTTTTTAGTGGTGTAGCTTTCGCGAAAGCGAGACAAATCCATCTTATCTTTTAATCTTAAAGGCACTTCTATAAAAGGCAATAGATTACCATCTACATCATAAGGACGGTAATAAAAATTACCATCTTTGAAATCAAGATCTGAATAAGGGATTTCTTCAATGGTGGATGTTTTACCATTCCACCAGTCCCAAAAACTAGATTCTGTTTGTACAGATGGAAGTTGCAGAAGGTTTACCGTAAAACCTGGAGGCTGTGAATGGATGGAAATATGCATTTGATTTGCATACTGCGTGTCGTCTGGTGCGAGTACATATGCAAATAATGCGATGATGGCATAAAATAGAATAACTATAAAACTCAAAACGCCCCAGAAGTTTTTTTTGAACTTCTGGAGCGCGATAGAGCTTAATGATGTTGATTTATGAGACATTAATTCTTAACGCTCCATTTAGTCTTGTTATCATTTTTAATATTGTTCATGCGTAAATCTTTAAGAACATTTACAGCCTCAGAAACATAGACATCTTTCTTAAGATTTTTCATCCATGCTTCACGTTTATCTTTAAGAGCACTATCATTTAAAGTTAGTGTCTTCTCATAAGTTAGCATATCAAATTCTAAGTTGTTTTTATAATCAGATAAAGAGTCAAATTGCTCTGTTTCTTTTTCTAACCTATCTAGGCGCTCGCTATATTCTGTGAAATTTAACGGAATGTCATTGTTATCACGTTGCTCGCTCAACCATTTTGCGTTGTCATCGATCAGCTTAAATGTAGGGTTGTTATTTATTCTTTCTTGTGCCTTTTGAATAGATTCTGCAAGATTAGAATAGCCTGTAAATTTATTATAATCTGCTTTGGCGATTTCATCATAAGGAAGTGGGAATTCTTCATCACGTTCTCCTACATCAATATAACTATATCTACCTGGAGTTACCACGTCACTTTTTACACCTTCTAGTTGTGTGCTACCACCATTAATTCTATAGAATTTTTGAGTAGTTAATTTTACAGCACCTAGATCACCATATTCATTATTACGTACCCACTGGTTAAGGTCTTCAAAATTTTGAACTGTTCCTTTACCGAAGGTTTGCTTACTACCTATTATCACAGCACGCTCATAATCTTGTAAAGCAGCGGCTAGTATTTCACTTGCACTTGCGCTAAACTCGTTTACCATAATCACTAGCGGGCCTTCCCAAAGAACCTCACCACTATCACTGTCTCTAAGAGTTCTTGTTCTTTTATCTTTTAAAGCTACTTGTACTACAGGACCTTCATCTACAAAAAGTCCAGCCATTTCTACTACTTCTCTTAAAGAACCGCCACCGTTATTACGTAGGTCTAATATAAGACCGTCCATACCTTCAGTTTTTAATCTTTTAATTTCCTGTGCGATATCGTTTCCTGATGCACGTCCATTAGGATCGTCAAAATCAAAATAGAATTTAGGTAGATTAATGAAACCAAATCTAAAGCCTTCATTTTTTCCTATTACAGATTTTGCAAACGTTTCTTCTATTTGAACAACATCTCTTATTAACGTGATGTCCTCTATAGAGCCATCCACTCTTTTAAGAGTTAAGATTACCTTACTACCTTTAGGGCCTTTTATAAGTTCTACTGCATCGCTTATTCTCATACCTACTATAGAGGTAGCAGTAGTATCTTTTTCTTGTGCTACTTTAAGAATTTTATCACCTACCTCGATCAATTCACTTTTCCATGCTGGTCCACCAGAGATAATCTCAATTACACTTATGTAATCCATTTTCTTTTGAAGGCGTGCACCTATTCCTTCTAACTTACCACTCATTGAAGTATCAAAACGATCTTTGTTTTGAGGTGGGAAATAGTTAGTATGTGGATCAAAATGAGCAGTTATAGAATTTACAAATAAAGAGAAATAGTCCAGACGTTGTACATCGTCATTATTGTCAAAATTCTCTAACATAGACTTTTTGATCTCTGCTCTGGTTTCTTTTTCTAGATCAACTAGGCTCTTTTGCTCAGATTCAGGATCTTCCTCAAGAGCTTCCTTTTGCTCTTCTATTTTATCGTAATACGTACCTAGAGCTGTTAGCTTTAAAAGTTTTCTCCACCTATCTTTTAACTCAGCTTTATCCTTTGCATAGGGTGCCTTTTCATAATCGGTATCCATGCGCTCATCTATTGTAAAGTCAAATGGCGTTTCTATTAAATCTGCAAAAATCTTTTCTGATTCTTCCTGACGTTTTAAAAGACGCTCGTAGGTTAGATTAAATAAATCTACCTTACTATCACGTATTTGATCATCGATTAAATACTCATATGCCTGAAATTCTTTGTAATCACTTTCTAAAAAATATCTCCTTGCAGGATCTAAATCATTGATGTAATTGTCAAAAATTTCTTTTGAGAATTGATCGGTAAGATCTGCTGGTGAAAAGTGATTTCTTTTCAAGACGTGTGAAATTAAATTCACTAATAATTGCTCTTTTTCTTTGTCTCCAGGGTCTATAGTATTATTAGTAAAACTACAGCTAGCCGTTGCCACAAGTAATGTGAGTATCGCTAGTATAAAATTATTTTTAAGGAAATTCATAAGGATCTTCATTTGTCTCTTTCTACACATGTAAAAACCATGCCAATTTAAGATGGTTAAAGTAAGGCAAGAATATCACATGGTTCGGCTAATTTACTTAATTTTAACCACCTTAAAAATCTTATGGAAAATAAAAAGAAACCACTCATCCTTGTTACTAATGATGATGGTATTACCGCAAAGGGAATCAGGACGTTAATAAGTATTGCTAGAGAACTAGGCGATGTAGTAGTGGTTGCACCAGATAGTCCACAAAGTGCTATGGGACACGCAATAACTAT
The DNA here is from genome assembly GCF_045063755.1 of Nonlabens sp. Asnod3-A02. NCBI lineage: Bacteria > Pseudomonadati > Bacteroidota > Flavobacteriia > Flavobacteriales > Flavobacteriaceae > Nonlabens > Nonlabens sp. Asnod3-A02. Next base: position 1,123,685 of record NZ_JBEFOC010000008.1, read on the forward strand.
AAACGACACGCTTTATGTAAAAGAATTCCTACAGCATGACTATGATCATAAAGAATATACAACTAGTGGTACACCAGTAGATTGTGTAAAAATGGCTAGCCATGAGATTTTAGATCGCAAACCAGATTTATGTATTAGCGGTATTAACCATGGTAGCAATAGTGCTATTAACGTGATTTATAGTGGTACCATGAGTGCTGCTATGGAGGCAGGTATAGAAGGCATTCCTGCCATAGGGTTTTCTCTATGTGATTATGATCATGATGCAGACTTCTCTCAGTCTAGAGATTATGTAAAACAAATTATTGAGCAAGTACTAGAAAAAGGTATGGCTAGAGGTGTTATCTTTAATGTAAACATACCTAAGGCTACAAAAGAAGAAATAAAAGGAGTTAAAATATGCCGTCAGGCAAATGCTTACTGGGTAGAAGAGTTTGATAAACGTACAAATCCTTATGGTAAAGATTATTACTGGCTTACAGGTAAATTTGTAAATGACGACAAAGGAGAAGATACAGACGAGTGGGCACTAGATAATAATTACATTTCTATAGTCCCTACACAATATGATCTTACCGCACATCATTATATAGGAGAACTTAATACATGGGATTTTGGCAAGTAGAATATTAAAAGGGTTTATTATGGGTCTTATAGCAAACGCTATAGGGACCTACTTATATATTATTCTCATAACACCTTATGAGTTTGAAGAAGCTCTAGTAGATGGTTATAGAGAAGGTTTTTTAGGTAAATTAATTGTACTGGGTGCGATTTTTAATTTAGTTTTATTCTTCTTTTTCTTGACTGGAAAAATAGGCAAGTTTAAAAAGCCAATTCAGGAATATGAGGCGCGTGGTGTTGTAATGGCTACTATGTTAGCAGGTATTGCAGGTTTAATGTTTAATTTTATTCTATGAAATACTATTTAATAGCAGGCGAGGCAAGTGGAGATCTTCATGGATCTTTACTTATGCAAGAGCTTAAGAAGAAAGATCCAGAGGCTCAATTTCAATTTTGGGGTGGAGATTTGATGGAGGCTCAAGGCGGTAAACTTGTTAAGCATTATAAAGAGCTCGCTTTTATGGGTTTTGTAGAGGTGTTGAGTAATCTCAAGACTATACTTAAAAACATAGGTATCTGTAAAAGAGATATTGAAGAGTTTAAGCCCGATGTTATTATCTATATAGATTATCCTGGATTTAATTTCAGGATTATGAAATGGGCAAAACTTAAAGGTTACCGCAATCACTATTATATATCTCCACAAATATGGGCATGGAAAGAAGGTCGCATCACTGCGATAAAAAATGATGTAGATGAGATGTACGTGATTCTGCCTTTTGAAAAAGATTTCTATGAGCAGAAACATCAGTTTCCAGTTCATTTTGTTGGACATCCATTAATAGACGCCATTTCTCAAAGAGAGCCTGTAGATCATATTAAATTTCTTGCCACTTATAATCTAGATGATAGGCCTCTTATTGCGTTATTGCCAGGTAGTCGCAAGCAAGAGATTAAAAAAATGCTTAGTGTTATGTTAGAGATGGTAGATCAGTATCCAGATTACCAATTCATCATTGCTGGTGCACCTGGTCAGGACGAGTCTTTTTATAGTACCTATTTAAAAAACTATCCAGTAACCCTAGTCATGAATCGCACTTATGATTTAATGAGTTTGTGTCATGCAGCGTTAGTAACCTCTGGTACCGCAACTTTAGAAACAGCTCTTTTTAAAGTGCCACAAGTGGTTTGTTATAAGGGTAGTTCTATCAGTTACCAGATTGCAAAAAGAATCGTGAAACTAGATTACATTTCTCTAGTTAACCTAATTATGGATGAGCCAGTGGTGACAGAGCTTATTCAGGGAGAATTTAATAAAAGAAAACTTAAGCAAGAACTGGACGCTATTTTAGACCCTACGCAACGCAATCGCATTTTTGCTGATTACTATGAGTTAGAAAAAAAATTAGGTGGTATAGGTGCGAGTGAGAACACAGCTAGTTTGATCTATAAAGATATTAAGAAGTAATATGAATGTAAGTATTCCGCTTTCGCGAAAGCAAGACCTAAATAAAAATCGTTCTATTCACATAGTTTCATTTTCATTATTAACTCTTTTGTTTTTAGGTTTAACCTCATGTGGTAGCTCTAAACCTAAAGTGGTTACTACAAAAAGAGAAGCCGCTAGAACATCAATTAAAAAGGAAAAACCTGCTACTGCGAGACCGGCGCGTACGATGATTGTTAAGACACCTGAAAAGGAATTTTCTTTTACGGAAGAACCAGATCAAAAACCTTATGAAGAGAGTACGTCATTTATTGATGAGGTAATTGATAATGCGATGGATTATAAAGGTGTGAAGTACCGTTATGGTGGTACAACTAGAAAAGGAATGGACTGCAGTGGTCTTATATGTACCGCATTTAAAGAGGCAGGTAAAACGGTGCCGCGTACCAGCCGCTCTATGTATGCTACTGCCCAAGAAATGGACCTCGATGAGGTGAGAAAAGGAGATTTTTTATTCTTTGCAACTGGTAGAAATAAACGCCAGGTAAATCATGTAGCCTTAATAACAAGAGTGACGCCTGGAGAAATTGAGTTTATACATTCTACAACATCTCGTGGCGTTATGACCTCTACACTTAATGAAGCATACTGGCTAAATGCCTTTCTTAGAGCAGGTAGGATAGATTAGAAATAGTTTAACTATATTTAGTCATGCGCTGGCTAGACTATCCTTTTTACAGAATTTTATTGTTTCTCATTGTTGGAATCTTATTTGCTAGATTCATAGAGATAGATCCTACGCTTTTTATTTATGCTATTTGTGCTGCTGTATTTTGCGCCATTACAGTATTGGTGATAGGTAAGTTTTCTTTTGGTTTCAAGGTTGTTTTTGCTCTTTCCGTTTATAGTTTTTTCTTTTTTATAGGTGGAGCACATTTATATTTTCAAAATGAAATAAGTACAAATCATTTTATACAAAAGCAAACACAAGGTCAGGATCATGTCTTGCAATTAAAGCTGTCTCAACGACTAACCCCCAATAAATTTAACGACCGATTCTATGCTCAGGTCATTGCACTAGATCAAGAAGCAGTTTCAGGTAATACTCTTGTATTATTTAAAAGATCAGATAGTCTAGGGTACAAAGTAGGTGATCGACTCACCGTTTATGACGATGTGAATTTACCTGCATTTGCCCGTAATCCTGGCGACTTTGATTACAGGAATTATTTAAAATCTATAGACGTCTATGGTCAGGTGTACGTGGATAAACCTCGAATTTTAAGTTATACTAGTGGAGAAGGAGATTTAAGTTTCTTATTACAATTACGTAAAACTATTTTAACCGAATTAGCTGAGTCTGGTCTGAGAGATAGACCTAAAGCTATGATAGAGGCATTAGTTTTAGGACAGCGACAAAACGTAGACCCAGAGGTGACTAAAAGTTTTAGAGATGCAGGCGTTATCCATATACTAGCATTGAGTGGCCTACACGTGGGTATCATATTATTGATTTTAAGATTTCTGACTAGACGACTTTTAAGATTAAAGTATGGCCGCTGGATACAGAGTGCTGTTCTTATTTTACTATTATGGGCATTTGCATTACTTACAGGTATGTCTCCATCTATTATGCGAGCTGTAACTATGTTTTCTTTTGTAGCTGTCGGTATGAATCTTAAACGTAAAGGATCAGTTTATCACAGTCTTACATTATCTGCATTTGTGCTTTTGTTGTATGATCCTAGATTGTTGTTTCAGGTAGGTTTTCAGTTAAGCTATATGGCGGTCTTTTCTATAGTGTTAATTCAGCCAGTCATTGCAGGGTTATGGACATGGCGCAATAAGGTCAAGGATTTCTTATGGAATGTCTTTACAGTTACTCTAGCTGCTCAAATCGGTGTTGCAGGAATAAGTTTGTTTTATTTCCATCAGTTTCCAGGTCTGTTTATTCTAGGTAATATGATGTTGCTGCCATTACTACCATTTATCATCGGTGCGTCCTTGTTACTTATACTTTTATTATTAATAGATTTCCCTACTGGATGGCTTACTGCCTCTTTAAATACAGTTTTAGAATTTATAATAGAAACCGTAGCTAGAATAAGTTCTTGGGATGCATTCATCATTAAAGAGGTGCATGTTTCTTTATGGGAAACGGTTTTGTCTTATGTAGCATTATTTAGTGCGATTCTATTTCTACTGCCTTATTTTAAAAGGAGTAAAAGAGAGCGTTTTTATCTCAAAAAACCGAACTGGATGTTACATATAAGTATAACTTCCTTAATTCTGTTGTTTAGTTTAAAAGGCTTTGAATCTTACTCCTCTAGTAAGGATCATTTTTTAGTCTTACATCAAGCTACAGGAAGCGCTGTAAGTATTAGTAATAAGAATAATGCTGTGCTCTATACAGATTTACATGTAATGGACTCTATACGGGCTGTGAATAGTCTAGAGAGATTAAAAGCGATCGAGAATAATCGTGGTAAAACATTAGTGCTAGATTCTCTTAAAAATTTGATGAGCTATAAAGGTGCTCAGCTCATAGTTGTAGATGAAAACAGCTTGTATAATACCAACATTAAGAATGCGACTATACTGTTCTCGCACTCTCCTAAAATTAATCTAGAAAGACTTATTCTAGATTTAAGCCCAAAACTTATTATAGCAGACGGCTCTAACTACCGTAATGTAGTAGATGCTTGGAAAGTCACCTGTGATAAGAACAAGGTAGAATTGCTCAATACTTATGAAGTAGGAGCGATAGAGATTAATTAATCTTGTAGTTTATACTTAAAGTCACGCTGGTAATCACTCCATTTTTTACCTGTATTGATAGATCTGTATGTCTCGTCAGACAGCATAGTGATGTAAATCTCTAGCTTTTTTGAATCTAATTTACCTGGTACTGGGTTAATAATCGTCCCTTTCTCGTCAAAGAAAACTAAGGTAGGATATTCAAATATTCTTATAAACTCTGCAAATTGATGTTGTGCTCTATCATTGCGTTTCTTAAAGGGATTTGCATAAGTAGCTCCTTTGTAATTGATTACTTCTGTTCCTTCAGCATTAAATTTCACAGGGTAATAATTCTTATTGATGTAGGTGGCTATGTCCGCTTTCGCGAAAGCGTACTTATCCATCCATTTACAATTAGGACACCAGTCTGTATAGGACTTCATTAAAATCTTGCGAGGTTCTTTTTGCTGAGCTTCTAATGCCTCGTTCATGGTCATCCAGTTTACTTGAGAAAAACCAAGTGCCGAAAACAATAGAAATACGATAGGGAATAATTTCATAAGGTAAAGTTACAAAATCTATCAACGCAAAAAACGCACCGTTATGGTGCGTTTTGTGTTAAAAATATGTTGGAACAAATTTATTATCTGATTCCGTGCATTTTTTTGATCAAAATAGGTTTGATCAATAACATGACTATTCCAGCACCTATAGGTAATAATGTAAAAATCATGAAGAAAGTTGATAGTCCATATTGCTCAGAAATAGAGTCAATGAAACTACCTGAAAGCCCTGCAAGAGTGTTAGCAATAAAGTTTGCAACAAACCATATACCGAACATTAAACTCATTAATTTAACTGGTGCTAGTTTACTTACATAAGATAGTCCTACTGGAGAGACGCATAGTTCTCCTAGTGTATGGAATAAGTAAGCTAGAATAAGCCATAAAATACTTACTGATGCTGTTTTTGCACCTTGTGGTATGTCCATAGAACCATAAGCAAGAGCTCCAAAACCTATTCCTAGAAGTATCAAACCGATGGCAAATTTTACTGGTCCAGAAGGATTCATTTTAGATTCCCATATTCTAGAGAAAACTGGTGCAAATGCAATAATGAAGAAAGAGTTTAGGATACCAAACCATGATGCTCCTATTTCTACTTCGTTCTCATTAATTTTAGTTAATGTTCCTTTAGTAGCGCTTTCGTCAGAAAAACCAACTCCTTGAGCTAGAAGAAGGTTGTAAGGATTACCTACTTTCATAAGTTTGTTCTCTTTCTTTTCTTCGTCACTAAGTTCATTGTACTCTCCTTCTTTTAAGTAAGTATCACCTAAGAAAATATCTGTAGATTGTTTTACTCCTTTTGCATCTGTGTATTCTACTATAGCATACTCAGCATCTTTCCAGAATAATCCTTTTTTAGAACGTGCTTCAAATTTAGTTATAACACCTTTTCTTATCATACCTATAGAATCATTCTTAGCATTTACTATGTAGTTGCCGTTTTGAATATTTGATTCGTTTTTCTTGTCGTCAGCAAAGTAAAGATCTAGTCCGCTACCTACACTAATTCCTGTTTGAGAACCTATTTCAAAATCTTGAGTGGTAAGAATTTTAGTAACTCTAGAATTTCCGTTATCATCTACATAAGAAACTTGGTAAGATTTAGTGTCAAAATCGTTCTTTATAACAAAAATAGCAATCGCCCATATGGTTATAAAACTAGCGATAAGCATGATGCTAGAAAGAGGATAGTCTTTCATAATTTGTTTACACAACATAGCCAGTACCCATGTAACGATAATCAAAGGCACAATTACTAGAATTGTGTTTATGATAGTAAACGCACTTGCAGCACCACCGGTTAATACACGGTCTGTATAATCACCTGCAAAAATGGTCATGGATCCACCAGCTTGTTCAAATGCCATCCAGAAGAAAATTGTAAAAAAGGCAAGTACACCTATTACTATAATTCTATCACGTGATATTTTGTTTTTCTTAGCTTCTTCTACTACGTCTTCTATCGCATCTTCAGTTTCTTCTAATGAGTCTTCTACAGCGTCATCAAAATCTTGAGTTCCTTGTGGTGATAATCCTATTCTACCAAATATCTTTTGGACAAAAAAGAATTGTAACATCCCTAAGAACATAAATATTCCTGCAAGACCAAAACCGTAATTCCATCCAAATTTCTCTCCTAAGTAACCACATAAAAGAATACCTAAGAATGCACCTGCGTTAATACCCATGTAAAATATAGTATAACCAGCATCTTTTTCTTTTCCTTGAGATTTGTATAGATTACCTACTATAGAAGAGATATTCGGCTTAAATAAACCGTTACCTAAAATCAATAGAGCAAGACCTAAATAGGTAAAACTTACCGTTTCTATAGCCATTGCTGCATGTCCTAAAGTCATGATTAAAGCACCTATAACTACGGCTTTTCTAAAACCGAAAAACTTGTCAGCTAAAAACCCACCTATAATTGGTGTTAAATAAACTAGTCCTGTATAAAAACCATACAGTGTTAAGGCATCTGCTCTTTCCCATCCCCAACCTTCATTTAATAAGGATGCGGTAAGAAAAAGAACTAATAAAGCTCTCATCCCGTAATAGGAGAAACGTTCCCACATTTCTGTGAAAAACAGAACAAATAGACCAGCTGGGTGATCTAGAATGGTCTTTTGATTTGCGGCAGAACCGTTGAATTTAAATTCCATATGTATAGTTTATGTTTATAGTTGAGTTGATTGTTATTATAAATTCTCTTTGATAAAATTAGTCATCTTGTTGTATAAGTGTATTCTAGTGTTACCACCGTAAATACCATGATTTTTATCTGGATAAATAGCCCAGTCAAATTGCTTGTCAGCCTGCACAAGTGCTTCTACCATTCTCATAGTGTTTTGAACATGTACGTTATCGTCTGCAGTACCGTGTACTAAAAGATATTTCCCTTTTAACTTATCTACATGGTTTATAGGACTGTTATCATCATAACCACTTGCGTTTTCTTGTGGTGTAGTCATGTAGCGTTCTGTATAGATAGAATCGTAGAACCTCCAGTTAGTTACTGGTGCAACTGCAATCGCCATACTGAAGGTGTCATTACCTTTTAATAAACAGTTAGAACTCATAAAACCACCATAAGACCATCCCCATATTCCTACGCGGCTGGCATCTACATAATCCATAGAACCTAGTTGTTTTGCAGCAGCGATTTGATCTTCTACTTCATATTTACCTAATTCTTTTTGAGTAACTTTTTTAAAGTCTGCTCCTTTAAAACCTGTACCACGTGGGTCTACACAAACAACGATGTAACCCTCGTTTGCAAGCATACTGTACCAGAAGTCATTTGCTCCATACCAGCTATTTGCTACAGATTGAGAACCTGGACCACTGTATTGAGTCATGAATAATGGATACGTCTTGTTAGGGTCAAAGTCTTTAGGCTTCATAGTCCACATATTTAAGTCATTTCCATTAATATTAATGGTAGAGAACTCCTTTTGTGCTACCTGGTAATTACTAAGCTTTGTAGTAAGATCATTATTGTTTTTAATTTCACGCACCTTTTTACCATCCTTTGCATTGTTTAAAGTATACACCGGTGGAGTAGTAGCGCTAGAAAAAGTATTAATAAAGTAAGTGAAGTTTTTACTAAAAGAAGCACTGTTAGTTCCTATTTGAGCAGATAGTTTTTTCTTTTTCTTACCTTTTAAAGAGATAGAGTAAATTCCTCTATTTATAGAACCATCTTCAGTACTTTGAAAATAGATGCGCTTTGATTTTGCATCATAACCGTAGTAAGAGGTAACATCCCAGTTACCTTTAGTTAGTTGTTTTTTCTCCGTACCATTTGCATCATAAAGATAAATGTGTCTCCAGTTATCCTTTTCACTAGTCCATAAGAAACTTCCATCTTTTAAGAAAGTAAGGTCGTCAGTTACATCTACGTATGCAGTGTCCTTTTCAGTAAAAGCGATACTCGCTTTACCACTTGCATCTACATAGTAAAAGTCTAGCACATTTTGATGTCTATTTAAAACCTGCGCAGCTAGTTTACCGTTAGGGGAGTAGTTTATTCTAGCAATGTAAAATTCTTCATTACGACCTAGTGCAACTTCTTTTCTTGCTCCAGTAGATAATGTAAACTGGTGCAAAGCCACTACAGCATTTTTTTCTCCAGCCTTAGGGTATTTAAAAACATATGGTTTTTGGTATAATTCGTTACCATAAACATCCATAGAGAATTCTGGAACAGCACTTTCGTCAAAAGATATAAAGGCAATTTGCTCGCTATTAGGACTCCACTCATAAGCTTTTACTATAGCAAACTCTTCTTCATAAACCCAGTCAGTAACACCATTAATAAGTTTATTTGTTACACCATCTGTAGTAGCTTGTATAACAGCGCCGCTTTCTAGATTTTTATAGTAAATGTTGTTTTCAAAAACATATGCTACCTTTTTACCGTCAGGAGAAAAAGAAGGACTTCTAACTAGATCATCACTTAAAGAGGTCAACTCTTTAGTTTCTAAATTAAGAATATGAACTTTATCATTAGAACTACGTCTGAAAATTTGAGAGCTCTCAGAAATAATCATCATTTGCTTCTCATCACTACTTAAAATATAGTCACGTATAGGTAATTGAATATCAGAGCTACTTACTAGAGTTCCAGTTTTTTCACCAGTTGTATAACTGTACTTATCTATAGTTTGAGTACGATCTCTATTATAGTTGAGAACTAAATATTCTGTTCCATTGTTTAAAGATGCTAGAGACTGTAGCCCTTGTGTGCGAAATTCACCTCTGTAAATATCTTCTACACTAATGTTTTTCTGTGCGGTAATGCTTTGACTTACAAATATAAAAGCCAATAAAAGCATGCAGTTTTTGATCATTCCTTAGTTTTAATTACGTGTGACCTCAATTTTACAAAAAATACACCAATAAAGCTACGGTTTGGGCAATTATCCTATATAAGGGAATTATGCATAACGATTGTATCTTTGCCATTCAATTATATTTTATGCAACCTGTTACCGGATTCTCAAAACTCTCAAAATCACAAAAAATTGATTGGCTCGTTTCTAATCATTTAAATGATAACGCTACGGCTAGAGAAACGCTAACCCAATACTGGAATGAAGATCAGAAATTACAAGATCTACATGACGGTTTTAGTGAGAATACGGTTACTAATTATTACTTCCCATTTGGGCTGGCTCCTAACTTTAAGATTGATGGCCAGCTGGTCACTATTCCTATGGCGATAGAGGAGAGTAGTGTGGTGGCTGCGGCTAGTAAAGCAGCTAAGTTTTGGATGGATCGTGGTGGTTTTAAAACCGTGATAAAAGGAACTAAAAAGGTAGGGCAGGTACATTTGATGTATCATGGTTTGAGCAGTGAGATGGATGCGTTTTACGCTTTCGCGAAAGCGGAATTACTACAATCTCTAGAACAAATAAACGCCTCGATGAAAAAACGTGGTGGCGGTATAGTCTCTCTAGATTTAATCGATAAAACCAAAAACCTAAAAGGCTATTACCAATTGCACGCAACCTTTGAAACCAAAGATGCAATGGGAGCCAATTTTATAAACACCACGCTAGAGCAACTAGCAACTACTTTTAGATTAAAAGCATCTCAATTTGATGGATTCTCTAGCGATGTACCAGAGGTGATCATGAGCATCTTGAGTAATTATGTGCCAGAATGTGTGGTGAATGTTTCTGTGTCTTGTAAAATAGATGAGATAGGAACTATCAATGGGGTAACTGGAAAAGAATTTGCTAGAAAATTTGTGCAAGCGGTAGATATCGCAACGGTAGAACCTTATCGTGCAGTAACCCATAATAAAGGGATTATGAACGGTATAGATGCTGTGGTTATTGCTACAGGAAATGATTTTAGAGCGGTAGAGGCTGGTGTGCATGCTTATGCAGCGAGAGACGGTCAGTACCGCAGTCTTACTAAAGCTAGAGTTGAGAACGATACCTTTATTTTTGAGGCAGATTTCCCTCTAGCGCTAGGAACTGTAGGTGGGCTTACATCTTTACATCCACTCTCTAAACTTGCTTTACAGATATTAGAAAACCCAAGTGCAGAGCATTTAATGAAGGTGACTGCTGTGGCAGGATTGGCGCAAAATTTTGCGGCTCTTCATTCTCTTGTTACTACCGGTATACAGGCAGGTCACATGAAAATGCATCTGGTTAATATGCTAGAACAAATAGGAGCAACAGATGTAGAAAAGGATTTATTGCGCAAAGAATATGCTGATAAAACCCCTAGTTTTTCTGCGTTAAGAGAAAGTCTGTTAGTATTAAGAAGTTAGATAAGTTTTCTATCTATAGCCTGATAGTATTAAATCCAGTCCAGTTTTTCTTTAGTTATTTCATGTTGTACGTCGCCAGTATGTTTTATAACTGCTGGTTCAAATAACATGATGTGTACTTCTTCATGTGCAATGGGTTTATGCTCTACTCCGCGAGGTACAATATACAGGTCGCCTTCATTAAGGGTTATAATTTTATCTCTTAGTTCTATAATCAACTGACCTTTGATAACATAGAATAACTCGTCTTCATTGATGTGATCGTGCCAGACAAACTCACCTTGCAGTTTTGCTAGCTTTACGTGCTGTCCATTTAACTCACCTATTATTTTAGGAGTCCACTGATCATTAAATAAACTCAGTTTTTCTTTTAGATTAATGGCGCTCATAATTTTTCTTTTATTGTATCTGGGTGAATGTAATAAATGTCGTCTGTATATGGAATTTTAGTTTTTATATTCTCTAGTATTTGATCATAAATAACTAGCTCTGGATGTAGCGCGATACCTCGTTCTCCCATAGAATAACGCTGTAAACTGATTAACATTTTTTCATGATCAGGTGTGCGATCATAATTTGCAAATTGATCTACTTTTTTATTGATAACGAGGTAACCACTTTTTGATGTGCCAGAATACAACTTCATACTTAGATTTTCTGGAATCCATATAATTTGTGAAAGTCCCGGTAACAACCAGAAGAATATACCTAGTAGTGATACAATTGATTTTGCAGATCCTATTCTGAAGGTCGAAAAAGCGCTTTTTCTAAACAAATATATCAGTACCATCACCATCATGAAATTCCATGGAAGTACGATAATATTCCAGTCCAGCTTCCACGGGCCTAATTTCCAAATAACGATGGTATGCATAATTATAATTACGATGCAGGCAAATTTGCGCGTAAACGGAATCAACAATAATAAACCACTTAGTATTTCTACCATGGCAAACGTATATCCTATGGTCTCTGTATAAGTTATAGGTAAAGAATGAAACCATAATCTAGGTGCTATATGGGTAACAAAACCTGGGTTTAACTTATGCAAACCACTAAAAATATAAATTCCTGAAGCTATAATTAGCAATGCAGTATATAGAATACTGGAGTCGTATTTGAGTAAAATGAGCGATGTGAATATTCCTAAATAAACAATCATGTATGGTGTTAGTCTATGAAGGTCTAACAAAATAAGTGCTACATATAACACCACGGCTATAAGAAGCAGCCATTTTGCAATTCTAACATTGATAAATAGACTAACCACCGGAAGTAAAAACACAGACGCGGCAATTAGGGATGTAAAAACATCAGCTATTTTGATGCCTAATAAAGAAACCGTTAAGAACTGATGAGATTTAAAAAAACCATTAAAGCCCAAGAATGCTGTTGCTAGCCAGCAAATTATTAGTGTGGCGTTAAGGACATAACGATTTGAAAAATGAAGATTCAACAGTTTTAATTTAAATTCAAGATATAAAAAAAACGAGGAATATGAATTCCTCGTTTTATGATATTACTGTTATGTTTTTATTAGTTATCGTAAGAATGTTTGTATTCCTGTCCTGTAACTATTTTTAACATGTCTTTTTCTAGCGACTCTCTAGGTCTTTCTACATAACGGCCTATTTCTTTTCCGTCTCTATAGAAAATAAAAGTAGGGACACGATTCACATCATATCCAGAGACCAGGTCTGTAGGTTTTGATTTTGATCTGTCTACGGCAATCATGGTTACCTTATCAAGATCATAATAAGCAGCTTCTAGTATATGATAGAACTGAGGTACTTCTCTTTTAGAGTCTCCACACCAGGTTCCCATATAAGCTCTTATCTCTATGTCTACTAGAGCAACCTTAAGACCATCTATGCTTTCTTGATCTGGTTGATATGCTGCTAGACGACTGTTGAACCACTTGTCAAAAGGAGCTTGCATAAACGCATCTTTTTGAACCTCTCCAGATAAATTTCCAGACGCATCCTTGAGATAAGAAGTTGTAGCATCCATAGTAGGCAGTTCCTTAGTCACTTCGTCTACCTTATTTTCCATAGATGTTTTAGTAGTAGAAGCTGTAGTAGCCGTTTTTTGAGTTCCACAGGCAGTAAGTGTTACCGCAGCAAGTAGTATAAGTATCTTTTTCATATTACTAAATTAAGGAATTCTGAGTCATTTCTACCGGTTGTTGTGTTCCTATTAACTTTAAGATGGTAGGTGCGATGTCACCTAGTATTCCATCTTTCACCTCTTTAATATCTTTATCTACTATAATAATCGGGACAGGATTTGTCGTGTGAGCCGTATTTACAGATCCGTCAGGATTAAGCATTACCTCACAGTTACCATGGTCTGCAATAACTATTACAGTGTAATTATTTTCAATAGCCGCAGTAATGACTTTATTTGCTGCATCGTCCACAGCTTCACATGCTTTTACCGCTGCCTCCATAGAACCAGTGTGTCCTACCATATCCGGATTAGCAAAATTAAGGCATATAAAATCTGCTGCTTGATTGTTGATTTCTGGAATAATACTGCTAGAAACACAGTCTATAGACATTTCTGGTTGCAGGTCGTATGTAGCTACTTTAGGAGAATTACACATCAATCTGCTTTCTCCATGAAAAGGTTCTTCCTGACCACCGTTAAAGAAAAATGTAACATGTGGATATTTTTCAGTTTCGGCAATACGTATTTGGGTTTTACCATCCTCAGATAATACCTGGCCTAAAGTGTTTTTAAGATTATCCTTCTCAAAGATGATTTTTACATTCTTGTAACTGTCATCATACTTTGTCATAGTCACATAGTAAAGATCTAGCGCATGCGTGTTTTGCTCATGGAAATCTTTTTGAGAGAGCATTTGTGTTAATTCGCGACCGCGATCTGTTCTGTAATTAAAGAAAATAACCACATCGCCATCTTCTACCAGTCCAGCAGGTTCTGTACCATTAAGAACTACTATAGGTTCTATAAACTCGTCAGTAATATCATTTTTATAATTTTCTTCTATAGCAGCAACAGGATCGTGAGTAGGTGTTCCCATTCCATGAACAATCACGTCATAGGTTTTTTTAACACGTTCCCATCTCTGGTCTCTATCCATAGCAAAATAACGTCCTGTGATGGTTGCTAGTTGTGCGTTTGTACCGCTTACATAATTAGTAATGTCTTTTACATAACCAGCACCTGCTTTAGGATCTACATCGCGACCGTCAGTAAATGCATGTATAAAAACATCTTCTACGTCCATGTCTTGGGCTACATCAAGTAATGCCTTTAAATGATCTATATGTGCATGAACACCACCGTCAGATAATAAACCTAAGAAATGTACTTTTTTAGAATTCGCTTTCGCGAAAGCGAGAGCATCCACCAACACCTTTTCATCTTTAAGAGTGTCGTCTTTTATCGCTTTATTGATTTTGGCTAGATCTTGATACACAATACGTCCAGCACCTAGATTCATGTGTCCTACCTCGCTGTTTCCCATTTGTCCCTCTGGTAAGCCTACATGTTCACCATCAGTACGCAATGTAGCGTGCGGATATTTATCATATAAACTGTCTATAAAAGGAGTATTAGCTTGTGCTATCGCACTTACTTTAGGGTCTTGTGTGATTCCCCAACCGTCGAGAATCATCAATATCGTTTTCTTATTCAATGTGTCAAAATTTGAACACCTAAGTTAAGAAAATCGCAGGATACTAGCTGGTTTTTTGATGATTGTTTGCTTGTATTTCTACGAAAGCGATTGCGGTATTTTAAGAATTATATATCTAATCTCATTATAAGTCATTTCACTTATTTTAATGACACTACTTAATTAAGGAATTAATATGTAGTATTGAATTAGAAGTGAGTATCTGAATTTAAGAGTATTAACTGTATGGTTTTTTAGTGGAAATGGCGGTACTGTTATTACATTTTTTCTTTTAATTACTCTATAGCTTCAATTTTATTATGAATCAATTATCAAATCTTTCTCCATCAGTTTTAGTAGTGATGCTAATTTTATCATTTTCAATAATATTGATAACGCTTTTAGCTATAATTCCTGATCATAAGAGGTTAACTGTTACGATAAGTTTCGTTAAAATAATTAAGTTAATTTTCAATAATTAGAAATTCAACTTCATCTATTTACTTATCGCCCTAGCAATCATCCAGCCACCGGTCCAGGCATTTTGAAAATTAAAACCACCTGTGATGGCATCTATGTTTAAGATTTCACCAGCTAGATAGAGGTTTTCTTGTTTCTTAGAAGAGAAAGATTTGAAATTGATTTCTTTTAGGTCAACTCCACCTGCGGTAACAAACTCATCTTTAAAAGTGCTTTTTCCATTGATAGAAAAAGAGCTAGCGGTTAATAGTGTCGCTAGGTTTTCTAGATCTACATTAGAACAATCTGCCCAGTTTTTTTCTGTGAGTGATATGCTATTTACTAGATGTTTCCATAATCGTTTAGGAAGATCAAATAACCACTCGTTACCAACTTGTTTTTTAGAGTTTTTTCTTCTTTCAAAAAGTGATTCTATACACTCTTGATGCGATACATAATTTAACCAATTGATGACTAGGTCAAATTTATAATCGGTTTCATGCAGTTTTCTTGCACCCCAAGCGCTCATTTTTAAAATGGCAGGTCCAGAAAATCCCCAATGGGTAATTAATAAAGGGCCTTGAGATTCTAATTTTAAACTAGGTATAGTGACACTAGCTTCTATAGCAACACCTGCAAGTTCTGTTATCTGTTTGTCTACTATATTAAAAGTAAAAAGAGAAGGCACGGCATTGATAATTGTGTGGTCTAGTTTACTCATCATTTGCCAGACCTTGGGACTACTTCCAGCAGCTACTACCAGATTATTACTTGTAAAAGTGTCTGTTTTGGTTTTTAAATTCCAGTTTTCTGTTTTCTCTATAGAGGCTACATTCTGACTGGTAAGTATGTCGATTTTATGTTTTCGCGCAAGCGAGATAAAGCAATCGATAATAGTTTGTGAAGAGTTAGAAATAGGAAACATGCGACCATCTTCTTCTATTTTTAATTCCACGCCACGCTCTTCAAACCAGGCGATGGTATCGCCGGTCATAAAGCTATGAAATGGTCCTAGTAATTCCTTCTCGCCACGTGGGTAATTGCGTGATAGTGGTTTAGGTTCAAACTGTGCGTGAGTGACATTACATCTTCCACCTCCAGAAATACGCACTTTTTGAAGTACATCTTTACCACGTTCTAAAATTGCAATTTTATGATTTTGAGATTGCTCTGCTAGATTAATTGCTGTAAAAAATCCAGCTGCGCCGCCGCCTATGATTATGGTGCTGTAGTTATTGTTGCTCAAAAGTAGGAATGAAAGAAGGGTTTGATTTAAAAGCCTCATGTGCTGCTGCAAAGTTAGCAGAATCATTAAACAATTCTAGAACAAAGTCACGTTCTAAAAAAGTGATGTCGTCGTCCATAATTTCGTTATAAGAGGACCATGGATAGCTCATGATATGCTTAACTGTGCCGCTAGCTATAGGAAGGTGATGAGTGTGTAAAATTGTGTTTTTTAATAACTCATTTGATTCAATCAATTTTCTTTTAAAAGAATCTTCAAACAAATCTCCTGATCGGTTATATGCCTTGTTATAAGACTGTGTATACTCAGAATGAAGGTTGTTAAATGCGTCAAGAATTTTTGACTCTGGCTCTTCTTTTGATTTAAGAATGATGTGGAATTGATCTTTAAGTAAACAAAAAGCAAGAATCTCACAAACCGGTGTTAGATGGTATTCCATCTTATCAATAAAGAAAGGGTAATTGCGAGACTCTTTAAAAATGTCAATCATGCCGTTTGCTTGATTGAAAATATGGTAATATCTATCACCTTCAATTTTATCGTACATAAAAGCAAGTTACATACATCGTGCATTTCCACCAAACATGCCAAGAGAAATACTTGACATGTTGGTTACGATTAGTTTTGGTTTTTTAGGTGTTGTTAAGATTTGACATACCAACTATTTGTGTTGGTATGGTCTAAATGAATTCTCGATGTTTAATACTCAATACAAACATTCTTAGGCTCTGTAAAGAAATCTAAGGCTTCAAAACCGCCTTCACGACCTACACCACTGTCTTTTACACCGCCAAAAGGTGTTCGCAAATCTCTATTTAACCAGGTGTTTACCCATACTATTCCTGCATCTATCTCTTGCGTCATGCGCATAGTTCGCGATAGGTCGTTAGTCCATAGAGTAGCGCTTAGTCCATATTTAGTGCCATTTGCGAGTTCCAGTGCGTGCGCTTCGTCAGTAAATGGCATTATGGTAACGACTGGTCCAAAGATTTCTTCTTGGTTCAATTTGCAGTCGTTAGAGCTTACTTCTATAACGGTAGGTTCTAGATAATATCCATTAGGGTACTGCTTTACATCCACACGATTGCCGCCAGTTAATAAGGTGTAGTTTTCTGGTTCTGCTTTTGCTAGAGCGATATACTCCTCAATCTTTTCTCTATGGCTAGCACTTACCACAGCACCAACTTTGGTGCTAGATTGCTCTGGATGACCTACGGTTAATTTCTTAATACGATTAACAAAATCTGTTTTAAATCGCTCGTAAATATCTTGTTGTACAAAAATACGGCTACCACAAAGACATATCTGACCTTGGTTAGCAAAGGAAGATCGTACCGTAGTGTCTAACATTTTATCATAATCACAGTCGGCAAAGATGAGGTTAGGATTCTTACCGCCTAATTCTAGAGACAGCTTCTTAAACATGGGTGCAGCAGTTCTTGCGATGTGCGCTCCAGTAGTCGTGCCGCCAGTAAAACTGATCGCCTTGATGTGTGGATGTGTGACTATGGCCTGACCACAACTGGCACCATTTCCATGGACTATATTTAAAACACCAGCTGGTAATCCTGCTTTTTTTACAATCTCGCCGAGTAAGTAAGCTGTCGCAGGAGTGACCTCACTAGGTTTTGCAACTACACAATTCCCAGCAGCAATTGCAGGAGCAATTTTCCAAGAAAAAAGATACAAGGGCAAATTCCATGGAGAGATGCAACCCACGACTCCTATAGGTTTACGTAGCGTATAATTTATGGTGTTCTTACCTATACTTTCATGGGATTTGCTCGCATATTGAGTAATCGCATTACCGTAAAACCTGAAGTTAGAAGACGCTCGCGGTATGTCCACAGCTTTTGCCAGCCATAAAGGTTTTCCATTATCACGACTTTCTGCAGCGGCTAGTTGCTCTATGTTTTCTTCAATTAGGGTTGCAATGCGCAACATGATTTTAGAACGCTCATCAATTGTAGTATTGGACCATAATGGAAAAGCTGCTTTTGCTGCCTGATATGCCTTTTCTACATCGTCTTCATTTGAATTAGGAATCTCTCCATATATTTTTCCAGTTGCAGGTTCATAATTATCCAGCCAAAATCCTGATAAAGGAATTTGCTCTTCGTTATTGATGAAGTTGGTAATATCCATGTAGTGTCGTAATTGGTTTTTTAAATATCCTTTGATAAAGAAATTTAGAGTTTAAAGATATGGAAAAGGTTTTTTGTTATACCGCTTTCGCGAAAGCGGTATAACAATAACTATTAATCGCATTATGAACTATATCTTTGTAAAATGCTTACACCACTATCAGAACAGGAATTACACCAGCTGGCGATGAATATCGTAGGGAAAGAAATGGAAGAATTGGGATATGAGTTTTTATCCATTAACTCTAAACCTAAAAAAGATCCACAGTTTGTGGCTTTAAAGGATAAATTTCTTCATTTTGTTGTGGTACGTGCGGTTACTTATCCTGCAAATCCGGTTCATTATGATGAGAAATTACTTCATATGATGCGCGATCATGGTAAAAAGTATAAAGCACGAACTTATTATGCTGGTGTAGGACTGGCTAACTCTCGTAATTATGAAATGCCTGTACATCATCAAGATGATTATGTGGTGAATTTTGCAGGTTTAATAGAAATTAAATGAAAAACGTCTTAGTAGTATCGTGTTTATTATTGCTTTTTTCTTGTAAAGAAAAAAAAGCTGATGTTGTACGCCCAGAACCACAACAATTTGTAGGTAATGCTATAGGGACTACGTATTCTATAAAATTATTTGCAGACGATCAGATTAATGTTGAAAAAGATGTAGATAGTATTATTACTATGTTCAATAATTCTATGAGTACCTGGGTAAAGGGTTCTCTTATAAATAGAATCAACGCTGGAGAAGATAGTGTGCTGGTAGGGAAACCTTTTAAAGAGGTGTTTGAACAAGCACAAGAGGTGTATCGCAAGACTGATGGATACTTTGATCCTACGGTTGGGAATCTGGTAAATGCATATGGTTTTGGAGCAAATGGAGAGCAAGAGGTTATACCGTCACAAAAGAAAATAGACAGCCTTAAACAATATGTAGGTTTTTATAAAATGTCTATAGTGCCTACTACGGTTAAAGATTCTTTTTATATCAAATCTGACCAGAAAGGAATGTATCTAGAGTTTAATGCTATTGCCAAAGGTACACTGGTGGATTACATGGCACGGTTACTAGATGAAAAAGGAGTTAACGATTATCTAGTAGAGGTAGGCGGTGAGGTGGTGACTAAGGGTATGAATTTACAACGTGATGGTAAATGGTCTATAGGAATAGATGATCCTAAACAAAAACATGATGAGCGCGTTTACGTTACGGTCGTAGAGTTGTCTAATAAAGCTATGGCTGGTAGTGGTAATTACCGCAAGTTTAAAAAAGACCCTAAAAGCGGACAAGAATTTGTGCACACAGTTAACCCTATTACAGGCAAAGCACAACCTAGTGAGGTGTTAGGAGTGAATGTAATAGCTAACAACTGCACTCTAGCAGACGGATATGCAACAGCTTTTATGGCCATGCCACTAGAAAAATCTCGTGAATTATTGAAAAACTTAAAAGACCTAGAGGTAGTTATAATGTATACTGATGGTTATGGCTTGCTACGCTTTGAAGTAACGCCAGGTTTTCAAAGTTATGTGAAGCAGGCTGGTAAGTAGTTTTCATTTCTCTAAGGTTAGAATTAATTCTACTCTTGAGGAAAAGGTATCTTAGAATAGGAGATTACTTCTTTACCACAGGAATTAACTCGCCAGACGCTAGTCTATAGCGATCTACTTGTTTTGCGCCTAATTCTTTAGTGTAATCTACAGCGTCTACTATAAATCCTATGTGATCTAGACGTTCAAAGTAATCCATTCCGTATACGCGCACGTGATCGTACTGTCCAAAAATGCGAGCACGTTCTTTACGGTCTGTAATAGAATCGTCTTCAAAGGTTTCTTCTCGATCATTTTCTAATGGTATTTGCAAGATCGCAGTACCGCTAGGTTTAAGAACTCGGTAGATTTCTTGCATCGCTGTCTGATCATCTGGAATGTGTTCTAAAACGTGATTACAAAGAATAAAATCAAACTCATTATCAGCAAATGGCAGGTTGCAGATATCTGCATGAACATCAGCTAATGGAGAGTTGAGGTCTGTTGTGGTGTAATCTATAGTATTGCTTTCCTTGAACAATTTATAAAAACATTGCTCTGGAGCAAAGTGTAATAACTTTTGAGGTCTTGTAAGTAAATCGGTTTTGTGTTTCAAGTACAGCCATAACAATCTATGGCGTTCTAAAGAAAGCGTAGATGGAGATAATACATTTTCACGCACACTTTCATAACCATAAGGTAAGAAGCTCTTAAAAGTTTTTCCATCGATAGGGTCTTCATATCGATCACCACGATACCACCAAGCGATTAGTGGACGCACATAGTAACTTAAACTTATAAGCCAAGGTCTAGGGATGAGGTTGAGAAAGAATTTGAAGAGGCGTTTCATATGTTGTTAATTCCTTTCAAGTAAATCTGAATTTAACTTATTTCCTTTTTTATCGATAAAAAACCACTCGTCACTTATAATCATTGTGTGATCTAAATCCTTAATTTTTTCAGCTTTAAATGTCACCTTAGCTCTGTTGTTTGAAAATGGATGTGCAAATTCAAATTTACATGGAATAACAACTTCTCCAAATTCATTGGCAAAACCTATTTTTTGATTTCTAATTACTCTAACTAAATCGTTACTATAATAATCTGGTCCATTATCAAATAAAAACACATCATAAAGTCTATTCTCAAATTTATCAATTCCGATAAGTTTGTTTTCACTTAGCAAAATTACTTTAGCAGAGTGTTTTAAAATTTCATCACCGAAATATGCATATTTACCGAAAGGTATAACGGTATCTCTTTCAGAATTAATAAATGCTATTGGAGCTCCAAATTGAAGATATTCTTCATTAGTTATGGCAATTAAAGAGTCATTAGAATCAATTTTGTTTAATTCTATATTTTTATAATCAAAGACTTCAATTTCTATTTTATTTTGGCAACTAATTGTTGTTACAAATAGTGAGAATATTTTGAAAAAGAATTTGAAGCGGAGTTTCATATAGTCTTGTTATTCCACTCTTGAAGTGGAATCTGATAGTGTTGTAGCGATTTTTTTGTAAGTAGAGTTCCTTTCCCAGGTCTTAAAAACTGAAAAGTCTTTATATTTTTTTAATCTTTCCACCTATAAGGATCTTCCTCATTTGAAGTAATCCCTAACACCTCATAAATATAATCAAATGTGCTTAGTAAACGAGGCTCTCCATCTACTATAGCAACATCGTGTTCAAAATGTGCACTAGGTTTTTTATCTCTAGTGGTAATGGTCCAGCCATCAGGATGGTGTTTTATGTTTTTTGTTCCTAGGTTAATCATAGGCTCTATAGCAACCGTCATTCCTTCTACAAACTTTTTACCGCGACCACGCTTACCGTAATTAGGCATTTGTGGATCTTCATGCATTACTCGACCTAATCCATGACCTACCAGTTCACGTACTACTCCATAACCGAAGGATTCACAATAATCTTGAATCGCATAACCTACATCACCTACACGTTTTCCTACTCTTAGTTGGTCTATACCTAAATAAAGAGAGTTCTTTGTGCGGTCTAATAAATCTTGAGTTTCTTGTGGTACATCACCTACCGTAAAGGTATAGGCATGATCACCATAAAAACCGTCTACTATAGCGCCACAGTCTATTGAAAGAACGTCACCTTCTTTAATGGCTACTTCTTTAGGTATACCATGTACCACTTCTTCATTAGGAGAAATGAGCAATGTGCTAGGGCAATCGTACAACCCTTTAAAACCTGGTATTGCACCATTGTCACGTATGTATTGCTCTGCAAGTGTGTCTAGTCTAAGCGTGGTTACACCAGGCTTAATTTCGGCAGCAATCATACCTAAGGTTTTACTTACCATTAACGCCGCACGACGCATGATTTCTAACTCTTCTTTATTCTTTGTAACGATCATAATCTATGGAAAGCGGCAAAGGTAGTTATTATCAAATCATTGGTCAATAAAGTAAGACGTTATCAAAAGTATTACAATGGTCTATTTCTCTCATTTTTCTGTAAATTCGCTAGATGGATATCAACTTAAAAGACAAAACTGCTCTCGTTTGTGGAAGCAGTACCGGAATAGGAAGAGAAACTGCAATACAGTTTGCTCAAGCAGGTGCACGAGTAATTTTGCTAGCGCGCAATCCTAATAAATTACAAGAAGTTCTTAGTGAATTAGACACAAGTAAACGCAATGATCATGCTTTTCTTGTGGCCGACTTTTCTGATTTTAAAGAAGTAGAGGATGTAGTTTCCGCTTTCGCGAAAGCGAACCCTATACATATTATAGTAAACAATACAGGCGGTCCTGCACCAGGATTCTTAATCGATGCAGAAGTTGATGCGTTAGAACAAGGCTTTACACAACATGTAAAATGCAACCAAGTATTGATCAAAGCATGCGCGCCGGGAATGAAAGAAGCTAGTTATGGAAGGGTAATTAATGTGATCTCTACCAGTGTAAAAGCACCTATAGAGTTCTTAGGAGTTTCTAACGTGATACGTGGAGCAGTGGCAAGTTGGGCAAAAACATTGGCGACTGAATTAGGACCTTTTGGAATCACGGTTAATAATGTATTACCAGGATTTACCGCAACCGATAGACTTGATAAAATCATTGCAGGAAAAGCACAAAGAGCAGGACACAGTGAAGAACAAGCTGCCGAAATCATGAAAGGCTATGTCCCAGCAAGAAGATTTGCACAACCAGAAGAAGTAGCAAATGCCATTACTTTTCTTGCCAGTGATAAGGCAGGCTACATTAACGGTATTAATTTACCGGTAGATGGTGGAAGGACGAAGAGTTTGTAGGATGAAGTTATGCATCAAGTAGGTTTTTAACCACAATAAAGAGATTTAATTTGATTTTTGCTTTAAAAATAGGAGGAACAATTCTAAGTGTAGTATTAGCAATAGTATTTATGTTGCATAAATCTTTTAATAATAACAAGGTATTTAATGATTCTATAGATGAAGCTGTAGAGCAAAGGAAAAACATGAAAGTCACTTGGGAAGAGTTTTATGAGTTCTTTCTCAAACGAGGTTTTAAAAGAAATGAAATACAAATTATAAAAGAAGCAATTCAAGAATATTCTAAAGTTGCCGGAATTATGATTGTTCCGCAAGATGATTTGTATTATGATTTAAAGGTAGATTCTACTGACGAAGATGATGATAAAATTATGATCCGAATATCTAAAAAGTTGCAATTAGCACCTTATTCAGAAGGAGAGTTAATAGATAACAATATATCTACAGTGCAAAATCTGTTCGAATACATTAGGTTAAAACAACGACAGTTAAAAGCTAGCAACGAGACGTTATTTTTAAATAAGTAATTATTTTAAATCCATACAGACTAATAATTTAATACAACTAAACAGCCATGAATAAAAAACTACGCATTAACGGTCACTCACATTTACTACCATATCCAGAGCAAATTCCAGATTTCATGCGTGAGAAAGGGATTTTTTGGGTAGATCCTGAGCGTAAGAATATGTTGCAAAAAGGCTGGTCTCGTCCTGTAACTGATTCTAGTTTCTTTCTAGATGAAAAGCTAGAGTGGATGGATAAGTATAAACTAGACCACGCGGTTATTTTAAATTTAAGTCAGCTGTATGGAAATGGTTTGCGTCTAGAAGAGATGAAACAAGCTTTACGTTTTCAAAACGATTTTAATGCAAAAATACAGCACGACCATCCTTCAAAATTCACAAGTGGTTTTGTAGTACACCCAGGTTATGTGCGTGGAGCGTTGTGGGAAATAGAGCGTTGTGTAAAAGTTCTAGGGATGAAGTTACTTTGTCTACCTACTCACTACATGGATACTATAGGACAGTGGCGATGTATTTTTGATGAAGAAAACGAGCCTATTTTTGAGCTAGCTAGTGAACTTAACCTTGCAGTAGAGATACATCCTTATGATGGTGAGAAATTTATAAAACTACAGAATACATCATGGCGTTTTCATTTAATATGGATGCTAGCACAATGTGCAGATGCTTATCATTTCTTAACTCTTAATGGATATGCGTTTAAATATCCTGGTATGCGTATATGTTTTGCACATGGTGGACAACTAGCGCAAATGAATCTAGGACGTAGGATTCAAGGCTTCGACGGTAGACCAGATTTATTTGAAGGAAAAACGCATCCTAGAAAATCTGTAGGTCATCCTAATATTTTCTTTGATACTCTAGTGCATGATACTGGTTCTTTGAAACTTCTTGTAGAAAATCAAGGAGCAAAACAGGTTCTTGTTGGGCTAGATGATCCATACCCATTGGGAGAAATGGATAGTGAAAAACAGAGTTCTTATCCAGGTAAAATTATTGATCTAGCTATAGAACGTGATATCATCTCTCCAGCACAAGCAGATGATATGTGGGACGAACACGTAGTAAGATGGCTTTTTGGGAGTGATGAAGCAGCAAAAAAAGCTTTTTATGAACGTGTAAGGGGTTAGATTTTTACAACACTCTATGTAGGATATGAATTTAATGGACAGATTAAGATATATTTTTATCTTGAAACTAGTTTAAATCCTATTTTTGCAACTTAATTAAGAATAAATGGATTACGTAGAAAATATATTAGGTACTATAGGAAATAC
The DNA here is from genome assembly GCF_045063755.1 of Nonlabens sp. Asnod3-A02. NCBI lineage: Bacteria > Pseudomonadati > Bacteroidota > Flavobacteriia > Flavobacteriales > Flavobacteriaceae > Nonlabens > Nonlabens sp. Asnod3-A02. Next base: position 1,148,899 of record NZ_JBEFOC010000008.1, read on the forward strand.
GCCTCTTGTTAAAATGAACAAACTGGCAAATGATGTTCCTGCATTAGTACTTGCAAAGTATGAAACCTTTAACCCAGGAAACTCGGCTAAAGACCGTATGGGTTTAAAGATGATAGAAGATGCAGAGGCAGATGGACGTCTAAAACCAGGTGGAACCATTATAGAAGGTACTAGCGGTAATACAGGTATGGGTCTTGCTCTTGCTGCTATTATTAAAGGGTACAAGTTAATATGTGTTCTAAGTGATAAGCAGTCTAATGAAAAGATGGATATTCTTAGAGCTGTAGGTGCTGAGGTGCATGTATGTCCTACTGATGTAGCTCCAGAAGATCCTCAGTCTTATTATTCTACTAGTAAAAGATTAAGTCAGGAGATACCTAACTCTTGGTATGTTAATCAATATGATAACCCATCAAATGCACAAGCGCATTATGAGAGTACTGGTCCAGAAATATGGGAACAGACTAAGGGTAAAATAACTCATTTTATTGTCGGTGTAGGAACTGGTGGTACTATAAGTGGAGTAGGTAAATACTTGAAGGAGCAAAATCCTGATGTTAAAATATGGGGTATAGATACGTATGGTTCTGTATTTAAAAAATACCATGAAACAGGTATTTTTGATCAAGACGAGATTTACTCATATGTAACAGAAGGAATAGGTGAAGATATTTTACCTAAAAACGTAGATTTTGATATTATCGATGGCTTTACTAAAGTTACTGATAAAGATGCAGCGGTTTATACACGTAGACTGGCAAAGGAAGAAGGTATGTTTTTAGGAAATAGTGCTGGTGCTGCTATCAAAGGATTAAAACAAATCCATAAAGAAGTAGGTTTTACTGAAGATGATGTAGTTGTCATTCTTTATCATGATCATGGTAGTCGTTATGTAGGGAAATTCTTTAACGATAACTGGATGAAAGAAAAAGGCTGGTTAAAAGAAGATGGTACTTACCATCCAGATGATAAATAGTAGCTACTTATCAAGATGAATAAAAAACCTCAAAAGCAATCGCTTTTGAGGTTTTCTATTTTAGCGCAGTTTCTGTAATTTTTAAATAATTGCTATCTTCCCATCATGCAAGAAGATTTTATCCATTACCTCTGGAAGTTTAAGAAATTGAGTGGTCAGCAATTACTGACAACAGAAGGAAAGGAGATAAAAATAAAATCATTAGGGACACATAATTTCTTTTCTGGACCAGACTTTTTTAATGGCCGTGTAGAGATAGATGGTCAAGACTGGGCAGGAAATGTAGAAATGCATGTAAAAGCAAGTGACTGGTATGTTCATGGTCATGATGATGACCCTGCATATGATAATGTGATTTTACACGTAGTATGGAATCACGATGCAGAGATTACTAGGCGAGATGGCGTTAATATTCCTGTTCTAGATGTTTCTAAATATGTGAATGAATCGCTTGTGCAATCTTATAGAAAGCTCTTTGTGGTTAAGAATAATCAATTTATAAATTGTGAAAACCAGTGGGTTACGGTAGATTCTTTTTTGAGAGATCAATGGATAGAAAAACTTTTTTTTGAACGATTAGAATATAAGTCTGATAGAATTAAGCACATGCTAGCCCAAAACAATAACGATTGGGAAGCTGCTTTTTTTCAGCTTTTAGCCAGAAGTTTTGGGACTAAAACTAATGCAGACGCTTTTGAACAACTAGCTAGTAGTATGGAGCAGTCAGTTGTGCGCAAACTTGCTAAGGATGCTTTTCAACTAGAGGCAGCTTTATTGGGTCAGTCTGGATTGCTAGATGAGGTAAAGAAAGATGGTTATTATAAAGAGTTGGTTGATGAGTACGCTTTCGCGAAAGCGAAACACTTATTAAAACCTTCTTTAACACCTATGAAGTTTTTTAGATTGCGACCGGCAAATTATCCTACCGTGCGAATTTCACAACTTGCGATGTTGTATCAACGCAATCCTATGCTTTTTGGAGAGATTTTGCTTGCTAGAACTAGGTCAGACATTCATCGATTATTTGATATTAAGGCTTCTAAATACTGGAATACGCATCATGTTTTTGATAAAGAAACAGAAGAAAGAGAAAAAATACTAACAGCCGATTTTATAGATCTTTTAATTATAAATTGTATTGTGCCCATTAAATTTATGCAAGCCAGGTTTATAGGAAAAGATAAGACTGATGAGCTTCTCGAATTAATGTACGAATTGAAGGCCGAGAAAAATACTGTTGTTTCAGGGTTTAAGAAATTGTTTAAAATAGATAGTGCGTTACAAACACAATCTTTACTACAATTAAAGTCTAATTATTGTGATGTCAATAAATGTTTGAGTTGCGATATAGGTGTGGCGTTATTGAGAAATTAACCTGATCTAGTTAATTCTTTAAAGCTTTGAAAATTTATGATCTCGATTGATTAAATTTACAGCATGAAAATAGTTACTTATATACGCACATTAATGGAGAAATACGGATTTTACGTATCTTCTCGTGTGGCAGATAAGTTAGGAATGAAAGCACGTAGCGTGCGTATTACTTTTATTTATTTCACGTTTGCAACCTTAGGTGCTGGATTTGCTGTGTATTTAATTATGGCTTTTTGGCTTAAAATTAAAGACCTTATTTATACAAAACGTAGTTCTGTATTTGATCTTTAAAAATGACGACAGTTGCATAATAAATTAAAAATAGCTTTTGCTTTATTGCTTTTTATGCTTTCTGTAGGCGTAATAGGTTTTAAAATAATAATGGATCTGTCATGGATAGATGCGTTATATATGACTGTAATAACGATAACTACTGTAGGGTATAGAGAGCTGCAAGAGCCTACTTCATCTGATAAGTTGTTTATTACTGGTTTTATTCTTTTCAGTGTGATTACTGTAGGTTATGCACTGGCAGTGATTACAGAGTATTTACTGTCCACAAATAGTTTAGCAGAATTGAGTAAGAAAAGAAAAAATAAACATTTAAATTCTATGGAGAATCACATTATAATTTGTGGGTATGGTCGTAATGGAAAACAAGCCGTTCAGAAATTACAGGATTATAATAGAGAGTTTATAATTATAGAAAAGGACCAGCAGGTAATTGATGACTGTTCTTTAGACCGAATAAACTTTGTAAGAGGTAATGCAAATGATGATGACGTGCTTGCTAAAGCAGGTATCAATAGAGCTTCTACTTTAATTACTGCGCTGCCAGAAGATGCAGATAATCTTTTTGTGGTGCTGAGTGCACGACAATTGAACGAGGATTTGAAAATTATATCTCGCGCTAGTGAAGAGAATTCTTATAAAAAATTAAAATTTGCTGGTGCAAATAATGTAATATTACCTGATGCTATAGGAGGGCAACACATGGCTTCCTTAATTGTTAGTCCTGATTTGATTGAATTTTGGGATAAATTAAGTTATGGAGGTAATGATGGAGTAAATCTTGAACAGGTTTCTTTTGAGCAAATGTTTGATGATATTAAAGATTGCCCCATTGTTAAACTAAATCTAAGGGAACAAACAGGTTGTACGATTATAGGTTATAAATCTCCACAAGGAGATTATATTGTAAACCCAGATCCTAATCAAAAATTAGTTCCAGGCTCAAAAATTATAGTTGTAGGTAATACAGAGCAGATTTCCAGACTGCAAAAAGTGTACAGAATTAACAATGACATAACATAAATAGCTGTAAAGCTTTCAAAAAGCAAGATTTTTGTGCATCTTGCTGACTTAACCATTTAATGTATTTAAAGTTATACTTCATGAATAAATTATTTCTTAGTTTAATAATTTTCACATTTTTCTCTCAATTAGGTTTTTCTCAATTAAAAGTGTCTCACAACATCACCGATGATTCTAGTGAGATAGAGACAGCTGTTATAGATATAAATGTAGAAGGAGGAGCGGCTCCATACAAATATTATTGGTCTGAAAAGAATATTGATACTTCTACAAAAACCGTAAAAAACGCAAAAGAAGGTAAAGAATACTCTGTAAGAGTAGAAGATGCTGCAGGTTTAACTGGTGAGCTAGCCTTTGAAGTGCCAGCAGAGTCTATCCCTGAAAAAATGAGTGCGGCATTTGCACCGATTGTAGGATTTATGGATGAATACTTTTTCTTTGATCCTTTTTACTCTTTAGGACTGTATGATAATCAGGTTAAGGATGCTAATGGCGACATAGTTTTAAACCCTAACGGTACGGTAAAGACTATAAAGTTGCCATTCATGGTAATCTGGTTAATTCTAGGAGCAGTGTTTTTTACTATTCGTTTTGGTTTTATCAATATACGTGGTATAAAGCATTCTTTAAGACTAGTGCGCGGTAAGTATGATGAGGCAGATGCTAAAGGTGAGGTTACACACTTCCAAGCTCTTGCAACAGCAGTATCTGGAACAGTAGGATTAGGTAATATAGCAGGTGTAGCAGTAGCTATTTCTACAGGTGGTCCAGGAGCAACATTCTGGATTATTCTTGCAGGTTTACTAGGTATGTCTTCTAAGTTTATAGAATGTACTCTTGGAGTAAAATATAGAACCGTTGCAGAAGATGGAACGATCTCTGGTGGTCCTATGGAATACCTTAAAAAAGGTTTTGCTGAAAAAGGATTAGGTGGACTAGGTAAAGGTCTTTCTCTTATATATGCCATTATTATTATGCTTGCGGCATTTGCTGCAGGATCAATGTTTCAGGCTAACCAAGCAACTGCGCAACTAGCAAGTGTTATGGGTGTGGATGGAACAGCAAAAACTATCATAGGTGTTGTAATCGCAGTCCTAGTAGGTATCGTAATCGTAGGAGGCCTTAAAGGAATCGCAAAGGTTACTGATAAGGTTGTCCCTTCTATGGCAGGTTTATATATCTTAATGTGTATAATCGTAGTAGGAGCAAACATTACTGAAGTAGGACACGCGTTTGGATTAATTATAGATGGCGCATTTCAAGCAGACGCTATGTATGGTGGTTTCTTAGGTGTTCTTGTATTAGGATTTCAACGTGCTGCATTCTCTAATGAGGCTGGTTTAGGATCTGCCTCAATTGCTCACTCTGCTGCAAAAACTAATCACCCAGTGGCTGAAGGTTTTGTAGCTCTTTTAGAGCCATTTATTGATACCGTTGTAGTATGTACACTTACAGCTTTAGTTCTTATTTTTACTGGTACGTATCAAGGAGAAGTAGCTACAGGTTCTGCTCTTACAGCAGTTGCATTTTCTAAAGTAATTCCTGGAGCAGACTATTTACTTACTATAGCTATTTTCTTATTTGCATTTTCAACTATTCTTACATGGTCTTACTACGGTGTAAAAGCAGCGCAAAGTATTTTTGGAAGCAAGAAAATTGTAGAAATTATATTTAAAGCTGTATTTTTATTAACGGTAGTTTTAGGGGCTTCTATAGGTTTAGGTGCGGTAATAGATTTTGCAGACATGATGTTCCTTACTCTTGCTATTCCTAACCTTATCGGTTTATACATGATGTCAGGTGGAGTTGCAAAAGATCTCAAAACTTATTTTGCTAAAGTAAAATCTGGAGAAATACCACAGACTAAATAAAACATACTTATTTTGAATAATATAAAATCCCTCTTTGCATTTGATAGAAGTCAGCAAAGAGGGATTTTTATATTATTACTATTTATCATATTAGTTGTTGCTGGTCTCTATTATATTAGAACCTTACCGCCAGATCCACTCGTACTAGATAACGTTTCTTCATATCAACATAGGGTAGATTCATTAAAAAGAATCCAACAAAGTAGAAGAGATACTATTTATCCTTTTAACCCTAATTATATAACTGACTATAGAGGTTATAAATTAGGTCTTAGTGTAGAAGAGATAGATCGATTGCACCGCTTTCGCGAAAGCGGAAAATGGGTAAACTCTAAGAAAGATTTTCAAAAAGTAACCCAAGTTAGTGATCAATGGCTGGATAGTATATCGCCATATTTTAAATTTCCTGAATGGGTTACAAACCCTAAAAAGAATACTTATAAAACCTTTGTACCTTATAAAGATCGTAAAGTAGTCGCTGCAAATATTAACCTAGCCTCTCAAGATCAACTTAAAAAGGTTTATGGAATAGGTCCAGCCCTTTCTGGGAGAATTATTAAAGAAAGAGATCGACTTAAGGGTTTTATAGATATCTCTCAAGTTAGAGGTGTCTATGGCCTTACCGATTCTACTATGGTGCAATTAAAGAAGCATTTTTATGTCACAGCTCCGGTTGGTTTTAAGAAAATAGCATTAAATACCGCTACCGATGAACAGTTGTTAGCTATTCCTTATTTTGACGACTACCTAGTTGATAAACTAATGGAACAAAGGACGTTGCGCGATGGATTTAAATCTTGGGATAAAGTGATGTTAACATCTAGATTTCCACAAGAAAAATTAGCATTAATTCAACTATATTTGACATTAGATTAAAATAATCAGTTGTAACTGAGAATATCGCATTTAAAATTATGTTTTAAGTGTTTTTCTATAATCATATAGTACTTAATTTATGTATTCAAAATATTTCACTGAAGAGCATGACGCCTTCAGACAAAGTTTTAGAGACTTTCTTAATAAAGAAGCTGTTCCACATATTGATAGATGGGAAGAAACAGGAAAGATAGATCGAGAGATTTTTCAGAAAATGGGAGAGATGGGCTATTTCGGTCTTTATTATCCAGAAGAATATGGTGGTCTAGATCTAGATTTCTTTTATACAGTGATATTCTTAGAAGAAATGCAACGCATTAATTCAGGTGGTTTTGCAGCAGCTATGTGGGTGCAAGCTTTCCTAGGTGCACAACACTTACTTAAAGAAGGAGATGAGCGTATAAAACAAGAATACCTTGTTCCTACGTTAACAGGAGAGAAAATAGGATGTCTAGGTATTACAGAGCCATTCGGTGGTAGTGATGTTGCAGGAATGAGAACCACTGCTGTTAAAGATGGTGATCATTATATCATTAACGGCTCAAAAACATTTATTACTAACGGTGTTTATAGTGACTACTTGGTAATCGCTGCAAAAACTGATGTAGATGCAAAGGGTAGAGGTATCTCTATTTTTGTTATGGATCGTGAGACGCCAGGGATAAGTGCTACTAAACTTAATAAATTAGGATGGAGAGCAAGTGATACAGGAGAGATAGGTTTTGATAATGTGCGTATTCCTGCTGCAAACCTTATGGGTGAAGAAGGGAAAGGATTTCCTTATATCATGCAGCACTTTGCACTAGAGCGTCTTATTATGGGCATTAACTCTCATGCAAGAGCAGAGTATGCTCTAGAGTACACTGCGCAATACATGAAAGAACGTACGGCCTTCGGTACTACTATTGATAAATTCCAGTCTTTACGTCACGGTATGGCAGATATGTATAGTGAGGTAGAGATGGCAAAAAACTTTAATTACTCCATATCAGAGCAATTAGATAAAGGACTTTATCCTGTAAAAGAGGCTAGTATGTCTAAGTTGGTTTCTACAAAAATCGCTGACGAGGTCATTTATAAGTGCCTTCAGTATCTAGGAGGTTATGGTTACATAGAAGAATATCCACTCGCGAGAATGTGGAGAGATAGTCGTCTAGGCCCTATCGGTGGTGGTACTAGTGAGATCATGCGCGAGATTATTGCAAAAATGATGTTGGACGGTAAAGATTATAAACCAGCAGCAAAGTAGGTTGAGGGTTACGCTTTCGCGAAAGCGAAAAATAAATAAATATCTAATAAAATAAAGTTCTTTGAGATTGTAAAATAATATGTACTTTTGCGATCCCAAAGAAAGGAGGTGATGACACTATGTTAATAATACCAGTTAAAGACGGAGAAAATATCGATAGAGCTCTAAAGCGTTTCAAAAGAAAATTTGATCGTACAGGCAAGATGCGTGAACTACGTAGAAGACAGCAGTTTAATAAACCGTCTGTTGTAAAACGTGCTCGCAACATCAAAGCAGCTTACATTCAAGGACTTCGTGACGCAGAGAACATCTAGAGAATTTCTTCTTTAGAATATCATACCGCTAGTTGTAAATTTATACATTTACAGCTAGCGGTTTTTTTATGCATATAGAATCATATATAGAGTATTTACAGTATGAGAAGAATTATTCATCTCACACCATATCGGCTTATAAGAAAGACTTAAGCCTTTTCCTGTTGTATGTAGAAGAGCAAGGAGTAGTTTCTGTGGTGGATGTCGTTTATAATGATATTAGAAGTTGGGTGACTGACTTGTTGGAAAATGGTGACTCCCATAGAACGGTTAATCGTAAAATGTCTTCTATAAAATCTTATTTTAAGTTTCTTCTTAAAATAGGAGAGCTGACTGTTGATCCGTCTAGTTTATATAAAAGCCTGAAGGTTGCAAAAAAAATTCAAGTTCCTTTTTCCATAAATGAAGTGTTAAAATTATTAGATTCTCCTTATGATGAAAATGATTTTGAACAATCTCGAGATTTTTTAATGATAGAGTTGTTGTATGCGACTGGAATAAGGAGAGATGAGTTGATTAACCTGAAAATACCTGATGTCGATTTAATACGTGATCAGATAAAAGTAACTGGTAAAAGGGATAAGCAGCGCATAATACCGTTAGTTCATTCCATTAAAAATCACTTAGAGAAGTATTTAGGTTTAAGAAGTGTTGTCGCTGTCTCTGGTGTAAATGAATTGTTTGTTACTTCTAAAGGAATTAAAGTCTATCCAAGCCTTGTGTATCGCGTTATAAAATCATATTTTAGTAAGGTATCTTTGAAGGTAAAGATAAGCCCGCATGTTTTGAGACATACATTTGCTACGCATTTGTTAGATCATGGTGCAGATTTAAATGCTGTGAAAGAATTATTGGGGCATACTAGTCTGTCATCTACGCAAATTTATACGCATAGTAGTATGGCTGTGTTAAAAGGGGTTTATAGTAATGCTCATCCTAGATCAAAAAAATAATTAATTTAAAACCTATTTATTATGAAGGTAAACACGCAAGCAGTAAATTTTGATGCAGATGCTTCACTAATTGATTTTACTCAAAAGAGATTAGATAAGTTAGAGCAATTTTATAATAAGATCATAAATGCAGATGTATATCTAAAAGTGCAGAAGACATCAGCTCCAGAAAATAAGATAGCTGAAATTAGAATATTTGTACCAGGAGATGATATGGTGGTAAAAAAAACATGTAAAACTTTTGAGCAGTGTATCGACGAGTGTGCCGCGTCTTTAGAGAGACAATTGAAAAAGCGCAAAGAAAAATTAGCTGAACATTAAAAAAAAATCAAAAAAAAGTTTGGTCAATTAAAAAATAGACTTACATTTGCACTCCGTTAGAAATAACGAACTTTTTTAGAAATAAGAAAGTGTCAAAAGCCGATGTAGCTCAGCTGGCTAGAGCAGCTGATTTGTAATCAGCAGGTCGTGGGTTCGAGTCCCTCCATCGGCTCTTTTGAAATAACAAATCTTAATTGGTTTGTAGGGGAGATACTCAAGCGGCCAACGAGGACGGACTGTAACTCCGTTGGGAAACCTTCGCAGGTTCGAATCCTGCTCTCCCCACTATATTATCTGAAAAGATAATTTGAAATATTGAATACCTTTTAGTTGTAAAACTAATAAATGCGAGAGTAGCTCAGTTGGTAGAGCGTCAGCCTTCCAAGCTGAATGTCGCCAGTTCGAACCTGGTCTCTCGCTCTAAAATATTAAACTCTATTTTTATTTGAGTTTAAAGTCAAGTTGTCCATTCCTTATGAAGGGGTTTTGCCGGTGTAGCTCAGGGGTAGAGCGTTTCCTTGGTAAGGAAGAGGTCACGAGTTCAAATCTCGTCATTGGCTCTGTAAGATAAAAATAGGTCTCAATAGAGGCCATTACTAGTATAGACTGATTTGGTTTTAGCTCCGTGTCTGTCTTTATAAAACGAAACACTAATATAAACTAAGATTATAAGTTATGGCTAAAGAAACGTACGATCGTTCGAAACCTCACCTTAACGTAGGGACAATTGGTCACGTTGACCACGGTAAAACTACTCTTACCGCTGCAATCACTAAAGTACTTGCAGATGCTGGTTTTTCTAATGCGACAAGTTTTGACCAAATTGATAACGCTCCTGAAGAAAAAGAGCGTGGTATTACTATTAACTCATCACACGTTGAGTATCAGACTCAGAACAGACACTACGCACACGTAGATTGTCCTGGTCACGCCGATTATGTAAAGAACATGGTTACTGGTGCTGCTCAAATGGATGGTGCTATTCTTGTTGTTGCTGCAACTGATGGTCCTATGCCTCAGACTCGTGAGCACATCCTTCTTGGTCGTCAGGTAGGTATTCCTCGTATTGTTGTATTCCTTAATAAAGTGGATATGGTAGATGATGAAGAGCTTCTTGAGTTAGTTGATATGGAAGTACGTGATCTTTTAAGTTTCTATGAGTATGATGGTGACAATGGTCCTGTTGTATCTGGTTCTGCACTTGGTGCACTTAACGGTGAGCAAAAATGGGTTGACACAGTATTAGAATTAATGGCTGCTGTTGATGCGTGGATTGAAGAGCCTGTTCGTGATATGGATAAGCCTTTCCTTATGCCTATAGAAGATGTATTCTCTATTACAGGTCGTGGTACTGTTGCAACTGGTCGTATTGAGACTGGTGTAGCTAATACTGGAGATCCAGTTGAGATTATTGGTATGGGTGCTGAGAAGTTAACTTCTACTATTACTGGTATTGAAATGTTCCGTCAGATTCTTGATAGAGGTGAAGCTGGTGATAACGCAGGTATCTTATTGAGAGGTATTGAGAAGTCTATGATCTCTCGTGGTATGGTAATTACTAAGCCTGGATCTGTAACTCCTCACGCTAAATTTAAAGCAGAGGTTTATATCCTTAAGAAAGAAGAAGGTGGACGTCACACTCCATTCCACAATAACTACCGTCCACAGTTTTATGTGCGTACTACCGATGTAACTGGTAATATTGCTCTTCCTGATGGTGTAGAAATGGTAATGCCTGGAGATAACTTAACTATTACAGTTGATCTTATCCAGCCTATTGCTTTGAACTTAGGTCTTCGTTTTGCAATCCGTGAGGGTGGTAGAACTGTAGGAGCTGGTCAGGTTACTGAAATTCTAGATTAATTTCTATAATGATATTATAAGTATCCTATCTATATTCTAGATAGGATACTTTTCCTTTGTAAAAAAGGAAGGCAATATAAATCATACTTAAGGTATGGTTGTTTGCGGGCTTAGCTCAGTTGGTAGAGCACTGGTCTCCAAAACCAGGTGTCGTGAGTTCGAGTCTCTCAGCCCGTGCAGTTTAAATAAAGTTTACTCCATTTTCATAGATTACTATGAATATAGTTAACGTTTACAACATTACAATTATGAGTTTGATAACATATGTAAAAGAGTCTTATAATGAGTTAACTAATCATGTTACTTGGCCTACATGGGCTGAGACACAAAAGTTAACGATTACTGTTGCTGTATTCTCAATTGTTTTTGCGCTTATTGTATCAGGAATAGACTTTGTGTTTAGTTCGGCGATCGAAAATTATTTTTATTGGATTAAGGCTAACTAATTTTTGATATGTCAGAAGAGAAGGATTTAATGAAATGGTATGTTGTACGTTCAGTGAGCGGACAAGAGAATAAGATTAAAGAGTATATAGAGTCTGAAATTGCACATCATAACTTAGGTGATTATTTACAACAAATTTTAGTTCCTACTGAGAAAGTTGTTCAAATAAGGAATGGTAAAAAATATAATAAAGAGAGAGTTTATTTCCCTGGTTATATTATGGTGCAGGCTAGATTAGAAGGTGAAGTGCCTCATATTATTAAATCTGTTAATGGTGTTATTGGTTTCTTAGGAGAAACTAAAGGAGGTGATCCAGTTCCATTAAGACGTTCAGAGGTTAATAGAATGTTAGGTAAGGTTGATGAGTTAGCTGAACAAACAGATAATGTTTCTATTCCTTATAAAACTGGTGAAACAGTAAAGGTTGTAGATGGTCCTTTCAATGGTTTCAATGGTACTATTGAAAAGGTAAATGAAGAAAAGCGTAAGCTAGAAGTTATGGTTAAGATTTTTGGACGTAAAACTCCTCTAGAGCTTAGCTATATGCAAGTAGAGAAAATATAAATGTTACAATTTATAGGTAGTAAATAAGGCTTCCACTTTATTATTATCAAAATAGTGAAATTAATTAGAAATGGCTAAAGAAGTATCTAAGGTTGTAAAACTACAAGTTAAGGGTGGTGCAGCAAACCCATCTCCTCCTGTAGGACCTGCACTTGGTGCGGCTGGTGTTAATATCATGGAGTTCTGTAAGCAGTTTAATGCTAGGACTCAGGATAAAGCAGGTAAAGTTTTACCGGTAGCGATAACTGTTTATAAGGATAAGTCCTTTGACTTTGTTATCAAAACTCCTCCAGCAGCAGTACAAATCCTTGAAGCGATAAAGCTTAAAGGCGGTAGTGGGGAACCTAATCGTAAAAAAGTTGGAACTATCACATGGGATCAAATTCGTTTGATTGCCGAAGATAAGATGCCAGACCTCAATGCATTTACAGTAGAAAGCGCTATGAAAATGGTAGCTGGAACTGCAAGATCAATGGGTGTGAACGTTAAGGGTGGAAACGCACCTGCTTAAAACTTGTAACAATGGCAAAATTGACAAAAAATCAAAAAGCAAGTCTTCCAAAAATTGATAAGTCACAAACTTATTCAGTTGCTGAAGCTGCTAAATTAGTAAAGGATGTTACAACTACAAAGTTTGACGCATCTGTAGATCTAGCTGTGAGATTAAACGTGGATCCACGTAAAGCTAACCAGATGGTTAGAGGCGTTGTGACACTTCCTCATGGTACTGGTAAAGATGTTAAAGTATTAGCTTTAGTAACGCCAGATAAAGAAGCTGAAGCTACTGAAGCTGGTGCTGATTATGTTGGATTAGATGAATACCTTAACAAGATTAAAGGTGGTTGGACTGATGTTGATGTAATTATCACAATGCCTAGTGTAATGGGTAAATTAGGACCTTTAGGTCGTGTTTTAGGACCAAGAGGTTTAATGCCTAACCCTAAGACTGGTACTGTTACAATGGATGTTGCAAAAGCTGTTTCTGAAGTAAAAGCTGGTAAAATTGACTTTAAAGTTGATAAGACTGGTATTATTCACGCTGCAATTGGAAAAGCATCTTTTGACGCTGCTAAAATTGAAGGGAATGCTAAAGAATTAATTAACACACTAGTTAAATTAAAACCAACAACGTCTAAGGGTATTTATATCAAAAGTATCTTTATGTCTAGTACGATGAGTCCTAGTATTGAGATAGACGCTAAACGTTTTGCAGACGACTAAAAATCTAGATCATGACAAGAGAACAAAAAGCAAATGTTATACAAGATTTGACTGCTACGTTAGCTGAAAATTCAACTATTTATTTAGCAGACATATCTGGTTTAAATGCATTAGATACATCAAATTTACGTAGAGCTTGTTTTAAAGCTAACGTAAAAATGGCAGTAGTAAAGAATACACTTCTTTCTAAAGCTATGGAAGCATCAGATAAGGATTTTGCTGAATTACCTGAATTATTAAAAGGTAATACTGCAATTATGTTATCAGAGGTTGCAAATAGCCCTGCTAAAGTAATTGAAACTTTCCGTAAGAAGTCTGATAAGCCTGTGCTTAAAGGAGCTTATATTGAGGAAGCAATTTACGTAGGAGATGATATGCTTAGTACATTAAGTAATATCAAATCTAAAGAAGAAATGATTGGTGAGATTATCGGTCTTCTTCAAAGTCCTGCTAAGAATGTTATTTCAGCACTTCAATCTGGTGGTGGAAAAATTGCAGGAATACTTAAAACTCTATCGGAAAGATAGAACACAAATTAGTACGCACTTAATTATTTATAAATTTTATTAAAACGATAGACATGGCAGATTTAAAAGATTTCGCTGAACAGTTAGTTAACTTAACTGTTAAAGAAGTAAACGAATTAGCAGACATCCTTAAGGATGAATATGGTATTGAGCCAGCAGCAGCAGCAGTTGCTATGGCAGGACCAGCTGCAGGTGGCGGTGACGCTGCTGATGAGCAAACAGAATTTGATGTAATCCTTAAAGCTGCAGGTGGTGCTAAGCTAGCTGTTGTTAAACTTGTAAAAGAACTTACAGGAGCAGGATTAAAAGATGCAAAAGGTTTAGTTGATAGTGCACCATCTCCAATCAAGGAAGGTGTTTCTAAAGATGAAGCAGAAGCACTTAAAGCTCAGCTTGAAGAAGCTGGAGCTGAGGTTGAGTTGAAGTAATTCTTCTTACCAAAACATTATCGGTTTAGACCTGTGAGCATTGCTCACAGGGCTAGACCATTTTGCGTATAAAGATGAGACGTCGTCGATAACGCTTTTTTTAACAATTTAATACCGTGCATTGATGCTAGCAACAAACACAGAGAGAATTAATTTTTCAACGGTAACTAATAAGGCAGAATATCCTGACTTGCTGGATATCCAAATTAAATCCTTTCAGGACTTTTTTCAGCTAGAGACTAAATCTGATAAAAGAGAAGTTGAAGGTTTGTATAATACCTTCATGGAGAATTTTCCAATTACTGATACTCGTAATCAGTTTGTTTTGGAATTTCTTGATTACTTCGTAGACCCACCTCGTTATTCTATTCAGGAATGTATAGAGCGTGGTCTAACTTATAGCGTGCCTCTTAAATCACGTTTGAAATTATATTGTACAGATCCTGAACATGAGGATTTTGAAACAATCGTACAAGATGTTTATCTTGGTACTATCCCTTACATGACACCTTCTGGTACTTTTTGTATCAATGGAGCTGAGCGTGTGGTTGTATCTCAGTTACACAGGTCTCCTGGTGTTTTCTTTGGTCAATCTTTCCATGCAAATGGTACTAAATTATATTCTGCTCGTGTAATTCCTTTTAAAGGATCATGGATAGAATTTGCGACAGATATTAATAGTGTAATGTACGCTTATATCGATCGTAAAAAGAAATTACCTGTTACAACACTTTTCCGTGCTATTGGCTTTGAAAGAGATAAAGATATCTTAGGTATTTTTGATCTTGCTGAAGAAGTTAAGGCAAGTAAAACAGGTCTTAAAAAATACTTAGGTCGCAAGCTTGCTGCTCGTGTACTAAGAACTTGGCATGAAGATTTCGTTGATGAAGATACTGGAGAAGTAGTATCTATTGAGCGTAATGAAATTGTTCTTGATAGAGATACAATTCTTGAAAAGGAACACATAGATGAGATAATTGATTCTCAAGCTAAGACTATTCTTCTTCATAAAGAAGATAATATGTCTGCTGATTATGCCATTATACATAATACCTTACAGAAGGATCCTACAAACTCTGAAAAAGAGGCTGTAGAACATATATATAGACAATTACGTAACGCTGAGCCGCCTGATGAAGAAACTGCTCGTGGAATCATCGATAAATTATTCTTCTCTGATCAGAGATATAATTTAGGTGAGGTAGGTCGTTACCGTATGAATAAAAAATTGAATCTTGATATTCCTATGGATAAGCAGGTGCTTACCAAAGAAGATATCATTACTATTATTAAGCATTTGATCATGTTGATCAACTCTAAGGCAGAGATTGATGATATTGATCACTTATCTAACCGTCGTGTTCGTACGGTAGGTGAGCAGTTAAGTTCACAGTTTGGTGTAGGTCTTGCTCGTATGGCTCGTACTATACGTGAGCGTATGAATGTTAGAGATAATGAAGTGTTTACACCTATTGACCTTATTAATGCTAAGACATTGTCTTCTGTTATTAATTCATTCTTTGGGACGAACCAATTATCTCAATTCATGGATCAAACAAATCCATTAGCTGAGATTACACACAAGCGTAGATTATCTGCACTTGGACCAGGTGGTCTTTCGAGAGAAAGAGCTGGTTTTGAGGTTCGTGATGTACACTATACTCACTATGGTAGACTTTGTCCTATTGAAACTCCTGAAGGACCGAACATTGGTCTTATTTCTTCGCTTGCTGTTTTTGCTAAAGTGAATGGAATGGGATTCATCGAGACTCCTTATAGAAAGGTTACAGATGGTGTGGTAAATCTTGAAGATGAACCAACTTACTTAAGTGCTGAGGAAGAAGAAGGTTTACTTATTGCCCAAGCTAACTTACCGTTGACTAATGGTAAAATAGATCAGGAAAAAGTAATTGCTCGTATGGAAGGTGACTTCCCGGTAATTGATGCTTCAGAGGTTGTTTATGCTGACGTTGCTCCTAATCAAATTGCATCTATTTCTGCATCTCTAATTCCATTCTTGGAACATGATGATGCAAACCGTGCACTGATGGGGTCTAACATGATGCGTCAGGCGGTACCTTTACTTAGAGTTGATGCTCCTATTGTTGGAACAGGTCTAGAAAGACAAGTTGCAACTGATTCTAGAGTATTAATAAATGCTGAAGGTGATGGAGAGGTAGTTTATGTAGATGCACAAAAAGTAGTGATCAAGTATGATCGTACAGAGCGTGAATCTTTAGTAAGCTTTGAGCCTGAAGACACTTCTTATAATTTGATTAAATTCCGTAAAACTAACCAAGGGACGAGTATTACACTTAAACCTATAGTTGAAAAAGGAGATAGAGTTAATAAAGGTCAGGTATTATGTCAAGGTTATGCAACTGAGGCTGGTGAACTTGCGTTAGGTCGTAACATGAAAGTGGCATTTATGCCTTGGAAAGGTTATAACTTTGAGGATGCGATCGTTATTTCTGAAAAAGTAGTACGTGAAGATATATTTACTTCTATTCACGTAGATGAATACTCATTAGATGTTAGAGATACAAAATTAGGTAATGAAGAGTTAACTCCAGATATACCTAATGTTTCTGAAGAAGCTACTGCAGACCTTGATGAACAAGGTATGATTCGTATCGGTGCAGAAGTTAAACCAGGTGATATATTAATAGGTAAAATTACTCCTAAAGGAGAAAGTGATCCTACTCCAGAGGAGAAACTGCTTAGAGCAATCTTTGGTGATAAGGCTGGTGATGTAAAAGATGCGTCATTAAAAGCATCTCCATCTCTTAGAGGTGTTGTTATCGGTAAAAAATTATTCTCTCGTGCTGTAAAGGATAAGAGAAAGAGAGCTCAAGATAAAGAAGATATCGCAAGATTAGAGCAGAATTATCAAGGTAAATTTGATGGTTTACAAGAGCGTCTAATTGAGAAATTATTTGAGATCGTAAGTGGTAAAACATCACAAGGTGTATTTAATGATCTTGGAGAAGAAGTTCTTCCTAAAGGTAAAAAGTATACTCTTAAAATGTTAAATTCAGTGGATGACTTTACTCATTTAACTTCTGGTACTTGGACTACGAGTAGTGATGTGAATGAGATGGTTGCTGATTTACTACATAACTATAAGATTAAAGAAAATGATCTTCAAGGGTCATTACGTCGTGAGAAGTTCACAATCTCTGTCGGAGATGAGCTTCCTGCTGGTATCATAAAACTTGCAAAAGTTTATATCGCTAAAAAGCGTAAACTTAAAGTTGGTGATAAAATGGCTGGTCGTCACGGTAACAAAGGTATCGTTGCACGTATTGTACGTCAGGAAGATATGCCATTCCTTGAAGATGGAACTCCAGTAGATATCGTATTGAATCCACTTGGTGTACCTTCTCGTATGAATATAGGTCAGATTTATGAAACTGTTTTAGGATGGGCTGGTGAGAAACTAGGCAAGAAATTTGCAACTCCTATCTTTGATGGTGCTACTTTAGATCAGATCAATGGATATACTGATGAGGCTGGTATTCCACGTTTCGGTCATACATATTTATTTGATGGAGGTACTGGTGAGCGTTTTGATCAACCTGCAACAGTAGGTATAATCTACATGCTTAAACTAGGTCACATGGTAGATGATAAGATGCACGCGCGTTCTATCGGTCCATACTCATTGATTACTCAGCAACCACTTGGTGGTAAGGCACAATTTGGTGGTCAACGTTTTGGAGAGATGGAGGTATGGGCACTTGAGGCATATGGTGCTTCTAGTACACTACGTGAAATCTTAACTGTAAAATCAGATGACGTTATAGGACGTGCTAAGACTTACGAAGCAATCGTGAAAGGTGAACCTATGCCAGAACCTGGTCTTCCTGAATCATTTAATGTATTGATGCATGAGTTGAAAGGTCTAGGATTAGATCTAAGACTGGAGGATTAATTTTTTCTGTGAGGTTTTATGTTTGTTTCGCTTTCGCGAAAGCGGATAATACATAAAACCTTGCTACTTTAAACTTAAAATAGTACCATTATTATGGCTAGACATAAAGACAACCCAACACAAAAGAAATTTTCTAAAATTTCAATCGGTCTTGCATCTCCAGAAGCTATTCTTGCAGAGTCAAGAGGTGAGGTGTTAAAACCAGAAACGATTAACTATCGTACGCACAAACCTGAAAGGGATGGGCTTTTTTGTGAGCGTATTTTCGGTCCTGTAAAGGATTATGAATGTGCTTGTGGAAAATATAAGCGTATCCGTTACAAAGGAATTGTTTGTGATCGTTGTGGTGTAGAGGTTACTGAGAAAAAAGTAAGACGTGATCGTATAGGACATATCAATCTTGTTGTGCCAGTTGCGCACATTTGGTATTTCCGTAGTTTGCCTAATAAAATAGGTTATTTACTAGGGCTTCCTTCTAAGAAGCTGGATATGATCATCTATTACGAACGATATGTAGTTATTCAACCAGGTATTGCTAAAAATGCTGAAGGTGAAGAAGTACAAAGATTAGATTTCTTAACTGAGGAAGAGTATTTAGATATACTAGATAGTTTACCTCAAGAAAATTTATATTTAGAAGATTCAGACCCTAACAAATTCATCGCTAAGATGGGTGCAGATTGTTTGATAGATCTTCTACAACGTATTGATTTAGATACTCTTTCTTATGACTTACGTCACAAGGCAAATAATGAGACATCTAAACAACGTAAAACTGAGGCTTTAAAGCGTTTACAAGTTGTTGAAGCGCTTAAAGATTCTAACGAAAGACGTGAGAATAAGCCAGAATGGATGATCATGAAAGTGGTTCCAGTAATTCCGCCAGAATTACGTCCATTAGTACCGCTAGATGGTGGTCGTTTTGCAACGTCTGATTTAAATGATTTATACCGTCGTGTAATCATCCGTAATAATCGTTTGAAAAGATTGATGGAGATTAAAGCTCCAGAAGTAATCCTTCGTAATGAAAAGCGTATGTTGCAAGAGGCAGTAGATTCACTTCTTGACAATACAAGAAAATCTAGTGCTGTTAAAACAGATTCTAATAGACCATTAAAATCATTATCTGATTCACTTAAAGGTAAGCAAGGACGTTTCCGTCAGAACTTACTAGGTAAGCGTGTTGATTATTCTGCACGTTCGGTAATTGTTGTTGGACCTGAGCTTAAATTATATGAGTGTGGTATTCCTAAGGATATGGCTGCAGAGCTTTATAAGCCTTTTGTAATACGTAAACTTATTGAGCGTGGAATCGTTAAGACTGTAAAGTCAGCAAAGAAAATTATAGATAAGAAAGAACCAGTAGTTTGGGATATCTTGGAAAATGTTCTTAAAGGACATCCAGTTATGTTGAACCGTGCTCCTACTCTTCACAGATTAGGTATACAGGCTTTCCAACCCAAATTAATTGAAGGTAAAGCAATACAGTTACACCCATTAGTTTGTACGGCATTTAACGCCGATTTTGATGGAGATCAAATGGCTGTGCACCTTCCTTTAGGTCCTGAAGCGATATTAGAATGTCAGTTATTAATGCTGGCATCACACAATATTCTTAACCCTGCAAATGGTAGTCCGATAGCGGTACCATCACAGGATATGGTATTGGGTCTTTATTATATGACCAAATTACGTAGATCTGAACCTGGACATATTGTTAAAGGTGAAGGGCTTACTTTTTACGGTCCTGAAGAATTGGTTATTGCATTTAATGAGAAGAGAGTTGATATTAACGCTCCTGTTAAATGTAGAATTAACCTTCTTCAAAATGATGGTTCTTATAAAGCAGAAATTATTGAAACTACTGCTGGTAGAGTTATATTTAATCAAAGAGTGCCAGATGAAGCTGGTTATATCAATGAGGTTCTTACTAAAAAGGCACTTAGAGATATTATAGGTGATATCCTTAAGGTAACAGATGTTCCTAGAACAGCTGCTTTCCTTGATGAAATTAAGGATCTGGGTTATGGATTTGCATTCCGTGGTGGGTTATCGTTCTCATTAGGAGATATTATGATTCCTGCAGAGAAGCAATCTATGATTGATACTGCAAATGCTAAAGTTGACACAATACGTGGAAACTACGGTATGGGTCTTATTACCCAAAATGAAAGATATAATCAAGTAATTGATGTTTGGACGGCTACCAATGCGCAGCTTACTGAGCTTTCAATGAAAAACATTAGAGAAGATCAACAAGGATTTAACTCGGTGTTTATGATGCTTGATTCTGGAGCCCGTGGATCTAAAGAGCAAATAAGACAGCTTACAGGTATGCGTGGACTTATGGCAAAACCTAAAAAATCTAACGATGGTGGTGGTGCTATTATTGAAAACCCTATTCTTTCTAACTTTAAGGAAGGTCTTTCGATTCTTGAATACTTTATCTCTACTCACGGTGCGCGTAAAGGACTTGCAGATACAGCTCTTAAAACTGCGGATGCTGGTTACCTTACACGTAGATTACATGATGTTGCACAAGATGTAATAGTAAATCATGAAGATTGTGAGACCTTAAGAGGTATAGAAGTTTTTGCTCTTAAGAAGAATGAAGAGGTAATGGAGAAATTAGGAGCTAGAGTTCTAGGTCGTACTGCATTACATGATGTTATAGATCCGGCTACACAAGAAGTGATTATTTCTGCTGGTGAGTTGATAGTAGAAGAAATTGCTGATATCATTGAAGCATCTGATTTAGAGTCTGTGGAAGTAAGATCTGCTCTTACTTGTGAGGCTGCAAAAGGTGTTTGTACTAAATGTTATGGTCGTAACTTGGCTACTAACAGGTTAGTGATGAGAGGTGAAGCGGTAGGAGTAATTGCTGCACAATCTATTGGTGAACCAGGTACACAGCTTACGTTAAGAACTTTCCACGTAGGTGGTGTTGCAGGTAACGTTTCTGAAGATAGTTCTATTGTTGCTAAAAACGATGGTATACTTGAGATCGATGATCTTAAAACGGTTAAGGTTGAAGATAACGAAGGTAAAGCGGTAGAAATAGTAATTTCTCGTACAGCTGAGTCTAAATTACTTCATGAGAAAACAGGTATGTTGTTAAATTCTAATAACATTCCTTATGGTTCTGAGCTTTATGCTAAACCAGGTTCTAAGGTTAAGAAAGGTGATTTACTTGCTAAATGGGATCCATTTAACGGTGTTATTATTTCAGAATTTGCTGGTAAGATTAAGTTCGAAAACATTATTCAGGGTGTTACTTTCCAAGTAGAAAGTGATGAACAAACTGGATATGAGGAAAAAGTTATTTCTGATTCTAGAGATAAGAAACTTATCCCTACTTTACATATAGTTGATGCTAAGGGTGATAATGTAATTTCATATAACCTTCCTGTAGGTGCTCACTTAATGGTGAATGACGATGATAAGATTAAGGTTGGTAAAGTCTTAGTTAAAATCCCTCGTAAATCTGCAAAAGCAGGTGATATTACTGGAGGTCTTCCACGTGTAACAGAATTATTTGAAGCTCGTAACCCTTCTAATCCAGCTGTAGTTAGTGAGATAGATGGTGTTGTTTCGTTCGGTAAAATTAAGCGTGGTAACCGTGAAATCATCGTTACTTCTAAAACTGATGAAGTGAAGAAGTACCTCGTTAAACTTTCTAATCAGATTCTTGTACAAGAAAATGATTATGTAAGAGCTGGTATGCCTTTATCTGATGGATCTATTACTCCAAAAGATATTCTTGCTATAAAAGGACCAAGTGCTGTACAACAGTATTTAGTTAATGAGGTTCAAGAAGTTTATAGGTTACAAGGTGTAAAGATTAACGACAAGCATTTTGAAGTTGTTGTTCGTCAAATGATGAGAAAAGTAAGAATTGTTGATTCTGGTGATGGTATGTTCTTAGAGAACCAATTGGTTCATAAAGAAGATTTTATCCAACAAAATGACAATCTTTACGGTAAGAAAGTTGTGGAAAGCGCTGGTGATTCTGATACTTTAAAAGAAGGTCAGATCATTACTTCTAGAGAGCTAAGAGATGAGAATTCTATTCTTAGAAGAGAGGACAAATCATTAGTTACAGCTCGTGATGTGATGCCAGCAACTGCAGAACCTATTCTTCAGGGTATTACACGTGCTTCTCTTCAAACGAAGTCGTTTATTAGTGCTGCTTCTTTCCAAGAAACTACTAAGGTATTAAATGAAGCTGCTGTTGCAGGTAAAGTTGATACTCTAGAAGGTTTAAAGGAGAATGTAATTGTTGGACACAGAATTCCAGCAGGTACAGGTATGCGTAATTATGATGATATTATCGTAGGTTCAAAGGAAGAGTTTGAAAAGCTTTTAAATAAAAAGGAAGAGCCTAAAGTAAATTATAACTAGAAGTAATGGCGCAAGAAAATAATTCAGAGAATAAGATTAATATCGAGATTGATGGTGATGTTGCTGAAGGACAGTATAGTAATTTAGCTATTATTAATCACTCAGTTTCTGAGTTTGTTGTGGACTTTGTGAATATTATGCCTGGTAACCCTAAGTCAAAGGTTAAATCCAGAATTATTTTAACTCCTCAGCATGCTAAACGTTTGGCCAAAGCCTTACATGATAATGTGAGTAAATTTGAAAAAGCACATGGAGAGATAAGAGATTATGATCAACCGCCTATACCTTTAAATTTTGGTCCTACGGGACAAGCGTAATAATAAAGCCTGATGTTTTTACATCAGGCTTTTTTATTACAACAAGGTATACTTATAGGTTTATGTTATAGTTTCGGAATTTATTGATTGTATACAGCGGTTTTAAACTAGTTTTATCATATTGTTAATGATATTCAGTAATGTAGGTCAATTAACGCTTTAAATCCTCTTAAATTAATTTTATTGTGTTTGGGTTTTTATTTTTTGGTTAAATTAGATTTTTCTTTCGAACCTGTTTAACTTATGATTATTAAATTGTTATTAAGGTGTCTGCTGTTTTAACATTTCTCATATGTTATTAATCTAATATTCATAAGCGTTAATCGAATAGTTATTTATAAAGCTTGCTTATTAATCAAAGGTGGTGTTCAATATTCTATTTTTGTATCCTAATTGTGTTTATACATGGTTAATAAAATTTTACAATTCATCCCTTATGAGTAATTCTACTTTTTTAAATGTATTTTTTAGCTTTATAAATAAGACGCTTTTACTATTAGTAATTGTTCTTATGTTGCCCTTGGGCTTGTATGCTGATGGTACAAAGCAGGTTATGCCTTCTGCGTCAAATGTTGAGCCAGTAAACGGAACTGCCTTGTATTTTACAAGAGGTCTTCGTGGTCCTTACATAGATGCTCCACAAGCAAATAGAATGCATTTTACTATTGCTAATGCGGCTACGGAAAATTTATATTTTGGTGTTAAATCTTTACAACGAAACGTAGGTACTAATAATCAATTGATTAATTCTGTAACGTATTATAGAATTTATAATCAAGCTGGTGTTTTGGTTGAGGGTGTTAATTCAGCTGGTGTTCAGGTAGGTACGTTGTCTGGGCGATTGGATAATGGCGCTGGAGGTAATCCTACTGTAGGAGATCCTGGATATATAGATAATTATGCTGAGGCCTTTGAGGGGCCTAATGGAATAGGTGGTGTTTCAAATGGGTATAATCCTCTTGTTTTTAATCCAGCTACAGCAGGTGACTTCTATATTGAATTTTATATTAGTGGAGATGACGGTGCTACAAGTTTTAATTTTAATGGAGCTGGTACAGATACTCCGGTTGTGTTCTTTTTTCCTTATTTCGATTTAACGGTTGGTACTAATACTACTCCTATTTTAGGTAGGTTATGGTCAGAGAAATGGAGTTTTATTGGTTATAGACAAGAAGATGTAAATGATATTGCAGATGGTACTGATAGTCCTGACCTTGTTCCTAATCCAACATTGGAGGCTTCAGTTGAAGGTGTGTTTTATGCATACACGGATGATGAAGTTATTGTTGAGTTAGATTTTTTAAATGGTTTTCGACCGCTTGCTTATGAGTTATCTATGAACCGTTTTGGTGTTGTGGATGATGATAATAATTCTAGTAATGTCTTTGAAAATACAAGACGTTCACAAAATAGGCCTACGGCAACTGCTCCTGTTTTTGATAACGGATATCAAATATTCTTATTTACACCAGATCAATCTGTTTTTGTTACTACAGCGGTTTCTGCTCCGGTTTTAGGTAGTCGTATCCAGGGTTGCCCAGGAGATTATCGTATACCATATACTTTGAATGCTGCTGGTGATGTTGCTATTCTTATAGATTTAAACGGAACTCCAGGTTTTCAAGCAGGAACTCGTGATGTTAGTTTGGAGGCTTATGATCAATTAGCAGGTGCTAATGAGATGGCTTGGAATGGTTTAGATGGGTTGGGAGATACGGTTACTTTCGATTCTACGGTAAGTGTTGAAGTGACTTCTTTTAGAGGTCGTACTAATGTTCCTATGTATGATGCAGAATTCAATATTAATGGTTTAAATATTAGAGGTGTATCTCCAGTTGTTCAAAATGCTAATATATATTGGGATGACACTGAATTGTCATCGTTTGGTGTTTGTGTAGATAGCGGTGATAGTGAGGGTAATAATATAACCGAAGGGAATTTTTCAAGGATTAGTTTGCTTGATGGTATAGCTGGACCTGCTCATGCTTGGGATGGATCTAATCCTGACGATACAGTTCCTGCTGTTTCGGGAGGGCAAGGTTCTGATACGTTAGATTTATTATGTGATGATTACGGTAATAATCGTGTTGTAAATTCATGGTTTTATGGTTATGTACAAGATTCAGGTTCTAGTAACTTAGTGGTAGGTAATTGTGACGCTGATAATGATGGTGTTGATGATATTACTGATTTAGATGACGATAATGATGGTATCACCGATATTGAAGAAGGTGGTATTGGGTGTTTGGATTCTGTAAATGATACTATTAATACTATAGGAGTGGTTTATAATGATAGGCTAGAGTCGGCTTCTGCTGTTACTACTATCTCAAATTTATTTGGAGATACATACGATTTTAGAGCAACGTTGGTTGGTGCTGCTGCATGGTCTAATGGAGCAAATGGAGGTGTTAGATTAAGAGATAATCTTGCTGGTGTTCAAGATTACATATCAGTTCAGCCTAATGGAACTAGTGTAATTGCTAACGGTAATTATGTTCAATATGAGTTTTTATTTGATCAACCTGTGACTAATGTGGTTATTCAGGTAGGTGGTTATAACAATGGGGATTACGCTCTTATTAATGCTGATTTAGGTGGTGTTGATGTGGGTATAGATGGTTCTAATTTTGGTAGTTTTAGCCCTGCTTTGTCCTCTGGATTTTGGGATGTTAATGATAATTTAGTTATAGGAAATTCATCGAGTGGAGGAGTTGCTACAAATAGTAATTTATTCACCGTTAGTGTTGCTGAGGCTGTTGATAGAATAGTTTTTATCACAGGTAAAAATGAGAATAATATAAGTAACTCTAATGTTACGTTGGCATTTAATTCTATTGCATTTTGTGTGGTTTCTACACCAGTTGATACGGATAATGATGGTGTGCCAGATTATTTAGATCTTGATGCTGATAATGACGGTATTTATGATGTAGAAGAGGCTGGTCATGGGCAAGCTTATGTTAATGGTGTTTTAACTGGCCCTGTAGGTGCTGATGGTATTCCTGATTCTGTTCAAGATCCTGGTGATGTTGATAATGGTGAGGTTAATTATACTTTGCAAGATTCCGATTCAGGTTCAGGTGAGCCTGATTGGAGAGATACTGATTCTGATAATGATGGTTGTTCTGATGCAAATGAGGCTTATTTTGATTCTACTGCAGATGGAGGTGATGATGGTCAGTATGGTGTAGATCCTGCTCCAGTTAATGCTACTAATGGTTTGGTTTTAGCAGCGAGCTATTCTTCAACTACGCCTCAAGATTCTGATGGAAATGGTATTGATGATTATACTGAAATTGGTCCAGACATTGATGGTGACGGTATTTCTGATGCTTGTTTTCCGCCTGTCGATACAGATGGTGATGGTGTGTATGATAGTGTTGATTTAGATGATGATAATGATGGTATCTTAGATGTTGTTGAATCTCAAGGTTTGGGAGATCCTTCATTGGATGATGATGGTGATGGAATCGTTAATTATCAAGATGCTGATTTTTGTACATTAAATGCAAACGGTGTTTGTACATTATTAGATAGTGATAATGATGGTTTACCTAATCACTTAGATTTGGATTCGGATGGAGATGGATGTAGTGATACGATAGAGGCTGGATATGTTGACGCTTTCGCGAAAGCGGATGAAGATGGTGTACTTGGAAATGCAGCTCCTGCAACAGTTGATAGTGATGGTTTAGTTACTTCTGGTGAAATGGGAGAAGGTTATACGTCTCCTACTATGACTGGCACTGTTTCATTCGACTTTTTAGATCCTAACGAAAATAGTGCTTGTTCTACTACGTTGGATATTACTAAAACTAGTACGTTCAATCCAGCAACAGGTATAATTAATTACACATATACGGTTTTAAATTCAGGTTCAAGCTTTGCGTTTGATGTTAGTGTAACTGAGAATTTAGGAACTTTTACGGGAACAAATACTCCTGTTCCTACACCAGTTTATTTATCAGGAGGTTCTGATGAAGATGGACAAGGTGATGCTCGAGATTTAATCCCTGGGGCTAGTATGATTTTTACGGCTTCTTATGAGATTAATGATACTGATTTTGCTGCCGGACAGATTGATAATCAAGCTACAGCTACTGCTACAGATAGTAATGGCGATACGGTTTCGGATATTTCTGATGATGGAAATGACGGAGATGGTAACTTAATAGATGATATTACTGAAACGATTTTACCTGTAGGTACTATAGTGGGTCATGTTTATAATGATTTAAATGGTAATGGAACACAGGATTCAGGTGAGCCAGATCTTGCTAATGTAGATGTTGTATTGACTCCTACTTTTGGTGATCCTATAACGGTAACTACTGATGCTAATGGTGATTATTCAGGTAATGTATTCGCTGGAGACGTTAGTGTAAATATTGATGATACAACTTTGCCTGTAGGTACAGTTCAGACGGAGGGGACAGATCCTACGACAGTAGTTGCTGTTTCTGGTTCAACGGTAACTGAAGAGAATAATGGATTCAATGCTCCTGCTACTCTACAAGGTTTGGTTTATAACGATGTAAACGGAAACGGAACACAAGATGCAGGCGAGCCTGGATTATCTGGAGTAGATGTTTTGATTACAGATGAGGACGGAAACGCTCAAACGGTAACAACCGATGCAAGTGGAGCTTATACAGCAA